>NZ_JAFIBW010000001.1:3437500-4637500 GCF_017833295.1 Methylobacterium sp. PvR107
ACGACGACTGGAACACCGCTTGCGCCGCCCTCGACCGCCCGGCGGAGATCGGACCCCGCTTCGTGGAGGCAATCCCGATCCTGCGCATCTTCGACGAGGCCAAGGCGCGCGAGTTCTACTGCGGCTTCCTCGGGTTCGAGGCCGGGTTCGAGCACCGCTTCGAGCCGGGTCAGCCCCTCTACATGGAGGTCGCCCGCGCCGGCCTGCGACTGCACCTGTCCGAGCATCACGGCGATGCCAGCCCCGGCTCGACGGTGTTCGTGCCGATGCGCGGCGTCCATGCCTATCACCGGGAACTGACCGCCAAGCGATACGGCTATGCCCGGCCAGGCGTTGATCAGGCTCCTTGGGGCGACGTGCTGGAGGTGGCCGACCCGTTCGGGAACAGGCTGCGGTTCTGCGAGCGCCGCGACGGATGACCGATCCCCGGCCGCGCTGATCCGTCGTCGATCCGAGGTACGCCCCTCGCGGAGGACGGCCGGGCTCGACGGTCAATCGTCCCCTCGCTCCGCGTGCGGAGCGAGGGGACGCCCGCATCTCGCCTTCTGGCACTCCCACGGCGACGGGCGAGCGTTACGTGGGCTCTCGGACGAGCATCATCACCGCGCCGTCATACCACGGGAGAGCGAGAGCCCCGGCCGCACCCCGGTAGATGACCGTGTCGCGCCCCGGACTCTCCCTGGAGCGCGACAATCGCATGTGCCTGAGCAGCTTCATGGCGACGGAACATGACGAGTTGCTCTAGCCCGTGTTGAAGGAGGTTGGAGTGCACCCTGTTTGACCGGACAGGCAGCGGGGCGGGTTTAGGCGCTCCGGCTGAGGAACTCTCGGGGCGAGAGCATGCGCAGTCCGGAGTGCGGGTGGATGGTGTTGTACAACCCCTCAGCACAAGACCCATAGTACCGACGCTGGCGACGACGGTGTCGTCGTCTACGGGTGGCATCCATGGGCCGGGCGTGCGGTTCGCCTTCACGAGGTGATCGGGCGCGCAGCAGGTACGGCCGCGCGCTGCACACTCGTGGACGCGCCAGCCGCACGCCTACAGGAGATCCCGGTCTGGATGCTCGATCCCGTCGCGTGCGGGGCAATGCGGGCGGCGGCGCAGCCGGTCGTGGCCTTGTCCGCGCTGATGAGCTTGCGCGTCCTGCTCGCCGCGGCGGGCAGAGGCCCTGTCCCGCGCCGAGCAACGCTAGCATCGCCCGAGTCCTCGGGAGATTGCCATGCCACAGCCTCCGCGCCGACCGCGCCGGTCGGACCCGCAGCTCGACCTCGGCCTGACGCAAGGGCCGTCGACTCTGACACCGCCAGCCTGGAGCAGCCTGCCGACGGCGACGCAGCAGACCCTCACCCGCCTGCTGGCCCGCCTGCTCGTCGCCCATACCAACAGATCCTCGCAGCAGGACGTCCGAGCCGGAGGCGCCGATGAGCGCTGAGAAGATCGGCCCGCAGCACCGAGCCCGCAAAGCCGTGCTCTACGTCCGCCAGTCCTCGGCCCATCAGGTCCAGCACAACCGCGAGAGCCAGGCCCTGCAATACGCCATGCGCGAGCGCCTCGTCGGGCTCGGCTTTGCCGAGGTCGAGATCATCGACGAGGATCTCGGCTGCTCGGCCGCCGGCGGCACGCTGCGCGCCGGCTTCGAACGTATGGTCGCCGAGGTCTGCCTGGGCAAGGTCGGCGCGGTCGCCGCCCGCGAGGTCTCCCGCTTCGCCCGCAACAGCCGGGACTGGCAGCAGCTCGTGGAGATGTGCCGCGTCGTCGATACCCTGCTCGTCGACCAGGAGGCGATCTACGCGCCGCGCCTGGGCAACGACCGCCTGCTCCTCGGGCTCAAGGGCAGCCTCAACGAGTACGAGCTCGACCTCCTGCGCCAGCGCTCGCTGTCCGCGCGCTACGAGAAGGCGCGCCGCGGCGAGCTCGTGGTCGCGGCACCTGTCGGCTTCCTCAAGGCCGGCGACCGGCTCGAGATGGATCCCGATCGGCGTGTGCAGGCCGCGATCCGGTTGGCCATCGACAAGGTGGCCGAGTTGGGCAGCGTGCGCCAGGCCCTGCTCTGGTTCCTGGAGCACGGGCTCGATCTGCCGACCCGCGTCAACGCCGGCCCGGTGGTCTGGCGCCGCCCCCGTTACTCGACGCTGCGCGAGTTCATCGCCAATCCTGCCTATGGCGGCGCCTACGCCTACGGCCGCAGCCGCGTCACGGCCAGCTACGACGCGGCCGGCGCCAAGGCGCGGGCCCGGCGCACGCCGCGCTCGGAGTGGCTGGCGTTGAAGCCCGGCGCGCATGAGGGTTACGTCACGTGGGAGCGGGCGGAGGCGATCCGGGCGATGGTGAGCGAGAACGTCCCGACGAGTTCCCGTGGTGCGCCCAAGCTCGGCTCGGCCCTGCTCTCCGGTCTGCTGCGCTGCCGGCGCTGCGGACGCAAGCTGAGCGTCCAGTACACCGGGGCCAAGGGGCAGATCCCGCGCTACGCCTGCGTCCGCGGGCGGATCGACTACGGCGAGCCGAACTGCATCGCCTTCGGCGGCCTTCGTGTCGATGACGTCGTCGAGGCGGCGCTCCTGTCGGTGGTGCAGCCCGGCGCCATCGAGGCGACGCGGGCAGCCGAGTCGCAGGCGAGCATGCGCCGCGACGAGGCACGTGAGGCGATGATGCGCGATCTGGAGGCGGCGCGCTACGCGGCCGACCGCGCGTTCCGCCAGTACGACGCCGCCGACCCCGAGAACCGCCTGGTGACCGGCGAACTCGAAGCGCGCTGGAACCGCGCTCTGTCCCGGGTCGGCGCCTGCGAGACGCGCGTTGCCGAGCACGACGCGGTCGCCCCCCGACCCGCCCTTCCTCCAATCGCGTTGGAGACGCTCGCCGCGGACCTGCAGGGCGTCTGGTCAGCGCCCACGACGGATGCGCGGCTCAAGAAGCGGATCGTGCGCACCCTCATCCACGAGGCGATCGCCGACCTCGACGAGGTGCGGGCCGAGATCGTGCTCACCCTGCATTGGGCCGGTGGCGCCCACACCGAGCATCGCCTGCCGCGTCGGCGACGCGGTCAGCGCACCAGCACGCCCGCCGACGTGATCGAAGCGGTGCGCACACTGGCGCTCATCGCGCGCGACGACGTGATCGCGGGCGTACTCAACCGCAACGGCGTGAGGACGGGGCACGGCAACCGCTTCACGCGCGAGCGCGTCACCGCATTGCGCTCGCAGTACCGCATCCCGGTGTTCCGCGAGGCCGCGGCGGGAGAGGAGCCTTGGCTGAACCTGACCCAAGCTGCCGCCCGCGTCGGCGTTGCCGCGCGAACCCTTCGTCTGGCCGCGGAACGGGGCGAGATCGATGCAGCGCATCCGCTCGCGGACGGACCTTGGGTCTTCAGCCGCGCGGCTCTCGACGGCCCGGCTGCCCGCGTCCTCGCACAGGAGGCACTCAACCGCGGCAAACACCCCGCGGTACCGCATCCAGCACAGCAATCCCTCTTCGCATCAACGACATAGCGAGATGTGCGTTCTGATGAGCAGTTGTAGTCCTCGAACCAAGCCGGCAAAAGCCGCATCACGGTCTCGGCGTCGACCAAGATGGCGAGGCGGGCGTAGTCGCGCTTGAGCGTCTTCACGAATGCCTCCGCGATGCCGTTGCTCTGCGGCGAGCGCACCGGGGTGAACAGCAGCCGTAGGCCGAGCGCGGCGGCCGTCTGCGCTGTCTCCTTGGCGATGTAAGCAGAGCCGTTGTCGGACAGCCACTCGACCGGGTGCGGGGTGCAGCGCGGCAATCAGGATGAGACCAGCGCGTCAATCAAGATGAGAGGAACCGCCGATCTGATGACGCAAGGAGGGCAGAGCCCGACCGGAGGCATCGGATCGGCGTCGGCGTGACCTTCAGGGGCACGTCGTCTGGTGATCGCGGCCACCGGGCCAGCTGCGGGTCGTCCTCAGTTTGAGGAGCCTGCCCGTGCCCGGCCGCCACGTGACCGATCACCAGATGAGGCTCTTCATGCAGTTCCGTCAGAGCGACAGCGTCGCTGCGGCCGCCGCCAAGGCCGCCTTCAGTCCCGCCACCGGCCATCGCATTGCCGCCGATCCGCGTCTGCCCTCGGCTAAGAAGACCCCGCGCGGACGGCGTCGGCCCGATCCCCTCGCCGAGGTGTTCGAGGCCGAGATCGTGCCATTGCTCGAAGCCGCGCCCGGCCTGAGGCCGGTGGCCGTCTTCGAGGAGATCCTGCGCCGTCATCCCGATCTCGGTGAAGGGGTCCGACGGACACTGGAGCGGCGTATCCGGGCTTGGCGCGCCGTGCACGGAGCCGACCAGGACGTCATCTTTCGTCAGACCCACGAGCCCGGGCGGATGGGACTGTCGGACTTTACCGACATGGCCGATCTCGGCGTCAGCATCGCTGGGCTGCGCCTCGACCATCGGCTCTACCACTTCCGGCTCGCCTACTCCGGCTTCGAGCACGCCCACGTCGTGCTCGGCGGCGAGAGCTTCGTGGCGCTCGCCGAAGGGCTGCAGAATGCCCTCTGGTCTCTCGGCGGCGTGCCGCGCGAGCACCGCACCGACAGCCTCTCGGCCGCCTTCCGCAACCTCGACGAGGCCGCCCAGGAGGATCTCACCCGCCGCTACGAGGCCCTGTGCGCCCACTACGGCATGACGCCCACCCGCAACAACGCCGGCCTCGCCCACGAGAACGGTTCGGTGGAGGGCCCGCACGGCCACCTCAAGCGGGCCCTCGCCGATGCGCTCCTGCTGCGCACCAGCACCAACTTCCCCGACCTGACCGCCTACCGCACCTTCGTCGACGAGCTCGTCGGACGCCGCAACGCCCGCCAAGCTAAGCGCATCGACAGCGAGCGGGCTGTCCTGGCGCGGCTGCCCGAGCGGCGCTCGTGCGACTACGAGCAGGTCAGCGTGCGCGTCTCCTCGGCCGGCGGGTTCCGCCTGCGCAAGGTGTTCTACACCGTGCCCTCGCGCCTGATCGGCCACACCCTGCGCGTGCGCCTCTACGACGACCGCCTCGACGTCTTCGTCGGCGGATCCCACCTCTTCACCCTGCCGCGGGGGCGGGCTCATCCGGACGGACGGCACGATCAGGTCGTCGACTACCACCACGTCATCCACGCCCTCCGGCGCAAGCCGATGGCGCTGCTCAACCTCGTCTACCGCGACCGGCTCTTCCCGCGGGCACCCTACCGGCACGCCTTTGAGTCCCTGCGCGCCGCGCTTCCGGAACGGCAGGCCTGCCGCATCGCCGTCGATTTACTTGCGCTGGCCCATGACCGCGGCTGCGAGGCCGAACTCGCCGAATGCCTGGCCGTCGAACTGGCCGCCAAGCGCCTGCCCGATCTAGCCGTCCTGCGTGCCCGCTTCGCACCCGATCCGGCTACCATCCCTCACGTCAACGTCGCCCTCGGCTCGCTGGCGAGCTACGAGAGCCTCCTCGACGGCGTCACGACGGGAGGGGCGGCATGAAGGCCCTGGCCCGCACCACCACCGCGGTCGACACCGCCCGGCTCGGGATCATGCTCGGTGAGCTGCGCCTGCCGACCATCAAGACCGTCTGGCCCCGCTTTGCCGAACAGGCCGACAAGGAGGGCTGGCCTGCCGCCCGCTTCCTCGCGGCGCTGGCCGAGCACGAGTTGGCCGAGCGCGACAGACGACGCATCGAGCGTCATCTCGCCGAGGCGCGCCTGCCACCCGGCAAGACGCTCGATGGCTTCGACTTCGCCGCCGTGCCGATGCTCTCGAAGGCTCAGGTCATGGCGGTCGCCGCCGGCGACGCTTGGCTGGCGCAGGGGGCCAACCTGCTCCTGTTCGGTCCACCTGGCGGTGGGAAGAGCCATCTCGCCGCCGCGATCGGGCTCGCTCTCGTCGAGGCCGGCTTCAAGGTGCTGTTCACCCGCACCACCGACCTCGTCCAGAAGCTGCAGGTCGCCCGGCGCGACCTCGGCCTGGAGGCGGCCATCGGCCGGCTCGACCGCTTCGACCTGCTGATCCTCGACGACCTCGCCTACGTCACCAAGGACCAAGCCGAAACGAGCGTGCTGTTCGAGCTGATCAGCGCCCGCTACGAGCGCCGCTCCCTGATGATCACCGCCAACCAGCCCTTCGGCGAGTGGGGTCGGATCTTCCCCGATCCGGCCATGACGCTCGCTGCCGTCGACCGGCTGGTGCACCATGCCACCATCTTCGAGATGAACGTCGAGAGCTACCGGCGTCGCACGGCCCTGGATCGGAAACGCGGTCCTGGTCGACCGCCAACTCGCGCGACAATCAAAACTGCCGATGCGTGACGCTCCGCGACACGAACCTGACCCGACGCCACCTTGCGCCGGTCGATCGACCCGCTCATCATCAACCCGCCGCGACACCGGTCACTCATCCTGATTGTCGCTGACATCTCATCCAGATCGCCGCGCTACAGCGGGGTCTTCGTCGCGCCGAACCGGCTCTCGCAGCAGGCGATCATCAGGTCACTGACCATCTTGGCCGAGACGCCCGTCGTGGTCGCCGACCACGCCATGATCTCGCGGTCGCAGGCATCGATGGCAAACAGCACGCGGACGACCGCACTGTCCCGGCAGCGCAGTTCGAGGTGGTCCGAGCACCAGCGCACGTTCGAGCGCAGCGCCACGACTACACCGTCGTGGGTACGGCCGGGCCGGCGGGCAGTGTGCGGCGCGAGGGTGAGCCCGTTCGCCTGCAGGATGCGCAGCACCCGCTTGGCATTGACGCTTGCCTCGCCGCGCGAGCGCAGTGCCCGGTTCACCAGTGCGGTGACGCGGCGATAGCCGTAGCTCGGGCGGGCATCGACGATCGCGCGGATGGTCGGCAGCAACTGCGCATCCTCAGGCTTGTAGTAGAGGCCGCGCGGCCGAGCAGGTCGACTCAGGCGCTCGGCCAGGTGGGAGCGGGCCACGCCGAGCGTGTCGGCGACCGCCTTCACCGCGAACCGCCCGTCGAACCGCCCCAGGAGCTGAGCGGCAAGGTCGGTTTTTTTGTGCGCGCGAGGTCGAGCGCCTCCTTCAGGATCTCGACCTCCATGGTCTTGCGCCCGAGCAGGCGTTCGAGGTCGCGCACGCGCCGCTCCAACTCGCGCACCCGGCTGGTGCCGACGACCTCCTCGTCGGCGTGCACGGCCTGATGGCCACCCTCCAGCATGCGCCGCTTCCACGAGAACAGCAGGCTGGGCGAGATGCCGTAGCGGCGGGCGACGAACGACACGGACGAGCCGGGCTGCTGGCTCTCCTCGACGAGGCGGATCTTCTCGGTGGTGGACCAGCGCCGTCGACGCTGAACGCCGGTCAGGATCTCGCCGTGCACCGGCGGGGCGATCGGATCGGATGACATAGCCTTACCCATAGGCCAACGCCTATGCCTTCGTGAGCTATGCCGCCTGTCCGGTCAAAACGGGGTGCGGTTCAGAGGTGCAAACGTTCGCCAATGTGAACACCGCTTGGCTACGCGAACATTTGGTCGCTGCCAAACTCACCTCACCGGCCGAGGGTGAGTTAAGAGCCTGCGCTATTTATGCTGCTGTCGCCGGGGCACAGATCATCGCTCGCAGCCGTTCGGATGTGAAATTGTTCGACGAGTTGATCGAAAGCTACCGACGGATGGGCTTGCTCCCAATCTAGTCGAACTTCGTATCCGAAACTTTCGAGGCTGAGCGCCTTCGCCCTATCCGATCCATAACGAGCAACTGGTTCAGCGCGTGTCTCACCCCAATGCAGACCGGCTGTTCTCCGCCCATCTGAGACGCTTCAGACAGTCCGCGGCGGCCGATGCTGGCCGAGACCGGCTCGTCCGCTTTGGAAAATATCGGCCGAAACAGCGGACGAGCCCCCGACCTGACTTCGCCTGAAGCGAGTCATATCTCACTCGATGATGGCTTGTCCTCGCCGGTGGTCGTGCCCGTTAATCACCCGTCTGAGCAGCTTGGTCAGGTAATCCTGTTCCGCCGGCGTGAGCGCCTCGACCGTCAGCGCGTGTGCCATCCGCGCCGCCGGCTCCATCGCGTTGTGGAGCGCCCCGCCCTCCGCGGTCAGGCGGCAGATCTGCGCGCGGCGATCCGTGGGTGACGTCGAGCGGCTGACGAGGCCGCGCGCCGCAAGCCGCTTGAGGGCGCCGGTCGTCGTCGTCCGGTCGAGGGCGACCGCTGCCGCGAGCGTCGTCTGATCGGCTTCCTCCAGGTCACGCAGGATCGAGAGCAGGCTGTACTGCAGCGGAGTGACGTTGAAAGCGGCACAACGCTCCGCAAACAGGCTGACGTGGATCTGGTGCATGCGGCGGGCGAGGAAGCCCGGGCGCTCGACCAGCGGCCAGTGCGGCGTGCCCGCCGACGCCTCCGCGTCGGTCGGCTCGTCTGCCGGGTCGGCTCGCAGACCCTTACCCATCACCCCGTCCCCGTGGTTCGGAATCATTCTTGGCATGCCCTATGCAGACGCCGAAATACGAAGCATGCTTCGCATCTGGCAAGTACGAGGCCGGTGCGAGCCGGTCGGAATCGCGAGGTCGAGATGGACAATCGCCGCTACGATCTGGTTCTGCGGGGCGGGCGGGTGATCTGCCCCGCCTCCGGCGTGGATGGCATCCGCGACGTTGCGGTGCGCGACGGGCGCATCGCGGCCGTGGAGGAGACCATCCTGCCGTCGGCCGCAACCGAGGTGGTCGACGTCTCCGGCAAGCTCGTCCTTCCCGGCATGATCGACACGCACGCCCACGTCTACCAGTACGTCACCGGCCGCTTCGGCCTGAACCCCGACATGGTTGGCGTGCGCTCCGGCGTCACCACGGTGGTGGACCAGGGCGGTCCCTCCTGCATGACCCTTCCAGGGTTTCGCCACTTCATCGCCGAGCGCTCCGAGACGCAGGTCCTCGCCTTCCTGTCGGCCTACCTCGTTGGCGGCCTGGAGGGCCATTTCTACCCGAACCTCTACAGCCCGGACGGCGTCGACATCGACGCGACGGTGAAGTCGGCCACCGAGAACCGCGACCTCGTGCGCGGCATCAAGGGCCACGCCGAGATCGGAGGCTTCGCCCGCTGGGGCATCAAGGTGATGGAGATGGCGGCCGAGATCAGCCGCCGCGCCGACCTGCCGCTCTACGTGCATTTCGGCCAGCTCTGGGGCCTGCCGGAATCCGGCGCCAACGGCGAGGACGCCGACACCATCGTCGAGCGGGTCATCCCGCTGCTGCGGCCCGGCGACGTGCTGGCCCATCCCTTTACCCGCCACCCGGGCGGCTTCATCAACGAGCAGGGCGAGGTCCACCACATCATCCGCCGGGCCATGGAGGCCGGGCTGAAGGTCGATGTCGGCCACGGCAGCCACTTCTCCTACCGCGTGGCCCGCGCGTCCCTGCCGGCGGGCGTGATCCCCTACACGCTGGGCGCCGACATGCACGGCTACAACACCGAGGTCCCCGAGGTGAAGAAGCCCGCCGGCACTCCGGACGAGCACCACGACGACGAGAACCACCCGTTCCTCGGGCAGGCCCGGTTCAGCCTCACCCAGGCGATGAGCTCGATGATGGCGCTGGGCATCCCGCTGGAGGAGGTGGTGCCGATGGTGACGTCGCATCCGGCCGAGATGCTGCGCATGGGCGACCGGATCGGCGCCCTCAAGATCGGCTACGCGGCCGACGTCTCGGTGCTGCACGACGATCGCGGCCGCTTCCTGCTGCGCGACAATGAGGACACGCGGGTGATCGCCGACCGCCTGCTGCGCCCGGCCTTCTGCCTGCGTGCGGGCCGGCGCTTCGAGGCCGACTCGCCGATCCTGCCCCAGGCGATCGCGGCCTGAGGTGGCGCCGGTGCCCGCCTTCGCCCTCGACGACCCGACCCCGCCGGATCCGCGCCGCCGCTGGGACAGCCTGAACTTCGCGACCCGGGGCGCCTGCTACGACAACAACGCGGGCGTGCCCGACAGCGCCGCGCAGGTCGCCGCCCGCAACGCGGCCTCCGCGGCCTACCGCGCGGCGCACCCGGCCGGGCTCGATATCCCGTATGCCGCGGGGGACCGCACCGCCTTCGATCTCTACCCGGCAGCGGAGACGGGCGCCCCGTGCCTCGTCTTCATCCACGGCGGCTACTGGCAGCGCAACGCCCGGGCCGACTTCGCCTGCTTCGCGGAGGGCCTGAACGCGGCCGGCTGGTCGGTGGCGATGCCGGGCTACAACCTGGCGCCCGAGGCGAGCCTCGCCGGCATCGCGGCCGAGATCGGTGCCGCCCTCGACTGGCTCGCCGGGCACGGACCGTCGCGCGGGATCGGCGGCCCGGTCGTCCTCGCCGGTTGGTCCGCGGGGGCGCAGCTTGCCGCCCTCCATCTCGGGCATCCCGCCGTGTCCGCGGTCCTGGCAATCTCCGGCGTCTACGACCTCGCGCCGATCCGCGAGACCTACCTGAACGAGAAGGTCGGGCTGAGCGGGGACGAGATCGCGACGCTGTCGCCCCTGCGCCTGCCCGTCGTGCCCAAGCCCATGACGATCGCCTACGGCAGCCGGGAGCTGCCCGCCCTCGTCCACGACGCGCGCAATCTCCACGCCCTGCGCAGCGCCGCCCACGCGCCGGGCGCCCTGCTGCCGGTGCCGGGCGCCGACCACTTCTCGATCCTCAACGAATTCCGCCGGTCCGACGGCCTTCTGGTCCGCGCCGCCCAGGATGTTCTCGGAGGCGCCCGATGAGCCGCGAGGGCGTCGGGGCTCCGCTGCCCCGCAAGGAGGACGACCGCCTGATGCGCGGGCGCGGCCAGTATGTCGGCGACGTCCGGCTGCCGGGGATGCAGGACGTCGCCTTCGTGCGCAGTCCGATGGCGCATGGCCGCATCCGCGCCATCCACGTGCCGGAGGCCTGCCGCGACCGCGTCTTCACCGCCGCCGACCTCGACGGGGTGCTGCCGATCCGGGCGGTCTCGGGGCTGCCCGGCTTCAAGGTCTCCGAACAGCCGGTGCTCGCCACTGGCAAGGTCCGGCAGGTGGGCGAGCTGGTGGCGATGTGCGTCGCGCCGACCCGCGCCGAGGCCGAGGACATCGCCGCCGCCGTGGTGCTCGACCTCGAGGAGCTGCCCGCTATCCACGACATGCTGGCCGCCCGCGAGCCGGGCTCCGCCCTCGTCCACGAGCACTGGGGCGACAACGTCTTCCTGGAGACGCTGGTCGATGTCGGCATCGAGAGTGCCCTCGACGCGCCGATCAAGGTGAGCCGCACCATCTCGACGGGGCGCCAGTGCATGGCGCCGATCGAGGGCCGCGGCACCGTGGTGCAGCTCGATCATCGCCTCGACCAGCTCGTCGTCCACACCGCGAGCCAGATGCCGCACATCGTGCGCAACGGCCTCTCCGAATGCCTCGGGATCGAGCAGGGCCGCATCCGCATCGTCTCGCCGGATGTCGGCGGCGGCTTCGGCTACAAGGCGATCCTGCTCGCCGAGGACGTGGCCCTCGCCTGGCTCGCGCTCCGCTGCGGCCATCCGGTCCGCTGGCTGGAGGACCGGCGCGAGCACCTGACCGCCAACGCCAATTGCCGCGAGCACCATTACCGCATCACAGCCTACGCGGAGCGGGACGGGACGCTGCGCGGCATCGACTGCGAGGCCACCGTCGATTCCGGTGCCTACTCGGCCTACCCGTTCTCCGCCTGCCTGGAGGCCGCGCAGGTCGCCAGCATCCTGCCGGGGCCCTACGATTTCCCGGCCTATCGCTGCCGCACGTGGTCGGTGGCGACCAACAAGTGCCCGATCCTGCCCTACCGCGGCGTCGCCCGAACCGGCGTCTGCTTCGCCCTGGAACTCGCGCTCGACGCGGTCGCCCGCGCGGCCGGGATTCCGCCCGAGGCGGTGCGCGAGAAGAACCTCGTGCGGCCCGACCAGATGCCGTTCGAGAACATCACGAAGAAACACTTCGACAGCGGCGACTACCCGGAGGCGCTCGCCCGCGCTCTGGCGGCCATCGACGTGGAGGCGATCCGCGCCCGCCAGCGTCAGGGCGAGCCGGATGGGCGCCGGATCGGTCTGGGCCTCTCGATCTACTGCGAGCAAGCCGCGCACGGCACCTCGGTCTATTCCGGCTGGGGCATTCCGATGGTGCCCGGCCACGAGCAGGCCAGCGCCCGCCTGACCCCGGACGGCGGTCTGGAGCTGCGGATCGGCGCCCATTCCCACGGCCAGGGCCTGGAGACGACGCTGGCCCAGGTCGCCCACGAGATCCTGGGCGTGCCGGTGGCGCGCACCCGCCTCGTCCACGGCGACACCGCGATGACCCCCTACTCCACTGGGTCCTGGGGCTCCCGCGTCATGGTGATGGCGGGCGGCGCGGTGGCGGCGGCCTGCGAGGAGTTGCGGACCCGGGCCGTGCGGATCGGCGCCCACCTGCTCCAAGCGCGGCCCGAGGACTGCCGCTTCGAGGGTGGCCATGTCGTGGGTCCCTCCGGCGACGTCCCGCTCGAGGCGATCGCCCGCACCTGGTACCGGCGCCCGCAGGACCTCGCGCCCGACACCGATCCGGGCGGCCTCGAAGTCACCGCCGGCTACAAGCCGGTGCGCGACAGCGGCACCTTCTCGTACGCGGCGCACGCGGCCGTGGTGGCGGTCGACCCCGATCTCGGGGCGGTCGAGATCCTCGACTACGTCATCGTCGAGGATGGCGGCACACTGGTGAACCCCCTCGTGGTCGACGGCCAGATCTACGGCGGCCTTGCGCAGGGGATCGGCACGGCCCTGTTCGAGGAGATGCGCTTCGACGGTCGCGGTCAGCCGCTGGCCTCGACCTTCGCCGACTATCTCCTGCCCGGCGCCGCCGACGTGCCGATGGCGCGCATCGACCACATGGAGACGCCCTCGCCCTACACGCGCTTCGGCCAGAAGGGCATCGGCGAGGGCGGCGCCATCGCGCCCCCGGCGGCTTTGGCCAACGCCATCAACGATGCGCTTGCGCCGCTCGGCGTCGAGGTGCTGCATTCCCCCGTCACACCCCGACGGATCGTGGAGGCGGTGCTCGCCACCCGCGCGCCCGCCGAGACCGCGCGGGAGGCCGCATGAAGCCCGCCGCCTTCGCCTGGGAGCGCCCCGACAGCCTGCCCGCCCTGCTGGCGCGCCTCGCCGAGACCCCCGCCGGCGTGAAGCTGATCGCGGGCGGCCAGTCCCTCGGGCCGATGCTGAACTTGCGCCTCGTCGAGCCCGCCCTGATCCTCGACATCACCGGCGTGCCCGAGCTCCGGACCGCGCGGGTTGAGGGCGACACGTTCGTCCTCGGGGCCTGCGTGACCCATGCCGATATTGAGGACGGGCGCGTCGCGGACCTCACCGGCGGCGCGCTGCGGCGGGTCGCGGCCGCGATCGCTTACCGGCCGGTGCGCAACCGCGGCACGGTCGGCGGCAGCCTCGTCCACGCCGACCCGGCCGCCGACTGGGTGAGTGCCCTGACGGCCCTCGGCGCCGAGGTGGAGATCGCGGGGCGGACCGGGCGTCGCACCCTGCCGGTGGAGCGCTTCGTGACCGGCGCCCTCTCGGTCGCCCTGGGCGCAGACGAGATCCTGGTCGCCGTGCGCGTCCCAGCGCTGCCGGCGGGCGCGGCATGGGGCTACGTCAAGCACTGCGCGAAGATCGGCGAGTTCGCCCACGCCATCGGGGCCGTGCGCCTCGAACCCGGCGCAGACCGGGGCCGGGCCGTGATCGGCGCGGTCGAGGGGCCGCCCGTGCTCCTCGCCGATGCCCGCCCGCTCTTCGGCGGCCGCATCGGCGCCGACTTCGCCGCGCGCTTCGACCCCCGGGTCGCGGATCAGGCGCTGCGGGAGGCCGGGATGGCCGACGCGGTCGAGCGGCACATCCACGTCACCGTCCTGGGCCGCGCGGTGGCCGCAGCGGCCGCGCCCGATCCCCGAGCCAACACCCTTCCGGAGGCCGCATGAGCACCGCGCTGGCCGAACCCGGGCCGTCCCGCATGACCCTCGCGCTGACGGTGAACGGCCGGGCCGTGCGGGTCGCGGCCGAGCCGCGCAGCCATCTCGGCGACGTGCTGCGCGACGGGCTCGACCTCACCGGTACGCATCTCGGTTGTGAGCACGGCGTCTGCGGCGCCTGCACCGTACTCCTTGACGGCGAGCCGGCCCGCGCCTGCCTGACCTTCGCGGGCGCCTGCGCGGGCGCCGCCGTCACCACGATCGAGGGGCTCGATACGGACGCCATCGCGGGTGAGCTGCGGGCCGCCTTCAACCGTGAGCACGCGCTCCAGTGCGGCTACTGCACGCCCGGGATGCTGGTGGCCGCCCGCGATCTGGTCCTGCGGCTGCCAGAGGCCGACGAGCGGCGGATCCGGGTCGGCCTCTCGGGCAATCTTTGCCGCTGCACCGGCTATGCCGGCATCGTCCGGGCCGTGATGGCGGTGATTGCAGACCGGCGCGGACGCGGCATCCTGCCCGAGACTGGCGCGGAACGCGCCCTCGGCCCGGTCGGCGCCCGGGTCGGCGCGGCGGTGGTCGCGCCCCTGCACCCGCCGGCGGATGCTGTCGCCCCGGCGGTGCCCGCCGCGGTGGCGGACCTGTCTGACACGTTCGCGCCGGCCCAAGGCTTCAAGCAGGTGCTCGACCTCGCCCACCCGCCGGAAGCCGTGTTCGGCCTTCTCGGCGATATCGAAGCGGTCGCCGCCTGCCTACCGGGCGCGGTGCTGACGGCGCGCCCCACCTCCGACACGGTCGAGGGCGGCCTGCAGGTGCGGATCGGACCGATCGTCGCGACGTTCCGCGGCCGCGCCCGCCTCTCCCGGGACGAGGCCGCGCGGACCGGCTCGGTCCACGGGGCCGGCAGCGACGCGGGCGGCCGCTCGGCCACCGAGGGGCGGATCCGCTACCGGGTCGGCGCGGGACCGGCGCCCGGCACCGCCCGGGTCGAGCTCGACGTCGGCTACACCCTGACTGGGCCGCTCGCGCAGTTCGGCCGGCCCGGCCTCGTGCGCGACCTCGCCGGCCGCATCGCGGCGGAGTTCTGCCGCAACCTCGATGCCCGGCTCTCGGGCGTCGCGGCGCCGACGCCCGCCGGCCTCAACCCGCTCCGCCTGCTCCTGGGCCTCGCCCGCGCGCGCCTCGCAGCGTGGCTCGGCCGCGCCTGAACCCCCTCCCGCCTCAATCCACCGGAGACACGCGAATGCTTGGCAGGTTCACCCTTACGACCGCGATCCTGCTGGCGCTGACGGCGACGGGCGCCCGGGCGGACGCGATCCGCATCGGCGTCAACGAGCCTCTGACCGGGCCGTTTGCGGCGTCCGGCACCTACGTGGTGAACGGCGCCAAGATCGCCGCCGATGAGATCAACGCCAAGGGCGGCGTCCTCGGCAAGACGCTGGAACTCGTGATCGAGGACAACAAGAGCAACCCGACCGAGGCCGCCGCGGTCGCCGAGAAGCTGATCACCAGCGACAAGACCCCGGTGATGATGGGCGCCTGGGGCTCCAGCCTGACGCTCGCCGTCATGCCCAAGCTCGCGGATTACGAGACGCCGATGCTGGTCGAGACCTCCTCGTCCGGCAAGATCACGACCTCCGGCAACCCCTACGTGTTCCGGATCTCGCCGCCCTCGTCGCTCGAAGCCGAGACCTTCGCGCCGATGGTGGCACGCCTCGGACTGAAGAAGGTCGACTTCCTGGTCCTCAACAACGATTTCGGCCGCGGCGCGGCGACCGATTTCGGCAAGATGCTCAAGGACAAGGGCGTGACGGTCGGCCTCGTCGAGACCATGGATCAGGGTGCGCAGGACATGAGCGCCCAGCTCGCCAAGCTGAAGGCGTCGGACTCCGACACGATCATGATCACGAGTTCGGTCGATCAGCTCGTGCTGCTGTTCAAGCAGATGGCCGCCTTGGGCCTGAAGAAGCGGGTGATCACCACCGGCGGCTCGCAGAACCCAGACCAGATCATCGCCCAGGCGGGTGCGGCCGCCGACGGCACGATGCACCTGACGACCTTCCTGCCCTGGTCGCCCGACAGGACGCCGGACCCGAAGGCCACCGAGGCCTTCATCGCCGCGTGGAAGAAGCGCGGCTTCGACTTCGCCGGCGTCACCGAAAGCTTCCGCGGGTACGACGGCATCCGCGCGATCGCCCACGCCATCGAGAAGGCGGGCTCGGCCGATCCGGCCGCGATCACCAAGGCCTTCTGGTCGGTCGACTTCGTCGGGCTCAACGGACCGATCCGCTTCACCAAGGCCGGCCCCGCCGGGAAGGAGAGCGGCCAGAGCAAGCCCGACGTCTACATCATCGAGATCAAGGACGGGAAAGTGATCGTGCCGACGCTCTAAGCGCCTCCGGACCGGCGGCCTTACGCCAGTCCCTTCGTCCGTCCACCGGCCACCGGGCCGGGGCACATCCTCGGAGGCCGCCCGTGAACGAACTGATCCAGCATCTCGTCAACGCGCTCATCCTCGGCGGCACCTACGCGCTGCTGGGGATCGGCCTGACGCTGATCTTCGGGATCATGAACGTCGTGAACTTCACCCACGGCGCGCTCTACACGGTCGGCGCCTACGTGATGTACTTGGCTGCCGCCGCCCTCGGCCTGAACTTCTTCCTGGCGCTGCCGGTGGCGATCCTCGGGGGGCTCCTGCTCGGGGCCGCGATTGAGCTGCTGCTGCTGCGCCCGTTCCGGGGCTCGGACATCGATACCACCATGCTGGTGATGATCGGCGCCGGGATCATCCTGCAATCGGGCACGCTCTGGACCTTCGGCGGCGTCGCCAAGGCGATCCCGTCGCCCTTCCCCGAAGCGCCGCTCCAGATCGGCCCGGTCTCGGTCTCCTGGCTGCGGCTTTTCGTGCTCGGGGCAGCGCTGACCCTGATCGCGCTGACCTACGCGCTGATCAACCGGACCAAGCTCGGGCTTGCCATGCGCGCCGCCTTCCAGGATTCTGACACGGCGGCGCTGATGGGCGTCGACGTCCGCCGAATCTACACCGCGACCTTCGCGCTGGGCTCGTCGCTGGCGGCGGCGGCCGGCGCCCTACTCGGTCCCGTCTACGTGGTGTTCCCGCAGATGGGCGGCCTCGCCGAGCTGAAGGCCTTCGCCATCGTCATCCTGGGCGGCCTCGGCAACGTCACTGGCGCGGCGATCGGCGGCTTCATCCTGGCGCTCGCCGAGGAGTTCGGCGCCGGCTACGTCTCCTCCGGATACCGGGACGCGATGGGGTTCCTGATCATCATCGCGGTGCTGCTCTACCGGCCCACCGGTCTGTTCGCGAAGGCGGAGCGCATCGGATGAACCGGCTCTTTCCCCTCGCCCTGCTCGCCGGCCTCGTGGTCCTGCCCGTGGGGCTCGGCGCCAACCCCTATCTCCTCAACGCGCTGATCGTGACAGGCATCCTGACGATCGGCGCCATGAGCCTGAACCTGCTCCTCGGCTTCACCGGGCAGCTCAGCCTCGGCCACATCGCGTTCTTCGGGATCGGCGCTTACGTCAGCGCACTGACGAGCCTCGGCTTCGACGTGGATCTCGGATTCGGCATCCGCGCGGTCCACGAGCCCTGGCCGGCCTGCGTCGGCTTCCTGCTGGCGACGGTGGCGGCGGGCGGCTGCGGCTACCTGATCGGGCGGCTCTCCTTCCGGGTGCGGGGCGCCTATTTCGTCATCGTGACGATTTCCTTCGCCGAGGTCGTGCGGCTGGTGGCCCTCAACTGGGTGGAGCTGACGCAGGGGCCGCTGGCGCTCACCAACATCCCGGCCATCACCCTCGGCCTGCCGGGCCTCGGGATGTGGACCCTGAAGACCAAGCTCCAGAACTACTACCTCGTGCTGACTGTGGGCACGCTCTGCTACGGCGTGATCGCCCGTCTGGTCGGCGGGCGCTTCGGCCGGGCGATGCGGGGCCTCAAGGAGAACGAGTCGCTGGCGCTGTCGGTCGGCATCAACGCCACCCGCACGCTGACGGTCGCGGCGGTGATCTCGGCCGCGATGGCGGGCGCGGCCGGCAGCCTCTACGCCCATTACCTGCGCATCATCGATCCCGACGTTTTCCTGTTCGCCACCACGGTCACCATGGTCATCATGGTGGTGGCGGGCGGCAAGGGCACCCTGATGGGGCCGGTCGTCGGCGGCCTGATCTTCGGCCTGCTGCCGGTGGCGCTCCGCCCGGTGATGGCGCCGGAAGCCCAATGGATCGTCTACGGCCTCGTGCTGATCGTGATCCTGTTCGTGATGCCGCGGGGCATCGTGCCAGGCCTCTCGGCCCTGCTCAGCCGCCGGCAGGCCCAACCGGCCCCGGTCCTCGAGGTCAATCCGGCGGTGCAACGATGAGCGCGATCCTCTCCGTCGAGCATGTCGGGGTCCGCTTCGGCGGCCTCGTCGCCATCGCCGACCTGCATTTCGACGTCCAGGCAGGCGAGATCGTCAGCCTGATCGGACCGAACGGGGCCGGCAAGACCACGGCCTTCAACGTGATGACGGGCTTCCTGAAGCCCAGCCAGGGCGACGTCCGGTTCCGCGGCACGTCCCTGAGAGACCTGCCGCCGCACGCGATCACGCGGCTCCGCCTCGCCCGCACCTTCCAGCGCACCAGCGTCTTCCCGGACGACACGGTGTTCGACAACGTGATGATCGGCCTGCACCAGATGGGCGCCGCGTCGGGCCGCGTCCCCGTTCTCGATGCGCTTCTCGGCCGATCGGGTGCCGGCGAGAGGCAGCTGCGGGCCCGTGCCGAGGCGCTCCTCGACTGGGTCGGGCTCGCCGCCAGAGCGCATGAGAAGGCCGGCGCCCTGGCCTATGGCGAGCAGCGCCTCGTCGGCGTGGCCCTGGCGCTCGCCACCGAGCCCGCCATGCTGCTCCTCGACGAGCCGGTTTCGGGGATGAATGCCTCCGAGACGCGGGTCTTCGTGCGGCTGGTCCGGCAGATCCGCGAGCGCGGCGTCACCATCCTCCTCGTCGAGCACGATATGCCGATGGTGATGGAGGTCTCCGACCGCATCGTCGTCCTCAATTACGGCCGCCTGATCGCCGAGGGGCCGCCGGACCGGATCCGCACCGACCCGGCGGTGATCGAGGCCTACCTCGGCCAGGGCAGCGCCGCCCGGCAGGCCGCCGCCGCAGTTCAGGAGGCGGCCCATGCTTGAGATCCGCGACCTCGTCTGCGGCTACGGCCAGGTCACCGCACTCAAGGGGCTCACGATCGACGTGCGTGATGGCCAACTCGTGGCCCTCGTCGGCGCCAACGGGGCCGGCAAATCCACGACGCTCCGGGCGATCTCCGGACTCGTATCGCCGCGCTCCGGCGCGATCCGGTTCGCCGGGCGGGACATTGCCGGCGCGGAGCCCCGCCGGATCCTGGCCGCGGGCATCGCCCACTGCCCGGAGGGCCGGCGCGTCTTCCCGCAGATGACGGTCGCCGAGAACCTCGCCATGGGCGCCTATCTGCGCCGCGACCGGGCGGCGGTCGCGGCGGATCTGGACCGCATCTACGGGGAGTTCCCGCGCCTCGCGGAGCGCCGCGATCAGGCGGCCGGCACGCTCTCGGGCGGCGAGCAGCAGATGCTGGCGATCGGCCGCGCGCTGATGGGGGGGCCGAAGCTCGTGCTGTTCGACGAGCCCTCCCTGGGCCTCGCCCCCAACATCGTCGAGCGGATGTTCGCGGTAATCGGGGCGATCCGCGACGCGGGCACGACCGTTCTGCTCGTCGAGCAGAACGCCTTCGCGGCCCTCGAACTCTGCGACTACGCTTACCTCCTGGAGACCGGCCGCACCGTCCGCGAGGGGACGGGGCGCGCCCTCATCGCGGATCCGCATGTGCGGGACGCCTATCTCGGTGGCTAAGGCGGAGCGGCCGGAGCGGATTTACCTCGGCCCGCACGACCTTCTCGCCGACCGGACCCTGGCGCCGATCAACGTGGACGGACACCACCTCCTTCTCGTGCGGGACGGCGAGCGGATCGTCGCCGCCGAGCGGGCCTGCCCCCACGAGGGGGCGGATCTGGGGCTTGGCCGATGCGTCGCTGGACGGCTGCTCTGCCCACGGCATCTCGCCTCCTTCGATCTCCGGGACGGCTCCGTCTCACCGGGCTGGTCGTTTCGTGCCCTCCGTCTGTTCGAGATCGAGTCGGCATCTGATGGGCTATGGCTCAGGACGTAACAAAAGCAGCACATCGGGGTCCGCTTTCAGGCAAAGACGAGAGCTACCTGAATGGCCGAGGTGGGCGCGAAGCCGAATATCGGCTTTCTGACGGCAGCGCACGGCGCGGAGCGGCCTGCCTACGCCTCGGGCAGTGAAGGGCACGGGTTCATAGGCCCATCGCCCCTCCAATCATGACACCGCTTCGTCCGGCGCCCCAACTTGCCTCGCCGCTGATCCAAGGGCACTCTGCGAAGCCACCAGCGTGAAGGGCGCATGATCTTGATGGTGCCAAGCACGAGCAATCGCGCATGAGGCGCCGCGAGGTTCTCGCCGCGCTGGCTGCCGCCTCTGTCGTGCGGCCCGCGGTGGCGCAGCCCGCGAAGGTCCTGCGCTTCATTCCGGAAAGCGACGTCGCGGTCATCGACCCGATTTGGACGACCGCGACTGTCACGCGCAACCACGGCTACCTCGTCTTCGACACCCTCTACGGCCAGACCGCGCGCTACGATTTCCAGCCGCAGATGGTGGAAGGGCATGCGATCGAGGCGGATGGCCGCCATTGGCGGCTCGCCCTGCGCGAGGGCCTGCGCTTCCACGATGGCGAGCCGGTGCTGGCTCGCGACGCAGTGGCGAGCATCCGCCGGTTCGCCGCCCGCGACGCCTTCGCCCGAGCGCTGATGGAGGCCACCGACGAGCTCACCGCCGTATCCGATCGTGACGTGGTGTTCCGCCTGAAGCGGCCCTTCCCGCTGCTGCCTGCTGCGCTCGGCAAGACCGGCACCTCGATGCCCTGCATCATGCCGGAGCGCCTGGCGAAGACCGATCCCAACACGCAGGTCACCGAGATGGTTGGCTCCGGACCGTTCCGCTTCAAGGCGGACGAGCGGGTCCCGGGGGCGCTCACCGTCTACGAGCGCTTCGACGGCTACGTGCCCCGCCCGGACGGCGTGGCGAGCTTCACCGCCGGGCCGAAACGCGCGCATTACGACCGGGTCGAGTGGCGGATCGTGCCCGACGCCTCCACGGCTGCGAGTGCCTTGGCGGCCGGCGAGGTCGATTGGTGGCAGAACCCGACGCCGGACCTGCAGGGGCTGCTCCGAGCCAAGCCGCAGATCCGACTGGAGGTGCTCGATCCGGTCGGTGGCGTCGGCTGCCTGCGCTTCAACCACCTGCACCCGCCCTTCGACAATCCCGCAATCCGCCGGGCGCTGCTCGGCGCCGTCGATCAGACCGAGTTCATGAGCGCGGTTGCGGGCGACGAGCGTGCCCTGTGGAAGGACCATGTCGGCGTGTTCAGCCCGGACGCGCCGATGGCGACGCGCGACGGCACCGAGGTGCTGGTCGGCCCTCGCGACTTCGGCGCCGTAAAGCGCGCCCTCACTGAGGCCGGCTACCGGGGAGAGCGCGTCGTCATGCTCGACCCGACCGACTATCCCGCCACCCACCCGCTGGCGCTGGTTGCCGCCGAGGCGTTCCAGAAGAGCGGGCTGAATGTCGACGTCGTCGCGATGGACTGGGGCACCTTGGTGCAGCGCCGGGCGAGTCGCCAGCCCCCCGACAAGGGCGGCTGGAGCACCTTCGTCACCTACCTGAACGGCACCAACAACTTCGATCCCGCCGGCCAGCTCGGTATCCGCGGCAACGGCGATCAGGCGTGGTTCGGTTGGCCCCGGGCCCCGCAGCTGGAGGAGCTCCGCGCGCAATGGTTCGCCGCGCCCGATCCCGCCGCCCAGAAAGCGATCTGCGCCGAGATCCAGCGGCAGTTCTTCATCGACGTGCCGTACCTGCCCCTCGGCGCCTACTATGAGGCGACCGCCTATCGCGGGCTGACGGGCCTGCGCTCCGGCTTCCCGCAATTCTACGACGTCCGGCCCGCCTGACGGCCTTCGCCCATGCCCCGCTTCCGCTTGCCGCGCACCGGCCTTCGTTGGCGGCGCGCGCACTGAAGAGACAGAAGCCGATGCGCATCGCCGTGCTCCAGTTCACCCACGAGACCGTGACGTTCCTGCCGAACGACACGACCCGCGACGACTTCGTCTATCCGGGCTCCCCGGCAAGCGGCGAGGCGCTGCTCGCCACCGATCCCAAGGGCTACATGGGCGGTTTCGTCCAGATCGCCCGGGAATACGAGGGGGTCGACCTCGTCGGCCTCACCTCGCCGCTCTGGCCGCGCACCGGCATTGGCTCCGGCTGGGTGACGCAGGACGCGTTCGAGCACTTCCTCGGCGTGATGCTGGCGGAGCTGGAGGCGGGGGCGCCGTTCGACGGGGTCTATCTCGCGCTGCACGGGGCGATGGCAGTGCGCGGGGTGCCGCGCCCCGAGGCCGAGATCGCGCGGCGGGTGCGAGCCATCGTAGGCCCGGGCGTGCCCATCGCGGCGACCTTCGACCCGCACGGCAACGAGGATGCCGAGTTCCTGCACCACGCCGACCTGGCGTTCGCGGTGAAGTACTTCCCGCACTACGACATGCATCTTCAGGGGCAGCGCGCGGCGCGGATGTTGGTGCGGACGATCCGCGGCAGCTTCCGGCCGGCGCACCGGACGATCTCCATCCCAATCCTCGCCCCGACCGTGGTGATGTGGACCGGCGCCTCGCCCTGGTCGGACCTCGTGCAGCGCGCCCTTGTGTGGGAGGCGCGGGAGCCCGACGTCTTCGTCAACGTGTTCTTCGGCTTCCCCTGGTCGGACGTGCCGGATGCCGGCATGGCGGTCCAGGTGCTGACGAACAGCGATCCCAATCTCGCCGACCGGGTCGCCCGCGACATGGCGGCCTGGACGTGGCGGCACCGCGCGGCCCTGGTGTCGAGCGTCGCGATCCACCCGATGCGAGACGGCGTCGCCAAGGCATCCGAGGCCGTGCGCGCGGGCGAGGCGCCGGTCGTGCTTGCTGATTACAGCGACCGCTCGGGCCGGGCGGCCTGGCTCCTCGCCGAAGTGCTGGCGCAGGGGCTGGAGCGCACGCTGATCGCTACGGTCGCCTCGCCCACGCTCCTGGACCGGCTGCTGGCCGGGGGCGTGAAGACCGGTGATTTGTTCGACGCGGAGGTCGGCGGCCCCGTGAGCGGTGAGTTGGAGCCTTCGGCGGGCGTCCCGGTCCGCGTCACCGGGACGGTGCAGGCCATCGTCGCGGGCACGACCGGCCGGGGTGCCGGCACTTGGCTCAGCATAGCCTTCGGCCGGGGCAACGTGCTGGTCCTGAGCCCCTACCTCGTCCAGATCATGGAGCCCTCGGAACTCTGGGACCTCGACTTCACGCCGGAGGATTTTGACGTAGTGGCGATCAAGTCCCGAGTCCATTTCCGCCGGGGTTTTGACGACAGCGGCTACGCGAAAACGATCCTGCTGGTTGAGCCGCCGGAGCCATTCGTCGGGACGGTGCACCTCGACGCTCTCCCCTACCAGCATCTGCGGCCCGGCGACTTCTACCCGTACGGAGCTCCCGCCTTCGACGCCGAATAGCGCATGGTCCCCGGCGATGCCGCCGCGGCGGCCATGCGCTACATTGTGGCCATGCCGAACGCGCCGGTCTTCTCCCTCCCCCGCCTCGATCGCCTCGGCGACCGCTTGGTCGCCGATGTCGCGAGCGGTGCGATCGCGGGGGCCGACCTCCTCGTCGGGGGCACAGGCGGCGACATCTGGCGGCGCACTGTCGGCTTCCGGGACAGCGTTGCGGGCATCGCTCTCGAGCCAGACGCGCTCTGGCGGATCTATTCGATGACCAAGGTCGTCGTCTCGGTCGCCACCATGGTCCTCGCCGAGCACGGCGCCCTGCGCCTCGACCAGCGGGTCGCGGACTTCATCCCCGCCTTCGGACGGCTTGGGGTGCTGGATCCGGAGGGCCGCGTCGCGCCCGCTCAGACTGCACCCACCGTTCAGGATCTCCTGCGCCACACTGCGGGGATTGCCTACGGCTATCTCGGCGACGGGCCCGCGCGGCGAGCCTACGAGATCGATGGCCTGCTCGCGGAGGATCTCGACAACGAAGCCTTCGCCGCACGGATCGCCCGCCTGCCGCTAGAGCACGCGCCCGGAACGGTCTGGCACTACTCGCACGCCACCGACGTGCTCGGCCGCGTCCTGGAGGTGGCGGGCGGTGCGGATCTGCAGGGCGTCCTCGGCGCGACCCTTCTCGAGCCTCTCGGCCTCGCCGACACCCGGTTTCGGGTCCCGGCGGCGCTGGCCGCACGCGTCGCCCAGCCGCTGCCCCAGGCACCTGGGCAGCGGCCAGCCTTCCACGATCCGACCGAGCCCCGGCGCAGCCAGCGAGGCAATGGCGGCCTCGTATCGAGCACCGCGGATTACACCCGCTTCCTGCGCATGCTGCTGGCCGGCGGCGCCCTCGATGGTGTGCGGATCCTGGCTCCAGCGAGCGTTCGGCTCATGACCTCGGATCATCTCGGGACGGCGATCGCGAAGGGCGCCTACTATCCGCCAGGGCCGGGCTACGGCTTCGGGCTGGGGGTGGCGGTCCGGCTCGCGGCCGGCGAGGCGCCGGTTCTGTGCAGCGTCGGCGACTGGTTCTGGAGCGGCGTCGGGGGCACCTACTTCTGGGTCGATCCGACGGCGGGCTTCTTCGCCCTCCTGATGATGCAAACGTCAGCGGCCACGCAGCGCCAGCATTACCGCACGCTGACCCGCGCCATGGTCTACGCCGCGCTCGACGTCGCCCGAGGTGAAGGATGCCGTCACGGCGTCTCAGCTCTGATTTTTGGTGAGACTGCGACATCGTTATGATCTCGGCGTCCACGCCATCCAGGATCGCACGATGTCGTCCCCGCTCTCGGAAATCGTCGCCTTGGCCTCGCGGTTGATCGCGCTCGACACCCGCAGCAGCCGCAGCAATCGCGGACTCGCCGATCTGATCGTCAGCGAGTTGCCGGAATTTGCGGTCGAGCGGCTGGACTTCACCGACCCGGAGGGCGTCGAGAAAACCGCGCTCGTCGCCCTGCGCGGCGAGGCCGGCGGCTGCCTCGCCTTCTCGGCGCACATGGACACGGTGCCGCCGGTCGGCTGGGCGCGCGATCCGTTCCAACCCGCAGTCCAGGATAATCGGCTCTATGGTCTGGGGAGCTGCGACATGAAAGGGCCGATGGCCGCGGCCATCGTCGCCGCCCGCAGCCTGCCCACCGACCGCGCCGCGATGCTGCTGCTGACTTGTGACGAGGAGACGACAAAGGCCGGCGCTCGGCGCATCGTCGCCGAGAGTCAGATGCTCAAGACTCACCCACCCGCCGGCATACTCGTCGCCGAACCGACAAACCTGCGCCCCCTGCGCGGGCATCGCTCCGACGTGCAATTCACCGTAACGGCCCGCGGCATCCAGGCCCATTCCTCGACCGCGGATGGACTGAATGCCAACATCGCCCTGATCCCGTTCCTTTCCGAGATGCGAGACATCTACCTCGCCCTGCGCGCCGATCCCGGGCTCCAAGATCAATGCTACGTGCCGCCCTGGTGCGATCTCAACATCATCGTCGACAACCACGGCACAGCGACTAACATCACAGCCCCGCTGGCGACTTGCCGAATGAAGTTCCGGTACTCGAAGGCGATCGATCCGATGTGGGTCATCGAGCGCGTTGAAACGGCCGCGCGTCGTGAGGGCTTGGACCTTGTCGTACGTCAGGAGGGGACACCGCCCGAATTAGCAATTGATCATTCCATGGTGCAGTTGGCCGCAGCCGTCACCGCAGCGTCGCCCGATGTCGGTGCGTTCGGCAGCGATGCCTCGCAGTTCGCCACAGTGGCGCCGACCTTGATCCTCGGTCCGGGCTCCATGGAGCAGGCGCACAAGCCGGAGGAGTTCATCGACCTGAAGCAGCTTGAACGATCGATCACGATCTTTCAACAATTGGCCATCGCGCTGCCAATGGCCGCCCGATAGCCGTCAAATCTGGCGGCGTGCTGGAGAAACCAGTGGCCTAGGCTCGCGTCCATGACGGGGCGTTGAGGTGCTGCCGCCGGCCGGAGTTGGCCGAATGCGGAATGGCTGCTTCCGAGAAGGTAAGCAGGAAAAGCGGACGGCCTTCTATCGACCCGAACCGGTCGCTTGGAGTGTTAGGGGCGCTTCCCGAAAGCGGTCATCGGTTGGCCACTCGGTGACTTCGGCTCAGGGTGGTGAGCCGTCATTATGTTGCTGCCCGAAAGCCGACGTTCGGCTTTGCGCCCAATTGAGACATTCAGCTGGCCGCGACAGCATCCTGTAAGCGGACGCTACCGGTCAGATTCTGTCGCGCGCGATAACTCGTATTGAAGTCTCTGACCTGTGCGGTAGCAGAAGGGCCACTCTCAGAGGTGGTTCGGTTTGTCTGAACAGCGAACTGGGCTTGGATGAGTGGGTATCCTGCCGGGTTCAGGCCGCCACGGGATGCGGCAGCCTGTCGAAGTAGGCTTGGTCTGGGGTGCGCCGGTCAAGGCTCGAATGGGGCCTGCGGTCGTTGTAGAAGGCGAGATACCGGCCGATCGACGCGCGCGCCATGCTGACGGTGTCGTAGGCTCGCAGGTAGATCTCCTCGTATTTGACTGACCGCCACAATCGTTCGACGAAGACGTTGTCGCGCCACGCGCCTTTGCCGTCCATGCTGATGGCGATCCCCGCCTGCCGCAGCACGCTGGTGAAGGCGTGGCTGGTGAACTGCGAGCCCTGGTCGGTGTTGAAGATCTCCGGCTGACCGTGCCGGGCGAGCGCCTCCTCAAGAGCCTCCACGCAGAAATCGGCCTCCATGGTGATCGATAACCGCCAGGACAGGACCGGGCGGCTGAACCAGTCGATCACGGCCGCCAAGTAGACAAACCCACGCGCCATTGGAACGTAGGTGATGTCCATCGCCCAGACCTGATTGGGTCTGTCGATCGTTAGCCCCCGCAGCAGATACGGGTAGATCTTGTGCCCCGGCGTAGGCTTCGAGGTGCTCGGTTTGCGGTAGAGCGACTCGATGCGCGAGCGCTTCATCAGCGTCGCGACATGGCAGCGGCCAATCGCGACGCCCTCTCTGTTGAGGAGATCCCGCATCATCCGGCTCCCCGCGAAGGGCAGTTCGAGATGCAACTCGTCCATCCGCCGCATCACCGCGAGATCAGCGGCTGGGACCGGACGTGGCAGGTAGTAGACGCTGCCCCGGCTGATCCCGAGCGCCTTGGTCTGTTTGGCGATGGGCAGATCGTGCCCGCCATCGATCATCGCTTTGCGCTCAGCAGACCGGCTTTGCCGAGCGCGCCGGATAAAAAATAGTTGGTCAGCGTCAACTCGCCGATCTTGGCGTGCAGCGTCTTCACGTCGATAGCCGGTGCCGCCTCCGACCGGGGCGCGGATCCGAACACCCCGGCAGCCCCGTCGAGAAGCTGAGTCTTCCAGGCCGTGATCTGGTTGGGATGGACATCGAAATGCTGGGCCAGTTCGGCCAGGGTCTTCTCGCCCCGCAGGGCATCCAGAGCCACCTTCGCCTTAAAGGCTGGGAGCTGGTTCCGGCGTTGTCGCTTGCTCATCATCGCTCCTGATCCGCAGCCATCCTGGCCGCCATCAGGCAGAAATTCCACTCAGCCCCGCTGTGCAATTTCCCCGAGCCACCTCTGTCTCGTCTGCTTGATGAAGCTAACGGCTGGCGTCGGCAGCGGGCGGTGGCAAGCTGTTCTTTACGAGGTACTTCACCCCATGGTCGAAGGAGGCATCGTTGTCGCCGCGGATGTCGACGCTGTAGGCCCGCTCAGCCGTACCAGCCTTCAGGTCCTTCACGTAGACGTTGATGTTGAGGATCAGGTTCGAGACTTTCTGGATCTCACCCGTGATCGCCACGTCCGCCCCGAGCTTGCGGGCGAAGTCGTCGGCGCAGCCACCACATTTGCGCAGTTCTGCACCTTTGGCGACCTCGGCTTTGACCGGATCCGTCGAGACGATCTCGTAGCGGCCCGATTCCTTAAGCTGCGCCCGCAGCAGATCGCTCAACGTGCCGAGACGGGCCACATCAGCGTCGGTTGGCCCCTGGGCTCCGAGGTTGGCGAGCTGGAAATCAAAAACAGCAGCCTTGGGCGGCTCGGCGTGAGCAGCCGTGGCAGCGAACAGCATCGCGACGACTGCAGATGTCTCGCAAGAGCAGAGCTTCATGAGCGTTCCTCGACGATCTATCGTTGATCGGGGAACGCGCGAACGGATGATCCGTCGCGAAATGGTGCCTATCCCTTCCGCTGCCGAAACCGGATCCCGGCCCCGCCGCCGTTCTCCGGGATGAACTACAGGCCGGGACACTCGCGACCAGCTACTGTTACTCCTCGGGCAGCCCCGCCTTGCGGAGGCCGTCGACGATGCGCTGGTACTCCGCAAGGAACGTCGGATTGCGTGACCAGTCGGCATTCGCCCATTTCTTCACGGTGTAGCCCGGCATGAGCTTCAGAACGTTCTCTACCGCGTCGCGCGCCTCATCCATGCGGTCAGTCCAAGCATAGGCGGCAGCAAGATCGATGTAGGCCGCCCAGTACGGAGCGTGGCTCACCGAGCGACGGTTCCAGGCGATGCTCTCCTCCCAATGCGCGAGATGCGCATGCGCGTGGCCGATCCAGTACTCCCAGATAGACATCGCCGGGTCGAGGGGACTCAGCCGGATCGCTTTCTCAACAAAGGGAAATAGGTCGAGCGCTCGTCCGGCGTAAAGATTGTTTAGACCAGCAACCGCATAGGCGATTGTCAGGTTGGGATTGTATTCTATCGCGATCTTACTCTCGTTAAGCGCCTCATCGAAGCGTTTCTGTGCCCGAAGAACCTCACCCAGTGTGTAGTGCGCCATCCCATCACTGGACAGGAGCGCTAGCGCCTGCCTCGCGAGTTCGTCGGCACGCCGGGTATCTGCTTCCATATCCGGGCTGGCCCGGGTGTTGACCTGCTGGGCCAAGGCGCGGGCTAAGCCGACCTTGGCGTGTGGGGCGCTCGGGTCGATCGCCAACGCCCGCTCGAAATATTCGCGGGCCTCCGCAGTATTCGCCGGCGATCGCGGCCGATTGAGAGCCGCCCATCCGCGCATGGCCAGATCGGCAGCGTCCGGGTTGTCCGGGCGCTCTCGCAGTGAGCGCAAGCTCTCGGCCTGGATCAGCTGGACGTCGAGTGAGCGGGCTAGCCGCGCCAAGAACTCGAATTGCAGCTCGCCGAGGCGCGACCGCTCGCCCTCGAAGCGATCCGCCCACAGATGTGCGCCGGTCTCGGTGGAGATCAGCTGCGCGTTCAGCACGATGCGCTCGCCCACGCGGCGCACGCTGCCCTCCAACGCATAGCTCACGCCGAGATCGCGTCCGAGCTGGCGCAGGTCGACGGTTTTGCTTTTGTAGGTGAAGGCGGTATTGCGTGCGATGACGAAGCTGCCGGAGAGATGCGACAGGTCAGTGGTTAGGTCTTCTGTCAGGCCGTCGGCGAAGAATTCCTGCTCGGGATCGTTGCTCAGGTTCGAGAACGGCAGCACCACGAGGGACAGTCCCGGCACTGGTTTAGCCGGTAGGCCGGTGCGTACGGCGATCGTCGCGTCACCCGATACTTGGTTCGAGGGTGCTCGAACGGACCACGGCAGGGACCACCAGGCTAGAGCCACCGCTGCGACGACAGCTGGGATCGCTACCCGTGCGAGGCGGCGCTGGCGCGCAATCGGTATCGCTGTTGCTACCACGGGACCACGCGGCAGCGTAGCGGGCTCGTCCTCTGCGGCCGGCTCCGCGAGGTCCTGTATCGCGGCGGCCGAGAGGGCGAACACACCGACCGGCCGAGCTATGTTTTTCAGTTCGAGCTTACCCTTGTCCTCGAACCGGTAGGGCAGACGGTCGCGCACCTGATCGTGGACCGAGCGCGAAATGCACAGGCCGCCTGACTCTGCCAGCGGTTCGAGGCGTGCTGCCACGTTTACTCCGTCACCATAGAGGTCGCCGTCGGGCTCGGCGATCACGTCGCCGAGGTTGATCCCGATGCGCATGTGCATCGCCTGCCCCTCTGGCAGACCGGCATTGTAGGCCGCAGCCGCGCGCTGGATCGCCACCGCGCAGGCCACGGCCCGGACGGGGCTGGAAAACTCGACCAGAACGCCATCGCCCGTCGATTTCACGATCCGGCCGCGGGCAGCAGCGATACGAGGGTCAACGACCTCCCGGCGTAGCGCCCTCAAGCGCCGCAGCGTTCCATCCTCGTCAGCCGAGATCATCCGGCTGTAGCCGACGACGTCGGTGATCAAGATGGCGGCGAGGCGGCGCTCTCCAGACTGGCTCATGGACCGCCTGCGCCCGCATGATCCTTCCGACGTAGCTTCACGCCCGGCTCGCCGCCATTGGTGAACTCGACGCCGGCCGCTTCAAGCGCGCGCTGGACAGCTGTGATCGTCTTCAGCCCGCTTTTAAGCGTGTCCGCTCCACACGCCTCCATGTTGCGGATCGTCCCGATGCTGACGCTCGACGCTTCCGCCAACGCCAACTGCTCTACGCCGGCTAGAGCCCGTGCAGCCTTAAGTTGGTTCCCTGTCGTGAGCATCGTTTGATCCGGCAGCAAATGATTTTGCTATCATAACCATTCTAGGCTTGACGGCAAACAGAACTGGATTACTCTTAGAACCAATTAAATGGTTATGGAAGTCAAGTTGATGTCCTACCGCACCGTCTCCTGGATCACCATTGACCGCGCCGGTCGCGACGCTCGCGCCAAGATCCCCGCCGGCCTCCTCAGCGCTCGCGCCCTCATCCAGTTCGGTGCTCGCACTCGCCCCCTCGCCACCGCCGGTCGCTATAACCTGGCCGCCGCCTGCGCCGCCGCCCCCGGCATCATGGAGCGCTGCGGCGTCTCCCGTCGCGAGGCGATGTCCTCTGCCCTTAAAGCCGCTTGGCAGGTCGCCAAGGTCGCCCACCGCGCCGCCGCTCACTGAGGAGCCGCAGCATGGCCCGCAACCCGGAACCGAGAGTTGAAGCTCCACGAGTGGCTCCCGCGGATCCGCTGGCTTACCGACCGCGCGACGCTGCCGCTGCCATCGGGGTCAGCGAGGCGCTGATCTACGAGCTGATCTTGGAAGGCACTCTGCCGGCGCGGAAGCTACGCGGCGCCACGATCATCCTGCGGTCGGATCTCGTGGCCTGACGCCCCTCTACAGGCGCAGTAGCCATCGCGCTGCCGCGTCGGCGCTGTCTTCAGGCCGCGAGTTGAAGGCGATCGGCGTGCCGGGGGCGCCTTCACCCACAGCGTTGATCACCACTTCGAATTCTTCGAGGTGCGTCGAACTCATCCGAACGCCGCCCCCAATCACCACACAGTCATAGCGTGCAGAGGCCAGCTGCCGTTTGACCATCTCTTTGATCGTCTCGTCCGGCCGGATCGCGCAGAAATCGGCCTGCCAGCCTCGATCCCGCATCCGTTGCAAGCCAACCTCGATACCGGCAGCGATCTTCTCAGCGTCGATGCCGGGAGGCAGGCCAGGATCGGAGAAGTCGACGGCATCCGGTGCGTAGCCGATCAGCAAGACGCGAGGCATGAGCGATCTCCGGGGTAACCCTCGTGAAATGACCGTCTCGCGATCAGCCGGCAAGGACTTGGGCGCTTCTGTCGTTTAGGTCGCCACGGAGCCATTGCCGCTCTGCTCGGGGTCGCGGAGCCATCATACGGCACGCAGGTGCGGGCGACACTGCGAAGGGCAGCTGGCCGAGAGGTCTGCTAGTCTCGTGCAGGTTTCGGTTCCGGCTTGGTAGCTCGCGTCAGGCTCTGGATCGCTCGTGGCGGTCGACCTGCCTTCTGTGCGATCTCGGCTTCCTGCTGCTCAATGAGTTCGCGGGCGGGCTGATCACCGTCGAGACCACCCAAGATTTCCATAGGCACGCGCCGGTTCGAGGCCCGACTACCATCCTCGAAGACGACATCGAACAGAACGAAACCCCGCTCCTGTGGGAGCAGCTTGATGCGCTTGGCCATGGGGCGCTGATACGCCAGCAAGCTCGGCCGCACCACAACAACGGACGCGGTTGACGGTATGAGCGCACGGGAGGAGGCTCCGTGCGGGGGCAGCTACGGAGTTAGCCACCATGAGCGACTTCGATCACATCCTGAACTGGAAGCTTCTCGCGGGTTCGCACACCTTCCCGGGCATAGACGGAGGCACCTGCATCAATGAAGCGGCAATCGTGGCATGCGGATTCCCGTACCAGTCCGTCGTCTCGGTCAGCGCCATGCCGAGCTGCTTTTCGCGCCCAATCTGCCAGCTCGCCATGCAGTTGAACGACAATGCGACGGATACGCAGCGGCAGCGCCTGATGCTGTTTGTGACGCGGCTGGCCTGTGCGGATACGCCTGCGGTCGAGCGACAGCGGGCCCGATACATCGACACCCACATCAATCGAGGCCAATTCTTCGCACGCGATTTCCAATTCGATGGAGGGCTACGCGTCCTCGAAGGCGCGCTCGCCATCGGGCGGCAGGCAGATCCGCTCGGCTTGGACGAGGCGGCGAGCCGGTTAGGCGCGGCGCGGGGACCCGGTACCCCGGCAAAGAAGCGAACCGGCCTCTTGCCTGCGAAGGTGAAGTCGTGGCTGGGCCTGCTGGAGACGCCTGAGAACGTGGGGTGATACCCAATTGCGGGGCGGTGCTGCGGGAACTCAGGCGGCAGGTCAGAACGCCTACAGGAAGGGCCTGTCGCAAACAGGAACAGGCTCGCGTTCATGGGTCGTCAGGCGTACCGCCCCAGCTTACCGCTTCGCTCGAGAGCCGGCCCATGATCCTTCTCGCCCTCAAGCTGAAGCGAGAAGCTCGCGGCGATTTCAACGACCGGACCGCCTATGCGGCTAGTGCGCCCAGCTCGCGGCCTCGGCATCGTGGAGCGCGATGAACTCGGAGCATAGCTGCTCCAGGTCGTTGCGAGGCTCCAGCTCGGGCTGATCGCGCTTGGCAGTTGCCCACGCCTCAACCGCGGCCTCAGCGCCCAGGTACACCGCCATCTCTTGCGTGAGCGAACGCGCCGGGCCGAAGCCGAGCCGGTCTCCAACCTTGCGCTCCACGGCCGCCATCGCCTCAAGGACGTGGAAATGGGTGATGTGCATCTCGGTCATGCTGACACTCCGGTCGACAGGAGTGTCTCGGATGATCGCAGCTGGGCGTTCATGGCTTTGAACCGGCCGGGGACGCGATGCTAGACGTCCGAAAGCTCGCACGAGACAAGCATAACATGAAAGCTGTCCGCCGCGCAGGTGCGGGCGGTGCTACGGAGGCTGAGGGATCGGCAGCCTACGGCGCAACCGGATGGGCTGCCATCATGGCAGCCGCCAGCGCCGTCCGAAACCCAGCATCAAGCGGTCTAGACCGGCCCACCGTAGCGAAGACTGGTGACGCGTTCACAAGCGCCGCAAGATCGAGGATGTGTCCGCTGGCGAAGCGATAGGGTCGGGCCGACGGGTTCAGCATGTAGGCGTCAATCGCCACGACGACCTCTTGGCTGCTGATGATGCCGGCCTTGCGCAGTTCGGCGAGGGTTCGAGGTTCGGCAGCCATGGACGACCTGACCGCCTCCGCCACGTTGACTTAACCGTGCCGCCCGGCCGACATGGATCGTTCCGGCCCAGCCGCAGTGATCGTCGCAAGCGTCCACTCGGCCACCGAAGATGTCGCGGACCTGCACGAGCGACTCAATTGAGCTTGCCCATGCCCGGCAAGCACCTTGTTGCAAACCACACGCGCTTCAGCGGACGTGGTGTAGGTCTGTGGCGGGCGCTCCAAATGCAGCGCGCCATCGGGCGAGAAAATGAGTGCACGGACGTGATAAGCAAGTGCGTGCATCGCATGGCCTCACGCCTCGCGCAAAATGACTACGCGATCTATCCGGCATCGACGCCATAGCGATCATGGTAGCAGGTAGCTGACCGCCGGTCCAAACCTTACCGCTACCGCAGTCGCGAGTAGCGCGTAGATTGCCCAGCGAAACCCGAGATCGGGATCGTGATGCGATGGCACCCGCGTATGCCTATCCATTCGGGCCTCCATCTGTAAGCAATACAAAAATCACCAGCCGGGAACAGAGTCCCGAACCGGCGATTGTTGTAGTGCGGCGCGGTACGCATGCCGCACCGCAGCCCCTCTTGGGGCGTTTCCTCCCTAGGCTCGGGCCGCTCATTCGTGGGCGGTCCTTTTTGTCTAGGTCTATGTCAACATAAATATTCCAACATAGTTCCCGGCAATCGCGCTCAATATTCAAGCTTGTCAGCTAGTTTAACGGTCCGCGATCATTCCTCTGCTCACGGCATATCGGATGAGATCGGCATCCGTCATAATGAAGTCGCCCATTTTCCAGTGCTGGAAATCATCCCCGCACGGGGTAACGGTGGCTCCTTCGGCCCGTAGAGCTGCTACGGCCTCCAAGACGGGAGCAAGGCGGCCAGGTTTCGGTCTAGCCAACCAACGATGCAGCCAAGTGAACACATTCGATCGCATGGCGGCGACCGCAAACGGTAAGACCAGGCTATGAGATAGGGCGCTAGCGCGACGGATCAGGTAGCAGGCCCGCTCCCGACACACTGGGGCGGGCCTTCCGTCCCGTCATCCGCGATGATGTCCGAGGCACGCTCCTCGGCAGCAGTCGATCAGAGCTGCTGAACCTTCTTGGACGTGTCGCGGTGCCGGTAGAAATCCCAGAGCAGGAATGCGGGGAACGGGAGCATGATGGCGAAGAAGATCCAGTCGAACATCTGCGGCATAGCGTGAGCCTCCTGTTCGGTGGGTAACCCTTGCTCCAGTGGTACGGTTCTCGGTTGTGGCTTGGTGCCCTATGATAGGGGCAGGAGGCTTACGAATTTCTGGGAGGTTTGCCGGGGCGGCCGGTAAACTCCGGTTTAAATAGCGACCTCGGCTCACTCTACCGTGCGTCACTTCACGGGCAGCAGGGTCGGGCGTGATCGCGTCCCACTGGTAGAACGTGCGGCGGTCACCGGTCAGGACCTCGGCAACCCCATCGATTGCATCCACGACCCGCTCAACGGCCTTGTAGAGCTCGGCTTGCAGCTTGGCCCTGGTCGACACGTCGATACAGGATCGACGCCACCGGGCAGCCTCATCGAGGAAGGCGACTGAACCGCCCCGGGTTTTCCGGAGGCTCCAACTCTTGAGAGACTGGAGCCATGACGAAGCATACCCCACCCTTCTCCCGCGAGGTTCGCGAGCGTGCGGTCCGGCTGGTGCGGGAGCACGAGAGCGAGCACGGCTCGCAATGGTCTGCGATCCAGTCGATTGCCGCCAAGATCGGCTGCTCGGGTGAGACGCTGCGCAACTGGATCCGGCAGGCCGAGCGGAACCGTGGTGTGCGGCCCGGCCCCACGAGCGCTGAGCGCGAGCGGATCAAGGTGCTGGAGCGGGAGGTTCGCGAACTGCGGCAGGCCAATGAGATCCTGAGGAAGGCATCGGCGTATTTTGCCCAGGCGGAGCTCGACCGCCGGTTCAAGCGATGATCGCCTTCATCGACGATCACCGCGCGCTCTACGGGGTCGAGCCGATCTGCAGGGTGCTGCCGATCGCCCCGTCGACGTACGACGCCCATGCCGCGCGGCGGCTCGATCCCGGCAGGCTGCCGGCTCGGGCCAAGCGGGACGCAACGCTCGTGGCCGAGATCCGGCGTGTGCACGCGGCCAACTTCGGCGTCTACGGCGTCCTGTGTAGGGCGGTGACAAAACCATCCACTGGAGCGTCGGCGTCGTGCTGATGCGGGCGGCGTAAAAGCCGGCCAGTGGAGAAGCTTCTCTTTCGAGAGGAGCTGGGGATGTTTGCCGTGGAAGTCTACGCGGCCGTTCGGCAGTTCGTGTTTATCGAGGGCAACTCTCGGCGTGAGGCGGCTCGAGTGTTCGGGCTGAGCCGAGAGACGATCGCCAAGATGTGCCGGTTCTCCCTGCCGCCGGGCTATACGCGCTCGAAGCCGGTCGAGAAGCCGAAGCTTGGGCCTCTTCTGCCGGTGATCACGGCCATCCTGGAAACGGACCGAAGCGCGCCGATCAAGCAGCGGCACACGGCCAAGCGGATCTTCGAGCGTTTACGCGACGAGCACGGCTATGCCGGCGGCTACACGGTGGTGAAGGACCACGTGCGGATCTGCCGATCGCAGGGGCGGGAGACCTTCGTGCCGCTGGCCCACCCGCCTGGCCATGCCCAGGTTGACTTCGGCGAGGCGGTGGCCACGATCGGCGGCGTGCGTCGCAAGATCCATTTCTTCTGCATGGACCTGCCGCACTCCGACGCCTGCTTCGTGAAGGCATATCCGCGGGAGACCACCGAGGCGTTCCTCGACGGGCACGTCGCCGCCTTCGCCTTCTTCACGGGCGTGCCGCTGTCGATCCTGTACGACAACACGAAGATCGCGGTCGCCAAGATCTGCGGTGACGGGCAGCGCGAGCGCACGCGCGCCTTCACCGAGTTGGTGAGCCACTACCTGTTCCGCGACCGCTTCGGCCGTCCGGGCAGGGGCAACGACAAGGGCAAAGTCGAAGGGCTGGTCAAGTTCGCCCGGTCCAACTTCATGACCCCGGCTCCGGAGGCAGCTTCGTTCGAGGCGCTGAACGCTGATCTGGAGCGACGCTGCCGAGTCCGGCAGGATGAGTGTGCCGGTCGGTCTGCCGAGCTCATCGGTACGCGGCTCGTGGCCGACCGTGCGGTCCTGCGCGCCCTGCCGGCGGTCCCGCTGGAGCCGTGCGAGAAGCGGGCTGGTCGTGTCTCCTCGACCGCGCTGGTGCGCTATCACGGCAACGACTACTCGGTGCCCACCGCCTACGGCTTCCGGGACGTGCTGGTGAAGGGCTTCGTCGACGAGGTCGTGATCCTGTGCGGCGGGATCGAGATCGCCCGGCACGAACGCAGCTACGGCACCGGCGTGTTCGTCTCCGAGCCGCTGCACTACCTCGCGCTGATCGAGACCAAGCCGAACGCCCTCGACCAAGCGGCGGCCCTCCAGGACTGGGATCTGCCCGAGGCGTTCCAGCACCTGCGCCATCTCCTGGAGGCGCGCATGGGCAACCGGGGCAAGCGCGAGTTCATCCAGGTGCTGCGCCTGATGGAGGCGATGCCCAAGGACGTGGTGGCCGCAGCCGTCGCGGAGGCGATCCGGCTCGGGGCGATCGGCTTCGATGCGGTCAAGCTGATTGCGCTGGCCCGACTCGAGCACCGACCGCCCCGGCTCGACCTGGCAGCCTATCCGCACCTGCCCAGAACCACGGTGCGGACCACCGTGGCTGCCGACTATGCCGTGCTGGTGCCGGAGGTGGCCGCATGAGCCCGGCGCGCGACGAGACCACGCCGGGCGTCCTGCTGGCTCACCACCTCAAGCAGCTCAAGCTGCCCACGGTGCTGCGCGAGTACGACAAGGTTGCCCGCGAGTGCGCTCAGAGCGGCCTGGACCACTCGCGCTACCTGTTGCGGCTGGTTGAACTGGAGCTGATCGACCGTGAGCGGCGCATGGTCGAGCGCCGCATCCGGGCGGCGCGCTTCCCGGCGGTGAAGAGCCTCGACACGTTCGACTTTGCCGCGATCCCGAGCCTGAACAAGATGCTCGTGCTGGAACTGGCCCGCTGTGGCTACATCCTCGGCCGGGAGAACGTCATCGCACTTGGCAACTCGGGCACTGGCAAGACCCACATCGCCTTGGCTCTCGGCTTGGCGGCTTGCCAGAAGGGCTTCTCGGTCACGTTCACCACCGCGGCCTCGCTGGTCAACCAACTCCTGGAGGCGCGCGACGAGCGTCGTCTGCTCCGGCTTCAGCGCGAACTAGCCGCGGTCAAGCTCCTGATCGTCGACGAACTCGGCTACGTGCCGCTGTCGTCGACGGGGGCGGAGTTGCTGTTTGAGGTCTTCTCGCAGCGCTACGAGCGTGGCTCGACCGTGGTGACCTCGAACCTCCCGTTTGAGGACTGGACGTCAGTTCTGGGCTCGGAACGGCTCACGGGCGCGCTGCTCGACCGGCTGACCCACCACGTCAGCATCCTGAGCCTGAACGGCAACAGCTACTGTAGCGCGGCGATCTGGATGAGATGTCAGCGACAATCAGGATGAGTGACCGGTGTCGCGGCGGGTTGATGATGAGCGGGTCGATCGACCGGCGCAAGGTGGCGTCGGGTCAGGTTCGTGTCGCGGAGCGTCACGCATCGGCAGTTTTGATTGTCGCGCGAGTTGGCGGTCGACCAGGACCGCGTTTCCGATCCAGGGCCGTGCGACGCCGGTAGCTCTCGACGTTCATCTCGAAGATGGTGGCATGGTGCACCAGCCGGTCGACGGCAGCGAGCGTCATGGCCGGATCGGGGAAGATCCGACCCCACTCGCCGAAGGGCTGGTTGGCGGTGATCATCAGGGAGCGGCGCTCGTAGCGGGCGCTGATCAGCTCGAACAGCACGCTCGTTTCGGCTTGGTCCTTGGTGACGTAGGCGAGGTCGTCGAGGATCAGCAGGTCGAAGCGGTCGAGCCGGCCGATGGCCGCCTCCAGGCCGAGGTCGCGCCGGGCGACCTGCAGCTTCTGGACGAGGTCGGTGGTGCGGGTGAACAGCACCTTGAAGCCGGCCTCGACGAGAGCGAGCCCGATCGCGGCGGCGAGATGGCTCTTCCCACCGCCAGGTGGACCGAACAGGAGCAGGTTGGCCCCCTGCGCCAGCCAAGCGTCGCCGGCGGCGACCGCCATGACCTGAGCCTTCGAGAGCATCGGCACGGCGGCGAAGTCGAAGCCATCGAGCGTCTTGCCGGGTGGCAGGCGCGCCTCGGCGAGATGACGCTCGATGCGTCGTCTGTCGCGCTCGGCCAACTCGTGCTCGGCCAGCGCCGCGAGGAAGCGGGCGGCAGGCCAGCCCTCCTTGTCGGCCTGTTCGGCAAAGCGGGGCCAGACGGTCTTGATGGTCGGCAGGCGCAGCTCACCGAGCATGATCCCGAGCCGGGCGGTGTCGACCGCGGTGGTGGTGCGGGCCAGGGCCTTCATGCCGCCCCTCCCGTCGTGACGCCGTCGAGGAGGCTCTCGTAGCTCGCCAGCGAGCCGAGGGCGACGTTGACGTGAGGGATGGTAGCCGGATCGGGTGCGAAGCGGGCACGCAGGACGGCTAGATCGGGCAGGCGCTTGGCGGCCAGTTCGACGGCCAGGCATTCGGCGAGTTCGGCCTCGCAGCCGCGGTCATGGGCCAGCGCAAGTAAATCGACGGCGATGCGGCAGGCCTGCCGTTCCGGAAGCGCGGCGCGCAGGGACTCAAAGGCGTGCCGGTAGGGTGCCCGCGGGAAGAGCCGGTCGCGGTAGACGAGGTTGAGCAGCGCCATCGGCTTGCGCCGGAGGGCGTGGATGACGTGGTGGTAGTCGACGACCTGATCGTGCCGTCCGTCCGGATGAGCCCGCCCCCGCGGCAGGGTGAAGAGGTGGGATCCGCCGACGAAGACGTCGAGGCGGTCGTCGTAGAGGCGCACGCGCAGGGTGTGGCCGATCAGGCGCGAGGGCACGGTGTAGAACACCTTGCGCAGGCGGAACCCGCCGGCCGAGGAGACGCGCACGCTGACCTGCTCGTAGTCGCACGAGCGCCGCTCGGGCAGCCGCGCCAGGACAGCCCGCTCGCTGTCGATGCGCTTAGCTTGGCGGGCGTTGCGGCGTCCGACGAGCTCGTCGACGAAGGTGCGGTAGGCGGTCAGGTCGGGGAAGTTGGTGCTGGTGCGCAGCAGGAGCGCATCGGCGAGGGCCCGCTTGAGGTGGCCGTGCGGGCCCTCCACCGAACCGTTCTCGTGGGCGAGGCCGGCGTTGTTGCGGGTGGGCGTCATGCCGTAGTGGGCGCACAGGGCCTCGTAGCGGCGGGTGAGATCCTCCTGGGCGGCCTCGTCGAGGTTGCGGAAGGCGGCCGAGAGGCTGTCGGTGCGGTGCTCGCGCGGCACGCCGCCGAGAGACCAGAGGGCATTCTGCAGCCCTTCGGCGAGCGCCACGAAGCTCTCGCCGCCGAGCACGACGTGGGCGTGCTCGAAGCCGGAGTAGGCGAGCCGGAAGTGGTAGAGCCGATGGTCGAGGCGCAGCCCAGCGATGCTGACGCCGAGATCGGCCATGTCGGTAAAGTCCGACAGTCCCATCCGCCCGGGCTCGTGGGTCTGACGAAAGATGACGTCCTGGTCGGCTCCGTGCACGGCGCGCCAAGCCCGGATACGCCGCTCCAGTGTCCGTCGGACCCCTTCACCGAGATCGGGATGACGGCGCAGGATCTCCTCGAAGACGGCCACCGGCCTCAGGCCGGGCGCGGCTTCGAGCAATGGCACGATCTCGGCCTCGAACACCTCGGCGAGGGGATCGGGCCGACGCCGTCCGCGCGGGGTCTTCTTAGCCGAGGGCAGACGCGGATCGGCGGCAATGCGATGGCCGGTGGCGGGACTGAAGGCGGCCTTGGCGGCGGCCGCAGCGACGCTGTCGCTCTGACGGAACTGCATGAAGAGCCTCATCTGGTGATCGGTCACGTGGCGGCCGGGCACGGGCAGGCTCCTCAAACTGAGGACGACCCGCAGCTGGCCCGGTGGCCGCGATCACCAGACGACGTGCCCCTGAAGGTCACGCCGACGCCGATCCGATGCCTCCGGTCGGGCTCTGCCCTCCTTGCGTCATCAGATCGGCGGTTCCTCTCATCTTGATTGACGCGCTGGTCTCATCCTGATTGCCGCGCTGCAACAGCTACCGCCTCAAAACTTCCCGCAGCCGGCGCGGCCGGGCCGAAGGGGCGGAGCAAAACCAGGCCACCGCCGATCCTCACGACCCCGAGACGGGCGAGATCCCGCCGGCCTGACCCTTACGATCGGCGACGAACGAAGAAGGGGCCCGATCGGGCCCCTTCTTCGTTCGAGCTGCACGTTGCCAGTGGCCTGATTTTGCTCCGACACGGCGGCCTGGAATTGGTCCGCCCTTTACAGTCAGACAGGTGTGCTCGTCGAGGTCGACGAGCCGTTCGGGGAGTCCATGTCTCGCGAGGTAGCTCGGCGCGGCGCAGAGGATGCGTGGGTTGTCGGCCAGCTTCACTGCGACCAGCTCGGATGCCTGCAGTGTGGCGACCCGCAGCGCGACGTCGATGCCGGATGCCGCGATGTCCACGACCCTGTCGCTAAACATCAGGTCTACGTGGAGCAGAGGGTTCTGGGCAATCAGCCGTACAGCCTGCGGCACCACGAGCGCACGCCCGATCCGGTTGGGCGCTGTCACGCGCAGGACGCCGCTTAAGCCTTCGTGACGCTCCGAGAAAGCCGCCATGGCGGCGGCCTTCGCGTCGAGCATGGCTTGGGCGAGCGGGAGGAACGTCTCGCCATCCGCTGTGAGGGCTATGGTCCGGGTGGTGCGATGGAGAAGGCGAACCCCGAGCTCCGCCTCCAAGGCAACTAGGCGGCGGCTGACCGCCATCGGCGAATGACCCGACAGCCGCCCCGCGGCGGACAGGCTTCCGGCCGAGACGATGGAGCAGAAGAGCGCGACGTCCGACAGGTCCATCAGCATATCACCATGCGATAAGATCCTTCTCGTCTAAGCTCGCTACTGCTCATTCATTGACAAAGCTAGCTATGCGCTCATCGAAGCGCGACCCGTCTCATCCACCGCGCCTATCGACGGTCAACGGCGGGTCAGATTGCAGGGCGAGGTCATCATGAGCACGTGCGCCGACACCCTCTTCACGACCACCGATATAAACGGGCTGGCAATCCGCAACCGCTTCGCGGTCGCCCCAATGACCCGGATCAGCGCGAACGAGGACGGGACCGCGAGCGAGCGGATGGCGCGCTACTACGAGCGCTTCGCCCGTGGCGGCTTCGGTCTGCTGATCACCGAAGGCATCTACACGGATCAGGCGTTTGCGCAGGGCTACCATCATCAGCCGGGTCTCACCGACGAGGCGCAGGGTCTCGCCTGGCGACCGATCGTCGAGGCTGCCCACCGGCACGGCGCCCGCTTCTTCGCGCAGGTGATGCACGCCGGTGCGATCAGCCAAGGCAATCGCTTCCGCGACGGCACCATCGGTCCCTCGGCCGTCCAGCCCCGGGGCAGCCAGATGGAGTTCTACTACGGCAAGGGCGCCTACCCGGCACCGTCTGCCATGACGGACGGGCAGATTGCCGAGGCGGTCGACGGGTTCGCCGCCTCTGCCGAGCGTGCTGTCGCCGTCGCGGGCTTCGACGGGATCGAGATCCACGGTGCAAACGGCTACCTCATCGACCCGTTCCTGACGGAACACACCAACCGGCGAGGCGACCGGTGGGGCGGCGACGCCCGCGCACGCACCGCGTTCGCTGTGGCGGTGATCAAGGCTGTGCGCGCAAAGGTCGGCGGGAACGTGCCGGTCGGCATCCGGATCTCACAGGGCAAAGTCAACGACTTCACCCACAAATGGGCTGGTCGCGAGCAGGACTGCGGATTCCGACGGAAGCCGGCCACCCATTCCGACGCGAAGCCGGCCAGCGTTCCGATTTGATGTCGGCCACCATTCCGAGATGAAGCCGGCCACCTGGTAGTCGATATCGGCGACGGATCATCCCCGCGGGTCAGCAACCGCGGCATCCCTGTCCTCGACCACGAGGAGAGCGGGATGCCGGCCAGGAGAGAGCTGACCATGCGACAGATCAAGCAGATGCTGCGGCTCGCCCGCGACGGGGTGAGTTCGCGAGAGATCGGGCGAACGCTGGGCATCGCCCGCTCGACCGTGCAGGACAACCTCGCCCGAGCGAGCGCCGCCGGCCTGACCTGGCCGCTCGGCCCCGAGGTCACCGACGCGGTGCTGGAGCAGCGCCTGTTTGCCCGGGCCGGGGTGAAGCAGGGCATGCGCCGGCTGCCCGAGCCGGACTGGCCGTGCCTGGTCCGGGAGATGCGCCGGCCCGGGGTCAACCTGACGGTGCTCTGGGAGGAGTACCGGGAGGCCTATCCGGAGGGCTACGGCTACTCCCGGTTCTGCGATCTCTACAAGGAGTTCGAGCGCCGGCTCACCCCGGTGATGCGTCAGCACCATGCCGCCGGCGACAAGGTCTTCGTCGACTACTCCGGCAAGAAGGTCGGGATCGTCGATCCCGCCACCGGTATCGTGCGCGAGGCCGAGATCTTCGTGGCGGTGCTCGGCGCGTCGAGCCTGACCTACGCCGAGGCGACCTGGACGCAGACGCTGCCCGACTGGATCGGCGCGCATGTCCGCCTGTTCCGCTTCCTCGGCGGCGTCCCACGCCTCGTCGTGCCAGACAACCTCAAGAGCGGGGTCCACAAGGCGTCGTTCTACGATCCCGAGCTCAACCGCTCCTACGGGATGATGGCCGAACATTACGGCGTCGGCGTCCTGCCGGCCCGGCCCCGCAAGCCGCGCGACAAGGCCAAGGTCGAGGCCGGTGTTCGCTTCGCCCAGAGCTACATCCTGGGACGGCTGCGGCGCCAGACGTTCTTCTCCCTGGCCGAGTGCAATGCCGCCATCGCCGCGATGGTGGAGCGTATCAACGCTCACCGCATGCGCCGGCTCGGCACCACGCGCCGCGCCCTGTTCGAGGCGATCGAGCGCGCGGCGCTGCGGCCGCTGCCGGAGCAGGACTACACCTTCGCCGAGTGGCGATTGGCCCGGGTCAACCTCGACTACCACGTCGAGGCGGGCGGCTTCCTGTACTCGGTGCCCCACGCCCTGATCCGCGAGCAGGTCGACGTCCGCCTCACGGCGCGCACCGTCGAGGTGTTCCATCGCGGACAGCGCGTCGCCGCCCACGAACGCCGCTACACCGGACGGCGGCACGGCACCGATCCCGACCACATGCCCAGCGCCCATCGCCGCTACGCCGAGTGGAGCCCCGAGCGCTTCCGGCGCTGGGCGCGCGGCATCGGGCCGGAGACGGAGGGGCTGGTCATCGCCATCCTCCACGACCGGCCTCATCCCGAGCAGGGCTTCCGTACCTGTCTGGGCATCCTGCGCCTCTACCGGGGGCTCGACCCCGGCCGGGCGGAGGCCGCCTCGGCCCGAGCCGTGGCGCTCGGCGCGCTCACCTACAAGAGCATCGCCTCGATCCTGGCCAACGGTCTCAACCGCGCGACCGCGCCGGCCGAGGCCGTCCCGGTGATGCTCCACCCCAACCTACGCGGCCCGCGCTACTTTCACTGACGGAGACGCCGATGCTCACCCATCCCACCCTCGAGCTCCTGCACGAACTCGGCCTGAGCGGCATGGCCTCGGGCTTCAAGGCGCTGGACGCCAACCCGGAGGCCCACGCCCTCGGCCACGCCGAGTGGCTCGGATTGCTCCTTGACCACGAGGCCACGGCTCGGCGGCAGAAGCGCTTCGAGGCCCGCGCCCGCGCCGCACGGCTGCGCCATCCCGCCAGCATCGAGGACGTCGATTACCGCAGCCATCGCGGCCTGGACCGTGCCCTGTTCCTCAAGCTCGCCACCGGCGACTGGATCCGGACCCGGCGCAACCTCGTGATCACCGGCCCCTGCGGCGTGGGCAAGAGCTGGCTCGCCTGCGCGCTCGGGCACAAGGCCTGCCGGGACGACCTCTCGGTCCTGTACTACCGGGTCCCACGCCTGTTTGCGGCGCTCAGCCTCGCGCGTGGCGATGGCCGCTACAGCCGTCTGCTGCGCCAGATCGCGAAGGCGAACCTGCTGATCCTCGACGATTGGGGCCCCGAGCCGCTCCTGCCCGAACAGGCGCGCGATCTTCTGGAGATGGTCGAGGACCGCTACGACGCCGGCTCGACCCTGATCACCAGCCAGGTCCCGGTGGATCGCTGGTACGAGATCATCGGCATCCCCACGCTCGCCGATGCCGTCCTCGACCGGCTGCTGCACAACGCTCACCGCATTGAACTCGCCGGCGAGAGCCTGCGCAAACGCAAGGCGGCCGAGCCCGCCGCTTGACCTGTCCGACTGACCTCGTGATCCTCACCCCAGACCCGCGGGAGTGCCCCGTCACTGGCCGGCTTCAGATCGGGCCGGTGGCCGGCTTCGCCTCGGAATGACGGCCGGCTTCAAATCGGAATCCCCGGCCGGCTTCGTCGGAATACGCACAGGACGCGGAAGCGGTCTTCGGAACGCTGGCGGATGCTGGCCTGGACTACATCCACGTCACCGAGCATGACGCGTCGAAGCCTGCCTTTGAGAGCGGCCAGGATAGCCTCGTGGCGCTTGCTCGCCGCTATGCCCCAAACCTCTCGCTGCTCGCCAATGGAGGGTTCCACGAGGCCTCCAAGGCGGAGGCGGTCGTCGAGGCCGGGGCGGACATCGTGGCGTTCGGCAAGGCTGCGCTCGCGAACCCGGATCTGCCCAATCGCATCGGCGCGGCGCGGGACTTGGCCCCGTTCGATCCTGCCATTCTCGGGCCCATCGCCGACATCAAGGAGCGGGAACTGGCTCTCTGAGCTGATGCAACGCACAGGGTTCCGATGCCGCTGGTTTGGTGAAGCCCGTGGAAACATCCGCTGAGCGTCATCCCGTCGACCACACAGGTGGGTAATCGAAAGTCTTCCATACAATCGAGCACTGGTTCTTCCGAAGGGCGTCCAAAGCCCCTGGCCGAGATAAGCGACTGGCATCGTCGGCTTGGCCCTACCCATCGACCCTGCTGCTGCGACCGTCTCACCCCCGAGCCACTAGCCCGGGCGGCTTGCCCAATCCACAGAGCCGTCGACTAGGCCAGATTGAGATTAAAGAGCATATCTGCGCCGCATTCAAGCATTCATAGTCTCGGAAGCCGTAGGTAGAAAGGGTGCACCAACTCCAACGCCTACGGAGGGCATCATGAACTTCCTCATCGACAAGCTGGCCGGCTCGTTCCTGCTCCGGCGCGACCTGGACTACCACCTGCTCCGGACCGCGATGGTCGTCATCTTCGCTTGGTTCGGATACGACAAATGGTTCGAGGCCGAGATCCGGGGATTGCTTCCCTTGATCACGCACGGCCCCTTCACCTTCTGGACCATCCCGGTTCTGGGCATTCGCGGCACGGCCATCTTCCTGGGCGCCTCGGAATGGACCTTTGGCACGCTCCTGCTCCTGGGCTTCTGGAACAAGAAGCTGGGGGTGCTGGGTGCCCTCGGCTCCACGGCCGCCTTCGTCTCGACCTTGACGATCCTTCCGTTCGTGCCCGATGCCTGGGATGCGGGCGCCGGTGGCTTCCCCGCCATGGCGATGAATGCCGCCTTCCTCCTGAAGGATCTCGTCCTGCTGGTCGTCTCGGTCTATTTGCTTAGACAGGATGTGGCTCGCGTCGTCGCGGCTCGCGACGCCATTGATGGACGTGTCGCTTTCACCCGCTGACTTTCAGAACCAGAACCATCGATGCCCCTGGACCGCCTTAAATGAGTCCGGGGGCATTGGTCGTTCGGATGAAGCGAACGGCATCGGCATGGATCACTGCCGGGGCAATGCCTTGCCACCCTCAGTTAGCCGAACGCCGAGGAGCCCGGCAGGCAGCAGCTCAGCGCCGGTAGTCCAGGGGAAAATCCCATGGGCATGGCCGTCGGTGAGCGTGATATGGATGGCATAGCCGCCCATGGGTTCGACGCGGGTGACTGCGATGTCGGCGAAGGCATCTGGGCAGCGATTCACGAAGCGGTCAGTCGGCTGAAGCGGTCGCCGGACACGCAGTACCGGCAGTGATTGTTCGATCCCGGACAGCGCCTCGTGTGCGACGGCCTCCTCGGCAGGACTGCGGGCTCGAAATGCCAGACCTGATGGAATATTCGCCCGGACGCGGCGTCTGACCTCCCGTGAGATACCTGCGCGATTGGCCATGTCGGCACCGAGCGATCGCGACACCGGCCGGAGTCATGCGGTGCAGCAGATGATGCTCCTCGTGGAGCCGCTGATCCCGGCGCTTCGGCGCTACGCCGCCGCGCTTACGCGGGATCGGTCGGACGCCGACGACCTCGTTCAGGACACGCTCGAGTTGGTGATCGCGCGCTGGCACCAACGGCGGGACGACGGCAGCGTCAGGTCTTGGCTCTTCGCGATCCTGCACAATTTGGCGATGAGCCGCTTGCGGCAGTCCCACCGACGCGGCGGTGCTCACCTTCCGCTCGACGATGTTGACGAGGCTTCCCTAGCAGTTCCGCCCCACCAGGAAGCCGGGCCGCAGCGACACGACCTTCTGCGCGCGCTCGACGCCCTACCCGAGGAGCAGCGCAGCGTGCTGCTCCTCGTGACCGTGGAAGGCCTTTCGTACGCGGAGACGGCGGAGGTGCTCGGGGTGCCGAACGGCACCGTGATGTCGCGACTGTCCCGCGCGAGAGACCGGATGATCCAGTTGATGGACGGCGAGGCCGCTACCCGTCGCCCGGTCCTGAGGAGGCTGAAATGAACGAGCGGCTGATCAGCGAGAACGATCTGCAGGCCTTCGTTGACGATCGGCTCGGCCCTGATAGCCGTGCCGAGGTTGAGGCCTATCTCGCCGAGGACGCTCAGGCCGGAACTCGGGTGGCTCGACTGAGGGCCCTCCGAGATGACCTGCGCGGTGCGTTCGCGCCGATCGCCGCCGAGCCGGTGCCGCCCCAACTCGATCTCGCCCGCCTCGTCGCGGCGCGACGGCGGCCGCGCGTATCAGCTTGGCAGGGGCTGGCCGCAGCCCTTCTCCTGACCGTCGGCGGCCTCGGTGGCTGGATCGCGAGAGCGGCGCTTCCGAATGGATCGGGCGGCATCTCCGTGCTCGCCCAGGAGGCGAAGACGAACTATGTCGTCTACGCGCCAGACCGCTCTCGGCCCATCGAGCTCGCCGCGACCGATCGCGACGAGATCACGCGCTGGTTTTCCGCACGCTTGAAGCGGCCCGTCGCCGTGCCCGATCTCAGCGCGGCGGGCTACCACCTGCTCGGCGGCCGTCTGGTCGCCACCGACCACGGGCCAGCGGGCATGCTGATGTACGACGACGCGCAGGGCACGCGCGTGGTCATGCTGATCCGCTCCTTCGGCGAAGGCGGCGACGTGCCGATGGTCGAGCACATCTACGGCTCCATCGCTGGGTGCGCCTGGGCCCGGAAGGGGCTCGGCTACAGTCTCGTCGCAGCGGCCGATCCCGAAGTGCTGCAGCCGCTGGTCAGGGAGATCCGGCGCCGAGAGGCTGCCGACGCGCACGGATAGGGCTACCTCCCTCTCCTGACATCACGCTCCTAGAGAGATCGCAATCAGTCCCGACGCCACCAGCGCGGGCCGCAGTCCGCACGCGCCCGCACACGATGTACCGCCCGTTTCCTATCGGCCATCCCGATACTCAGAGGATCAACACAATGGCAGGCCTGCTTAGTAGAATACTCGCGTGCCGTCCGCTCCTCCTTCGCTGGGCCCCGGTCCCGCTGCGCCTGATCGTTGGATACGGCTTCCTGGCGCATGGCTTGGCGAAAGCCGCCCGTGGCTTCGATGCCTTTCCCGCCATCGTCGAGGCCATGGGATTACCGCTGCCGCACCTGTTTGGATGGCTGACCATACTCGTGGAGATCTTCGGCGGATTGGCGATCCTGATGGGCGCTCTCGTGCCGCTCGCCAGCCTTCCCATGGCGATCATCCTGCTGGTCGCAGCGTTCACCGTGCACCTTCCCTACGGCTTCAGTTCGATCAAGCTCCAGGCCGTGACCGCGGCCGGGGCGACCTTTGGACCGCCCGGGTACGAGACAGATCTGCTCTACCTCGTGTGCCTCCTCACTCTCGTGATGGCCGGGGCCGGTCCGCTCTCGATCGACGAACTACTGCGCAAGCGTCTCGGCGCGGTACCTCCAGATCAGACTCTCCGGCACGTGGGCATAAGAGGCTGAACTATCGGCGGGCAACCTGAGCCCGCACGATGCTTGCCGTGCCAGGTGAAACCTCGCTCGCGTCCCCTGCATGACGTCCGTGTGATGGAAAATTGCCGCCATGGCTGCTGCGCCGCACAAAGGGTTATCGACGTCAACGTCGGCAACATCCGCAAGAAGATCGACCGAGACAAGTTGAATCCGTGCATCCACACGGTGCGCCACGTGGGCTTCATTCTTCATGCAACGCATTGAACTCCGAGCATATGTATGTCCAATTTGCCAGGCTTGTGATTGGCAGCAAGTAATGGCGGCTTGGGGTTGTCCATATACGTCCGCTTCTAGGACCTGTAATCCTCAAGCGGACCAACCGCTTACGGCCAGCATCCGGCATCACAAAAAGCCCGCCTGAACGTCTTAGATGGGTGGATCTCTGCCTGCCTGCTTTTGGGCAGCGGATGCTTCGAAGCGGACATCAACGCGGAGGCCACTCATGATCCGTCGCGGGAGATCGGAGTGCCTACTCCAGCCCTTGCCTGCTCTCCCGCCCCGTGCTCCATGTCATATATGGCATTTGGTTTTCACGGATCGTTACGCAAACGCTATGACAGATCTTGCGCAAAACAAAGCGAACGTGATCGCGTTTTATGAACTGATGTTCAACGATTGTCGTCCGCGCGAGGCTATCGAGCGTTATGCCGGCGCTACCTACATCCAGCACAACCCACACGTAGCCACGGGCAAGGCTGGCTTTATTGAATATTTCGAGCGAATGTCGCGCGAATGGCCGGGCAAGCGAGTGGAGGTCAAGCGGGCGATTGCCGAGGGCGATCTGGTCGTGCTGCACTGTCTTCAGCACTGGCCGGGCAACCACGATTATGCGGCTATAGATATTTTTCGCCTTGATGATGCCGGTCGGATCGTCGAGCACTGGGATGTGCTTCAGATACTGCCCGATGCTTCGGCCAACCCGAACGGGATGTTCTAGATCTCGGATGCCTCATTCGCAGCAGAAGCCCGCGATCCGTTTCCCTTCCCAAGTCGCAGTTTCCCAGGGCTGACGAACGACCGCTTCGGAGAAGTGCCGCTGGCGATTGGGGCGGCCGGGTTGGGTCGGTAGGAGGCCGTCCGCTTTTCCGGCGGCCTATCTCGGCAGCAGACCGGCGGCTTTCGGCCAGCATCGGCCGCCGCGCTAGACCCGTGTGAGCGTCTCAGATGGGTGGATTTCCGCCGGTCCGCTTTCGGGTGGCGGATAGATCGGAGCGGACATAGCCGCAGGGACCGCTCACGACCCCAAGCAGACCCTAGGAAGGTCCGCATCTAGTGGTGCGAGTCTAACACTTGGTGCCCGCGCTTTGCGGCCTGGATGATGCGATCTGGGTCGGCGGTCCAGACGAAGGGCTTCGGGTCGCCGTTGCTCTCGGCGATGAAGCGTTTGATGGCGGCCTGCACCTCGATCAGCGATCCGAACACGCCGCGTCGGAGCCGGCGTTTTGCGAGCTTGGCGAAGAAGCCCTCGACGGCATTGAGCCACGAGGCTGAGGTCGGGGTGAAGTGGAAGGTCCAGCGCGGGTGGCGGCCGAGCCAAGCACGGACCTTCGGGTGCTTGTGGACGGCATAGTTGTCCAGGATCGCGTGGACGATCTTGCCCTCCGGAACCGCCGCCTCGACCGCGTTGAGGAAGCGGATGAACTCCTGATGCCGGTGGCGCTGCATGCAGCGGCCGATCACCTTGCCCTCCAGCACGTCCAGAGCGGCAAACAGGGTCGTCGTCCCGTGGCGCTTGTAGTCGTGGGTGCGCGTCGTCGGGTAGCCCGGCTTCATCGGCAACGGGGCCTGCGTGCGGGCGAGCGCCTGGATCTGGCTCTTCTCGTCGACCGAGAGGACGACGGCATGAGCGGGCGGATCGACGTAGAGCCCGACGACGTCGCGCAATTTGGCGGCGAAGGCCGGGTCGGTGGAGAGCTTGAACTGCCGGACCCGATGCGGCTGTAGGCCGTGCCCCCGCCAGATCCGCTGCACCGACGAGACGCTGATGGCCGCGGCCTTGCTCATGGCGGCGGCCGTCCAATGCGTGGTCTCGCCGGGCGGATCTCCTTGCGTCAGAGCCACTACGCGCGCCGCCACCTCCGGCCCCAGCGGCGGGATGCGCGCCGGCCGCGTCTTGTCCCGAAGGAGCCCGTCGACGCCCTCCTGCGCGAAGCGGTCCTGCCAGCGCCAGACCACCGTCTTGGACACGCCTGCCTCACGCATGATCGCGTGCGTCCCGAGCCCATTGGCACTCAGCAGCGCGATGCGGGCGCGCCAGACGTGCTTCTGCGACGTGTTTCGATCCGCAACGAGTGCTTCGAGCCGAAGGCGATCCGAGGTTGAGAGCGTGAAAGATATACCACTGCGCATCCCGCTAGACTCGCAGGATGGGCCTCAAACCGAAACCCCACACGGACTCAACCGTCAGGGCTCAACCACTAGGCTGTTGGGGCGGAGGCCAGCGGCCAGGTTGGGTGGATTTCTACCGGTCCGCTATCGGGCAGCAATGCAAAGAAGCGGACGTCGCCGCCGTGCTCGCTCCCGTTTGAATTACGGGCATCTAATTAAGTTAAGGCTCGATCTGAAAGGTGAGGTTATATTCATCTGCATTTTGTCACCATTCAGAACAATTTCTAATTTTCCCAGTAACGGACCTCCTTCGCCAGTGCATTTTTCCGTTATATTCCAGCGATTTCCGCTTCGGATTAATTTAACAAATTTGCAGTTTCCTTCATATCCAGGACTTCCATTATTTGTAAAAACTTCAATGTCCTGATTGATTCTGCATTTATCTGAATTCGTGGCCCATCTACCTACAAATGGGCGCTGAGCTGAGTGAGCGAAGGTCGCACAATTTGGATAAATGACTGCTTCCAGAAACAATAGAGCTGCCATCCTCTTATAAACATGCATTGTTACATGCTCCTAAATTGCGATTAAATGGACCTATATATGGTAAATTATCGCGCGCTAGATAATAACTCAAATCTTGCTGGCCCGCCTGTAAACGTTCGGTACACGTCCACTTTGTAGCTAGGCTTTGTTGCTGTGAAAGAGTGGCTTGCTTGGTTATCGACAACCCCGAAAATATTGAACGCCATGTCCTTGGCAGGCGACCGGACAATCAAAGTGACCTTTTTTCCCACAGGCGTCGATAGGTTGAAGCACGTAAATGGCTCGGCTCCGGACGCCTGCCCCGATGCTTTGACGCCTATGGCCAATAAACCGCACCCGGCGGAGACGGGGGAGACAGTGCTGATAGACAGAACAGCAAAAATTATGGCTCGCATAGTTCGCTCCGTAGTGATAATAATAGCCTGACTTTGGCACGAACTCCGCCTCGTATCTGCAGAAGAATTACGTTAGAAGATCGAGCTCGGCAGACTTAATGTAGAAGCTCCGTTAGAGGCTACTTCCTCGGCGCCAAAACACAGGTGCCATAGCTCCACTCCGCATCCTTTCGGTTTGCTTTGAAGCTCAACACCTTGAAACCAGAGCTTAGTTTTGGAAATTTTCCGGTATCTGCATGAACATCGCCGTCGCTGAGGCGCTTCCAGCACTCGACATTAGCTTGCGACGCCGAATCTACCTGGCCACAAAACATGGCCGCACAAATGATAGCGGCCAGTGGTATTTTGGCGATCATCGGAGGATCCTCGATAGGAGAGGCGGACAAATCATAGCGCTGCATGTATTGATTTCGGCATCACCGAGAAGACTTCGGTTTCGATTTACATTCCACCAGCGGCGTTCAAAATTAGCAACTGGATATCCGATGCGACTGCTCCTTGCCGCCGCCGCCTCCTTTGCTGCGGCAATCCCTACGACTGCCTATGCCGAGACCTGGCAGCCGGTAAGCAAAACGGCGGTGTCGGTTACTGGGAAGATCACCTTCGCAAAAAGCGAGATAACGTTCCAGAATGGGCAATCGCTCCCGATTAAGGCGGCGACTGACGACGGCATCGACGGCCAGCTGTTCAAGGTCCTTAAGCCTGCCGACCCGGTCCTCCTACGGGGGAACACACTGTGTGGTCGATCGACAGTCAAATTCCTGCTTATTGTTGGACAAGGTAGTACGGGCAGAGATTTGAGCGTCTATGACGGGAAGGAGGAACCGACACAAGAGACGTCGTCGTGTGCCTCGTATTCGTATCAGGCCGGACGGTAGTTTTTGATCTATAGGACGGGGACAACTAGAAAGCTTACCGCTGGAAGATTTCTATGGATTGTCGCGACAAACATGGCCAAATCAACCGTTTGAATTCATAAATCGCCATGGATACGGGCCTTCGGCATGGTTGTCGTAAGAAGTCAGATGGAAGGGGACGGAGCCGCAATCATAGCGTCGGCGTCGCGCCGTCTTCGATGTCTGCTCGGGAGAATGAGATTTGGGAGTTTGAACGACCGGGTTGGGTCAAGGCTGCGTAAAAACGCAGGCGCGCTCCAGAATCGCAGAACAATCTTCTCTGCGCGAGACATTCCTGCCCGCCAAATGGCAGCCCTGAAGCCAGTAGGGTGCCCCTTTGGTATCAGGCAGCGAGCTCGAGAGAAGGTCCTTCGACCGCCTTCGCGTTTTGACACAGCGTCGGTCGGATGAAGAACGTCCGCTTCGGGCCGAAAGGCCAAAGGCCGCCCACCACCCTTTGTGGAAGCGGAAAACGTCCGCTTGGGACTGGTTAGCAAGCGAGAGGCAGCGCAACGCTTTGATCAGGTTTTTCAGGCAGTCTTGCCGCCTATAGAAGCCTGCAGGGCAAGAGACTGGACGAGAACGATGCGGATCGTGTCAGGCAACGAAGAGGAAGCCAGGACGTTCCAGCTGTCGGAAGTGCTCGGCGCCTTGAGCCACGCCCTGGACCTGACGGAGGGTCAGCCCGTCGGGCATTGCGTGCGAGCGACCTGGATCGGCTTCAACATCGGCCGGGAGATGGGTCTGCCGGACTTGCAGCTCTGGGAACTCTACCACACGGTGATGCTGAAGGACCTCGGGTGCTCCAGCAATGCCGCGCGCATCTGCGAACTCTACCTCTCCGACGATCTCAGCTTCAAACGTGACTTCAAAACGGTGAGCGACAGTCTGCCGAAGGTGCTCGGCTTTGTCTTCTCTCATACCGGCCTCAAGGCCGGCCTCGCCGAACGCTTCCGTGCCGTGCTCAACATCCTGCAGAACGGCGGAGCGATTACCGACGACCTGATTCAGACCCGCTGTCAGCGTGGTGCTCAGATCGCCCGACAGCTTCGCTTCCCCGCGAGCGTCTGCGAGGCCATCCACGCCCTGGACGAGCACTGGAACGGCGGCGGTCGACCGGACCGCCTCGCTGGCCCAGCGATCCCACTTTACGCACGGGTAGCGCTGCTCGCTCAGGTAGTGGACGTGTTCCACACCGCAGCCGGCCCCGCGGCCGCGATTGCCGAGGTGTGGGCGCGCTCGGGCACATGGTTCGATCCTCAGTTGGTCGCCTGCTTCGAGGCGGCCGCGTCCAAACCCGGCTTCTGGGACACCCTGGCCTCGGATGAGGTCGAGGAGGCGGTGTTCGCGTTGGCGCCGGTCAGCCCGATCGTCGTTGACGAAGACTACCTCGACGACATCGCCCGTGCCTTTGCTCAGATTATCGACGCCAAGAGCCCGTTCACTTCCGGCCATTCGGAGCGGGTTGCGGTCTATGCCGACATGATTGCGGCTGAACTTGGCTATACGCCGGATCGCCGCCGCTGGCTGAAGCGGGCTGCGCTGCTTCACGATGTTGGCAAGCTCGGGGTCTCGAACGCGATCCTCGACAAGAACGGCAAACTGGATGACGCGGAGTGGCGGGACATGCGCAATCACGCGTCCCTTTCCGAGACCATCCTGACCCGCGCAGCGGTGTTCCACGAGATGGCCTGCATCGGCGGCGGGCACCACGAACGGCTGGACGGCAAGGGTTACCCACGCGGCTTAAGAGGCGACGCGATCGCACCCGAGACCCGCATCGTCTCGGTAGCCGACGTGTTCGACGCGCTGACAGCCGATCGGCCTTACCGGGCGGCCATGTCGCTTGAGAAGGCGCTCGGCATCATGCGCGCGGATCTCGACACTGCGTTCGACCCGATCTGCTTCGCGGCGCTGGAGCGAGCGCTTGCCTCGATCGAGGGCGATCTCGCTCGGGCAGCTTGAACCGAGCCACCTATCGGCGAACCTTCTGACTACCGGATCAGGACTATCTTGCGGGCTCCACCGTCGGCGGCGTCGCCACAAGGTGATGCTTCTCTTGACGCCGAGACGATGACCGTACGCACTACCCAACCGGAGGCTGGCAAACTCACGGCCTGGAGGAAAAGCGAATTGAGGATGCGAGTAAGCATGCTCTGAGCTTTCTGATCTCGGGTTACGCTGCAAGCGTGGGCTGATAAATCGCTTATCCGCCCTGTGATTGCAGGATGCATCGTCCGAAAGTAAATGTTGATAGCAATTTTGATTGCATTTGATGCAACCAGATATGCAACTTCTAGGAGCGCAATTCTTTCATCGCACTCGCCTTCCGGAAAGCCGCCTTCGCCAGCCTTTAGAAACAGACGACATCGGCATCAAGGTCGTGGTCAGGTTAAAGACTGAACGTCTGCTTCCAGTGGAAAGGCTAGGGGACGCTTTCCACCCCGAGGCGAACTCGCGTGGCGGCCGACGAACGACCGCTTTGGAGAACCGCAAATGGCGTTCCCGGCGGCTGGGTTGGGTCGATAGGAGGTCGTCCGCTTTTCCAGCAGACCGTCTCCGAAGCAGCCGTTCCGCTTACGGCCAATCCCAGCCGTATCGGTTGGCGCCTCTGAATGACGGGTCGGGGTGGTAAGCTGCTGGTCCGCTCTCGGTGTCGTGTCGCTGAAAGCGGACCTCGCGGCCAAAGCTCACGAGGCGGAATACTGTCCTTCGGTGACTTGCTCCACCCAGACTGAGTGAGCGAGGAAGGATTTTCCTCAGAGCATCTCGTTTGGGGCTTGAACCTGCGCGCCGCCGAACACGACGGCCTGCCGCAACGACGGTCGGGACAGGCCGTAGATCAGACGCGGCTCCACCGGTGCGCTGACCGCATCCAGGGTGGCGCGAAGCTCCGGGGAAAGCATGAGATCGAGCGCGGCGATGTTGTCAGCCACCTGCTCCGGCCGGCTCACCCCCATCAGCGTCGAGGCGACGCCCGATCGTCCGACCACCCAGGCGAGCGCGACGCGCGCCGGCGATTGCCCGATGGCCGCCGCCACCCGGCGCACACCTTCGACGATGTCCCAGTTGCGCGGCGTGAACAGGCTGTCTCCGAACGGGTTGGCCCCGTCGAGACGCTTGTCGTCGGCGGGGCGCGCCTCGCCCGACTGAGCAGCATCCTTCGGCAGGCCACCTGCCCGCGGACCCGCCGCCTCAACCGTCACGCGATCGTACTTGCCGCTCAACAGCCCGTAGGCAAGCGGCGACCATGGCACCACGCCCATGCCGAACTCGGCAGCGAGCGGGACATGCTCGTCCTCCACCTCCCGGTTCACCAGCGCGTAGAAGTATTGCAACGCGATCGGCCCCGGCAGGCCACGCATCACGGCTAGCGTCGCGAGCTTGGCGACGTACCACGCGGGCGTGTTCGAGAGACCCCAGTACCGCACCTTCCCGGCGCGCACGAGACCGGCCATGGTCTCCAGCAGCTCCTCCGCCGGCGTGATCCCGTCCCAAACGTGCACCCAGTAGAGATCGACGTAATCGGTCTGCAGTCGACGTAGCGAGCCTTCCAGCGCCGCGTGAACATGCTTGGCGCCGTTGCCGCCCGCGTGCGGCCCCTTGCCCGTGGCAAAGCCAGATTTCGTCGCGAGGACGATCCGGTCGCGCAAGCCGCGCTCGCCGATGAAGCGGCCGAGCATCGCCTCACCCTCACCGCCCGCGTACACATCGGCTGTGTCGATGAAATTGCCGCCCCGCTCCAGGTAGGCGTCGAACACGGCGCGGCTGCCGGCCTCGTCCAGCCCCCAGCGCGCGGTGCCGAAGGTCATGGTGCCGAGCGCGAGCGGACTGACCGCAAGGCCGGAGCGGCCGAGCGTACGGTAATGAGTGAGGTCCATTGTTGCATATCCCTGCTGATACCCCACAGGATAGAGCCGCCGTTCGTAGGTGATTAGCCCCAAACATCGGCAAGGGCTTGTGAGCGGAGTTCAGGAATGCGACGGGGCACGCTCGATGATCTCGCGGCCTTCGCGGCGGTCGCGCGCACCCGCAGCTTCACGCGGGCGGCGGCCGAGCTCGGCTTGTCCCCCTCGGCGCTCAGCCACGCCGTGCGGGGGCTGGAGGAACGGCTCGGGGTCCGGCTGCTCGCGCGCACCACGCGTAGCGTTGCTCCAACGCCGGCGGGCGAGCGGCTCGTGCGTTCGCTGGCCCCGGCGCTGGCGGAGGTCGAGCACGGGCTTGCAGCGCTCGCCGACTGGCGTGGCGCCCCGTCCGGTACGCTGCGGCTGACGACCTTTTCCTCGGCTGCGCGCCGAGTGCTCGACCCAGCCCTGCCGCGCTTCCTCCTCGATCATCCGGCCGTCTCAGTCGAGGTCGTCATCGACGACCGCCTGACCGACATCGTCACTGCCCGTTTCGATGCCGGCATCCGCTTCGGCGAGACGGTGGAGCGCGACATGGTAGCGGTGCGGCTGGGACCGGACCTGCGCACTGTGGTGGTAGGCACACCCGCCTACTTCGCGCGCCATCCGCGGCCCGGGACGCCTGCCGACCTGGAGGCGCACAACTGCGTCAACTACCGGCTGGTTGGCGGGGGTGGATTGCTGCCGTGGGAGTTCGCGCGCGACGGCCAGGACGTGCGCGTGCGTGCACGCGGGCAACTCACCGTCAATGATGCGGCCCTCGGGGCAGCGGCCGTGCGGGCCGGTGCCGGGCTCGGCTACATGCTGGAGGAGGATGTGGCCGCCGACATTCAGGCGGGCCACCTCGTGCAGGTTCTGGCGGACTGGTGCACGCCCTTCCCCGGTTACCACCTCTACTATCCGAGCCATCAGGCTACCCCGGCGCTCCGCGCCCTGATCGACGCCGTGCGTTGGGTTGAAGCACGACCTGTTTAGGTCGGACACGGTCGAAAGCTCCTCCGACCGCGGGGAGCCGGAGCGACTACTTCGCGGCGTGAATGTTTGGCGGCCCGAGATGCTGGAGAAAATCCGGCTTGCCGAGGCTCACGCCAGCGCCGCGGAGGATCCCGTAGGCAGTTGTCACGTGGAAGAAGAAGTTCGGAAGCGCGAAGCTGGTAAGATAGGCCTGACCACTGAAGCGGTATCCCATGCCATTCGGGAACTTCAGCTCCACCTCCCGGTTCGCGTCTGAGACTAACGCCGCCGGATCGATGCCTTCAACGAAGGCGATCGTCCTGGCGCAGCGCTCCTTGAGTTCGGCGAAGGTCGTCTCGACGTCGGGCATCGAGGGCGCTTCGATCCCGGCAAGCCGTGCCACCGCGTTCTTCGCACTGTCGGATGCCATTTGATACTGAGCAGGCAGAGGCTTCATGTCGGGAGCCAGCCGCCGGACGAGCAGCTCGGCTTCTGGCTTCTCCGATGCCGCCTTGTCGAGCCAAGTGCTCATGTTGCGAAGCGCGCTGACGAAGACGGGGACGCTGACGTCGTAGATGCTGATGCTCATCTGGGCTCCCTAAGGCACCTGCTATAAAAGACGCGGTGAGAAGGCGCACACCGCAAAAGGGTGCGTCGTACGAAGACGCAAGACCGCCGACGAACGGCCGCTTCGGAGAAGCGACGGGAGGGGTCCGGGCGGCTAGGTTGGGTCGTAGGAGGCCGTCCGCTTTCTTAGCCAGCATTCTCTGAAGCGGTCATTCCGCTTTCGGCCAGCCTCCGTCTTGCCGGATCGCTATCGCGCGTAGAATCGGACATTCGGCTTCGCGCCCATTGCAGCCGCTCAAGTCGCTTCGATGGTGCCCTGTAAGCGGACATCTCGACCTGTTCGGGCATCACCGGGATCAACGGCACCACCACCGCCGCTCTCACTTGCATCATCTCATCCGCGCCACCTAAACTTCACGAACCGGTTACTTCGGCGTGAAGCCATCCGGTCGGTTCGGCATTGGCAGGACCCGACGCGGAGCAAAGGCGAGCGGCCGACCGCTGAGCCAAAGCTCTACTGAGGGCCGAAGCCCAATCCCGCGGCCTCGGCAGTCAAGCCCCGGCGGCTATCCTGCCGGGATGCACCACCTTCTCGCTCGCACAAGAAAGCCCGCTGCGGCGGGCTGCCGAGCGGGCTGAAGGTTGTCCAGCCTAGGAGAGTTGGACGCTTAGATCGTAGCCGAGCGTGATCGCTTGTCGCCTCACATGCACGTGAAGCCTACGCCGTTGTCGGCCGCGCGTTCCTCAGCGTGCTGATGCTCATTTCTGATTGAGCTCATCCGATTCTTCCCCTTGAAGCTTCAGCCTTTGAGGCAGTTGCTCATAAAGCTCCTGCGTGCGGTGCCTTTAAGGCCTTTGGCCGAGGCGTCGGCGTTGCATGTCTTCATCTTGGCCTGCTGGGTAGTGAGTTGCTTATCCGGTGCAGACGCGTTCTTGCCGGCGAGACAGTCGGCAATGAATGACTTGCGTGCATCGCCGGCTAGCTTTTGAGTGCCCGCGTCGACGTTGCATGTCTTCATCCGGTCGCGCTGAGCAGCTTGGGCGGCTGATGGAGCTGGGCTCTGGGCGAGGGCTGGAGTGCACAGCGACGTGATGAGGAACAGGGCACTGAGGGCACGCATCACATTGATCTCCATCAAGACGGGATTAGCTTAGCCCTGAATACTCAGATAGCCATTCACTGCTGCGTGTACGCTCGATTTCGCTGTTTATGATCGATGGCATACCGGTGCCGACACACATTGAGCCCCCCAAACTGTTACGCACTTATCAAGGCGCGAACATGCAAAGGATTCGCTGTATCCTCCTCCGCCAAGCCCTGATCAACTGTAACCAAGCGACGATCTGACTTTTATGGTCACGCGGAAGGAAATCGTCTGGCGGGCGTTAACCGTCCAGACCAGTGGGCCGGAGACAGCACCATGCGCGCACGTCGAGGATCAAAGGCGACGTCCGCGTCGTGGCTCACCATGGGCACCGAACTGGCGATGCTCGGTGTCGAGGTGCAGATAGTCATCGGTCAGCGCATGGCGATGTTCATGCTCGGCGGCCCGAAGGCGCGAAAGGAAGCACAGTTGATGGTGACCGAGAAGATCAAGGCCGCCGGTGAAGCTGCGATGACGATCGCGATGGGCGGCAAGCCGCGCAAGGTCGTGCGCGGCTACCGCCGGAAGGTGCAGGCAAATCAGCGGCGGCTCAGCAAGGGCTGGCCGGCGACTGCGGCTCCGCTTGTCCTAGTCACTCCGGCACGTCGCAGACTTCGGTCGAACGATCCGTCCATCGCCTGCTATGGAGATCTCGCGGCTAGGGCGACCTCCAAATTCACGGAAGGCGTTCGATCTCTTTGAACTTGGCCAATCTGGCGGCAACTACTGCGCACACGGTGGCCCAGGCGGCTCCCGCACACCATCCAGCCGCGACATCTGTCGGCCAGTGGACGCCGAGAGCGACCCGGCTGACGCCGACCAGAACTGTCAGAAGGATCCCGGCGGCCATGAAGTAGTGCTGGATCAGGCGTCGCGTCTCGATCCGCGTCAGCAGCGCGGCTAGGGTCAGATAGGTGACCGCCGACAGCATGGCGTGCCCGCTCGGGAAGCTTGCCGTGAAGACCTCCGGCGCGTTCGGGATCAGGTCGGGCCGCTGTCGCTCGAACAGCAGTTTCAACCCGGTCGCGAGAGCCTGCCCCAACACGACGGATGCAAAGACGAACAGCATCGCCATGCGCTTTCGAGCGATGGCGAGGTAGCCGAGGGCGAGCACTAGCGTGAGACCGAGGATGACGGTGCTACCCAGGCTCGTCAGATCACGCAGCGTCGATGGCAGCCATGGCGGCCCCAAGAGTTGCCCGGGGTCGCCAGCGTGGCGGAAGAGCAGCATGACCTGCCGGTCGAAAGACTGCGTATCGCCCTCAGAGACCTCCTCCGCCATCCAACCGAACAGCAGGAGCAGGGCTGCGCTCAGGAACAGCCCGGCCAGCCAGAGCCGTTCGGGCCGCGCGTCGTCACGCTCAGCCGGGGGCGACCGGTCTGTGGCTCCTGGATCTATCACGAGCGCGTCGGCTCCGCCTCGGGGTGACAGCCTGCGCGTTGCGGCAGAAGGACGATCAGGGCGACGATGAAGGCCGCCATGACCGCGGAGGCGAGCGGCCGGCTCAGGTCGAAGCCACCATCACTGACCGGCTTGTCGAGGAAGTCGCCGACTGTGGCACCCAGGGGCCGCGTCAGGATGAAAGCCGCCCAGAACAGGCCGACCCGCGAGACCTGCGTCCGGTAGTACAGGAGGACGACGACGGCCAGCGCCGCAGCGAAGACGACGGCCCCGCCCTCGTAGCCGAGCCCGCCGGTGTCGGCGAGCCAGTCACCGAGCGCGGTGCCCAGCGTCTGCGAGAAGGTGATCGCCGCCCAGTAGAAGGCCTCGACCTGCGGAGTCGAGACCGTGTTCACGGACACGGTGCCCTCCGTCCGATACCAGAGCGCGAGCACCGCGGCGAGGCAGGCGAGCAGCAGGGTCGAGCCGCCCGTGTAGCCGATGCCGAGCGAGCGGTCGGCAAAGTCGGCCATGGTCGTGCCGAAGGTGGTCGAGGCGACGATGGTCGCCCAGTACAGGACCGGGTGGAACCGCTTGGCCCGGATTTGAGCGATGACCAAGCCGATCAACAGCAGGGCGAACAGGGCTGTCCCGGCGAGATAACCCCAGTTGAGGGTCATGGTGACGGTGTCGCCACCCGTCTCCCCGAGTGTGGTCGCCAGGATCTTGATGAGCCAGAAGCCGAGGGTGACTTCCGGGACCTTGCTCAAGGTACGCTCTCGGCTGTCGATCATCGCTCCATCCTGTGGCTTGTCGGGCTGTATTTTCGAGGGCGCGAAGCGCCTCAAGGCGGTGTCAGTTCTTCCGCGCGACCTCGTCGCGGTAGCGGTCGAGGATCCGCTCCCCTGCTGCGCATCGCTCGGCCGCTGTCATGTCCGCGACATCGGACATTGCCTGCGCAGCCAAGCGTCCGATCTCATCGCGAGCGAGCGCGTAGGGCGGCTCTCGATCGCGCAGAGCGAATTCGGCCTCGGCTTCTCCGACGGCGAGCGGGCGTTCTGCGGGTTTTGCCGCCCAGTTGCGCATGGCTGTGATCCAGAGCGCGGTCAGATCCCCGGCGGTGCAGCCGCCATAGACCCGCCCCCGGCGGAGGTACCGCATCGTGCGATCCAGGCGCAGACACGCGGCCTCGGAGAGCGCCACGTTGAGAGCGAAGCTTCCATCGTCTGGATCCGTCATCGCGATCCCGTCGCCGCGGGGGCGTTTTCCAAGGGACGGCGCTCGGAGACCGAACCCTGGAGGTTGCGGGCTCGCTTCTCGGCCAACGCACATCGCGGTTCGGTGGCCGGCTCTATACAGATCGGTATAGCTCCGGCGGTTGACCCTGACCGGCGCGATCCGGCGCGAAGAGGCGACGTTACGAGATCGTATGGTTCGCCGGGGCGCGGCCGCCGCTATGATCCGCCGCTCCCCGCCCGCACGATCGAAGAGGCATCTGCGCCCGATGAAGGTCTTGCTGATTGAGGACGACGCGGACACGGCCGACTACGTCAGCCAGGGTCTGCGAGAGCACGGCCACGCTGTCGATCAGGCCAGCAACGGGCGCGACGGCCTCTTCCTCGCAGCCGGTGAAGCCTACGATGTCATGATCGTCGATCGCATGCTGCCCGGGCTGGACGGTCTCGGCGCGGTGAAGACCTTGCGGGCGGCGGGCGTTCAGACGCCGGTCCTGTTCCTCACGACGATGTCGGGGGTCGGACAGCGCGTCGAGGGGCTGGAGGCCGGGGGCGACGATTATCTGACCAAGCCGTTCGCGTTCGCAGAGTTGTTGGCGCGGGTTCACGCTCTCGGCCGCCGCCGCCCGGTCGCCCAGGTCGAGACGGTGTTGCGCGTCGGCGATCTCGAGATGGACCTGATCGGCCGCAAGGTGCGACGCGGCGCGTGCGCGATCGAGCTGCAACCGCGCGAGTTCCGGCTGCTGGAGTTCCTGATGCGCAACGCCGACCGCGTCGTCACGCGCACCATGCTGCTGGAGAATGTCTGGGAGTTCCACTTCGACCCCAAGACCAACATCGTTGAAACGCACGTGAGCCGGTTGCGCTCGAAGATGGACAGAGGCTTCGACTACGAGCTCATCGAGACGGTGCGCGGCTCGGGATACTGCCTTCGTGCGCCGTCGATTTAACATCCTGCGCGGCAGCGGGGTCCGCTTCGCGCTGCTGCATACCGTGGTCTTCGTGATCTCTGTGGCCGCGGTCGGCTTCACCGCCGAGGCGCTGGTCACGCGCGCGCTCAAGGCCCAAGCCGGCCAGCGGGTTGAGGGTGAGGCGGCCGAACTCCTCGATGAGTTTCGACAATACGGCAGCGATGCGTTTCGCAAGCTCATCGACGCACAGACCGTGAGCGGTGCGAGCCGTCTGCACTATGCGCTCCTTGGTCAGGATGGTCAGCGGGTTGCCGGTGAGCACCTTGTCGCGCGAACCGCGGCTTCCGTTCCGCCCGCGGAAGGAGGCACCCTGGCAGAAGTCCGCCTTACAGGATCCGATAAGTTCCTGCTGACCCTTCGACCTCTGACCGACGGGACGACCCTCGTTGTCGCCGATGATCTCGGCAGCGTCGACGACGTGGAAGACGTCGTTGCGAACGCGTTCGCGATCGTGCTCGGCATTTCCGTACTCCTCGGCTTGGCCGCCGGCTTCCTGTTGACGAAGGGTGTCTTGTGGCGCGTCGAGGCTGTGACGCGCACGGCCGAGGCGATCATCGCCGGCGATCTGACGCGGCGGATCGCGCCGACCGGAGCCGGCGACGAGTTCGATCGTCTGGCGACGAGCCTGAACGCGATGCTCGACCGCATCATGCAGCTGATGGACAGCCTGCAGCAGGTCTCCAACGACATCGCCCACGACCTGCGCACGCCGCTGTCGCGGCTGCGCCAGAACCTGGAACGCACGCGGATCCATCCGGCGACGGATCAAGACTACGCGGCCGCGGTCGAGCGTGCGATCGATGAGGCGGACGGCCTGCTCGCGACCTTCTCGGCGCTGCTGCGCATTTCTCAGATCGAGGCCGGCAGCCAGCGCGCGGCGTTCCGGCTGATCGATTTGACCGAGGTCGTCGCGACGATCTGCGAGGCGTACGCGCCTGACGTCGAGGAGGGGGGCCGTATCATTACTTGCGCGATCGCACCGGGCGTGATGGTCGACGGCGATCGTGAACTGCTGGCACAGCTCTTGGCCAATCTCATCGAGAATGCGCTCGCCCACACGCCCCTGGGTACCGAGATCCGGGTCAGCCTCCATGGCCCAGACGAGGCCAAGCTACGCCCGACCATAGAGGTCGCCGATGATGGACCGGGCATTCCGATGCATGAGCGCGACAAGGTGCTCCGTCGGTTCTACCGGTTGGAACGGAGCCGCACGACCCCGGGAAACGGCTTGGGGCTGAGCCTGGTTGCGGCGATCGCCAAGCTTCACGGCGCTGGTGTCCGGCTCTCCGATCGAACGCCCGGCCTGTGCGTGACTGTTACCCTCCCGCCTGCGTCCCGCGCGGAGCCGCCGACGCGCAAGCTCGCGCCACTCGAGCGACGGAACCAATCGATGTCGCGAACGAGCCACGACCCTACCGTCACGCATCATACCTTGGGTTTCGGGGGCTGACCTGGGCCGCGATGTGCGCCTTAAGAGATGGGCTCGTCTACCGTGACCGGGAGCAAGCGGCGACGCTGGCCCGGGCGGCTCGCCGGCAATCGATATAATCTCTGGCGATCGTCAAGGCACGATTTCTCCGAAACCTTGCAGCTTGACCATTGAGAAAGCTACGCTCCGACGCGGCGCCGTCAAAGAACGCGCGCCGTGCAATGGGACCTGCAGGCCGACGCACCGACCAACGGCGCGCGGCGGCGCCCCGAGGGAGGTTGGACCATGTCCGAGTTGTCGCGTCGTACTTGGCTCGGCCTCGCCGGCGCCATGGCGGCCGTGGGGCCGGCCGCCGCCGTGCCCGACCGCTTCGACCTGGTGATCAAGGGTGGTGAGGTCATCGACCCGAGCCAGTCGCTGCGGGCCAAGCGCGACGTCGGCATCCGCTTCGGCGTGGTGGCCGCCCTCGACCCGGACATCCCCACCGAGCGCGCCAAGCAGACGATCGACGCCTCCGGCAAGCTCGTGCTGCCGGGGCTCGTCGATCTCCACGCCCACACCTATCCCTACGGCTCGGCGATCGGCATCCCGGCGGACGAGACCGTCCCGTTTTCGGGCGTGACCACGGTCGTCTCGGCGGGCGACGCGGGAGCCAACAACATCGCGGCGCTCCGGCGCCACATCGCCGCCCAGACGCGGACGCGAATGTTCGCCTTCATCCACATCGCCAACAACGGCCTGTCCGCCTTCCCGGTGGCCGAACTGTACAACCTCGACAACGCGCAAGTGGAAGCCTGCGCTCTGGCGATCGCCGAGAACCCGGACTTTGCCGTCGGAGCCAAGGTCCGGATGTCCGAGAATGTCATCTTTAAGCACAGGGCCGAACCGCTGAAGCGGGCCATCCAGGCCTGCGAGATGTCGGGGCGGCCGGCGAAAGTGATGGTCCATATCGGCGGCGTCGAGACGCCGGCGCTGATGAGTGAGATCCTCGATCTGCTGCGGCCGGGCGACATCCTCACGCATTGCTACTCGGGAGCGCCCAACAGCGCCGGGCAGTTCACGAACATCGTTCAGGACGGGAAGCTGCTTCCGGCCGCCCTGGAGGCCAAGCGGCGGGGCGTTGTGTTTGACATTGGCCATGGCGGCGGCTCGTTCGACTTCACCGTCGCCGAGGCGGCGATCGCGCAGGGCGCGCCGCCGGACACGATCTCGTCGGACCTGCACGTCTTCTCCGGCAACACCCCCGGCATGCCTTTCCTTCCGGTGGTGATGAGCAAGTTCCTGCCGCTGGGCTTCAGCCTGGAGCAGGTGATCGCGATGGCGACCCACAAGCCGGCCGGAATCATCGACCGCGTGCCGAAGCTCGGAACCCTGCAAGTCGGCGCGCCCGGCGATGTCTCGGTGATGGAGTGGGTCGAGCGCCCGCTCTCGATGGTGGACACCCGCAACAACCGACGCGACGGCAAGGGCTTTCTGGCGCCGGTGCAGACGGTCAACAACGGCGTGCCGTTCGGCCGCCCCTACCAGTCGCCCTTCTCGGTCCGCTGATCCGTGGAGCGATGAGGGCCCTACGTTGACCCCCGGCGAGTCGCCCCGACCCCGATACTCATCAAACAGATGCAAGGAGGGAGGGATGACGCGACGCCGGTTCATAGCGACGGGTGCAGCGTTTCTCGCCTGGCCGTATGCCGCACGAGCCCAGCCTGCACGGTCTTACAAGCTGGCGATTGTGCATCCCGATCGTTCAGTCGATCTCATGACGAAAGAAAAAAGCCCAAACTTCAAGGCATTTTTTGAAGAACTTTTAAAATCCGGCTTCGTAGAAGGTCGAAACTTAGTTGTACAACGTTTTAACGGCGGCGGTGTTTCGACGAATTATTTAAAGACTGCGACAGACGCAGTCGGGTGGCAGCCCGATGTCATCATATCTGTCTCCGACCGGATGACAAAACTACTCAAAGATAGCACTGCAACCATTCCGATCGTCGCCATGACCAGCGATCCGGTTGCGTATGGATTGGCTGGATCGCTTTCACATCCTGGAGGCAACGTCACTGGGATCATGGTCAATTCAAGTCCAGAGATATTTGAAAAACGCATTGAATATTTGCGAGAGATTGCTCCAGACACGCGAGGCGTATTTCAGCTAACCTCACGCACGCTCTGGGAGAGTCCGCTCGGAGCAAGCGTGCGCGCGGCAGTGGAGCGGGACGGCCTGCAGCTCGTAGGACCTCCGGTGGAAAGTCCACATCGTGAACTTCAGTACAGGACAGCTTTTACCGCAGCAGCGCAGCAAACGAGAACGGCTCTGGTCACGACCGCTGTCGAAAATTTCAACAACATGGATTTTATACTTAGACTTATGAATGAATTTCGCATCATTGCCTTCTATCCATTTCGTGAATACGTTGAAAAAGGAGGCCTGATTGGCCACGATATAAATCTGGTTGATCTGTATGCGCACGTCGGACAGCAGGTATCTCAAGTCTTGAAGGACGAAGATGTCGGATCAATCCCGTTTTACCAGCCTTTGCGCCTAAAGCTTCTGATAAATCTTGCGTCAGCGACAGCGTCCGGCATCAAGGTGCCCGCAACTTTGCTTGCAAGGGCAGACGAGGTTATTGAGTAGAAAATCTGGGACTGGGCGTAGCAGGGGGTGCAATCGTCCCTGAAAATCTATTTGCTGCTTCGATATCACCGTGCAGCGGCTTCCTTGCCCGAATCGTGTCTGGCCGCCAAAATTGAAAAGCTAGTTTTGATTGGCTTGAACGGGCGCGAGGCCGATATTTCCACTCCGGCGTATGGTGCCATGGACCGCTTGCCATCCGCGCTGAAGTTGCCGGACCGTTTACCAACGGCCGCTTAAGGGATGCGCCGATGGCGGTCCGAGCGGCTGGGTTGGGTCGGATGCGAAGCGTCGGCTTCTGGGCGAACAGCCGGGGTCCGCTTACCACCCATCTGAGTTGCTCAGGGGTCCGTCGCTGGCAGCAGGATCTGGCCGAAAGCCGCCGGTCCGCTTCGGAGGAGATCCGCCGGAAAAGCGGACGCGCGGCTTCCGAGCCAAGCCAGTCGCTCTAGATCCTTGAGGCGATGCCCGAACGCAGGCATCGAGAGGGCCAAATCCATACGACTGAAGTTGGCCGAAGTGAAATTGCTGCTTCGGAGTAGGCTCGCCGGGGAGGCGGACGGCCTTCTTCTAATCCGTAAGACGCTGCTCCTCGCCGATCTCTATATTACATCGGCAAGTGGCGAGCGCCGACGGACTGAGAGCCGGCGGGACGTTCGAAGGGTAGCCCCAGCGGCGTCGAGAACGAGAAGTATAATATGTCTTGGCCGACCCAGGTGCGTCGGAACCAATCGGGCCCAGGAGTCAAATGTTTAATCGTTTCTTGGGAGAAGGCCACTGACGCGGTAGCCCGCGATGATGTCGTCATACATGGCGATATCCGCACGCGACCGAGCGATGACCTGGGCGCCACCGACGGCTGCGAAGATGGCCCGCGCCCGTTGCTTGACCGCAACGGCATCCGCGCCGGGTTCAGCTGCACTCAAGACCTTCGCCAGCCAAGTGACCTGAATGTCTCCGAAGGTGCGAACCTCCGCCTGAACCTGCTCCGGAAGGTCGTCATACTCCGCGGCCATGAACCCCGAGAGGCACATCCGGTTCTCGTTCTCTAACGCCTTCCGGAACAAGGATGGATACTGCCCCAGGCAGGCTGCCGGATCCTGACTCTCCCCCCAGAGTCGCTCAAGTCGTGCCTCGGAATCCTCCCAGTAGCGCCTGGCGACCGCCGCGCCGAGGTCGGCCTTGCTGGGGAAGTAGTAGTGGATGCTGGCGCTCTTGATCCCGACCTCGGCCGCAAGGTCACGGAAATTGAGGCCACCGTAGCCATGCGCTTGGGCTGTCGCGCGTGCAGCCGCCAGGATCGCCTCTCGCCTATCCATCGTCATCATCGAACCTTCCTGACCAAGAGATAGATAGGGATTGACGGTACGCCAAGAAACGTCATTCTATCTATCAAATGGCAGATAGAGATGCGGGCCTCGGGCGGACAACTCGCGGAGGATGTCGTCATGGATGCTCATGACCTCACCGACTTGGATGCGGCAGGATTGGCATCCCTAGTGCGGTCGCGGCAGATCTCTCCGGTGCAGGTCGTCCAGGCGCACTTGGATCGCATCGCGGCGGTCGACCCCAAACTGAACGCCATCGTCACCCTGACCGCCGATCGAGCCCTCGACGCGGCGAAGGACGCGGAGGCCGCGGTTATGACCGGCGCCGAGCTCGGGCCGCTCCATGGCGTCCCGTTCACCGTCAAGGATTGCCTCGACACGGCCGACGTGCCGACCCAGCGTGGCTCGCTCGTCTTCGCTGGCCGCGTCCCCACGACGGACGCAACCAGCGTCGCACGCTTCAAGCAGGCGGGTGCGATCCTGCTGGCGAAGACCAACCTGCCGGAGTTCGCCTTCTGGACCGAAACCGATAACCCGCTGAGCGGACGTACCAACAATCCCTGGGATCTCACGCGCACGCCAGGTGGATCGAGTGGGGGCGAGTCGGCGGCCATCGCCGCTGGAATGTCGCCCGTCGGCATCGGCAGCGATGTCGCGATATCGGTACGGGGGCCCTCCGCCCACACCGGCATCGTCGCCCTCAAGCCGACCCACGGGCGCATCCCCGTCACCGGACACTGGCCGCAAGTGCCTCGGCGCTTCTGGCATGTCGGGCCGATGGCCCGGAGCGTGCGCGACGTGGCGCTCGGCTACGGGATCATGGCTGGCCCCGACGGGATGGACGGCTACGCGGTGTACCCGCGGGATCTCGACCTGGGGATCGGCTCGGACACCGGGCGGCAGGTTCGGATCGGCTGGATGACGGAACCCGGCTTCGGGCCGATCGCGTCGGAGGTCGCCGCCACGGTGGAAGCGGCCGCTCGCTCCTTTCAAGGTTTGGGATGCGCCGTCGAGCCGGTGCGCATCCCGGGGCTGGAGGAGAGCGACGGCGTCGCGCTCTCGGGGGTGCTGTTCGCCGCCGAGGTCAAACCGGAGTTCGGAAACGTCACGGAGAACTGGCACGGGCCGCTGTTCAGGACCAGCGAGGCCGTTCTCGCGAGGTCGGACGTCGCCGTGGCGGATTACATGCAGGCGCAACAAGCGGTGGAGCGGCTGAAGGATGCCTTTGCTGTCTACTTCGATCGCTACGACGTCCTTCTTTGTCCGGTGACGCCCATCCCCGCGCCGCCGCACGGGCAGACCGAACTCGTCATCGGCGGTAGGACCGTACCCGCCCGGCACATTCTAAGCGCCACGGTGCCCTTCAATTTGACCGGGCTGCCGGCGATGACGTTACGGTTCGGCACGAGCGCTGAAGGGCTGCCGGTCGGCGTGCAACTCGTCTCACGCTGGTTCGCGGAAACCACGATCCTGCGTCTCGCGGCGCAGCTTGAGAGCGTGAGCGAGGTCAGGGACTTACGCTCATCCCCGTAAAGCCATGGCCTGCCCGGGCTCGTGCGAGGCCGCGGCAACCCGGGAATGGGCGCGTCCAGGGTGACGTCGACAATTTCGATATCAGGGCGACGGCAAGCCCCAAGCTGGTTCCGTCGCCTGCCGGATGCAATCTTGGCGGGAGAACGGACATGGACATAGGACTGATCGGGCTTGGCGCGATGGGCCGCGCCATGGCGGTGAACCTCGTGGCCGCGGGTCACACGGTGAAGGTCTGGAACCGCTCGGGGGGCAAGATCAACGGCGTTACGATGGTGGGATCGCCTTCGGAGGCGTTCCATGGCGACGCGGCGCTGACGATGCTGTCGGACGACGCTGCGATCCGGACGGTGCTCCTGGATCCCGGCGTCCTGCGCCAGGCTAGGCCCGGCCTCGTCCACGTCGTATCATCGACGATCTCCGTGGCGTTCGCCCAGGAGTTGGTGCGGGAGCACGCCGAGGCCGGGCTCGGCTACGTGTCCGCGCCGGTGTTGGGACGCCCGGACGTCGCGGCCAAGGGGGAGCTCAACGTCCTTGCCGGCGGCGCTCCGGCTGCCGTCGATGGGATCCGCCCGATCCTCGACGTGATCGGCGGCCGGATCTGGGACATGGGACCCGAGGCGCCGACCGCCAATGCCGCCAAGATCGCCTGCAACATGATGATCACCATGGCCATCGAGGCCATGGCGGAGGCTGTGGTCATCACCGAGGCGAACGGGCTCGCCCGGGATCGCTTCTTCGAGCTGATCCTCGGCACCCTGTTCGGCAGCCGCTCCTACCAAGTCTACTCGGCCAACATCGCTGCAGGCACCTACGAGCCGGGCTTCAAGGCGACGCTTGGCCTTAAGGACTTGCGCCTTGCCAAGGAGGCGGCCGAGCAGGTCGGCCATTCCCTGCCGATGCTCGGAGCAGTCCATCAACGCATGGCGGAAACCGTCGAGGCCGGGTTCGGGGAGCGGGACTGGTCCGCGATGGCCGACTTCACCATCCGCGGGGCTACGGGACCGAGCCGGTAGCCGTGCCCACCGGGGCGCACCCGATCCACGACGGGAGACAACACGAATGACCAGGATGATCGTCGTCTGCGCCGGTGACCGGGCCACGCGGTTCGACCGCGATTACTACGCGACCGAGCACCTTGCCTTGGCCAGGGAATGCTGGGGGCCCTACGGCCTCGAAGGGCTCGACGCGTTCTATCCGGCCGGCGAGGGCGACGGCTGGCTCTCCGTCGGGGTCTATCGATTCCGGGAGCCGGGTGACGTCGAAGCGGCCCTGGCCGCACCGGAGACGGCACGCCTGATGGCGGACGTGAAAAACTTCACGGACGCGGCAGTCGTCATGCGCAGCCTATTCACTCCAATGACGGCGCCAGGATAACCTGGACCATCGACTATGCACCGAAGTGTGTGTCACGGAGCTACGATGGTGAGAAGCCGACCCACTGCGTCCGACCCAACCTTGTCGTAGAAGCCGAACGACGTTTGGCTTCAAAGTAGACGCCCAAAGCGCAACGGCTCATCGTCTAACGGGCCATGGCTTCTATTGCGTGATGCGAGCCACCGAAACGAGTGGCAACGAAGTCCAAGAAGGAACGCAGCTTGGGGGTGATGCGCCGATCCGGGGCGTAGAGGATGTGCATAGGATGCGTCGGGGGCTCGCAGTCCGGCAGCAAGTGGACGAGCCTTCCTGATGCAAGGGCGTCCCGGACCAGCGATGCCGGTTGCAGCAGGAGGCCCATTCCCGCCACGGCCAGGTTCAGGAGGGCCTGGCCGTTGTTGACGATGTGCCGGCAGGAGACATCAATGGTGACTGCACCAGTCGGTCCGAGGAAGGACCATTGGGTCCGCGTCGAACCGTAGGCGAAGCCGAGGCATTCGTGCCCCCGCAGGTCATCGGGCGTCGCCGGCGTGCCTCGTGCCTCGACGTAGGCGGGGGCTGCACAGAGGACCATCCTCATGGGCTGCAGCGACTGGGCGATGAGGCCGCTGTCACCGAGGGGCCCGACGCGGAACACGGCATCGTATCCTTCGTCGATCAGGTCGACCGTCCGGTCCGCGAGCGTCAACTCGACCTCGACCCCGGGGTTGGCAGCTAGATACCCTGGAAGCACCAGGGCCAGTTCATGGGCTCCGAACGTGACCGGGGCATTCACCCGGATACGCCCGCGCGGGATGGCCAGACTCTCTGCCGCCAGGGCCTCCGCCGCCTCGACCTCCGCCAGGATGGTCCGCACCCGCTCGTGGAAGGCACGTCCCAGCTCGGTGACGCTCTGGCGGCGGGTGGTGCGATTGATGAGCTTGACCCCGAGGTGATCCTCCAGGGTCCGCACGTGCTTGCCGACCATCTGGGACGACATCGAGAGCGCGTCAGCGGCGGCTGAGAAGGACCCCGCCTCAACGGCCTTGGCGAAGATGGCCATGCTCGCGAGCCGGTCCATAATTTGAAACCTTTTGTTTCAAGTGTGTGCGTCGGATGGCGATTTATCCATCGTACACCATGCCTCACAACCCTTCCAACGCCCACGGGCGGCATTACGGGGGTTAAGCTCATGACCATTGCGATCATCGGCACCGGCAACATGGGCGGCGGCATGGCCCGGCTCCTCGCCTCCAAGGGCATCGACGTCGCCATCGGTCATCGGGACCCGGCCAAGGCCGCCGCGCTCGCCAGCGAGATCGGGCCTGGCGCCCAGGGCGGCGGTACGCAGGCTGCCACGAAGATCGCCGACATCGTCGTCCTGGCGGTGAACTACGGTTCGGTCGGTGAGGCCCTGAAGGGCGCCGGCGATCTCACCGGCAAGATCCTCGTCGACATCTCGAACCCGATCACCCCGGACTACAAGGCGCTCACAGTCGGGCACACCACATCCGCCGCGGAGGAGATCCAGAAGCTGGTTCCGGGCGCGAGGGTCGTGAAGGCGTTCAACACGATCTTCGCCCAACTGCTCCCCGCCGAGGCACGCGAGGGCCGGGAGGTGCAGGTCTTCGTTGCCGCCGACGACGAGGCCGCCAAGGAGGCCGTCTCGGCCCTGGCATCTTCCGTCGGGTTCACCCCCGTGGACGCCGGCCCGCTGAGCAACGCCCGCTACCTGGAGCCGGTCGGCGAGATCAACATCCACTTCGGGTTCTTCCTCGGCTGGGGCACCTCGGCCGCCCCGGCCTGGATCAAGGCGGCCTAAGTCGCTCCGGTCCTTTCATTCACGGAGTCTGTCATGTCACGCATCGTACGCTTCCACGAGATTGGTGGTCCCGAGGTCCTCAAGGTCGAGGACGTCGAGGTGCCTGCCCCCAAGGCCGGCGAGGTCCAGATCCGGGTGAAGGCCATGGGGCTGAACCGGGCCGAGGTCATGTTCCGCACCGGCCAGTACGTCACTCAGCCGATCTTTCCCGCCACCACCGGCTACGAGGCTGCGGGCCTCGTGGAGAAGATCGGTCCCGACGTCGCGGGCTTCTCGGTAGGCGATAAAGTCAGCGTCGTGCCCTGCTTCATGCTGGGCGAGTACGGCCTGCACGGCGAGCTCGTGAACGCCCCGGCCTTCGGCGTGGTGAGGCACCCGGAGAGCCTGTCCTGGGAGGACGCCGCCGCGACCTGGATGATGTTCGTCACGGCCTATGGCGCCTTGGTCGACATCGCCAAGATGCGAAAGTGCGACGTGGTGTTGATCCGGGCGGCCTCGTCGAGCGTCGGGCTTGCCGCGATCCAGATCGTCAACATGCTCGGCGGTGTCTCCGTCGCGCTCACGCGGGGTAGCTCGAAGCGTGAGACGCTTCTCGCGGCGGGGGCCCAGCACGTCATCGCCACGTCCGAGCAGGACCTCGTCGCCGAGGTCAGGAGGATCACCGACGGCAAGGGCGCCCGCATCGCCTTCGACCCGGTCGGAGGGCCCGAGGTGCCGAAGATCCTCGATGCGCTCTCGCACCTGGGCATCTTCTTCCAGTACGGCGCCCTCGACGTTTCCGACGTGCCGGTGCCGGTCCTATCCCTCCTCGGGAAGAACCTCACCATCCGGGGCTACCAGCTCTTCGAGGTCACCACGGACCCGGAGCGGCTGGAGCGGGCAAAGGCGTTCATCGTCGAGGGATTGGCTTCGGGCGCACTGAAGCCCGTCATCGCGCGGACCTTCAAGCTCGATGAGATCGTGGAGGCGACCGGCTTCATGGAGAGCAACGAGCAGGTCGGGAAGATCGTGGTGACGATCTGAGTAGCCGACACTGAACTAATCATCGGAAACGGTCTCACTCCGGCGAGGCCGTTTCGCGCGTCTGCAATTGCTGTCGAGTTGATTGAAAGCAGCCCTTCCGCTGACCACCCCTACCGGCCATTCGGCTTGCGACCCAAGCCAGCTGCTCGGATTGCCAATCTCGTTTCACGCGAGCAGACATTCGTCGGCCGTCTAAGTTGTCCGGCTCGGTGTGGAATGCGATCCTTGCATAGCTTGGAAAGCGCTCGAATGTCGGTAGCTCGTTCTTCCACCGTCGCCGCAGTCAGGAAGGTCATCATGTGATTGGCCGCACGCGGGTTTCACCTATAAGGCCGTCGCGGTCGGATGCAGAGCAGCCAGACGACCAGCGCGAAGGCTACACCGCCCGCAGCGGAACAGAGGATAAAGCTCACCTGGAGCTGTGGCGCGGTCCTAGTGGTTGAACTCTGACGGTTGAGTCCGTCCGGGGTTTCGTTTTGCGCTGTGCCCTGCGAGTCTGGCGGGATGCGTAGCGGCATCTCCTTCACGCTCTCTGCCTCGGATCGCCTTCAGCTCGACGCCCTCGTGGCGGACCGCAACACGCCGCAGAAGCATGTCTGGCGCGCCCGCATCGTGTTGCTGAGCGCCGATGGCCTTGGCACTCACGCGATCATGCGCGCGGCGGGCGTGTCCAAGACCGCAGTCTGGCGCTGGCAGGAGCGCTTCGCACAGGAGGGCATTGGTGGGCTCCTTCGAGACAAGACACGGCCAGCGCGCATCCCACCGCTAGGCCCGGAGGTCGCAGCGCGCGTGGTGGCCCTGACGCAAGGAGAGCCACCCGGCGAGACCACGCATTGGACAGCGGCTGCCATGGCCAAGGCCGCATCCGTCAGCGTCTCGTCCGTGCAGCGGATCTGGCGCGGGCACGGCCTGCAGCCGCACCGGGTACGGCAGTTCAAGCTCTCCACCGACCCGGCCTTCGCCGCCAAATTGCGCGATGTGGTCGGGCTCTACGTCGATCCACCGGCCCATGCCGTGGTGCTCTCTGTCGACGAGAAGTCGCAGATCCAGGCACTCGCTCGCACGCAGGCCCCGCTGCCCATGAAGCCGGGTCAGCCGACGACGCACACCCATGACTACAAGCGCCACGGCACGACGACCTTGTTTGCCGCTCTGGACGTCCTGGAGGGCAAGGTGATCGGCCGCTGCATGCAGCGTCACCGGCACCAGGAGTTCATCCGCTTTCTCAACACAGTCGAGGCGGCGGTCCCGGCCGGAAAGGTCGTCCACGCGATCTTGGACAACTACGCCGTCCACAAGCACCCGAAGGTCCGCTCCTGGCTCGACCGACACCCGCGCTGGACCTTCCATTTCACCCCCACCTCCGCCTCCTGGCTCAACGCCGTCGAGGGCTTCTTCGCCAAGCTCGCGAAGCGCCGGCTGCGACGGGGCATGTTCCGATCACTGGTCGAGGTCCAGGCCGCCATCAAACGCTTCATCGCCGAGAGCAATGGGGAACCGAAGCCCTTTGTCTGGACCGCAGACCCGGATCGCATCATCCAGGCCGCCAAACGCGGGCACCAAGCGTTAGACTCGCACCACTAGATACGATGAGGCCCGCCAGAACACCTGGTAGGACACCAATAGCAGCCGTCGACAGCGCACTGTCAGGCGACAGGGCAAACTGCCCCCCTGACGCCATGAGGACCTGACCCCCTCGATGAGCGAGGAGGTCGAGATGATCAGGAACGAGGATCAGGCTCTTCAGCGGACGGACGATCCGCGGAGGACCGAGATGAAGACGCCGGACGACGTGTCGGCGATGGTGCGGCTGAAGGCGCTGGGCTGGGGCGCCAAGCGGATCGCGACCGAGCTCGGCTGTTCGAAGAATACGGTCAAGCACTGGCTCCGTCAGGGCGATTGGCGCCCCTCTAAAACGCCCTCACGGTCGAAGCGGCTCGACGGCTTGACGGACTGGTTGGCCGAACGGTTCCGGCAGCATGCGGGCAACGCCGACGTCGTGCGCCAGGACCTCGCCAACGAGAAGAACATCCACGTCAGCCTGCGCACCGTGGAACGGGCCGTGGCGCCGTTGCGGCGGGACTTGGTGATCGCCGCGCGGGCGAGCGTGCGGTTCGAGACGCGGCCAGGTGAGCAGATGCAGATCGACTTCGGCGAGCGGCGGATCGAGATCGGCGGCGTGCCGACCCGGGTTTCGCTGTTCGTGGCGACGCTCGGCTACTCGCGCCGCCTGCACGTGCGCGCCTTCGGCCACGAGCGGCAGGAGGACTGGTTCGCCGGATTGGAGAGCGCCTTCCAGGCGTTCGGCGGCGTGCCGCGCGAGGTGCTGCTCGACAATGCCCGCGCCCTGGTCCTGCACCATGACCCGGTCAGCCGCGAGGTCATCCTGCATCCGCGCTTGCACGCCTTCTCCCGGCATTGGGGCTTCCGGGTGCGAGCCTGCGCCCCGTACCGGGCGCGCACGAAGGGCAAGGACGAGCGCGGCGTTGGCTACGTCAAGAAGAACGCAGTGGCCGGTCGCCGCTTTGCGAGCTTTGCCGCCCTGGAGGCGCATCTCGACGCCTGGACACGGGACGTGGCCGACCGGCGCGCGCACGGCACGACCGGTGAGGCGCCGCACGCGCGGTTCGCCCGGGACGAGGCCCGGGCGCTGCGGCCGCTGGCGGGCGTGCCGCCATTCTCCGCCGCGCGCGACCTCGTGCGCCGGGTCGGGGCAGACTGCGCGGTCAGCGTCGACGGCAACGCTTACTCGGTGCCTTGGCGGCTGATCGGCGAGCGGGTTCGCGTCACCGTGAGCGGAGCGGTGGTGCGCGTCCACCACGGCGGACGGGAGGTCGCCGTGCACGCCGCGTTGAAGGGACGCCACGGCCGTGTCGTCGACGATGCCCATCTGGCCGGGCTTGTCGGCAGCCGAGAGCGACCGGCTCACCGGCTCGACCCGTCTTCTGCCATGCCACCGGCGCTGTTGCGGCCGCTCGCCGAGTACGAGGCAGTCGCCGGGGGAGGCTTCTGATGGGCGAAGATCACCTCACCATACTGCTCGATCGCCTGAAGCTGACGGCTATGCGCGATCAGCTCGATAGCTTGATCGACGAGGCCGGCCGGGGCGAGCTGACGATCCGCGAGGCGCTGACCCTGTTCTGCGAGCGCGAGATTGCTCGGCGTGACCAGCGCCGCATTGACATGGCCTTCGGTCTGGCTCGCTTCCCCTTCGTGCGGGATCTGACCGGCTTCGACTTCGGCGCCCAGCCCTCGCTGGACAAGGCACAGATCCGTGAACTCGCCACCGGCCGCTTCATCGCCAATGGCGAGGCGGTGCTGCTCCTCGGCCCACCGGGTGTGGGCAAGACGCACTTAGCGGTGGCGATCGGGCGCGCGGCGATCGTGGCCGGCTATGGCGTGCTGTTCACCCCGGCCACGACGCTCGTGGCGCAGTTGGCCAAGGCGCATGCTGAAGGCCGGTTGGAGGAGCGACTGACGCACTACGCCAAGCCGAAGCTGCTGATTATCGACGAGCTCGGCTATCTGCCGTTCGAGCCGGATGCCGCGCATCTGTTCTTCCAGCTCGTCAGCCGCCGCTACGAGCGGGGCGCGATGCTGGTGACCTCGAACCGGGCGGTGGGCGAGTGGGGTAGCGTGTTCGGCGACGCGGTGGTGGCTACCGCGATCCTCGATCGGCTGCTGCACCACAGCCACGTCGTCACCATCCGCGGCGACAGCTACCGGCTTCGTGAGAAGCGTCGCAGCGGCCTTCTGCAAAAGGCGGCTGCGGTCCCCCAACCCACACCCGTCTAGGCGAGGGGAAATCGGCGTGGGGGTCAGATCCTCATGACGCGAAGGGGTCAGTTCCGGATGTCGCTTGAAACACCGAGGAGGCCGATCACCATCGGCGTTGTCCAGAAGGCTTCGAATGCCCGGCTCCACGTCGTGCCCGCAAAAATTGCCATGCCTTGCGTTTGGAGGTCGTTGACGAAGCCACTGAGCATCGCAGCAGCGCAGAAGCAGTAGGCGGCCGCATAGTGCCCGAGCAGGCCGGCCAGTAGGATGCGCCGCCTCGACGGTCGCCAATCAGATCGAAACAGATACCGCTCGCTCATGGAAGCCTGCCGCGACGGCCAGAACTCTGCGTTCCATACAGGATCCGCCATAGCAGCCCGAGGGTAACCAGCGGTATCACCATGCTGGGCGACGAGCTGCGGCCCCTCCGTTGACCCAAGCCGGCCAATCCCGTTGTTTTGGAGCCTCTGCGCGGGCGCGGGCGACCCTGATGTACCGCGCCCGCCTACCACGCGAGGCCGGTTGAACCGACCGCGGCGCGATCCTATCGCCGGAACTCGCTGCTCTCGCCGATCGGGTCCAGCGGCTGCTGCCGTCTCACCGGGCTTCAGAGCGCTCCCACGTCGAGCGAGACGCGATCGAGCGAACGCTGCGGCGGTTGGCGCGGAAGAGCATCTAATTGCTTGCTCCAGCCCACTATTCCATCTGATTGCGACCCCATGCGGCCCTACGGCTTGCGACCCATGCCGGGCATGCTGAAGGTTCTCAGGGCTTTGCGAAAGCGGCCATGCTGGCGTGTACATACCAACGCCTGAGAGTGGGCCTATATCGCACCCAACGTGGAGATTTAGGGATCGTGAGAACCGAGAAGCAAAAGATGCTCGCAGGCGAAGCCTACCGGCCGGGCGACCCGGAACTGAGGATGGACGCTCAGCGTGCTCGGGAGTGGATGGTTCGGTACAACGCGACCCTCGCGGCATCGCCGGCCGAGCGGCGGGTGATGTTGCGTGAGCTCTTCGCTTCTGTCGGCGAGGACGCAGTGGTGCGTCCGCCCTTCCACTGCGACTATGGTCAGCACATCTCCATCGGCGACGGAGCGTTCTTGAACTTCAATTGTGTGATCCTCGATGTCGCTCCCGTCGCGATAGGCGCACTGACGCAGGTTGGACCCGGCGTGCAGTTTCTCACTGCCGACCATCCGCGTGATCCTGCACTTCGTCGCGCCGGGTCGAAAGTGGACGGCCAATCACCATCGGGGCAAACGTCTGGATTGGCGGTGGCGCACTGATCCTGCCTGGGATCACCGTGGGGGACGATGCCATCATCGGTGCGGGGGCAGTCGTAACCCACGATGTGCCCGCTGGAGTGACCGTCGTGGGAAACCCGGCCCGGCCGCGCGGCACGACTTAAGGTCGAACTGACTTCCTCGGATAGTTCTACGGGTGTCCCCGCCGTCAGGCGGCATGACGTCGTCTGCTTCAGGCAGTTCTCGCTTGTAAACAGACAAGCCGGTTTCCACCCTTCTCAGACATTGAAAGGCGAAGGGCTGCGACGTTGGCCGCGCTGCTCGCGAGCGTAGTGGATTGGCGGTCTGCCGACATGACGAGCAAAGGCGGTGCTGAAGGTGCTGGCAGACCCGTAGCCCACGCGCTCGGCCACCTCCGCCACGCCGGCACCCTCGCGACCAAGCAGATCCTTCGCAAGCGCGATGCGCCACGCCAGGAGGTACGCCATCGGCGCGACGCCGACCTCGCGCCGGAACCGTTCGAAGAATGTCGATCGCGACAGTCCCGCCTCGCGGGCCAGGGCCGCGACCGTCCAGGGAACGGTCGGTTGCTGATGCATCCGGCGCAACGCAGTGGCCACGCGCTCGTCGGCAAGCCCGCGCAGGAGACCCGAGGGCGCCGTCGGACCCGTGGTGGACCGGAGCGCCTCAATCAGGAGCACCTCCAAAAGCCGCGCCAGGACTACCTCGCGGCCGGGCCTGTCCGCCCGCGTCTCCTCGTTCACGAGGCTGAGCAGCATCGCCAGTCGCCCAGAGCCGCGCACATGGACGAACCGAGGCAGGAGCGAAAGCAGCAACTCAGTATCGTCGGAGGCGAAGGTGCAGTGCCCCACCAGCATGCGCAGGTCGGGCGGCACCTCGGCAGGGCCGAGCCAGAACACACCGGGGGCGACCTCGACTGGCGGTGGTGGCCGCCCCGCCGACGGCGCGACGAGGCTGGACGCGGCGAAGGCGCTGGCGGCGGGGATCAGCACGAAGTCACCGGCCGCGAGAACGATCTCCGCCTCGCCCTCGATTACGAGCCGGCAAGTCCCATCCAGCACCGCGGCGTAGAACGGCTGGCCGTGATCATCCCGGCGGACGGTCCAGGCGCCGCCGGCCAGGACCAACTTGGAGAACGAGGCGCTGGGCTGAAGCAGCCCGACCACCTGGGTGAGCGGATCGACCATTACGGACGCTCGCCAATGAAAAACGGATTTGTACCGGTATCACGTCCGGCGGAGCGCACCTATCACCCCGTGGTGCGTCCCACGGGAGATCCCCATGAACACGATCCTCATCACCGGCTGCTCATCCGGCTTCGGCCTGGAGACGGCACGCCTGTTCCTCAGCCGCGATTGGCGCGTCGTCGCCACGATGCGCACGCCTAATGCGGCCCTGCTCCCGGAGTCCGACCGTCTCACCGTCCTGCCGCTCGACGTGACCGACGCCGGTAGCATCGCCCGGGCGGTCGCGGAGGCCGGGCCGCTCGATGTCCTCGTGAACAACGCGGGCGTCGGGCTGCTGAACGCCCTGGAGGGCCTGTCGATGGGGGCCGCCCGGGAGGTGTTCGAGACGAACACCCTCGGCACCATCGCCATGACCCAGGCGGTGCTGCCGCAGTTCCGGGACCGGGGCGCCGGGGTGATCGTCAACGTGACGTCGAGCGTGACCCTGCGGTCGCTGCCGCTGCTGGCGGTCTATACCGCGAGCAAGGCGGCGGTGAACGCCTTCACCGAGTCCCTCGCCCACGAGCTCGTGCCATTCGGCGTGCACGCTCGGCTCGTCATTCCCGGCCGCTCGCCGGAGACCGCGTTCGGATCCAACGCCCGCACCCGGATGGGGATGGATGTGCCCGAAGCCTACGGAGACCTGGCGGGTAAGGTGTTCGCGAACTTCCAACAGGCGACGGAAGAGCTGACCCGGGCCTCGGACGTGGCCGAGGCGGTCTGGCGCGCGGCGACCGACCCGGCATGCCCGATGCGCCTGCCGGCCGGCGCCGATGCGGTCGCCTGGGCAGCGGCCTGACACGAATGCCCGAACGTCCGCTTCCGCTACATGTTTGAGCGGAAGCGGACTGGCAGAAATCCACCCAACCCAGCCATTCAGGCGTTCCCGCCGACAGGACCGGATCTGGCCGTAAGCGGAATGGCAGCTTCGGAGGCTGACAGCCGGAATAGCGGACAGCCTTCTACCGACCCAATCCAGCCGCTCGGACCGTCGTCGGCGCTTCCCCGAAGCGATCATTCGTCAGCGGTCCGCCAACTTCGGCTCGGGGTGGAGGCGGCTTCTCGCTGTGGGACTGAAATCGGACGTCCGAGCGGTTAGCGGCAGTCGACACGAGTTCGGCGAGATGGGCTGTGCAAGGCCGAGGCTTTGACGACAGCCTCGAGATTCTTTCCAACCGATGTCATATCCGGCCTTCGTGCGTCGTCACCCTCGTGGACCGATCACGAGGGGAGAGTGCGATGAGCCAATTTATTCCAGTTTTGGCTGGCCTGCTCGGCGTAGGACTAACCGGAAACGGCATCTTCATGCTCGCCTCGCCTGAGACTTGGTACTTCGCAGTGCCAGGCGTGACCTCGACAGGCCCATTCAATCAGCATTTCTTGCGCGATATCGGCCTGATCTTCGTGCTGATCGGTACGGGATTTCTCTACGGGGCGGCGAGGCCCAATTCGCGTGTCCTGCTTTGGAGCGTGGGTGCGATCTGGCTCTCAGGACATGCGCTGTTCCATTTCTGGGAGGTTGCAGTGGGCATTTGCGGGCCGGAGGTGCTGCCCCGCGACTTCCCTGCGGTGACACTTCCTGCGCTTATTGCGGTCGCCCTCAGCGTTTGGTCGTTTCGCCATGCCGACCATTGATGATCCGACCCTCATCTTCGAACAGGAGCGGACGCGGCTCGTCCGACTCGCATACCGCATGCTCGGTTCATTCGGCGAAGCCGAGGATGTCGTGCAGGACGCCTGGCTCCGCTGGCGGTACGTCGATCATGCTGGTGTATCGTCGGCCGGTGCCTTCCTGTCGCGCACGGTGACGCGGCTCTGCCTAGACGTCATGAAGTCCGCCCGCGCAAGGCGAGAGACATACTTTGGAACTTGGTTGCCCGAGCCCGTCGCCATGGCGCCGGACGACGCTTCTGGCGATGACCTGACACTCACGCTGATGCTCGCCTTGGAGCGGCTCTCGCCTCTGGAGAGGGCTGCGTTCCTCTTGCACGACGTTTTCGCGGTTCCGCTCGGGGAGATCGCGGCGACACTTCAGCGTGAGCCGCCAGCTGTCCGTCAGCTCGCCGCCAGAGCGAGGAGGCACGTGCAGTCGGCACGTACGCGCTTCCCCGTCGACAGGGAGGAGGGGATACGCATCGCTAAAGCCTTCTTCGAGGCGTCGGCGACAGGCGACGTCGCGGCGCTTCGCAGCATGCTCGCGGAAGCCGTCATCGTGCATTCCGATGGTGGCGGGAAGGTACACGCATTCCCGCGGCCTATCATCGGCATCGACAAGGTCATGCGTATGTTTGAGGGAGCTGCGCGGAAGTCGTGGATCCAGCATGCCCAGAAGCTGCAGGACCTCTGGATCGATGGCCTGCCGGGCTATTTCAGCCTGGAGTCGGGCGGGACCTTCCAGACCGTGGCCCTCGATATCCAGGGCGGCCTGATCGTCGGCATCTACTTCACACGCAACCCGGACAAGCTCGAACGTATGGCAAGGCTGTTCGGAGGGGCAGCTGGAGAGCAGATGCCTCAATGAGTCTCACCGGCGAGCGATTGCGAGCTCCCTGCGGCATACCCTGGAAAAGGCACAGAGCGGATCGAGGTCGCCGGCGTGGTGGATGTCCGCGAAGGACGAGATACTTTTATGCGGGGCGAAATAAGTCTCGCCGATGCGTTGCATGACACGCTCCGCCTCTTCGAGCGTTTCCGGGCCGCCGAAGAGCCGGATCTTGTTCACGATGGCATAGAGGTGCACCAGTTTGGCCGGATCTTTGAGGTCATGCTGGAAGGCGTCGCCGAACAAGGTCGACGCCTCCCGAATGAACTCGCCGTAGAGGGCTTCCCGTCGCGCGCGGTCCTGCACAAGCAGAGTTGCTCGCTCCTGGCTGTGTTGCGTCAGCCATGTGGTCGCGAAGGAGGCCATCGCGCCGATGCTGGAACCCGCAAGCGCGGAAAGCGCCGAGACGTAGGCCGCATCCATCGGCAGCGTACCTCAGGCCACGCGCTTCGGCTGCGCGGCCAGCCAGTCGCTGTAGCGCCGCTTTGACAGCCAAGCGTCACCAGTGGGTGTCAACCAGCGATCTTCGAGGAGCACTCCAAAATAGGGGGCGGTGTCGTCCGTGATGACTTTGCGCGATTCGCCGATGCCGTCGAAGTGGCGCTTCACCAGCTCGGCCATCGGCAGCCGCTCAGGTCCGGCGATCTCGATTATGCCGTTGCGAGGTGGTGCGAGCGCGGCCTCAGCGACCTTAGCGGCTACATCGGCCGATGCGATCGGCTGGATTGAGGCGGAGGTCACCCGGGCAACGCCGTCGATGATAGCCGCTGCCGCAATCGTGCCGACGAACTCGAAGAACTGCGTGGCGCGGACCAGCGTCCAGGGCACGCCCGCCGACGCGATGAGTTGTTCTTGGGCAAGCTTCGCGCGGAAGTAACCGCTTTCGAGCAGGAGCTCAGTCCCGACCACCGAGAGCGCCACGTGGTGCGTGACGCCCGCAGCCTTCTCTGCCGCCGCGAGGTTCCGTCCGGCGCGGACGAAGAAGTCCATCGCGGCATCGTCAGCAAAGGAGGGCGCGTTGGCGACGTCGACGACGACGCTGGCGCCCTTCAACGAATCTGCGAGACCCTCGCCGGTGACAGTGTTCACCCCGGTATTGGGCGAGGCCGCGAGCACCTCGTGGCCGGCGCTCCTCAGGTTGGCGACGACCTGCGAGCCGATCAGCCCAGTGCCGCCGATGACGACGATCTTCATATGACGCCCCATCTCAACTCCAGTCCCTTCGGGACGGTCGCGGTCATGACGAGGAGCGCCCCTCGCAGTGTGACATTGACGTGGAAGATCAATGCGCCCGACTTGAGCCGAGCGAGGGCTTGACCTTGTGGGATGCTCGGGACTGGGGCAGCCTGGAAAAAGTCTTCCCGGTTCGAACCAGCCGGGACTGTGCACGAGCCCACGGAAGCGCATCCTCAGGACCGATCCCGATCCCGAGGATGAACGATTGTCGATGAGGCACCCGTGCGCGAACTCCCGGGTTCAACGGACGACCGGGCCAGCACGGGCTCCGTGCACTCAGAAGTCCCAGAACACGGGAACCCACCGAAAAGCGTCGCCATCAACCGCAACCCGGCCGACGGACGGGAACGGCAGGTGTGTGGCGATCAATTGCTCGCCGGTTGCCGCCAATTCCCGCAGAAGCCGAACGCGAACGCGAGCCGCCTCCTTGGGATCGTGTTCGAAGCCGTTGTGCCAGTCGGGATGCTCGAACCCGACCGTGAACACGGCATCGCCGGCGAATGTCAGCCGATTGCCACCGGATGACAGGCGGACCACGCTGTGCCCGGGAGTGTGGCCGCCGGTGCGTTGGACCATCACCCCCGGGGCGACCTCGTACTCTTCGCCGAACAGCTGCAACTGGTTGCGGTACTCCTGCGCGAACCGCTTAGCGGCCGCTCTGAGCGCGTCAGGAAACCCCTCTGGCATGTCGACCTGCGTGAAGTCGGGCGCTTCCCAGAATTTGACCTCGGCAGCCGCCACGTGGATCCGCAGATCCGAGCGCAGCCGCTCCTTCACTCCGTCGACGAGGAGCCCGCCGACATGGTCCATGTGCATGTGGGTGAGCACCACATCGGTCACAGCCGCGAGATCAATGCCAGCGGCTTCCAGTCGCCTGACCAGTTGTCCGGCCCGCGGCAGGTTCAGGTTCGGGTCCAACCCCAAGCCGGCGTCGATGAGGATGGTCTGGCCGCCACTGCGGACCACAACCACGTTCAGCGACCAGTCGAACGCGTCCGACGGCAGGAACATTTCGTTGAGCCAAGCCGCCCTTTCGGCCGTATCGACGTTATGTCCCAACATCTTGGTCGGGAGCGGCAGCACTCCATCGCTGACGACCAGCACATCGATCTCACCGACCCGCACCATGTAGCGCGATGGCACCAACTCCTCACCTCGCACAAGCGAAGAGCTAGCGTATCCCGGATCGGTTCGTCCGGAATTAGCAGGTACTACAGTATTCATCGTCATCCCTTCCATGGGACGCGCGCACCTGGCACGTCAGGATCACGAAACGCGCGTCATCCACAAAGACGAGACGGGGTCGGCGGATGTGACATGAGCGAAGAGAAGTCGAACTCATCGCCCATGGATGATCGTTTCGCCTCGATGATTTCCTGGAGCAAACGGCCTCTTTTCGACCCAAGTCGGTCGGCGGATGCCTCGGAGAGACTGCTCCGAAGCGGACGTCCGAGCGTGAGCGAGCCACGTGTCCGCCTGTCAAGCAAGAATGTGGCGTGGCATGTCACATCTTTGCGGGCCAACTCGTCGTAGCTTCGAACGTCGATCTCCGGCGTTCCGAGCACTGGGATCCGTCATGAGTCAGAACAAACGGCTGGTCTGGACTGAGGTGGCGCCGCAGGGCGCGAGGGCGCTCTTCGGCATCCACCACTACATCACCACGAGCACCGACCTATCCCACGAACTGATCCACCTCGTCTTCTTGCGCGTGTCGCAGATCAATGGCTGCGCGCATTGCATCGACCTACATACCCGTGACCTCTTGAAGACGATGCCGTTTGGGAAGGTCGCCCTGGTCCCGGTCTGGGCCGAGGTGCCCCACCTGTTCTCCGACCAATACCGCGCCGCGCTTGCCTGGGCAGAGGAAGTCACGCGGGTAAGCGAGACGCACGCTTCTGACGAAGCCTATGCGGCTGCGAGCGCGGCTTTCACGCCAAAGGATCTCGTGGATCTCACGATCACCATTGCGGCGATGAACGCGTTCAATCGGCTCGGAGCACCCTTCCGGCTTCCAGTCGCGGTAACGGCCTGAGCCCCGTCATAGCACGGCCATTGCTGGGACAACCGCAGCTTTCCGGGCTCCCAAATGACAGGCAGACCGGAAGCGTTCCACCCTCAGCAGCCCGTCTGCTCGCGACCCGGTCCGGCCGTCCCGAGCGGCTCGATCCATCCCCGGAAACGGACGCCGAAGGGAAGCTTCCCGCCACGCGTCGGAAGAGCCCTTCTTCGTCGAGCAGAGAGAACTCGGCCACATGTGCGTTGTCGACGGGCAGGATCGGAGCGGTGTCTGTCGATGCGATCTGCAGCAGCGATGTCATGACCGTTCACGCGTCGTCGGCTGAACGTCCCGCGGCCTTCCGCCCGCAAGATGGTGGAGGCAGCCCCTGCGCGGTTCAACGATCGACCTGTGGGAATGCCCTGAATGGTGCGAGTTCGGATCGTTCGCTTGGCGCGCGACGTGAGGGAAGTTGCGTCCTGTATTCTGGCATGCGTTTCACGAGGCAACCTGGCGCATGGATCCTCCTCAACGCACCCCGCGCCCTCCACGGTATCGTCGTAGGCGCCCTCTCAGGACGCGGTTCGGCCCGCCGGATGCACGCGCGGTGGTCCCTCAGGCACCGGGTCAATCCTGATCATCACCGGGTCGGTTGGTTCAAGGCGGCCTGGATCGCGGTCTTCGTCAGCGGTCGTGCCACATGCCGCACGGCTGCGAGGAGCGCGGCACGTGCAGCGGCGTCCGTGGCGGCGACCTCGAGGAGCGCGTTCTCCATGGCAGCGCATAGCCCATCGTCCGACGCATGATCCAGAACCCGGACGAGTGTGACGACCGCCGGCGCGCCGAAGCCCGCAAGAACAAGGCCCAGGCGCCACCAGACCGGACGGAACGACGATCGGACGAGCACGTCTGCGAGCGTGGCCATGTGCCTCTCGTCAGGCTGCCCCATGCGGACGAGATCGTCGACGAGCTGCAGGCGTAGACGATCGTTGTCGGCCGCCGACAAGGCGATCACGACGTCGTCTATGGCAGCCTGCGCTGGTTCGCCGATCAGCCCCAGCGCATAGAACATCACGGTTCGGGTCTCCGCATGCTGAACCTGATCCAGCGCGCTCAGAAGCGGCTCTGCCGCTGGCTTCCCGATCGAGCCCAGCATCCGGGCGATCTGGCGTTTGAACGATGTGTTCCATGATTTGACGAGCGCCGCGACGAGCTCGCGGACCTCGTGTTCGGCCAGCCGCAGGCCTTCGTCGAGCGCCTTCTGCATCTCGATGAGACCATCCTCAACCCAGGAACCCTTCGGCGCGTGCCGGAGCGCCATGATCCTTGCGGAGAAGAGCACATCTGCAGGCGCTCCGATCTTCGCCAAGGCTTGTACGAGCGCGTCGAGTAGCGCGCGGTCGGTCGAGCCCGCCGCCGCCTGGGCGAGAGCACCGACGGCCGCGGCAGCCTCCGTACCGAAATCGCCGAGCACCTTCGCGAGCGGGATCCTGACGGCGGGACCGCCGGCTTCGAATTCCTCAAGGAGAAAGCCCAGAGCGGCTGTTCCGAGGGTCGCGGCCGCGGCGGTCGCGGCTCGTAGAACGCGCTCATCGCCCGTGGTGCGGAAGACGGCCCTGAGGGCATGCAGGTCGGCCGGGGACCGCAAGCCGATCCGCGTTGCGGCACTCATCATGGCGGCGCGCGTCTCGTCGTCGCCGGCCTGCCGCAGACTGTTCAGGAGTAGGTCCAGGGCCAGGCCGGCATCCGGACCGATCCGGCCGAAAGCGTGGGCAATCGCCGACCTCTGCCGATCATCGGCGGCGCTCGCGAAGGCCACGTAGAGCGGCAGGACGGCGGCAAGGCCCATCTGACCGAGAGCGACGGCGATGTGGTGGGCGAGCGCGGTGCCTTGGGCCGGGATCAGGCCGGCGATCATTACGTCCAGCATTTGCGTGCCCGCAGGCTCCAGATTGTCGACGAACAGTTCGAGCTGCCGATCCGCCTGCCGACCGCACCGCGCCAGGACGAGCGGTATCATGGACGGGAAGACGGTTGCCGCGGCCGGTCCGATGCCGGCGAGCGCGTACGCCATGGACCTCGCGACTTCCGCATCGTCGGTCGTGGCCAGCACGCGCATGAGGTCGGGGATCGCGACCGCGGCCTCGGGTCCGATCCTGTTCAGGGCATATCCGACCCACCGGAGGACGTCGGGATCCCGGACCGCTGTCAGGGCGGCTGCCAAGACCTCCAGATCGGCCGCGCCCGCATGCCATAGCAGTCCGGCGAGCCGTCGATGGTCGACCGTTTCTCCGGCATCGTGCAACGCTTCCGCGAGCCCTGCGACCGGTCCGGGGGCGATCTCCGGGCCGGTGCCGACGTCGATGAACCGGTCCAGCAGGGCGGTCGCGTCATCGAAACTCTCGTCCACGACCTCCCCAGCGTTCGGCACCGTCAGGTGCGCGCCCACCCTGCCTCGCACGATCCTGAACAGGAGGAATTCCTCGGGGGTGAAATCATCCCATCGGGTGCCTGGGGCGTTGCCCGACGGACAGTAGAGATCGCCGGAGAACCATGAGGCTGGCACAGGCGTGTCGACCTCATGGACGTCGAGCATCCCGATCTGCCGCTTCGGCCGCTTGCTCTTGACGCTCGGGCCAAAACCGTCTTCCGCCTCTCCGCCGAACCCTTGGAGGTAGAGCTTCTCTCCTACGATCGCCCACTTCGCCGTATAGCCCCTGTAGTTCGCGGTGCTGGTCGTCCGGCTGAATTCGCAGTAATCCCAGCGCGGGTGCCCGGGCGGCAGCAAGGAAACCATCGGATATAGAAAATACGTCTCTGACTTAACATCTATCCTGTCAGCGATCTGCCGAGTCATCGTCGATGCCGTCACTGCTCCGCAATCTGCGTCGCGGAATTATATACCTCGCACAGATACATCGATCGACCTTGAGGCACTTGGGAGCAGGCGACCATCGCGCGATCGGGGCAAGCGCCCGGCCGCGCTTCGCAACCCTAGGCAAGCCTGCCACGTTCCGCCCGCGCTCCGGAGACTGGATCTGATCCCCGAACTTTCCGATCTGGAGGCGCGCCGTATCGCGCTCACGGCCCAGGGCTTCGGTTCGCGTCGCCGCCGGCCGGCGGTCGGTGCCGCCGCCATGCGCCGCGAGATCGGCCGGCTGGGCCTTCTCCAGATCGACAGCGTGAACGTCCTCGTCCGCGCCCACTACATGCCGCTGTTCTCGCGCCTGGGTCCGTACGATCGCGGCGCGCTCGACACCCTGGCGATCGCCCAGTCGAAGTGCTTCTTCGAGTACTGGGGCCACGAGGCGTCCCTCCTGCCCATCGACCTGCATCCCCTGCTGCGCTGGCGCATGGAACGCGCCCGCGGCGGCCGCTGCGTCTGGAGCCGGCTCGAACCGTTCGCGGGCGAGCGGCGCGCGGAGGCCGACGCTCTGCTCACCCGCATCGAGAGCGGGGGCCCCCTGGCGGCGTCCGATGTGTCGGGCCCCAAGGCGTCCAAGGGCATGTGGAACTGGAGCGATGCCAAGCACGCGCTCGAATGGCTGTTCTGGGCGGGCCTGATCGCGTCGACGCATCGACGGGGCAGCTTCGAGCGCGTTTATGACCTGCCCGAGCGGGTGCTGCCCCGGGCCGCCCTCGCACGACCGACCCCGGATCCGGTGGACGCCCGGCGCGAGCTCGTCGCACGGTCCGCGGCGGCGCTCGGCGTGGCGACCGCGAACGACCTGCGCGACTACTACCGCCTCTCGCCGGCCGATGCCCGCCTGCCCATCGAGCAGCTCGTCGAGGCCGGCGTCCTCGTTCCGGTGCACGTCCGCGGCTGGCAGCAGCAGGCCTACCTGCACAAGGATGCCCGGCCCGGACGCCGGCATGCTGGCGCGGCGCTCCTCTCGCCGTTCGACCCGGTCGTCTGGCACCGCCCGAGGACGGAGCGGCTCTTCGGCTTCCGGTATCGATTGGAGATCTACACGCCGGCGCACAAGCGCGAGCATGGCTACTACGTGCTGCCGTTCCTCATGGACGGCGCGCTCGTCGCCAGGGTCGACCTGAAGGCGGACCGACGGGCCGGGGCGCTGATCGTCCTGCGCGCGCATCGAGAGCCGGGTGCGCCAGCGGCTACGATGGAGCGGATGCTCGCGGAATTGCGGTTGATGGCCTCGTGGCTCGGCCTGTCCGATGTCGTGATCTCGTCGACAGCCGGGCTGGAGAGCCGTGATTGCCGGGTCAGTTCCCGGAAGAGCGACCGGGCGGCGATGGAATAGCCGGCGGACTCCAGGCTACGCGCCACGCCGGTCCGCGGACACCGCCTCGGCCAATGCCGGGAAGCCGCCGCGCAGATCGGCCGCCGTCATCCAGTACCCGGACCGCCCGAAGACCCGGTTCAGTTTGGCCTTGCGGCGCGCGCCCTTCGTCCAGGGCAGATGCGCGTCGGCCGCCGGGTCGATCTCCAGCACCAGCATGCGCTGCCGCTGGATCTGCATCGGCGTCACGCTGCGGATCGTCTTCCAGGGGATCCAGTCGGTCGACAGCCTGCGATCGTAGATCCCACGCGGCCCGACGGACACCACCGGTTTCGACTGGAACAGCTTGGGGAAGATCAGCACCGTGCAGAGGCCGAAGAACGCGACGCCGGCATAGGCCTCGAACTCGGCGAAGCTTCCGGGCGTCACGGCCGTGCGCCCGATTGTCGGGTGCGCATAGATCAGCCAGCCGGCGAAGGCCGTGAAGCCGACGGAGGCCAGGAAGAGGCCGATGGCCCGCCACGGCGAGCGATGGATCTCGACGACATCCACGTAGGCGAACTCCGCAATGCGATGGGCTGACCTGCGCCACGTTGCCCCTCGGGAGAGCGACTATCGCCCATTCGAAGGCGATTTCTTAGCCGATGGTAGGCGACTTCCTGCATGATCCAGTCCGAGAACGCCTCGGCGCGAACACGTTCGAGGTGGTTCTCTACCTTGTTCAGGCAGGCTCGGACGAAGTAGCCTTCGCCGCGACGGCCTCAGCGCGGATCAGCGGGGCGACATTCCTGACCTGAATCTTCTCGACAATCGAGAGCAGGTGCGCGCGATCCTCGGTCTTACGCATGGAGCTGCCGGAGCGTCCGCTTCGGAGAGCACGGCAGTGTGCACCGAATGACCGGGTTGGGCGCCAAGCCGAACGTCCGGTTCTGCGCGCGCTGACGATCCGGCGTGGCGTAGTCTGGCCGAAAGCTGCCGGTCCGCTTCCAACCCGGCAAGGCGGTGAAGCGGACCTTCTGCGCAGCTTGGACTAATTACACAAAGTGGCCTTGAGTAGGGGCGCGGATTCCCATTGACGATGGCAATTCTCACCCCACGCCGCCGCTTCCTCGCGACCTCGCTGGTAGCCCCCGGCGCTACCGCTCTTGGCGGCTGTGACCGCTTCGCCGGAGCCGACGTCGACCGCGTTTCGGGTATGCCTGCCGGTCGGTGAAGTCACCGTTCGATTGTCATGCGCAGTCGCCGTCGTTACTCGACTTCCCGCTTTTCCTCTGCGGTCACAGGGATCACGATCGAGCGAAGCGGGGCTCATTGCGGCTCCCCCAGAAACCTGCGGAAGGAAACATCCAATGGTCGGGCAACCGCGCTGTATCGCCCTCGTCGGTCCCTCGCAGAGCGGCAAAAGTCTGTTGCTCGATGCGTTGATACGGCGATGCGAGCCCGGCCAATCCAGCATCGCAAACGAGAGCCGGTCGGTACAGCCGGAGGCGAATGGCCGTGCCTACGCGATCAGCATCGAGCCGACGCTGACCGCTCTGCGCTTCCTTGGCGACGACTTCACCCTCGTCGACTGCCCAGGTTCGGTCGAGTTCGCGCAATCCGGCAAAGCTGTTCTGGACGTGTGCGATATGGCTGTCGTCGTCTGCGAGCCCGACGAACGTCGGCTCCCCGCCGTGCAGGTCGTGCTGCACGGGCTTGAGGAGCGCGGGGTCCCGCACCTCTTGTTCGTCAACAAGATCGACACGGCGACGCAAGGCCTGCGCGAGACCCTGGCCGCACTGCAGTCCGTGTCTCGCATCCCGCTCCTGCTGCGGCAGATCCCTATATGGCGCGACGGAACAGCGGCCGGCTTCATCGACCTCGCTCTCGAACGCGCGTTCATCTACCGCGATCAGGCGCCGAGTACCCGGATGGATCTACCGGACGGAGAGCTGCCTCGGGAGAAGGAAGACCGATTCACGCTCCTAGAGCGCCTTGCCGATCACGACGACATCTTGATGGAGCAGCTCATCACCGACGCCGAGCCGGCGCGCGACCGCGTCATGGCAGACCTCGCCCGGGAGTTGCGGACCGGTCAGGCGGTCTCCATGCTCATCGGGTCCGCACAACGCGGCAACGGGCTGCTCCGGTTGCTCAAGGCACTCCGGCACGAGGCTCCGCGCATTGACGGCACGCGCGCGCGCATCGGCTTGCCCGATGACGGACCCGCGGTCGCGCAGGTGATCCTAACGCGGCATTCCGCTTTCGGCGGCAAGATCTCGGTATGCCGGGTGTTGCGTGGCAGCTTCCGGGAGGGTGATGCCGTTTTGGCAGGCCAGGGTACGACGACGCGGATCGGCGGTTTCCTCGCTGCCGACAGGCCTCAGAGCGGCAAGATCCCCTCTGTCGACGCGGGCGAGACATGCGGTTTCACCCGGCTCGAGAGTATCGCGACCGGACAGCGGTTCTCGACGCAGACGTTGGAGGAGCAGGATAGCCTGCCCACTCCTAAGCAAGTCTGCGCGACCGCGCTTCAGCTGCGGGATCGGAAGGACGACGTGCGCCTCAATTCCGCGCTCGCCAAGCTCGTCGAGGAAGATCCCGGCTTGAAGGTGGAGCACCGGGCGGATCTGGAGGAGGTCCAGCTCCTCGGCCAGGGCGACATGCATCTGAGGGTCGCGATAGAGCGGCTGGCCGACCGTTTCGGTATGCGGGTAGAGCGCGGTCGGCCGAAGGTGGATTACCGCGAGACGATTCGAAAGCCCGCCCGCGGACACGGGCGGCATAAGAAGCAGACCGGCGGCCATGGACAATTCGCGGACGTCCATCTCGCCGTCCGGCCTCTGCCGAGCGGCGAGGGCTTCGTGTTCGAGGACGCAGTCGTCGGTGGCGCGGTACCGCGCAAGTTTATACCATCGGTAGAGGCTGGGGCACGCGCCTATCTGCGTCGGGGACCTCTCGGCTTCCCGGTCGAGGATCTCGCGGTGACGCTGACCGATGGCGCCTTCCACGCGGTCGACTCGTCAGACGCCGCCTTTCAGGCTGCCACGCGCTTGGCCCTGGACGACGCATTAGCGAAGGCGGAACCCGTCCTACTCGAGCCCGTATGGGCAATCGAGATTGTGATGCCGTCATCCGCTACCGCCAAAGCTACGGGTTTGGTCACGGGCCGCCGGGGCCAGATCCTGGGCTTTGATGCGCGGCCTGATTGGGCCGGCTGGGACGTGTTGAATGCCCTAATACCCGAGGCCGAAACATCGGATCTCATTGTCGAGCTTCGGTCTCTGACCAGCGGCGTCGGCAGCTTCACGTCTCGCTTCGATCATCGCGCGGAGCTTACCGGCCGACCGGCAGAGCTGCTGCTGCATCTAGCCTGAGTGGGACGGATGACCAATCGCGCCTTTAGGATAATGACGAGAGCGGCGCACCCACGATCACGGCCACGCTGAGCGTGATCAGTCCAAAGTTGCGACTTCGGAGACGCCGCCGAATGCCGCAGACTGGCCGAGATGGGCGCAAAGCCGAGCGGCTGTCATTGCGTGCAGTCGCCATCCGGCGTGGCTAGGTCTGGCTGATTGCGGCGCGGCCGCTTTCGGCGTTGAAACCGGAGGAGCGGACCTTTATTGCGGCTCAGGCAGTCGTTTCAAAGTGCACCGTCCGGACTTTCTGCCCCGTCAGTCCGGAAGTCCGCTCCGGAAGAAGCGGATTTGGAAACGTGGGCGCCATCCAGCCCATCCGCTGCGAGCTTGCCGGCACAAGACACGGTGATTGCGCGTTCTCTTCCTACTGGAGGGGTCGCGCAATGAGACTGCCCAAGAAGCTAGCCCGTGTGCTCTCCGACGAGATCCAAGGTGAGTACCACCTCACCTTCGAGGCTGAAGATGGAGAAGTCTTTCGCGTCCGCGCGAGCGAGCAGCAGGTCGCGGACCTAATCCAAGAGTTGGACGACCTCCTCGGCGATGACGCCGAAGAGGAAGACGAAGTGACTGAGCACAAGGAGATGGGTGACGAATAGCACGTGGGCCGGCAAACTTCGGGATGCGTGTGGCTGCCGAGGATTAGCGGGTGAGGCGAACCAAGTGGGCTGGCAATTGGCGCGAGACTGGACTGGTGAGCGTCAGCGGTCGGGTCTATCCTGATCCCGGGGCGCCGCAATGCGGAGGTCAGCATGACCTTCATCGTCACAGGGTTAAGCGTATCGGGTCCGGCTCTGATTGGCTGCGACTCCGAGATCGGCGCGCTGGAGAAGGCCGCGGAGCTGATCCGAGCCGGCTTCGCCAATGTCCTGATCGCGGACGGAAAGGGCGTCCAATACACGCCTAGCCAGTTCCTCCGCGCGTTCCATCTCTGATCAGGGATGCGAAGGGCCTATAGGAGGATCCGATGCGCGAGAACCTAGCCTTGCCACTCGTCCTAGCAGTCGTTTTCACGGCCGGCTGCATCCTGATCCAACGGCTTGAGCAATATGCCGAGCGCGTTGAAGACGTGTTGACCTTGGCGTTCTTGATTGTGGCTGGACTGTCGACGATTGCATTGCTCGGGCGCTACGCCGATGGCGCGCGTGCCTTTCCGCGGTCTCCACCCAGCCAAATGCAGACTTCGGAAGCACCGCCATTGTTGCTCAAGTCCGGAATAAAAGGGAGCATTTGGTACCGGCCGAGATCTAGGCAGTCATGCTGTTGAGCGCTTAGGTTGCTTCGAGTGGGCTCTGGCCAATTCTGGGCGCGTAAAAATAAATTTCCGCGAGCCTGAATTTTTATGTACCAACGCCAGAAGATGATTTATCATCAGCGCAATAGCTTGAGTTGAAGCTTGGCCAACGCGCAGTTATTCGAAGAGTACGAAGTCGTTTCGGCGAGGCCTTAGAACGCGAGGAGGTGCTCATGGTGTTTTTCGCGCTTCTCTTCGTGAGCCTCGCTCTCCTCGGCGCATGCGTTGGCATCGGCGCTATCGGCCAGCCCATGTATGGCCAAGCGCTAAACAGCTACGGCTGGGGGCTCTGCGTCAACGGCGCGGCTCTCGCCGTCTTCTTCGTAATCACGTGGGTTCGGCGCGTGCGGCGCAGAACAACAGGAGTGAATTCACGTCATCCCCATGACGCCGGCATAGTGAGCTTTCGCATGCGAACACTACATCTGATCGAGATAGTCGCACTGATAAGCGTGGCTTCGCTCCCCGCCCTCGCCTAAACTGCGGATCAGACGGGCACAGGTGGTGGGCCCGCCACGACGGTAACGGCGCCGCATACCGCCGCGACAGGACAAACGGTGCCGAACCCGCGCGTGGTCACCCCGAACGAAACCAGCATCGAGCGACGCTCCCGGGAGGAAGAGCAAGTAGACGCCATCACTCGGGGCATTTGTATCGACTGCTCACGCTGACCGGCCAAAGCGTCGCGCACTTTACTGGCGAGAACAGGTGCTCGCAGCCCGCATTTTTCCTTGAGGCACAAGGCCTCCTGCCGCGCTCGTGCGAGGAAAGCTATAGAAGGCGACTTCGGTCTTGATGTCCGATTCGAAGTTGCCGACCAAAGCCGCTGAATGGCCGAGATGGGCGCCAAGCGGCCGGCCGAATCTGGCTGACAGCCGCCGGTCTGCTTCGTAGCAGACCCGCTGCAAATGCGGACAGTCTCCTATCGACCCATGTCAGTCGCTCGGGCTGTCCTAAAGCCGCCGACCGCGTTCTCATCAGGTCTCAACAGTGCGACAGCCTGACGCAAGTTGTTACATATGTGACTTTCGCGGTGTCGGTGGCTCGGCTTAATTGGGTGCGTCGGCGACTCGTAAGTTCTGGTAGTGCCGGCCGGTGCCGCGTCGAGACTTGAGAATTTTTCGGTAGTGAGGGCGCACCATGAACATGGAAGACGTTCCGATCTGGATGAAACGCTGCATCAAACGGCGGATGGCTAGAAATACCGAGCGGAAAGTCGATATTCCGACACTGACAAGTAGCAATTCATCAAATCAGGGCTATGAAGGCCGATCGACGCTGCCGAGCAACATTGTTTTGTTTCCGGGATCGCTGCGCCTAAGAATACAACAGATTAAATAGACATGATCAAAGTACACTGGTCGGCGCAGGTGAAAACCAATCTCTGTGCCGCCTGATCGCGCAGCGGCGCAGAAGCCAAAGATACAGTACGCCCTAGCTGAGCTCAGCTGAGTCGGCAGCCGCGCCAGCGGTCGGGATACCTGCGTGGTGCCCCACGCGTCGCTACCGCGTGGGGTCTCGATCCCGCGCTCCGTTAGACTGACGCGCTGCACTCAACCTTTCCCTGATGTCCCAACTGTTCCACGTGTCCCAGCCGTCCCATCAGACTGTGGATCGGCGACCAAGGCGAACCCACGCGTCCGCCTCGGGTAAAGCACTGAGATGTTTGAATTTTGGTCCGCAAAAGTGGGCACCTATTGGACGCCGATCGGCGTCCAATAGGTGCCCACCTCAGCGGAAAAAATATCCTTCACATCAAATATTTAGATGTAGCGCGAGAGTGGGTTCGCCTTGGACGCCGATCCACAGCCTGCCCGCCGATGATCCGCTGGACTATGCTTGCTACAGCGGTCGAGTTCGACGGCGAGAGCTTGAGCGTGTTGCCGCCCGCGAGCACGGCCGCATCAGCTGCATTCTGCATCTGGCTCCGACGATAGAGCTCGGCTGCGTATTCCGGTGAAGGTGATGGGCTGTTCCGGCCGATGGTGATCATCGGTTCCGGCGTTCGTGATGGCCGAGGACGCCCCCAGGACGGGCTCGATCGGCGACGCGACTGCCTCTCTCACTGACGGTTGTTGTGTGCGCCGGCAGAGTCGTGCCGGTCAAGGTCGTTCAAGCCTCGTTCGTCTCCCGTGCGCCGCGTTTGCGCAGGCTCTCGCCCCGGAGCTCGATGCGATGGGCGGTGTGAAGAACACGGTCCAAGATCGCGTCGGCCAAGGTGGGGTCACCCACGACGTCGTGCCAAGCTGAGATCGGAACTTGGCTGGTGATCAGCAGCGAGCCGCGATCGTAGCGGTCGTCGACGATCTCCAGAAGGTCGCGCCTCTGCTCGGCGGTGAGCGGCTCGGGTCCCCAATCGTCGATGATGATCAACTGCGTGCGTTCGATCTGGGTCATGAACCGCGCCAGCCGGCCCTCGCCGCGCGCCTGGGCGAGGTCGGCAAACAGGCGCGGCGCGCGCCGGTAGACAACCGAGATCCCGTCGCGGCAGGCCTTGTGGCCGAGCGCGCAGGCCAGCCAACTCTTGCCCGTGCCGGTCGGGCCGGTGATCGCGACGTGGCGATGCTCACGGATCCATGCCCCCGTCGCGAGCGCCTGGAACAGGGAGCGGTCGAGCCCGCGCGGCGTGCGGTAGTCCACGTTCTCGACGGCCGCGGCCTGGCGCAGCTTGGCGACCTGCAGCCGGCGCGCCAAGCGGCGGTTGTCGCGCACGCTCGCCTCCCGGTCGACGAGCAAGCCGAGCCAGTCGGCATGCGGCAGCTCAGCGGCTTGCGGGTTGTTCTGCAACTCCAGCAGCGCGTCAGCCATGGCGCTGAGACCGAGCCCGCGCAGGCGCTCGGCGGTGGGATGGATCAGCATGGTCTCTCCTCAATGGTAGTAGTCGGGGCCGCGGATGTTGGCGTGGACCAGGACGGGGGTGTCGTCCGTGGTGGGCAGAGCCTTCGCCTCGGACCGGTTCGTCAGGATCGCGGCCACCGAGGTGTAGGAGCGCGTGTTCAGGCAAAGCGCCCGCGCGCACGCCGCATCGACCCGCTCGGCCCCGTAGCGCTTGACCAGGCCGATGATGCCGATGGCGGAGCGGAAGCCCTGCTCCGGGTGAGGCCGCGTGCGCAGAATCACCGCGATGAGACTGGCCGCATCCGGACCGATCCGGGCGGCCTCACGCCCGATGCGCTCGAGCGTCCAGTCGCGATAGCGCCGGTGTGAACTGGGCATGTGCTCGGGCAGCGTGGTTTGCCGATGCGGACGGGTCGAGCGCAGGTGCGAGGCGACGCGCGTGCCGCGATGGAACAGCTCGACGGTGCTCGTGGTGATGCGGGCCTCGACCTCCTGGCGCAGCAGGCCGAAGGGCACGCTGTAGAAGTGGCGGGCGATCTCGACATGGTAGTCGAGCCCGACCCGGCAGCGCTTCCACTCGGCATAGGCGTAAGGCTCGTCCGGCAGCGGCGTCAGCGCCGGTGTAAAGGGCGGACCAATTCCAGGCCGCCGTGTCGGAGCAAAATCAGGCCACTGGCAACGTGCAGCTCGAACGAAGAAGGGGCCCGATCGGGCCCCTTCTTCGTTCGTCGCCGATCGTAAGGGTCAGGCCGGCGGGATCTCGCCCGTCTCGGGGTCGTGAGGATCGGCGGTGGCCTGGTTTTGCTCCGCCCCTTCGGCCCGGCCGCGCCGGCTGCGGGAAGTTTTGAGGCGGTAGCTGTTGCCGTTCAGGCTCAGGATGCTGACGTGGTGGGTCAGCCGGTCGAGCAGCGCGCCCGTGAGCCGTTCCGAGCCCAGAACTGACGTCCAGTCCTCAAACGGGAGGTTCGTGCAGCGCGGCAATCAGGATGAGACCAGCGCGTCAATCAAGATGAGAGGAACCGCCGATCTGATGACGCAAGGAGGGCAGAGCCCGACCGGAGGCATCGGATCGGCGTCGGCGTGACCTTCAGGGGCACGTCGTCTGGTGATCGCGGCCACCGGGCCAGCTGCGGGTCGTCCTCAGTTTGAGGAGCCTGCCCGTGCCCGGCCGCCACGTGACCGATCACCAGATGAGGCTCTTCATGCAGTTCCGTCAGAGCGACAGCGTCGCTGCGGCCGCCGCCAAGGCCGCCTTCAGTCCCGCCACCGGCCATCGCATTGCCGCCGATCCGCGTCTGCCCTCGGCTAAGAAGACCCCGCGCGGACGGCGTCGGCCCGATCCCCTCGCCGAGGTGTTCGAGGCCGAGATCGTGCCATTGCTCGAAGCCGCGCCCGGCCTGAGGCCGGTGGCCGTCTTCGAGGAGATCCTGCGCCGTCATCCCGATCTCGGTGAAGGGGTCCGACGGACACTGGAGCGGCGTATCCGGGCTTGGCGCGCCGTGCACGGAGCCGACCAGGACGTCATCTTTCGTCAGACCCACGAGCCCGGGCGGATGGGACTGTCGGACTTTACCGACATGGCCGATCTCGGCGTCAGCATCGCTGGGCTGCGCCTCGACCATCGGCTCTACCACTTCCGGCTCGCCTACTCCGGCTTCGAGCACGCCCACGTCGTGCTCGGCGGCGAGAGCTTCGTGGCGCTCGCCGAAGGGCTGCAGAATGCCCTCTGGTCTCTCGGCGGCGTGCCGCGCGAGCACCGCACCGACAGCCTCTCGGCCGCCTTCCGCAACCTCGACGAGGCCGCCCAGGAGGATCTCACCCGCCGCTACGAGGCCCTGTGCGCCCACTACGGCATGACGCCCACCCGCAACAACGCCGGCCTCGCCCACGAGAACGGTTCGGTGGAGGGCCCGCACGGCCACCTCAAGCGGGCCCTCGCCGATGCGCTCCTGCTGCGCACCAGCACCAACTTCCCCGACCTGACCGCCTACCGCACCTTCGTCGACGAGCTCGTCGGACGCCGCAACGCCCGCCAAGCTAAGCGCATCGACAGCGAGCGGGCTGTCCTGGCGCGGCTGCCCGAGCGGCGCTCGTGCGACTACGAGCAGGTCAGCGTGCGCGTCTCCTCGGCCGGCGGGTTCCGCCTGCGCAAGGTGTTCTACACCGTGCCCTCGCGCCTGATCGGCCACACCCTGCGCGTGCGCCTCTACGACGACCGCCTCGACGTCTTCGTCGGCGGATCCCACCTCTTCACCCTGCCGCGGGGGCGGGCTCATCCGGACGGACGGCACGATCAGGTCGTCGACTACCACCACGTCATCCACGCCCTCCGGCGCAAGCCGATGGCGCTGCTCAACCTCGTCTACCGCGACCGGCTCTTCCCGCGGGCACCCTACCGGCACGCCTTTGAGTCCCTGCGCGCCGCGCTTCCGGAACGGCAGGCCTGCCGCATCGCCGTCGATTTACTTGCGCTGGCCCATGACCGCGGCTGCGAGGCCGAACTCGCCGAATGCCTGGCCGTCGAACTGGCCGCCAAGCGCCTGCCCGATCTAGCCGTCCTGCGTGCCCGCTTCGCACCCGATCCGGCTACCATCCCTCACGTCAACGTCGCCCTCGGCTCGCTGGCGAGCTACGAGAGCCTCCTCGACGGCGTCACGACGGGAGGGGCGGCATGAAGGCCCTGGCCCGCACCACCACCGCGGTCGACACCGCCCGGCTCGGGATCATGCTCGGTGAGCTGCGCCTGCCGACCATCAAGACCGTCTGGCCCCGCTTTGCCGAACAGGCCGACAAGGAGGGCTGGCCTGCCGCCCGCTTCCTCGCGGCGCTGGCCGAGCACGAGTTGGCCGAGCGCGACAGACGACGCATCGAGCGTCATCTCGCCGAGGCGCGCCTGCCACCCGGCAAGACGCTCGATGGCTTCGACTTCGCCGCCGTGCCGATGCTCTCGAAGGCTCAGGTCATGGCGGTCGCCGCCGGCGACGCTTGGCTGGCGCAGGGGGCCAACCTGCTCCTGTTCGGTCCACCTGGCGGTGGGAAGAGCCATCTCGCCGCCGCGATCGGGCTCGCTCTCGTCGAGGCCGGCTTCAAGGTGCTGTTCACCCGCACCACCGACCTCGTCCAGAAGCTGCAGGTCGCCCGGCGCGACCTCGGCCTGGAGGCGGCCATCGGCCGGCTCGACCGCTTCGACCTGCTGATCCTCGACGACCTCGCCTACGTCACCAAGGACCAAGCCGAAACGAGCGTGCTGTTCGAGCTGATCAGCGCCCGCTACGAGCGCCGCTCCCTGATGATCACCGCCAACCAGCCCTTCGGCGAGTGGGGTCGGATCTTCCCCGATCCGGCCATGACGCTCGCTGCCGTCGACCGGCTGGTGCACCATGCCACCATCTTCGAGATGAACGTCGAGAGCTACCGGCGTCGCACGGCCCTGGATCGGAAACGCGGTCCTGGTCGACCGCCAACTCGCGCGACAATCAAAACTGCCGATGCGTGACGCTCCGCGACACGAACCTGACCCGACGCCACCTTGCGCCGGTCGATCGACCCGCTCATCATCAACCCGCCGCGACACCGGTCACTCATCCTGATTGTCGCTGACATCTCATCCAGATCGCCGCGCTACAGGTTCGAGGTCACCACGGTCGAGCCACGCTCGTAGCGCTGCGAGAAGACCTCAAACAGCAACTCCGCCCCCGTCGACGACAGCGGCACGTAGCCGAGTTCGTCGACGATCAGGAGCTTGACCGCGGCTAGTTCGCGCTGAAGCCGGAGCAGACGACGCTCGTCGCGCGCCTCCAGGAGTTGGTTGACCAGCGAGGCCGCGGTGGTGAACGTGACCGAGAAGCCCTTCTGGCAAGCCGCCAAGCCGAGAGCCAAGGCGATGTGGGTCTTGCCAGTGCCCGAGTTGCCAAGTGCGATGACGTTCTCCCGGCCGAGGATGTAGCCACAGCGGGCCAGTTCCAGCACGAGCATCTTGTTCAGGCTCGGGATCGCGGCAAAGTCGAACGTGTCGAGGCTCTTCACCGCCGGGAAGCGCGCCGCCCGGATGCGGCGCTCGACCATGCGCCGCTCACGGTCGATCAGCTCCAGTTCAACCAGCCGCAACAGGTAGCGCGAGTGGTCCAGGCCGCTCTGAGCGCACTCGCGGGCAACCTTGTCGTACTCGCGCAGCACCGTGGGCAGCTTGAGCTGCTTGAGGTGGTGAGCCAGCAGGACGCCCGGCGTGGTCTCGTCGCGCGCCGGGCTCATGCGGCCACCTCCGGCACCAGCACGGCATAGTCGGCAGCCACGGTGGTCCGCACCGTGGTTCTGGGCAGGTGCGGATAGGCTGCCAGGTCGAGCCGGGGCGGTCGGTGCTCGAGTCGGGCCAGCGCAATCAGCTTGACCGCATCGAAGCCGATCGCCCCGAGCCGGATCGCCTCCGCGACGGCTGCGGCCACCACGTCCTTGGGCATCGCCTCCATCAGGCGCAGCACCTGGATGAACTCGCGCTTGCCCCGGTTGCCCATGCGCGCCTCCAGGAGATGGCGCAGGTGCTGGAACGCCTCGGGCAGATCCCAGTCCTGGAGGGCCGCCGCTTGGTCGAGGGCGTTCGGCTTGGTCTCGATCAGCGCGAGGTAGTGCAGCGGCTCGGAGACGAACACGCCGGTGCCGTAGCTGCGTTCGTGCCGGGCGATCTCGATCCCGCCGCACAGGATCACGACCTCGTCGACGAAGCCCTTCACCAGCACGTCCCGGAAGCCGTAGGCGGTGGGCACCGAGTAGTCGTTGCCGTGATAGCGCACCAGCGCGGTCGAGGAGACACGACCAGCCCGCTTCTCGCACGGCTCCAGCGGGACCGCCGGCAGGGCGCGCAGGACCGCACGGTCGGCCACGAGCCGCGTACCGATGAGCTCGGCAGACCGACCGGCACACTCATCCTGCCGGACTCGGCAGCGTCGCTCCAGATCAGCGTTCAGCGCCTCGAACGAAGCTGCCTCCGGAGCCGGGGTCATGAAGTTGGACCGGGCGAACTTGACCAGCCCTTCGACTTTGCCCTTGTCGTTGCCCCTGCCCGGACGGCCGAAGCGGTCGCGGAACAGGTAGTGGCTCACCAACTCGGTGAAGGCGCGCGTGCGCTCGCGCTGCCCGTCACCGCAGATCTTGGCGACCGCGATCTTCGTGTTGTCGTACAGGATCGACAGCGGCACGCCCGTGAAGAAGGCGAAGGCGGCGACGTGCCCGTCGAGGAACGCCTCGGTGGTCTCCCGCGGATATGCCTTCACGAAGCAGGCGTCGGAGTGCGGCAGGTCCATGCAGAAGAAATGGATCTTGCGACGCACGCCGCCGATCGTGGCCACCGCCTCGCCGAAGTCAACCTGGGCATGGCCAGGCGGGTGGGCCAGCGGCACGAAGGTCTCCCGCCCCTGCGATCGGCAGATCCGCACGTGGTCCTTCACCACCGTGTAGCCGCCGGCATAGCCGTGCTCGTCGCGTAAACGCTCGAAGATCCGCTTGGCCGTGTGCCGCTGCTTGATCGGCGCGCTTCGGTCCGTTTCCAGGATGGCCGTGATCACCGGCAGAAGAGGCCCAAGCTTCGGCTTCTCGACCGGCTTCGAGCGCGTATAGCCCGGCGGCAGGGAGAACCGGCACATCTTGGCGATCGTCTCTCGGCTCAGCCCGAACACTCGAGCCGCCTCACGCCGAGAGTTGCCCTCGATAAACACGAACTGCCGAACGGCCGCGTAGACTTCCACGGCAAACATCCCCAGCTCCTCTCGAAAGAGAAGCTTCTCCACTGGCCGGCTTTTACGCCGCCCGCATCAGCACGACGCCGACGCTCCAGTGGATGGTTTTGTCACCGCCCTACACACTCATAACCTGAAGGTCACAGGTTCAAATCCTGTCCCCGTAACCAACGTCACCTGAAAAAGCCCGCCGCGCCAACCGCGCAGCGGGCTTTTTTCATGCCCGGATGCCGCGTTTCACCGCGCCCCGCCACTCCGCCGGCTGCGCCGCTCCGCCTTGCGGGTCGCGGTCTCGCGCAGGTGCTGCTCGATGGCGTCGTTGGCGTGGCCGCGCATGTGGCGGATCGCCTCCACGTCGTCGAAGGTCTCGGGGAAGCGCCGGGACAGCCAGAGATAGGCGCTGGCGAGCTTCACGGTCCGCTCCTGGTAGTCGAGCGCGCCCGCGAGGTTGCCGCGCAGCGCCGGGACCGTGAGGCCGGCGGCCCGGGCTTGGCACCAACGCTCCAGCAGCCCCATGGCGATCTCGTCGCGCCGGTCGATCGGGCAGACCGAGAAGGCGAATTTCTCCTCGATCGGCAGCCGCGCCCGGTCGACGATCCGGGCGACGTCGAGCACCTCCTCCAGGGCCGAGGGCTGGAACGGCGAGCCCGCGTAGAAGGTCGCCCGGGCGAAGTGCGTCAGCACCTCGTACAGGCTGTGCGTGCGCATCTCCTCGGCGACCGAGCGGATCGCCCCGAGATCCGGGCGGACGAAGAAGCGCGTGTCGGCCGCCGGCGCCGTCGGGGCGCCCGAGAGAGCGGTCCGGATCGGCTCGGCGGCATACGGGTCGGTCGCCGCCACGTAGCCGACATCCTGATGGCCGTAGCGGCCGGCCCGGCCGGCGATCTGCCGGATCTCCGAATGGGTCAGCGCCCGCTCGGCGGTCCCGTCCCACTTGCGCACCGCCGAGAACACGATCCGCTTGAGCGGCCCGAGATTGAGCCCCATGCCGATCGCGTCGGTGGTCACCAGCACGTTGGCCTCGCCGGAGCGGAAGCGCGCGGCCTCGGCGCGGCGGACCTCCGGCGACAGGGCGCCGTAGATCGTCGCGACCCGGTGGCCCCGCGCCACGAGGATTTCGCGGTTCTCGTGCACGGCCCGGCGGGAGAAGGCCACGACCGCGTCGCCGGCCTCGACCTTCTCCAGGGGCACCGGCTCCTCGATGAGCAGGAGCGGCGACTTGCGGGTGAAGGGGATCACCTCCAGGGACTCGTTGGCGGCCTCGGCGGCGCGGCGGACATACGACAGGGCGTCGTCGGAGCCGCAGACGATCACGGTCTTGGCGGCGACGCCGAACAGCGCGTTGGTCCAGGCCCAGCCGCGGTCGGGATCCGACAGCATCTGGATCTCGTCGATCACCGCGACGTCGATCGGTCGGGTCAGGTCGACGGTCTCGATGGTGCGGGCGGTGTGGGTCGGGTTGGCCTCGCCCAGCACCTCCTCGCCGGTGATCATGCCGGCGCGCAAGCCCCGCTCCCGCAGGGTCTCGTAATTCTCCAGCGCCAGGAGCCGGAGCGGCGCGAGGTAGGCCCCGGTCTCGGCCGCCGTCAGATGCTGGAGGGCCGCGTAGGTCTTGCCGGAATTGGTCGGCCCCATGTGGAACAGGATTTTCCGGTTGAGGCGCCGGGCGGCGGTGAAGCGCTCGATATAGGCACCGAAGCCGACCTGATCGCGCAGGCGGCGCAGGCGCGAGCCTTCGCGCGCCACCGCCTTGGCGTGCCGACGGACGGGGGTGAGCGTGTCGTTGAGGCCGCGGGCGAGCTTCGGGCCGTAGGTGAACACCCGGGATCGGAGCGAGCGGTCCATATGGGCGATGTAGGCGGCGGCATCGGCCCCAACCTCGCGCAGGTCGACGAGGAGCTGTGCCCGCAGCCGGTCGACGGGCTTGTGCAGGGCGCGCGTGGCCTGGAGGGCCGTTCGCGCCACCGCCTCGCGTAAGGGCTCCAGGCGGTGCGCCGGGTCGTTCCGGGCCGCCATGCGGGTGAGGATCTCGGCCGCCTCCGGCTCGGGGGCCATGTCGACGCGCAGGTCGAGGCGGCCGTTGTCGAGGAGCGGGATCTCGGTCCGGATCAGCCAGGTGATGCGGTGGTCCTTGGTCACCACGGCCCGGAGGGCGGGGATCGCCTTCCGGATCGCCGGGATGCCGGTCTCCGCGAAGACCCGGGCCGCCTGCATCTCGCGCAAGGCGCCGGCGACGCGCTCGTCCGCCACCTCGGCGCCGTAGTCGGGCAGCGCGAGATGGGTGAGGAGCCGGTCGAGGTCGACCGCGTCGGGGGACAGGCCGAGCCGGTCGACGGATTCGATCAGGCTCTCGATCGTCGGACGAAGACGCTTGCGCGCCATGCGGTCACCTTCGGCAGAAGCGTCTCACGCCAACCCGGACGCGGTCGGGGGCGTTCCGGATCCGATCCATGCGCCGGGCGGACGAGGCGCGCCATCCCCGTATGCACGTCACCGCCGTCTTCGCGAGCGCAGCGAAGCCATCCCGTCGGCGCCATGCCGGCCGAGGTCGGGCTGCCCTGGGTCGCTTCGCTGCGCTGGCGAAGACGGGACGTCACGGTTGCCGGGCCGCCTCGGCGAGCCAGCCGCAGAAGGCCCGCACCGCCGGATCCTCCGCCCGGGGCTCCGGGACGTAGGTGTAGTAGCTCCGCGCCGGCAGGGCGGGGCCCGCGAAGGGCAGGGTCAGGCGGCCGGCCGCCACGTCGTCGGCGATCAGCCGCTCGGGCCCCATGGCGACGCCGAGCCCGTCGAGGGCGGCCTGAAGGGTCAGGTAGAAATGCTCCAGCGTCACCGTGGCCTGCGGCGCCAGGTCCGGGACGCCCGCCGCCCGCAGCCAGTCCGGCCAGACCCGCGGCAGCGTTGCCGCGTGCAGCAGCGTGTGCTGCCGGAGATCCTCCGGCACCTGGAGCGGCAGCCGCCGCAGCAGGTCCGGGCTGCAGACCGGGATGCGCCGCTCGGACAGGAACGGCTCGGCGCGATGGCCCGGGCGTTGATCCGGACCGCCGCGAATGGCGACATCGAACGGGTCCGCGAGCTGCGCCAGGGGCACGTTCGAGGTCGTCAGCCGCACCTCGATCGACGGGTTGGCCACCTGGAAGCCGGACAGGCGCGGGATCAGCCAGCGCAGGGTGAAGGTGGCGAGTGCGTTCACGTGCAGCAGGCGCGGTCGGCCACGCTCGGCCTGGCGGGCCGTGGCCAGGGCGATGCGGTCGAGGGCGGCGCCGATCTCGGTGGCGTAGGCGCTGCCGGCCTCGGTGAGGGCCACGCGCCGGTTGTGGCGCTCGAACAGCGGCACCCCGAGCCAGGCCTCCAGCGTCTGGACGTGCCGGCTGACCGCGCCGTGGGTCACCCGCAGCTCGTCGGCCGCCCGGGTGAAGCTCCCGTGCCGCGCGGCCGCCTCGAAGGCTTTCACGGCGTTGAGCGGTGGCAGACGGCGATGCACGGGTCAGGTTTCCTCACGCGTGCGTCAACATAAGTCGTTTGTCAGCCACGAACCAGGCGGCCATCCTGTGACCGAACCACGAAGGATGGCTGGATGTCCGTCGCGTCCGATCTGACTGCGTCTTCCGAACATGCCGCGCTGCCGGACGCCCGGCGCACCCTGGTGGCCACCGGCGTGAATCACGCCCTGCATGATGGCTACACCGACCTGATCTACGTGCTGCTGCCGGTCTGGCAGGCGGAGTTCGGCCTCGACTACGTCGCCCTGGCGTTCCTGCGCTCGCTCTACAACGGGGCGCTGGCGGCGCTGCAGATGCCGGCGAGCCGCCTCGCCCAGGCATGGGGCGCCCGGACCGTGCTGGTGCTCGGCACCGTGCTCAGCGCGGCGGGCTACGCGATCGCGGGCGCCTCGGGCGGACTCGTCGGCCTCGGGATCGGCCTGCTGCTCGGCGGCGCCGGCAGCAGCACCCAGCATCCCCTGGCCTCGGCGGTGATCGCCCGGGCCTACGGGACCGACGCCCGCGGGCCCCTCGGCACCTACAATTTCACCGGCGATCTCGGGAAGGCGGCGGTGCCGCCCGTGGTCGGCCTCCTGCTGACCCTGACGGGCTGGCGGCACGCGCTCTGGGTGATCGCCGGGGCGGGGATCGTCGTGGCGCTGGCGGTCGGGCGGCTTCTGCCGCGTGAGCCGGAGTCACGCGGCGGGCGTGCGGCGGCGAAACAGATGACGCACCGGGCTTCCGGCGGATCGGGCAGCCGCACCGGCTTCCGGCTGCTCGTCGCCATCGGCATGCTCGACAACGCCGCCCGGCCGGCCTTCCTGCTCTACCTGCCGTTCCTGCTGCAGGAGAAGGGCGCCGCGCTGACCACGGTGGGCCTCGCCCTGTCGCTGGTCTTCGTCGGCGGCGCGCTGGGCAAGGCCGTGTGCGGGCGCCTCGGGGCGCATCTCGGCGTGACCCGGACCGTGATCCTCACCGAGAGTGGGACGGCGCTGGCGATCCTGGCGGTGATCGTCCTGCCGCTGGCCCCCGGGCTGATCCTGCTGCCGCTGCTCGGCGTGATGCTGAACGGCACCTCGTCGGTGCTCTACGGCACGGTGCCGGAATTGGCCCCTGGGGGCCGGGTCGAGCACGCTTTCGCGGTGTTCTACACCTGGACGCTCGGCGGCAGCGCGCTCGCGGCGCCCCTCCTTTACGGAAGGCTCGGCGACGCGGCCGGCCCGCACTGGGCGGCGGTGGCGGCGGCCGGGACGGCGCTCGCCGTGGTGCCGCTGATGCTGGCCCTGGCGCCGCGCCTCGGGACGGAGCGGCAGCGGGCCTGAGGCCCGGGATCCGCATCCATCAGACCGCGCCTCAGACCGACAAACCCGTCATTCCGGGACTGCGCGGCAGGGCCCGGAATCCGGAACCTCGGCGCGCTGCCGGCATGGCGCCGCCGGCGGTTCCAGGTTGCCCGCCGCCGGCGTGCCCCTTCGGGTCCGGGCTCGCCTGCGGCGCCCCGGAAGGACGGTGCGTCCCCTCCAGGCACGGCGTCAGAGGCCGCCCAGGGTGCTGACCCGGACGGCCTCCGACCGGCCGTCCACCGCGATGTCGCGGATCGCCTCCGGCGTCACGCGCGCTGCCCGGTAGACCGCCTCCGACACCACGGCCACGCAGCTCAGGGTCTTGGTGAGGCCCTGCAGCCGGGACGCGACGTTGACGGTGTCGCCGAGCGCGGTGAAGCGCGCGTCGGTCGCATCCCCCATCTCGCCGACGATCGCGGGGCCGGCATGGACGCCGACGCCGTAGCGCAGGATGTGCTCCAGATCCTCCGCCAGCAGCCGGTTCAGGGTCTCGACGGCGTCGGCGATGCCGTCGATCGCCCGCAGCGCGTTCCGGGCCGCCTGCTCGGGCTCGGTCTCCAGGCCGAACAGGGCCAGGAGCCCGTCGCCGAGGAACTGGTTGGTCGAGCCGCCGGCCTCCCGCACCGCATCGCCGACCGCGCTGAGGAAGCGGTTGATGATGAACACCGTGTCGTAGGGCAGGCGCTCCTCGGCGAGCCGGGTCGAGCCGCGCAGGTCGACGAACATCGCCACGATGAAGCGCTCCTCGCCGGATTGCGCCCGGTCGAGCAGGTCCGCCTGGCGCATCCGCGGCTGCGGCGGCAGCAGCGGCACCACCGACAGGTCGGTCTCGGGCCGGAACTGGCAGGCGAGGCGGACGCCGGGACCCGCCGCGATCCGCTCCAGGACGGCCCGCTCGGCCCGGCCCGGGGCCGGCGTGCCGTCGCTGCCATCGGTCACCCGGATCCGGCAGGTCGAGCACCGGCCGCGGCCGCCGCAGACGCTGGCATGGGGAATCCGGTTGCGGCGGCTTGCCTCCAGGACGCTGGTGCCGCGGGGCACCCGGACCACCCGCCCGTCGGGGTAGCTGAGACGGATCGTCCCGCGCTTGACCTCCGCGAAGGTCCGCGCGCCCCGCGCCGCGATCACCGCGCCGACCAGGGCCGCGTAGGTCAGGAGCATCCGGTCCCGGATGCCGGTGAGCCGCGCCACCTGATCGGGCAACCCGACATGGACGGGCTTGAGCGCCTCCGCGCGCCAGGCCGGGTCCTGCGCCAGGGCGAGGATCATCCGGCCGCCCTGCGCGAAGCCCAGCAGCGCCAGGACCGGCACCAGGACCGCGAGGGCCAGCAGCCAGGGCGCCGCGCGCGCGAAGGCGGGCTTCAGCCGGAGCCAGAAATACAGCCCCGTGCAGCCGTGGATCCAGGCGATGACCAGCACGGCGACCTGCATCAGGCCGAGCGGCGGCGACGCCACCCAGAAGGCGTAGAGTTCCTGCGCGTAGCCCTTGTCGAGCCCCTCGGTGACGAACGAGATCCGGGTCCCGGTGATGTGGCTGATCAGCAGCGGCGGGATCAGCAGGCCGGAGACGAGCTGCAGGGCCTCGGAGGGCCGCCAGCGGAAGAAGCGGGCGGCGTAGAGCGCCTGGAGTCCGAGGAGCAGGTGGCCCAGCAGCGCGCCGTAGAGCAGCGTCAGCCCGAGCGGGTTGAGCCAGAGTGCCGAGGCGAGGCTGAGCCCGTCCTCCATGGCGTCGAGGGAGATGTTGCCCAGCGCGTGATTGCTCAGATGGGTGAGCACGTAGCCGAACAGGATCAGGCCGCTCGCCAGCCGCAGGCGGCGCAGGGTCAGGGGCGGCCGGGATCGCGCGGCAGGTGTGGCCGGCCGGGCCTTCGCGGGATCCTCGGTGAGCTGTCGCGTCGCGATCGAGGCTGTGCGCATCGTGCTGGGAGATCCGATCGGATCGGCCGTGGGCCCGCAATTCGCCGACCCTGGTACCAGCAAGACTTCCGGCACGTCCGATTTATTTCTGTTCGGGCCCCGTTCGCGGGTCGAGAGGGGGCTCGCCCGCGAAGGCCAAGAGGACCTCGTCGGCGGCCCGCAGCCCGGATTCGTAGGCGCCGCGCACGGTGGTGAAGGCATCGGGGGAGGTCGCCTCGCCGGCGAAGAACAGGCGGCCCTCCACCGGCGCCGCCAGGATCGCGCGCTGGCCGGCCGCGCCGGGCCGGGCATACGCGTAGGAGCCGCGCACCGACGGGTCCTGACCCCAGCGCGTCACGGTGAGGCCGGACGCCCGCCGGCGGAACGCCGCGCCCAGCAGCCCGGCCAGCTCGTCGAGGGCGAAGGCGGTGGCGGCTGCGTCCCCGGCCCGCTCCAGCTCCCGGGCGAGGGCGCCGCCGAAATACCCCTCGATCACCGGCCGGCCGAACGGGCGCAGGTGATAGGCACCGGTGCGCGCGCTGCGCGGGTTGCCGATCAGGTGCCCGTCCGCCGGCAGCGCCTCGGGCGCGGCGAGGTGCAGGAAGACCTTGTTGGCGAGCCCGAGCGGCAGGTCCTGCGCGGCCGCCTCCTTGTCGGGCAGCGCCGGCGCGAAGCGGAGTCCGCCCTCCGCCAGGACGTTGGTCGAGACCGTCACGACGACGGCGCGGGCCTGGAGGGTGCCGCGCGGGGTCTCCAGCCGGATCGGACCGGCCCCGCCATGATCGATCCGGGTCACCGGCGTGCCGAGCGTCACCGGCTGGCCGGCGCCGTACGCCGCCACCGCGCGCCCGTAGCCCTCCGCCACCCGCCAGTCCGATCCGTGGACGCGGTAGCGGGCCGAATCGTGGAGCGAGAGGTCCGCGAGTTCGGCACCGCTCACGTAGCCGCTCACCGCGTCGAGGAGCGGGTTCCACGGATTGCCCGGTTCGAGGAGGTCGGCGAGGGGGCGGTCAACCGGATCCCGCGCCGCTGCCGCCTGTCGCGCCGCGAAGGCCTCGGCGGCCGCCTCGTAGGCCGCCTGGTCCTCCGGCGGGAAGCCGAGATCGCGGTGCTGCACGTCCCAGGGGGCGGGGGTGCGGTCGACCTGCAGGCCGAGCGCCTCGGCGATCGGCAGCCAGGGGTTGCTCTCGGCGCCGTGCAGCCAGCCGCAGCCGAGGTCGAGGGGGGCACCGGTCGCGGGGGGCACGATCGTGTGGGCCCGCCCGCCAGGGCGCTCCGCCGCCTCGACCACGCGGATCCGCAATGCCGGCCGCCGTTCGGCCAGCCGGCGCGCCGCGGCGAGGCCCGCGGCACCCGCGCCCACGATGGCGACATCGGCCGTCTCGGAAGTGCTCAGGTCCCGATGCCTCCCCGGCGCGATCGTGTCCATGTGGTGGATTCAACCCGAGGGACGCGGCGTGGGTTGCCCGATCGGGAAGCCGCGGCTGCCCGTCTCGATCATCGCCTCGTCGCTCCGGGGTCGCGCAGCGGAGCCCGGACCCGGAGGGCAAGCCGGAGGCGGGCAGTCCGGAGCCGTCGGCACTCCAAGGTCTTGAACGCTTTGCATTTCTGGTTCCGGGCTCGCCTGCGGGGCCCCGGAACGACGGGGCGGATGCGTGGGTTGCGGAATCGAGCAGCCCGACCCGGAGCCCCGATGCTGGACACGTATTTCGCCCGGAGCGCCACCGCCGTGGCGCCCGACCTGGTCGGCGCCCGGCTGTTCGTCGGGGAGGCCGGCGGCGTGATCGTCGAGACGGAGGCCTACGACCGGACCGACCCGGCCTCGCACAGCTTCAATGGTCCGACGCGGCGCAACGCCAGCATGTTCGGGCCGCCCGCGCACGTCTACGTCTACCGCTCCTACGGGATGCACTGGTGCCTGAACCTCGTCTGCGCGGCCGGCGGCGCGGTGCTGATCCGGGCGATCGAGCCGACACAGGGGCTCGCCGCCATGCGGGCGCGCCGGGGCACGGCGGAGCCGCGGCTGCTCTGCGCCGGTCCTGGTCGCCTCGCCCAGGCGCTCGGCATCACCGGCGCGCTGGACGGAGCGCCCCTCGGGCAGGCGCCGTTCCGCTTCGAGCCCCGCATGGGGGCGGCCGACGTGGTGAGCGACCGGCGCATCGGGATCACGCGCGGCGCGGAGACGCCCTGGCGCTTCCTGCTCGCCGGCTCCCGGTTCGTCAGCCGGCCGGCACGGCGGCCCCTATCCGGGACGCCCCTTCCGCCCTGACTCCAGGATGATCCCTGCTCCGGCTGTCGCGCCGGCGGCCCGCAGCGCCGGCGGCGTATCCACCGCCGCAGATCTGTCTTCGTGCACTGGAGGGCCCGTGCTGGTCCTGACGAAGCCGCGGGCCCTACCGCGTGCCCGTCGATCGCAAGCCGGTTCCCGTGTGCGAGCATGTTGAGGATGCGATCATCCGGGTTACGCGGACCAGCATCTGCGGATCTGATCTTCACCTGTACCATGGCATGGTGCCGGATACGCGCGTCGGCATGACGTTCGGCCACGAATTCACGGTCGTGGTCTTCGGTGCCGGACCGGTCGGCAGGCGTTCCGGTACAGCGAGTCCCAGTGGGCGCATTGGCTGATGCTGATGGCGGCCGACCGGGTGAACGTCGTCGAGGGCGTGGTCGACGACCTCGCGCGGGGCCGCGTGCCCAACGTCCCGGCCGAGATGGGCGCCCGGGCCGAGCTGGCCCACAACCGGTCCGGACTGGCGGCCAAGCTCGCGCTCACCGGCGCGGCGATCGGGCTCGGGATCCTGGTCACGCGTCTGGCGCGGGCCGAGCGCTAGGGCCGTTCCGGCCGGCGCTCCTGCAGCAGCGTGCGGATCCGGTCGCGGACGACCTCGGCGACCGGGCTGTAGACGATCAGGCCGAGATCGGGCCGGCCGTCGACCGCGAAGGCCGAGTATTCCAGCTCGATCCAGCCCAGGACGGGGTGCCGGATCTGCTTGACCCCGTCCCCGTGCGGGTGGACGTCGTTCTCGCGCCACAGGGCGGCGAAGTCCGGGCTGGTCCGGCAGAGCTCGTCCACCAGCGCGCCGACCTCCGACACGGCGCCGGCCCGGGCCGCATCCGCCCGGAACGCGCCGACCACGACCCGGGCCACGCTTTCCCAATCGTGCTGCGCCGCCCGCACCCGCGGGTCACCGAACATGCGGCGCAGGATGTTGCGCTCACCGGGCGGGACGGTGGCCCAGTCGGTCAGCACCACGGCGGCGGCCGGGTTCCAGGCGACGACGTCCCAGGTCGCGGTCTTGACCAGCGCCGGGCTGGTCTCGAGCGTGTCGAGCAGCCGCTGCAGCCGCGGCGTGATCCCCGCGGCCGGCCTGTAGCGGACCTCCGGCGGCCGGCCGAGGGCCAGCATGAAGATGTGCTCGCGTTCGGGCTCGGTCAGCATCAGCCCGGTGGCGATGCGGTTCAGCACGTCCGCCGAGGGCGCGCCGCCGCGCCCCTGCTCCAGCCACGTGTACCAGGTCGCGCTGATGTTCGCGCGCTGGGCGACCTCCTCCCGACGCAGGCCCGGCGTGCGCCGCCGCCCGGCGAAGCCGAGGGCGGCCGGATCGAGCTTGGCGCGCCGGTCTCGCAGGTATGTGCCCAGAAGCGTCTCGGAACCGGCCGGCATCGCGATCCTGTTAGCCGCTATACCCGTATACGATCACGTCTTTAACAGGATGGACCGCGCGCCGACACTGGGGCTCCCCCATCAACGGACGCGATCCATGCGCATCTTCCTCACCGGCGCCACCGGCTTCATCGGCTCGGCCCTGATCCCGGACCTCCAGGCGGCCGGGCATCAGGTCCTCGGCTTCACCCGGTCCGATGCCGGGGCCCGCAGGCTCGCCGAGGCCGGGGTCGAGCCGCTCCGGGGCGACCTCACCGACCTCGACCGCCTGCGTGACGGCGCCGCCCGGGCCGACGGCGTGATCCACGCCGCCTTCGACCACGACGATTTCACGAACTTCGTCGCCAATTGCGAGAAGGACCGGCGTGCCATCGCGGCGCTCGGTGAGGCCCTGAAAGGGTCTGACCGGCCTCTGGTCATCACCTCGGGGACCGGGATCGGCTGCCCCGCGCCGGGCGTCCCGGCGACCGAGGACGTCTTCAACACCGCGCATCCGAACCCCCGCATCGCCTCCGAGCTGGCGGGGGCGGCTCTGTTGGAGGCGGGGGTGAACGTCTCGGTGATGCGCCTCCCGCAGGTCCACGACACGGTCAAGCAGGGGCTCGTGACCTACCTGATCGACCTGGCCCGCCGGACCGGCGTGTCCGCCTCTATCGGGGACGGGGCCAACCGCTGGCCGGCGGGGCCGGTCTACGACGTGGCGCGGCTCTACCGGCTGGCCCTGGAGGCGGCGCAGCCCGGCGCGCGCTACCACGCGGTCGCCGAGGAGGGCGTCCCGGCCCACGCCATCGCGGCGGTGATCGGGCGGGGCCTCGGCGTGCCGGTCGTCAGCCTGCCGCCCGGGGAGGCCGGCCATTTCGGCTGGCTCGCCGCCTTCGTCGGCCTCGACATGCCGGCCTCCAGCGCCTGGACGCAGGCCCGGCTCGGCTGGGCGCCGACCGGGCCGGGGCTGATCGCGGATCTCGAGCGGATGGATTACGGCACGGTGCGGGTTTAGCGGCCGCCGCTTCCGCCCCCTCCCCACCGCAGCGGGAGAGGGGGGCGGTGGCGGGTCTGACCGCCCTTCGGCTTCACCGGCTCAGCCAGTCCCGCAGCTTGGTCCAGCGTGGCTTCTGGGTGCCGCCGCGGACCGCCACCGCCACGGCCTTGCGCTGCCCGAGCAGCACCACGAGCCGCTTGCCGCGCGTCACCCCCGTGTAGAGGAGGTTGCGCGCCAGCATCGTCCAGTGCTGCATCGCCAGCGGGATCACCACCGCCGGATATTCCGAGCCTTGCGATTTGTGGATGGTGGTGGCGTAGGCCGGCACCAGCGTGTCGAGCTCGCCGTAGGGGTAGACGACCTCACGGCCCTCGAAATCGACGATCACCGCGCCTTCGTCCTGATCGATCCGCGCCACGGTGCCGAGGTCGCCGTTGAACACCTCCCGGTCGTAGTCGTTCTGGCTCTCCATCACCCGGTCGCCGGGGGAGAAGCGCCAGCCGAAGCGTTCCACCGAGACCGGCGGGTTCGGGTTCAGCACCGCCTGGAGTTCGTGGTTGAGGTTGCGCGCGCCGAGCACGCCGCGCTGCATCGGGGTGAGCACCTGGACGTCGCGGACCGGATCGAGGCCGAACCGGGCCGGGATCCGCCGGGTCACCACCTCGATCAGCGTCTGCACCGCCGGCTCGGGCTCGTTGATCGCGATCCAGTGGAAGTCGCTCTCGGCGCCGCGGGGGGCGGGCTCGGGCATCGTGCCCGCGTTGATCCGGTGGGCGTTGACCACGATCCGGCTCTCGGCCGCCTGCCGGAACACCTCGGTGAGCCGCGCCACCGGCACCGCGCCGGAGGCGATCACGTCGGCGAGCACCTGGCCGGGGCCGACCGAGGGCAGCTGGTCGACGTCGCCCACGAGGAGCAGGCCCGCATGCTCCGGCACCGCCTTGGTCAGCGCGTTCATCAGCGGCACGTCGACCATCGAGGTCTCGTCGATCACCAGCAGGTCGCAGGGGAGGGGGTTCTCCTCGTTGCGCGAGAAGCCGCCGTGCTTGGGGTCGATCTCCAGCAGGCGGTGGAGGGTCTTGGCCTCCAGCCCCGTCTGCTCGCTCATACGCTTGGCCGCCCGGCCGGTCGGGGCGGCGAGCAGCACCCGGACCCCCTTGGCCTGCAGGACCCGCAGGATCGTGTCCAGCGTCGAGGTCTTGCCCACCCCCGGCCCGCCGGTCACCACCGCGAGCTTGGCGCCGAGCACGAGCCGCACGGCCGCCTCCTGCGACGGCGAGAGCGTCTTGCCGGTCTTCTCCGCCACCCAGGACAGGGCCCGGGCGAGGTCGATCTCCGGCCAGGGCGGGCCGCCCGCCGCCCGGCGCCGGAGCCGCTCGGCGATGGCCCGCTCGGCCGCGTGCAGGCCGGCCAGGAAGATGCAGGCCTTGTCGCCGATGATGTCCTGGACGACCTCGCCGGTCTCCAGCACGGCGAGGAGCGCCGTGCGGATCAGCGGCGCCTCCACCCCGAGGAGGTCGACCGCCAGCGCGACGAGATCCGCCACCGGCAGGGCGCAGTGGCCGGCATCGGTGGCGGTCTGCAGCGCGAAGGAGATCCCGGCCCGCAGGCGCTGGGGCGCCTCCCGGGTCAGCCCGAGCTTCATCGCGATGGCGTCGGCGGTCTTGAAGCCGATGCCGCGGATGTCCTTGGCCAGCCGGTAGGGATCCTCGGTCATGACCGCGATGGCCGCGTGGCCGTAGGTCTTGAAGATCCGCACCGCCCGGGCGGTCCCGACGCCGTGCGCGTGCAGGAACAGCATGATCTCGCGCACGGCCTTCTGCTCGGCCCAGCCGGCGACGATGCGGGCGGCGCGCTTGGGCCCGATGCCCGCGACCTCGGTGAGCCGGCCGGGCTCGGCCTCGATGATCTCGAAAGTGCCTTCCCCGAAGGCCGCCACGATGCGCTTGGCCATGGCGGGGCCGATGCCGCGCATGTGGCCGGAGGCGAGATACTTCTCGATGCCTTCGACGCCTGTGGGCGGCGTCACCTTGAGCGTGTCGGCCTTGAATTGCAGGCCGTGCTGGCGGTCCGTGTGCCAGATGCCGGTGGCGGTGATCCACTCGCCCGCGCCGATCGCCGGCGCGTGGCCGATCACCGGCACGAGATCGCGCTTGCCACGCGCCTGGACCTTGAGGACGCAGAAGCCGGTTTCCGGGCTGTGGAAGGTGACGCGCTCGATCGTGCCGGCCAGCGCCTCGACGGGCTGATGGCGGTCGACAGGCTGTGGCATCGCGCGCTGGTTCATGCCCGGACCGGGTGCGTCCAGGCGGGCGCGCCCAAGAGTTCAGATCGGAGAGTCCACAAGCAGGGGTTCTCACCCGAGAGTCGAAGATCGGGGCTCTCGGGAGGCGCGGCAACGGGGCCACGGCCGGCTGGCCGGGGACGGCGCCGCGACCCGTCGTCACGCGCGGGACCGACGCGGGACATGCTGCGCCGATGGCATCCCGCCCACGACGCGCCGTCGAACCACGCCGCGGGCGGGGAGCCACCGCACCACCAAAGCGCTGGGCGCCGACTCGGTGCGCCGATGCAAACGGCACATCTGACCTGTCCAGTCGGTTGGGATGTACTCGATTGCCCGCAATCAATACGCGTCTTCAACGGTGGCGGCCCACTGTTGTACAGGTGGTTTTGTATGGAACCCTTTTTCGCGCTTGCCGTTGCTGCCTTCGATTGAACTCTGGAGGCTAACTTATGCGGAACATCATTCTCTCGGGCGCCCTGTTCGCGGCTCTGTGCGGTGCGGCGAGCGCCGAGGAGACCACCGTTATTCGCCGCGACGGGCCCGCCGTCGTCGATCACCGCGACACCACGGTCGAGCGCCGTGAGGTCACCACCGGCAGCGTCGATTGCGGCTCGAAGACCGTCCACAAGGAGGACGGCATGGGCAATTCCAAGACCATCCACAAGGAAGGCTGCAACTGAACTCCCGCGGCTGACATCGCTCTGACGCTCACGGAGACGCGCACATGACCGACAGGCTCCTCCTCGCGCTGGCGACCGCCGGCCTCTTGTCCCTGCCGATGGCCGCCCAGGCGCAGGGCACCCTGCGCGGGGCCGCCGAGGGCGCCGATGCGGGCGCGGCGGCGGCGGGCCCGGTCGGCGGCATCGTCGGCGGTGCGGTCGGCGCGGCCACCGGCACGGTCGGCGGCATCCTGGGCGTCGACGATCGCCCGCGCTTCCGCAGCTACGTCCGCGAGCGCGGTGCGCGCTCGTACAGCTGGGGTGGCCCGGTCCGGGTCGGCACCGTTCTGCCGGAGGACAGCGTGACCTATTACGACGTTCCCACCGAGTACCGGGTGCGTCCGGGCTACCGCTACACGATCGTGAACGACCAGCCGGTCCTGGTCGATCGCACCCACCGCATCGTCGAGGTCATCGACTGACGATCGACGGGCGCCGGGTACTCCGGCGCCCGCCCACCACCGGACGGCCTGACCGCAAGGACAGAACAGCGACGTTCGAGACCCTGGCGCCGATCAGCCCCGTGTGAGCGCCGCGTCCGGCACGGTCAGGGTGATCCGGTCCTCGGTCGCGCCGTGGCGCCGCTCCACATTCGCCTCGAGCTGCCACAGGCACATCCCCGAGAGCAGCGAGCCGAAGCCGTGCCCGGGCCGCGGCTCGGCCACGCGGGCCATACGCTCGCGCCAGACCAGGGTCAGCGCCTCCGCGTCCCGATTCCAGGTCACCGACAGCGACCCGGCGTCGGACCCGAGCGCCCCGTATTTCACCGCGTTCGTCGCCCATTCGTGCAGCATCCTCGCCGGCGACGAGACGTGCCGCCCGTGGATTGCCACAAGGGGGCCCTCGATCACGGTCGGGACGTTGTCACGGTCGGGCCGGAGCGTCGCGCCGATCAGGCCCGCGAGATCGCTCATGCCCTGGCCGGCGCTGGGATCGGCGAGCGGATGCGCCCGCCCGAGGTCCGGCTCAGTCCGGTCTCGTACGCAGACAGCCGATCCGTTTGCGCGGGGCTGACGTCGGAGTGGGCTGCGAAAAGAAAGCGCACCTCGCCCGTCAAGGCCTTCAGCTTCGCCAAGTCGCGGCCCTAGCGCGGCGCGGCGAGCCGGCAGGCCGCGCCGCTCGCCCGGGGCCAGCCATAGTAGATCGTCTCGGCCTGCGCGGTCGCACCAGCGGCAATCGCCGGGACCGCAGCCGTCGGCGTGTCGAGGATTGCCCCGCCGGCACCCGTGAACGTGCACTGGACGGCCACCTCCGTCACCGGATCGGGCCCCGTGTTCCGCAGCGCGAACAGGGCGCGCTGCGGCTCGTGCGAGTCTGGCGGTGTGTGAAGCCGGGTCTCCTGGACGACGAGGGCGCCGTCGGCCCGCACCGGCGAAGCGGCGCCGAAACCCGCAGCCAGCAGCACGGGACAAAGCCGGGAGAACCTCAGGGCCTGCATGATCCGTCCAATCCTCCGTCGCGCGCCGGGCCGCGCCACCGATGCGTCCCGCATTCAACGCTCGACCGCCCCTCCCGGGTCTCCGGCCTGCTCCGGCCGCCGCTCAGTTGCGCAGCGGCTTGGCGTCGATCTGCATCCGGTAGATCGTCGTCGGAAACTTCACGGCCGAGGCCTCGCCGCCGTTCATCGCCGGGGTCCGGTTCATCTGCGCGGCCGGGATCCACAGGCCGCCCTCCTCGTCGATCCATAGCGCGTCGACCCAGACCAGCCGCGGGTCCTGCACCAGCGTGCTCATCGTTCCGTCCGGAGCGATCTTGAGGATGCGCAGGCCGTCGGTGTCGCTCGCGTAGATCGTGCCCGCCGCGTCGATCACGGTGCCGCCCGTGGCCACCGTGGCGGCGAACAGCTTGACGTGTTTGGCCCGCTCGTCGTCGCTCAGGGAGGCGTCGTCGAGATACTGCGTCTCGATGCTGTAGAGCGGGCCGGTGCAGGCTTGGTAGTAGAAGGTCTTGCCGTCGGGCGAGACCTCCAGCTGGTCGGCGTGGATGAACAGCAGCTTGCCCTTGTCGTCCCGCAGCACCCGGCCCTGGCCGGTGAGCGGGCGCTGCGCGATCGTCGACCAATGACCGTCGAGGACCCGGCGCAGGCCGCCGGTCGAGAGGTCGAGCACGATCAGCCCGGGCTGGCCGGCATCCGTCAGGTAGACGCTGCGGCCGTTGAAGCGGAAATCGTCGATGAAGCTCTTGTCGGTGGTGGCCGCCTGCAGCGGGTAGACCTTGCGCACGGCGTTCCGGGCGAGGTCGATCTGCACGAGCTTGGGGCCGCCCGGCAGCGGCGCCGCACCCATGCCGGGCGCACCCTTGTCGACCACCCAGAGATCGCCGTCCGGGCCGATCCGGATGGCGTTGACCGCCACGAACGCCTTGGCCGGGTCGTCGCCCTGTTTCCAGGCGTTCCAGCCCGCGTCGGGGAACGGCACGGCTTTCCCGTCCCGCCACTCGCCGAGTTCGATCCCCTCGTTCTGGCTCTGGCGCTGGAACGGCGAGAACAGCCGGCCGTCCTGGGAGCGGGTGATGCCGTTGAAGACGAGGCTGTCCGACTGGATCATGGGCTTGAGCGCGTCGGGCCCGGCCGGGGCCTCCGCGGCGCGGCCGGGCGTCGCCAGGCCGGCGGCCAGCAGGAGGGCGAGGAGCGAGGCGCGCATCATGGGATCCCGGGGCCGGCGAGGAACGGTCTGGGCGGTAAGCCGGCCGGGCGGGCCCTGTTCCGTGCCACCCCGATCGGCCACACCGGATCGGCGTCGCGCCCGGCCGGGGCTGCGACCCTTCGCCGGGGCTGGATCCTGCGAAGTTCAGAACATATAGTGAACAAATAGGAACGCCGCACGGGGCGGACGAGGAGGAGCGAGGGATGGCTCGGTACCGGTTCCACTGCACCAACGGTCTCGAATGCGTATTCGATGCGCGCGGCACGGAGGTGCGCGCCGCAACACGCCTGGTCGATCGCGCCCGGAAGGTCGCCTCCGACGTGCGGCAATCCCTGGCGAACCGGACCGACTGGTCCGAGTGGCGGGTGAGCGTGCACGACATGTCCGGCCGGCGGGTCCTGGTGCAGCCGTTCGAGTCGGCGGCGGACCGGATCAAGGTGGCGGCCTGAGATGGCCGCGCCGATCAGGCCGCTCCGGCAGGGGCCGCCGGTCCCGCCGCAGGCCGCCGCGGCCGCCGGAGAGCCGGACCAGACGATCCGTCCGCTGAGCCTGTCCGAGTTCATCGGCCAGCGGGCGGCGCGGGCGAACATGCAGATCTTCATCGAGGCGGCGAAGAAGACCGGGCAGGCCCTCGACCACGTGCTGTTCGTCGGCCCGCCGGGCCTGGGCAAGACCACGCTGGCCCAGATCGTGGCGCGCGAACTCGGTGTGAACTTCCGCTCGACCTCCGGGCCGGTGATCGCCAAGGCCGGGGATCTCGCCGCGCAGCTGACCAACCTCGACGAGCGCGACGTGCTGTTCATCGACGAGATCCACCGGCTCAACCCGGTGGGGGAGATCCTCTACCCGGCCATGGAGGATTACCAGCTCGACCTGATCATCGGCGAGGGCCCGGCGGCGCGCTCGGTCAAGATCGAGCTGCCCAAGTTCACGCTGGTCGGCGCCACGACGCGCGCGGGGCTCCTGACCACGCCGCTGCGCGACCGGTTCGGGATCCCGATCCGGCTGGAATTCTACGAGATCGACGAGCTGGAGCAGATCGTGGCCCGCGGCGCGCGGGTGCTGGGCCTCGGCATGTCGGCGGAGGGCGCCAACGAGATCGCCCGGCGGGCGCGGGGCACGCCGCGGATCGCGGGGCGCCTGCTGCGGCGGGTGCGGGACTTTGCCATCGTGGCGGAGGCCGAGACGGTGACGCGGGCGATCGCCGACCGGGCGCTGAAGCTGCTCGACGTCGACGAGGCGGGTCTCGACGTGATGGACCGCAAGTACCTGAGCCTGATCGCGCGCTCGTTCGGGGGCGGGCCGGTGGGCATCGAGACGATCGGGGCGGCGTTGTCGGAACCGCGCGACGCGATCGAGGACATCATCGAGCCCTACCTGATCCAGCGCGGCTTCGTGCAGCGCACCCCGCGCGGGCGTGTCCTCACCAGGCACGCCTACCGCCATATGGGCCTCGCCGTGCCGAAGGTCGAAGCGGCCGCAGCCGCCTAAAATCTCTTGCGCCGAACCGGTGACCACTTCGGCGGACAATGCTCTCGCGCCGGTGTGCCGCGTCCACGGGGCGGATCGAGCCCGCATTGGACATCCGGGGCCGCCGGGCGCATGCTGCGTGCACTATCAGCGGATGTCGATCCGGGCGCTGGTGGCTGAGAGACGCGCGCTCTCGCCTGCAGTGAACGGAGTGCCGTCATGTCTGATCTGCCGTCCAGAACCCGAGCGCCGGGCGGATACGACCGCTGGCTCATCGAGACCTCGCAGCTCGCCATCCTGCAGTCGCGCGCGCTGCTGGAACAGACCGAGCCGCTGCTCCAGGCGCCCACCCGCCTAAACGCGCCGTCCGCGACGCTTCGGGTGCCGGCAGGCGCCGGCGCGTCCCACCGCTCCGCAACCCGGCCCGGTGAGCGAGCAGAGATCTAAGCTGCCGGCCGCGTTGTTTCCTCAGGGGCGTAGGAGCGGCGTAGCATGAGCAATCGCGACATCCTCGTCATCGGGGGCTCGTCCGGAGCGACCATCCCGCTCAAGACGATCCTGAGCACGTTGCCGAAGGACCTGCCGGCGGCGGTGTTCGTCGTGGTCCACATCCCCGCCCGAAGCCTCGGCCTGCTCGCGACCGTGACGGCCGCGGCATCCCACCTGCCGGTCCACCCGGCGGCGGACGGCATGGCGATCACCCCCGGCAACATCTACCTGGGCATCCCCGACCACCACCTCATCCTGGCGGACGGGCGGATCCGGCTCGGGCGCGGCCCCCGCGAGAACATGGCCCGGCCCTCCATCGACCCGCTGTTCCGCTCGGCCGCCATCGCGTACGGACCCCGGGTGATCGGCGTGCTCCTGAGCGGCCTCCTCAACGACGGGACGGCCGGCCTGGATGCGATCAAGCGCTGCGGCGGCCTCGCGCTCGTGCAGGACCCGGCGGACGCGATCGCCGACGAGATGCCCCGCAGCGCGCTGTCGGGCCTGGAGGTCGATCTCACCCTTTCGGCGCTCCGGATCGGCGACGTGCTCGCCGATCTCGTGCGCGATCCCGCCGGCCCGCCGCGGCCGGTGCCCCCGGAGCTGCGGCTCGAGGTCGACATCGCGGCCGGCTCCCGGGTCGACAGCGACGTGATCGGCCGTCTGGGCAGCCCCGCGGCCCTCTCGTGCCCGCAATGCGGCGGCGTCCTCTCGACCATGGCGAGCGGCAAGCCGCTGCGCTTCCGCTGCCAGGTCGGCCACGGCTATACGGCCGAGCTCGTCGCCAAGGAGCAGGAGAACTCGGTCGACGAGGCCCTGCGGGTGGCTCTGCGCATCATCGAGGAGCGGGCCGAGCTGGTCCGGCGCATGGCCGCCGACGGCCGCAGCGCCGGGCGGCGGGCGCTGGCCGAGATGTACGAGGAGCGCGCCGCCGAGTATCGCGCCTATGCCGAAACGATCCGGAACGCCGTCCTGAAGGCGCTTCCCTCGCCCGAGCCCTCGGGTAATGAGGGAGCACAGGAGGAGTGATGCGTGGCCCGGCTTCGATCTCGGCGGGCGGCGGGGAACCGCGGTTCCCGGCCGCGCGGGCGACGGCTGCCCGCAGGGGCGCGTCCCTGCGCGCGTCCATGAGTCCGGGAGCAGCGCCGCGATGGTGACGTCCGCCCCCGAAGCGGCCCCCCCGGATGCGCGGCCCGCCGTCGTCGCGGTCTGTGCCTCGGCCGCGAGCCCGGAATCGCTGCTGCATCTTCTGCGCACGCTGGCGCCGCAGCCCGATATGGCGCTCGTCATCGTGCTGCAGCACCGGGAGGCGCTGGACGCCGAGGCGTTCACGCAGGCGCTGCGCGAGGCCGGCCACGTCCCCAGCCCGGTCGCGCACGACGCTCCGCTCGTCGCGGGGAAGACCTACCTCCCCGATCCCGATGTCATCATGAGCCTGGAGGGCGGCCGGTTCCGGGTCAAGCCCGCCGAGCAGAGGCCGGGCGCGCGCGGGACCATCGACAGCTTCCTCGTGGCGCTGGCCAGCGACGAGGAGGCCAACAGCATCGTGGCGATCCTGGCCGGCACGGGTGCGGACGGCACCCTCGGCTTCAAGGCCGTGAAGGAGGCGGGCGGGCTGACGCTCGCGGAGGAGACCGAGGAATCGCGCTCCAGCGAACTCGCGGGCAGCAACCATCCCGCCGCCCTGGCCGACGCGGTGCTGCCGATCGACCGGCTGGCGGAGCGGATCAAGGACGGCATCCGGCAGATCCGGGCGGGCGCCGAATTCGCCCGCCCCGACGCGGCCGACAACCCGGCCACGCTGGGGAGTATCGCGGCGGTGCTGCGCAAGCGGACCGGCCACGATTTTCACGGCTACAAGCCCGGCACCTTCCTGCGCCGGGTCCAGCGGCGCATGCAGGTCGTTCAGATGTCCTCCGCGGCCGCCTATCTCGACCTGCTGCGCGAGCGGCCCAGCGAGGCCCAGGAGCTGTTCAACGACCTGCTGATCGGCGTCACGCAGTTCTTCCGCGATCCCAACGAATTCGAGCTGCTCGCCCGCGAAATCGTCCCGAAGCTGTTCGCCGGCAAATCGCAGAACGACCGGATCCGCGTCTGGGTGATCGGCTGCTCCACCGGCGAGGAGGCCTATTCCCTCGGAATCCTGCTGCGCGAGCACATGGCCACCCTCGACGAGGTGCCGCTGGTGCAGATCTTCGCGACCGATCTCGACGGCCGGGCGCTCGCGGCGGCCCGCGCCGCCCGCTACGCGCACACGATCGCGGACGACATGTCGCCGGAGCGGCTGGCGCGCTGGTTCGTCAAGGAAGGCAACACCTACTGCGTGGTCAAGGAGCTGCGCGAGATGTGCATCTTCTCGCAACACAGCATCATCAAGGACGCCCCGTTCTCGCGCCTCGACATCGTCTCCTGCCGCAACCTGCTGATCTACCTCGACGCCGAGCTGCAGAACCAGGTGATCCCGCTGTTCCACTTCGCGCTGAAGCCGAGCGGCGTGCTGTTCCTGGGCAATTCCGAGAACGTCTCCCGCCACACCAACCTGTTCGCGCCGCTCGAGCCCCGCTCCCGGGTGTTCCGCCGGCTGGAAGCGTCCAACCGGGTGCTGCCCAACTTCCCGTTCACGGTGGCCTCGCTGCCTCCCGAGAGGCTGCCGGTTCGCAGCGTGGCGCCCAGCACGATCGAGCCGTCCCTGGCGCAGCGGGCCGAGCGCTTCGCGGAGCGATACGCGCCGGCCTACGTGATCCTCGACGACGGCTACAACGTCCTGCATTTCTCCGCCCGGACGGGCCGCTACCTCGACCCGGTCGGCGGGGCGGCGACGCTGAACCTCCTGCAGCTGATCCACCCCGACCTGCGCTTCGACGTGCGCGAGGCGCTGTCGCGGGCCGCTGAGGCGGAGGAGACCGTCGAGCTCGAGGACCGGCGCATCGGGGTGAACGGCCACAGCCTCGTCGTCGACCTCGTGGTCGAGCCGGTCAAGCACGCCTCCGGCCCGGTGCGGAGCTACTTCGTCCTGTTCAAGGACGGGCACGCCGCGCCGGGACCCGGGCAGATCGTCGTCCCGACCGCTTCCTCCGACCAGCAGGCCTACATCCAGCAGCTCGAAGCCGAGCTGCGCGAGACACGGGAGCGGCTCCAGGCGACCGCCGAGGAGGCCGAGGCCACCAGCGAGGAGCTGAAGGCCTCCAACGAGGAATATCAGTCCCTCAACGAGGAGCTGCAATCCGCCAACGAGGAATTGCAGACCTCCAAGGAGGAGCTGCAGTCGCTCAACGAGGAATTGACCACCGTCAATGGCGAACTCAGCCTCCGGGTGCAGGAACTCGGGCGCAGCAACAGCGACCTGAAGAACTTCCTCGAGAGCACGCAGATCGCCACGATCTTCCTCGACAACCACTTGCGGGTGACGAACTACACACCGGCGGTCGCCGAGATCTTTCACCTCGTCGAGACCGATACCGGCCGGCCGATCGGCCACATCAAGTCGCGCCTCGCCTATGAGGAACTGCAGGCCGATGCCCGGCAGGTGCTGCGGACCCTGGCGGCGGTCGAGCGGGAGATCGAGAGCGCCACCGGAGCCCGCTACATCGTCCGGATCCTGCCCTACCGCAGCGTGGACAACTTCATCGCCGGCGTCGTGATCACCTTCGTCGACATCACCGCGCGCAAGCAGGCCGAGACGGCCCTGCGCGAGAGCCAGGAGCGCTTCCGGCTCGTGGTCGAGAACGCCCGGGACCACGCCATCTTCACCACCGATCCGGAGAACCGGATCACCGACTGGTACCCGAGCGCGGAGGCGGTGTTCGGCTGGACCGCCGACGAGGCCATCGGGCAGCCCGGCAGCATCCTGTACACGCCGTCGGACCGTCGGCAGCACGCCGACGAGAAGGAGCTCGAGGCGGCGCGCCGGGAAGGCTCGGCGCCCAACATCCGCTGGCACCTGCGCAAGGACGGGGCGCGCGTGTTCATCGAGGGCACGACCCGGGCCCTGCACCACGCGGATGGAAGCCTGCGCGGCTTCCTCAAGATCGGCCAGGATACCACGAACCGGCGGGAGACCCACGAGGCCCTGCGCGCGAGCGAGACCCGCCAGCGCGCGCTGATCGAAGGCATCCCGCAGCTCGTCTGGCGTTCGGCCGAGGATGGCCAATGGACCTGGGGCAGCCCGCAATGGCTGGCCTTCACCGGGCAGAGCCAGGACGAGAGCCTCGGCATGGGCTGGCTCGACGCCGTGCACCCGGATGACCACAACGCGGCCCTGGAGGCCTGGGACCGGGCCCGGCTCGATGGCGTCCTCAATGTCGAGTACCGCGTGCGCCGCGCCGCCGACGGGGCCTGGCTCTGGCACCATACCCGCTCACTGCCGGTGCGGGACGCCGCGGGCCACACCGTGGAATGGCTCGGCACCTCGACGGATATCGATGCCATCCGCCAGCTCCAGGCCCGGCAGGAGGTTCTGGTCAACGAGCTGCAGCACCGGGCGCGCAACCTGCTCGGTGTCGTCTCGGCCGTCGCCGACCGGACGGTGCGGCAGGGCGGATCGGTGGAGGCGTTCGAGGAGCGGCTGCAGGCCCTCAGCCGGGCGCAGGGTCTGCTCAGCCAGGGCGGCCACGACACCGTCGCGGTCGGTGCCCTGGTGCGGGCCGAGCTGGCCACCTACACCGACGAGGCCTCGCCCGTCGTCGTGATCGAAGGACCCGAGGTCCGGCTCAAGGCGCGGCAGGTGCAGAACTTCGCCCTGGCCGTGCACGAACTCACCACCAATGCGGTGAAGTACGGGGCCCTGAAGGACGGCTCCGGGCGCCTGTCGGTCACGTGGGACGTCGCGCAGGACGCGCAGGCGCGCGGCCGGCTGGCGCTGAGCTGGATCGAGAGCGGAGTCGCCGTACCCCAGGGCGTGGCGCCCCGGCGCGGCTACGGCACGGAGCTGATCCAGGAGGCGCTCGCCTACGCGCTGCAGGCCGACGTCGAATACGTCCTCGAGCCGGGCGGCGTGCGCTGCCGGATCGAGATGCCCGTCTCGTGACCTTTGTGAACCCGTGGGCCCGGTGCCCTGTTGATCCAGGCGTGTCCTGATCGATCCCGCTCGGAGAGCCCATGTCCCGCGCTGATGCTGCCCTCGCCGGTCGCCGCGTCCTGGTCGTCGAGGACGAGTACCTGATCGCCAGCGAGATGAGGCGCTGGCTGCAGGCGGCCGGGTCCGAGGTGCTGGGTCCGGTGCCGAGCGTGGACAGGGCCCTGGACCTGATCGAGGAGCGCCGCCCCGACGTGGCGGTGCTCGACGTCAACCTCGGGGCGGGCGATGACGCCTACCCGATCGCCGACAGGCTGGGGGCGCTGGGGGTGCCGTACCTGTTCGCCACGGGCGACGTGCGCCTGGCCGATACCTCGATCTACCGGGACCGGCCACGGCTGGAGAAGCCGTTCCTGGCGCGGGAGCTGGTGCGCGCCCTGAGCGCGATCCTCGCCGAGAACCGCGCCTGAGCGTGCGGCGCCGGGATCCGTGAGGCGGTAACATCCTCGGGGCCGAGCCGGGCTGCGGCGCGGTCGCGCGCTCGACAACCCCGGGCGCGCTCACCATCTTGGCGGCAACAAAGGACGTCCGCCATGACAACCTATCGCAAATCGCCCGAGGCCATCGCGGCGCTGACGCCGGAGCAGTACCGGGTCACCCAGCAGAACGGCACCGAACGGCCCGGCACGGGCCCGCTCCTGGCCAACAAGGAGCCGGGCATCTACGTCGACATCGTCTCCGGCGAGCCGCTGTTCGCCAGCGCCGCCAAGTACGAATCCGGCTGCGGTTGGCCGAGCTTCACCCGGCCGATCGACCCCGCGCACGTGACCGAACTCCGGGACGCGTCGCACGGCATGGTCCGCATCGAGGTCCGGTCCACGCACGGGGACAGCCATCTCGGCCACGTGTTCAACGACGGCCCGCGCGACCGCGGCGGCCTGCGCTACTGCATCAACTCGGCGGCGCTCCGCTTCGTGCACCGGGACGACATGGAAGCGCAGGGCTACGGCGCCTACCTGCCTCAGGTGGAGACGGTATCATGAGCATCGAACGCGCAGTTCTCGCCGGCGGCTGCTTCTGGGGCATGCAGGATCTGATCCGCAAGCTGCCGGGCGTGGTCTCGACCCGGGTCGGCTACACGGGCGGGGACGTTCCGCACGCGACCTACCGCAACCACGGCACGCATGCGGAGGGGATCGAGATCACGTTCGACCCCGCGACGATCAGCTTCCGCCAGCTGCTGGAATTCTTCTTCCAGATCCACGACCCGACCACGCCGAACCGCCAGGGCAACGACCGCGGCCTGAGCTACCGCTCCGCGATCTTCTACGTGACGCCCGAGCAGAAGCAGGTCGCCGAGGACACGATCGCGGATGTCGACGCATCGGGCCTCTGGCCCGGCCGGGTCGTGACCGAGGTCGCGCCGGCCGGCGATTTCTGGGAGGCGGAGCCCGAGCACCAGGATTACCTGGAGCGGATCCCGAACGGCTACACCTGCCACTTCGTCCGGCCGGGCTGGCGGCTGCCGCGGCGCTCGGACGCGGCCTGACGCGGGCGCCGCTGCGGCCCCGTCGTTCCGGGGTGCCGCAGGCGAGCCCGGAACCCAGAGCCGCGGGTGCCAAATCGTGTCGCCTCGGCGGGTCTGGATGGCCCGCCTGCGGCGTGCCCCCTTCGGGTCCGGGCGCCGCTGCGCGGCTCCGGGATGACGGGGTGGCTGCCGCCGGCCGGAGATGGGGAAGGGAGTTCGAGACCGGCCATGAGCGACGACGCGCCCGGACAGACCCTCAGCGTCTACTACGACGGCGGCTGCCCGCTCTGTCGGGTCGAGATCGACCAGTACCGCCGTTGCGCGGGCGCGGAGCGGCTCGCCTTCGTGGATGTCGGCCGCGGGGCACAGGCGCTCGGGCCGGATCTCCCGCGCGACGCCGCCCTGCGGCGCTTCCACGTGCGCACCGCGGATGGCCAGCTGGTCTCCGGCGCCGCGGCCTTCGCGTGCCTCTGGCGGACCCTGCCGGCCTGGCGCTGGCTCGGACGGCTGATCGATTGGCGCGTGCTGGGAGTCCGGCCCGTGCTGCCGGTCGCCGAGGCCGCCTACCGGCTGTCCCTGACCGTGCGGCCTCGGCTGGCGCGGTTGGCCGCCCGGCGATCCGGGGCGTGACCCGGTGACGACACGCTGCGTCCACTATGTCGGCTTCCGGGATGACCGCTTCTGGAACGCGTTCCGGATCTTCGGCGGTCCGCGGGTGATCCACCGCCGCTGGGACTTCTACGCGACCCGCGACGTCGGTCCCGACGACATCGTGGTCTTCGCCGAGGGCGACGACACGCAGCCGCTGGCCGCGCGCAACGCCACCGACATCGACGAGCGCTGGCTGTAGCGCCCGGTCGGCGGGGAGGCCCGTTGAACCCCTGTCATTCCGGGCTCGTCTGCGGCACGCCGGAACGACGGCCCGGCGTACCGTTTGTCGAACTTCCGCCTGAAGATCGATCGCCGCAAGCGCGCCACCCGAAGCCCGTGCGGGCGAGAAGGCTCCGCCGCGATCCTAGAGCGCGCCCGGGAAGAACGTCGCGTAGCCGTCCTCGTGAACCCGGCGGAGGTAGTCCCGGTACTGGGCGTGGCCCGGCGCCTCCGGCCCGATGCGCCCGTAGCCGAACTCCGCGCCCGCCGGCTCGGGCAGCAGCGCCAGCGGCGCGCAGGCCGGTGTGAGCTGGGTGCCGCGGCCTGCGGCCAGCGTCGTCAGAATCCCGTACATCTCGCCCTGGATGTTCGGGCGGCACAGCACCGCGAGCCGGTGCTGCCCGTGCCAGTTGGTCACGAGATAGATCATGCCCGACTGGCTCGGCACGGCGACGCTGCCGGATTGCGCGAACGGTGCGTCGATCCGCTCGGCCTCGCGGAACACCAGGCGGGCGCTGTCGGAATCCCAGGCGATCTCGGTCCGGTAGGCGAAGATCGCGCCCGCATCGCCGAAGGAGGGCCGCAGGGTGAGGTAGCGCCCCTCGATCCAGGCCACGCTCTCCCGCGAGTAGGATCCCAGGGCGTCGGGCGCGTGGCGCGCCGTTTCCGGTGCCGGCGGCCCCGTCTCCTGGCGCAGGGACTGGCCCAGGGCCTCCTCAAGCCGGATCGTGGTCGCCAGGGTGAAGGGGCGGCGGCCGGCCAGCGCCTTCTCCAGGGTCGAGAGGCTGATCCGGGCCTCCTCGGCCAGGGTCTGCCGCGAGATGCGGCGGCGGGCCAGCGCCTCCCGCACGGTCTGGGCAATGGCGCGGCTCTGCGCCTCCGACAGCTCGATCTCGCTCACGGGCAGGCTCGCAGGGGCTCGATCCGCACAGATCCGCACGGAACCGCACATTTGCGCAAGCGTCGCCGTGTCGATCCCTGTGGCCAGTCAGGGCGTTTCCGCCTCCGCCTCGACGATCAGCCGCAACGGTCCGGCGCGCAGAGCCGCGAGCGGCCAGCAGGTGACCAGGGCGAGATGCCGGCCGGGCGCCTGCGGGTCGAGCCCCGAGGCGTCCCAGGCGGCGACCCGCGAACCGGTGACGCGGAAACGGACGGCCCGGCCGTCGCGGCGCGTGACTGTGACGGGGTCGCCCGGCGCGAGACCACCCAGCACCCCGAACTGCGTGTCGCGGTGCGCGGCGAAGACCGCGGTGCCGGGCCCGCCCGCCTCCGGCGTGCCGTCGAGCTGCCCGGGACCGAAGGCCAGGGCCTGCCCGCTGCCGCCGCGCAGCACCACGAAGCTGCGGCCGGCCAGATCGAGCCGGGCGACCGGCTCCGTATCGGCCCAGGGCCAGGGCTTCATCGGGCGCCCCTCAGCCAGAGAGCGGGCGAAGGCGCGTTCCAGCAGCGCCTGCGCCAGGGCGGCCTTGGCGGGGATCCAGGCGGCCTGCGCGGCGAGGCCCAGGCCCGCCAGGGTGAGGAGGGCCGCAAGGGCCCTCCCCAATCCGGTTCCGGGACGGCCGCTCATCGGGCGTCCCCGATCCGCCGGCCGCCGGACCGTCGCAGGCCGGCGCTCAGCACCACGCCCAGGAGGGCGAGGAGCAGCCCGAGGCCGAGCTGCGCCAGGATCCCGGCCCCGGTCTGGGGGAGGGCGATGCCGTCCCCGGCGGCGTTGATCGGCACGATGCGCGGCCCGGTCCCGCGGGTCGGGTCCGGTGCGGCGCCCGGCTGATCCGGTCCGAAGACCTTGGCGAAGTCCCAGCCCGCCGGCAGGTTCAGCGGCAGATCGGCGGCCACGAGCGGCGTGCCCGCGGCGCGGCGCGGTGTGGCGTCGACGGCCACGAGGCTGGTCAGGCGCGTCGTCAGCCCGTGCTCCAGGGCGAGGGCGAGGATCGCGGCATCGGCCGCGTCGGTGCCGAGGCGTCCGGTGATGCGCGCCGTCTCGGTCTCGCCGATCCGGGAGCGCGCCCAGACCTTCGAGATGCCGGCCCCCGGGGCCGCCCCGGCGAGGGGCAGCGTGCGGCTCCAGGGCCGGCCGCCGACACGGCCCGAGACGGTGACGGTCCCGCCGATCTCGGGGAGCCGGGCGGCGAAGACCAGCGGCTCGCCGCGATAGAGGTCCGGAAGCGCGCCCGGCGTCACCTCGGCGCCGGGGACCGAGAAGGTCGCGGTGAGGTCGGTCACGGCGGGGGATTCGAGCTTGGCGTAGAGGGCGCGGGTGCGCGCGTCGACCTGGGCGAGGTCGCGGATCTCCGTGAAGCTGCCGCGGCCGATCTCGGCGGCGTGGCGCATCAGGTGGCCGTTGGGCGCCGAGCCGATGCCGACCATGAACAGGCGCGAGCGCCCGAGATTGGCGTGGATCGCCGCGAAGATCCGGTCCTCGTCGCCGACCGCACCGTCGGTGAGGAACACGACCTGCCGCACGCGCCCGTCCTCCGGGTGGGGATCGGCTAGGGCCGCCTTCAGGGGCGCCAGCATCTCGGTGCCGCCGCGCGCCTCCAGGGCGGTGACGAAGCGCTCGGCGCCCGCCAGGGCCTCCGGGGTCGCCGGGACGGACTCGGGATGCAGTGCGTCCCAGGTGTCGTCGAAGCGGATGACGTTGAACCGGTCCCGCGGCGTCAGGCGGGCGAGGCCCGCGATCAGCCCGGCCTTGGCCTGCCGCATCGAGGCGCCGGACATCGAGCCGGAATTGTCGATGACGAAGGTGACGTCGCGGGCGGGCCGGGCGGCCGACTCGGCCTCGACCGTCGGCGGGGTCAGAGTGGCGAGCAGGTAGGTCCGGCCGGCGACCGTCTCGCGGAACAGGCCGAGGCCCGGCATCCGGCTGGGGACGGGCTCCCAAGTCAGTTCGAGGTCGCGGTCGGCCGGCACCACGCCGTCGGCCAGGGTGATGGTGCGGGCCTCCGGGCCGGCCTCGGTCACGCGGATCGCGTGGGTCGCGCTGTGGACGGCGCCGATGGCGAAGCCCGCCTGGAGCCGCACCGTGACGGCGACCGGGTTGAGCGGCGGCGTCGTCACCGGGTCACGCACGGGCGGGCTGATCCGCGCGCGGTCCGGCACGGGATCGTGCGCGGCGCCGTCGAGCGCGACCGTGCCCAGAGCCGACGGCGCCGGATTGTAGCGCGGCGCCACCACCAGGGGCAGGCGCAGCGTCCGCGTCCCGCCGGAGACGGGAACCGTCTGCTGATAGGTGATCTGGACCAGAACCGTCTCGCCGGGACCGATATTGGCGACCGTGTCGGTGAAGACGTTGGGCCGCTCCTGCTCGGTGAGCGCCGCCGACTGCCCAGCCGCCTTGGCGGCCTCGTAGGCGCGCTTGGCCGCGGCCCGCTCGCGGATATCGGCGACGATCACGCGGGCGCCCACGACGAGCTTCATCCCGTCGACGGCCGCGTCCTCCGGCAGGGGAAACAGGTAGGTGCCCTCGACCCAGTCGGCCGTGGTGTTGCGGAAGGCCTGGGTGACGGTGGCGCGGGCGGTCGGGCCGCTGACGTCGACGCCGATATCGGTCGCCAGTTGAATGGCCTCGACCGGCGCGGTGCCGGCGGGCCCGCGCAGCATCAGGCCGCCGCGTGCCGGCCCCGGCATCGCGTGCGCCGATGCGAGCATGACGAGGAGCGCCAGCAGCCCGAGGAAGAGCGGCGACAGCGCGGCAGCGCGCGGCTGCCCGAGTGCGGATCGTGGAGCGGAGAACGGCATCGGAGAACCTCCAGCGCCGGCGGATCTGGGCCGGCTCGGTGCTGAAGCTCCCGCGCCCGCCGCTGCGCCGCCACGGGAAGCTTCGCCCTTTTCCGGGCCGGAACCGGACGCGCCGGACGGGCCGCGGCGGATCGGTGCGGAGACAGTGCGGTCCCGTGCGCCCTGTGGCGCTTCCTGACGGATACGCCACGGCCACGAATTTCGGCCAACGAGACCTGGCTCAGGCTCGGAGGGACAACCCCGTCATTCCGGGACCGCGGAGCAGGGCACGCAATCCAGATCCGAAACGCGCGCCCGGCCTGTCACGGTGGACGGTTCCGGGTTCCGGGCTCCCCTGCGGCGCCCCGGAACGACGGCATGCGTGCTGCGCGGCGACCGGCACTCGGCGGCGTCGCAACCCGTCGACCTGCGTTCGCATCCGTGGACGTCGCCGACGCGCCTTGACTTATGCGCAGGTTGCGTCTTAGTTATACTCAAGTTGAGCAGAAAGGCCTCGCGATGACCGAATCCGAGTTCCTGGCCGGCTACGATCCCGCAGCCTACGAACGGCCCGCCTTGGCGGTGGACCTGGTGCTGACGGGCATCCGGCACGGCCGCCCGGCGGCGCTCCTGATGCGGCGGACCCAACACCCGCAGGCCGGGCTCTGGGCGCTGCCCGGCGGCTTTGTGGGGATCGCCGAGACCCTCGACGACGCGGCGGAGCGCGTCCTGCGCGACAAGGCCGGGATTGCCCGGGCGCGGCTGGAGCAGCTCTACACGTTCGGCGCCGTCGATCGCGATCCGCGCATGCGCATCGTCTCGGTCGCCTACCTGGCGCTTCTGCCCGCAGCGGCCTTCGCCGAGGCCCTGGCCGGCGGCGGCCTGACGGCGGCCGCGCTCGTGGTGCCCTGGGCGGGTGAGGCCGGCGGCTCCGTCTCGGCGGTGTCGGAGGAGGGCGCACCGCTCGCCCTCGCCTTCGACCATGCCGATATCCTGGCGCTCGCCGTGAAGCGGCTGCGCGGCAAGCTCGACTACACGGACGTCGCCTTCGCGCTGCTGCCCGAGCAGTTCACGCTGCGGCAGCTTCAGGACGTCCACGAGGCGGTGCTCGGCGCAGCCCTCAACACCTCCGCCTTCCGCCGCCGCATGCGCGACCGGGGCTGGATCGCGCCGACCGGCGCTCGCGAGACCGGGACGGCGTTCCGCCCGGCCGAACTCTTCCGCTTCGACAGGTCACGTCAGTCTTGAGGAGACCCCCATGGCCACGATCCGCAACATCGGTGTGATCGCCCAGCTCCGGAGCGAGGCGAGCAGCCACATCATCCGCTTCCAGAACGGGCGCGTCCGCCAGAGCGGGCGGGGGCTGGTGTTCTGGTTCCGGCCGGAGACCGCGAGCATCAGCGAGGTGCCGGTGGACGACCGCGAGATGACCCTGTTCGTCCGGGGTCGCAGCCGCGATTTCCAGACCGTCGTGGTGCAGGGCACGATCGGCTGGCGCGTGGTCGATCCCGAGCTGCTGGCGAGCCGGGTCGACTTCTCGATCAACCTCGCGAGCGGGCGCCTGCAGGGCGAGCCGCTGGAGCGGATCGAGGTGCGCCTCGGCGGCATCGCCGGTCAGGCGGCGCTGCACTATCTCGGGGCAAGCCCGATCGGCGCGCTCCTCGACGCAGGGCCGGAGCCGTTGCGCGCGGCCCTCGAGGCGGTTCTGGCCGCCGCCCCGGCGCTGGCCGAGATCGGCCTCGCGGCCGTGTCGGTGCGGCTGACCAATCTGGCGCCGACCAGCGAGCTGGAGCGGGCCCTGCAGACGCCGACCTTCGAGGCCCTGCAGCAGAAGGCCGATGCGGCGACCTTCGCCCGGCGGGCCCTGGCGGTGGAGAAGGAGCGCGCCATCGCGGAGAACGAGCTCGCGACCAAGACCGAGCTGGCCCGGCGCGAGACGGTCCTGATCGCCCAGGAGGCGGAGAATGCCCGCGACCGCGCCGCCGGCCTCGCGGAGGCGCGCGGCCTGGAGGCGGCCGCGGAGGCGGAACGGATCCGGCTGGTCGAGGGTGCCCGAGCCGAGGCCGAGCAGCGCCGCGCGGCGGTCTACCGGGACATGCCGCCGGCCGTGCTGCTCGGGCTGGCCGCCCGGGAACTCGCCGGCAAGCTGGAGACGATCGAGCACGTCAACGTCACGCCCGACCTGCTCGCGGCGTTCCTGGGCGAGGTCCGCAGCGCGCTTCCCGTGCCGGCTGCGGCGCGCTGAGGAGAGGCGCCATGCCGGCCGCGACGCCCCGCGTGGTCTTCGTGATCCGCGACACCGATTACGAGCTGCTGCTCGCCCGGCACGCGACGAGCGGCCAGGTCCGGTTCTTCCTGGAGAGCCGCGGGCAGTCGATCGCCGAGGTCGAGGCCCGCCACGCGCAGTTCCACGCGGTCCTGGCCGAGGCCCGGGGGAGCGTACCCCTGGACTGGCGTCAGGCGCTGGTGCGGCGCCCCGATCTCGACCGCTTCCTGTTCGCCCCCGAGGACCTCGTGGTGGCGGTGGGGCAGGACGGGCTCGTGGCCAACGTCGCCAAGTACCTGGACGGCCAGCCGGTCGTCGGCGTCAACCCGGCGCCCGACCTCAACGACGGCGTCCTCGCCCGGGCCCGGGTGGGCAGCCTGCGCGCCCTCCTGCCCGCCAGCGCCGCCGGCAAGGTGCCGCTCCAGCGGCGCACCATGGTGCAGGCCCTGTTCGACGGCGGCGCGCGGCTGCTCGCCCTGAACGAGATCTTCGTCGGACACCGCAGCCATCAATCCGCGCGCTACCGGATCGACGACGGTGCGCGGGCGGAGGACCAGTCGTCGAGCGGGCTGATCGTGGCGTCGGGCACCGGCCTGACCGGGTGGGCGCGGTCGATCAGCGAGGCGACGCATCTCACCCTGGAGGTGGGCATCGAGGAGGCGGCCTTCGGCTACTGGGTGCGCGAGCCGTTCCCGAGCGTCGCCACCGGCACGGCGATGCGCGCGGGCCGGTTCGCCGGCGCGCCGCTCACCGTGACGTCCCGCATGAACGAGGGCGGCGTGGTGTTCGCGGACGGGATCGAGCAGGACTTCGTTGCCTTCGACTGGGGCCGGCGCGTCGCGGTCACCCCCGCGTCGCGGACCCTCAACCTCGTGATCGCCTGAGCCGCCGCGGTCCCGTCACGGGCCGGGCGGGTTGAGCAGCACCCAGAGGCGCGCGATCCGGCCGCCGACGATCTCAGCCACATCCGCTCCGGTGACCGCGACCGGTCCGCCGTCCGGACCGGCCTGCCACTGCAGCGAACCCAGCCCGTGGTGCCCGACGGCCGGGCCGACGGGCGTGAACCGGAATGTCGGCCCGAACTGATCCAGCAGCCTGCCGGCCACCGCCGCGATGGCGGCCTGGCCGCGCACGATGTCGGCGGGCTCGTACATGACCGGCTCCTCCACGAAGAGCTCCGCCAGCGCCGCCGCCCGCTTGCCGGCGTCGCGCTCGTTGAAGACGCGCTCCAGGTTGGCGCGCAGCAGCCGGTCGTAATCCGGCTCCGCCTCCGGCCGGACGGTGTCGCTGGTCTCGGGCATCGGGTCATCTCCATCAGGGCGTCGGGCGCTCGGATCCGCCGGGCTCGTTCGTCAGACGAGACGGGCGCCGCCGTCAACGTGCAGGGTCTCGCCGTTCATGAAGCCGTGGCTCATACGGAAGACGAGCGCCGCGCCGGCCTCCTCGGCCGTGCCCAGGCGACGCTGCGGCAGCCTCTCGGTCAGCGCGGCCGCAGAGGCATCGGCATCGCTCCGACCTACGTGGTCGCGTCCGACGTCGCGCGCGGCGCGCCGGTGCCGATCCTGCGGGACTTCGCGGTCGAGCGCTCGGCCGTCACGGCGCGCCGTCGCCGCGAGCCTGGATTTCCGGTCGAAACGCTCGCGGCGCGCCGGCCTCACGGGATCCGCGAACGGCCGTGGGGTGCATCTGCCGCACGAACGCCTTCGCGGCGCAGGGGGAAGCGGGTTCCTCCGGTGGCCGGTCGCTGGTATCGGCCATTCCTGCAGGTGATGGGCAGCTTGGCCGCTCGTATCTGTTCGCAGGACTGAGCAAGGGATCTGAGCATGCCGAGCACGTTTGGCCTGAACCGCACGCTGGGCAGCGCCATCGGTGTCATCGCCCTGGTGTCGGTCCTCAGCAGCGGGGCGGTCCTGATCACCGGCAACCAGCTGCAGGACGCAACCGACGCCCGAAACCGCTCCAGCCAGCTGATCCGCGGCCTCGATAACTTCCGGACCGCCATGCTCAATCAGGAGACCGGGCTGCGCGGCTACCTGCTCACCGGGCGAGAGGGCAGCCTGGAGCCGTACAGGTCTGGACGCCTGGCCCTCGATGAGGCCATCAGCCGGCTCAAGGTCATGATCGGCAACGATGCCGAGCGCACGCGTCTCCTGGCCGACGCTATCGCAGCCGCGGGGAGCTGGCAGGCCGACATCGGCGAGGCTGCCGTCCGGAATGCGGCCGACCCGTCGACCCGGGCCGAAGCGGTCCGCATCGAGGCGGACGGCAGAGGCAAGCAGTTCTTCGACACGGTGCGCGCGAAGCTCGCAGCCATCGAGACCCTTGAGGATGCGGTTCGCACCGCGCTGGTCGGACGTGTCGCGCAGGCACAGCGCGACGAAAGCGTCGCCTTGTGGGGCGGGACCTTGCTCACGCTCCTGATCTGCGCGGGCATCTGGGTCGCCATCAACCGCCTGATCGTCCGTCCCCTCGTGCGCGTCATGGCCTTCGTCGCGCAGGTCGGCGAGGGCGACCTGTCAGGGCGGCTGGAGGCAGGCGTGGCTGGCGAGGTCGGCCGCCTCGGCGCGACGCTGAATGCGATGGTGGCGGGGCTGTCGGACCTGGCGCGCACCAACCGGGCCGCCACCGCCGACCTGAACGCGGCCGCAGCCGAGATCCGCGCCTCGGCGCAGGAGCAGGCGGCCTCCGTGGAGCAGCAATTCGCCGCCGTGCAGGAGACCGCCGCCACGGTCGACGAGATCACCCATTCGGGCGCGCAGATCAGCAAGCGCGCCACCGAGGTGGTCGCCACCGCCCAGGCCACCGCCCAGACCTCCCGGCAGGGGCTGCGCGCCGTCTCGGACACCGCCAAGGCCATGGACGCGATCCGCGAGCAGGCCGAGGCGGTGGCCGGCAACATCGTCAGCCTGTCGGAGAAGACCCAGACGATCGGCGACATCATCGAGACGGTCAACGACATCTCCGAGCGCACCCATCTGCTGGCGCTCAACGCCGCGATCGAGGCGGCGGCGGCCGGCGAGAGCGGCCGCAGCTTCGCGGTGGTGGCCTCGGAGATGAAGCTGCTGGCCGATCAGGCGAAGGCCGCGACCGGCCAGGTCCGCGGGATCCTGGGCGAGATCCAGCGGGGCATCAACACGTCGGTGATGCTCACCGAGGAGGCGGTCAAGCGCGCGACCGCCGGCAAGACGCGCTCGGACACGACGCAGCGGACCATCGAGGAGATCACCGCGAAGGTCGAAGAGGGCGCGCAGGTGTTCCAGCAGATCATCGCGTCGACGAACCAGCAGCAGCTCGGCATCGAGCAGGTGATGGGGGCGCTCCAGAACATCCGGCAGGCCAGCCAGCAGACGGCGGCCGGCACGCGGCAGGTCGAGACCGCCTCGGCCAACCTCACGGAGCTGGCCCAGGCGCTCATGGCCCTCGCCGAACGCTACCGGCACTGAGGCCCGTCCGGCCTCTCCTGGTTCCGTGTGCTGTCTCGGTCTCGGTCGTACCGCCGCCGTTCGCGGCGATGCAGATCGGCAGGCACCGCGGTATCCAGCCTCATGCCGGAGCCCATTTCGGCGTCGATCGCACCGCTGAAGGCCTGGCGCAGCCCCGTGAAACCTCTTGCTTCGGGACGTGAAGCGCATCGCTCCGGCAGCGACCGAACGCCTCGAACCCAGGGGCGCCGTGCCCGCGCTGGGGCTACCGACCGACCTGGATGGTGCCGCCGCCGCGACCTGCCTTCGCGGCGGCTTCCGTCGGTTCAACCCGGAGCGGGCGTCCCATGAGCACGTGATTTCCCTCGATGACGGCCCTCCCAGGCCTGCTCGCGGGGGCGGGTTACCAAAGCCGGATCAGGATCACCTAGGGGCTCGGCACGCCGGCCCCTGATGGTCAGTAGCTGACGTAGCCGCCGGCGCCCTGGCCGGGGCGGACCGCGCCGCTGGTGTTCACGGACGGAGCAGACTGCTGGCGCTCGGCCTGGCGGTTGGCCAGGGCGCGCCCGGCGGCACAGCCTCCGACAGCGCCGAGGACGCCGTGCCCCGCATAGTGGCCGGCAATGCCGCCGACGATGGCGCCCTTGATGCAGCCCTTCGCTTCGGCCGCCGGACCGGCAGCCAGAAGGGCACCCGCCGCCAGAGCGGCCATAGCGACACGCTTCATCATGATAGTCTTCCCTCCACGGCATCATCGCCGCGGCAGAGATGTAAGCGCTCGCAACGCGGCGTTAAGTGGCTTCGGAACGAATAGTTATAAATTTTTTGCTCTTGATTTTCGGAGATCGCACACATTTCTGTGAGGCCTATTCGAGCCTGTTCGGGTTTCGGGTGGATGAATGCTTGCTGAATGGAGGTTCAAACGGGGTTCGACAGCACAGGACGATCTGTGAACCCGCGCTCAATGCGGCCACGCGTACCCCCACCCCACCTGGCCAGCCGTGCGCGCCGGCCTCCAGACGCGCCTGCGGAGTGCCGTTCCAGCCACCCGGGCGCTTCGATCAACAGGCTGGTGCCAGGACTGAAACGTCAGGAGATGCGGGACCGTCGGATCGGAAAAAAGCGCGCGCCGCCTCTAGACGACCGGTCTAATCGAGCCTATCTCCGCGTCATGGCACAGGTCAGCGGCAACATCGACACCCGACGCGGCATCCTCGATACCGCCCACCGCATCGTCGGTGCCAAGGGGTTTTCCGGCGTCGGCCTCAATGAGATCCTGGCTGCGGCCGGGGTCCCCAAGGGATCCTTCTACCACTACTTCGGCTCCAAGGAGGCCTTCGGCGAGGCGCTCCTGGCAGACTACTTCGAGGCCTACCTCGCCGACATCGACGCGACCTTCGCCGAGACCGGCCTCAGCCATGCCGAGCGCCTGATGAACTACTGGCGCAAGTGGCAGGCGACGCAGGGCAGCATCGACTACCAGCGCAAGTGCCTCGCGGTGAAGCTCGCGGCGGAAGTCTCGGACCTGTCCGAGCCCATGCGGCTGGCACTCAAGAGCGGCACGGCCGGGATCATCGACCGTGTGACGGGCGCCATCGCGGCGGGGCTTGCCGAGGGCTCGCTGGAGGTCGAGGCCGACGCGCGCGCGACGGCCGAGACGCTCTACCACCTGTGGCTCGGTGCCAGCCTCATGGCGAAGATCGCGCGCACCGACGCGCCGTTCGAGGCCGCGATGACGACAACGCGGCGCATCCTCGAGCCGCGATCCACCTGACGGGGCGAGCCGATCGCGAGACTCGGCACGTCTCTGTCGACCTTCTAGACGACCAGTCTACTATATACGCATTGAAGGAGAGACCATGACCCCATCAGCCGCACATCCCATCGCGCCGTATCTGCTGCTCGCCGAACTCGGAGCTGCCTTGTTCGGTGGCACCGCCGCCTCGGCCGCGGAGCGCATCACCCTGGAGGTGATCGGCGCCGTCCGCATGGCCGACCCCGAGACGGTCCGTCAGGCGGAGGCGGCCACCCGGGGAGCCGAGGTCCGGCCGGCGCGCGCGGCGACCGCCGCGCGTTCCATCGACGGGATGGCGGCCCGCCACAACTGACCCGCTCGTGCGCGAACCGACGACAGACTCACATCAACCCCGGAGAACGACGATGAAGATCCTCATGGTGCTGACCTCGCACGACCAGCTCGGCGACACCGGCCGGAAGACCGGCTTCTGGCTGGAGGAGCTCGCCGCCCCGTATTACGTGTTCAAGGACGCCGGCGCCGAGGTGGTTCTCGCCTCGCCCAAAGGCGGCCGGCCGCCGCTGGATCCCAAGAGCAACGAGCCGGGCTTCCAGACCGACCTGACCCGACGCTTCGAGGCGGACCGCGAAGCCAACGCCGTCCTGGCGGACACCGTCCGGCTCGACAGCGTCAACCCGGAGGGCTTCGACGCGGTGTTCTATCCCGGCGGGCATGGCCCGCTCTGGGACCTGGCGGAAGATCCCGCCTCCGTCGGATTGATCGAGACGACGCTCAAGGCTGGCAAGCCCGTCACCCTCGTCTGCCATGCTCCGGGCGTGCTGCGTCATGCCAAGGCGCCTGACGGCAGACCACTGGTTGAGGATAGGGACGTCACCGGCTTTACCAATACCGAGGAGGAAGCCGTGGGCCTCACCCAGGTCGTCCCGTTCCTCGTCGAGGACGAGCTCAAGCGGAACGGCGGCCGGTTCAGCAAGGCCGGCGACTGGGAGCCCTACGTGGTCGCCGACGGCCTGCTGATCACCGGCCAGAACCCGGCCTCGTCCGGACCCGCGGCCGAGCGCCTTCTCAGGCTGCTCGCGCGCGCCTGACGCCCCCCGCGGACGGCAGACAGAGCCGAGGCGCGTTCGGCAATCCGGCCGTTCGCGTCTCGGTATCTACCCCGGCAGGAGGCCTGAGGCGCGGTAGCTCTCGATCAAGCTGTCGAACTGCGCGACGTCCGAGCGGCTCCGCGCGTACAGCTGGGCTCCGGACACGGCGGCGAAGATGGCTCTGGCGCGTGCCTCGCTGTCCTCGGGCTCCACGACCCCCGCCATGACCAGCACCTTGCCAAGCCAGGCGATGTTGACGTCGGCGAAGCCTTGCGCCTCCGCCTGCACGATCTCCGGCAGGTTGGCGTATTCCGCCGACATGAAGCTGCACAGGCAGAGCCTGTTCCCGTCCTCAAGCGATCTGCGGAAGGTGCCTGGGTAGAGCCGCAGGCATCGGAGCGGATCCGAGGTCTCGGCCAGCATCGCATCCAGCTCCGCCGCGGTGTCCTCCCAGTAGCGCTTGGCCACGGCGGCGCCGAGATCGGCCTTGCTGGCGAAGTGGTGGTAGATGCTCGCGGCCTTGATGCCGACCGCATCCGCGAGGTCGCGGTAGCTCAGCCCGCCGTAGCCGTGCGCCTGAACGGTCTTCCGGGCCGCAGCCAGGATCGTCTCCCGCGCGTTCGAGCTCATCGCAGCCTCACTCTCGGCGTCATAAACCTACCAATCGTTAGTTAGGGGTTGCGGCCTGGAAATCCAGCCCTAGCTCATGCCTGCCTAACGACAGGTAGGGAACCGACATGACGCAGGACATCATCTTCACGGACGCAACGGGCTTGGCCGAGCTGATCCGAACGAAGCAGCTCTCGCCCGTCGAGGTCGTCAAAGCGCACCTCGACCGCATCGCGGCCGTCGACACGAAGGTCAACGCCATCGTCACCGTCGCGGAGGATGCGCTCGAGGCCGCGACGTCGGCGGAGGCCGCCGTCCTTGCGGGTGAGGGACTCGGGCCTCTGCACGGCGTGCCGTTCACCGTGAAGGATTCCATCGACACCGCCGGTGTGCTGACCCAGCGCGGCTCGCCCATCTTCAGGGGCCGGGTCCCGGATGCCGATGCCACCAGCGTCGCGCGGATGAAGAAGGCGGGCGGCATCCTGCTGGCCAAGACCAACCTTCCCGAGTTCTCCTACTGGATCGAGAGCGACAACCTGCTCTCCGGCCGGTCGAACAACCCGTGGAACCTCGAGCGCACGCCCGGGGGCTCAAGCGGCGGCGAGTCGGCGGCCATCGCGGCGGGGATGTCGCCGCTCGGCCTCGGGACCGACCTCGCCATCTCGGTGCGCGGCCCGGCGGCCCAGACCGGCATCGTCTCGCTGAAGGCGACCCACGGGCGCGTGCCGATGACCGGCATCTGGCCGCGGGCGCCACGCCGGTTCTGGCATGTCGGCCCGATGGCGCGCAGCATCCGCGACCTCGCGCTCGCCTTCTCGCTGCTCGCCGGCCCCGACGGCGAGGACGCCTTCGCGACCAGCACCGTCCCGTTCGACGCCGGCCTCGGCGCCGCGCCGGACCGCAAGCTTCGCGTCGGCTGGATGGTCGGGCCGGGCTTCGGGCCCATCGACACCGAGGTCGCCGCGACCGTGCGGGCGGCGGCCGAGGCCCTCAAGGGCGAGGGCCACCACGTCGAGGAGGTGCGCATCCCGGCGCTGGAGCGCGACTGTGCCCTCGACGTGTTCAACAAGCTCCACGTCATGGAGATGAAGCCGGCATTCCGCGAGGCGATCGCGGGCCGTCCCGATTCCGAGATCTACACGATGGCCCGGACGATGCTGTCGCTGCCGGACACGTCGATCGAGGATTACGTCGCGGCCGAGCAGGCCGCGGAGCGGCTCCGGGACGGCTATGCCGGCTATTTCCGGGACCATGACGTCCTGCTGACCCCCGTGCTGCCGGTGCCGGCGCACAGGCACGGCATCCGGGAACTCGTCGTCAACGGCGAGACCGTCGACCTGACCTACCTGCAGGGCGCGACCGTGCCCCTCAACGTGACCGGCCTGCCGGGCCTGTCGATGCGGTTCGGGACCAGCCGCGACGGGCTGCCGATCAACGTGCAGATGGTGGGACGCTGGCAGGCGGAGTCGACCCTGCTGCACGCCGCGTCGCTGTTGGAGGGCCTGAGCCCGGTCCGCGGGCTGCACCCGAGCCTCTGACGAGCGAGCGGGAACCTCCGGGGCGAGCCGGGGACGCGCGCCTCCCGCGCGGTGCGGCGCTCACTGTGCGCCGCACCCGTCACGCGGCCGGAAGCAGGCGGAAGGTCGGGGATCGGTTCGGCCGCGTGGCGAACGAGCCGACCGGCAGCACCGGCCCGTCATCGTCCAGGACGAGGTCGTTGTCCCGCAGCAGCCGCGCCAGGACCAGCACCGCCTCCGACGTGGCCAGCTGCGCCCCGATGCACACGCGGGGACCCGCGCCGAACGGCAGGAAGCTGTAGCGATCCGGCTTCTCGGGTCGGAGGAAGCGCCCGGGGTCGAACCGCTCGGGCGAGGCCCACAGGCGCGGGTCGGTGTGCAGCAGGGTGAACGGCATCAGCACGATGGCCCCACGCCTGACCGGGACGCCGCACAGCGCGTGGTTCGCCACCGCTTGGCGTGCCGTCATGTAGGCCGGCGGGTAGAGCCGCAGCGCCTCATCCACCACGGCGCGCGTCTGCGGCAGGGCGCCGACGGCCGACCCGGCCCCGCCCGGGGACAGATCCACCTGCCGCGCCTCCCGCCGGACGGCGCGGCGCCAGTCGGGTGTGTTGGCCAGCAGGTAGCAGGCCCAGAACAGCGTCAGGCCCGTCGTCTCGTGCCCGGCGAAGATCATCGTCGACACCTCGTCGGCCAGGAGGTCCTCCTCCCGATCCCCGTAAGCCTCGGACAGGAGGTCGAAGAGGTCCCGCGGCGCCTCCGGGGAATGCGCGGCCCGGCGCCGGGCGATGATCGCGCGGATGAGCGCCCGCCAGCGCCGGCGGAAGCGCGCGCGGCGGACGGTGGTGAGCGTCGGAACCCGGGGCGGCAGGATGAAGTCGCTCGCCCGCGGCCGTCCGACGCCGTCGGCGTAGGACAGGAGCAGGGCGCGCAGCTGCGGTCCGAACGCGTCGACCTCCAGGGAGAACATGCTCGTGCAGGCGATTGCGAGGCTGAGGTCCTGCATCACCGCGAGCAGGTTCACGGGTTCACCGCGGGACGCCTCCAGCCGGCCGAGAGCCGCCTCGGCGCAAGCCGCCATGTGCGGCGCCAGCAAGGTCACGGTGCGGGGCGTGAAGGCCGGGGCCAGGATCCGGCGCTGCCGGCGCCAGGCCTCACCCTCGCTGGCGGCGACGCCGCGCCCGATGAGAGCCCCGAAGATGCGATCACCGGCCGCGATCCGCCGGTAGAGGTCCGGGCGCGTGGCCAGCACGTCGCGCATCGCCTGCGGGCCGGCGGCAACGACGACGTCGCGGCCGAGCATCGGCAGGACGAGGACCGCCTGCTCGCGGCACCGGGGCGGGAAGGCGGAGTAGGCGTTGCGGCGCAGGCCGGCCAGGACGCCGAGGGCGCCGACGCGGTCCGGCGCCAGCGGCGGCATGGGCGGGGTGAAGGAGGCTTGCCCGGGCGTGTCGGTCGCCGTGATGACGGAATCCATCGGGTGTCCTCGTTGAAGGCGACGGCGGCCGTGCGTCGCTCCCCCGCCCGCTGCCGGGCCGGGTCCGACGTGGTCCGGGCATGCCGAAGCCCGTACCGGCTTCTCAGGCGCGGTTATAGGCCGGCCGCTGTTTCGGTTCGAAGCGCCTGCTCGGCGTGGATGCCAATGCCATGCCGCTCGGCCGGAGGCTGAGCGGGGCCAACTGCCGCGACGGCCGCGTGCCGGCGGCCACCCGCGAGGCGGCGCCGGCGTCGGGGGTGCGTGCCGGCTATTAGTGGACCAGGCCGGCCGCCCGAAGCTTGTCCGGCAGGCGCGGATAGACTTTGAGCGCGTTGCCCGCGAAGACCTTGGCCCGATCCGCGTCCGAAAGGGCGGCGGCTTCGACGTAGCGCTTGGTGTCGTCGTAGGCGTGCCCCGTTTCAGGGTCGATCCCGTTGACCGCACCCACCATCTCCGAGGCGAACAGCACGTTGTCGGACGGCACGACCTTGAGCAGCAGGTCGATGCCCGGCTGATGGTAGACACAGGTGTCGAAGAAGACGTTGCCCATCAGCGCGGACAGCGGAGGCCGCTTCATGTCCTGGGCGAGCCCCCGGTAACGGCCCCAGTGATAGGGAACCGCGCCGCCGCCATGGGGAATGATCAGGCGCAGCGTCGGGAAGTCCTTGAACAGGTCTGACGTGACGAACTGCATGAAGGCGCTGGTGTCGCCGTTGATGTAGTGCGCTCCGGTCGCGTGGAAGTTGCGGTTGGCCGAGGCGCTGACATGGACCATGCCCGGCACATCGAGCTCGACCATCTTCTCCCAGAGCGGGTACCAGAAGCGGTCGGACAGCGGCGGATCGGTCCAGTAGCCGCCGGACGGGTCCGGGTTGACGTTGCAGCCGACGAAGCCGAGTTCCTTCACGCAGCGCTCCAGCTCGGCCGTGCAGTTCCTCGGCGAGACGCCCGGCGTCTGCGGCAGCTGGCAGACGCCCACGAAGTTTTTCGGCATCAGGCTCGCGACGCGGTGGATCATGTCGTTCGAGACGATCGACCAGTCGAGGCTGGTGCGGGCATTGCCGATATGGTGGCCCATCCCGCCGGCGCGCGGCGAGAACAGAGCGAGGGAGATACCACGCTCGGACTGAAGCTTGAGCTGTCGATCGCTCACGCTGGCGCGCACCTCGTCATCGCTGACCTTCACGTCGGAGGGCGAGGGCGATTGCGCAGGGTCGTTGACGGCGTCGACTTGGCGCTTGCGCCACGCCAGCATGGCGGCCGGCTCGGTCGTGTAGTGGCCGTGGCAGTCGATGACGAGGCCGGTGTGGCGCGCGGGCTCGGCCTGGGCCGAGATCGACGATGCAGCCGCTGCCGCAGCGCCCAAGCCGGCACCCAAGCCGGCGAGGCCGCGCATGAAGCCGCGGCGCGGCAGGCAGCATGGGCAGGACGCGCCTGCGGCAGGCTCGATCTTGACGGTCATCGTTGGGCGTCCTCCGGCTGAGTGTCATGCGTGTGCTGCGTGTCGCCGAGGGCTGGCGTGCCGTTCGGAAACGGTCGATCCGCGGTCATCCCGGATCGGCGCCCACCGCGAGCAGGTATGCGGCCGTCGCCGGATGAAGCCAGGCGGCCGGCACGGTCGCGACCAGATTGCGCGGGTCGCTCTCGCGGCCCTGAGGATAGGACCGGGCCAAGGCATCCCGGCCCCGGTCGATCGCGCGGACGAGCCGGGTGACACCGACCCCGTCGAGGCCGGGGCGCGCCAGGATGAAGCTCCACGACCCGACGGTCTCGATCGCCGCGTCCTGTCCGCGGAAGGCGGCCGGCGGGACGGTCAGACGGCGCATCGAGGCGCGCAGGGCCAGGATGGTGGGGATCGCCTCGGGGGCGGGGCCGAAGAAGCGGGCGCCCCCCGGCGCATCCGCGAGCGTCCTGAAGCCCGGCCAGCCGAGGCTTGCGCCCCACAGGGCCGCCGCGCGGCCGTCGAGAACCTGTGCGGCGCCCTCGCCGGCGTCGTCGAGGAGGATCGGCGTGATGTCGTGGTCGGGATCGAGGCCGGAGCCTTGGAGCACGGTTCTCCCCATGATCGTGAAGCCCGAGCCGCGCGTCCCGAGTGCCACGGCACGGCCACGCAGATCCCGAACGCCCCGAATTGGACTGGCGGCCGGGACCACGAACAGCCCGGGCGAGGCATCGATGGGGGCCACGACCGACAGGCGATCACCTCGGACCTGTTCGCCGGACAGGGCCTCGTAGGCATACTCACCCTGCACCAGCGCCAGGTCGAGTTGCCCCGCTTTGAGCAGGGTCAGGTTCTCCGTCGAGCCCTTGGTGATCCTCGGCTCGATCACCACACCGGGATCGACGTCGCGGAGTGCGGCGATGAGCGCGCGGCCGAAGGCCGGAAAGGAACCGCCCGGCGTCGCGGTCCCCAGGGTCAGATTGAGGGCGGCCTCGGGCTGCTGACCCCATTGCTGAGCCCGTGCGGGCGCGATCGAGCCGCAGGCCGCCAAACCCAGGAGCAGTTGACGCCGCCGCATCATATTCTCTCTCCGCGGTGTTCAGCAGCGCCGGAACGGTGCGGCACACCTCGACAATCGCGCCGGAAGGCCCTCAGATCGACGCGCACGACAGACGCGCGAACCAAGGCCGCACGCCAACCCCAGCGGCCGACAATGCCCCGCGCTGGATCGGGAGGACAAGGCGATGCGACAGTACGCGTTACTGCCGGTTGTGGCGGCTGCCATGAGTCTCGGTTTCGGTTGCCTCGGCAGCGCCGTCGCGAAGCCGCTGGCCTTCTCGGGAATCCGGCTGATCGACGGACGATCGGCCGAGCCTGTCGAGGATGCCGTGGTGATCGTCGACGGCGACCGCATCGTCGCGGCAGGACCGCGCACCGCGGTCGCGGTACCGCCCGATGCCGAGATCCGGGAGATGCGCGGCCGCACGATCATGCCGGGGCTGATCTCAGACCATTCCCATGTCGGCATCGTCCAGGGCGTCGATGTCGGCGCCCGGAACTACACGCGCGAGAACATCCTCGCCCAGCTCAAGGCCTATACCGACCGCGGCGTCACCACGATCATGGCGCTCGGGCTCAACGGGGCGATCATGCCGGAGATCCGGGCCGAGGCGCATGCCGGCCGGATCCCCGGCGCCGACCTGTTCGGGGTCGACCGCGGCATCGGCGTCCCGGACGGGGGCCCGCCACAGGCGATGATCCGCGTGAGCGCGGATCAGCTCTTCCGTCCCGCCAGCGCCGAAGAGGGCCGCGAGGCCGTCCGGGCGATGAAGGGGCGCGGCACCGACATGGTGAAGCTCTGGCTCGACGATTTCGGCGGGGCCGTGCCGGCGAAGATGCAGCCCGCGGTCTACGAGGCCGTGATCGACGAGGCGCACCGGCTCGGCCTGCGGGTCGCGGCGCATGTCCACGACCTGGAGGACGCGCGCGCCGTCACCAAGGCCGGTGTGGATGTGCTGGCCCACGGCGTGCGCGACAAGCCGGTCGATGCCGACCTCATCGCGCTGCTCAAGGCGCAGAACACGTGGTACATCGCGACACTCGCCCTCGACGAGGCGACGTTCGCCTATGCGGACGCCCCGGCCTGGGCGCAGACCCCGTTCGTCCGGACGGCGCTGGCCCCCGATCTCAAGGCCCGGTTCGACGATCCGACGTGGCAGCGCGAGACGCGCGCAAGCGCCAAGGCTCAGGCTGCGCGGGATTCGCTGACGGTCAATCTGGCCAATCTGAAGCGTCTCTCCGACGCCGGCGTGCGGATCGGCTTCGGTACCGACAGCGGCGCGGCACCCGAGCGCGTTCCGGGCGTCGCCGAGCACCGCGAGCTGGCCTTGATGGTCCAGGCGGGCTTCACGCCCATGCAGGCCCTCACCACCGCGACGTCGAAAGCGGCCGACCTTCTCGGCTTGGCCGATCGCGGCACGCTCGAAGCCGGCCGCCGCGCCGACCTCGTGATCCTCGAGGCGGACCCGTCCAAGGACATCGCCGACAGCGCCCGGATCGTCGAGGTCTGGCGCGCCGGCCAACGGCAAGACCGGGCCGCAACGGCGCCCGGCGCAGCCGAGACGTCGACACCGAGATAGCGAGCCGCACTCTCGATCTCCGTACGGCCGAGCAGGATCTGTTCGGCCCGCAGGGTGTCGGCCCGTCCGTCGATCAGCGCTGAGGATCGGATTTCCACCCGGCCCCTTGCGCGCAAAAAAGCGATCTCCATCTTCAGACCATCCAACCGGATGGTCTGAGGAGGGTCGCGATGGCGGAGAACGTGCGTGAGCTGCGGCCGAAGCTGCCCGACAGCGAGAAGCTGACGGTCAATCTCGGCTTCGTCGATCTGGGCCATATCGACCTGATGGTCCGCGACGGCTTCTACGCCAACCGGGCCGACTTCATCCGCACCGCCGTGCGCAACCAGATCGAACGCCAGGGCGAGGCCGTGAGGCAGTCCGTCAGCCGCAAGCAGTTGCGGCTGGGCCTGTCGTACTACTCGAAGCAGACGCTGGAAGCCGCCCGGGACTCCGGGACGCCGATCCACATCCAGGTGCTCGGGCTGGCCAGCATCGCTCCGGATGTGACCCCCGAGCTCGCACGCGCGGCCATCGCCGCGGTCGAGGTGCTCGGTGCCTTCCAGGCCAGCCCCGCAGTCAAGGCCGCCCTGGCCGACCGCATCACCTGACACGCCAACGCCGACACGATGCTTCCCGGACGCGGCTGAGCCTCCCGCTCCGTCCGTCGCGCGCACCAGGATCAGACCCCATGAACGCCTTTCCGAAGATGGACTTCTCCAAGCTCGGCATGCCCAAGCTCGACCCGGCACGCACGGCGCGGATGATGGAGCGGATGGCCCGGTTGCAAACGCAACAGGCCGCAGCCTACGCCCGCTGGACCGAGGCCCAGAAGGCCGCAACCGCAGCGTCCGCCGCGGCGGCGCGAAGCGCGCCGGGCGGCGAGACGATCGACATGCGCCCGCCCGCGAGTCCCGGCGAAGCCTGGACGGCGCCGGATTCCGCGCCGGGCGGTGCTCCGGACAAGCCGGCCTTCGCGCCCCACGGCGACATCGCCGGGGACGTGATGCGGACGATCAAGGCGGCGCTGGCGAAGGGCGGCGTCGGGGCCGGCCTGGGCTCCGGCCTCGATGACGGTCTCGGAGCCGTAACCCCGGCCGCTCCGCTCCCGGACGGCGCGCGCTTCGAGGCCCGCACCTTCACGAGTGCTGCCGGCAGCCGGACCTACAAGGTCTACGTGCCCAGCGGCCACAACGGTCAATCGCTGCCGGTCGTGGTGATGCTGCACGGGTGCACCCAGAACCCGGACGACTTTGCGCGCGGGACCCGGATGAACAATGTGGCCGAGGAACAGACGTTCCTGGTCGTGTACCCGGAGCAGCCGCGCTCCGCCAACATGCAGCGCTGCTGGAACTGGTACGAGCCGGGCGACCAGCAGCGCGAGGGTGGCGAGCCCGCGCTGATCGCCGGCATCGTCCGGCAGGTGATCGCGGAATTCGCGGGCGATGCGAGCCGGGTCTATGCCGCCGGCCTCTCGGCAGGCGGGGCCGCGGCCGCGATCCTGGCCTCGACGCATCCCGACCTGTTCGCGGCGGTGGGCGTGCATTCCGGGCTGGCTTGCGGCGCGGCCCGCGACATGCCCTCCGCCTTCGCGGCGATGCGCGGGGGCGGTGCCGGAGCGTCCGGAGGGACGCGGCACGGCGTCCCGACGATCGTGTTCCATGGCGACGGCGACAAGACCGTGAACGTGGCCAACGGCGATCAGGTTGCCGCTCAGGGACCGGCCGGACCGGACCTCGCTCAGGAAGTCAACGCCGGGCGGACGCCGGACGGCGTGGCTTACACCCGCACGGTGCGCAGGGACGCGTCGGGCCGGGCCGTGCTGGAGCAGTGGGTGCTGCACGGGACCGGTCACGCGTGGTCGGGTGGCGATCCGGCCGGGTCGTTCACCGATGCACGCGGCCCGGACGCCAGTCGGGAGATGGTGCGGTTCTTCCTGTCGCATGCCGGCGCGGCGAATCCGTCCGGCGGAGCGGCGGGCCGGGTGTGAGCGGCGCCGTCGGCGCGCCCCCGGCCCGGGGCGAGCCGACGGACCATGCTGAACCTCAGCGGGGCGTCCCGGGCGCTGTGGCGCCCGTCACCGCGCCCCGACCCGACGTGATCGCCCAGAGTTCCGTCGGAAGGCCGATCGGTGCCCCGGGCTTGTAATCGGCCGAGTCCTGGATGTGGGACGTCGTCACGTAGATCGTGCCGTCCGGCCCCTCGCTGAACGTATCCGGCCACCGCAATTGCGGGTCCTGCACCAGGGTGGTGAGGCCGCTTCCCTTGCCGGTCAGGTCGCGGACCTTCACGGCATTGTCCTGCGGCGAGGTCACGTACATCCGCCCGTCCTTGCGGCCGATCAGCAGACCGTCGGCGGGGCCGTTCTCCCCGACCGTGACGATCTTCGATTCCAGCGTCCTGTCGCTGAGCATCTCGGGCACGAAGGAGGCGGTCGCCCAGCCGGTGAGCGCGTCGGTCGGCAGGCTGTAGAGCGTCTTGCCCTTGATGGCCTGCCAGTACAGCGTCTTCCCGTCCGGCGACAGGGCGATGCCGTCGGCCGAGAACGCGACGCCGCGACCGTCCGGGCGGCGCAGCGGCTGGCCGTCGTACTGCACGGTCACGCTCTTGTCCGGCATGGTCGTGGCGTGGCCGGACAGCACGCGCTTGGCGGACCCGCTGTCGAGATCCACCACGATCAGCGCCCCCTCGGCGCCGGAATCGGTCAGGTAGGCGGTCTTGCCGTCGGGCGCGATCCGCACGTCGTTGATGTACGAGGCCTGCAGAACCGTGCTGGTGTCGAACGGGATCGTCTTCACGACCCGGTTGGTCTTCAGGTCGATGCCGACGAGCTTGGGGCCGTCCTTGATCACGTGCGCCATCGCGGGCGCGGCCGCATCGACCACCCAGAGACGGTCCTGGCCGTCGGCCACGACGCTCTGCACGCAGACGAAGTGGGTCTTCGGGTCGACCTCATCGGCCTTGGCGTTGCGCCAGCTGTTCCAGTCCGCGTCGGGGTACGGGACGGGCTTGCCGTCCTTCACCTCGGCCACCGAGACGGGGGCGTCCTCGCTCCAGCGGGGGAAGTTGACGAACATGCGCCCGTCGCGGCTGACGGTGATGCCGGTGACCTGATGCGCGAAGCCCGCCACCTTGGTGAGCTTCCCCGGCCCGGAACCGGATTCCTGAGCCGCGACGGGGCCCGCCAGCACGGCGGCACCGGACATCAACGACGCGGCCAGCCCGATGCGAACGCCAACAGCCAGATTCATAGCGCGCACTCCAATCCGAGGATGGCAGATGTTCGGGCCAACGCGTCAGGGCAGGGCCGGGTCCGGGATGCGGCGGGATGACTCCCTCAGCCGCGACCCCACTCCCGGAGGTCCCGGACGAACAGGTCCGGGGCCTCCAGGGCGGCGAAGTGCCCGCCGCGCGGCATCGTCTGCCAGCGCGACACCGCGTAGCCGCGCTCCAACCAGTCCCGCGGTGGTGCGGGCATGCGCGGATCCGGGTAGGCCGCGAAGGCGGTCGGCACCGTGACGCGGCGTCCCGGCGGCATCCGGCGCACGCTCTCCTGCTGCGCGCCGGCATAGAACCACGTCGCCGTCGCGAAGGAATCGGTCAGAATGTAGAGCAGGGCGTTGGTCAGGAGCTGATCGTTCGAGAAGACTTGCGCGAAGGGCCGCTCCCGCAGGTCGGCCCAGTCGTGGAAGCGCTCGACCAGCCAGGCCAGCTGCGCCACCGGCTCGTCCGCCATGGCGTAGCCCAGGGAGAGCGGCTTGGTGCCCTGGAGCTGCGCGTAGGCTCCGAGCGCCTGCTGGCTGGCCGCGGCCGCCTTCTGCCAAGCCCGCTCCGCCGCGCTCTCGGGCTCGGCATCGGGCTGCACCAGCAGGTAATTGAGATGGATCGCCTCCAGCGACGCGGCATGGTCGAGGCTGAGCCAGGCCGCGACACCGGCGCCCCAGTCGCCGCCCTGCACCCGGTAGCGGGGATAGCCCAGCCCTTCGCGCATCAGGCGGTCGAACAGGCGCGCCGTCGTGCGCGGCCCGATCGGCGCTGCGGGCTTGCCCGAGAAGCCGAAGCCCGGCAGGGCCGGGATCACGAGGTCGAAGGCGTCCTCCGCCCGCCCGCCATGGCGCGAGGGAAAGGCCAGGGGCTCGATCACCGACCAGAACTCGTAGATCGAGCCCGGCCAGCCGTGGATCAGCAGCAGCGGGCGACGGCCTTCCGCCTCGCCGACGACGTGGACGGCGTGCAGGTCGAGATCCTCGACCCGGATCAGGATCTGGGGGAAGCGGTTGAGCTCGGCCGCCGCTTTGGCCTCGTCGAAGCCGTCGAGCCAGTAGGCGCACAGGCCGGCGAGGAAGTCCGGGTCGCAGCCGTAGCGCCAGCCGGCCTCAGCCGGCAGGCGCGGCATGCGGTGGGCCCGCACGCGCTCCCTGGCCCAGGCCAGCCGCGCCGCGTCCCAGGCAACGGTGAATGTCTGCATCGAAAACCTCCGCTCGCGTCCGCGGCTCGGGAGAGCGCCGCCTCACGGCAGGAGCGGCGCTGATCTGCTTCAACGCGGCCGGGCCGAGACCGTCGCGCCGGGAACGGGCCCTGGCGGCACGCGCAGCGCTGGGACCGGCTCCCGGGCGGCGGCGATGCGGGCGAGATAATCGACCTTGCTGAGCTGCAGGTGATCGACGCTGAGCTGCGCGAGCGCCCAGCGGTCGCGGTCGCGCAGGAGGTCGATCATGATCCCATGCTGCTTGATCGAGAGCCGAAGGCCGTCGGCATCCGCCAGGGTCTTGGCGCGTATCGGAAGCGTCAGGCCCATGTAGTCGGTGAGCGTGCGCACGAGGTACGGGTTCCCGCAGGCATCGAACAGGGCGACGTGGAAGGCGTCGTTCGCCTCATGGATGCCGCGCAGATCGCGCCGCTCCACTGTGTCGCGGTAGGCGTCCTGAAGCGTCTCGAGGCGGGCGATGAGTTCGGGCGCGGCGGGCAGCGCGATCATCAGCATCGCCTGCCGCGTCAGCATCTCGCGGACTTCGTAGATCTGCCGAACCTCCTCGGCGGAGTAGGACCTGACGGTCGCCCCGACGTTCCGCTCCCGCCCGACAACGCCCCGGCGCTCCATCTCGACAAGGGCCTGGCGGATGAAGTGTCGGGAGGTGCCGAAGCGCGCCATCAGGGCATCCTCGGTCAGGCGGGCGCCGGGCGCGAGCCGCCCGAAGATGATGTCCTCCTCCAGGCGCGCCACGATGGCACCGATGCCCTCGCGCCGGAGGGGCAGGACCGAATCCACCGAGCCGTCCCCGGTCACCGCGCATCCGCCCGGCCCGCAAGCCGGTAGCAATCCTCCACGAGCCGCAGCGTCTCGAGATTGTCGGCCGGCGACGTCTCGAACGGCGCGCCATCCTCCAGGCGGTCGATGAAATGCGCGATCGCGGCCGCGTAGGAATCCGCGTAGGTGGCGGCGAGGTCGAAGCTCCGAAGCCGTGTCTCCCGCCCCGCCATCGAGAGCTCGGATCCCCGGAGCCGGATCGCGCCGTCGGAGCCCAGGATCTCAAGGCGGTCGGGGGACGCGGGCGGGGCTCCGTGGGCCGCGAAGGTCGCGAATACCTGCACGGCGAGCCCGCCGGGGCCGGCGAGCTGGATCAGCGCCGTGTCCTCTCCCGCGAGGTCCGGACAGGTCCGGCTGGTCGCGCAGGCGGTGACCCGCAGCGGCCCCAGCAGCATGCGCAGCGTGTCGAGGTGATGGATCAGGACCTCGGCGACGAGCATCCGCGCCTCGCCGCGCATGAACGGCTGGCGCTCCAGGGCCGGATAGCGGCCCGCGCCGTCCGGCAGGGTGCCGCTCGTCACGAGGTCCAGCCGCGCCGCGAAGGGCCGCCCGATCACCCCCGCCCGCAGCCACGCCGCGGCCTCGCGGTAATAGGCGCGGAACCGCCAGTTCTCGTGCACCATCAGCCGGGCCCGGCCCTCCACCGCGGCGACCAGCGCCTCCGCCTCCGCGAGCGTCGGGGCCAGGGGCTTCTGGCAGAGGATCGGCAGCCCGTGATCGGCCGCCAAGTGGACGAGCTCGGCATGGACGGCGCGGGGCGCCGCGATGTCGACGGCGTCGAGGCCGCCTGCCGCCAGCAGCGCGCGGGCGTCCGCGTAGGTGTGCGGGACTTGGAACGCCCGGGCCCGCGCCTCGCGGCTCTCGGCCGACGGGTCGGCGATCGCGACGATTTCGGCGCGGCCCCTCAGGGCGGCCCAGCCCGCGAGATGATGCTGCGCGACCCAGCCGGCCCCGATCAGGCCGATCCGCCGGACCGCACTCAATGGACAGCTCCGGCCCTGCTCGGGCCGCCTCCGGGCAGAGGGGAGGCGGGGATGGCGGCCGTGGTCCGCGCGTCGAAGATGAAGGCGGCTTCGGGTCGGAAGAACAGGTCGACGACCGCGCCGACGGTGGCGCGCGTGTCGCGCGGCAGGCGCGCCGTGCATTCGGTTCCGCCCTCCGTCTCCACGGCGAGGAGCGTCTCGGCGCCGAGCGGCTCGACGGCGAAAACCCGCCCCCGGATCCGGCCGGCGGCAGCGGTCCCGGCCGCTTCGGCCGACAGGTGCAGATCCTCCGCCCGGACGCCGAGCACCACCTCGCGACCGGCGAGGGGGGCGAGCGCGGCCGGCGCCCAGCGCGTCAGCACGGTCTCGATCGCGGCCGTGCCGACCCGGTCCCCGCCGGTGAGCGGCACGGTGAACAGGTTCATCGGCGGCGAACCGAGGAAGCGGGCGACGAAGGTGTCGGCCGGGTTCCAGTAGACGTCGAGCGGTTTTCCGACCTGGGCGACGCGCCCGCCATTCATGACGCAGATCCGCGTCCCCATGGTCATCGCCTCGACCTGATCGTGGGTCACGTAGATCATCGTGGATGCGAGCCGGTGATGCTGCTTGATCAGCTCGTTGCGGGTGTTGACGCGCAGCGCCGCGTCGAGATTCGAGAGCGGCTCGTCGAACAGGAACACCATCGGCTCGCGCACCATGGCGCGTCCGAGGGCGACGCGCTGGCGCTGCCCGCCCGACAGGGCCTGGGGCTTGCGGTCGAGATAGGGGACGAGGCCCAGCATCGCGGCCGTCTCCCTGACCCGCCGCTCGATCTCGGCGGAGGGCGTGCGGCGACGCTTGAGGCCGAAGGCGAGGTTCTCGGCGACGGTCATGTGCGGGTAGAGCGCGTAGGATTGGAACACCATCGCGATGTCGCGGTCCTTGGCGGGCACGTGGTTCATCGTCCGCCCGTCGATCGACAGCGTGCCGGACGAGATGGTCTCCAGGCCGGCGATCATGCGCAGGGTCGTGGACTTGCCGCACCCGGACGGGCCCAGCAGCACCATGAACTCGCCGTCCCCGATCGTGACGTCGACGTTGTCGACCACGACCGGTCCGCCGGAGCCATAGCGTTTACAGATCTTCGAGAGCTGAACGACAGCCATCCAGGGCCCTTTACTTGACGGCGCCCGCGGTCATGCCGCGGATCAGCTTCTCGGAGAAGAAGATGTACATGAGGATCACGGGCACCACCGAGATCATGACACCGGCCGCGATCATGCCGATGTCCTGGAAATGGTCGCCCATGAAGGCCCGGATGCCGATCGGGAGGGTGCGCTTGTCCGGATCGGTGATGAGCACCACCGCGAACAGGAACTCGTTCCAGAGCTGGATGAAGTTCAGGATCAGGGTGGTGGCGATCGCCGGCATGCCGATCGGCAGGACGATGCGGCGGAAGATCTCGATGTCGCCGTAGCCGTCCATCTTCGCGGCATCGAACAGATCCTGCGGGATCCGGGCGAAGAACCCCTCCAGCAGATAGACGGTCAGCGGCAACTGGAGCGAGACATAGACGAGCGTCAGACCGAGAAGGCTGTTGTAGAGCCCGTAATCGACCAGGATCTGATAGAGCGAGATCAAGGTGATCTGCGGCGGGAAGATGATCGACGAGAACAGGATACCGTAGAGGATGCGGTTGCCGCGGAACCGGTAGCGGGCGAGCGCGTGGGCGGCCGCGGCGCCGACCAGCGTCACCACCGCGACCGCGGTGACGACCACGATGGTGGAGTTCCAGAAATAGGTGGCGAAGTCGGAATCCACCCAGGCGATCCGGAACTGTTCCCAGTGGAACGGACGGGGCCAGGCGTAATGGTCGGCCGAGATCTCGCCCGTGGTCCGCACCGACATGGTGGCCAGCCACAGGAACGGCCCCAGCGTGTAGGTTGTGTAGGCGATGATGGCGACCGCGAGGGCCGTCCGGCTCGCCAGGAAGCCGCCCCGCCCGGCGGCCGGGGGCACGGTCGCGTCGGCGCTCACGTCAGTACTCCAGCCGATCGCGGGACTTGAAGACCCGGTTGAGGATGATGACCGCCGCGCAGACCACGCCGAACCAGACCGTCGCGATCGCCGACGGGTAACCGAGGTCGAAGGTGTTCCAGTTGAAGGCGCGCTTGTAGACGTAGGTCGAGACCGTCTCGGTCGCCCAGAGAGGCCCCCCGCCGGTCATGATCCAGACGAGGTCGAAGACCTTCATCTTCCCGATGAAGGCGAGGACGTAGAGGTTGAGCAGCGTGGGCCGCAGCATCGGCACGATCACGTAGCGCAGCTTCGCGCCCCAGCCGCAATTGTCGAGCTCGGCCGCCTCCAGCACCTCGGAGGGCAGCGCGTGGATCGCCGCCAGGCAGACCACCATGTTGAACCCGGCCCATTTCCAGGCATGGGTCACGATGAGGGACGCCAGCGCGGTGTTCGGGTCGCCGAGCCAGGATCGGGTCAGCGCGTCGAGCCCGGCGGCCCGCAGGCCCTCGTTCACCACGCCCCAATCGTAGTTGTAGATCCACATCCACAGGATCGCGACCACGACATAGGAGAGCAGGACGGGCGTGAACCACGCGACCCGGAGGAAGCGCGCGAACGGGACGCCGGCATAGAGCGCGAGCGCCAGGAGCAGGCCCGTCGCGACGTCCAGCACCGGGGCCACGAAAGCCCACACGAAGGTGTTGCGGACCGCGATCCAGAAGGTCTCGTCGCCCATGAGGTCGCGATAATTGGCGAGCCCGACATAGCTGCGTTCCGACCCCTCGATCGTGAACAGGCTGTCGAAGATCGTCCGGACGGCCGGATAGGCCGTCAGGCCGAGATAGATCACGAGCGCGGGGGCGAGGAAGACGAGCAGGACGGGCCAAGTCGCCTGCCGCGGGTCCGACACGCGACCCGATGCCGGTGCATTCTCCGTGGGCGCCGCCGTCGTCTTGAGAGCCGTCGTGCCCGCCACCGCCTCAACTCCCCTTCCGGCAGGCCGCGTCCATCTTGTCGGCGGCCTCGGCGACGCCGATCAGGCCGGCCGGGAAGGCGTTGTTCATGACCTGGGTATACGTCTCGGCGCACTTGGAGCGATAATACAGCAGCGGCGTTCCGAAGAAGTAGGTCGCGCCCTTGTTGCGGGCGTTAAGCTCGGCGAAATAATCGGCGTGGCTCGAATTGATCTTCGCGGGATCCGATTTCAGGCCGGTCTGCAGGGAGACCTGCTCCATCCACTTGTCGCCGTTCCCGGGAGTGGCCATGGAGTCGAGCAGCGCACCCGCGCAGGCTTTGTTCTTCCCGCGCGCATACATGACGAAGCTGCCGGCCACCGCCAGCGTCTTGCAGGTCGGGCACTGGCCATCGTCCATGGCGGGAAACTGCATGATGCCGAGCGGGAAGGTCGCCGGCATGCCGCCGCTCTCCGGTGAGGCGAAGGCGCGTCCCGTGAACCAGCTCGGATCCGGGAAGGTCAGGGCGCCCGGCTTCTGGTAGAAGTAGTAGTGAGATTCGCCGAGCTTCAGCGTCGCGAAGCTCTTCGGATAGGCGCCGGCATCCACCAGCCCCTTGAACCACGTCATGACTTCCTGGACGCGCGGATCCTTGAAGGACAGCGTTCCGTTCAGGAGCTTTCCGTAATCCTCGACGCCCAGCTTGCGCAGGAGCGACTCGAACAGGAGCAGGCCGCCCGGGAACGGCCGGTCGCCGACGCCCTGCGACACGGGCGTGATGCCGGCCGCGGCCCCCTTCCTGACCAGATCCGCGAAGCCGGCCTGCGTCAGCTGATGGGACGGCGGCACCTCGACGCCGACCTTCTTCACCAGATCCTTGTTGTAGTACAGCTCGACCGTGTAGGCCTCGACCGGCAGGCCGTAGACCTTGCCCTTGTAGGTCCAGGCCGGCTTGGCCCAGTCCTCGAACTTGGCCAAGTCGACATGGCCGTCGAGCGGTTCGAGGAAGCCGCCGGCCAGGAATTCGGGTTGGTCGGGCTCCAGGTAGAAGACGTCCGGTGCCTGACCCGTGCGCACGGCGGATTTGGCCTGCGTATAGATGTCGGCCTTCGGGATGAAGCTGAGCTTGACCGCACATTGTTTGTTGGTGGCTTCGAATTCCCGGACCCGTGCGGCCACCCAGTCCTTCTTGGCCGGCTCGTCCGGCCAGTTCGACCACATGGTGATCTGGACGGGCTCGGCCGCCACGGCAGCCCCGGCCGCGAGCAGGCCCGCGCCGAAGGTGAATGCCAGTCCGAGGCCAGCCCTGCGCATCGCGCCTTCCTCCCACATGTTTGTTGCTCAGATCGTCCGCGACTGGTTCGGGATTGTCAATAAATATGCGGCCGATGCGGGTCGTTCGCTCGCTTCTGTCTCAGGTATCGGGGATTTTATTGATAATCGAGGATGCGGCCGCAGAGGCTCGAGCGCCGACGGCGGCTGTTTTTTTGGTCCTTCCGTTCGGTGGGCGATCGTGGGGGCGGTGGACGGGCTGTGTGGGTCGCACCTGTGATAGAGCGATATTGAGCGGCCAGCGGCAAGCACAGGCTCCGTTCCGCGGCGATCACTCTTCGCGTCTGCGCACGGCCGGACGCATGCGAGTGACGATCTCAGGTCTTCTTCTCATTGAAGCGGACCACCGAACCTGCAGCAGGATGGACAGCGACGCGCTGAGTATGGCCGATTGTCGCCAACGCCGGGCTTAAGCATCGGCGGCGGGACGGATACGCCAATGACGACAACGCGTCGCGTTTTCCTGACAGGTGCCGCATCCGCACTGGCGGGCGGCCTGATGCCGGGCGTGATCCGCTCGGCCTGCGCGCAGGGTGCCGGGTCGACAATCCGGATCGGCATGGTGCTGCCGGTGACGGGGCCGGGCGCGGATGCGGGCCGCTACGCGCTCGCCGGGGCCAAGATTGCCCTCGAGGCCGTCAACAAGGCCGGCGGTGTGCTGGGCAAGCCCCTGGAGATCGTTACCGAGGACGACCAGACCACCAATCCCGGCGCGGTCTTCGCCTTCTCCAAGCTCGCCTCGCAGAGCGACCTCGTCGGCTTCCTGGGCTCGATCCGCTCGACCCAGAACCACGCCATGGCGCCCGACATCCTGAAGACCGGCAAGCCCGTCTGCTTCGGCGGCACCGACCCGGTGCTGACGCAGCTCGGCAACCCCTGGCTGTTCCGCTTCCGGCCCAACGACAGCTTCTCGGCCCGGGTGATCGCCGAGCACGGCGTCAACGGCTTGGCCAAGAAGAAGTGGGCGATCATCCACTCCACCGACGCCTTCGGCACGAGCGGCGCCAAGGCGCTGACCGAGAGCCTTGGAAAGGGCGGCGCCACGGTCGCCCTCGACCAGGGTTACACCAACCAGAGCCAGGACTTCACCCCGGTCGTGCTGGCGATCCGCCAGTCGGGCGCTGACGTGATCGGCTCGTACTTCACCTTCGAGAACGACATCGGCATCTTCGCCCGGCAATTGCGCCAGCTCGGCGTCACCGCGCCCTGGGTCGGCTCGCCGTCGATCACCAACGTGACGGCGCTGAAGCTCGCCGGGCCGTCGCTCTACGGCACCTACGGCGTGGCCGACTACGCCGAGGAATCGACCGACGCCGCCCGCGCCTTCGGCAAGGCCTACCGGGCCGCCATGAAGGTCGCCCCCGACAACCAATCGTCCTGGACCTTCGACGCGGTCACGGTGCTGGCCAAGGCGATCAACACGGCGGGCAAGACCGATCCGCAGGCGATCCGCGAGGCCCTGCTGGCGGTGCGCGGCCACGAGGGCGCCGAGGGCACCTACAACTTCGACAAGAACGGCGACGGCCTGCACGGCTACAACGTCGTGCGCAACGACAAGGGCAACATCGTCTTCGACCGGCGGATCGACTTCTACCAGGGCTGAGACGCCTCGATCGAGACAGGCCTCATGGCCGCACCGACCCGGCCGGATCGGTGCGGCCCCGGCGCATCCCCGAGGAAGCAACGCGTGCGGACCGCATGGACCTGATCCTGCAACTCCTGTTCACCGGGATCGGCATCGGCTCCGTCTACGCCCTGGTGGCGCTCGGCTTCGTGCTGATCTTCCGCGCCACCAACGTGGTGAACTTCGCGCAAGGCGAGTTCTCGATGGTGGCGGCCTTCCTGATGGTGGTCTTCGCCGTCGATCTCGAATGGCCGTACTGGCTGTCGCTGCTGCTCACCCTCGGCGGGATGGCCCTGCTCGGCGCCCTGTTCAACCTGGGCGTCTACTACCCGCTGCGGCACCGCAGCTACCTGCCGGTGATCATCTCGACCATCGGCGCCTCGATCTTCCTGGCCAACACCACGCTCGCCCTCTACGGCCCGCAACCGCAGGTGCTGCCGCCCGTGTTCGAGACCCAGGGCTTCCTGCTCGGGCCGGTCTTCCTCGACAGCCAGTACCTGCTGATCATCGGCGCGACGGCGACCCTGGTGGCGTTCCAGTACTGGTTCTTCGAGCACACGCTGGTCGGCAAGAAGCTGCAGGCGACCTCGCAGGACAAGGAGATGGCCGCGCTGCTGGGCATCCCGGTGGCCGGCATGATCATGCTGACCTTCGTGTACAGCGCGGTGCTCGGCGGCATCGCCGGAATCCTGGTGGCGCCGGTGCTGTTCGTGTCGATCCAGATGGGCGCCACGATCGCCCTGAAGGCGTTCGCGGCGACCATCATCGGCGGCTTTGGCGACGTGACCGGGGCGATCATCGGCGGCTTGGCGCTCGGCATCATCGAGACCTTCGGGGCGGCCTACATCTCGGTGCCCTACAAGGACGCCTTCGCCTTCCTGGTCCTCGTGGTCTTCCTGGTCGTGCGCCCGCAGGGCCTGTTCGGCGAGCGCGTGGCGGAGAAGGCATGAGCGGCACCCCGATCACCGGCCCGGCCGCCGCGGCCACGGCCTCCGCCCCCGCGGCGCGCCGCCGGCTGCCCCTCGGCAGCCTCGCCTACGCGGTGCTCGCCGCGGCCCTCGTCGCGCTCGCCGCGACGACGCCGCTCAGCGGCTACGCCCTGAACATCCTGATGCAGGCGGCGACCTACGCCATCGCGGTGATCGGGCTCACCGTGGTGCTCGGCCTGTGCGGGCAGATCAACTTGGCCCAGGCCGGCTTCTTCGGCATCGGCGCCTACGCGGTCGGCCTCGGCACGGTCGACGGGGGCCTCAACTTCTGGATCTGCCTCGTCATCGGCCTCGGCCTCGCCGTGGTGCTGGGCGCCGCGCTCGGCGCCTCCACGCTGCGGCTCGGCGGCCACTACCTCGCCATGGTGACGATCTCGTTCCAGCAGATCCTGACCCTGGTCCTCACCAACTGGATCCCGGTCACCCACGGGCCCGACGGCGTGCCGAACATCCGCCGCCCGGCCCTGTTCGCGGACGGGCAGAGCTACCTCGCCCTGTGCGTGCTGGTGCTGGCGATCGTCGGCTGGCTCGTCTGGCACATGCCGCGGACCCGGCTCGGGCGCGCCATGCGGGCGGTGCGCGACAACGAGCTCGCGGCGGGCGTCTCGGGCATCGACATCTACCGCACCAAGGTGGCGGCCTTCGCCCTCGGGGCGCTGCTGGCGGGGCTCGGCGGCGGCCTGTTCGCCGGCAGCTTCACCTATATCAGCCCGGACCAGTTCTCCTTCGCGGAGTCGATCGTGTTCCTGACGATGGCGCTGCTCGGCGGCGTCGGCTCGCCGGTGGGTGCGGCGATCGGCACCGCCCTGCTGATCCTGATCCCGGAATGGCTCCGCTTCCTCAAGGAGATCCCGGGGCTCTACCTCGCCATCTACGGGCTCGCGGTGATCCTGATCGTGGTGTTCATGCCCGACGGGATCTGGGGCTTCCTCGGCGATCAGGTCCGGCGCCTGCGCCGGGCCCGTCCGGCCCCGCCGCAAGCGGCCGAGCTCACCCTGAGCCAGGGCGCGGCGTCCGCCGCGCCGATGCTGGAGGTCTCGGGGCTCGCCAAGCATTTCGGCGGCCTCAAGGCCGTGGATGCGGTGAGCTTCACGGTGGCGCGGGGCGGCATCCACGCGCTGATCGGTCCGAACGGCTCCGGCAAGACCACGACGCTCAACGTCCTCTCGGGCCTCTACAGCCCCACGGGCGGCACCGTGCGGCTCGCCGGGCAGGACGTCACGCGCCTGGCACCGCACCGGCGGGCGGCGGCCGGGATCGGGCGCACCTTCCAGAACATCCGCCTGTTCCGCTCCATGAGCGCCCTGGAGAACGTCGTCATCGGCGCCGAGCGGCCCAACAACCCGCTCGGTGCAAGCGACCGGGCGGCCCTGGAGGCCCGCGCGCGGGCGGCGCTCGCCTTCGTGGGGCTGGAGGCGCGGGCGGAGGAGCCGATCTCGGGCTTCTCGTACGGCCACCAGCGGCTGATCGAGATCGCGCGGGCGCTCGCGGGGAATCCCGTGCTGCTGCTCCTCGACGAGCCCGCCGCGGGACTCAATTCCAGCGAGAAGAACGCCCTGACGGTGCTCCTGCGCCGGATGGCCGCCAAGGGCCTGACCATCCTGATCATCGACCACGACATGACCCTGGTGAGCGACGTCGCCAGCCACATCACCGTGCTGAACTTCGGTCGGTGCATCGCGGACGGCGTCACCGCGGGCGTGCTGCGCGAGCCCGCGGTGATCCAGGCCTATCTCGGCGAGGACGCCGCCGCCGGCCCGGCGGCGAGCCTCAAGACCGACCTCGCCCCGGTGTGATCTCGCGATGACGACGCCCCTCCTCGAGATCCGCGACCTCGTCGTCCGCTACGGCGAGATCGAGGCCGTGCGCGGCCTGTCCTTCTCGGTCGGCGCCGGCGAAGTCGTGACGCTGCTGGGCTCCAACGGCGCCGGCAAGTCCACGACCCTCAAGGCGATCTCCGGGCTGGTGCGGCCCGCCGCCGGCACGATCCTGCTGGAGGGGCGGCCGCTCGAAGGCCTCAAGCCGGAGGCGATCGTGCGGCTCGGCGTCGCCCACGTGCCGGAGGGTCGCCGGGTCTTCCCGGGGCTGACCGTCCGCGAGAACATCATGCTGGGCGCTTCGAACCGCTCCGGCCTGCCCAAGCGGGCGCTGCGCGACGAGGTCGAGGCGATGTTCGACCTGTTCCCCGATATCCGCCGCTTCGGCGACGCTTTGGGCTGGACGCTGTCCGGAGGCCAGCTCCAGATGGTGGCGCTCGCCCGCGGCCTGATGGCCAAGCCGCGCATCCTGCTCCTCGACGAGCCCTCGCTCGGCCTGGCTCCGGTCATCGTGCAGGCGGTGTTCGCGATCATCGCAGAGGTGCGCCGCCGCGGAACCACGGTGCTGCTGGTCGAGCAGAACGCCCGGATGGGTCTCTCGGTGGCCGATCGCGGCTACGTGCTGGAGACCGGCCGTCTCGTCTTGGAGGGCGAACCGCAGGCGCTCTGGGCGAACGACGAGATCCGGTCCGCCTATCTCGGCGGTCGCACGAAGCCCGAGAGTGCGGTCTCCCGGTAACGCGCGTTCTGCTGCACCCGAGCGCCCGGGCCCACAGTCCGGCGGGCTGGAAGCTGACGTTCGGCGTCCCGCCGCGGCATCCCTCAAGCAGACGTCGTGACAGCACGGGAACGAAATCCGGATCCGGGGCCGCGATCGGGCGTCCTGCCGGCCTGTGATCCGCAATCGTGCAACGGAGCCGTTCAGGTCTGATGCTCGGCGCCTGAGGGACATCCGGAACAGGATCGCGCCAACGATTGCCGAACGGGCGCGCGGAGCTCGCCGTTGAACGCGCATTTGGAAACGTTGCGTTTCGTTCGTTTCTATTTGCGATCGATCCGGCATGGCGCAGTGTGCCGCCATCGACGCGCCGTCAGGGCGCACCCGGTTGGGCCCGGCCATACGAGGAGCAAGAGCGATGAGCTGGCACAGTGCGGATGATCCGGTCCCGGGCGATCATTACAGCTGCGACGCGATCCAGACCCTGATCGTACCGCGATCACGCGACCTCGGCTCCTTCGCGGTGCGCCGCGCGCTCCCGTCGACCGAGTGCCGGATGGTCGGGCCGTTCATCTTCTTCGACCAGATGGGCCCATCCGAGTTCCTGCTCGGGACCGGGATGGACGTGCGGCCCCACCCGCATATCGGATTGTCCACCGTCACCTACCTGTTCGACGGCGAGATCATGCACCGCGACAGCCTCGGGACCGAGCTGCCGATCCGGCCGGGCGAGCTGAACTGGATGACGGCAGGGCGCGGCATCACCCATTCCGAGCGCACCGCGCCGGAACTCCGGCAGACGGGCTCGAGGCTGTTCGGCATCCAGAGCTGGGTCGCGCTGAGCGCCCGGGACGAGGAGACGGTGCCGGCCTTCGAACATTACGATGCCGCGGCGCTGCCGGTCCTGACCGGCGAAGGCAAGACCGTCCGGCTGATCGCCGGTGAGGCCTTCGGGGCGCGCTCGCCCGTGCGCGCCTCCAGCCCGATGATCTACGCCGACGTGGCGCTGGAGGCGGGCGCCGTACTGCCGCTCGACCCCACCTACGATGAGCGCGCGATCTACACGGTCGCGGGGGCGATCGAGATCGCCGGCGACGGCTTCGGCCCTGGCCAGCTGCTGGTGTTCCGGCCAGGCGACCGCATCAGCATCCGCGCGACGGAGGCCGCCCGGTTCATGGTGCTGGGAGGCGAGCCGATGGACGGGCCACGCCACCTCTGGTGGAATTTCGTCTCCTCGCGGCCCGAGCGGATCGCGCAGGCCAAGGAGGATTGGCGCCAGGGCCGATTCGACACCGTGCCGAACGATGCCGAGTTCATCCCGCTGCCCGAGGATCCCCCGCCGGTCCGCTATCCTTGAGGGACCTGGCGATGAACTCGAACGCGTGAACGCGATCGGAGCGGCCGGCGTCGAAACGTGGCCCTAGGGACTAATTCCAATCGTCGTCATCCGCAGGCGATCCAGGCGGCAGAGGGCCGTCCCCCATCACGCCAGGGTCCCCGTAATTGAAGGGGGGGCCATCGAAGCCGACGACGCCGTCCGGGTTGTCCGGTGTCACATTGGGATCCACCTGCCGGCCGTCATATTCGCGGCCGAGCGGTTGGTCGAGCTGATCCCAACGCTTGAGATCGCGCCGCACCGGGACATCCTGCTGCCCCAGGGCATCGGTGGCGAGACCGCTCGCCGTGAACAGCAGAGCGGCCAAGGAGATGCGCGTCATTTCAGGTCCTCCGCCCTTTGAATGTCCGATCTCTGCATCAGCGCCGACGCATGGCCGAGCCGCGGCTTCGCGCTTCGGACATACACTCTTGGCGTCCTATGCCGCTTGAAGAATGGCACGAAAGCTTCGTCCCGCACGAGTGATCTGCAGTGCCCGCATTCCGGTCGACGCTCGGCGCATCCAATGCCATCCGGATGAGCCGGCGTTGTATGGCCACCGTTACGACCCGGGACGGAACGGAGATCTACTACAGGGACTGGGGATCGAAGGACGCGCAGCCGATCGTGTTTCATCACGGCTGGCCGCTGTCGTCGGACGATTGGGACGCACAGATGTTGTTCTTCGTCCAGAACGGCTACCGCGTCGTCGCACATGACCGCCGCGGCCAAGGCCGGTCCGCCCCGGTTTCGGACGGGCACGACATGGATCACTTCGCGGCCGATGCCGCTGACGTGATGGAGCATCTCGATCTGCGGAATGGGGTCCAGATCGGCCATTCCACGGGCGGCGGCGAGGCGGCGCGCTATGTCGCCCGGTTCGGGGAGCCTCGGGGGCGTGTCGCCCAGGCGGTGCTGGTGAGCGCGGTCCCGCCTCTGATGACCCGCACCGATACCAACCCGGAGAGGCTGCCGCGCGCCGTGTTCGATGGCTTCCGCCCGGCGCTCGCGGCCAACCGCGCCCAGTCCTTCCTCGACGTGCCGGCCGGCCCGTTCTACGGCTTCGACCCCGACGGCGCCGAAGTTCTTCCGGGGGTGGTCCAGAACTGGTGGCGGCACGGCATGATGGGCAGCGCGAAAGCGCATCTTGAGGGGATCAAGGCCTTCTCGGAAACCGATCAGACCGAGGATCTCAAGGCGATCACCGTACCGACCCTGGTGCTGCCTGGTGAAGACGATCAGTTCGTTCCGATCGCCGGAGCGGCGCTGAAACCGATCACGCTCCTGAACGACAGAACGCTGAAGACCTATCCTGGCTATCCGCAGGGCATGCTGACCGTGCAGGCAGACATCCTCAATGCCGATCTCCTTGCCTTTGTGAGACAAGGATCGTCGTCGCGCGCGTGGCGCTGCCGTGGAGGACCTGCCGCTGAGCGGCGTTTCCCCATGCGGCCCACGGCCGGAATGCCTGGACGCCACGTGGTTTCGGTTGCTGTCCCGAGCCTTCGCCAACCAAGCTGTCGCAGCCCGCGAACTGGCACTCGGTGCGGGCCGGTGTGCCGGGTCGGGGTCACTGGGGAATCGTTTCCTGAGCGTGCGCTCGGCCACGCGCATCTCGCGGCATGAGCTTACCGCATGTCAGCTCGCGGCATTTTTCACTCACCGCGTCTTCGTCGTTGCGCCATATTGCGCTGCAGCAAGACCGGGCCGTCGGGGCCCGGAGCGGAGGGGTTATGGCCGTCCTTCTCGGCATCGTGAAGCGTCCGCACGTCTCTCCTGCGAACGTCCTGCCGATGCAGCCTGCATCCCTGATGGCGCGGGTTGTCGCTGCGCTTCGGCGCGGAGCGGATCGGCGCTTCACGGAGCAACTCGCTCTGGTCGAACGCACCGGGCGCGCCGGAGCGTTCTGACGGTTTGCCGGACGGAGTCGACGGGCTCGGCCGAGCGGCCCCTGGGATCGCCGACATGCGCCGGCTCTCACCCCTCCGGCCTCAGAGGAAGCCGATCGAGAACCAGGGCACCAGGATGATCGCGGCCAGGCCGACGAGCAGAGCTACGATGTAGCCGACGATCGGCCGCATCCCCACATCTGGATGGATCCGGCTGATGGCGCAGGCCGCGTAGTAGCCGACGCCGAAAGGCGGTGCGAACAGGCCGATGCCCATCGCGAGGATCACCACCATGGCATAATGGACCTCGTGCACGCCCACCGCGCGGGCGATCGGGAAGAGCAGCGGCCCGAACAGCACGATGGCCGGGATCCCTTCCAGCACCGAGCCCAGCACGATGAACGCGAGGGCCGAGACCGCCAGGAAGCCGAGCGGACCGCCGGGCAGGCTCTTCATCGCCACGGCGAGCGCCTGCGAGAACCCCGACTGCGTCAACGCCCAGGCCATGCCGGTCGCCGCGCCGATGATCAGCAGGATCGCCCCCGACAGCGTCGCGGTGGTCACCAGCATCGGGACGAGTCGACGCCAGTCGAACTGCCGGTAGACGAGGAGCCCCGCGAGAACGGCATAGACGATGCCGATCGTCGAGACCTCGGTCGCGGTCGCCACGCCTTCGACCACGGCCGCGCGGATGACGAAGGGCAGCGCCAATGCGGGTATCGCCACGGCGAGAGCCTTCAGGATCGCCGTCCGGCTCGGTCGGGCCACGTGGCTCAGATCCTCGTGGCGGTAGCGCCACCAGACCAGCGCGCACAGCGTGACGCCCAGGACGAGGCCCGGCAGAAGGCCGCCGGTGAACAGCGCCGTGATCGACACGCCCGTGACCGAGCCGATGGTGATCAACACGATCGAGGGCGGGATCGTCTCCGTCTGGGCGCCGGTCGCGGAGAGCAGTGCGACGAGGTCCCCTTCCTTGGCACCGCGCGCCTTCATCTCGGGGAACAGCACCGGCGCGACCGCGGCCATGTCGGCGGCCTTCGAACCGGAGATGCCGGAGACGAGGTACATCGCGCCGACCAGCACGAAGTGCAGACCGCCGCGGACATGGCCGAGCAGGCTCGCCAGGAAGCCGACCATGGCGCGGGCCATGCCGGTCATCTCGATCAGCAGGCCCAGGAAGATGAACAGGGGCACCGAGAGCAGGATGAGGTGGCTCATGCCCTCGTCCATGCGGCCGACGACGACCATCGCAGGCGCGTGCGTCGTGGTCATCAGGTAGGCGTAGGTGGAGAGCCCGAACGCGAAGGCGATCGGCACGCCGGAGAACACGAGGGCGCCGACGCCGAGGAGAAAGAACACCAGCAGGTTCAGGTTGCCCATCCCGATGAGCGTGGGCGACAGGACGGCGAGCCCGGCGGCAATGCAGGCGCCGAGGAGGAGTGCCGCCCCGGTCAAACGCCAGTCGCTCTCCTGCACGAGCCGCACGACGGCGGTCACGAGCATCAGGGCGAACCCGACCGGCAGCGCGGTGGCGCGCCACGTGTTGGCAAGATCGAGGGCCGGCGTGTGGACCCAGGATTCCTCGATTGCGAACTCGACGGCGGGCTCGAGCAGCAGCCCGACGAGGACGAGGCCCGAGACGGTCGCCAGGGTGTCGAGGAAGGCCCGGGTGGGGGGTGAGGCCATGCCGACGAACGCGGTCATGCGCATGTGCTCGCCGCGTCGGTAGGCGATGACCGTGCCGAGCATGGCGAGCCAGAGAAACAGGATCGCCGCGAGTTCGTCCGACCAGACCAGGGGCTGGTGCAGGACGTAGCGGCTGACGACGCCGGCCAGCAGCACCACGATCTCCAGGCCGACCAGGATCGCCGCCGGGATCTCGATCGCCCGGCCGAGGATGCGATCGAAGGCCTGGAGCCGGGATCGACCAACCGCCGTCTCCGAGGAGGCGGACGGGAGGGTCATGTCGAGTTGAGCATCGAGTTGCATGGCAGGCCCCCTCACACGAGCTTTCCGGAGACGCTTTCGAGCTGGGCCCAGGCCTCGTCGCCGAGCTTGGTCTTCCAGTCCCTGTAGAAGCTGGTCCGCCCTAATGCGTCGCGGAACGCCTCCCGGTCGGGATCGATGAAGCTCAGGCCCTTGGCGGAGAGCGTCGTGCGCAGGTTTTCGTTGAGGGCCACGATGTCGGTCCGCTCTTCGTCGGCCGAGCGGTCGAATTCGCGGGAAACGATGGCGCGCAGATCCTCGGGCAGCCGCAGCCAGGCGCGCTTGTTGCCGAGGATCCAGTAGCCGTCCCAGATGTGCCCGGTCAGGCTGCAGCTCTTCTGGACCTCGTAGAGCCGCGTCGTCGCGGTGATCGGAAGCGGGTTCTCCTGGCCCTCGACCACCTTGGTCTGCAGCGCTGAATAGAGCTCGTTGAAGTTGATCGGCGTGGCGCCCGCGCTCAATGCCCTTAACAGCGAGGTCTGCATCGGCGCCTGCGGCACGCGGATCTTGAAGCCGCGCAGATCGTCCGGGGTGCGGATTTCGCGCGTCGAGGAGGTGATGTGGCGGAAGCCGTTGTCCCAGACCTTCGACACGGTCAGAACCGGGGTTCGCCCGATCTGCTCGCGGACGTAGGCGCCGAGCGGCCCATCCATGGCGGCCCAGACGCTTGGGTAGTCCCTGAAGACGAAGCCGAGATTCGGCAGGGTCGCGACCGGCAGAAAGGTCGCCAGAACCGAGGAGGCGAGGTTCAGGAACTCGACGGCGCCGCTGCGGACCTGGGCCAGCAGATCCGTGTCGCCCCCGAGCTGGTTGGCCGGGAACAGCCGGATCTCGAGGCGCCCGTCCGTCGCATCTCGAATGCGATCGCTGGCCTGCTGCGCGCGGAGGTTGACCGGGTGGGTCGGGTCCTGGCCGGTGGCGAGCTTGTAGACGAATTCCGCCGCCTCGGCGCGCCGCGTCAGGATGCCGAACAGGGGAAGGGTGGCCGCGCCCGCGATCAGGTGGCGGCGGCTGAGAGAAGCCTCTGGCATGTTTCACTCCCTGGTGGTCCGGGCATGCCGTTCGATCCCCGCCGTTCGCGGTCTGTCAGGATCGTCACCCGGTCTCGCCGGATGCGTGGCGCGCCGCCCGTGGCGCTCATGGGGCTGGAGGACGGGACGTGCCGGCGTCCGGCGCGTCCCGCTTCAGCGCCGGCTCAGAGCCAGCCGCGGATGCTGCGGGCCATGGCCTGCGTGGAGATGCCGTAGCGGTCGTGCAGCGTCGGCAGGGCGCCTGCGTCGAGGAACGCGTCCGGCAGGCCGATCTGGCGGTAGACGGGGGGCACGGTGCCGGTGCGCAGGAGCAGGCCTGCCACCGCCTCGCCGAGGCCGCCGACCACCGAGTGGTTCTCGGCCACCACGACGAGGCGGCCGCCGCGGCCGACCTCGCGCAGGATGGTCTCCTCGTCGAGCGGCTTGATGGTCGGCACGTGCAGCACCGCCACGTCCACCCGGTCGTTCTCCAGCTCCTGCGCGACCTCCAGCGCCCGCATGGTCATCAGCCCGGACGAGACGATCAGCACGTCGCGCCCGTCGCGGATGGTCTTGGCCTTGCCCCACTCGAACCGGTAGCCGTACTCGTCCAGCACGAGGGGGACGTTGCCGCGCAGGAGCCGCAGGTACACCGGTCCCTGATGCGCGACCATCGCGGGCACCACCTGCTCCAGCTCGTGCGCGTCGCACGGGTCGAGGATCGTGAGGTTCGGCATGCCGCGGAAGATCGCGAGATCCTCGGTGGCCTGATGGCTCGGGCCGTAGCCCGTGGTCAGGCCCGGCAGGGCGCAGGCGATCTTGACGTTGAGGTTCTCCTCGGCGATCGCGAGGCAGATGAAGTCGTAGGCCCGCCGCGCCGCGAAGACCGCGTAGGTGGTGGCGATGGGGGTGTAGCCCTCGCGGGCGAGGCCGGCCGCCGCGCTCATCAGGAGCTGCTCGGCCATACCCATCTGGTAGAACCGGTCCGGGTAGGCCTGCGCGAAGATGTGCAGGTCCGTGTATTTGGCCAGATCCGCCGACAGGCCGACGATGTCGGGACGCGTCTTGGCGAGTTCGACGAGCGCGTTCCCGAAGGGCGCCGGCTTGGTCCGCTGGCCCGGGGCGGCCAGCGAGGCGATCATCGCCGAGGTCTTGGCGCCGCCGCCCGTGCGCGGTGCGGGCTTCTCGTATTTCGAACGTCTCACTGGAGCCTCCCTTCGTCCAGAACCGACAAGGCCTGACGCCATTCGCTCGGCTCGACCCGCAGGAAATGATTGCGCTCGCGCTCTTCGAGGAAGGGCACGCCCTTCGCCATCTTCGTGTCGCAGATCACGAGACGCGGGCAGCGGCCGGCGTGGGCGCGGGCGGCATCGAAGGCCTGCACGAGGGCATCGATGTCGTTGCCGTCGACGCGCTGGACGAACCAGCCGAAGGCCTCGAACTTCGGCACCAGGGGCTCGAAGTTCAGGACGCCGCGGGACGGCCCGTCGGCCTGCATGCCGTTGACGTCGACGAGGCCGATCAGGTTGTCGAGGCCGAAGCTCGCCGCCGACATCGCCGCCTCCCAGGTCGAGCCCTCGTCGAGCTCGCCGTCGGAGAACAGGTTGTAGACGAAGCTCTTGGAGGACTTCCGCTTGAGGCCGAGCGCCATGCCGACCGCGATCCCGAGGCCGTGGCCGAGCGAGCCGCCGGTGATCTCCATGCCGGGCGTGTAGGCGGCCATGCCGGACATCGGCAGGCGGCTGTCGTCGGATCCGTAGGTTCCGAGCTCGTCTTCCGGGATGATGCCGGCCTCGATCAGCGCCGCGTAGAGGGCGATGGCGTAGTGCCCGATCGAGAGCAGGAAGCGGTCGCGGCCCTCCCATTCCGGATCCTCCGGACGGTAGGTCATCGCGTGGAAGTAGCTGACCGCCAGCACGTCGCTGATGCCGAGCGCCTGCGCGATGTAGCCCTGGCCCTGGACCTCGCCCATCAGCAGGGCGTGGCGTCGGATATGGTAGGCGCGGTCGGCGAGCGAGACGTTCGAGCGCTCGCGGGGCTGCGCGTCGAGGAGGGTGTCCATGGGTCTGGTCCTTCCGTTCAGTGGATCAGCATGCCGCCGTTGACGTCGATGACCGTCCCGGTGAGGTAGGCCGACAGGTCGCTGGCGAGGAACAGGCAGGCGTTGGCGACATCGTCCGCGACCCCGAGGCGGCCCAACGGGATGCCCTTGATGATCTCGGCGCGCAGCGCGTCGGTGAGCTTTCCGCCGGTGATGTCGGTCTGGATCAGACCAGGCGTGACCGAGTTCACCCGGATCCCGTCCGCCCCGAGCTCGCGTGCCATCGCCTTGGCGAGACCGAGCACGCCGGCCTTGGCGGCGCTGTAGTGCGGGCCGCCGAAGATGCCGCCGCCGCGCTGGGCCGAGACCGAGGACATGCAGACGATCGAGCCAGCGCGCTGGGCCCGCATGGCCGGGATCGCCGCCTGGCTCATGTAGAGGGTGCCGCGCAGGTTCACGTCCGTGACGGCGTCATAGTGGGCCGCCGTGATCTCCATCAGCTTCAGAGGCTGGGTAATGCCGGCATTGTTGACGAGGACGTCGATGCGGCCGGCCTGCGCGATCACCTCGTCGGCGGCGGCCTGGCAAGCGGCCCGGTCGGTGACGTTGCAGGCGAGGCCGAGATGCCCGGGCCCGATCTCGCGGGCTGCCGTCTCGGCCTGACCGGCATCGAGGTCGAGGATGACCACGCGGCCTCCTTGAGCCGCGAACACCCGGGCGGTGGCCCGACCGATACCGCGCGCGGAGGCCGCGCCGGTGATCACACAGACTTTATCCTTCAGAAGCATGGCTGTCTCCCTCGTGCGCCTGAGGCTGCCGCCATTCAGGAGCTCGGCTTGTTCCGAGACGGGGGATCGAACCGATGTGCTCGAGCCGCTTGATCGGCCCGGCATGATGCCCGTTCACCGAGCCGTCATCCTCGCGGGATCTCGGGCTGGCTCAGGATCGTTTCCTCTCATCTCGTTGACCACACGGTGCCGCAGGACCCTGACAGCGGCAAACGCGTAGATTTCAGCGGCGGATGAACTGAATTCATCCGCCGATGCGCACCGGATGGCGTCAGGCGATCCCGGGCGGCAGCTCGGCGCGGAGTTCGGTGGCGAGCCAGCGCGCGAAGACCCGCAAGGGGGTCCGCCGCCGCGTCACAGCCGGGAAGACGAGGTGATGCCCGTTGTAGCGGACATTGGTGGCGCACGCGGCGAGGGGGGCCACGAGGCGCCCGCTCGCAAGTTCCCGTTCGGCGAGGAGTGTCGATTCGAGCGCGACCCCGAGGCCATCGGCGGCCGCGGTCAGAGCCAGGAAGCTGCGGTCGAAGCGCAGCCCTGAGGGTGGTGGCGCGCGCAGGTTGTTGCGCTCGAACCAGATCGGCCAGCGCACGAGCTTGTTGTCGCTCTGGATCAAGGGTTGGCCGAGGAGATCGGCTGCCTCACGGATGCTCGCAGCACGCTTCGGATCGCACAGGGGCGTCACCGTCTCCTGGCCGAGGGGCATGACGACGAGCCCTTCGCCACGCGGTGGCCCGTACACGATGTCGGCGTCGAACTCGTCCGTGATGAAGCGGGCATAGTCCATGCCGGCGGCGAGCCGAACCTCGAAATCGGGATGTTCCGCCATGAACCGGGCGAGCCGCGGCGTCAGCCACTGCGCGGCGAAGCTCGGAGCGCAGTGCAGGCGAAGCAATTGCGGCGCACGCGTCGCGACGAGGTCGAAGCCGCGATTCATCTCCTCGAAGGCGCGGCTGACGTGGTCGAGGAGCGCCTCGCCCGCCGCAGTGAGGGCGATGCCGTGGCTGTCGCGCTCGAACAGCAACACGCCGAGCGCCTGTTCCAGCTTGCGCACCGCGTGGCTGACGGCACTCGCCGTCAGGTTCAGTTCACCTGCCGCATCCTTGAACGAACGGCGCCGTGCCGCGGCCTCGAACGTACGGACGGCTGAGAGCGGAACCGGGGGGCGCATCTACCTTACGATGATGCAGGCATGAGCCATTTGGCAACTGCCGACAGTCCGAACCGCAGCAGCGGGCGGGTCCCCGTGGAGGCCGCCCCCATCCTGGACCTTGGCGGTGCAAGGCGGCATCGCGCGCGCTCGAAGGTGCGGACCCGATGCGGTTGCCGGCCGCGTGCCCGCCAGAGCTGCCATCGCCAGATTGCGGGTCGACTGATGCCGGCCCGCCGGTCCCCGTCCTGCACGTTCAGACGCTCGGCCGAGAGCAGAACGATCCGGGCCCCAGGATGTGCTTGAGGGCGCGGGGCGGCGATCCCGGTCGATTGTGAATGGGTGGCGTCCTCGCTGAGCACGCGGACGGTCCGGGCCATCCCCCCTGACTCGCCGACACCATGCGCACCCTGAATCCTCAGGGTGGGTCAGTGCACCAGGAGGCCGGACCCTGTCCGGAAGCCTGGGATACGGACGCCGGCCGCAAGGGCCAAGGCCTCAGCGCACAAGGTACGCCTTGCTCAACGTCAGGTTCACGACGATCCCGGCCTCGTCCCACGAGCGGGTGACGGACCCGTTCAGCTGCTGGATGACCGCCCGCTCCAGCAGCCTGCTTCCGGAGCCGCCCGGACCCGTGGGCCGCGTCACGGCGGGACCGCCCCTTTCGGTCCAGGCCAGGACGAGAGTCTCCTCCTGATCCGTGCCGGAGACGTCGAGGGTGCCCGTTGGGACCGGCAGGGCGCCGTACTTCATCGCGTTCGTCGCGAGCTCGTGGATGATCAGCGCCCGCCCGACCCAGGGCGCTCAGTCGCTGAGTGAGTTCGTTGGCCATGTCGACCGTGGTGCTGGTCGAGCGCGAGGAGATGGCGGTCAGGCTCGTGGCGATGGTGAGCAGAGGTTCTTGACCCGGTGGCTCATCTCGCCGGCCAGCAGCTCGTGGCCCTCCTCGGCCTGCTTACGCCCGGTGACGTCGAGGAAGATGCCGAACATGACCCGCCCGACGATACCCTTGTCATGGCCCTGGCCGCGCGCCGAGACCCACTTCACCAGATCCCCCTGCACGAAGCGGAGGTCGATCTCATAAGGCCCAATGATCCCTCGGCGGCGCTTCCGGATCAGCGCCTCCCGCAGACGCGTTGGAACCGGCCGGGCGGGCGGGGCTTGTGCAGCCAATCGGTTCCGTCGGCGGCGGTCTGCGCTGCGACCAGGCCTTGCCGCCTGCCGAGACCGTCCCGCGGATTGGAACGAAACACCCTGGGCGCTCGCCGGGTTAGAGATCGGATATGCCAGCCAAGCAAACCCACCACATCGCCCTGATCGAAACGCGCGCGGCCTGGATCGGCGGTCAGGTCACCCAGGGCGGCCACGCCTCGACCTCCGAACTCATCCGCACGCTGCGCATCCGGCATGGGGGCAAGCTTTCACCCGGGCGCGCCGTCTCGATGCGGATGCCGCATGGCAAGGGGCAGGCTTAGGTCCATGAGTTCTGTGACGTCGGCTTTTCGCGGCGGAGGCGACATGGGCGCGCGCATGCGTGCCCAGGATTGGACCACGACATCCCTCGGCCCACCAGAGACGTGGCCCCAGGCGCTTCTGACCCTCGTACGGGTCATGCTGAGCTCACGCCAGCCGATGTTCATCGCCTGGGGAGCCGACCGCACCCTGATCTACAACGATACCTACGCGCCCATGCTGGGCGAAAGGCACCCTGGAGCCCTCGGCCGCCCGTTCTTCGAGACATGGCCCGAAGTGCGGGACGCGTTGGAGGCCCTGATGGATCGCGTGTACGCGGGCGACCCCGTGCACATGGACGACCTGGAACTCACCCTGCATCGCAACGGCTACCCTGAGGAGGCGCATTTCGCCTTCTCGTACACGCCCGTGCCCGGGGACGACGATGCGATCGTCGGCCTGTTCTGCGCCTGCACCGAGACCACCCGCCAGGTGCTGGCCGAGCGGAAAGCGAAGTCGGACCGCCAGCGCCAGCGCGCTCTGCTCCAGCAGATGCCTGGCTTTGTCGCCGTGCTGCGCGGGCCCAGCCTCAACTTTGAGTACGTCAACGATGCCTACGTCACGGTCACCGGCCAGCGGGACTACATCGGCCGGAACGTCCGGGAGGTATTTCCAGAGTTGGCCGATCAGGGGATCTACGAGCTTCTCGACCGCGTCTATGCGACCGGCGAGCCGTTCGCGGCCCGGGCCCTGCCGATCCGGTTTGCCGGTGAGACCCAGGACCGCTTCCTCGACTTCCTCTACCAGCCGATCCGGAACGAAGCCGGGGCCGTCATCGGCATCTTCGTCGGCGGCTACGAGGTCACCGACCAGATCCGCTCCCGGGCTGCCCTGGCCGAGAGCGAGAACCGCTACCGCATGCTGTTCGAAAGCATCGATGTCGGGTTCTGCACCATAGAGGTGAGGTTCGACGATGCGGACCGGGCCATCGACTATCGCATCGTCGAGGCCAACCCGGCCTTCGAGCGGCAGACCGGCGCCAACGTGGTCGGCCGCTGGGTCAGCGACTTCGCGCCCGACCTCGAACGCCGCTGGTTCGAAACCTATGGGCGCGTCGCACTAACGGGCGAACCCGCGCATATCGAGGACAGGGCCGACGTGTTCGGACGCTGGTTCGACGTGCGTGCCCTGCGGATCGGCGATCCGGCCTCGCGCCGGGTCGCCGTGCTCTTCACGGACATCTCCGAGCGCAAGCGCATGGAACAGGCGCTCCAGGTCCTGAACGCGACCCTGGAGCAGCAGGTCTTCGAGCGCACGGCCGAGCGCGATCGGCTCTGGACCTTGTCCGAGGACATGCTGGCCCGGGCCAACTACGAAGGGATGATGTCGGCGGTCAGCCCGGCCTGGACACGGGTCCTTGGCTGGTCGGAGGCCGAGCTTCTATCACGGCCGTACGCCACCTTCATGCACCCCGACGACATGGGGCCGACGCTCGCCGGCCTGGCCCGGATGGGTGAGACACGGCAACCGGCACGCTTCGAGAACCGCATCGCCACCTTCGACGGCGGATGGAAGCCCATCGAGTGGACGGTCGCGCCCGAGCCGGATGGCGCCAACTTCATCGCCGTGGGCCGGGACCTGACCCTCGCCAAGGCCCGGGAAGCGGAGCTCGCCTCCGCCCAGGAGGCTCTGCGGCAAGCCCAGAAGATGGAAGCCGTCGGTCAGCTCACCGGCGGCGTGGCCCATGACTTCAACAACCTGCTGACGGTCATCAAGTCGTCGACCGACCTCCTCAAGCGGCCGAACCTGCCGGCGGAGCGCCGCGAACGCTACGTCGGCGCGATCTCCGACACGGTGGACCGCGCCGCCAAGCTGACAGGCCAGCTGCTCGCCTTCGCACGGCGCCAGGCCCTGAAGCCGGAGGTCTTCGACGCCGGCCGGAGCGTCGCCACCATCTGCGACATGGTCGGTACGCTGAGCGGTTCGCGCATCAGGATCGTCACCGATATCCCGGACGAGCCCTGCTTCATCAACGCCGACCCGAGCCAGTTCGACACGGCGCTGGTGAACATGGCCGTGAACGCCCGGGATGCCATGGACGGCGAGGGAACCCTCACCATCACGGTGCGCCCCGCCTCGACCATACCGCCGATCCGTTCCCACCCTGCGGTCCGTGGCGACTTCGTCGCGGTGTGCATCGAGGATACGGGCGCCGGCATCGCCCCCAATCAGATCGAGCACATCTTCGAGCCGTTCTTCACGACCAAGGGCGTCGGACAGGGAACGGGCCTCGGGCTGAGCCAGGTGTTCGGCTTCGCCAAGCAATCCGGAGGTGAGGTCTGCGTCGAGAGCACGCTCGGCGCGGGCACGATGTTCGTCCTGTATCTGCCGCGCGTGGTCGCCGAGGCCGCGATCCCGCGCGCTGAGCCCGAGCCCATCGTTGACGGGCATGGCATGTGCGTCCTCGTCGTCGAGGACAACATCGATGTCGGGACCTTCGCGACCCAGACCCTTGCGGAGCTCGGCTACGACACCGTGTGGGCGACCAACGCCGAGGAGGCGCTTGCCGAGTTGGCCCAGGATGCCAACCGCTTCGACGTGGTCTTCTCGGACGTCGTGATGCCAGGGATGAACGGGATCGACCTCGCTCACCGGATCCGGCGAGACCACCACGACCTGCCCGTTCTGCTGGCCTCGGGCTACAGCCACGTCTTATCTCAGAACGGCGCTTGTGGGTTCGAACTGCTGCACAAGCCCTATTCGGTCGAGCAGCTTTCCCGCCTCTTGTGCAAGGTGGCGACGCGGCAACGACGCAGACCCGTTGTCGGGTAGCGGGCCGGCCTCCGTTTCACCGGTTCCATACCGGACATGCGATCGGCCTGGACCGAGGCGACGCGCCCGCTGCAAAGCCGCCGCCATGGGTACGTTGGCAGCGACTTACTTGCCGCGCGACCCGATGCAGGAAGAGATGTCGTGCGGAGGCTTCTGCCGAGCCGGCGCGCCCTTCGACGGCGTGTCACCCGACAAGCGCGTGCAGGTTCTGGTCGATCTTCGATACGCCCTCTGATGCGACCTGCATGCTGCTCGAGATCTCGCGCGTCGCCACGGCCTGCTGCTCCACCGCCGACGTGACGCCCGAGACCGCTTCGCGCACGGAGGTTATCGAGCGCGCAATCCCGCCGAGCGAGGACACCACGTCCCCGGCGATCCCTTGCATCGACTGAATGTCCTGGGCGATCCGGCTCGTCGCCTTGGTGACCTGGGTCGACAAGCTTTTCACCTCGCCGGCGACCACCGCGAATCCGCGACCCGCTTCCCCGGCGCGCGCCGCCTCGATCGTGGCGTTCAGCGCCAGCAGGTTGATCTGCTCGCCCACGCCCTGGATCAGCTGAACGACACCGGTCATCGAGGCTGTCGCCGCATTCAGCTGCACGGTTGACTGATCGGCCGCCTGGGCGCGCTCGTGGATGGCATCCACCTCCGCGCGGGAATGCACGAGGTTCTGCGAGATCTCGCCCAGCGAGGCGCTGAGCTCCTCCGCTGCGGCTGCCGCATTCTGCACGCTCGACAGGGTCTGCCCCGCTGCTCCACTGGCGCTGAGCTGGGCGGCCATCTTGGCGGTGATGTCGGTGGCGTATTTCACGATCTTGAACGGTCTGCCGTTCATGTCGAGGATCGGATTGTAGCTTGCCTGCAGCCAAATCTCGCGGCCACCTTTGGCCGCGCGCTTGAACACGTCGGAACGGTACGTGCCGGCCCGCAGGCTCTCCCAGAACTGCCCGTATTCCGGCGTGTCGGCGTAGCCCGGCTCAACGAACATGCGGTGATGCCGGCCTTGGATTTCGTTCAGCCGATAACCCACCGCGCCGAGAAAGTTCTCGTTGGCGTCGAGCACGGTGCCGTCGAGGTCGAAGTGGATCACGCCTTGCGAACGGTTGATCGCTGCGATCTGACCCAGGATGTCGGCCATGTGCAACTTCTCGGCCGTGACGTCGCTGGCGAACTTGACCACCTTGAACGGCTTACCCGCGGCATCGAGGATCGGGTTGTAGATCGCCTGCAGCCAGATCTCGCGGCCGCCCTTGGCGAAGCGCTTGAACTCCGCGCGCTGAAACTCGCCCTGTGTCAGCGCCTCCCAGAACGCACGATAGGCGGTACTCTGCCGCTCGGCGGGATCGACGAACATGCTGTGATGCTGGCCGACGATCTCGTCGAGCACATAGCCAACGGTGTCGAGGAAGTTCTGGTTGGCAGCCAGGATGATCCCGTTGAGATCGAACTCGATCACCGCCCGCGAGCGGTCGAGGGCAGCAAACTTACCCTGCAGATCGAGGGTTCGGAGCTTCTGCTCGGTGATATCGCTCGCGAACGTAATGATTTTGCTGGGTCTTCCGGCGCGATCGAGCACCGGGGTGTAGGTCGCCTGCAGCCAGACCTCGCGACCGCCTTTTGCAAGGCGCTTGAACGCGCCGGCTCTGAATTCGCCCCGCGCGAGCGTCGCCCAGAACGCGCGGTAAGCCGCGCCGTCCTGCTCCGAAGGCTCGACAAACATCCGGTGATGCTGGCCCAGGATTTCGGCTTGCGTATAGCCGACGATGCTCAGGAAATTTTTGTTCGCTGCCAGGATCGTGCCGTCGAGCGCGAACTCGATGACCGCTTGCGATCGGTCGAGCGCGTCGAGCCTGGCGGACGTTCCCCCGTCGGAGAAAAAGAGCATCGCGTTCCTCCAGCCAGGGTGACGGCCGGAGAGCCGCGCCCTGACGCCCTTGGCGCGTATCGCGCGCCTTCAGGCCAATGAATTGCACGCAACCTACTAAAGCATCGTTGCCCGCGACTGACCGCCGGATTGTCGCCAGCGCCGCGAAGACACATGCCGGCCCGTGGCCGCGTCCCGATCAGGTCCGCGTCCGGTCGGACACGAGCCGCAGGCCGGCTGAGGACCGTACGGAGAGGGCGGCCGCGACCTTCCGTTCGAGTTCGCCGTCCCGGAACGGCTTCTGGACGAAGCCATCCGCACCCACGGCCCCGGCCCTCATCAGGGCCGTGGTGTCGGCGTAGCCGGTGACGAACAGGACCGGCGTCGCCGGCCAGCGCTTGTGGATCTCGATTGCGGCCTCCGCGCCGTTCATGCCCGGCATGGCGAAGTCGAGGACGACGAGGTCGACGCAGGGGTCGGCGTCGAGGCTGGCGAGTGCCTGCAGGCCGGAGGCGGCCTCCCGAACCACGTATCCCGCCTCGGCGAGCCGCGTGGTCGTAACCTCGCGGACATCACCATCGTCGTCGACCACCAGCACGACCGGCTTGCTCCCGGGTGGATGGCTGATCGCGCAATCGACCGGGGGTGACGCAACGGGCGTGACGGCCCCATCGTCCCTGACCCGCGGCAGGTACACCTTGATCGAGGTGCCCTCGCCGAGGACGGTGTCGATGCGGATGCCGCCGCCGGACTGCTTCACGAAGCCGAACACCTGCGCCAGCCCGAGACCGGAACCCTTGCCGACCTCCTTGGTGGTGAAGAATGGCTCGAACACGCGTGACAGCACCTCGGGTTTCATGCCTGTGCCGGTATCGCTCACGGACACCATCACGTATTCGCCGGGCTGCGGATGCTCGGGACGTGTCTGTGGACCGGTCACCATGACATTGGCTGTCTCGATGGCCAGCGTCCCGCCCACCGCCATGGCATCCCGGGCGTTGATGGCGAGGTTGAGGATCACGAGCTCGATCTGGGTGGCATCGACCAGAGCCGGCCAAAGGTCGGTCTGGAGCGCCGTCTCGATGCGGACCGCGCCGCCGATGGAGCTCTGGAGCAGGTCGCGCATGGACGCGACCGTCTGGTTCAGGCCGACCGGGGTCGGCTCCAGGCGCTGGCGCCGCGAGAACGCGAGCAGTTGGGCGGTCAGGTTGGCGCCGCGCTGCGCCGCGCCCTTGATCATCGCGAGCCGGCGCTTCGAGCGGTCATCGGATACCGCACGTTCCAAGAACTCGATGTTGCCCGCGATCACGGTCAGCAGGTTGTTGAAGTCGTGCGCCACGCCGCTTGTCAATTGACCGACGGCCTCGAGCCGCTGGCTCAGGCGCAAGGCGTCCTCGGCGCGTTCACGCTCGCCGATCTCGCGCTTCAGGTCGGCGTTGGCCTCGGCGAGTTCGCGGGTCCGCTGCTCGATGCGGAGTTCCAGCGTTTCGTTCAGCGCGTTGAGGGCCGTCTGAGCCGCCGCCTTCTCGTGCCTCGCGCGCGCCTCGGCCAGCGCCCGCACGATGGTTCGCGGCATCCGGTCCAAGCGTTGCTTGGTGACATAGTCCGTGGCGCCGTTCTTCAGCGCCTCGACCGCCACCTCCTCGCCGAGCGTGCCCGAGCAGAAGATGAAGGGTGTGTCCGGGCACTGCGCGCGGGCGATGCCGAGCGCGCTCACGCCGTCGAAAGTCGGCAGGACGTAATCCGCCAGGATGAGGTCGTGCCGACCCGGCATCGCGGCCGCGGCGAAGGCATCGCGGGTCATGACCCGCTCGATCGCGAACGGATGGCCGAGGGTTTCGAGCTCGGCCTCGATCAACTCCGCGTCGAGGTCGCTATCCTCCAGGTGCAGGATGCGCAGTGGCCCGGCGGAAGGCCCGATCACCCGTTGGATGGCCAGCCTCCCCTGTGCGGCGGCGGCTCGTTCAGAAGCGCCCAGAACACCCCGATCTCCTTGATGGCGGCGAAGAATTCATCGAAGGCGACGGGCTTCACCACGAAGGCGTTGACGCCGAGGTTGTAGGAGCGGACGACGTCCATCTCCTCGCGGGAGGAGGTCAGCATCACGACCGGGATGCCACGGGTGGTCGGGTCACCCTTGACCTTCTCCAACACCTCCAGCCCGTCGACCTTGGGCAGCTTCAGGTCGAGCAGGACAACGGCCGGGTCCTGAAGCTGCCGGTTCTCGTGCGGTCCCCGGCGGTAGATGAAGTCCAGGGCCTCGGCGCCGTCGCGGCAGATGACGATCTGATTGGCGAGCTGACTCGATTCGAGCGCGGCCAAGGTCAGCTCGATGTCGTTCGGGTTGTCCTCGACGAGGAGGATCGGCTTCAGGGCCGCCATGTCACTGCGCCTCCTCTCTCAACGGTAGGGTGAAGGTGAAGGTGGCGCCCTTTCCCAACGTGCCCTCGGCCCAGGCGCGGCCGCCGTGGCGCTCGACGATACGGCGGACGTTTGCGAGGCCGATGCCGGTGCCCTCGAAATCCTCGACGCGATGGAGGCGCTGGAACACGCCGAACAGCTTGTCGACGTAGGCCATGTCGAACCCGACGCCGTTGTCGCGCACGTAGAAGACGGCCTCGCCATCCTGGGGCGGCAGCCTGCCGACCTCGATCACGGCCTCGGGACGGTCGCGGCTGTATTTGAGGGCGTTCGAGAGCAGGTTCTCGATCACGAGCCGCAGCATGAACGGGTCGGCGTAGACGCGTCCGAGGGCGCCGATCTCCCAGCGCACGGTCCGCCCCGGCGCGACGTCGCGCTCGACCTTGCGGCGCACTTCCTCGACGAGGGCACCCATCTCGCCGGTGTTCTTGTTCAGGGCGTGCCGGCCCATCTGCGAGAACGACAGGAGGTTGTCGACGAGCGTGCCGGCCGACAGGGCAGCCTCGATGATGGTCTCGACGTAGTGCCGGCCCTTTTCGGAGAGGTTCGCCCCCTCGCGGTTCTTGAGCAGGTTCGAGTAGCCGACGATGTGACGGAACGGCGCCCGCAGGTCGTGGCTGACCGAGTACGAGAACGCCTCCAACTCCTTGTTCGAGCGCTGAAGCTCCTCGCTCATGGCCGCGAGTTCCTCTGCGCGCTTCAGGACGATGCCGAGCACCGACGCGCGCAGGTCCTTGGCAGCCTCGATCTCGGGTACGGACCACGGCAGCGCGCGCCCTTTCAGCGTCTCCTTCCAGACCTCGAAGGACTTGCGAGGGTGGAGCCGATCGGGACCGCCCTCCGGGTCAGGCTGGGCCGCCTTCACCGGGTTGCCGCCCCACTTCACGGTGCGCACGACCTCAGGCCGGAACCAGATGATGTGGCTGGCGAAGCGTTTCGAGACCGAGACGGCGAGAACCCCGCTGGCCCGATCCGCGAAAGCCGCGGATGGCGGGAAGGTCTCAGCGAGCGCCTCGGTTGAAAAGACCTCCTCGCCAGCGCCCCGAGCCGTCAGCCAATCGTGGATGGCCCGCACCTCGCGCTCCGTGGGCGTGGCGCCGAGCAGCCGGCAGCGGTCGGCGGTGACCACTGCCGCGCCCGAGGCATTGACGAGGGCCAGGACATCTTCGGGGTGGTTGAGCAGGCCGTCGACGAAGCTGTCCTCCTCAGCCATGAACCCGAGCAGGCGCGACTGCACGGCTCCGAGCGCGATCCGCTGCTCGGCGTGTTCCCCGCGCACCTTTGCGGCGAGTTGGAGAGCGAAGATCTGAGTGAGGAAGTCGCAGGCGTTGCGAGCCTGAAGCGGCACGCGCTTGGGATTCTGGTTATGGCAGGAGACAAGACCCCAGAGTGCGCCGTCGACGAGAATCGAGATCGACATGGACGCCATGGTGCCCATGTTGCGCATGTACTCGACATGAACCGGTGAGACCGAGCGCAGCACGGATTGGCTCAGGTCCAGCGGCTTGCCGGCCGGCGTCGTGGCGGGCCGGATCGGCACCGGCGCGTAGGCGGCGTCCGGGATGATGCGCAGGCGGTTGCGCCGGTAGAGCTCCCGCGCCTGGGCGGGGATGTCGGAGGCCGGGAAGCGCAGGTCGAGGTAGGACGGCAGAACGCCATTCCCGTCCTCGGCCAGCACCGTGCCATGCCAATCCCGGTCGAAGCGGTAAACCAGCGCGCGGTCGAAGCCGGTGATGTGGCGGACGTCCTTCGCGAGCAGGTGGCAAAGATCCTCGACGCTTGCCGCCGCATGCAGTCGCTGCACGAAGGCGCGCAGCTGCGGGTTCAGGGCGTCGAGACCGGCCTCGACCGACGCATCCTCCGCTTCCTCCATCTCCAGAACGAGGAGGTCGTCCAATCGGTGCGCGGCGACCTCGTAGGCCTGTCGCGTGCTCCCGGAGCCGAGCGTCACGGTGCGCAGGTACAGGGCGCCATCCGAGTCGGCGGCGCCTTCGAGGTAGCGCTTGGCGGTCGCGGCGAGTTCGGGAAAGCCGTCCTCCAGGCGCTCGCCCACCGACGCGGTGGTCGGAGCGTTCGCGCTGGCCTGGACGATGGTCAGGTCGGGTAAGTCGAGGGCGAACAGGAAGCCGTGCGGCTGCACGCTGCCCACGATGTGGATAGGCTCGCGGTCGCACAACGAAAGGTCGATGGATCCGTGAGTCGTCTGGTCTCGCTGGTTCAAGCTTGGGTCCCAATCCAGGCCGGATCGGTTGCGGACCGATAGGCCGTGATTCCAGCTGCGTCAGGACACTGACATATGTCAAAGTTGTCGTCACGAAAGGTTATCCGTGACGGGATGTCCCAGAGCCGCGCGCCGCGCCGCCGACTTCGGCTCAGATCGGCATCGGGACGGTGAAGGTTGTTCCATCGGCATCGGAGGCGGCTTCCGAAGCGCCGCCGTGGCGGAGATGATCCCGGGTGCGATTGGGTGGCCGAGATCAAGACCCTGGTTGCTTAGGCGCCCGGTTGCGTGGACGGACGGCTTGAACACGCTGGCGATGACGGCGGCAGCGATCGGTCCGCCGCCGCTTGCGGCAGAGCGTACGCTTCAGCCGTTGGCCCGTCCGCCTCGAGGGCATAGGTCGGTAGAGGCCTGCCCGCTTCTCCGGCGACCTGTCTTCGAGGCGGCTGCTCCGCTTCCGGCCCGTTCCAGCTGGCAGCTCTGCGCCAAGTTGGCCGTTGAGCGAGAGCGCTTTCAGCGATGCTTGAATCGCTGAAAGCGCTCTCGCTTATTGATAAGGCGCCATTTCCCGCGCCGAACCGGTGATCAATTCGGCGGAACATACTTTCGTGGACCCGGCCGGCTCCGAAGCGGACTCGGGGTGCAGATGAGCACACGCCATGGCAGGCTGGTGAGCCGACAGGGCGGCTTTCACCGGGAGCAGACCCTTGGCTCTGCGCCGCCTGCTGCGGATCGCCCGAACTCGGCAGTACTTCAAAAAGTCCACGCAGCCTGTTTCGACGAACTTCCGTTCGAGCAGCGCAACGCATGTTCAAATGGGGAGAGGAGAACGAACGTTCGGTATCGCACGTGGATCTCGCTGCACGCATCCCTGCGGCAAGGCGGCGACGGCCGCAAGCTGCCCTTAACGGCTTCTCGCTAGGGTTGTGTAGCTGGTACCGATACATCCCCTATGATCAACCCAAGCCACCTTCGTCCGATGCTGAATGCTCCGCGGATCCGATCCACCAAGGATCTGACCTGCGTTCGCCAGCTCGTGGAGCTGCAGAAGCAGATCCCGACCCTCTACAGCCTGCTCTCCATCAATGCTTGTGCACTCGCGATAACCCATTATCCATGGGCGCCCACCTTCCTGACGCTCGGATTGCCCGGCGTCCTGGTCGCACTTTGCATCGTGCGCGCGGTGTGGTGGTGGCGAATGCACCCGGGGAAGCTCAGCGAGGAGCAGGCTGCCCGTCAGCTACGTCGGACGACCGCGTTGACGGCCCTCTTTTCAGCCGCCTTCGTGAGCTGGGCGATGATCCTGAACGGCTACGGTGGACCCTATGAGCAGGGCCATGTGGCGATCTTCGTTGCCGTAACCGTGATTGCTTGCATCTTCTGCCTGACACACCTGCCGGTTGCCGCTTTTCTTGTGACCGGCATCGTGATGAGCGTCTTCCTGTTCTTCTGCATCACGAGTCTCAATCACGTCTTTCTTGCGATCGCCGTCAACACAGCCTTCGTGACCGTGGTCATGTTCCGCGTCCTCAACAGCAACTTCCAGGCCTTCGTCCAGCTCGTCGCATCGCAGGCAGAGACGAGCCAGCTCTCGGAGGACAACGCGCGTCTGGCCCACACCGATAGCCTGACCGGCCTGCCCAACCGACGCTATTTCTTCCAGAAACTCAATGAACTGATCGAGGCTTCCGACAGGACTGATACGCGCATCGCCCTGGCCATCTTCGATCTCGATCGCTTCAAGCCGATCAACGATACCTATGGACACAACATCGGCGACCACGTTCTGGCGGAAACAGGGCGCCGCCTCGCGGCCTTCGCCAGCGCCGATGTGATCGTCACGCGGCTGGGCGGCGACGAGTTTGGCCTGCTCATCCGCTCACCGGGCTCGCCTGCTGTGGTCATCGAATTCTGCGACGGCATCTGCGCGGCGTTGCAGAAGCCGATCCGCGTCGGCGACCTACAGGTCATCACGGGATGCTCGGGCGGCCTCGCGAAGTACCCCAGAGCCGGACGCGCAGCCGACTCCCTGTTCGATCGTGCCGATTACGCGCTTTACCACGCGAAGGAGCACCGCCGCGGCAACACGACCTTCTTCTCACAGGAGCACGAGGACGCGATCCGGGCCGAGCGCGCCGTGGAGGCCGCTCTGCGCGCGGCCGATCTCGCCGCCGAGATGGAGATGCACTACCAGCCGATCCTCGACACCCAATCGGGCACCGTCGCGCTCGTCGAGAGTCTGGCGCGGTGGAACAGCCCGACGCTCGGCCGCGTCTCGCCGGATCGCTTCATCGCCGCGGCGGAGCGCTGCGGCATGATCCACACGGTGACGCTGCTGCTCCTGCACAAGGCGCTCGCCGATGGCGCGCGGCTCCCGCCCGCGGTCGGGCTGTCCTTCAACCTCTCCGCCCACGATCTCGCCTCGCCGGAGACGGTGATCGCGATCCTCGCCGCGGTGCGCCGGAGCGGACTCGACCCACGCCGGCTAACCCTGGAACTTACGGAGACCGCGCTGATGCGCGACTTCGAGCAGGCTAAGGACGCCATCACCACATTGCGGGCCCTGGGCATCAAGGTCGCCCTCGACGATTTCGGCACGGGCTTTTCCAGCTTGAGCTACGTCCATCGTCTGCCATTGGACAAGATCAAGATCGATCGTAGCTTCATGGCCGACATCGACACCGACCTCGGCTGCAGTCTGGTTACCACGATCCTGGATCTCTGCAAGAACCTCGGTCTCGACGGGATCGCCGAGGGTATCGAGACGGCCGACCAGTTGGAGGCGGCACGGCGGCACGGCTGCCGCTACGTTCAGGGCTATCTCGTGGGCAAGCCGATGCCATTCGTCGATCTTCTTCAGCAGCTCCGGCTCGATGCGAAGGTGGATCACCTCAGGGTGTGATCGAACGTGGCCACGTCCGGCGCGTGCCGGTCAGGGACCCCGGGCGCTTGGAAGAGGCGTTGTCCCTCGCCGACGCGGGCGCCGAGCGAAGTTCTGTTGACCACGCTGCGCTGACCCTGCCCGGCTGGTGGCGCGTGGCCGCTTTCGGGCGATCCTGCCGACCCTCCGGGCCGCCGAGGTGGCTCGGACGGCGCATGTTCCTTCCCCGGCAGATCCTCTCCGAAGCGGAGCCGCGGCTCTCGGCCCGATCCAGCGGTCGATTGCGCGGGCGGAGGCGCCCTTTGCCGTACCCGGCGGGCTCCCGGAAGCGGACACGCCCGTAGCGAAGGCGCGGGTTTTGTTCGCGCCACATGGGCATATTCGGAGTCGGGCACCGGCCCGGCGGCTTGTCTCCTGACAACTGGCCTCTCGATGATCCGTGTGGTTTCGCTAAGATCTCGCTGACCGGTCCGGACCCAGAGGCGGCGCTCGATGATCAAACGGGTCGTGGTGATAGGCGGCGGTTTCGCGGGCCTCTGGAGCGCAGCCGCCGCGGCGCGCGCTCGCCATGAGCTCGGGCTGACCGAGGCGATCGTCATCACCCTCATCGCCCCAGACCCGTTCCACGCGATTCGGGTGCGGTGCTACGAGGCTGACCTCACACCCGTCGCCGTGCCGCTGGACGACGTGCTCGGTCCCATCAACGTCGGCCGGATCGAAGGCAGCGTGACCAAGATCGATGTCAGCGGGCGCCATCTCACGGTGCAAGGCCCGGGCAGACCCAGCCCGCGCACGCTAGACTACGACAGACTGATCCTCGCCGCCGGCAGCGTCCTGTCTCGCCCGCCAGTTTCGGGCATCGGCTTGGCTTTCGACGTCGACACGCTCAGCGGCGCGCGCCGGCTCGCCAGCCACCTTGGAGACCTGGGTCGCGACGCGGTTGGCCCGGACCAGACCGGACGCTGGACCGCCATCGTGGTTGGTGGCGGCCTTGTCGGACTCGAACTCGCCTGCGAGCTACCGGCTCGCCTCGCTGCCGCCCGCGACCAGGCCGGGGGAACCGGTCCCGTTCGCACGGTGCTGGTCGACCGCTCTGCTGAGGTTGGATCCGCGATGGGCGGCGCTGCAATGCCGGCCATCCGACAGGCTCTCGCCGCGGCCGGCGTGGAATGCATCGGCGGCACCGGCGTTGCCGCGATCGACCCGGCGGGCGCGACGCTCAGCGACGGAACTTACATCCCGGCGCTGACGGTCGTCTGCGCCACGGGCATGCGGGCGAACCCCCTCGCCGACGAGCTCGGCGTCGCGCGCGATGCCCTCGGTCGGTTGCCCGTAGACGCGCAGATGCGTGTCATCGGGGTTCCGGCCGTGTTCGGGGCGGGCGACGTGGCGGTGGCTGAGGCCGACGAGGCCGGGCACCAGACGGTGATGTCGTGCCAGCACGCGCGCCCGATGGGTCGGTTCGCGGGCTTCAACGCGGTCTGCGACCTCGCCGGGCGGCCGGATCTCTGCCTGCGGTTCGCGGCACCAGATTACGTGACAGTGCTTGATCTCGGCGGATGGGGCGCCGTCTACACCTCGGGCTGGGATCGCGGTCGCCTCGTTGCCGACGGCGCAGCGGCAAAGGCCACCAAGCGTCTGATCAACGGCAGCCGCATCTACCCACCATCCTCACGCGATGGCGCTGCAATTCTGGCGGCGGCCGCGCCTGTGATCCAGGCACGCCCCGCCACGAACGGCTAGCGGCCCATCCGGAGAAACCGCTGCCCTTGCCGATCCACGAAGCTGTGCTGCTGGCGGAGGGCTGGCGATGCCGAGGGCGTCACCCGGTACCGGATTGCCGGTACGCTTCCGAAAGCCCGGGAACGGCCAGCCTCGATCATCGCGCGGACGCGCGTGACTGTCTCGGAACGGTGCCGAGCGCCATCGGATCGCTGCCAGAAAGCTGACCTTCGGCCTTCGCACCCCCGGACACCCACGTCGTCTGTCTCGACGTCGCATCACGATCGATCGATGGCCCGCACGATCACCCAAGGCGTCGCGCGACCCGCCTCATAGGCGGTGAACGCACCCCGGATAACCTGCTCGACCCGACCGGGGGCGAGGACACGGCAGCGCGCCCGGGATCCGGTCCGACGACCGCGCGAGGGTTTCAAGACGCTCGGCCGCATCGATTCACGTGAAACGCCGCGCTCTCCGAATGCTTTCATCCGCAATCCGAAAATAATCCGGATCCTCGACAGAAAATTCCATCGCAAGAAGGCAGCAATTGAATTGCGCACAAGCCCGATATAGAGGCGAATTCGACCGCGCTCCAGCAATCGCGTATCCCCACCTCTGTTGAATAGAGCCCCAGTCTGTGCGAGATAGCGATGTCCGTACATGGCGATACGGGAGAGCCCAGGCTGGCGCGAGTCGGTTATGGCGTCGAGGAGCGACCGCCCCCGGAAGCTCTGAGGCACAATCTCATATCGCTGGACGATCTGGAGTGCGACGCGTCCTGCGTCCTTGACGAGCCGATGTCGCCAGTCAGCGGCCTTGGCTCCATGCACCCGCGACAGAGGGGGGCGACCGGAATGCTTTGACGGGCATTTCCTCGCCCGTCTGTCGAGGGAGAGCAGCATGTTTCCGGACGACGACGAGTTCGAATTCGGCGGACCAGAGCGGGGCTGGAACTACGAGCCCTCGCGCGCCGATCTTTTCCGGGAGTTCCGGTCGCCGGTCTACACGACTGACGCGGATGGCTGGCTGACCTACTATAACGATGCGGCGGCCGACCTGTGGGGCTACCGCCCCGAACTCGGCAGGACGCGCTGGTGCGGATGCTGGCGCATCTACACCCCTGACGGAACGCTTCTCCCGCTCGACCAATGTCCGATGGCCGTCGCCATCAAAGAAGGGCGGCCCGTGCGCGGCGTTCAGGCCGTGTTGGAGCGGCCGGACGGTACACGCATCCCGTTCATGCCCTACCCAACGCCGCTGCGGGACGCGTCCGGCAATCTGGTCGCTGCGTCCAACGTCCTTCTCGCGATCACGAAGCTGAGCGGGTCTGACTCAATCGATCGTCCGGCCGGGCAATCGGATGAGCCGATGCCGGAGATGCGGGAAGCGGGCCTCGAACTCGAATATCTGACGGGATTGCTCCAGGCCACCTTGGCTGCTTTGGCGGATGTCGAGTTCAGCTACCAGATCGACTGCGAGCGCCTCGACGGCTGGTCCGGTTCTGAAGACGAGAAGCACCGGATCATCAACCAGCTTGAGCAGAAGCGGCAGCGGCAGCGTGGCGCCCTGAGGAAGCGGCTCGAGCACCTGCAGCAGCACGCCAGACAGGCGCTGGCGCGAGCCTCATCCGATCCGATGCGGCGGACAGCCCTCGTCACGTCGGGCCGCGGCACCGTCCATTGACTGTCCTTGACGTCTCGTCCGGTACAGTCAGACGGGGGTGCGAAGCCTACGCGTGTAACTCAAGGGCAGCCTCGCTGGCTGCAAAAGCATCGTGCGTGAGCAGCGCCGCCGGAATCGATAGGTCAGGCTCGGCAAGCTCCGGGATGGAATGAAGCAACCGGATCGGCGGCTCGGCCACCGCCGGCTTCGCATGCGCTTCCATGAACGCGACAATCTTCGGCGCGATGTCGGCGCGGAATCGGGAGCCGTTGAAGACGCCGTAGTGACCGGCTCCCATCTGAAGGTGGTAAGCCTTCTTCTCGGCCGAGAGATTCACCGTCAGATCGAGCGCCGCGCGGGTCTGGCCGATGCCGGTGATGTCGTCCTTCTCGCCCTCGATCGCCATGAGCGCGCAGCGCCGGATCGCGCTCAGCTCCACGGCCTTGCCGCGGTGGCGCATCTGCCCTTTCGGGAGGCTATGCTCGATGAACACGGTCTCGACCGTCTGGAGGTAGTACTCTGCTGTGAGGTCCATCACGGCGAGGTACTCGTCGTAGAACTCACGATGTTTGGCCGCCGAGTCGCCGTCGCCCTGCACGAGATGCTTGAACATGTCCCAGTGCGCGGTCTGATGGCGGTCGAGGTTCATGCTGATGAAGCCGGCCAGTTGAAGGAAGCCGGGATAGACGTCACGGCCGTGGCCCTGGTGAGTCCAGGGCACCGGGTGGATGCAGTTCTGCTTGAACCAGCCGATCGGCTTCTCCTGCGGTAGCCTGTTCACGGCGGTCGGCGAGCGGCGTGTATCGATCGGGCCGCCGATCAGTACAGCGGACCGAGGCACCCGCGGGTGTTCCTCCGCTTCCATGCGGGCGATCGCAGCCAGAACCGGAACGGAAGGCTGACATACCGCCGTCACGTGGAGGTCTGGTCCGAGCGACTCGAACATCGCGACGCAGTAATCGATGTAGTCGTCGAGGTCGAAGCGGCCCGCCGAGAGAGGCACCTTCTTGGCGTCGGCCCAGTCGGTTATGAACACCTGATGGGTGTCGAGGAAGGCTGCCACCGTGCCGCGGAGCAGGGTCGCGTAGTGCCCGGAGAGCGGAGCGACCAGCAGCAATTTTGGCTTGGTGGAAGGCTCACCGAAGGCGATTACGCGGCAGAACGGCCGCTCCCACACCACCCGTTCGGACGCGGGGAGATTGAAGCGGGGCTTGGCGTAGGTGCGGGTGGCTCGCTCGAACAACTCGCAGGACGCCGCGACGGCTCGGCCGTTCGGCATGTATGCGAGGGGGCTGAAGGGGTTCTCACAGGCGGTGCGGGCCATCTCCGCCGCCATCCGCATGGGCGAGAGCATCTGGTCGTAGGCATCACGCATCAGGTACAGCACGCAGATGAATCCTTTCGCAGCCTCCCGAAACGCAGGCTCGTCGATGCCTAACGTTTTTGCATTATGTTTCGTTGCTTGAACCGCAACGGCGCATTCTGCCGCGATCTGTGGCATAAAAATGCCAGACGCAGGGCCGTTTTGGCTAGGCGGATATGGCCGAGCGCCTACGAATGAACGAGCTTGGTGTATGGCGGCAACATCGAGCAAAGCGACTCCCGAGCCGGATCCCGCACGAAATCAGCTGGTCGATCGTGCCTTGAGGCCCGTGTTGAACCGAGCCTCAGACGTGATGTTCAGCAGGCGTGCGGCTCTTGGATCGTTCGCGCCTGTCGCCAGGACATGTTAGGAAAAGCCGATGAACATCACACCGAATTTCGAGATACCCGGCGCAATGCGTGAGGTTGCCCAGAAGGGCATCGATCAAGCCCGCCAAGCATTCGACGGCTTCATCAGCGCCGCGCGTCAAACGGTTGCGGCCACTCAGGGCGCGGCCCAAACGGCCGACGCGAGCACGCGGGACATGGCGACTCACAGCTTCCAGGCTGCCGAACAGAATGTGCGGGCGACCCTCGATTTCGCGCAGAACCTGACACAGGCCAAGAGCCTTCAGGAGGCGATGCAACTCCAGGCAGATTTCGCTCGCAGCCAACTCGCGGCCGTACAGGCGCAGGCTGCGGAACTTGGCGGGATCGCTGAGAGTGCGATGAAGCAGGGCGCGGGACAGGCCGCGAAGGCTGCCCAGAGCGGTGCCGATCAGTCGCGCATGTCCAAGGCGGACGAAGCCGGCCGCTAGCCGGCGGTCTCTCTGGGAGGTTTGCCCCAAGGCAACGCAGCTTCAGAGCAGACCTCGTGGAGCCGTGCTCATTGCGTCGTATGCGCGGAACGTCATCGTCAACGCGCATCCGATGCCGACCACCGGGAAGGCCCTATTTCGGCTTTGATGCCGATGCGTGAAGAATGGACGACGGATTGGATTCAGGCTTCGCCGGCCCTGAAGCGGAAGGCGGCCACTTTCCGGGAGCTTGGACCGAGTAATGGCGCGCGCCGCGACCCTGCGCACGTCCGCTGCAGCCGGATCGGTAACTGGAATTCGCGCTCCCAAAGAGCTGGAGTTCCTGGACGCTCTGCCCTGCTGAGGCACAGCGGCTACGTCACGCTGCCTCACTGCGGATGCCTACCGGTATGATATTACTAGACCAAAGCCAGGGCATCCGTTGCGGCCCCGCGCCACCTTCTTCGGTAAGAGACATGCCCGGCACGAACGATCCCGCTCGGAACCGATTGTCGGGCCGCGCGCACCTTGTCTGACGCCTTCCAGTTCCTGCCTGCCGGCGGCAAGATGGGCGCCGAGATCCGTGCCCACGACTGGTCGGACACCTCGCTCGGGCCGCCCGAACTTTGGCCGCCGTCCCTGTGCGTCAGGCTGGCCCAGATGCTCGCCTGCCCGACGGCGATGTTCCTCGCCTGGGGACCGGAGCTGCTCTGCTTCTACAACGATGCCTACAGGCCGATCCTCGGCTACCGCCTGCCCGACGCACTGGGTCGGCCCTTCCGCGAGGTCTGGGCGAGCATCTGGGACGAGATCGAGCCGCTGGTGGAAGCCACCCTGGACGGCGAGAGCCAGACGCTCACCGACGTGATGCTCGACCTCTCCCGCGCGGGAAGGCCGGAGCGGAGCTGGTGGTCCTTTACCTACTCTCCAGCCCTCGACGATGCGGGCGCGATCAACGGCCTGTTCTGCGTCACCGCGGAGACGACCGACCGGGTTCTCGGCGAGGCGGCCTTGCGGGAGAGCGAGGACCACTTCCGGCACACGGTCGAGTTGAACCCGCAGGTGCCCTGGACCTGTGACCCGGACGGTAACATCACCTCCTACTCGAACCGCTGGCTGGAGCTGACAGGTCAGGGCCCGGGTGAGCCCCTGGGCTCCGGCTGGGTCAAGGCCCTCCATCCCGACGACGTACCCTGGACCCTGACGACGTTCACCGCCGCCCTCACCGCGGGCGAGCCCGTGGACGTAGACTACCGCATCCACATCGCAGCGACCGGGGATTTCCGCTGGATGCGCGCCCGCGCCTTCCCGCGCCGGGACGAGGCTGGCGCCATCGTGCGCTGGTACGGGGTCGTGGAGGACGTGCACGACCGTAAGCTAGCCGAGGCGCGGCTGCAGGAGATGAACGCGACGCTGGAGCGGCGCGTCGAGGAGGCGCTCGTCCAGCGAAAGCTCTGGGCCGACGTGTTCGAGACGACCGACTCCCTTGTCTGCGCCCTCGACACGGAGTTCCGGGTCTTGGCCGCTAACCGGGCTTGGATTGAGGAGGTCGAGGCCGTCTACGGCGTCTGGCCGCGGATCGGCGACAATCTGCTCGACCTCCTGTCGCACAGGCCTGAGATGCTCGTGCCGGTGAGGTCGACCTGGTCGAGAGCGCTAGCAGGCGAGGAGTTCACGCTCGTCGAGGCCTTCGGCGACCCGCAGCGTCGACGCCAGCATTACGAGATGAAATTCATGACGTTGCGGGACGCGCAGGGGGTGCGGATCGGCGCCTTCCAGTACGTCCAGGACGTCACCGAGCGTCTGCGCGAGCAGGAGCGGCTCGCCCGCGCCGAGGAGACGCTGAGGCATACCCAGAAGCTGGAGGCGATCGGGCAGCTCACAGGCGGCGTGGCGCACGACTTCAACAACATGCTGACCATCATCCGCTCGTCGGTGGAGTTCCTGCGCCGCCCCAACCTCGCGGAGGAGCGGCGCACCCGCTACCTGGAGGCGGTCTCCGACACGGTGGATCGCGCCGCCAAGCTGACGAGCCAGCTGCTTGCCTTCGCCCGACGGCAACCCCTCAAGCCCGAGGTGTTCGAGGTCGGCGCGCGTCTGCAAGACTTGGCGGACATGTTGAACGCCGTGACGGGCGCGCGCATCCGCATCGTCACGGAGGTGCCGGCGCCGCCCTGCCACGTGCGGGTCGACGCGAGCCAGTTTGAGACCGCCCTCATCAACCTTGCCGTCAACGCCCGGGACGCCATGGAGGGCGAGGGCACTCTGACCCTGCGGCTCGACAGCAATCGGTCGCTGCCCCGCATTTGCGCGCATGCCGGCGCGTCCGGTCCGTTCGTCGCACTGTCCGTGATGGACCACGGAGCCGGCATCGCACCGGATCTGCTGTCCAGGATCTTCGAGCCGTTCTTCACGACGAAGTCGGTCGGCAAGGGCACGGGCCTCGGGCTCAGCCAAGTCATCGGCTTCGCCAAACAGTCGGGCGGCGACGTGGAGGTCGCGAGCGAAGTGGGGCACGGGTCGACCTTCGTGCTCTACCTGCCCCAGTCCGATCCACCAGCCGTCCCGCGGAACACGCCCGACGCCGGTTCCCTCGAGGCGCCGGACGCGCCATCCAAGCTCTGCGTCCTCGTCGTCGAGGACAATCTCGATGTCGGACGGTTCTGCACGCAGCTTCTGGAGGACCTTGGCCATGTCACCGTATGGGCGCACGACGCCGAGGCGGCGCTCGCCGAGATGGGGCGGACTCCCTCTCGGTTCGATGCCGTCTTCTCGGACGTGATGATGCCGGGAATGGGCGGTGTTGAGCTGGCCCGACAGCTGCGGTTGAGCCATCCCGAACTGCCGGTGATCCTGACGACCGGCTACAGTGACGTGCTGGCACTGGACAACACTCACGACTTCGAACTCGTGCGCAAGCCCTATTCAGCAGCACAGGTTGCGAGCGCACTCCGGGAATCGTTGGCCAGACGACGTCGTGCGTCGGCATGAAGGGCGCCTGTCCAGCCCTGAAGAGCCCGGAGGGCGCGACCCGCGCATAAAATCGGCCGCGGCGGGCGATCGGCGTGGGTTGAAAGGATCTCCCGGCGGCTGCGCACGGGCGCGCCCTGGGCCGACAGGTCGACCGCCTCACCCGCGCCCTGTCCGACTTCGCTAGGCTCGTCGCGCTGTTCGACGCGCACGCCGCGGCGTTCGTGTCGGTGACCCAGGCGTTCGACACCACGACCAGCACGAGGCGTCTCACCCGCAACGTGCTGCTGTCGTTCGTCCAGGCCGAGCGCGCGGTCACCGGCGCGCGCATCCGCGACAAGATCGCCGCGGGCCAGCGCAAGGGGCTGTGGATGGGCGGCGGCGTGCCGCTCGCCGATCGGATCGAAGCCCGCGCCCTGCTCGGTGTCCCGGAGCAGGCCCGGGGTCGTGCGCATGACCTTCGCCCGCTACCGCGCGCCCGGCTCCGTCAGCGCCGTGCGGGCCGCGGAGCGACTCAGCGCCGGCCCGCTTCACGCGGGGACGGAACCGGACATCTAATGCGTGCCGCCGAGATAGGCCGCCCGCACGGCGGGATCGTTGCGCATCTGCTGCGCCGGGCCCTGGAAGCGGATCCGGCCGTTCTCCAGCACGTAGGCGTGGTCGGCGACGCCGAGCGCCGCCATGGCGAACTGCTCGACGAGCAGCATCGTGACCTGCTCGGCCTTGAGCAGGCGAATGATCCGGAAGACCTCCTCCACCAGCTTGGGTGCCAGCCCCATCGAGGGCTCGTCGAGCAGGAGGATCTCGGGCCGCAGCATCAGGGCCCGGCCCATGGCGAGCATCTGCTGCTCGCCGCCCGAGAGCGTGCCGGCTAGCTGGGCGCGCCGCTCCTTCAGCCGCGGGAACATCTCGAAGGCGCGTTCGCGGTCGGCGGCGACGTCCCCCTTCGGGCGCGAGCCGGTCAGTCGCGGGAAGGCGCCGAGGGTCAGGTTGTCCTCGACCGAGAGCGTCGGGAAGACCCGCCGGCCCTCCGGCGAGTGCGCGAGGCCGGACCGGGCGACGTCGTGACTGTCGAGGCCGCCGATCTCGCGCCCGTTCAGGCGGATCGAGCCGGCCCGCGGGCGGATCATGCCCGACAGGGCGCGCATCGTGGTGGTCTTGCCGGCCCCGTTGGAGCCGATCAGCGCCACGACCTGACCCTTCGGGACCTGGAAGTCGAGGCCGTGCAGGACCTCGACCTGGCCGTAACCGGCCGACAGACCCGTGACCTCAAGCATGGGTCAACTCCTCGTCGGCGACGGGACTGCCGAGATAGGCCTCGACCACCTTCGGATCGGCCTGGACCTCGCGGGCGCTGCCCTCGGCGATCTTGTGGCCGAAATCGAGGACGCTGACGCGGTCGCACAGGCCCATGACCACGTCCATGTGGTGCTCGATCAGGATCACCGTGATCCCGGCGTCCCGGATCTTGCGGATGATCGTCGTCAGCTCGGCGATGTCGGGGGCGGTCAGGCCCGCGGCCGGCTCGTCGAGGAGGAGAAGGACCGGATCGAGGGCCAGCGCCCGTCCGATCTCCAGCAGGCGCTGCTTGCCGTAGGGCAGGTTGCGCGCCTCAACCTGCGCCAGGGCGCCGAGGCCCACGAAGTCGAGGATCGCCATGGCGCGGGCGCGCTGCTCGCGCTCCTCCCGGCGCCGGCGCGGCGTGCCGAGGATCGCGTCGAACAGGGTGCCGCGGAAGCTGTGATGCAGGCCGACCAGCACGTTCTCCAGCGCCGTCATCTCGCGGAAGAGCTGCACGTTCTGGAAGGTGCGGGCGACGCCGGCCGCGGCGATCTCCGACGGGGTGCGCCCGTCGAGGCGCTTCGTCCCCTGGCCGCGCGCCAGGGTCACGCTGCCGCCGGTCGGGCGGTAGATGCCGGTGAGCACGTTCATCATCGTGCTCTTGCCGGAGCCGTTCGGCCCGATCAGGCCGTGGATCGTGCCCGGCCGCACCGTGATGTCGACGCCGGCCAGCGCCTTCAGGCCGCCGAACTGCATCAGGGCCTGATCGACCGTGAGCAGCGGGTCGGCGCCCGCGCCGCCGCTCTGAGCACTCAGTGCCGCGCCCTCGGCGTGGAGATTCTTGCCCTCGGCGGTGTGGGCCGGGCGCAGGGCGGGGATCGTCTCGCGGAGGAAGCCCACGATCCCGTCCGGCAGGTAATACACCACGAACAGGATCATCAGGCCGAACACGGTCAGCCGGAAGTCGGTGACGGTTTCGAGCGCGAGCGTCGCCGGGAAGAAGGCGAGGCAGAGCCCGACCGGCACCAGCAGGGCGAACCGGTTCTCCCGGCGGCGCAGGAAGGCGAGCACGCCGACGACCAGCGCCGCGCCGGCGATGATCCCCGCCATGATCCGCACCAGCCCGATATCGGCGAGCACGTTCGGCATCATCACGATGATCGCCGAGCCGATGATCGGGCCGGCCCGCGACTTGCGGCCGCCCATCGTGACGGCGAGGAGGAACAGTACGGTGAGCTCGAACCCGTAGGAGTTCGGCGCCACGTAGCGCTCCGACCACGCGAACAGCGCGCCGGCGAGGCCGGCCAGCGCCGCCGAGATCACGAAGGCGTAGACCTTGTAGCGGTAGACGCTGACGCCCATGCAGTCGCAGGCGATCGGCGAATCGCGCAGCGCCTCGAAGGCGCGGCCGTAGGGCGAGCGGACCACCCGGTTGACCACCAGGATGGTGGCCAGCAGCGCGAGGCACACGAGATAGTAGAACTCGAGCTTGCGCCCGGCCGCGCCCCAGGGGGCCTGGAGGCCGAGGAGCGAGAAGTCGAGGACCCGGGCCGGCGGCAGGGTGATGCCCAGCGGGCCGTTGGTCAGCGGCGTCAGCTCGTTGATGAAGATCTGGACGATCGTGCCGAAGGCGAGCGTCACCATGGCGAGGTAGGGGCCGGTGACCCGCAGGGCCGGCACGGCCAGCAGCACGCCGAAGGCCGAGGTCACGCCGATCCCGGCCAGGATGCCCCACCAGATCCCCAGCTTGAAGTGCAGGAACAGCACCGCCGCCGCGTAGGCGCCGACGCCGAACAGGCCGGCATGGCCGAGGCTCACCTGCCCGGTATAGCCGACGACGATGTCGAGCCCGAGGATCAGGATCGCGTAGATGGCGATCACCACCATGAGGTGGATGTAGTACGAGCTCGTGACCACGTGCGGGAAGACGGCGAGGCCGACGACCAGCAGCACGGCGCCGAGGATGCCGACGTGGCGCGACAGATTGGGGGCGGCCGCCGGGGCGGGCGCTTCGGCGGGGGCGAGGGTCTGCGCCATGGCTCAGGCTGCCGTGAGGGTTGCGCGGGCGGTCACGGTCAGACCTTCTTGATGACGGCCTTGCCGAACAGGCCGACCGGGCGGATGGAGAGGACGACGAGGAGCAGGATCAGGCCGGGCACATCCTTGTAGCCGGTCGAGATGTAGAAGCCGGTCAGCGTCTCCGAGACGCCGAGGATCAGGCCGCCGACGATGACGCCGAGGCCGGATTCGAGGCCGCCGATGATCGCCACCGCGAAGGCCTTCAGCGCCAGGACGGAGCCCATCGTGGCGCCGGTCAGGGTGACGGGCGCCACCAGCACGCCCGCGAAGGCCGCCGTCATGGCGCTGATCGAGTAGGAGAGGGTGATCACCTTCTGGGTGTTGATGCCCATCAGGCCGGCGGCGTCGATGTCGTTGGAGGTGGCGACGACCGCCTTCCCCCAGATCGACTTGCGATTGAAGATCTCGACCGCGAGCATCATCAGCAGCGCGCCCGCGACGATCAGCAATTCCATCGGCAGGATGCGCACGCCGCCGACCTGGAGCGCGGTCTCGGGGAGGGGGGAGGGGAATTTCAGGTCGTCGCGGCCCCAGATGTTCTCGGCGACGTTCTTGAAGATGATGCCGAGCGCGATGGTCGCCATGATCCACCCGTACTCGGACTTGATCTTCACGGCCGGGCGCACCCCGAGGCGCTCGACCACGGCCCCGAGGGCGAAGCCGAAGACCAGGACCAGCGGGATCATCAGCCAGTAGCCGATGAACGGGACCAGGGTCAGGCCGAACAGGGCCCCGAGCGCCAGCGCCTCGCCCTGTCCGAAATTGAGCGTCTTCGAGGTCGCGAAGGTGAGCTGATAGCCGAAGGCGATGGCGGCGTAGATCATGCCGACCGCGACACCTGAGGCGATGAGCTGGAGCAGGATGGCCATGGAAGCGCTGTCACCGGAGGGGTGTCCGGTCGCGCGGCGGGCGCCGCGGGACCGCTCTGCGGAGCGCCGGCGGCCGAGGCACCACCGGGTCGGGGAGGGCGGCCGCGCCCGGGCGGACGCGGCCCTCGGAACCTCAGTTCGAGGTCTTCTCCTTGACGCGAACGACGCCGGCGGTCTTGGCGTCCTCGTCCTTGGCGTAGACGATCTTGCCGTCCTGCACCTTCCCGAACACGACCATGTTGCGCGAGATCGCGTTGTGGTCCTTGGCACTGAAGGGCTTGTCGTAGGTGGTGACGACGCCCTCGACCTTCTCGTTCAGGTTCTCGAGCGCGGTGCGGATCTTCGCGCCGTCGGTGCCGCCGGCCTGCTTGATCGCTGCGGCGATCAGATAGATCGAGTCGTAGCCCTGGGCGCCCGCGACCGGCGTCGGGATCTTCGTGACGCCGTAGGTCTTGTAGTAGTTCTCGAGGAACGCCTTGCGCTTCGGCAGGGTCTGATCCTCGATGAAGGTCTGGGGCATGATCACGCCGTTGCCGTTCGGGCCGGCGATGTCGATGAAGCTCTGCATCGAGGACGGCCAGCTCGTGATCATCGGGACCTTCCAGCCGAGCTTGGACATGCCGTTGGCGATCTGGGCCAGCTCCGGCCCGATGCCGTAGGCCAGGATCACCTCGGCACCGGCCTGCTGCGCCTTCAGCAGCTGGGCCGTCATGTCGACGTCCTTGATGTTGAACTTCTCGACCGCGACGGGCTTCACGTTCTTGGTCGCGAGGTACTTCTCGATGTCCTCGCGGCCGAGCTGGCCGTAATTGGTCGAGTCGGCGAGGACCGCGATCTTCTTGTGACCCTGCGCCAGCGCCTCGTCGACCATCAGGCCGGCCTGGAGCACGTCGTAGGCGGAGTTCCGGAAGACGTAGTTCGCGTCGTAGTCCGGCTCCTTGAATTGGTTGGTGATGATCGTCCCGGTGGCGACGTTGTTGAACACCGGTATCTCGGCCTCTTGATAGAAGCGCTGGGCCGCGAGCGCGACGCCGGTGTTGATGAAGCCGACGGAGGCGACGACCTTTTCCTTGTTGATGAGTTCCTGCGCGACCTGCGCGCCGACCTCGTTCTTCGCCTCGTCGTCGCGCTCGATCAGCTGGATCGGGCGGCCGAGCACGCCGCCGGCCTTGTTGATCTCGGCGGCCGCGAGCTTGGCGCCGTCACGCATCGAGACGCCCATCGAAGACGAGCCCCCTGTATAAGGGCCGCTCAGCCCGATCTTGATTGGGTCTGCAGCGCGCACTGGCGCCGCTGCGAGCGTGAACAAGAGCACGGCTGCAGCCGTGCGACCTGCGAGAACCATCATTTCCTCTCCAGACGAGCGTTTACGCCGTGTGCCCTTCGTCGTGGCACTCTGGGAGGAGGATCTCTTCGAAACAGGACGAGCCGTCAAGCTGCAATCCCAATAAGTCCAAGATGATCAATGCGGATTGTTCAAGTTTTTCAATCGAGGAGGCAACCGGCGACAGAAATTTTGGCGCCGTGCGAAACGCGCGGATTAAGAGCCGTGCGCGAACGTGCAGGGCCGCTATTTCGCAATCCGTCGGATGAGCGCCGCTGCCTATTGACCGCGCGCTGTGACCCCCCGTCAAGGGCCGGGCTTGGCTGCCGCACCGGGATCGGCTTGGCCAGCTTCCTCAGGTTCTGGCCGCCGCGGCGAGGTCGAACTCGTCCTGGCCCCCGTTCGGGCCCCGCAACCGGAGCCGATCCAGCTTCAGGATCCGCTTGAGGCGGGCAAACAGCATCGCGACCGTCTTGCGCTCCCGCCGCGAGGTACGGCCCGCCTCCGAGGCGCAGATGTCGCGCGCCATCTGCCGAACGCCTTTGGATCGAGCGTGGGATCTTGCGGGCGGGGGCGGGGGGACAGCATCGCGGCTTCAACGCGCCGGTGTCGCAGTCGCGCTTGCCGGCGCGGTAGCCCATCATGCCATCGTCAGCGAAGGCGGACCTTAGAACAGTCCCGAAGGCGAGGATGCGGTCCGAACCGAAAGGCCGAGCGCCTGCACGATATGGCCGAGCTTGTCCGGATTGCGCGTGATGTAGATCCCGACGATCCTGCCGCCCTCGCAATCGAGGGCGGTCACCTGCAGGATGCCGCCGCGCTCCAGGCTGGCAAATCCTGGAAGGCCGTCGACCACCAGCGCCTTGAGGAAGGTGGCGGGATCGGCGGCGTGCTTGCGGGCGAGGCCGGCGAACAGCCTCAGGATCCGCTCGATACCGATGATCGGGTTGAGGAAGGCGATGACCTTGCCGCCGCCATCCGAACGGATCACGGCATCCTCGGCCAGCATCGCGCGCAGCCCGTCGACATCCCCGCTGCACGAGGCGGCGAAGAAGGCCCGGACGAGACGCTCCCCGTCCTCCCGGGCCACGGCGTAGCGCGGTCTCTCGGCCTGAACGTGCCTGCGCGCCCGCACGGCGAGTTGCCGGACCGCGGCGGCGTCGCGATGCAGCGTCGTCGCGACTTCGCCCAGCGGCACACCGAACACGTCATGCAGGAGGAAGGCGGCGCGCTCCAAGGGGGACAGCCGTTCCAGCGCCATCATCAGGGTCAGGGTGAGGTCGTCGCTGTCCAGCGACGGTTCCTCAGGCATTTCGACCAGCGGCTCGGGCAACCACGGGCCGACATAGGTCTCGCGCCGCGCGCGCGCCGAGCGCAGCGTGTCGAGGCACAGACGCGTGACAGTCCGGGATAGGAACGCGCCCGGTGACCGCACCGCATCGTGTCTCGTTTCGCGCCAGCGCAGCCACGCGTTCTGAACGACGTCCTCCGCCTCGGCGACCGAGCCGAGCATCCGGTAGGCGAGGCGGAGGAGCTTCGGCCGCTCCGCCTCGAAGGCGTCCGTGCCGGGATCAGGGGGCATCGCGCGAAGGATCCGCATCATGGTGCCCGCGCAGTCCGACCTGAAGGCGGTTCCACAGGTTGATGGCGCCGATCTGAAGCGTGAGTTGCACCTGCTCGGCCTCCGTGAAGTGCTCCTTCACCTGAGCGTACACCGCATCGGGGGCGCCGGTCTCCGACACCCGGGTCAACGCCTCGGTCCAGGCGAGCGCCGCGCGCTCGCGGGCGCTGTAGAGGTGCGCCTCGCGCCAGGCGTCCAGGAGGTAGATGCGCATCTCGCTCTCGCCCTGCTTGCGGGCAGCCGCCGCGTGCATGCCGATGCAGAAGGCGCAGCCGTTGATCTGCGACGCGCGCAGCTTCACCAGTTCGAGCAGGCCGTGCTCCAGATCGCCGGATCTGATGCTGGTCTCCACCGCCATCATCGCCTTGATGGCGGCCGGCGCGTGGGCGTAGGGGTTCTCGATTCGTGGGGTCATGGTCGGATCTCCGCGTGCTTCAGGTCGGAGGCGGGGCCAATGGCGGCGCGCCTTACCGGATCGGTGTCGTCAGGTTCGTCTCGGCAGTATCGACGACGAAGACGGCCAGCAGGCGCGCCGACTCCGTCGCGCTCGCGTTGGCGCTGACGCCGTGGCGGTCCCCGGGCATCTCGGCGAAGCTCTCGCCGGCTTTGTAGGTCCGCTCGGGCCCGTCATTCACCTTGCTGCGGATCGCCCCCGTCAGGACCGTCGCGTAGATGAAGGCGCTGTCCGGGTGCGTGTGCGCGGGCGAGGACCCGCCCGGCCCGTACTCGACGAGCACGGCCCTCATACTCTTGCCGGGGACGTTCGGCAGGACGTGGTCGAAGACGATTCCGACCCTCGCTTCGCCCCCGTCCAGGGACCTGCCGACAGGATCGTGCGCCAGTGCCGCGGTCGAGAGCAGAAGCGCCAGCGCGCCGACGGCGGATGTAGGCCTGATCATAGTCTCCTCCTTGAAAGGTCACGTTCCACGGATCAGGGGCGGGACACGGCGCGGCCGAGCCACTCTGCGAAACGAGTCGGCGCAAGCCGTGCCCGGTCCCCAGGCAGCAGGGAGCGCTCCTCCAAGACGACGCCGAAGTACGGGGACGCGGAATCGGTCACGACCTCACGGTCATCACCGGCCGCCTCAAGGTAGCGGCGCACCACGGCGTCGAGCGGGAAGGCCTCGGGACCGGCGATCTCGACCGTTCCGCGCGATGGCGGCGCGAGCGCGACGTCGGCGAGAGCCGCCGCGACGTCGTCCGACAGGATGGGCTGCACCCGCGCGGAGGTGAGGCGAACCGTCCGCCCGTCCGTCGCCCCGTGGGCGATCCCGCCCAGGAACTCGAAGAATTGCGTGGCGCGGACGATGGTCCACGGCACCGGACCGCCTGCGACCAGCGACTCCTGCGCCATCTTCGCGCGAAAATACCCGCTCGCCTGAAGGCGCTCGGTCCCGACGACCGAAAGGGCCACGTGGTGCCGTACGCGCGCCTCGCCCTCGGCGGAGAGCAGGTTGCGCGTTGAGCGCTCGAAGAAGTCCAGCACTGCCGCGTCGGCGAACGAGGGCGAGTTCGCGACGTCCACCACGACCTCGGCGCCGTCGAGCACCTCTGTCAGCCCTTCGCCCGTGACCGCGTTCACCCCCGTCGCGGGCGAGGCAGCCACGACCGTGCGGCCGCCTTGCTTCAGGCGCTCCACGAGCTTCGACCCGATCAGGCCGCTGCCCCCGATCACCACGATCTTCATGTGTTCAGTCCCATCACTCTGCGGAGGACCACCGCTCCGAGGCGGGGCCTTCGCGCTCATGACGAGGCGGGATCTCCGGATGTGACATCGCCACCGACGTTTCGAATCCGCAGGTGAGCGTGAGGCGGTTGCAGACGGCGATGTCGCGTCCCGCAGCGACGCAGGCCGGCGAGACCCACGGTCCGCTGCGTTCGGACCGTTGCCCGCGACGACGGCAAGCGCGCTCTGCGGGTAGCGCTGCCGCGACGAAGACGAGAGCACGGAAGACAAAGGTCGTCCGGTATCCGACACTGCTTCGACGCGGATCTCGGCCCCCGCTGTTGTATCGAACACGGGTCCGGCAGGCTGGCGCGGCCCTCACAACCGGGACATACTTGTGCGGCGTCCGCGAACTCGGGCAATCCTCGGCCCGCGCTTCGGCTGCATCTCACGGAGTCGCGGACGGGCGCTCCGGGAGCGCGCCGATGGGACCGCGAAAGGATGCGGCGATGGCCCGCTTCCCGATCCCTCTGCGGAACTCGCTGTTCCGGCAGTACTTCCTCGCCCTGTTCGCGGCCGTGGCTGTCCCTCTGCTCGCCGCTGGCGGCAGCCAGGCCTGGTTCGGGTATCGCGACCAGCGGGCGCGCCTGGATGACCTTCTCGGTGCCGAGGCCCGGACCGCGGCCGCCCGCATCGCGCATTTCATCGAGCAGATCGGCGATCAACTCGCATGGATGGTTCAGTTGTCCTGGACGGAGGCCGCTGATGAGCGCCGCCGCATCGATGGGCTGCGTCTGCTGCGCCAAGTCCCTGCCGTGACAAGCCTGCGGCTGATCGACGGCGCGTCGCGGGAGCGGCTCTCCGTCTCGCGGACCGGCCTCAATCGCGTCGAGAGCCATGCCGACGCGTCGGCGGACCCTCCGGTCCTGGGAGCTCGGACGAAGCGGGCATGGTTCAGCCCCGTCACGTTCCACCGCAATTCCGAACCGTACATGACCATGGCCTTGGCAGGAAACCGCATTGCGGCAGGTGTGGCGGTAGCCGAGATCAACCTGAAGCTGATCCTGGACGTCATTGCGGGGATCCGGGTCGGCGAGACTGGCCGAGCCTTCGTGCTCGATGGACCAGGCCGGCTCATCGCACATCCCGATATCAGCCTCGTTCTGCGCGGCTCCGAGGATCGGACAGGCGAGAACCTGCAGATGCTGCGGGCCGCTATCGTCGCGCAGGGTGGGGGTGCGGTCACGGGCCTGGACTTGGCGGGACGGACCGTCGTGGCCGCGATGGCATCAATCTCGGGGCCGGATTGGAGCGTGATCGTTCATCAGCCGGTCGCCGAAGCCTTCGCGCCAATCTACGCCGCCTTCTGGCGCCTTCTCGGCTTGCTTCTGGCCGGCACCGGCTTCGCTGCCGCCCTTGCCTATTGGCTCGCCAACCGCATGACCGGGCCGATCCGTCTGCTGGAGGAGGGCGCCGCGAGCATTGGCGCGGGCCGATTCGATCACCGCATCGAGATCGCGCGGGAGGACGAATTGGGCCGGCTCGCCGCCAGCTTCAATCAGATGGCGCGCGAGGTCTCGGTCTCTCAAGAGCGCTCAGAGCGTATCGATCGGCTCAAGCGCTTTCTCGCTCCACAGATCGCTGAACTCGTCGATCGGACCGGCGACGACAGCGTCCTCGACGGGCACCGCGTCGAGGTCGTCGTGGTCTTCGGTGACCTCCGCGGGTTCACGCCGTTCTCCGCCCGGTCAGAGCCCGCAGCGATCATGGGCGTTCTCGGCGAGTACCACGCGGCCATCGGCGCCATCGTGAACCGGCACAACGCGACGCTGGTGAGCCTCGCCGGCGACGGCGTCATGATCCTGGTCAATGCGCCCCTTGCCTGCCCGGAGCCGGCGCTGCGGGCCGCCCGCATGGTGATCGAGATGCAGGCGACGGTGCAGACCCTGGCTGCGACCTGGCGCGCGCGCGGTCACGCGCTCGGGTTCGGGATAGGCTTGGCGATGGGACCGGCCACGGTCGGTCGGATCGGCTCCGACAGTCGCCTCGACTACACCGCCATCGGCACGGTGACGAACCTCGCCTCTCGATTGTGCGCCTCAGCGCAGGATGGACAAATCCTCGTCGACAGCACAGCGGCCGAGGCCATCGGGAGCGGCGTTCCTCTCCTGTCGCTCGGGACGCGGCACCTGAAGGGCTTCGACGATCCGATCGCCGTCTTCGCCGTAGCGATCGGACGAGACGCCGATGCCCGATCGGCGCCAGACGAGGCACCTTGCACAACGCTCGGCTAGGAGTTGGCCGATGAGACGACGCGAAATCCTGAAGGGGCCCGCCGCCGCCCTGCTCGGCTGCGTGATGGCCGGAGCGCAGCGGGCGTCGGCGCAGCCGCGGACACTGCCGGTGATCGGGTATCTGGGCTCCGAGACGCCGGAGCGCGTCGCCAGCCGGCTCGCGGCCTTTCGTACTGGCTTGGCCGATACCGGACTCGTCGAGGGTCGAGACGTCGCCATCGCGTACCGCTGGGCGGACGGACGCTACGAACAGCTTCCCGCACTCGCGAAGGAACTGGTCGGCCATGGGATCGCGGTTCTGGTCGCCCCCGGAGGTGCGCCCGTGGTGCTCGCGGCGCGGGCGGCGACCGAGACAATCCCGATCGTATTTGAAATGGGCGGTGATCCGGTCGTTCTCGGCCTGGTGGACGATCTCGCGCGCCCGCGCGGCAATCTCACGGGCGTGTCGAGCCTGAGCGTCGAGGTCTCGAACAAGCGCCTTGAGTTCATGAAGGAGCTCTTTCCGACAGCGGACATCCTCGCAGTCGCAATCAACCCGACCAGTCCCACGGTCGGTTCGCAACTGGTCGGTCTTCGCACCGCAGCCGACAGCCTCGGCGTGCGGCTTCACCTGCTTGAGGCTAGTCGCGAGGACGTGTTCGAGGCCCTGTTCACGGAGCCGCGCCGGCTGGGGATACCAGGTCTCGTCTTCACCTCCGACCCCTTCTTTGCCTACCGCAGCGAGTATCTGGCGATGCTTGCCATCCGCTACGGCCTGCCCGCGATCACCCAATCCCGCGACTTCCCCATCGCCGGCGGCCTGATGAGCTACGGTGGCGACTTCGCGCAGTCGCATCGCCAAGCCGGCGTGTATGTCGGACGCGTGCTCAAGGGCGAGCCGCCTGGCGACCTGCCGGTGCAACTCGTGACGAGGGTGGAGCTGTTCGCCAATATGAAGGCGGCCTCGCGTCTCGGCATGACGGTGCCGCCCTCGATCCTGAGCAGCGCCGACGGAGTCATCGAATAGAGAGCGGAGCCGAGCGGACGTCGCATCAGCGCGCGCCGCGAAATCGCGGCAGGAGCATGCCCGCCTCGCGCCGATAGCGGATGTAGCGGTCGCCGAAGACGGTGACGAGGTCGCGCTCCTCCAGCTGAATACCGACGAGGATGTACGCCGTCGTCACCGCCGCAAATAGCAGGTGGCCAACCGTCATTGTCGGGGTCGCCCAGAAGGCGATGACGAAGCCAAGGTATATCGGATGCCGAACGTGCTTGTAGAGGAACGGGGTCGTGAACGCGGCGTCGCCTCGCGCGCGCGCCTGCCAACCCTGGATGGCCTGCTTCAGGCCGAAGAGGTCGAAATGGCTGATCATGAATGTGCTTGCGACGACGACGAGCCAGCCGATCCAGTAGAGCCCCGTGATCAGCGACGCTGCAACCGGCTCGGAGACCGACCATACGATCGACGGAAGGGGGCGCCACTGCCAGAACAGCAGTAACAGTGCGAGGCTCGCTAGCAGGACGTAAGTGCTGCGCTCGATGGGCTTCGGAATAAGGCGTGTCCACCAGGCCTTGAAGCGCGGGCGGGCCATCACGCTGTGCTGAAGCGCGAAGACGGTGAGCAGGGCAACGTCCACCATGACGGCGAGCCATGGCTCGACAATCGGTCCGTCGTCGACAGTCTTCGGAACAGGGCCGCCTCCGAGGAAGCCGATGGCGTAGAGGAAGGACACGATGAAGATCGCGTAGGAGACGAAGGCGTACAGAATGCGGGCAGCGTGGGACATGGCGGACCTCGGTCGATAAGTGCGTGATCAGCCGCCCTGTCAGGCTAAGTCCTGGCCCGGCGTCTCGCGGCACAACCCCTATCCGGCAGATCGCCCGCCCCGTCTGTGACGGCGATCACAGACGGGGCGGACCCGCCTTGGCATGTCGATCTCCTCGGCCGAGGAGGATCATGTGATGACCATGTTCTCAGCCTTCAGACGCTGGCTTGACTATCGTCGCACGACGAACGAGCTCGCCCTGTTCAACGACCGCAACCTCGCGGATATCGGCCTTGTTCGCTTCGATGTCATGCAAGTCGAGGCTGTCAGGCTCATGCGATAGCTTCGCTGCCAGCCTCGGCCCGAGTGCCTGAGCCGTGGAGCCGTCAGGCCGAAATGTATGGTCCCGTGATGTGGTGTGACGCGTCGAGGCTGAATCGGTCAGGCTCTTTGGTCCAGATCTGAAGGATAGGCCCGAAGGGCGTGAGGCCCCGCAGAGTCTTCAGCCGCCGGGCATGGTTGTAGGTGTCGACGAACAGCTGCAAGTGTGGTGGAAGCTGTTCCCGGGTCTCGTGGTGGTAGCGCTTTGCCGCCGCTCTGGTGCTCTCCTGACGTCCCTGTATGGCGCGACGGGCCGCCCCCGTCGTGCGGGCCTTGCCCTGGAGAATTTGGCCCCTGGCGCATCCCTCGCGGCATGATGGTCAACCGATCCACCACACGGCGGGATCAAACATCCAGATCGTGCTCGCGCCCATGGAGACCACGCGGTCCGAATTGGCGGGGGAGGGCAAGACTGCACTGAACGATCGAGATCTGCTTTGGCACTGGAAAGGGCGACCATGTCCCCGGCCAATGCGAGGCGTCTCCTTGGACTTCCGGCACCGCCACATGACGTTTCGCGACTGACCTTGCCCCCTGGATTGCCCTCGATCTGAAGCTAGGGTCCGTCGATCAGGAGACGGACGATGAAGAAGAGCCGGTTCAGTGAAGAGCAGATTATCGGCATCCTGAAGGAGCAGCAGGCTGGCCTGCCGGTCGCCGATATCTGTCGCCGCCACGGCATCAGCGACGCGACGTTCTACACATGGCGTTCGCGCTACGGTGGCATGGAGGTCTCGGATGCGCGGCGTCTGAAGGCGCTCGATGAGGAGAACCGCAAGCTCAAGAAGCTCCTGGCCGAGGCGATGCTCGACGTGGCCACGCTGCGCGAGGCACTGGGAAAAAACTTCTAACGCCTGGAGCACGGAGAACAGCCGTGAGCTGGGCCATCGAGGAGAAGGGCTATTCGCAGCGTCGCGCCTGTGGGCTGATCGGCCTGGAGCCGAAGACATACCGCTACGCCCCGACCCGTGATGATGATGCGGCCGTGCGGGTACGCCTGCGCAGCCTGGCCGGCGAGCGTCGTCGCTTTGGCTATCGGCGCCTGCTTATCCTGCTGCGGCGGGAGGGCCTTAAGCTGAATCACAAGAAGCTGTTCCGGCTCTACCGGGAGGAGCGGCTGTCGGTGCGCAGGCGGGGTGGGCGCAAACGAGCCCTAGGGACGCGGGCACCGGCCGCCGTGCCGCAGGAGCCGAACCAGCGCTGGAGCCTCGACTTCGTCTCCGACACGCTCGACGACGGACGGCGCTTCCGCATCCTCGTCGTGGTCGACGACTGCACGCGGGAGTGCCTGGCGCTCGTGGTCGACACGTCGCTGTCCGGCCAGCGGGTCGCGCGCGAACTCGACCGGATCATCGCGGATCGGGGCAAGCCGGTTATGATCGTCTCGGACAACGGCACCGAGCTGACCTCGCACGCCATTCTTCGCTGGCAGGAGGAGCGTGCGGTCGCGTGGCACTACATCGCTCCCGGCAAGCCGCAGCAGAACGGCTTCGTTGAAAGCTTGAACGGGCGCTTGCGCGACGAGTGCTTGAACGAGCATCTCTTCCGGAGCCTGTCGGCGGCTCGGACCATCATCGAGGCGTGGCGGGTGGACTACAACACCTGCCGCCCTCACACGAGCCTCGGCGGACTCACCCCGAACGCGTTTGCAACCCGGTCCAAACAGGACCAGAACCAGAACGGACTCTGGTTATGAACGGGGGCAAACAGGGGGCAAGGTCACGACCAGGCAGCCAGCACCCACGCGCGCTGATCGATCGCGGGAGCGCTAGATAACGATCACAGCCAGCATGGCGGCCGATGACCCCTCCCGGAGACGCGACGCCTGATGTTGATCCAAACTAGATACGACGTTCCACGAGCCGTAAATTTGAGCAATCACACAAGCTCAGATCTATCGACCGGTGCGTTCGATAATCGCGAACGCGACCAGAAATTTATTTCTGAGCAAGACATTTATTGACGTCGCCGGGCAACAGCCAATCACAGCTCGCAGCCGGGCGGATGGCTCCAGCCTCCGCGACAGCGGCCTCACTGATTGGCGGCGACGCCAGCACGGTTGCGCCGAAAGCTATGGCGGTGGCGGCGAATGCGAACAGCACGAGGTCGCGTCGCTGCGCGCGGAGCAAGAGAGCGGACATGGCGTCCTCCCAAGCGGCGCATAGGGTGCGCCAGAAGTAAGATTAGATCCTGCCGTCTGGTTACCGCGTCCTCCAATTGGTGGAGCGTTGTCTGATTTCCAAGCCCTGTTCTGCCGCTGGCACGTTCAGTAAGGACGACAGAGCTAAGCCGCTTGTACGATCCAGCCGAGTACCGTAGCGCACCGCTCGGCTTGGTCGCGAGTCAGCCCGGAGGCGACGACATCTCCGTTGCGGTAGACCGCAAAGGTGCCGTCATCAGAGATGCGGATCTTGATCGAGGGCATCAGGCACCGCCGCCTTCGAGGGCTTCGAGTTGCTTCAGCCCCGCGGGAGTGATCCGCCACGTTGCGAAGGTCCCGCCCAGATGAGGGCCTGCCTGCTCCCCGAGCCACGCGAAAACGCCGCGACTCTCAAGGCCGCACAAGCGGCTGTGATCACCCGGCCAATCTCGGTCCAGCTGCCGTTTGACGGACACGCATCCGTCGATCGACTCAGCGGCTTTGGCAAGCAGGCGACGCTCGTGATTGACCAGCATTGGCTCTCCTGGGTGCGGCAGCTCCATCACGCGTCACGTCCCTCCAGGGTGGCGCGTATGGTTAAGCTTCAGCAACAGTGCGGCAACAATGTGGGTTTCTGCGTAGTCGCCTCGGCAGTCGCGGGGCCGCTCGCGGCTCCGATACGCGCGTGTGGGTTCGGTCCACTCCTGCTGCTCCTCTCGCAGGAACGTCATCAAGGTCCACCCCTTGCCCGCAACAGGTCGTCCCGAGGCTGGCCGAGTTCCCGGCTCTCGTCGCCGAGGTGCCGAGCGCTGAGGTCACGCTGCCACAGCCGCGCACCGCGCGCCGCCCGGCGCTGACGGCATCTTGTGCCGGCCGGGGCGAAACCTGAGCCAAGCGAGACGCGCCGTATCCGGACGACCGCATTCGGTGAAGCAGCCCGCTTCGATCGAAGAAAGAGTCTGGAATAAATCGCCCGCGCCTTCGGTTTCCAACAACAGTGAGGAGCTGCCGCGCCCGGCAGCCTGTCGGAGGACAGTCTCCACTTCGGATCGGAGACCCGACGAAGCACGCGTGCTCTCACTCATCGAGATCCGACCCGCAGGGGAGGGTTGTTCATGGTGACTTTATCTCGCCGGGTTGCCTGTGCGGCCTTCGGCGCGGCGGTGGCCTTCGGCCTGAACCGGCCCCTGCGCTTCATGCCCGCCGCCGGTGCCGCATCGGTCGAGCCGACCGTCGGCTTCCACAGATTCAAGGTCGGCTCGGTCGAGGTCACGGCCGTCTATGACGGCATCTGGCGCAAGCCGCACGATCCGGCCTTCATCAAGGACGTGACCGTCGACCAGACCAAGGAGGCGCTCGCGAAGGCGGGCCTGACGACCGACTTCATGCCGATCCCGCTGACCGTCTTCGTGATCAAGCTCGGCGATCGATACGTCCTGTGCGATGCGGGCTCGGGCGTCGGGCAGTGGCAGGCCAACGCCACGCATCTGCCCGGCAACATGGCGGCGGCGGGCATCGACCACAGCAAAATCGGCACCGTCCTCATCTCGCACTTCCACCCCGACCACGTCTGGGGGCTGATGCAGAAGGGCACGAACGCGCCGACTTTCCCGAACGCCGAACTCGTCGTCAGCAGTACGGAGTTCCGGTGGTGGACCGATCCGGAGCGGGTTGGGAAGCTACCGGAGGGTCGGCGCGTCGCGGGCAAGCGGATCGCGGACGTGTTCCCGACCTGGAGGAACTGGCGTCTGGTTGAGGACGGTTCCGAGGTGGCGCCCGGAATCCGGCTCGTCTTCGCGCCGGGACACACGCCCGGCCACTCCGCGCTGCTGGTCACCTCCGGCACGGAGCAGCTGATGATCTCGGCCGACACGATGTACGTGCCGGCGCTGCTCGCGCCTCATCCCGACTGGCAGGGCAGCTACGACCAGGATGGCCCGATGGCGGCCCGCACCCGCCGTAAGCTGATCGACCGCATCATCGCCGACAACGTCACGATCTGCGGCTCGCACTTCCCGTTCCCGGGCTCCGGCACCTTCGTCAGGGATGGCGATGCCTACGCTTTCACGCCTGCTGAAGTCTGACCCCTCTCGATGAACAAGGAGACCAGACCATGACCAAGAATGTCATCCTGCGCGCCGTTGTTCTGACGGCCGGCTTCACGGCGACCCTACTCACTGCCTCGCTGCCCGCCTTCGCGGTCGATGACGACGCGCCGAGCAGTTCGGTTGATCTCGCCTCGGTGAGGGCCAAGATCGCCGCCAAGAACTACGAGGCCGCTCTCACCGAGCTGCGCGATCTGGCCGAGGACAACCAGCAGGCGGACATCTACAACCTGCTCGGCTTGACCCTGCGCAGGACCGGAGACCTTAAGACGTCGCTGGCCTACTACACCAAGGCCCTCGACTTGAGGCCGGACTACAGGGCGGCGCGCGAGTACCTCGGCGAATTATATGTCGAGATGGGCGACATGGCCAAAGCCAAGGACCAGCTCGCCGCACTCGGGAAGCTCTGTCCTGACGGCTGCGAGGAACGCGTGGACCTCGAAAAGGCGATTGCCGCGAGGGCAGGCGGCTGACGAAGGCGCGGGACCGATGGCGGTCCCGCGCCCGGCACGCATCCTTCGAGGACTTCGCCATGGCCCTGTCGTTTCGTGTCGTCCCGCCTCCCGTGCGCGACGGCCTGCTGCTGCTGGCCCGGCTGCTGCTCGCCTGGATCTTCCTCCACGAGGGCTTCGTGCTGGCCGCGAACTTCGACAGCGCCCTCGCCGCGATGGCCAAGCTCGGCGTCCCGGCGCCGCTGGCCGCCGCGACCATTCTGCTTCAGCTCGGGGCGGGGCTCGCGGTCGCGTCTGGCTGGCGGACGCGAGCCGCCGCGCTGTCGCTCTGCCTCTTCTGTGTTGCGACCGCCGTCCTTTTCCATGCGCACTTCGCCGCGCGCAACGAGATGCTGCACTTCCAAAAGGATCTGGCGATCGCGGGCGGCCTGTGCGGCTTGTCGGTAGCCGGTGCCGGTCGGTTCTCAGTCGATGGCCTTATCCGAATATGGAAAGCGTCGCGTGCGAAGATGGCGTCGAATCGCGATCTGTATCGCGAATTCGGGGACGGGAGATCGCGGTAAAAGGACGGAGCGCGATCGCTTTGAGACGCTTGCCACTCTCGGGCATGGGCCGCGGCAACCGCCTCATCAGGCGGCCCATGGCCGGGTCCTGCGGCGTTCCGGAAAGGGGTCGCGATTGGGCGCCATAGCGACGTCCGATTTTCCAAAGTCCTGTCTGAAGGCTGCCGTTCCGCTTCCGGCCCCTTCAAAAGATTTTGGGGCGGCGCCGAATGCTAGACGCAGATCGAGTCGTTATAAGGATTTGATGAACTGGGTCTCAGCTTCTCCGCATAGGCCTCAACCTGGAGCCATATATGTTATGTGCTAAGGTTGAGCCTGTATCGATATACATCTCCTCGAAACAGTCCCTCAACATATTCGATCATAGTCGAGTGCTGATTGTAGCTGTGCCGCTTGATCAGCAAGCACGGAAGCGGAGCGTCGAAACCAAAAATCTCGCATTCCGCGGCTGTCGGCAGCGTCGCCTCAACGGTCTGCTCGCAGCGGACCAGGCGGCCACCATCATGTTGGGCCAGAAAAGCATAAACCGAACCCGACAGGTCGCCGTTTTCAAGTGCTGGAACCGCCCTGATGTTATACCAGGCGATCTCGCGCGACATCGGTACTCCGTCGCCCGAGCGCACCCGGGTAAGCCTGAGAAACGGCGCGGTCGATGGCAGGCCGAAGATTGACGCGATCGAGCGGTCTTCAGTAACCACCCGTTCTAGAACGCGCGACGACGGAATTTTTCCGAGCTCGCGCATTTCCTCTGTAAACCCTTTCAGGCGGTCCATCCCAGGGCGGACAGGCTCAGGTCGACGTCGAACGAGAAAACCCAAGCGTCCTCGCGGTACGAGAAGCTCATCATCGCGAAGCTCGGCGTAGGCGCGTTGCACCGTGACCCGACTGACACCCAGGCTCTCGGCAAGTTGACGCTCGGCCGGCAGGATGACGCCGGGCGGCAGCGAGCCCGACACGATCAACTCACGCAGCTGCTCCTCGATTTGCCGGTAAAGCGGCATCGCGGTGTCATCGCGCAACCGCAGCAGTGACAACACCGAGGGGCGCTCGCCGATCGTGAAACGTGACTCAGCTTCGTTGTATGTCATCTGCTTTCCGGATCGCACCGCTTGCCGAGTTCCGGTACTGTACCCCAAGCTGAACCGAACCCGAGCGCGACATGCAGGTCTTCGTTGTTGGAAGCTTCGTGGTCGCCTGCTCGGTCAAAGTAGCACGGTTGCCAGACCCTGGTGAATCGCTCAGGGGCTCAGCGTTCGTAGCGGAACCCGGCGGGAAGGGCTTCAACCTTGCGCTCGCCGCGAGCCGGCTCGGTATCGGCGTGGACGGCATCTTCGCCGTCGGAGCCGATGTCTTCACACCCGTTGCCTTATCAACCTTCGCGCAGGTCGGTTTCTCATCTGAAATGCTTGTGCATCATGAGGGCTCGACAGGTGCAGGTGTCGCCTTCGTCGATCCCGCAGGAGAGAACTGTCTCGCCGTATGCCTCGGCGCCAACCTTTCGCTGACGGCCGAGGACGTCCTCAGGGTTGCTCCGCGCCTGCGTCGTTCGGATATAGTGGCCGCGACGTTCGAGTCCCCTGACGCTGCCATCGGCACGGCGTTTTCACTTGCTCGCGCGGGCGGAATACGAACGATTCTAAATCCATCGCCGGTTCGCCCGATCGCTTCTTCCATCCTCTCCAACACATCAATCCTCATCGTCAACGCGGTCGAAGCTGCAGCACTCGGTTTCGGCGATTTCACCGAGATGCCCGATCCAATGCATGTGACGCGCGCGATCGGCAGGCTCTTGAGCAATGGCTTGGAACTGCTCGTCGTCACTATGGGGCGTAGCGGCGCGATCGCCTTCCGCTCACAGGCGCCTCCCCTTTATCAAGCGGCCTTTGAGGTTCTGGCAGTCGATACGGTCGGTGCGGGAGACGCGTTCGCAGCCGGCTTCATCACCAGCACGCTCAAAGCCAAACCGCTCGCGGAAGCGCTCCGATTCGCATCGGCATGCGGAGCCCTCACCACCCGTCGGTTCGGCGCATTCGATAGCTTTCCAAATACGGCCTCCATGGAAGAATTTATGGCCTTGAACATTCCGGCGCTATGATAAAACTCGAGACAACGCGTCCATCAGCAATGCGACGGATGTCCATTGAATGCAGACATGGACGTAACAAAACTCAACAGCTCGGCCTGGCGGCTCGTTCCAGTTTTGCTGAAGATCGATTTGAGCTGGCTGCGGACGGTGCTGATTTTAACGCCTGTGCTTTGGGCATAAATTTGCAGGCGCCGCCCGTCCGCAAGGGCCCGCAGCAGCCGTGCTTCAGCTGGGGTGAGATTGAATAAAAGGCTCAGCAAACGATCGTCCAGCGCAGCTGGGGCGCCGACCTGGATTAAAACCAGAAGGATGGCGGAAGCATCAAAGATGTCATTCGAAAAATCCTCGAAGCGTAATACGTGTCCTATGAATGTTCGTTTGTTGTGATGATCACGTAAGGGTATCGCCTGCGCGGCACTCTGTCCGTCGACGATTTTTCCGACCGCTTCTTGTAAAATCCTGCTGTTGATGAGGCTCTTGATGGTCAAGCCGCCATGCTGGCCCGACATGATCGATTCGTCGCGTTCCTCTAAGCGACCGTTCATGGCGAGTATCCGTCCGGACGCGGTCAAGACGGCGGCCGGCAGCCCAATGCGATCCAGCGCTGCTGTCGTGACGCGCGCCCGCTCGTAGCCAAACTGAGCACTGAGGTGGCAAGCACGAACCAGATGTGGTCTCAAGGCATCCAGCCTGGACAAGCTGCAGGGTTCAAACGGGCCGTTTTCAGCTTGGCGCTCGGCGGTCAGGATCGCGAGATCCCCGGTCGGAAGGGGTATGGCGGTGCCGATCTGCCAAGACGGTTTGTCACCGCGGCAGAACGTGCTGTCACAGCAGAAGAAGTCTGCGCCGACGCCGTGGATGAATTGCGTATGTGCCTGCGTATGCCATTGAGCATCGCGCCCGGGCCGTTCGCAAGAGGACAAAGTTATGGTGGAGCTTAATCGGCACTTGAGATCTGGCGAAGCGATCCAGCGCGCCTTTCCGACAGGCGGGAGCACTGCGAGCGTACCCCGGTCCGAACCGGCATAATCTCCCAAGCTTCTGATTGCGTTTGGCCAGAGCTTCGGCGCAACCGCAGCCTCGTAGATCTGAGCGATAACGACGTCGTGCACAGGCTTGCCCCGTGGCTGATTCTGGTCTTTTTCTGCTAGGGCCAATATCAGTCCAAAAACGACGATAGCATCATCTAAATGGGGTATGCGGATCGCTCGATTGACGTCTGCGGGCGAGGCGCAGCTGTTTCGCTCGGCGGCGCCATCCCTATCGAGGGAGGGGCCGGCTCCTTTGCCGATGCAATCGCCGCGCGTGAACTGAATAGGGCTGGGTACCGCCTGCTGCGCGTAGTGTGCGGGCGCTGAGGGAACACTCAGAGGCGGCGGTTCCGCTTCGCGTCCATCCCGGGCATTCGGCAACCTTGGCAAGCATCCCTGAAGCGGTCATCGGCTCAGGCGGAATCACAGGTCGCGCCTGCGCTTGAGCGGCCCTGCGCGATCCGCGATCCGCGATTCGTCGGCGTCGCACGGTCGCGTCGAAGGCTCTCCCTGCCGCCTTCGATCCGACTGATATCGGCCCCCCGACCGCGGTCGTCGAAGCGCCGCCGCCGTCACGCAACGGGAACGGTCACGCGGCTCCGGATCGTCACCGGAAGCTGGAATCCCGCTCTTCGTCTCAGCCCATCAGGCGGTGAATTGCCCTGCAGTGATTGATCAAGTTGGCGTTCGATGACACGCATTTCTTGAGAGGCGTCTCGATGTCGTAGAAGTAGATGTTCGCGATAAACCCGTAGATGGCCGCATCGAAGCTGGACGGTTTCGATCCGAACAGGAAGCCGCTCGCAGGGACGAGGTTTGCGAGTACCTGCAGGTCCGCGGTACCGCGCGCATAGGCTTCCTCCGGCGCGTAGCGGCCGATCCCTTGATAGTGGTAGCGCTGAGCGTTGAACTCCCGTGCCTTCCGGAGTTGCTCGTCCGACAGCTCGGGATGCGCGCCGCGCAAGGCGTCCCTGAACGCTGGCCAGAAGCGTTCATCCTTCCAGCGCGAGTACGACATCACCCAGTACAGGTCGTCCAACATACGGCTGACGAGATGGCCCATCTGCCGGTCGCCGAGCTGGAGCCCGGCATCGATGATCAAGTCATATCGATGCGTGAGATATGCGATGATACGGTCACTGTCGCCGACCGCGTCATCGCCATCGACGATGTAGGGAAGCTGCGCACGGGGCGCGGACGAAGCGTCCAAGATGTGCGTGTGCCTGAACGGCAGCCCGGCAAATTTCAAAAACGCGAAGACCTTCAGGCCATAACCATTGTTGTCGGCCACCCCGAACAGCGCGGGATAGGAGTATAGGGTAAGCATCGCCGCCTCCTGCACGATCGCCGTGATGCGCTGTACGCCTCCCCGAGCCAAGAAGCCCGCGCGCCACGCCGCGACGCCGGCGCCTCGGAACTGCTGGTTCTGACGGCCCGGGTTGCGGCTGCGGCCATGGTCTATCGCCCATGAGCCAGGAGTGACAGTGCGCCGCCAGAGTACCTCAGGCCCTCCGAGACCATCGCCTTATTTCGAAGCCGGCCTTGCTATGCCATGCTCCCTCGCCCGGACGTTTGGATTGGAAGCACAACCGGTCTACCCAGCCCTGCGCTGGGGCTGGGACGGAGCGAGGCCAGCATGTCGGACGACCGCTACCACAAGAAGGTGATCGGCAACCGCCCGCTCCATCCCGAAACGCTCATGCTCGGCTATGGCTACGATCCCGCCCTGTCCGAAGGCGCGGTGAAGCCGCCGGTCTTCCTCACATCGACCTTCGTCTTCACCTCGGCCGAGCACGGCAAAGCCTTCTTCGACTACGTCTCCGGGCGGCGCGAACCCCCGGCTGGCGAGGCGGCGGGACTCGTGTACTCGCGCTTCAATCATCCAAACAGCGAGATCGTCGAGGACCGCCTGGCCGTGTTCGAGGGGGCGGAAAGCGGGCTGGTCTTCTCCTCCGGCATGTCGGCGATCGCGACCACGATCCTGGCCTTCGCACGGCCCGGCGACACGATCCTGCACTCGCAGCCGCTCTACGGCGGCACCGAAACGCTGATTGCCAAGACCCTGGCAGCCTTCGGCATCGCGCCGTTCGGATTTGCCAACGGGGTGGATCCGGCGAGCGTGCGCTCCGCGGCCGACCAAGCGGCCATGGCTGGACGGGTCAGCGTCATCATGGTCGAGACGCCCTCCAACCCGCTCAACACCCTCGTCGATCTCAAGCTGATCCGCGCAATCGCCGACGAGATCGGCGCCCGACAGGGCAGTGATGCGCCGGTCGTAGTCTGCGACAACACCCTGCTCGGTCCGGTCTTCCAGCAGCCGCTGCGCCACGGCGCCGACATCTCGGTCTACTCGCTGACGAAGTATGTCGGCGGCCATTCCGACCTGATTGCCGGCGCCGCCCTCGGCTCAACGGCGCGGATGAGGCCGGTGCGGCAGCTGCGCTCAGCGATCGGGACCGGTCTCGATCCGCATTCCTGCTGGATGCTCGGGCGCTCGCTCGAAACCCTGTCGCTGCGGATGAGTGCGGCCAACCGCAATGGCGAGATTGTGGGCCGCATGCTGGCTGCCCATCCGAAGGTGTCGCGCCTCCACCATCTCGCGCATCTGGACCCCGGATCGCAGCGGGCTCATGTCTATGCCGAGCAATGCGCAGCGCCAGGCTCGACATTCTCGTTCGACGTTGTCGGCGGCGAGGTAGAGGCGTTTCAGGTCCTCAACGCTCTTCAGTTGTTCAAGCTGGCCGTCAGCCTGGGCGGCACGGAATCGCTTGCCAGCCACCCGGCCTCCACGACACATTCGGGTGTGCCGAAGGCCGTGCGCGACCGCCTCGGCATCACGGACGCGACGATCAGGGTATCGATCGGAATTGAGCATCCAGACGACTTGGTCGCCGACCTGCTCGCAGCGCTCGCTGTTCTCGGCTGAGCGGCCTCCGTATCCAATCATTCCGCGATTGGTACGGGCCTCCGGTGGTTGAGGTCGGTCGTCTGCACCTCAGGGGCTGCCGAGGCTGCGGCCAAGGAAGTCCTGAATCATCGGCGCCATGACATCGAGCTTGTCTTCGAGGGCGAAGTGTCCGGTATCAAGCAGATGAAGCTCGGCATCGGGTAGGTCTCGCAGATACGGGTGTGCGCCCTCGGCCGGAAAGATGGTGTCGTTCCGGCCCCAGACGATCAGCGTCGGCGGCTTGTGCGCGCGGAAAAAGGCCTGGAATTGCGGGTAGAGCGGTACGTTGGTGCCGTAGTCGCGAAAGAGGTCGAGCTGGATATCCTTGTTGCCCGGCCTGTCGAGCAACACTTGGTCGTGCAGCCAATTGTCCGGATCGATCCGGGTCACGTCGGCCACGCCGTCGACATACTGAAACCTCGTCGTTTCCGGCGCGACGAGGAAGGCAAGAGCATTGCGCCGCTCCGGGGTATCCTCGCGCCAGTAGGCCTTGATCGGATCCCAGAACGCCTTCAGCCCCTCCTCGTAGGCGTTGCCGTTCTGGACGACCAGCGCGCTGACACGCTCGGGATGCTTCAGGGCGAGCCGATAGCCGACCGGAGCACCGTAATCCATCACGTACATCGCGTAACGGTCCACGCCCATTTGGGAGAGCAGTCCGTCGACGAGGTCGGCGTAGTGCGCGAACGTGTATGCGAACTCCCGGTGGTCGGGCGCGTCGCTGCCGCCGAAGCCTGGATAGTCGGGTGCGATGACGCGATAGCGATCCGCCAGGAGAGGGATGAGATTGCGGAACATGTGCGATGAGGTCGGGAAGCCGTGCAACAACAACACGACCGGTGCGCCCGCCGGGCCGGCTTCTCGGTAGAAGACGTTCACGTCCTCGACTTTGGCGGTGCGGTAATAGGTGACCGGAATGCTGGCAGGATAAGTCACATGGCCCCCTTCATATCGAACCGTTTGATCGAAGTTAGCGTATTGTGAACCACGGCAGAATGCCTAAGCTGCGGAATCCTTGATTTCGCGGGGCGGAACAATGATCGACCGTCTCGACGCGATGCGGGTGTTCGTCACCGCCCTCGACGAGGGTAGCCTCGCATCCGCTGGCCGACGCCTCAATCGCTCACCCGCCGCCGTGACGCGGGCCATCGCCGCTCTCGAGAGCCATGTCGGAGCTCAGCTCCTGCACCGGACGACACGACGGCTGCAATTGACCGAGGCTGGCGAGGAATATGCCGCCGTCTGCCGCAGGGTGCTGGCGGACTTGGATGATGCCGACCTTGCCGTTGCCGGGAGCCGGGCTGCGCCGCGTGGCATCCTGACCGTCACCGCCCCGGTGATGTTCGGGACACGTGTCCTGCGCCCGATCGTGGGTGAATTCCTCAAGGCCTATCCTGCGATGCAGGTCCGTTACCTGCTGCTCAATCGGATGACGAGCCTCCTCGATGAGGGCATCGACGTCGCGCTCCGGATCGCCCCGCTGCAGGATTCCAACCTGATAGCGGTACGCATCGGCGAAGTGCGCCGCGTTCTGTGCGCATCGCCCAAGTATCTGGCCGGCCGGCCGCCCATCGCATCCCTGTCCGATCTGGCGCAGCACGACGCCATCGGGATCGAGCCCACGAGCCCGGACGATATCTGGAGCTTCCCGCCCGTCGCTGGCGGCAGGATCCCCCGCACGGTCCGCGTCAAGCCTCGCCTGATGGTCAACACCGACGAGGCCGCCGTCAGTGCGGCGGTCGACGGCGAAGGCATCGTCCGGATCTTTTCCTATAAGATCCAGCACGAAGTCTCGGGCGGCAGCTTGGTCGTTCTGCTACCCGAGGACGAACCGCCTCCGGTGCCCGTACATCTTATCACGCTACCTGACCGGCTGTCGCTCGCGAAGGTGCGGGCCTTCATGGACTTCGCCGCCGCTCGCCTCAAGGCCGAGTTCGACTGCATGCCGCCGCACCCCGCGGAGCCAAGTTCCCCCCGGGACTTGCTCGACGAAGATTTTGCGCCAGCCAATGTTGCCTGACCAGGATGCCACCGACTCTCAGTCGAGATCGCCATGACCGCTCGCCGGTTGGATCTCGCGCCGTGCCAACCGTTCACCGCCGCAACCGCGGATCGTCCTGCGTGACGCCGCTTTCGGGCAGGATGGCATTCCGGGCGAGGCGGCGGCCGCTCTGCCAGTTGGACGGCCCGCGCGCGAGTCGGTTCAGGGCGTATGGCCCCTCGGCCCACCGTGCAGGCAGCCCCGGGGCAAGAGCTCTGCGCTGGCATACAAGCTATGCCGCTCACGTGTGACGCGAACCGGCGCCTCACTGATCGGCGCCGGGTCTTGAGGCCCCATCGAACACGCCGCCGAGGCGGGAACCGCGGTGCAGCCGCGCGATTGGCGTAGGCGCACGTGCCGAGCTCCGCGCCCGTCCGGGCACGGGCTGCGCGATCATCGACGGCCCCACCCACGATCCCCTTGGTTCGGCCGCCTTGGCGCGAGGCCGGATCCCTGTCCAACGCGTCGCGCATGGAACACAGTGTGACGACAGCGGTCCTCTGTATCGTCGGTGGCGGCATCGCCGCCCAGGTCCTCGCAGCCCGACTGCGCATCCCCGCGATCGTCCTCCTGCTGGCGCTCGGCTTTCTGGTCGGGCCCTTGCTCGGTTGGCTGCACCCGTCCCGTGACTTCGGGCCGAACCTGCGTCCGCTGATCGGCCTGGCGGTGGCCGTCGTGGTGTTCGAAGGTGGCCTTGCCCTCGACTTTCGTGAGTTGCGAGCGGCGGGCGAGGGCGTGCTCCGGCTCACCGCCTTCGCCCTGCCGATCAACTTCCTCCTCGGCGCGCTTGCCGCCCACCTGATCGGCGGGATGATGTGGGGACCGGCTTGCGTGTTCGGTGCCATCCTCGTCGTCACAGGGCCGACCGTGATCCTGCCGCTCCTGCGCAACGCCCGCTTGGAACGGCGTTCGGCCGCCTTCCTGAAGTGGGAGGCCATCATCAATGATCCCGTCGGAGCCATCCTCACGGCCGTCGTCATCGAGATCCTGGTGGGTGTGCCCCACCAGGTCGGCGAGGATCCGGCGACCGCGCTGATGCTTCACGTCGCCGAGGGCGTGGTGGTGGCGTGCGCCCTCGGCGCCGGCTCAGCCCTGCTGGTGGCCTGGGCATTCCGACGCGATCTCATCCCGGAGACGTTGAAGACGCCGGTGCTGCTCGCGCTTGCGCTCGTTGCCTACGTCGTGCCGAACCTGCTCATGCACGAGGCCGGGCTGATCGGCGCGACCGTGTTCGGCATCGCGCTCGCGAACCGCCACGTGCCGGGATTGTCCGAACTCCGCCGCTTCAAAGAGGCGCTCGTCGTCCTGCTCGTGTCATGCCTGTTCGTCGTGCTGACCGCCGATCTCGACCTCGCACTCATCGGTAAGCTGTCCGTGCCCATTCTCGGGCTGACGGCGGCCATCCTGTTCGCGGTTCGCCCGGCGGCGATCTGGATGGCCACTCTGCGAAGCGACCTGTCTTTGCGGGAGCGCCTGTTCGTAGGGTGGATCGGCCCTCGCGGCATCGTCGCGGCGGCGGTCGCGGGATTGGCGGGGCCACGCCTCAGCGAGGCGGGCTATGCCGGCGGCGACCTGATCCAGCCCACCGTGTTCGCGGTCATCGTCGCAAGCGTGATCGCCCACGGCTTCTCGCTGGGACCGCTCGCCCGTCGGTTTGGCCTGTCGACCGCGGCCGATACGCAGCGCCTCGCCGTGATCGGAGCCTCCCCGTGGGCAAGCGATCTGGTCATTGCCCTGCACCGGGCGGGCGTGCCGGTCGTGCTGGTCGACACCTATCCCGGTGCGCTGTTGGCCGCGCGGAATGCGGCTGTGCCGACGCTGCAGGCCGAACTCCTGTCACGACACGCCGAGGAAGGCCTGTCGGACCATCCGCCGGATTACCTGCTCGCCGCGACCAGGGACGATCTCTATAACGCCCTCGTATGTACGCGGCTGGCTCCGGAGATCGGTCGCGAGCGGGTCTACCAGCTTGCCCCGTCCGAGACCCACCTGCTGCACGAGGACACCGGCGTCAGCCGGGATGCCCGCGGGAAAGTGTTCGGTGACGCAGACGCAAACTTCGATGCATTGGCCGAGCGGCACGCGGCCGGTTGGCGCTTCCAGGTCGCTGCGTCGGAGGCCGCCGAGCAGACGGACGTGATCCGTCTGCTGATCATCAAGGCTGACGGCAGTCTCGACTTTGTCTCAGCGGATCACGAGGCGAACGACATGGCCGCGGGCGACCGGCTGCTCATCCTGACGGCCGTGCGTGCGGCAACGGCCGAGCCGGAGGCCCACATGACCACCGTCTCTGCCTGACGCCGACGGTCGGGATTGTGCGCGTTTCGGCCTTCCGGCGGCTGTCGCCGGCATCTCCGAAGGCGGATGACGGCCTTTAGCGGCCGACCCGTGCATCCCACCCCACCATCGTGAGTTGGGCGACGGCCTCAAGCTCCTCGCGGCTCGCACCATCGCGCGCCTGGAGCGACATGCCGTTCTGCACAGTGAGCACGAAGCGGGCGAGCGCGGCAACGTCGACCGAGGCGCCGAACTCGGCCTCCGCGACCGCGCGATGAAACCGCGCCTCGACCCGTCTGAGTCCTTGAGCCCGGGCTGTCCGCACCATATCGCCAAGTTCTGCGTGTCCTTCGCTGCCGGCCGCCGACAGCGTCACCATGCATCCGAGCGGCTCCTCGCGTCCGCGGAAGCCTGTGAGCGCAGCGGCCGAATCCATCAGGAGCGCCTCGACGGCCTCGCGGGCGGTCTTTGCCGCGGCGAAGTTGGCCCAGGCCATCGCCTCGTATTGCTCGCCATAGTGGCGCAGCGCCTCGGCGTAGAGGGCCTCCTTCGAGCCGAAGGCTGCGTAGAGGCTCGGCGAGCCAATCCCCATCACCGCAGTGAGATCGGAGATGGATGTCGCGGCAAAGCCCCGGCACCAGAACAACCGCATCGCCTGTCCCAGAGCAGCCTCACGGTCGAAGGTCCGGGGACGGCCGCGCCCGCGGGCCGGCGCTGCCTCAGCCTCGGCTGATGTCGAAGGCGATTTCTGCATCGATCGATAGATAAACGCCTTGACCCGGACCCACAACGCATCTAGCCATTTATGTGTCGTTCACTACAGAAAGATCGAGACATGAGCGAACTGGCCGGCAAGCGTGCCCTGGTGACGGGCGCATCACGCGGCATCGGCGCTGCCATTGCTCTGGCGCTCGCCGACCGGGGCGCGGATGTCGCCATCACCTACGAACGATCCGTTGAGCGGGCGGCAGGAATCGTCCGCGCCATCGAGGCGAAGGGCCGCCGCGCGATCGCCGTCCAGGCCGACAGCGCCGACGCATCGGCGGTGAGGCGCTCGGTCGATGAAACGGCCGAAAGCCTCGGCGGTCTCGATATCCTGGTCAACAACGCCGGCATCGCCCGCGGCGGACCGGTTGCGGAGATGAGTCTCGCCGACGTCGACGCCATCCTCGACGTCAACGTCCGCTCCGTCGTGCTGGCTTCGCAGGCGGCCATCCCGCACCTCACGGAGGGCGGCCGGATCATTTCCATCGGCTCATGCCTCGGGGAGCGGGTCCCGTTCCCTGGCGTGACGGTCTACTCCATGTCGAAATCGGCCTTGCTCTCGTTCACGCGCGGTCTTGCGCGTGAACTCGGTCCGCGCGGCATCACCGTGAACCTCGTGCAGCCGGGATCGACCGACACCGACATGAACCCGGCGGATGGCGCTCAATCGGACACGCAGCGGGCGATGACCGCGCTCGGTCATTACGGGAAACCTGAAGATATCGCGGCCGCGGTGGCGTTCCTGGCGAGCCCGGCCGCGCGCCAGATCACCGGCACCACCCTCACGGTCGACGGTGGGGCGAACGCGTGAGCCTCTTCAGCGGACGTGGGCCGATCTCAAGCTCGGTCGCGTAGGATTGGAATGGGCCGCTCCGCTCCCACACGGAGCGGCTCCCGCGCCCGGATTCAAGGCTGGAGCCGATGGCCCAGAGATCGCGCCGTAGGCTCAGCGTCCACGGCTCCCTGTGATGGCGATCCGCGTGCCACCCGGGTACTGGGAGCGCGCGCTCGAGCGGTCCTCTTCGACGATCATTCGAGGCTGCTCAGTCGTGCGCACGTCACCGCCCCGGTACGATCGGTTCTTCCGGCTTGCCCGACCAATCCGGCAGCAGGCACCTCGACCCCAACGGCGTCGGCAAACTGAAACGGGCCCCCTCCCAAGGGTGAGACCTGTCGCCTTCGACAAGGCAGCCGCGCCGGTCCTCCGGTATCGTCGGGTCGGTACCAGGTTGCAGCCTCTCCGGCACGACCGTCCCCGAAGCGGACCGGCCACTTTCGGTCAATCCTGTCGTTGCGGGTGGCTTGCCTGAAGCTCTCGAATGACGGCCATCATTCCGAAGCGGAAGGACAGCGGAGCCCATACTCGTCTCGGACGCGAACGTGACTCATCGTCAGCGGCCACTCTAGAGATCGAGCGTAATCGTCACGCGGGCCCGGGAAACGCAGGGCATCATCCGGTCCTGCCGCTTGGCAACCGGTAGCACGACGTCGCGATGGATCACGGTGCCCCCGCGGTAGCCGCACTCGCAGGAGCCGCACACCCCGATCTCGCAGGATGAGGGCATCGCAAAGCCGTGGCGTCGCAGCATTTCGAGAAGCGACACATCGGCAGGGACGTGAACGACCGCCCCGGTCGACGCAATCAGCGCGTCGAAGGGTTCGGGTTTGTAGTTCTCGTCGGTTATTGGCACGAAGTGCTCGACATGCACGCGCTCCTCCGGCCATCCCGCAGCCGCCAGCCCGGCCTGCACGGCCTCCGTGAGCCCGTGCGGCCCGCAGGCATAGGCATGGATCCCGTCGCCCGGCGCCCCCAGCGCCGCGGGATCGAAGCGCAAGCCCTCCGAAGAGAACCAGCAACGAAGCCGATCGCCGCAGACCGCCCGCAACTCGGGCAGCAGAGGCGCCTGGTCGGCCGAACGCGCGCATATGTGGAGCGTGAAGTCGGCGCCGGTCGCGGCGAGGCGCCGGGCCATGGCGGCGAGCGGCGTCACGCCGATGCCGCCGCCGATCAGCAGATGGCGCTGCGCGTCGGGGGCGAGACCGAAGTTGTTGCGCGGGTGCGAGACGTGCGTGATGGCGCCTATGGTCAGGTTGGCATGCATCCACAGGGAACCGCCGCGACCCGCATCCTCACGCTTGATCGCCAGAACGTACCGGCCCCGGTCGGCTGGATCGCCGCAGAGCGAATACTGGCGCGTGCGGCCATCCGGAAGGCGCAAGTCAACATGCGCGCCGGGCTCCCAGGTCGGAAGTTCGGGGCGCTGCGGGTGTACGAGCGTCAGGCGCAGCACCTCCGGCGTGGTGGCGACGGCCTCCACCACCGTCAGCTTCATGACGATGCGTGCGGACACCGGCTCAATCCACCAGCGCGATCGCGTCGCCCGGGCGAATGATCCCGCCGCGCTCGATCTCGCAATTCAGGCCCGAGCGGTTGTAGAGCGGCAGGTAGACCGGCGATCCCAGCAGTTCCTCTAGATACTTGCACGGGAAGTTGAGACGCCCGCCGCGCAGGATCACCGCACCCACGCGGAAACGGCGCCCGACAAGGTGGTTGAGCGGCACGCCACGCACCGTGAGGTTCCTGCGGTGATCGATGGGTGCAAGGTGGATTGGGCCACCCTGGAGAGGCGGGTCGTTGCGCGCGAGGGCATCGAGCGCCTCCTGCTCGATGAGCGTCACCTCGCGGGTATCGGGCTTGGGCGAGTAGGTCCCCGTCCCGAGGAAGTAGCGGTCACCTTGGATGCCGCGACCGGCGACACAGTGGGCCTCGGTCAACTCCTCCATCTCGTAGCTGGCCGCCGGCGCGATGTGGATGTTGAGCAGCGTGCCTTGCCAACCGGTCGCACCGCCCGGCACGCCCGTCGCGACCGAACCGGCAGCGTGGGCGAAAGCCCCGACATGGCGCGGTACAGACGTCTCGCTCATCGTGCGGGTCCCGTCGCGAGCGCGATCGCCTCGACCTCGACCAGCGCATCGCGGGGCAGGCGTGCGACCTCGACGGTCGAGCGCGCCGGTGCGGCGCCGGGAAAGTGTTCGGCATAGACCGCGTTCATGGCGGCGAAGTCGTTCATGTCCTTCAGGAACACCGTCGTCTTGGCCACGCTCGCGAGGCTGGCGCCGCCAGCTTCCAAGACTGCGGCGAGATTGGACAGCGAGCGGCGCGTCTGCGCTTCGATGCCCTCCGGGAACGCCCCCGTAGCCGGATCGATCGGCAACTGCCCCGAGGCGAACACGAGATCGCCGATGCGGGTCGCCTGCGCGTAGGGGCCGACGGCTGGGGCTGCTGCCTCCGTGGCGATGATGGTCCTGTCCAAATCCGTCTCCCCGTCTCGTGATGGCGTCCAACGGTATTCCATTTCAGTGGACATACGTCCACTGCATGAGTCGCGTTTCAAGCGCCGTGACGCCGTTCAGTCGATCGGCCGTCGCGCCGTCTCAGGCGCCGCGAACGTCGCCACGAGCGTGATGCAGGCGAGCGCGATTAGGTAGGCCGAAATGGGCCACGTTGCGCCGCCGCTCCAGGCGAGCAGGGCAGCGGCGATCAGGGGTGTGAAGCCGCCGCTCAGCGCCGCGCCGACCTGGAAACCGAGGGAGGCGCCGCTGTAGCGCAGGCGGGCATCGAACAGTTCGGACATCCACGCAGCCCCGGTCCCGAACATGATGCCTTGCCCGAAGCTCAAGGCCACCGCGACGGTCAGCGTGATGATCGTCGGGTCGCGCGTGTCGAGAAGCTGGAACATCGGGAAGGCGAAGGCGATCGAGAACAGGCAGGCGGCGATGAACAACGTCTTGCGCCCGTAGCGATCGGACAGCCAGCCGAAGACGGGAATCGTGAAAAGCTCGATGATGGCGGCGATCAGGATGCCGTTCAGGATCACGCCGCGCGACAGACCCAGTTGGCCGGTGACGTAGGAGATCGAGAATACGGTCACGACGCTGACGTAGGCGATCTCGGAGACCTTCAGGCCGACGGCCTTCAAGAACATGCCAGGATGCTCGGTGAGGATCTCCATCACCGGCAGCCGCGCCGTCACCGCCCGCTCCTTGATCCGCCGGAAGGCCGGGGTTTCGTGAAGCCGCAGGCGGATGAACAATCCGACGCCGACGAGGAGCGCGCTTGCCAGGAACGGGACGCGCCAGCCCCACGACAGGAACGCCGCCTCCGGCAGCAGACCGGTCAGCGCGAAGGCGCCGATCGAGAGGATCACGCCGATCGGGTATCCGAGCTGAACGATGCTCCCGAAGAAGCCGCGCCGTTCCGCCGGCACGCTCTCCACCACCATCAGCACGGCCCCACCCCACTCGCCGCCGATGCCGATGCCCTGGACGAGGCGCAGGGCGACGAGGAGAATCGGTGCGAGGATGCCGATCTGCCCGTAGGTCGGCAGGCACCCGATCAGGAAGGTGCCGAGGCCCATGATCATCAGGGTCAGCGACAGCATGGCCTTGCGCCCGATCCTGTCGCCGAAATGCCCGAAGACCGCTCCGCCCAGCGGCCGGGCCAGGAACCCGACGGCGTATGACCCGAAGGCCGCGATCGTGCCGACCACGGGGTCGATACTGGGGAAGAACAGCTTGTTGAAGACGAGGGCGCTGGCCGTTCCGTAGATCAGGAAGTCGTACCATTCGACGGTGGTGCCGATGACGCTCGACCAGACGATCTGACGCCGTTCTGCGGTCGTGACCGCGCCGGACCCGGCAATCCGGATCGCCTCCGCTGGCATCGCGACGTCGAGCATGGCCGGGCATCCACTTTGAGAGATGAATTTCCACTCGGCTTGATACAAGCTCCATGCCAATTCCCGCGGCCGGCCGTCCGGGCGCACCCACATGGCCTGTGCTAAGCACCGATCGATCAGCCTCCGGCGGTCACGAACGAGGACAGTGCCGGAGGACCAGGACGGGACGCGAATGACGATCACGGCAGAGGGGCGGCGGGTCCAGATCGAGGCTGAGACGCGCTCTCAGATCCAAGTGCTTGCCGAGGAGATCCGGCGCAGACGGAAGGAGCAGGATCTCTCCCTCGAAGCCTTGGCATCCCTGTCCGGGGTCAGCCGCTCGATGATCTCAAAGATCGAGCGCGGCGAGGCCGTGCCGTCGACGGCGGTCCTCTCGCGCCTCGCCGAGGCGCTGGGTGTGACCTTCTCCAGGCTGATGGCACCCACCACCGAAGTGGAGGTGCTTCTGATCCCGGCGTCCCGCCAACCGGTGCTGCGCGATGAGGCGTCGGGATTCCTGCGCCGGTGTCTCTCTCCGGTGCTGCCTGGACGGGGGATCGACTGGGTGCTCAACACGCTCCCGCCGGGCGCAACCACGGGCGAGTTCGTCGCCCACCGCCGCGGCGTGTCGGAGTACATTTTCGTGCTGAAGGGACGCCTGCGCGCGACGATCGGCGATCGCGCGGTCGTGGTCGAAGAGGGCGACAGCTTGTATTTCGAGGCTGATGCCGGGCACGCCTTCACCAATCTCGGGATGGAGGCGTGCCAGTATTTCCTGGTGATCGACGCCACGCGGCTGCGCTGAGGTTTCGCCGGCGAGGGTGCGCCTCGCTCGGTTGAAGCGTGCCGGTGCGGCTGCCGGCCGACATGTGGCGTCTCGAGACCGGGCCTTTGCGGTCAGCCAGTCACGAAATGCGGCGCCCGTGGTCGACCAGCATGGGCTCGCCTGGGTCGGGCGATCGCGGCCGCAACGCGTTCACGCACGGTCACGCATAGGGCCAAGCTTGAGCAACAGGGCGGCAACCAAGTGGTGTCCCGCGCAGGTCCTGCGCGCTCAGACGCGCTCTCACGGCCTCGTTTTGATCCTGTCATGCTCGTCGTTGGCCGCGTCTATCGCCGCACCGTTGTCGAGGGCCCACGCGAAGAGCGCCTCGAAGGGCTGGCGGAGTGAATGGCCGAGCGGGGTGATCGCATACTCGACGTTGATCGGTGAGGTCGGCAGCACCGTCCGGGTCACCAGACCGTTGCGCTCCAGCCGCTTCAACGCGTCCGCCAGCGCCTTGTGACCTGCCCCCACGAGGTAGTTCGTCGCCATTGCCCGTGCGTTCGAAGCCGACCCACTCAAGCTGTTCGCTCGGTTACTCGATCCGGACGGTGTGGAAGTGGCGGGCGATACCGTGCCATGATGGCTGACCCGACCCTACCGGCTACTCGGCGCAGAAACCGGACCTTCGGCTTTGCGCCCATCCCGGTCATGCAGATGGCCAGACGATATCCCGTAAGCGGACCCTCTTGGCTGCGCTCGGCTCTTCGAATTGTGGACCACATATTCCCGGCGGCATTCCTCCGGCATGCGGAACTTTGACCCGGTCCGCAGACGCGTCGGAATCGGCGATTGGCCGACCGTGATCGTCGGCGAGTCGTATCCGTCCGCCCACGGCAAGATCGGCCCCTCGCGCGTCAGCGTCGCGACAAGGAGGAGACCGAAGACATCAGCTACCCCGCGCACTTGGATAAATATTTTTGCAACTTCCGCAATGCGCTCGTTGGGCGGCAAAGTATCGAGAGCCATACCAAATAGGATCCGGGCTCGAAACTCAATTCAAAAGGTGGATCTCGACGGTCATTGTCAGAATTGGCGGCGACGGATAGCGTCCCGAATCGACGGGCGTCCAGTCTTTTGGAGGGCTTTGGGCGATTCCTGTCGGATCGGGAGGCGGCCATGGCCAAGGTTTCGGCAACCAAGGGCTCCTTGAAGGTTACGGCGCACAGGGGCGACGCTAAGACACTGCTCGCCTTCGATCTCCTGCAAGAGTCCGCTCGCGAGAACCTCGCCGGCTTCACGATCTCGGCGGCGCCGCCCAGCGTGGCGCCCTATTTCCTACAGAACAACCTGCGCTTTGAAGATCCCGCGGCGCACGCGCAGGATCCCATGGAAGCCGCCTTCTCCTCGATCAACGCGCCGTTCCACAAGTTCCGCTGGGTTCACGTTCCCGGCATCATCCACCAGGGCCTCAGGCCGGCCTTCGGTATGTACGAGTACGTGGTTACACCACGCTACTTCGATGCCCGGCACTCCATGCTCCCGCTGGATCCCGACAGGAGCGTGTCGATCCAAATCGAGGTCGTGCCCTTCGTCAAAGGCGGCCTGTCGGTCGGATTCACCCGCGGTTTCACCCAGTCGCAGGCGTTCGTGAACCGCTTCGGCCGCGATGCCTCGATCCGGCCGAGCGACGCCCCTCTACAGTGGGACACCGCGCAGACCTCCGGCCGCAACGCCCGCGGCGAGACGTTCACCTACGCACAGCAGTACGAATGGCTCGGGTTCACGGCGCGCGACATGGTTTTCGGCGTGCTGGACGAAGTCGCAGCCGACCAAGGCCTCAGGCTGGACGTTTTCGCCTACGACCTAAACGAGCCCGACATCGTGGGACGCCTTCTGGCGATCGGGGAAGCCGGGCGGGCCCGCATCATCCTGGACGACGCGGCTCTGCACCACGACGCCCACAAGCCCAAGCCGGAGGACGAATTTGCGGCCCTGTTCGCGGACAAGGCCGGGGGCGAAAACATCAAGCGCGGGCATTTCGGCCGCTACGCGCACGACAAGGTCTTCGTCGTCTCGCGCGGGGAGACGCCGGTGAAGGTGCTCACGGGCTCGACAAATTTTTCGGTCACCGGTCTGTACGTGAACTCGAACCACGTCCTGGTCTTCGAAGAGGGCGAGGTCCCCGGCCACTACGCGAAGCTGTTCCGCGAGGCCTGGGAGCAAGGCGTCCGCGCGCCCGCCTTCCGCGCTTCGGATCTGGCCGTGCAGCCGTTCGCGTTCGGCGGCGATCAGGAGGCCGCCGGCAGCATTACGTTCTCTCCACACGACGAGGCGACGGCTCGGAGCATCCTGGACGGACTGGTGCAGCGAGTCGGGGCGGAATCCCAGGTTCCGGGCGGACGCGGAAGCGTCCTCTTCGCCGTGATGGAACTCGGCGGAACGGCCGAGAACCCCGTCTACGACGCCCTCAACGCGATCCATGCGGACGACGAGGTCTTCAGCTTCGGCATCAGTGATAATCCCGACGGTATCGCCCTCTACAAGCCCGGGACCCGGCAGGGGGTTCTGGTAACTGGCCGCCCCGTCAACACGCAGTTGCCGCCGCCGTTCAACCAAATCCCGAACATCGGCGGCGTGAAGCACCAGATCCACCACAAGTTCGTGGTCTGTGGGTTCAACGGACCCGATCCGGTGGTCTATTGCGGATCGTCGAACCTAGCCCTCGGCGGGGAGGTCGCGAACGGCGACAACCTCCTAGCCATCCGGGACGGAGACGTGGCCACCGTCTTCGCGATCGAGGCGCTCGCGCTCGTGGACCACTTCAACTTCCTGAACTCCGTCGCGAAGGGACCCAGAGCCTCTAAAGACGCCAAGCGAACCGCCTCCGATCGCCAGGGGGCGGTGCAGGCAGGCTGGTTCCTGGGAACCGACGACGGATGGGTCTCAAAGTTCTTCGACCCGCACGACCTGCGCAACAGGGACAGGGAGCTGTTCGCCGACTGAACCCCGGTCGACCAACTATTCCGCAGCTTCCAGCGGCGGGTGGGCCGACGGCGCGCCGACCTCCGCCCCGAGGATCACGGGCAGAAGGTCTATCATGATGCGTTTGACCTCTCTGACCTGGATTTCGGCTCCCACGCGGAGCACATCCACGTCCATGGTGAGACACTCCAGTCCCTGAGCCGCAATCTGGAGGACGCATTCGGTACACTGCACCAGACGCCAAGCCGACTCTCAAGCCCTGCCGGCCCGTTTATGACGAGGCGAGCGCAGTGCAATTTTGGTCACACTCTACTTCGGCGTGAACCATGGGATCTGAATTAGACCGCGCCGCGGTTGAAGTAGTTATGTGATCCTAGGCTGGGCACCCCGCTAGATGGAGGCATTCCGTTGCGCGGCATCGAGCCTTTGTCGATGATGACAGCACGAGCAGGGCGAGCCTTGCGAAGGATCGACTAGCGATCGAAGATTGCAAAAAGGCGGTTGATGCCTGGCCTCGTTCGTTTTGGCGCAGACCGAAATCATCTTCGGTCAAAAAACTTTCAGCCGCGACAGGGCGAAGAAATGTTCGCCGAAGACATCACCATCTTTTATTGATTTCAAAGACTTAGCTTCTGGCACGGCACTTGAAATTCCCCTCCGCTTCAGTCGGCTGATGTCGATCTACGGCATCGGTCGCGAGTGGCAGGAGACCAGCGCCATGAGCAATGCCTACCAGTCTTACGGATCCAGCGCCGAGAGCGAAGCCTTCGAGGCGGAACAGTTCGAGTGGGCCGGTGAAACCGAGTCCGAATGGGGCGGGGAAACTGAGGTCTTCAACGAAGCCGAAGTGATGGAACTCGCGGGCGAACTGCTCGGCGTCTCCGATGAAGCTGAACTCGACCAGTTCCTCGGCAATCTCATCAAGAAGGCCGGCCACGCGCTCGGACAGGTTGTGCGCTCACCGGTCGGGCAGGCCGTCGGTAGCCTGCTGAAGGGGGCCGTTAGCAAGGCGCTGCCGCTGGCCGGGACGGCGCTCGGCGGCATGATCGGAGGCCCGTTCGGAGCCCAGATCGGCGGCGGTCTCGCGAATGCCGCCGGAAGCGCGCTCGGTCTTGAAGCCGAGGCGGAGGCCGAGGACCGGGAGTTCGAAGGCGCCAAGACGTTCGTTAAGTTGGCTGGCGATACAGTAAAAACCACGCTGGCCAGCGCCTCCAAGGCAGACCCGCTCGCGGTCGCACGAGCAGCACTCGTCGATGCTGCCCAGAAGCATGCGCCCTTGCTGCTGTCGGACCGAACGGCGCGCGAGCCGCATCACAGCAACGGTCGGGCCGGCCGCTGGGTTCGGCAGGGCCGGAATATCGTCATCATCAATTGTCCGCCCCTCCATGGGTGAGCCATTCGGCCAGGAGGGGCGAGATGGAGCAACGCATTTTGTTTCCGGCAACGCCGACGATCGGCCGCGCAAACCAAGCGCCGCGATCCGGCTTCCGCTGCCGCCGATGTGGCGAGCCGACAATCCGCTGCTGCTGTGGGAGGGCAGTTCCCACCCGGCCCGGCATCTCACAAAGGAAATCGACCATGCATGACATTGATCGCGTGCGCCTCGAAGCGGAGGCAGACGGAGAGGCTTTCGGCGCGGGGGAGTTCGAGGGCGAGCAGTTCGAATTCAACGTAACGGGCGAAGTCTTCGGTGAGGCCGAGGCTATGGAACTCGCCAGCGAACTGCTTGAAGTCGCGAATGAAGCCGAAATGGAGCAATTTCTCGGGGACGTGGTCGCCAGGGCCGGTCGGGCACTTGGCCAGTTCGTCGCCTCGGCCGAGGGGCAGAATTTAGTGGGCGCACTCAAGGGGGCCGCGCGCCAAGTACTTCCACAGGCCGGTTCAGCGATCGGCCGCTATTTCGGGGGCACAACAGGGGCCAAGCTCGGCAGCCAAATTGCCAATCTTGCCGGCCACACCCTCGGCTTAGAATTGGAGGGTCTGAGCGGGGAGGACCGCGAATTCGAGATCGCCAAGCGCTTTGTAAACTTCGCCGGCGAAGCGGTCCGACATCTCGTCAATGCGGAGGGCCGTGTTGATCCCCGCCTTGCTGTGAAGACCGCTCTCGCGGCAGCAGCCGAAACCCATGTGCCCGGCCTTCTGCAGAGGGTGGCCGGGCAGCGTCCGGCGAGACCCGGGCCGGCTCGCAATGGTGATCCCGCTCCGTCCGGCCGCTGGGTCAGGCACGGTTCGAAGATCTTCCTCTACGGAGCGTGAGTGCGATGAGCGCGTCATCCTACGCTCACTGGATGCTGGACAACGAGGCGCGTGCCTTGCTTGTGCGCCTCGGTCGGATCAGGCCGTTCGTGCTCAACCAGCCGATGGTCATGGCCGCAAGCCTGCTGCCGAGGGCTCAACTCGCCATCGAGCGGTTTTTGGCGCGCGGTCGGGCCGAGCTCAAGGGGCAGATCCACAGCTTCATTCGATGGCTGCACGGACCGGGCGCCAGCGCAACGGCGGCGGAAGCGCAGCAAAAATTTGTGTTTCTACGGCTGCGCTTCAACGCAATACTGACCCAACTGGAACTGTTCAACCAAGTCATCACCCAGCGTAGCGAAAGCGACCAGGGTGTTTGGCTGTCCGGTCTCGACGTCGTTTCGTCCGACGCCCTGGCGCTCCCGACCTATTACAAGGCGCCGCCCATCATCTGCTACCTCGACCGGGGGATAGGCGCAGCCATTCGGCGAGCCCGCACGCGACTGCCTGGCGGTGGACGCAACCCCGTTGCCATCATTCGCGTCCCGCGCGAACGCATGATCGGCAGTGGGATCGCCTCTTCGCTGTTCCACGAGGTCGGCCACCAGGGCGCTCAGTTGCTGGGCCTCGTCGAGTCGCTGCGGCGCGCGCTCCGCGAGAGCCAAGCGCGGGCTGCAGATCCCCTAACGTGGCAGCTCTGGCAGCGCTGGATTTCGGAGATCGTGTCCGACTTCTGGTCGGTTGCGCGGGTCGGTGTGGCCTCAACGCTGGGGCTGATGAGTGTGGTTGGCCTGCCGCGGCCCTTCGTGTTTCGCATCAACATCGACGACCCACATCCCGTCCCGTGGATCCGGGTGAAGGTGAGTTGCGCCATCGGCGATGCTCTCAATCCGCATGAGCAATGGAGCAGGCTCGCACGGACGTGGGAGAAGTACTATCCGCTGGATAGACTGGATCCGTCCCGCCGGAGGCTGATCCTTCGCCTCGAACGGAATATTCCGGATCTCGTCGCGCTGCTTGTAAGGCATCGGCCGCCCTCCCTGCATGGACGATCGCTGAGCGAGGCCCTGGAGGTTCGGGACCGAAGCCCCGACCGTTTGAGTGCCTTGTTCCGCGTCTGGAGCCAGGCGCCCGCCGATATGTACCGGGCGCCGCCATCGCTCGCTTTCGCCGTGATTGGCCAAGCCAAAGCCAATGGCCGGCTCGGTCCGGAGGGCGAGAGCGAGCTCTTGGCGAAACTGCTCACCTTCTGGGCGATGCGCAGCACGCTGGATGCAGCCGCTGCCTCGACGCCGCTGCCGGCCCCACCCGCCAGGCACGCGCTTGTCCCCTCATTCTAGGAGCAAGACCATGGCCCGTTCTCCGAGACAGACAACTGGATTCGAGCATCAGTGGGAAGCCCGACTGACCGCGGCTCCAATGCGGGTGCATCACGATGACATGGTCACGCTGACGGTGACGCTGTCGCATCCGCGTTTCGGTGACCTGTCGCCGCAGGAGTACGGCCTCTTCCACGACCGCGGCCTGCGCTTCATCTACAGCAGCGACGATCCGCGGCTTTCCCGCTACCTCGAAACGCATACCGGGACACAACGCAACCCTGCGGTCATCCCGCGCATGCCCTCGTTGCCTGAGGGCGAATACACGGTCCGCGTCGTTGTCGTGCCGGTCGAAAACATCCAAATGCTGCGGGACGAGTTCGAAGCGTCGCTAAACGCCGAGGATTGGCCGCAATTACCCGACGCTCTGACCGCCTCAACCATCGTGACCATGGTGGCTCAGCAGGTCGAGGCGAACGTCACCCTGCAACGCTCCGCCTCGCTTGCGACCGACGACCAAGCTCTATGGGCGGCCATCCGGAACCGCACCGCGGCGATCAATTTCGTCCGCTACCAGAAATTTATCGATCAGGTACTCGGCGACAAGGGCGATGTCTTGATCGGCGTGCCTGGCCAGCGCAACGCCCTGTCGCACAGCGGATTTATCGATCAATCCAACATCTTCGGTCCCTACACCTATAGCCTGCTCAAGCTTGCCACGCAGGCTTTCCTCACGCTGGAAGCGGGAGTCATCATCCGCGACCACGAATTGTTCGATCTAGAGAAGGAAGGAGTACGGTTCGGCGACTCCGGCCTCACTATGGAGACGTTACAGGATCGACTGGTACATTATCTTGTGCACCCGGACTCGCAGACGGCGGTGCTTCCATACCTCAACCGGATCGTCAGCGCCTTCATCAGTCTCGAAAAAGACAACGATGGCCGCCGCCAAGAGGGCGTGCCGTATTTCGAACGGATGCTAAAGCATCGCCTCACTGCACCCAGCATGATCGAGCTGATCTGGTCTTATTGGCAGGAACAGGGCATGCTGATGCAGACGATAAATGCCATTGCTTGGCGCTTCCAGAATCGACGCGGGTCGGAAAACGACCCGCTGCGCGAGCTTGAGTTCGACACGTTACGACCGCTGAATGGCGTGATCTGGAGTTTTATCCAGGATGAGCCGAACCGGCTTAGCGTGGCCCGTCGCGCCTACGAGTACCACCACCACTATGGCCTGTCGCTCGAGGGCAAGGCGGTCCAAGGGATCTACCCGGCCGACAGCCGCTCAAACTTCATCGAAGCTTTCCATAACCTGCTGTACCGGACCGAACTGTTCTATCGTGAGGACCGCGACACGACGATGATCGCGGATGCATTCCCGCTGTTGAACGCCTTGAAGGAGGTTCATCTGCTGCTCGCGGACGGCATGCACAATCAGTACGGAGACCTGACCTGGACGACCCGCTGCGAGATGCTGATCACGCAATGGATGCTGGCCCGACCGGAAATGCGTGAGTTTCTCCGCGGGCGCTATGCGGTGCCCTATCAGGAGCCCTGGATGGGCGCGGTCGATGCCATGAAGAGGCTGCAGGGCTGGGGCGACACCTCAGTTTCGCATTTCCACGAACTGGCGGTAACCGGCGAGCGCATCCTGCTGTCGATCCGCTTTGGCGACTGGATCGACATTCACAACATCGAGGAGCAGGCGAAAAACTGGGCTCGCAACTCGAAACCGGAGGTCCAGCGCTACCTCCATGCCTATCGGACGGTGACTGGCGTCGACCTGACCTCCGACACGGTCGATTCGCGCGACGCGGCGACTCGCTTCGTCCAGCCCTCGATCCTCCTGCAGCGTCGGTTGTCCAGCCAACGGGTGACGGCCCTTCCCCGGTCCTCCGAGGCCGGCTTGAGGCCGCTTCGCTCTCCCGCACCGACCGCGACAGCCGACATGCCGTCTCGTCCGATGGCCAGGCTGCCCCAGCGCGGAGCACGCGGCGAATAGCGGACCGAAGGCGGGCGACCATGCTGGACTTCACCTCCGTTCTGTATCTCGGCATGCATCACGGGCATGCGGCACTGCGGCCCTGGTGGCAGATCACCACCGGGCGTCCAGCCGCCCTCGGCTCGACCACGCGCGTTGCCGGACTGGAAACCGCCCTGGCGGCGCTAATGGGTCACGAGTCGGCGGCGCTGGGCAGTTCGACCCTGCACCTGTTCTGGGATCTGTTCGCCGAACTTGTGCGTGAGCCGGCCGCCATTCACGTCGATGCGGGAACCTACCCCATTGCGAGATGGGGGGTTGAGCGGGTGGCGGCGCGAGGCGTGACGGTCACTGTCTTTCCCATGCATGACACCGCTGCTGTTCGGGCGCGCCTCGCCCGTGAGCCCGGCCGGTATCGGCCCATTGTCGTGTGCGACGGGCTCTGCCCGTTGACCGGGCGGTTGGCGCCGCTGCGCGACTACGCAGAAGCCTGCGCCGCCGTCGACGGCGTGCTGGTTGTAGACGACACGCAGGGGCTGGGCTTGTTGGGGCGGCGGCCGAACCGCGCTGTGCCCTATGGGGAGGATGGGGCCGGAACCCCCGCTTGGTGGGGGGTCGACGGAGCGGAGATCATAGTGGTCAACTCGCTGGCCAAGGCTTTCGGCGTCCCGCTGGCCGTGATCGCCGGCCGCGCTGCACAGATCGAGCGTTTCAAGACGAATAGCCTGACCCGCATCCATTGTAGCCCTCCCTCGCTGGCCGGGATCAGCGCGGCCGAGCATGCGCTCGCGCTTAATGCGGCCGAAGGTGCAGGGCGCCGGCGCCGCCTCCTGTCCCTGATCGAGCTGTTCCGGCGCAGTCTCCGGCACCTGGGACTGGCAGCGCATGGTGGCCGGCTTCCTTTCCAGACGCTCAAATGTCCCGTCGGGCAGGGAGCCATTCAACTGCACGACATGCTGCTGCACCGCGGGATCAGGGCCGTCCTGCATCGCGCCATGGGCCGGACGGCGCTCGTGACCTTCGTTCTCAACTGCCTGCACTCGGCGCAGGACATCGCGGCCGTGATGGACGCGCTGGCCCGTGCTCGCGGCAGGATTCCGGAGCTGCGCCAGGCTTCATAAAGCCGACGCCCGAAACTCGAGGAACGACCGATGGACAAGCTCATGCGGTTCAACCCCGAACCCTTCGACGCCGAAACGTTCGTGCGCTTCGAGACCGAAGAGATGTTCGAACCGGAAGACGAACTGAAGACGCGCCGCGGCGGAGGCGGACATGGCCGATCCACCCCGGCGTGGTCGCCCAGACCGACCTTCCGAACAAACGTGCCGAAGATCCCAAGGACACGGTTCGCCGGCAACGCCGGCTCGCTTGCGCCAAAGCTTGCCCGGACATCAGCGAAACATGCCGCGCCAAATCCGGGCAAGAACTATCCCCATCTGTCTCGACGGTGGAGAGGGGGCTATCCCGTCAACTTCTATGGGCCCGGCTATTCCTCTCCGGAAATGACGCCCGCGGCCGATCTTGCGGTCCCGCCCGCCGAACACGTGAGATGGGTCCAAGGCTGCCTGAACGGCTTTCTCGGGCTGCGCCTCCCGGTCGACGGTATCATGAACGCGGCAACCCGCAGTGGGGTGCGCGCCTTCCAGGAACGACGTGGGCTGCCGATCACCGGCTTGGTCGGACCCGAGACGGAGGCGGCTCTGCGCGACGCCTACCGTGACGCTGGATCGGCCGGGTCCTCGCCGCCCGCGGTGCTCCCGCCCGCCGAGCCCCCATCGCCCGCTCTGCCGGGCGGCGCAGCACCGCCGCCTGCCGGAGATGGTGTCCAGGAATCCGAGTTCGAACTCGCTCCGCTGCGCCCTCCGGCACGCATGCGAACAGCCTCAGCCACCCCCTCAATCAAGACGCTGCGCCAGAACATCGTCCGCATCGCCAACGAGCAATTGGCCCGCTGGGACAACGGCCGGCTCAAGGAGGCCGATCCCAGAGCCTTTCCCATCCTGCAGGATTACTGGAAGGCCGGACCCGGCCTTTCCTTCACGAGGGCTGAACTCGCCTCTGCGGCCTTCCAGAGCAGCCATCCCTGGAGCGCCGCCTTCATCAGCTGGGTTATGCGCGAGGCCGAGGCGGGCGCCGCCTTCAAATACGCGAGCTCGCATTCAGTTTATATTAGCGCCGCGAAGGCCAATAGGTTGGCGGACAATGCCAATCCTTTCAAGGCTTACCGCCTAAGCGAGATCGTACCGCGCGCAGGTGATCTGATCTGCCGGAACCGGGCGAATAGCGGGGCGACCTACGACACCATCCGCCCCGGCATGAAGACCCATTGCGACATCGTGGTCGCGGTTCTACCCGGGGCGCTCACGGTCGTCGGGGGCAATGTCAGCAATTCGGTATCGAGCCGGAAAGTCCGCACGGATGCGACAGGCCGCGTGGCCGAGCCTGGCGTCTTCGCGGTAATCCGGGTTGGCCTGCGCAAACCGCATCCGCCCGGAACGCCACTCCCATCTCCGTCGGTTCCACCGGGGCAGGCGCCGGCGCCATCCTCGGCGCGAATGTCTGAGCTTCTAAAACAGGACCGCTCGGTATCGGGCGTAACCCTCTATCCGGAGATCGACCTCGGCATCGTCGACAAGTTCGGACAGCGCGCCGCGCCGATGACGGGCATATTCCTGCCGGACGGGTTCGTGGCCGGCTCCTCAATCGACCTCATTCTCTACCTGCACGGTTTCAAGGCGGCCCGCGCCCTGACGATCGACGGTTACTGGGATGCCAAGCGCTACCCCTATGGGGCACTGCGCGAGAAGCTGAACACCGCACGCCGCAACGTCGTCCTAGTCGCGCCCACGCTGGGCGCGCACTCGGAGGCCGGTAGGCTGGTCGAGCCGGGAGGACTCGACGCTTATCTTTCCAAGGTTTTGGCTGTCATCGGGGCGCACAGCCCCAGCGGCAGAAAGGTTCCAACTTTGCGCAACCTGATCCTGGCCTGTCACAGCGGGGGTGGCCTTCCCATGCGGCGGCTCGCCGGGGGTCGAGGCAGAGCCATCGCCAGTCTGCGCGAATGCTGGGGCTTCGATTGCACCTACAACGGCGGCGATGACACATTCTGGGCCGGCTGGGCGAGCAAGACGCCCAGCGCACGATGCTATTTCTACTACATACCGGGGTCACAGACTGCCCGTCTTTCGGAACGGCTACGCGATATGCATGTAGCCAACGCCGTCGTGCGTCCAGCCAAGGACGGCCGGCACAATTATGTGCCGGTCACCCATTGGTTGGAACGCATCCAAGGCGCGCGCTTCCTGGCAGCTCTCGCCGGCGGCGCAGCGTTGTCAGGTGGCAGCACCCCGTCGTCGACCGTGCCACCCACGCCCTCCGAAGAGCCGGCCGACCTGCGTTCGCTGACGCACCAGCAGTTCATCGAATTCGTCGGCAAACATTCCCGTCAGGCCATGGCTGCCACCGGCGTTCCCGCGTCTGTCACCGTGGCGCAGGCCATACTTGAGACGGGATGGGGCAAACACACCATCGGCAGCGCCAAGAACCTGTTCGGGATCAAGGGTAAGGGGCCAGCGGGCTCGGTCCGCGTGCCGACGCGAGAATTCGTGAACGGCGCGTGGATGACCATCAACGCGGACTTCGCGAAGTACGACAGCTTTGCCCAGAGCGTCATCGAGCACGCGCGCTTTTTCCTGCGACACAAGCGCTATGCCGCAGCGCTGAATGTGCGAAACGATGCCAACAGATTCGCGCGGGAGATCCACAAAGCGGGTTATGCAACCGGGCCGAACTACGCGACGGAGTTGATCAAGCTCATGACGACTCACGATCTTTATCGGTTCGATCACTGAAACCATCGAGAAGGAGGCACGAGCCCGCACGCATCGTCGTCATTGGAAGCCGACATCAGTGCGGCTTCCGGCCGTCGGCCGCGAAACCGGGAGCTTCGCCGTTGCGCGTCTGAGCCCGCCGCAACTGCAGGGCTCGATCAGTGACCCCGAGACGCTGCGCAGCCCGCCTCAGGCTCCCATTCTCGAATCCAGTGGCGCAGCGGATCGCACAATCCTCCGCTGCGCGGCCGATCTCCTTCAACCCGGCGCCCATCAGCACGGCACGCCGAATGGCCGTCTCGAAGGTAGGGTCAGCCCAAACGAGGGACGGTGCCGTTGTAGCTGGCCGCTCCTCGCGCGGAACATATCCAATCGAAAGTGTTCCGTCGGCACCGCAGCGGCTCATCAGGCGCGAAACGACCTGCTTGAGTTCGCGTACATTACCTGGGTAACTCCGCTGGAGCAGGTAGTCGTGGACGAGCGGATCGAGTGTCGGTGCGCGGCGGTCGGGGGCCATCTGCCGAATGAAGGAAAGGGCGAGGGGCAGTACGTCTTCGGGCCGTTCACTCAACGGCGGCAACTCGCAGACGTGACCAGCAATGCGGTGGTAGAGGTCCGCACGGAACTCGCCCCTTTCCACCATGGCCAACAGATTTCGGTTGGTCGCCGATATTAGCCGGAAGTTTGTGCGGTGCCACGTGCTGCCGCCGACTCGCTTGTAGCTGTGCTCCTGAATCACGCGCAGCAGTTGCCCTTGGATGAGCGGAGGCAGTTCGCCGATTTCATCAAGAAACAATGTGCCGGCATTAGCGAGCGCGAAAACGCCATGCCGCTCGGTATGCGCGCCCGTGAAGGCACCGCGCTCGTGTCCGAAGAACTCGCTGCCCGAGAGTTCCGTGACGAGAGTCGAGCAGTCCTGCACAACCAGGTCGCGTTTGTCGGGACGCGGGTCGAGTTCGTGCAGCAGCCGGGCTGCCAATTCCTTGCCGGTGCCGCTTTCGCCGAGGATCAGAGCCGCCGTATCGCTGAATCGCGCAATCTCGATGATCTGGTGCAGGGCAGCCCGCCAAGTGGGGCTCTTGCCTACGACGAAGCTGCCGTTTTCCTGCGCCTGGAGAAGTACCTCGATGCTCAGCCAGCGCTCGAACCGAGCGCGGATTTGCGCAACGATCTGCTCGGGATCGGTCCAGGCAAGCACGTCGGATGCGCCCGACTGCAGCAAGGACCACTCCTCAGCTCCGCCGCACGTGTGGTTCGGCTCCATGATGACAATGACCTGCTCGGCGCCTGCCTGCCGGACCGATCGCAGTACGTCGTGCAACCCGGGCGACACGCATTTTGAGACGCACAGACCGAGATTGAGCGGCTGGCTGTCATCCATCGCGCCAATGGTAAAGCCTTGTAATCTTAGGCGCTCAAGCAGACCTGCAATCAGCGACTCGGCGACACCATCCTGACGATGAAAGAAAATCTTCACCGGTGTTTCCCCTCGATGCGCAGTGGTCTTTCCCGTTACATTTTCGGCTGAAAGATCTGAATCCTGTGTCGATTGATTGGGAGTTTGCGGCATGCGCTAACGATGTGCGACAATTCCAAACTTCGGCGCCGGTCCCGACTTGTTTTGCTCGTAGCCAGTGGTTCGCTTTCACTGGTGTAGATGGGCTGACTGTCGATGATTCGGGGCATGAGCAAGCCTCCAGAACCCGGCAATCTGGACAGTCCCGTCCGACGATCTGGCATCGAGGACCGACACACCGACGTTATTTTCTATGGTCGGGGCGCTGCTCTTCAGTCCGCCTCTGATATCATCCGGGAATCTGTCCCTTCTGCTTGATCGACCGGGACAACCTTCGACCGGAGATCAGAAAAAATCGAATTCCAGTGCAATCGAGAGCGCCTCGGTGCTGAGTTCGCTTTAATCCTCTCTGTATCGGTTCAGAAGGTCCCGTGTCCGCAGAGCTCTCACAACCGGATTTCCCCACATGTGCCGCGAAGGACGGCCCTGGACTTCGGTGAGGCCGCTTGGCGAGCCGAATCGAACGTCGGCTTCATGGGTTCAATCGCCTGAAGCAGACGGGCGGCTTTCAGCCAGACTGCGTCATGCCGAATTGCCAATGGGGGCAAAACCGGCTGTTCGGTTTGGCGCCCATTCCAGCCATCTAACGAGCCGCCGACGCTCCTCCATAGCGGTTGCTCACCGTGAAGGCTGCGGCGGCGGCCCATTCGCATAAGGGCAGGCTATGGAACGAGGCGCGCCGTGATCTTATGCGGCCGCGTGCGACCCAGTGTGAGCCCTGGGTCGGTCCACTTCCAGGCTAACGAGACCCAGCAGCCTACGGCTGAGTTGGGTGAGAAGCAGTCCAGACGCTTTCAGTCACACAATTCCTGTAAGCGGACGTGGGTTACGCTGCATCCGCAAAAGCTGTCGGCCGGAGAACACCACGTCATTCAGTTGCTTCGACCAGATTTCCGTTCGCGACGTCATCGGATCGTTTGACTATCCGCGATTTTCCGAACTGCGTGTAGAGGGCAGGCAGGACCGCCAGGGTGAGCAAGGTGGCGCTAACTAGGCCACCGATCACCACGGTCGCCAAAGGCTTTTGCACCTCTGCCCCCGTGCCCGTCGCCAGCGCCATCGGCACGAAGCCCAAGGCCGCCACAAGCGCGGTCATCACCACTGGCCGCAATCGGGTCATCGCACCCTCGCGCACGGCGCTCCGGACGTCGGCCCCATCGGCCACCAACTGCTTGATGTGGTTGAGGAGAACGAGGCCGTTGAGCACCGCGACCCCGGAGAGGGCGATGAACCCGACCGCCGCCGAGACCGAGAACGGCATCCCCCGCAACCACAGGGCTGCGACGCCGCCCGTCAGCGCCAGCGGTACCGCGCTGAACACGATGGCCGCGTCGCGGGCCGACCCAAGGGCGCCGAGGAGCAGGATGAAGATCAGGGCGAAGCAGGCCGGGACCACCACCATCAGGCGCTGCCTGGCCGCCGTCAGGTTCTCGAACTGCCCTCCCCAGCGCACCTCGTAGCCCGCCGGCAGCGTCACCTCCTTGGCGATGTGTGCCTGCGCCTCTGCCACGAGCGAGCCGATGTCGCGCCCGCGCACGTTGGCGGTCACCACCACCCGACGGCGTCCGTCCTCGCGACTGACCTGGTTCGAGCCTTCGGTGAAGCCGAACGAGGCGACCTGGCGCAACGGTACGCTCGCGCCCTCGGCCATGCCGGGCTTGGCCGGCAGCGGCACTGGCAGGTTTTTCAGCGCCTCGATATCGCCGCGGATCCCGTCGGAAAGGCGCACGACGATCTTGAAGCGGCGGTCGCCCTCGAACACGAGGCCGGCATCCTTGCCGCCGATGGCCGTGCCGATGACGTCCTGAACGTCGACGAGGCTGAGCCCCCGCCGGGCGATCTCGCGACGGTCAATCCTGATGTCCAGGAACGGCAGGCCGACCGCCTCCTCGACCTTCACGTCGGCCGCGCCGTCGAGCCCGCGTAAGATGCCGGCGATCTTGTTCGCGCCCTCGACCATCGGGCCGAACTCCTCCCCGAACACCTTGACCGCGAGGTCGTCGCGCACGCCGGCGATGAGCTCGTTGAAGCGCATCTGGATGGGCTGGGAGAACCCGAGCAGAGTTCCCGGGATCAGCTTCGCCTCGGCCTCAAGCTGGCCGATCAGGGCCTCCTTGGTCAGGCTTGGGTCGGGCCATGCGGCCTGGGGCTTCATGATGAGGTAGGCGTCGCAGGCGTTGGCCGGCATCGGGTCGGCGGCGATGTCCGGGGTGCCGCATCGCGAGAACACGAAGGCGACCTGCGGGAACTTGCTCATCGCCTCCTCGACGCCGAGCTGCATCGATTGCGACTGCGAGATCGAGGTCGACGGGATGCGCCGGGCCTCCATGACGATGTTCTTCTCGTCGAGCGTCGGCGCGAACTCCTGCCCGAGCGTCGTAAACAGGGCCGCCGAGAGTCCGAGGAGGAGCACCGCCCCCGTGACGAAGGCCATAGGCGCTCGGATCGCGCCGTCGAGCAGCGGGCGGTAGGCCGCCTTGATCCCGCGGATGAGGGCGTTCTCACCTTCGTTCACGCGCCCCGTGATGAAAGTCGCGATCATCGCCGGGACGAAGGTCAGCGACAGCACGAAGGCGGCCACCAGGGCGATCAGCACCGTCAGCGCCATCGGGGTGAAGGTCTTGCCCTCGACCCCGGTGAAGGTGAGGAGGGGCACGTAAACCAGGATGATGATGGCTTGCCCGTAGACGGTCGGCTTGATCATCTCCTCGGCCGAGACCCGGACCGTGACGAGCCGCTCGTCCTGCGAGAGCTTGCGTCCGAGCTCGCGCTGACGCTCCGCGAGGTGGCGCAGGCTGTTCTCGGCGACGATGACCGCGCCGTCGACAATGAGGCCGAAGTCGAGGGCGCCCAGGCTCATCAGGTTGGCGCTGATGCGGCCGGCGAGCATGCCTGTGGCGGTGAGCATCATGGCCACCGGGATGACCAGCGCCGTGATGATGGCCGCGCGGATGTTGCCGAGCGCCAGGAACAGCACCGCCACGACCAAGAGCGCGCCCTCCGCCAGGTTCTCCGCCACTGTCCTGACCGTGGCGTCGACAAGCTCGGTCCGGCTCAGGAGGGTGCGGGCGACGATGCCGGGCGGCAGCAGCTTGTTGATCTCGTTGATCTTGGCATCGGCCGCCGCGGAAACCGTGCGGCTGTTGCCGCCGATGAGCATCAGGGCGGTGCCGAGCACCACCTCGCGTCCGTTCTCGCTGGCCGAGCCGGTCCGCAGCTCGCGCCCGATGGTGACGTTCGCAACGTCCCGCACCAGGATCGGCACCCCGGATCGGGTTGCGACCACGATCTCGGCGATCTCGTCGATGGTCTCGATCAGGCCGCCGGCACGGACGATGTACCCCTCGCCGTTGCGCTCGACGTAGTTGGCCCCGCGGGTGGCGTTGTTAGCCTCGATGGCATCGGACACGTCCTTGAACGAGAGGCCGTAGCCGACGAGTTTCATCGGGTCGGGCTGGACCTGGTACTCCTTGACGTAGCCGCCGATGGCATCGGCTCCGGCGACCCCGGGCACGCCCTTCATCTGCGGGCGGATGATCCAGTCCTGCACCGTGCGGAGGTAGACGGTGCGCCGGAACTCGTCGGCGAGGCGCTCCCCCTCCGGGGTCAGGTAGCTGCCGTCGGTCTGCCAACCAGGCTTGCCGTCGCGGACGGGCGCCCCTCCGCCGGGTGGAAGATACTCGACCGCCCACCAGTAGATCTCACCGAGGCCGGTGGAGATCGGCCCGAGCTTGACCTCGACCCCCGGCGGAAGGCTGCCGCGTACTTCTACGAGGCGCTCGTTGACCTGGGCGCGGGCGAAGTAGACGTCGACCTTGTCGCTGAACACGGCCGTGAGTTGGGCGAACCCGTTACGCGAGAACGAGCGCATGGTCTCCAGCCCGGGGGTCCCGGCGAGGGCCCGCTCGATCAACACCGTGACCTGCTTCTCGATCTCCACCGGCGTCAGGGACGTGGCGACAGCGTTGATCTGGACCTGGTTGTTGGTGACGTCGGGCACGGCGTCGATGGGCAGCCGAGCCAGCGACCACGCGCCGAGGGCGGTGGCGATGAGGGTGATGAGGATGACCGCGTAACGGTTGATGACGGAGAACGCGAGGATCGGGCGGATCATGGCTCAGTCCTCCGCCGCGGACTTGCCGAGCTCAGCCTTCAGGATGAAGCTGTTGGCGACGACGATGACGTCGCCGGGCTCCAGCCCGTTGGTAACCTCGACGTTCCCGTCGTCGGAGCGCCCGACTCCGACGGGTCTCGCCTCGAAGCCGCCCTCGACTCTCACGAACACCGTCGGCTTGCCCCCGATGGTCTGGATCGCCTCGGAGGGGACGAGGGTGCGCACCGGCTTGTCCGAGACGGCGATCTCGGCCGAGACAAAGGAACCAGGCCGCCAACGCTCGTCGGGGTTGGGCAACTCGGCGACGACCCGGGCGGCGCGGGTGTTCTGGTCGAGGACCGGGCCGATGAAGACGATCCTGCCCTCGGTGCTCTCGTCGGTTGCCTGCGTCCGGACGGTGACCACTTGGCCCTCGCGTGCCAGCGGCAGGTCGCCCGGCGAGACGGCGAGGTCGACCCAAACCTGGGTGAGGTTCACGACGCTGTAGAGCTCGGTCTCCAGGTTGTCGCGACCGACCGCGGCGCCGAGGTCGACCCGGCGCTCGACGATCCTGCCGGCGATGGGCGACCGGATCTCCTGCCGCTCGAACTGGGCCGCCGGCAAATTCGGAAGGGCCTCGATCTCGGCGGGACCCAGGCCGAGGAAGGTGAGCTTGCGCCGAGCGGAGTCGACCTTGACCTTGAGCTCCTCGTAGCTCGCCTGGGAGCGCAGGTACTGCTGCTCGGACGAGATGCGCTTGTCCCAGAGCGACTGGTCGCGCTCGTACAGGGTCTTTTGCAGAGCGGCGGACAGGCGAGCCGCGAGGTACTCGCCCTTCGCGTCGGCGATCTCGCGGCTGTCGAGGAGGGCGACGACCTCGCCCTTGGCCACCCGGTCCCCGAGCCCCTTGCGCAGTTCCGCCACCGTGCCCTGGGTCTTCACCGCGATGCGGGCGGTGTTGTTGGCGCTCGGAACGATGGTGCCCGGAACGTGGAGGTGACGGGCGAGCCTGCCGCCCCGGACGGCCTCGGTGCGGATGCCGACCTTGGCGACCTGGTCCTGGGTCAGCCGGACGAGACCCGGCTCCTCTGGCTTCGGTGTCGCCGCCGGCGTCAGTGCGGGGCTGCCAGCGACGACCGGCCCGAACGTCAGAAACCCGCCTTGGGCAAGGCGCGCCCGGAGTGCTGCGGGAGCGTCCGGCCAGACGGTGGCGATCAGGAACCCGCCGCCGACGGCCCCCAGGAGGAGGAGGGTGCGTTTGAACATATCGATGCCATGAGCCATCGCCGCCGGGTGCCGCCGTATGCGGGCCCGGGGAGCGCGGGTGCGTTTGAGGAAAGGGCCCGACGTCGCCGGGCGGCCCGGCCTCAGCCCCTGGGTGGCTCGAAGGGTGCCCGACCCTCTCCGGTACGCCGGGCGAGGTGGTTGACGGCCCGGAACCGGACGTCGGTACCTCTCACGGACATCGTCGGGACGGACGGTTGGGCAGTCGCCAGGGTCTGCGCATGGGAATGCGCATGATGGGCGAGGTCGGCCGCGCCGGTCCCGTCGGTGCCATGGCCGTCGTCGTGGTCGTCGTGATCGATCCCGTAGAAGGCATGGGCATGGGCGGATGGATCGACGCCACGTGCCTCCGCGACCAACGGCATGACTGAGGTCGCGATCAGCACGAGTGCGACGAACACCGACAGGAGCCGCCCGATCCGCTCCACCCTCGACGCCATGCCTCCACCCAATACAGTCACTTCAGGACCGCAAATCCGACTTCACGCATCCCACCCAGGGGGATAGGATGTCAACATGCAGCATGCCTCCCATCCCGAAATCGTCAAGCGCCTGAAGCGTGCCCACGGCCATCTCGCCGGCGTCATCGCCATGATCGAAGATGGACGCTCCTGCGTGGACCTCGCTCAGCAACTCCACGCGGTCGAGGCCGCGATCACGAACGCCAAGCGCGTCCTGATCCAGGACCACATGGAGCATTGCCTCGGCGATGGGGTCGAGCACGGCGGCAAGTCCGCGAGGGACGCCCTCACCGAGTTCAAAACGCTGTCGAAGTACCTCTAGAATCGGCCATGCTCTCCGTCCTGGCGAACCGAACCTACCGGCATCTCTTCGCCGCCCAGCTCATCGCCCTCATCGGCACCGGTCTTCTCACCGTCGCCTTGGGCCTGCTGGCGTTCCGTATCGCAGGGGATCGGGCCGGCACCGTCCTCGGGACGGCGCTGGCCATCAAGATGGTGGCCTACGTGATGGTCGCGCCTGTAGCCGGGGCTTTCACCGCGCAACTGCCGCGGCGGGCCTTCCTAGTGGCCACCGACCTCGTTCGGGCAGCCATCGCGCTTCTGTTGCCCTTCGTCGATCAGGTCTGGCAGATCTACGTCCTGATCTTCGTCCTGCAGTCAGCATCGGCGGCGTTCACCCCGACCTTCCAGGCCACCATTCCCGACATCCTGCCGGACGAGGGGGACTATACCCGCGCCCTGTCGCTCTCGCGCCTCGCCTATGACCTGGAGAACCTGCTGAGCCCGACCCTGGCGGCCCTGCTGCTGATGGTCATGAGCTACAACTGGCTGTTCGGGGGCACCGTCGTAGGCTTCCTGTGCTCCGCGGCGCTGGTCGTCTCGGTGACCTTGCCGGCGGCGCGGAAGGAGCGCACCGGCGGCATCTACGACCGGACGACGCGGGGCCTGCGGATCTATCTCGCGACCCCACGCCTGCGCGGGTTGTTCGCGCTGAACCTCGCGGTGGCCGCCGCCGGGGCCATGGTTATCGTCAACACCGTGGTGATCGTCCAGGCCCTTCTCGGACGTCCTCAGGACGACGTCGCCATCGCCCTTGGGTGCTTCGGGGGCGGCTCGATGATCGCGGCCCTAGTCCTACCGCGGGTACTCGACCGCCTGTCCGACCGCGGGGTGATACTGCCGTCGGCGGCCTTCCTCGGCGTCGTCCTCGTCGGGGTTGCGGTCCTGACCTGGGGCAGCGCCATAGGCTGGCCGGTCCTGCTCGGGACCTGGCTCGCCCTCGGGATCGGCTACTCCGCCGCTCAGACGCCCACTGGACGCCTGCTGCGTCGCTCGGCCAGCCCGGAGGACCGGCCAGCCGTGTTTGCCGCCCAATTCGCGCTCTCGCACGCATCGTGGCTTCTAACCTACCCGCTGGCGGGCTGGCTTGGCGCCACTGTCGGGATGCCAGCGACACTAGCGGTGCTCGGTGCGCTGACCGTCGCGGGCGTCGCGGCAGCGGCCTTGCTATGGCCCGCCTCCGATCCGGATGTCGTCGCGCATGCTCACGGCGATCTTGATCCGTCCCATCCCCACTTGCACGGGATCGGCCACGGTCGGCACGAGCATGCCTTCGTCATCGACGACCTGCACCGGCAATGGCCGGCCAGGACGGGATGAGCGACGTCGTGACCTCGCTTGACAAGCGTTGGCTTGGGGCTGTCTATGGCTTCATCGGGATGCGATCTCCCGATGAGGCTCCGGCTGAAGCATCGCGTCCACTCTGCAGTTTCTGCAAGGACGCGCCATGGCCTCGCCCAACACCATTCCCCCAGAGAAACTCGCTCGTCTGATCGGTACAGCCGCGTGCCCGGTCCTCATCGATGTGCGCACTCCGCGCGACTTCGCGGAGGAGCCGCGCCTGATCCCAGGATCAAGACCGCGCCCATGGGACAGCGTCGCTCAGTGGGCGCCTGCGCTGGGGGGTAGACCTGCCGTCGTGATCTGCCAGCACGGCCATAAGCTCAGTCACGGGGTCGCCGCGTGGCTGCGCACGTCCGGCATCGCCGCCGAAGTTCTCGATGGCGGCACCACGGAGTGGGCACAGGCAGGGCTACCGATGGTACCCGCCGACAAGCTGAAGAACTGCGATCCGCAAGGGCGTACCGTCTGGGTTACTCGCGCTCGCCCCAAGGTCGATCGCATCGCCTGCCCCTGGCTGATCCGCCGGTTCGTTGACCCCGAGGCGGTCTTCCTGTTCGTGCCGCCGTCCGAGGTCTCCGCCGTCGCTGCTCGTTTCGACGGCGAGGCGTTCGACATCGAGGGCCCGGATGTCTTCTGGAGTCATCGCGGAGAGCTCTGCACCTTCGACGTGATGGTCGCGGAACTGGGCTTGGCGACCGAACCGCTCCTTCGCCTCGCCACCTTGGTCCGGGGCGCCGACACCAACCGCCCCGACCTCGCTCCCGAGGCCGCCGGGCTCCTTGCGGCCTCCCTCGGCCTCTCGCGGATCTATGCGGACGACCTGGAGCAGCTCGATGCCGGCATGCTCCTCTACGACGCCTTTTATCGCTGGTGCCGGGACGCTTCCGACGAGACCCACAACTGGCCGACCAACAAGCCGAAGGGGAAAGCCTGACATGGCTACCTCCGCCCTCGGCTCCACCACCTTCAAGCACGGGCCGGCCACCGGGGCCGTTCCGATGCCCGTTACACTGCAAGAGGCGGCACCGGTCTGGGGGCGCATCGCCTCGCTCTCGTTCGGTGGGCCGGCAGGGCAGATCGCCGTCATGCACCGCATCCTCGTTGAGGAGCGGCGATGGATCTCCGAGAACCGCTTCCTGCACGCTCTGAACTTCTGCACCCTCCTGCCGGGGCCGGAGGCGCAACAGCTCGCGACCTACGTCGGCTGGCTCATGCACGGCACCCGCGGCGGCCTCGTCGCCGGTGGCCTGTTCGTGCTGCCGGGCATCGTCGCGATCATGGCCCTGAGCTGGGTCTATGCGCTCTACGGCAACGTCGGGCTGGTCGCCGGCCTGTTCTTTGGGCTCAAGGCCGCGGTGCTGGCCATCGTCGCGCAGGCGGTCCTGCGCATCGGGCGGAGAGCTCTGAAGAGCCAAGCCATGGTCGCCCTGGCGGCTACGTCCTTCGTGGCGATCTTCCTGCTCGACGTGCCGTTCCCCGTGATCGTCCTGACCGCCGGCGCCATCGGCTACCTTGGCGGCCGGGCCGGTCTGCCGCAGTTCCGCATCGGCGGCGGGCACGGCGCCTCGAGCAAGGCCGACGCCGGTCCCTACTTGCTCGGCGACGATGAGCTTCTCCGCGAGCACGCATCTCTCGGTCACACCCTGCGGGTCCTTGCCGTGTGGGCGGCGCTTTGGCTTGTGCCCGTGGCCGTCGTGCTCGCCGTCGTCGGCCCCGACGACGTATTCGCGCAGGTCGCGGTGTTCTTCTCCAAGATGGCGATGGTGACGTTCGGCGGCGCTTACGCGGTGTTGGCCTACGTCGCCCAGCAGGCGGTGGAGCATTACGGCTGGCTCCGGCCCGGCGAGATGCTCGACGGCCTCGGGATGGCCGAGACCACGCCGGGCCCGCTTATCATGGTCACCCAATTCGTGGGCTTCATGGCGGCGTTCCGGAACCCCGGCGCCCTGCCGCCGCTACTCGCCGGGACGCTCGCGGGCCTGCTCACCACCTGGGTGACCTTCGCACCCTGCTTCCTCTGGATCTTCGTCGGCGCGCCCTACGTCGAGCGCCTGCGCGGCAATCGGGCTCTGGCTGGCGCGCTCTCGGCTATCACCGCGGCGGTGGTCGGCGTGATCCTGAACCTCGCGGTCTGGTTCGCCCTCCATACGATCTTCGCCGAGGTCTACCCGGTGGCGGCCGGCCCGATCCGCTTCGACGTGCCCGTGTTGGTGAGCCTGAACCCGCGGGCCCTAGCCTTGTCGATGGCGGCGCTCGTGGCGGTGTTCCGGTTCCGGGTCGGCCTGATCCCGACGCTGGCGGCGTGCTCGGCCGCCGGCATCCTCCTGCATCTCGCGGGAGCCGTCGCATGAACCGCGGGACCGTCCCGGGCGCCATCCTGTTGCTCCTCGTGGCGTCCGCGGGCTCGGCATGGGCGGACGGCTTGCCCGGCTTCGAGCCGATGCAGACGGGACCCGGCTCACCGGGGCGCTGGCAGACGGTCGCGGACGCCGAGGCGACAGCCGGGCGTGCCGTCGAGCAGTCGAGCGACGACCCGACTGAGAACCGCTTCCCGCTGCTGATCCGGATGGCGACCGCTCCGGCGGACGTGACGGTCCGAACACGGATCAAGCCGGTGTCGGGGACCGTCGATCAGGCCGGTGGTTTGGCCGTCAGACTTCTCGACAGGAACAACTACTACCTCGTCCGAGCCAATGCCCTTGAAGGCAACGTGCGCCTCTACAAGGTCGTCGCCGGGCACAGGACCCAGTTGGCGGGAGCCGACGTGCCTGTCGCCGCCGGCGTCTGGCACGACCTCGCCGTTACGGCCCGCGACGACCGGTTCACGGTGTCGTTCGACGGCCGCGATCTCTTCTCGGCCACCGACGCGACGATAGGCACGCCCGGCAAGGTCGCGTTCTGGACCATGTCGGACAGCGTCACCCGCTTCGACCGCCTCGACGTCGAGGAACTCCGATGATGGCGCGCCACCCGCTGGCCATCGCGTTCGCCGTGACGGCCGCCCTCACCGGGCCGTCAGGCTCTGCCGGGGCCGAACCCTTCCGAAGGCTTCCGGGACGCGACCTCACCATTCGGCTGCCCGGCATGAAACTCACCGACGACGTGCACTGGGCTTACGGCTTCGAGAAGGGCGGTCACTTGCGCTCGGTGTCGATGGGCACGCTGCGGACAGGCTTCTGGCGGGTCCAGGGCGACGAGCTCTGCCTAGGCGGCGGTCCAGACGGCACCCGCTGCTTTCAGGTCTGGGCCGCCGGCGACGGCATCGAGCTCCGGCGCGGGGACGGGTCCCTTCCCGACGTCGGCACACTTCGCAAACCCCAGGCGCGCCGGTAGCGGCCGCTCCCCGAGAGGAAGAACTCATGTCCAACGACATCGACCGCCGTAACCTATTCCTGGCCGGAGCCGGCCTTGCCGCCGTCGGCCTCCAGGCCGGCTCCGCGACTGCCGCGGACGGACCTGGCCCCGGGCAGCCCGCGCTGAAGCTGCCGCCTTACACGGCCAAGCCGCTGCCGCTCGATCCGCAGAAGATCGCCGGGATGAGCGAGCGCATCATGATCAGCCACTACGAGAACAACTATCTCGGGGCGGTGAAGCGCTTGAACTCCATCGCGGACCAACTCGCGACGATGGACTACGAGAAGACGCCCGGGTTCGTGGTCAACGGGCTCAAGCGCGAGGAACTCATCGCGACAAACTCGATGATCCTGCACGAGCTGTTCTTCTCCAACCTCGGCGACCAGAGCAAGCCGGGCCCGGAGCTGGAAGCCGCCCTGGCGCGTGACTTCGGCAGCGTCGAGCGCTGGCGCTCGCAGTTCACCGCCATGGGCCGCGCCGAGGGCGGCGGGTCCGGCTGGGTGCTGCTGACGTACAGCCCGCGGGACAAGCGCCTGGTGAACGCCTGGGCGGCCGACCACACCACGACCCTCGCCGGCGGCACGCCCATCCTGGCGATGGACATGTACGAGCACGCCTACCAGATGGATTTCGGGGCGAAGGCGGCGAACTACGTCGACGTCTTCATGAAGGTGATCCGCTGGGAGACGGCCGACCGCCTCTACGACGAGGCCAGGCGCGCCGCATGAGGGGCCGTCGCATCCTCGGCATCGCCGTGCTCGCGGCGTTCGCCGCCGTGGGGGCGCCCTCGGCATGGGCTGTCGACGGGGGAACCTCTTCCCCTCCGACTGAGGCCCCTTCCGACGGTCCGCCCCGGCAAGGCCCGGTGGACGTGACGCAGCGCAGGACGCAGGACCTCTACCTGGCATGCCTTGCCGAGCAGGGGGCGGCGTCCAGCTGGTGCAGCGCCTACCTGATGGGCGTCGCCGACACGCTCACGGCCTTCGGCAACGGGGGCGACAGGGGCGGTCTCTGCAACGTGGACTACAGCATCGAGCAGCTGTCGGAGACCTTCCTGACCTGGGCGCGGGCACATGATGCCCTGTTGCAGATCGACATGCTGGCCGGGGTCACGATCGCCTTCCGGCGGCGCTGGCCCTGCCGGTGATGCACTTGCGCGCCCGTCTCTCCTTCGAACCCCCTCGGCCATCTTCTCGGTGTCAGTGATGCCCATTCCGGGTCCCGCTCACTTCAAGGTTGCGGTCGTCTGGCGGGGCGACGCTAAGGCGCGAGCCGAGGCGCGCCCGGAGACGAGCCGGTTCGCGGCGGTGTTTGCCGCTCTGGGACGGCATGGTCTCGCCGCCGAACCCGCCGTCTGGGTTGGGGGACGGGCTGATGTCCTCCGGGCGGAACTCATGGGAATGGACGCCGTACTCGTCTGGGTGAACCCTGTGACGAAGGACACCGGCGAGGACCGAGGCGCCCTCGACGCGCTGCTGCGGGAGGTCGCCGCCGCCGGGGTCCTCGTCAGCGCCCACCCTGACGTGATCGACCGGGTGGGCACCAAGGAGGTGCTGTACCAGACGCGGGAGATGGGCTGGGGAACGGATACGCACCTCTATGCAAGCTGTGCCGCCCTCGCGGCGGCGTTCCCCCGGCGCTTGGCCGAGGGGCCGCGGGTGCTGAAGCGCAGCCGCGGCAACGGTGGCATCGGCGTGTGGAAGGTAGAGCGCGCCGCCAGCGCGGAGGAAGTCCTGGTGCAGGAAGCGAGCGACAGGCGCCGGCGCACCGTGCTGCTCGACGCATTCCTGGCGGAGCGCGCCTCCGACTTCGCGGCGGGCCTCACCCTCGTCGACCAGCCTTTCCAGATGCGGCACCTAGAGGGGATGGTCCGCTGCTATGTCAGCGGTACGCGCGCGGCGGGGTTCGGCACCCAGCTCGTCACTGCCCTGGCGCCGCCTGAGCACGGACGGGCGCCGCCGCGCCTCTATTCCGGACCGGAGGACGAGCGGTTCCAGCGCTTGCGATGCCTGCTCGAACGGGACTGGATACCCGAGATGACGAACCTGCTCGGGTTGAAGCCGGACGACCTGCCCGTCATCTGGGACGCCGACTTCCTGCTCGGGCCGAAGGATGCCGGCGGCGAGGACACCTACGTTCTCTGCGAAATCAACGTGAGCTCGGTGTTCCCGATCCCCGATGAGGCGCCTGACGTCCTAGCTGCGACGACGCTCCGGCGGTTGGCCGACGCTCGCAGGTGATCCCTAAAGGTTACCTGCGGTAAGATGCACAAAATCGGTGTTTCGAGCACGACGAACGCGCCCGGGACATTTCGAACAGACGTCGATCCATAAGCTTCCTCTTCGACCGAGATCTGGCTTCAACGTACGTCCATGACGACCGGCCGCGTGTGCCGGGTATGTCGGGTCTGGGTATGATCGAAGACGCCGACCCACATGTAGAGGTGGGTCCCGGGGACGAAGGATGCGTCGTACTTGCTCTCGGACTTCAGCGCTCGGCTGACGATTAAGGTCCAATGGCCCTCGCGCCAGTCGGCCGCCCCCTTGAGATCGTAGCGATCTCCAGAATGGTTTCCGGTGATCAGGACGGCCGGCATGATCGTGCCCACCGGCACATTCGCGTCCGCTTCAGCGGTGTAGTCGACGGTGTCCTGAGGCAGCATCCACCATTTCGAGCCCTCGTCCGTCCCGGCGTTGGGGTCGTCGTTCCATGTGCCCATCGCCCGGGTCATGGCGACATGATCCTTCGGCAGCTTTAGCGGTGTGATCGGGCCGCCCTTGTAGTCCGCGGGCGTCATGAGCTTGAAATTATACGTGTAGGGCGTGTCGCCCGGATCGCCCCAGTAGCCGGCCTGATACCGGTTGAGCTGCGCAGCCTCGTTCTGCGTCGGCTGTCGGGGCGGGCCGATATACATGTCGTCGACCTCCCCGAGCAGGCCGCCGCGTGAGGCCTTCCACTGCCACATGTCGACCATATGGCCGTCCGTGTAGTGGAGACCGCGCCCGTTGCGCGAGCCGGGGAAGTCGGGATGCGGCTTCGGCCCGAGATGGGAGACACCGCCGGACCCGAATGCGTCGCTCGTGGAGAAGATGACGGCGAACTTGTCTTCGTAGAACGTGGTGACGTCGTCGATGAATGGGCTGTCGCCCAGCAGGTGCCATCCGTCCTCGCGCTTGATCATCGGCAGGCGTCGGGTCGATCTGGACGGATCTTCCCACCGGAACGCGAAGTAGATGCGGGCCTCGTCCCGAACGGCACGGATCTCGACGGTCGACTCGCCCGATCCGTCCTTCAGGTTGATGCCCTGCATCGTCCTGATCGTCACCGGACGAGCGGTTTTCCAGACGTCGTCGTCCAGGAGCTTCGCGAGATCCGGAGCGCGGTTGACCGGTCGGACGTCGAGGTGGTCGCGTGTCGCGACGTCGACGGCCGCGAGACCGGTGATCACCGGTATGCCGACCAGGGACGCGATCAGGAGGGGCTTGCGAGAAGCCGCAGCGCTGGTGAGCGCTGCTGGACGAAACAACCGGAGCAGTTGTTGCCAGCCGCCGTACAGGAAGTGGGTCGTCATGTGGATCGCGATGTAGCCGAGCGCGATCAGGGCGCAGGTCGCATGCAGCCAGACGACCCACCCACCGAAGCCCAGATAGAGGGCGATCCCCGTGCCGGTCATGATCAAGACGACGCCGTAGATGAACCAGTGCAGCAGCACGTTGACGCCGCCCCAGCGCGCCTTCCGAGCGGCGGCCGTGGACCCGGGCAGCGCGAGAGCGCGCATCCTGCGCGGCGCATTACGATCCAACAGGCCGCCGAGCACGAGGTACAGGACGTAGGCGGTCAGGCAGAAGAAGAGCCCAAGGCCCGCGAGGAAGTGCACGGTCCAGACTTCACCCTGCGGCAGGATGGGCGCGATCCACTTGGCGAACACGGCCGTGCGCGCGTCGGCTGAGATGCGCAGGCCCGTGAACAAGCTCGCCACCATGGCGACGACCGTCAGCCAATGGATAACGATCGTACCGAGGTCGCTGCGAGGCTTCGAGGTGGAGGTTGCCTGAGACGGGGCTCCGAGGCGTAGATCGGCTGGAGCCACTGGCTTGTTCATCCGCGTAGCTCTCGAAAAACGATGTGACATCGAGTCGAGCGGCAGGATGAAGACGTTTCGTTAACGAAATTTCACAAGTGCCTTCGCAGCTTGCGCGTCGACCGAGCGGGGCGCCACAGCCGCCGACCCTGGCGGGCATTAGACAGGCCCAGTCGACATCTGGGAGAGAAGGACTGGGGACCTCTACCGGCTTCCCAAGAACCGCATACTGGCTCCAGCTCTCCTGCTTGACGAGGTCTAGGCGCGAAGGCCTGCGTGATGACGCCGGGCGGGGCGGATGCGCTGTTTGTGGTGCTCGATAGCATTGCCCGGGGAAGCCTTGGCTTGATCACAGCGCTGCTGGTAGTCTTGAAGGTAGATCTTCCGAGGCAATAATTAGTCCTTTTGTAAATCCGCAAAATACACGCGCTAATCAACGTGTGGGTGGTACTGCAAATAAGGAACTACACTTGAGATTATCTGTAATTCCACGACGTCGAGTGGTGGTTACCGCACGATGAAGGTATTTTTTCCTGTCCTTAAGGTATGCCTTTGCGGAGGCAGGTGGCGGCTTTGGGTAGATAGCTGGCGCTCGCGCAAAGACGCTTGAACGTCGGCGGGCAAGTGGAAGCAGACAGTCGGTCAGTGCTGAGCTGTCCGCATGACAGCGGTTCCCGTGTTATTAAGGTCACAGCTTCATGCTCCCCAACACAATCAGTTGGATTGGTCTTCACCTCTGTCGGGCCTGACGCTACAGATGTAACCTGGGATCGAGGGGGCAGAGGGCATGCGCGCCCCGGTTGCAAAGCCAGTCCATCCGGGTACAGTTTTGCGCGACCGCGTGCTGCCGGGTCTCCGCCTATCGGTCATCCAAGCCGCCCGCGAGCTGCACATCTGCCGTCAGACCCTGCACCGGATCCTCGCCGGCCGCGCCGCGATCACGCCGGACATGGCCGCTCGCCTCGCACGCCTGTGCGGCGTGCCCGGCCGGTTCTGGCTCGACCTGCAGCAGGCACACGATCTCGCCCAGGCAGAGGCGAACCTCGCCGAGGTACTGCCGCGCATCCCCACGCATGCCTTGCCGCCCGCCGTCGCGAAGGAACTGACTAGCTATGGCCGCTGACGCCGAACCGAAGGTCGCGCCCTTGGACAAGGCGAGGCTCGGTATCGCCGGCCTCGACGACGTGCTCGGCGGCGGCTTCACGCGCAACCGCCTGTATCTGCTGGAGGGCAGTCCCGGTACCGGCAAGACCACCATCGCCCTGCAATTCCTGCTGGAGGGTGCCAGCTTGGGCGAGCGTGGCTTGTACATCAGCCTGTCGGAGACGACCGAGGAGCTGGACGAGACCGCCCGCTCGCATGGCTGGAGCTTGCCCGATGCGATCACGATCTACGAGCTGATCCCGCCCGAGAGCCTGCTCGATGCCGAGCAGCAGCAGAGCCTGCTGTACGCTTCCGATCTCGAACTCGGCGAGGCGACGAAGGCGATCTTCGAGCAGGTCGATGCGATCAGGCCCACTCGCGTCGTACTCGACAGCCTGTCCGAAATCCGCCTGCTCGCCGGGGGGTCTCTGCGCTACCGACGGCAGATCCTGGCGCTGAAGCACTACTTCGCGCGACAAAACACGACCATGCTGCTGCTCGACGATCTCACCGCGGATGCCCTCGACAAAACGGTGCACAGCGTCGCCCACGCGGTGGTCCGCCTCGAGGAGTTGGCGCCCGACTATGGCGCCGAGCGGCGGCGGGTGCGGGTGGTGAAGTACCGTGGTCAACGCTTCCGCGGTGGCTACCACGACTTCAACATCGCCACCGGCGGCGTGGAGGTGTTCCCACGCCTGATCGCTCTGGAGCACAAGACCAAGTTCGCCCGCGATACGTTGCCGAGCGGGATCCCCGAACTCGACGCCCTGCTCGGTGGCGGCATCGATACCGGGTCGAGCACCCTGATCCTCGGACCCGCCGGCACGGGTAAGTCGCTGCTCACGATCCAGTACGTCGTCGCTGCGGCTGCGCGCGGCGAGAAGGCGGCGTTGTTCGTGTTCGACGAGGAACTCGGGCTATTGCTGGAGCGCACGAAGGCGATGGGCTTCGACCTCGCCGGCCTGTGTAGCCAGGGCCTGCTGACGATCGCGCAGGTCGACGCGGCCGAGCTGTCGCCGGGCGAGTTCGCCCACCTGGTGCGTCGTCAGGTCGACGAGGCGCAGGCGAAGACCGTGGTGATAGACAGCCTCAACGGCTACCAGGCCGCCATGCCCGCCGAGGGCGCGCTAATCCTGCACGTCCACGAGCTGCTGCAGTATCTCAATCGCCAGGGTGCCACGACCTTCCTGACGGTCGCCCAGCACGGGCTAGTCGGCGACATGAAGAGCCCGGTCGATCTAACCTATCTCGCCGACACGGTCGTGCTGCTGCGCTACTTCGAGGCGCTCGGGACGGTTCGGCGGGCGATCTCGGTGGTGAAGAAGCGCACCGGCGCGCACGAGGACACGATCCGCGAATACTGCATCACCGGCACCGGCCTGCGGGTCGGTGAGCCGTTGCGCTCGTTCCAGGGCGTGCTGCGTGGCGTGCCGATGCTAGTCCAGGGCGCCGACGCGGAGCTGCCGGACAGCAACGGCCTGTGACACGCCCGAACAACCTGAACTCCGAGCGCGTGCTGATCCTCGCGCCGCACGGGCGCGACGCTGGACTGGCGCGGGCGCTGCTCAGGGAGGCCGATCTCCCCGCGGTGGTCGTGCCGGACCTGCCGGCACTGGTGCGGGGCCTCGATGAGGTCGCCGGGGCGGTGCTGATCACGGAGGAGGCGATGCGCACCGCCGATCTCACCGGGCTCAGCCGCTGGATCGGCGAGCAGCCGGCGTGGTCGGACATGCCGTTCATCCTGCTCACCCGCCAGGGCGGAGCAGACCGCAGCCCGAACGCGGCGCGGCTGACGCGCATCCTGGGCAACGTCAGCTTCCTGGAGCGGCCGTTCCACCCGACCACCCTGATCAGCGTCGTGATGGCGGCCCTGCGCAGCCGGCGACGGCAGTACGAGGCGCGACTGCGGCTGGAGGAGTTGCACGCCCGAGAGGCGCAACTGCGTGAGCTGAACGCCACTTTGGAGAGCCGGGTTGCCGAGGTCGTCGATGAGCGGGCCATCGCCGAGGAGGCGATGCGGCAGTCACAGAAGATGGAGGCGGTCGGCCAGCTCACCGGCGGCGTCGCGCACGACTTCAACAACCTGCTCACCATTATCCGCTCGTCGGTCGACTTCCTGCGCCGTCCGGATCTCACCGAGGACCGGCGCCGCCGGTACATGGACGCGGTCTCCGACACGGTCGATCGGGCCGCCAAGCTTACCGGCCAGCTGCTTGCCTTCGCCCGGAGGCAGGCGCTGAAGCCCGAGACGTTCGAGGCCGGAGATTGCCTGCGCGGCGTCGCCGACATGCTCGACACCGTCACAGGCGCTCGCATCCACGTCGCGGTGGACCTGCCCGACGCAGCCTGTTTCATTCATTGCGACCGCAGCCAGTTCGAGACTGCGCTGATCAACATGGCGGTCAACGCCCGTGATGCCATGGATGGGGAGGGCAGCCTCACGCTGCGGCTGGCGTGCGGGAAGAGAATGCCGGCGATCCGCGGCCATGCGGGCTCACGCAGCCACTTCGCAGCGGTGTCGCTCACCGATACCGGCACGGGTATTCCGCGGGAGCAGCTCGATCGGATCTTCGAGCCGTTTTTCACCACCAAGGAGGTCGGTAAGGGGACCGGCCTCGGTCTGTCCCAGGTCTTCGGGTTCGCCAAACAGTCCGGCGGCGACATCAATGTCACCAGCGAGCTAGGGGCCGGCGCCACCTTCACGCTGTACCTGCCAGAGGTCACAGCCCCGGCCGAACCTGCTGATGAGCCGCAAACCAACGAGGCCGACACGGACGGGGCCGGGCGGCGGATCCTGGTGGTCGAGGACAACGTCGAGATCGGCCGTTTTGCCACGCAGATCCTGCAGGATCTCGGCTACACGCCTGAATGGGCGGCCAACGCCGAGGCCGCGCTGGAGCTGCTTGGGGTGGACGGTGACGGCTTCGACGCGGTGTTCTCGGACGTAGTGATGCCGGGCATGGGCGGGATCGCGCTGGCCGAGGCGCTGCGCAGCCGGCTGCCGCACCTGTCGGTGGTCCTCACCTCCGGGTACAGCCATGTCCTGGCCGAGGAGGGCAGCCACGGCTTCGAACTGCTGCACAAGCCGTACTCGGCCGAGCAGCTCTTGCGCGTGCTGCGCCGGATCTGCAATCGACCCAGTTCGAGATCGCCGGCGGCTCGGGATCGACAAGCCCAACCACGCTGAGGTTGGGTGCGGGCATCCGCCGGACGTCTGCTCTTACTAGGAAGCAGTCTTCATACTGCAGCTTACCCACCGTCTGAGAAGGATCGGAAGGAGCCGCTCGCGGACTGTCTGTTCGAAGCCTTGCACCTCATGCATGAGCGTAATTGTCCGCTGGGGCGTGCCGTAGCGGACTCTTTGGACGAGAGTGAAAGGTCCGTCCGTTCAGGTCGATATCGCTCAACGGACAGGCATTCATACGGACGCCACCGCAGCGGACAGATATGCGGTCACCGTGACGATTGAGGTGACGTTCACCCGCTTGATCGAATGATCGCCCCTCTCCACGTCCTGGTGCAGGGGGATGCCCATGCGGTCGTCAAAGGGATCGAACATGCTACCGCCGATGGGGCCGGGCTACTGGCGGGCCTATTTCGAGGCGATCGCCACGGGAGAGCTCGTGTCGCAGCCACACACCGCCCGGCGACGGGCGGGTGAGGCGGCACGAACCTGTCCCTATCCCGACATCGCGTCGGCAGGTGTGGCACGCGTCAAAGCGGCCATCGTCCAGGCACAGCGTCCCTCGCGATAGCCATACGCGAGACGCCGGGATTGTCGGGCGTCGGCTATTCGATCGCTTTCCCGACAAGGCCCCGCGCGAAATGGAACGCGCTCGGAATGACCTCCCTTCTGTCGGGAAAGCGTGTCGGGTTTTCAGGTGTCGGGAAAACGCTCCCGCGAACGGCGACGTCTGCTCTGAGCCATCGCTTGCTAGAAAGCGGACCGGCAGCTTTCGGCCAGACTTCGCCCTGCCGGATCACCGATGGGTGCAAAACCGGTCGTTCGGCTCGGCGACCAACCCGGCCATTCAGCCATCCATATCCATGCCGCCGAAAGCGGACGATATCCGCCGATTGCGTTGAAAAATTCGAGACTGGGCCGAAGCAGTAATGCCGAGCGCTCCAGACGGAGAAAGTCCTGCTATCGGCTTGCCCGAAGCTCGCCGCAGTCGTGGGATTGTGCCAGCGACGAGAGATGAACATTCTCCAGAGCGCCGCCTCGCATGGCGCCTGAAATGCAGACTTGGAGTTTTTCAACCAAATCCGCCCCGATCAGCCATTTGCACAAGGATGGCCTACGAAGCATCGCGCAACGTTGCCGCTGGAGGCAATCCGCCGCGTTAGTCCCCGTCTCATAGCTCTCGATACCGCTTCGCCAGGTCGTGTCCGGAACCTTGGCTTCAAGGGCCGATTATGTTGATACGGCCGCGCTTGGTGTTTCCGCCGGAGACGAACGATGCAGGTTATCAAACTGCTGATTGCATCGTGCATCCTCACGACAGCTGGCGCGAACCTAGCTTCCGCCCAGTTCGTCGATCCATTCAAGGTTCTAGAAGAGGCAAAACGTGATCGCCTGGAGCTCGATAAACGGCTCGCACGTGAGGCCGCGGAGCGACGGCAGAAGGAGAAATCAGAGCCAGCTGCGAAGCTGAACGCGCAGCGGAAGCTCGATCAACACAGACCTACGGCGGCGAGCGCTACTCCTCCCGGCGCATCAGCAGAGCAAGCCGTCACTTCGCAAAATCCTGCCCCCAGCCCTGAACTGCGCAATCCGCCCGCTGCATCAGGCAGCACCTTCGACGCGAACGAGACAAGGCCCCCGGCGGCGCCCGGGATCCTACCGGTTGTCGCTTCCTCTCCGGAACCGCCGGAAAGCACCACCCACAGAACACCCATCCCGAGCTCGACCACAACTCCCCCGACCACGGCTGACGCACCGGAAGTGCCACTCTCGGCAGCCATCGCCCCCGAGCCTGCGAGCCCCCTCCCTCCCGCCTCCGAACACCCGCCCGGAACGCTGCCGGCCGGCGAGGACACCAAGCCCGCTGTTGCGGCTCCTGCACGGGTACTGATCACGGTGGACAAGGCCGCTCAGCGCATGCGGGTGACGGTTGATGGGAAGCCCCGTTACTCCTGGGCGGTCTCAACGGCACGAGCGCCCTATAGGACACCGGCAGGCACGTTCCGCCCTTTGTGGCTGGCAAAGCTGCACTACTCCAAGGAGTGGGATGACGCCCCGATGCCTTATTCGATCTTCTTCACGGCGGCCGGGCACGCCATCCACAGCAGCCGCGCGACACGCCAGCTCGGGCGACCGGCGTCGCACGGGTGCGTCCGGCTCGCGCCGTCGCATGCTGCCGCGCTGTTCACGCTCGTGCGATCAGAGGGGCCGGGCACGACCAAGGTCGTGGTCACCAACGGTGGGGTGGCAGGCCGTGCAGCACGGGGCCGCACGGCCGACGCGCGTGCTCATCATACGCCGCGTTCTCCTTCCGACATTTAGCCGATTGGATCTGGCGGTCGCTGTATCGGATTGGGCGGCTCTGGGCATCCCCTCGCGGCTGTCGAGCACGTCAACGCGCAACGGATCACAATTCCAGCGGGACGCGTTACAGCCGCGTCCTGATCATGCCAAAGCTGCTCCTCACACCGGCAGTCGCGCTCAGCATCGTCGTTCTCGCGACGCCCACCTGCGCCGCGCTCCCTGAGAGCTCGACCGAGACCGTGGAGCAGGCGCTCTGCCGCCTTATCGAGGACTCCGCCAAGGCCCGCGGCTTGCCGGTCCCGTTTCTCACGCGGCTGATCTGGCGCGAGAGCAGCTTCCGCGTCGGCGTCGTGAGCCCCGCTGGCGCGCAAGGGGTTGCGCAATTCATGCCCGGGACCGCGCTGGAGCGCGGCCTGCTCGACCCGTTCGACCCCGAACAGGCGATCCCGCACGCGGCACATCTCCTCGCGGACCTCAAACGCCATTTCGGCAATCTTGGGCTCGCCGCTGCGGCCTACAATGGTGGCGCACAGCGCGTGACGAACTGGCTGGCGGGCAGCGGCGACTTGCCAGCCGAGACCCGCGCCTACGTGCTCTGGATCACCGCAAGCCCGGCCGAGGAGTGGCGTGGCGGCACGAGCGATGAGGCTGCCCCGTCAGAGGCCAAGCGGGCCGGAGAGCAGGACGAGGCCAGCAGGCCCGCCAGAGCATCGCAGAAGGCTGCTCCCCCGGGGCTGGCTGTCGCGAAGGTGAAAGATGCAGAGCGCAAGGCCGACGCTGCGCAGACGCCGAGAGCCCCGCGAGAGGAAACCCTGCACACCTGCTTGCAAGTGACGGCGGCCCTGCAAATCCCGTCCCGGGCCGGCCAGTTCGCCGAGCGTCCACCGTCGGGAGACAACCGGTATGCCCGGGGCCACGGTACTGGCCCTGTCGAGAAGCCGGTCCCGCCGCCTTGGGGGCCCTGGGGCATTCAGCTGGCCGCCAACTTCTCCAAGGCCCTCGCGCTGCGAAGCTTCTCGCAGGCGCAGGCAACCTACGCCAAGGTCATCGGGCAGATGCGTCCGATGGTCATCGGGACGCGGCTGCGCAGCCGTGGGACGCAAGCGTTCTACCGGATCCGCATACCGGCTCAGAACCGGGAGCAGGCTGACGCGCTATGCGCGAAGATCCACACCGTGGGTGGCGCCTGCATCGTTCTGAAAACCTGAGTTTCGGTAACAGTTGACCGGGGAATTCCTGATCCGGTCTCTCGTGTCTGCAGAATCTTCTGGCGCAGTGATGGTGAACACGCGAAGGCGAACGTCCCAAGGCTGGTTGTCCGCTGCAGGCGTTCAGTTCGAGCCAGGCGCCGTCACCTCGGCGATGATACCCTCGAGTGCCCGGATCTGTGGCGCCTGTTTCGTGAGATAGCGCCCCTTGTTCGAGGATGTGTCGAGATACCCCCACCAGTCCCAGCAGCCGTTCGGGTTCGGCTCGATCCAGGCGGCGTCGGCCACGCCGTCGACAGCTGGCAAACGGCAGACGGCTCCGGGTACCGCCTCACTCGGCGCGATTGCCGGATAGACGACGATGGTTCTGTAGCGCTCCGCCCATTCGTTGTAGCCGGCCAGCTGCGCGAACTGCCGGGCGTCCTGCTTGCAGCCATGGAGCGCGATGTGGACGCGGCAGGCGCTGCTCGCCGTACGACATGAGGGCGGCACGTAGATGTACCCTGTCGAGGCCATATCGAGGTTGCTGCGTCGCGCGCTCTGGTCCGGCCACCAAAACCAGAAAGCGTTGAAGTAGTCATCCGCAAGGGGAGGATGGCTGGATTTTACCTGCTCGATGACGTGCTGCTGATCGAAGGCCCACACCTCGGATGCTGGGACTTGCGGCGCCCGCTGGTCCGGATCGTATGGCGCCTGCGCATCGAACAACGCGTGGAACATCTTACCGGGGTTGTCCTCCGCGCCGCATCGCCGGATGAAGCTTGCCTCCGTACCGTCGTCGGCGCATGCATCCGTGCCCCCGGGTGAGATGATGCCATGTCCGGCCCGGTCACTTCCGTCGGCGGCGTTGCCGCGATCGAGTTCCGGTTCCGAGCCGATAAAGGCCGTCAGAAAGACGGCATCCGCTCCACCCGACGCTGCTGTGACGGTTTCATCGGCAGGGCTCTGGAACACCCACGACCGGCGCAGGGATTGCGGCTTTCCGGAGGGGAGATCGTCGATCGCTCCTCTGGCGGCCAAGCGATGGGCCGTGTCGATCGTCGGGGTGAGCGCGTCGCGGCCACACATGCAGGCATTAACCGCCCGCGACAGACTTCCACCAGCGCAGGCCCATTGCGGCCCAGCGACAGCCCCCACAGCCGTGACCGTGCTGGAGTGGGCCACCGCATATTGGACTGCCATCGCGGCGCCGGACGAGAGGCCGGAGATGCTGATCTGCTGCGGGTCGCCACCGCGCCGCAGGCCACGGCCATCGTCGGCCATTGTGACGGTTGCCAACGAACACAGAACGGCAGTGAGGTCGACGAGATAACAGCTGCGGCGTGCGACAAACCTCATGGCTTCGCTCCGATTGTCCGCCAGCGTCTTTCCGAGCTGTCTCACGCCGCGATGACCGCGCAGCGTCAAGTTAGCTCATGCTCAACCTCGTGGCACCCCGCGTCCTGACCTTTCTGGTCTCTGTCGTGCGGGTCGGACGCACCGTCGCCAGCCTCTACTCGCGCCGACTGACGATCGTGTCGACGGCAGTGAAAGTCAGAACCGTGTCCTTCGTCGGCATCACGCCGCAATCGCGTTCAGGGTAGTGCCGAAGATCTTGTGGTGGATGGCTGATGATCCCCAACGTGCCTCCGATGGGGTCAGATATCGCCCATGCGATGATCAGCCATCGTCTTATCAGACATTCTGCCGATCATCGCTTCGCGCATCAGGTACTTCTGCACTTTGCCTGTGACCGTCATCGGGAATGAGTCCACAAACTCGATGTAGCGCGGGATTTTCTGGTGGGCGATCTGGCCCGCGCAGAAGTCTCTCAGATCGTCGGCCGTCGCGCAGGCGCCGGGCCGAAGTCGGATCCAAGCGCAGACCTCCTCGCCATATCGGGGATCCGGCACGCCGAAAACCTGAACATCCTGGACCGCAGGATGACGGTAGAGGAACTCCTCGACCTCGCGTGGATAGACGTTCTCGCCGCCGCGGATCACCATGTCCTTGATCCGCCCGACAATGCGGCAGAACCCTTCCCCATCCAGGATGGCAAGGTCGCCCGTGTGCAGCCAGCCTGCTTCATCCCGCACGGCGGCCGTTTGCTCGGCCTCCTCCCAGTAGCCGCGCATGACGCTGTAGCCCCGGGTGCAGAGTTCGCCCGTCACGCCGCGCGGGACGACGCGCCCGGACACGTCGACGATCTTCACCTCGAGATGCGGGTGCACGCGTCCGACCGTTGAGACGCGCCGCTCGAAGGGATCGTCGACAGCGCTCTGAAAACTGACCGGGCTCGTCTCCGTCATACCGTAGCAGATCGTCATCTCGGAAAGGTTCATCCGCTCGATGGCACGCTGCATCAGCGGCACCGGGCACGGAGCACCGGCCATGATGCCGGTCCGCAGGCTCGAGAGGTCAAACCTGTCGAAATCCGGGTGATCGAGTTCCGCGAGGAACATGGTCGGCACCCCGTAGAGGGCCGTGCAGCGCGCCTCGGCGACGGAGCGCAGCGTCGCGAGAGGGTCGAAGCCCTCGCCCGGGTAAACCATGGCCGCACCGGATGTGAGAGCCGCGAGGTTGCCCATGACCAACCCGAAGCAGTGATAGAGCGGCACCGGGATGCAGATCCGGTCGTCAGGGCCAAGGCACATCGTCCGCCCGACGAAGTAGCCGTTATTGAGGATGTTGTGGTGCGACAGCACCACGCCCTTCGGCGCGCCGGTGGTGCCGCTCGTGAACTGGATATTCGCCGGATCGTCGCATTGCAGGCTCTCGCCCAGAGCGGCGATCGCTCCGTGCCCGGTGCTCCCGAGATCCGCCACGTCCTCGAGCGCGAGCGTGCCGGGTGTCGGCTCACGTCCGATCCGGAGCACGAGCCGGAGCGCGGGCAGGCGTGCGGCATGCAGAGCGCCCGGAGTCGCGGAGGCGAGCTCCGGAGCCAGGGCATTCACCATGCCCAGGAATTCGCTGCTCTTGAACCGCGTCGCGGTGACCAGCGCCGCGCATCCGACCTTGTTCAGGACGAACTCAAGCTCCGTCAGCCGATAGGCCGGATTGACCGTGACGAGGATCAGCCCCGCCTTGGCGGCGGCGAACTGGGTGAGCGCCCAGGCGGTATTGTTGAGCGACCAGATCCCGATGCGATCGCCCACCTTCAGCCCGAGGGCGAGAAAGCCGGCGGCCAGACTCGTGGCGCGGTCGTCGAGCTCGGCCCAACTCAGCCGCTGGCCGTCCGCGATCAGGGCGACGCGATCGGGCCACAACGCGGCGGCGCGCGTGAGCATCTGCCCGATCGTACGGCCGATCAGGGGCGTCGTGTCGGCTCCGTGCACGTAACTGAGCACATCGTCTGCGGTCATGGCCGTCGCCCCCAGCATCTCGCGAACGCGCCGTTTCCGGTGCGTCGGCGCACGATTCTGCTTAAGGATGGTAGCCCCTTCGGCGAGACTTGGGCTTATAATTCCGACCCGCCCCGTGGGGAGGAAACCGATGATCCGGGACGCCGCACGCGACTTCAATTTTGGTCTCGGTGAAGTCGCCGACGCTGTTCGCGAGAGCGTGGGCACCTTCGCTCAAAGCAAGATCGCGCCGCGCGCGGTCGAGATCGACCGCAGCAATGCCTTCCCGCGCGACCTCTGGCCCGAGATGGGCGCCATGGGGCTGCACGGGATAACAGTGGAGGAGGCGTTCGGCGGGCTCGGGCTCGGATATCTGGAGCATTGCGTCGCCATGGAGGAGGTGTCGCGGGCCTCCGGCTCCGTCGGTCTCTCCTACGGTGCGCACGCGAATCTCTGCATCAACCAGATTCGACGCAACGGGACAGAGGCGCAGAAGCGCCGCTATCTCCCGGCCCTGATCGCGGGAACGCGGGTTGGTGCGCTCGCCATGTCCGAGGCAGAGGCGGGATCGGACGTGGTGAGCATGCGCCTGCGCGCCGAGAAGCGTGGCGACCGCTATCGACTCAACGGCTCCAAAATGTGGATCACGAACGGGCCCGTCGCGGACACGTTTGTGGTCTATGCCAAGACTGATCCCAAGGCCGGCGCGCACGGCATCACCGCTTTCCTGGTGGAGCGGGACTTCCGCGGCTTCTCGACCGGGCCGAAGCTCGACAAACTCGGCATGCGCGGCTCCGACACCTCGGCGCTGATCTTCGAGGATTGTGAAGTACCGGAGGAAAACGTGCTCGGGGCGGTCGGTGGCGGCGTCGGCGTGCTGATGTCGGGCCTCGACTACGAGCGCGTCGTGCTCGCGGCCGGTCCGCTCGGCATCCTGCGGGCCTGCCTCGACGTGGTGACGCCCTATGTCCGCCAGAGGCGGCAGTTCGACCAGCCGATCGGCGCGTTCCAGCTGGTCCAGGGCAAGCTCGCCGACATCTACGTGCAGGCCAACGCCGCGCGCGCCTACGTGTACGCCGTGGCACGGGCCTGCGATCGGGGCGAGACCACGCGCGAGGATGCGGCAGGGGCGATCCTGTTCGCGGCCGAACGGGCGACCCAGTGCGCCCTCGATGCCATCCAGCTCCTCGGCGGCAACGGCTACACCAACGATTACGCGGCCGGCCGACTGCTGCGTGACGCCAAGCTCTATGAAATCGGGGCGGGCACCAGCGAGATTCGCCGCATGCTGATCGGGCGCGAGCTGTTCGCCCGAGCCCCGGGCTGAGGTGAAGCGTGACGATCCTGGGCACCAGCGCCGACCTGACCTCCGAGGCTGCCGCCGAGAACCGGGCAGCCTGGGCCGATCTGCGCAGCACCCTCAAGGAACGCCGCGCGATGGTCGCCGCGGGCGGCTCCGAGAAAGCCCGCACCCGGCACCGCGCGCGCGGCAAGCTGCTGCCGCGCGACCGCGTGGTGCAGCTGCTCGATCCGGGCTCGCCGTTCCTCGAGATCGGGACGTTGGCCGCCTATGGACTCTATGACGGCGAGATCCACGGGGCCGGCCTCATCGCCGGCATCGGCCGGGTCTCCGGCCGCGAGGTCATGATCGTCTGCAACGACGCGACGATCAAGGGTGGCACCTACTATCCTCTGACGGTCAAAAAGCATCTGCGCGCCCAGGAGATCGCGGGCGAGAACCGTCTACCCTGCCTCTATCTGGTCGATTCGGGCGGCGCCAACCTGCCGCAGCAGGCGGAAGTCTTTCCCGACCGTGATCATTTCGGCCGCATCTTCTACAACCAAGCCCGGCTCTCGGCGGCCGGTATTCCGCAGATCAGCTGCGTGATGGGCTCGTGTACGGCCGGGGGCGCCTACGTGCCGGCCATGTCGGATGAGAGCGTGATCGTGCGCGGCCAGGGCACGATTTTCCTCGGAGGCCCGCCCCTCGTAAGGGCCGCGACCGGCGAGATCGTGTCGGCCGAGGAACTCGGCGGCGCGGAGGTCCATACCCGGCTGTCCGGCGTCGCCGACCACGAGGCCGCCGACGACGCGCATGCGCTCGCAATCCTGCGCCGCATCGTCGGCACCCTGAACACCCGCAAGCAGCCGGACCTGGATATCCGGCCGCCCGTCGAACCCAGCCTCGATCCGGGCGACCTCGACGCGATCGTGCCGGTCGATCTGCGCAAACAATACGATGCCCGAGAGCTGATCGCCCGGATCGTCGACGGGTCGGAATTCGATGAGTTCAAGCGGCTCTACGGCACGACCCTCGTCACCGGCTTCGCGCGGCTCTGGGGCATACCGGTGGGAATCCTGGCCAATAACGGCATCCTCTACTCTGAGAGCGCGCTGAAGGGCGCGCATTTCATCGAGCTGTGCTGCCAGCGGCGCATTCCCCTGCTGTTCCTTCAGAACATCGTCGGCTTCATGGTTGGGCGCGACGCCGAGGCCGGCGGGATCGCGCGCAACGGCGCCAAGCTCGTCACGGCGGTCGCCTCCGCTGCCGTCCCCAAGCTGACGCTTCTCGTTGGCGGGTCCTATGGCGCCGGCAATTACGGCATGTGCGGGCGCGCCTACGCGCCCCGGTTCCTGTTCTCGTGGCCGAACGCGCGCATCTCCGTGATGGGCGCCGAGCAGGCGGCGAGCGTGCTCGCCACCGTCCGGCGCGACAACATCGAGGCCGCGGGCGAAACCTGGAGCGCCCGCGACGAGGAGACGTTCAAACAGCCGATCCGCGCCGCCTTCGAGGCGGAAGGCTCGCCCTACTATGCCACGGCCCGGCTCTGGGATGACGGCATCATCCTGCCCGAGGAGACCCGGCGGGTGCTCGGGCTGGCTCTGTCCGCCTGCCTCAACGCACCGGTCGACGAGACGCGCTTCGGCCTGTTCCGGATGTGAGGCGCCCACCGATGACCCGACCCCTCACCTCCGTCCTCGTCGCCAATCGTGGCGAGATCGCGTGCCGGGTCCTGCGCACGGCGCGGCGCCTCGGGTTGCGGACGGTCGCGGTCTACTCGGAGGCCGACCGCGCGTCGCTGCACGTGGCCCTGGCCGACGAAGCCTACCCGATCGGGCCGGCGCCGGCCGTGGATTCCTACCTGCGGATCGATCGGATCGTGGAGGCCGCTTCGCGGGCCGGGGTCGATTGCCTCCATCCGGGATATGGCTTCCTGTCCGAGCATCCGGGCCTTGCGGAAGCCTGCGGGCAGGCCGGCATCGTCTTCGTCGGGCCGTCCGCCGCCGCGATCCGGGCCATGGGCCTGAAACATCGCGCCAAGGCGCTTGTTGCGGCAGCCGGCGTGCCCGTCGTTCCCGGCTATCATGGCGAGGATCAAGGGAGCGACACCCTCCGCGCCGAGGCCGAGACTGTCGGCTACCCCTTGCTCATCAAGGCGGTCGCCGGCGGGGGCGGGAAGGGGATCCGGCGCGTCGATGAGCCGACGGCCTTCACCGAGGCCCTCGAGAGTGCGCGACGCGAGGCCGCGAGCGCCTTCGGCGAAGCGCAGGTCCTGCTCGAGCGGTACGTGCCGAACCCGCGCCATATCGAGGTTCAGGTCTTCTGCGACGCGCAGGGCGGCGCGGTCCACCTGTTCGAGCGCGACTGTTCCCTGCAGCGCCGCCATCAGAAGGTCATCGAGGAGGCGCCCGCGCCGGGCATGACGGCGGCGGTGCGCGCGGCGATGGGACAGGCCGCCCTCGATGCCGCCCGGGCGGTCAATTATGTCGGCGCCGGAACGGTCGAATTCCTCGCCGCTGGAGACCAAGCCCTCACGCCCGAGAGCTTCTGGTTCATGGAGATGAACACCCGTCTCCAAGTGGAGCATCCGGTCACCGAGGCGATTACTGGCCTCGACCTCGTCGCGTGGCAGTTCAAGGTCGCCGCCGGCGAGCCGCTTCCCGCAAGCCAGGACGAACTGCGGATCGAAGGGCACGCGATCGAGGCGCGGCTCTACGCCGAGGATCCGGCGGCGGGCTTTCTGCCCTCGACCGGCCGACTCCACGCGCTGCGCCTGCCCGAGGCCGTGCGCGTCGATACGGGCCTGCGTGCCGGCGACGTCGTCGGCCCTCACTACGACCCGCTGATCGCCAAGCTGATCGCCCACGGCCCAACGCGCGCCGAGGCCATCGCACGCCTGCGTCGGGCGCTCGACGCGACCTGCGTTGCCGGACCGCGGACGAACCTTGCCTTCCTGCGGCGCCTGACCGCGTCCGAGGCCGTCCAGGCCGGCCGGTACGACACCGCCTTGATCGAGCGCCAGCGGGACAGGCTCGCGGAGTTCCCGTCGGACATCGACCCGGCCTGCATCGGCCTCGGGGTGCTGGCGCTGCTGGGCTTCGAGCCGCAGCCAATGGAGGGCAGGACGGCTTCACCCTGGGATTGCGCCGACGGCTTTCAGCTCGGCGCGCCGCGCCGGCAGCCCTGGCCGCTCCGGATCGACGGTCGGCGCGACGAGGTCACCCTGGTCTGGCCGGATCCCGGCGCGCGCGGCCCGCCGGAGGTCCGCTACCGGGGGAAAGCCTGTCCGACCCGCGCGGCTGAAGACCGGATGATCGAGGTCGTGCCCACCGGGTGCGGGATTCTCGTCCTGCACGGGGGGCGCCAGATCAGCCTTCAGGCGCCCGATCCGGCGCAGGCCGCCTCGGCGCAGGCGGTGCAGGCGGGTGACGTCACCGCACCGATGCACGGCCGGATCGTTGCCGTCCATGTGGCGCCCGGTGACCGTGTCACGCGCGGCCAGCGCCTCGGCACCATCGAGGCGATGAAGATGGAGCACACGCTCACCGCACCGGCAGACGGTACGGTCCGCGCGGTGACGGCCGAGCCCGGCCTGCAGGTGGCGGAGGGCGCCAGCCTGTTCACCCTGACGCAGGCGGAATCCGAATGACTCCCTCCTCCCACGCGCCCCACCCGCGGGGCGGCCTCTATTTCGAGGATTTCGAGGTCGGCGCGGTCCTGTCCCATCGGCTCACCCGCACGGTGACGCAGACGGACAACATCCTGTTCTCGAGCATGACGCTCAACCCGCAGCCCCTCCACATCGACGCGCATTTCTGCGCGACCGAGACGGAGTGGGGTCGGCCGCTGATGAACTCGCTGTTCACGCTCGGGCTGATGATCGGCATCGCGGTCAACGACCTGACGCTGGGCACCACGATCGGCAATCTCGGCATGACCGAGGTGCGCTTCCCGGCCCCGCTCTTCGAGGGCGACACCATCCGCGTGACCACCGAGGTGGCGGCGAAGCGCGTCTCGCGCTCCCGCGCCGATGCGGGGATCGTCGATCTCATCCACCGGGCCTACCGGCAGGATGACGTTCTGGTTGCCGAGTGCCGCAGGCAGGCGTTCATGCGGCGTCGGCCCGCAACGAGCGGAGCGTGACGCCGATGCGCGCGCTGCTGTTCGTTCCGGGCGACGCCCCGCGGAAGCTCGAGACGGCGCTGAACGCCGGTGCCGACGCCCTCATCGTCGACCTGGAGGATTCGGTCGCCGCGAGTGGGAAGGCGGCGGCGCGCCGGCAGGCCGCCGCGTTCCTGAAGGAGGTCGGGAGCGCCGCCGGGGGGCCGGTTGTTTTCGTGCGCGTGAACGCGCTCGGGACGGGCTGGGCCGAGGACGACCTCGCGGCGGTGATGCCGGCGCGACCTTACGGCATCGTCCTGCCCAAAGCCGTCATGAGCGCGGACATCCGCGCGCTCGATGCACATCTCCACCGGCTCGAGGCCGCCAGCGGCATCGCTGCCGGCGCGACGCGGATCCTGCCCATCGCCACCGAGACGGCCCGCGCCGTCCTCGCGCTGACGACCCTGTCCGAGGGGCATCCGCGTCTCTGCGGGATCACCTGGGGGGCGGAGGATCTCTCCGCCGATCTGGGGGCCGAGACCAACCGCGACGGGACCGGCGCCTGGACCGGTCCGTATCGCCTGGCGCGCGATCTCACCCTGCTCGCGGCGGCCGCAGCCGAGACAGACGCGATCGACACGGTTCATCTCGCCTATCGGGACCTCGCGGCGCTCGAACGGGAATGCCGCGCGGCGCGCCGGGACGGGTTCGTCGGGAAGTTGGCGATCCACCCGGCCCAGATTCCCATCATCAACGCGGCCTTCTCGCCCTCCAAGGCGGCCCTGGCCGAAGCGCAGGCCGTGGTCACGGCCTTCGCGGGTTCGCCGGGGACGGGGGTGATCGGGCAGGGTGGGGCCATGCTCGACCGCCCCCACCTGCGCCGCGCCGAGCGGCTGCTGGAGCGCTTCGACCGGGGCGTCCCTCCGGGCAAGGCGTGAGGCCGGGACCGCGTGCGGGCGGGATGGCCTCAGGGCAAGCATCCGGCACGAGGCGGTGCCGAGCTACGCATCCACGAAGATCAGAGCCGGCGTTTCCAAGAGCGTCTTGATCCGCTGGACGAACACAGCCGCATCCCAGCCGTCGATGACGCGATGGTCGAAGCTCGACGACAGATTCATCATCTTGCGCGGGATGAACGCCGCCCCGTTCCAGACCGGCCGCATCGCGATCCTGTTGACGCCGATGATGGCGACCTCCGGATGGTTGATGATCGGGGTCGAGGCGATGCCGCCCAAGGCACCGAGCGAGGTGATGGTGATCGTCGAGCCGCTCAATTCCTGCCGCGTGGCGGAGCCCGTTCGGGCCGCCTCCGAGAGGCGGTTCAGTTCGGCGGCGCAGTCCCAGAGGTCCCGCGCCTCCACGTGCCGGACGACGGGAACGACGAGACCCGCGGGGGTCTGGGTCGCGACGCCGATTTGCACGCTGCCGTGCTGGTGGAGGATGCCGGCTTCATCGTCGTAGAGCGCGTTCAGGTGCGGATGGTCGGCGATGGCTCTCACCAGAGCCTGCATCAGGACCGGGAGCAGCGTCAGCTTCGGTCGCTCCGCGCGCCGGTTCGCGTTGAGCGCGGACCTGAGATCCTCGAGCGCCGTGACGTCGACCTCCTCGACATAGGTGATGTGGGGAATGCGCGAGGCCGCGAGGGTCATCTTCTCCGCGATCTTGCGGCGGACACCCGTGACTTTGATCTGCTCGACCGTTGTGTTCGGACTGGGGCTTGGCGTCCCCGTCCCTCGCGCGCCACCGGTCAGATAGGCGTCGAGGTCCTCGTGCGTCACGCGGCCTGAAGGCCCCGAGCCGGGCACACGACCCAGATCGATTCCGGCCTTGCATGCGCGATGCCTGACCGCCGGCGACGCGCTCGCCTTCCCACCCTCCCTATGCCCGGCGGCAGGATCACGGCCGGGCGCAGGGGAGGGCTGATCCGCGTTCGTCACGGGGAGGCCGTCGGGGACTTGATCGGCATCGCCCGCATCCTCGACCGCCAGACGGATCAGCGGCGCGCCGACAGCGACGACGTCGCCGGCCTCGGCCCCGAGCCACACGACGCGCCCCGTCACCGGCGAGGGGATCTCCGTGGTCGCCTTGTCGGTGGTGACGGCGGCCAGCACGGCGTCCTCATGGACGAACTCGCCCATTTTCACGAACCACTCGGCCAGTTCGGCTTCGGCGATCCCCTCGCCGATATCGGGCATGGTGATCAGGTGCTCGCCCATGTCAGGCCTCCACCGTCTCGACCAGCGCACGCGCCACACGTCCCGGCCCGGGGAAGTAGTCCCATTCCTGCGCGTGCGGATAAGGCGTGTCCCATCCGGCAACCCGGGCGACCGGTGCCTCGAGATGGTAGAAGCAGGTCTCCTGGATGAGGGCAGCCAGTTCTGCGCCGAACCCCGACGTCAGCGTCGCCTCGTGGATGACCACGCAGCGACCGGTCTTGGCGACGGAGGCAACCATCGTGTCGAGATCGTATGGAACCAGGGTACGCAGATCGATGATCTCGGCGTCGATGCCGGTCTCCGCGACGGCCGCCTGTGCGACATGCACCATCGTCCCGTAGGCCAGCACCGTGACGTCTGATCCCGCACGAACAATGGACGCCTTTCCGAGCGGGAGAGCGAAGTGGCCGGCCGGAACGTCGCTGGCCGCGTGCTTCGACCACGGCGTGACGGGGCGCTCGTGATGCCCGTCGAAGGGGCCGTTGTAGAGCCGCTTCGGCTCGAGGAAGATCACGGGATCCGGATCCTCGATCGCTGCGATGAGCAGCCCCTTGGCATCGTAGGGGTTTGAGGGGACGACGGTCTTGAGCCCCGAGACGTGGGTGAAGAGCGCCTCCGGGCTCTGGCTGTGGGTCTGTCCGCCGAAGATGCCGCCGCCCGTCGGCATGCGGATCACCAAGGGGCAGGTAAACTCGCCGTTCGAGCGATACCGCAGCCGCGCGGCCTCCGACACGATCTGGTCGTAGGCCGGGTACACGTAATCGGCGAATTGGATCTCGACGCAGGGCCGCAGGCCGTAGGCGGCCATGCCGACGGCCGTTCCCACGATCCCGGATTCGCTGACGGGTGCGTCGAAGCAGCGTGACGTTCCGTATTTCTGCTGTAGCCCGTAGGTGCAGCGGAAGACGCCGCCGAAATAGCCGACATCCTCGCCGAAGACGACGACGCTCTCGTCGCGCGCCATCATCACGTCCATCGCGTCACGGATGGCTTCGACCATCGACATGCGCGGCATGGCCTACACTCCGGCCCGCTGGCGCTGACGGAGCAGGTGCGGCGGCATCTCGGCGTAGACGCCCTCGAACATCTCCCGCGCCGACGGCCTCGAGCCGGAATGGAGCGTCCCGAAACTCTCCGCCTCCTTCTGCGCCGCGATCACCGACTCGAGGATCTCGGCCTCCGCCTGCCTGTGCCGCTCCTCGGACCACGCGCCGCGCCGAATCAGGTGGTTCTTCAACCGAATGACCGGATCGCCGAGGGGCCAGGCGTCGGATTCGGTCTTCGGACGGTAGGCCGAGGGGTCATCCGACGTCGAGTGCGCTCCCACGCGGTAGGTCACATACTCGATGAGCGTCGGCCCGAGATTGCTCCGGGCCCGCGCGATGGCCCATTCGGCGACCGCGTAGACGGCCAGGTAATCGTTGCCGTCGACCCGGAGCGCCGGGATGCCGAACCCCAGGCCGCGCGCCGCGAAGGTTCCGGCCCCGCCCCGGGCAATGCCCTGGAAGGTCGAGATCGCCCATTGGTTGTTGACGATGTTGAGCACGACGGGGGCCTTATAGGTCGACGCAAAGACGAGTGCGGCGTGAAAGTCTGACTCGGCCGTCGAGCCGTCCCCAATCCAGGCCGCCGCGATCTTCGTGTCCCGCCTGATCGCGGAGGCCATCGCCCACCCGACCGCCTGCACATATTGCGTGGCAAGATTCCCCGATACCGTAAAGAACCCATGCTCTTTTGACGAATACAGAACCGGCAGCTGGCGGCCCTTCAGCGGATCTCTTGCATTCGAGTAGATCTGACACGCCATGGTCACCAGCGGATAACCGCTCGCAATCAGGAGTCCGGCCTGCCGGTACGTCGGGAAGTTCATGTCTCCCGGCGCGAGGGCCTTCTGAAAGGCGCAGCTTACGGCCTCCTCGCCAAGGTGCTGCATGTAGAAGGACGTCTTGCCCTGCCTCTGGCTGAGCAGCATTCGCGCATCGAAGGTGCGCAGGGTCATCATATCCCGCAGGCCGTCCCGGAGTTCATCGTCGCTGAGCAAGTCGGCCCACGGCCCCACCGCCTCACCCTCCCGATTCAGGACGCGGATGATCGAGAAGGCCAGTTCCCGGATCGCTTCCGAACCGGTATCGACGTCGGGACGCGGCACCGCCCCGGCCTTGGGGATCTTGACGCTGGAGAAATCCGGAACCCCGCCCGGCCGGACCGCTGGCTCTGGAACGTGGAGCGCTAAAGGCGCGACTTTGGCCATTGCTTGCTCGCTCTCGCGAAACACCACGTGCAGCCCGGTCTATTCTTGCACGAAGCCAGGGTCGATCAATCCACGAAATTCCGGTGCTCCATCGAAAGATGGCTGCCCGGTATCTCTCTCAGAACACGTCCCCGGGCGGCTTGCGATGTGTGGGCGGGTGGCGCGTTGACGGGTGAAGGAGCTGCCGATGCCCAACCGAAGTCCGGTGAAAGGTCACCTTGAGCCCGCCGGCCGAGCCGTATCGAATGTCCGCTTCACGGCTTCAGTCGCCGGAACCAAACCGGCGGCATTCAGCCAGATCCAGTCCCGCAGGGTTGTGGCTTTTAATGACCGGAGTGGGTCAATTTTTCGCGTTGGCGAGGGCCTTCCCGGACTACGACGCGGATGTCGGCGGGATCCGGTACTTTCGACTGGTCTGTCGCCCTCGACAGAGCGTGTGTGCTGACCGGCCCGACGCAGCCGCGGGCCGAGGCAGCTACGAATACCGCCGCCGGCCCGACGACCGTCCCCCTGAACCGGACCGAGGCTGGCCTGCTGCAGGCCGCCGCTGCGGACGGAGGCCGTCTGACACCGCATGCCGCGATGAAGCCCGCTACCCACGCCCACACCGCCCGGCGGAGGGAAGGCGCGCATCTGCGCACCGGGCGCATCCGGGACGAGCGCGGCCAGGCGATGACCCCGAGCCACACGGCCAAGGGCGCGCGGCGCTACCGGTACTACGTCAGCCGGGCGGCGGTACGGGAGCGGCCAACCTGTGCGGTCCGGCGCATCGCAGCCCACGCGGTCGAGGCCAGCGTGGTCCAGGCGCTGCGCGCGACGCTTCTCTCAACTGGCGCATCCGCCTCGCCATCCGATCCAGTGTCCGAGATCCTCAGCGACGCCGAGGTGATCGCGACCCACCTCGCGCGGGTGACGGTCCGTCCCGACGCGCTGTTGATCGAGTTGGTCGGCGGGGACGAGCATGATCCGATCCGCAATCCCTGGTCGCCCGCGGGGCATCGCCGCCGCCGGGAGATCGTCGTGCCCCCGGGGGTGGAGCGCGATGGCTTGCGGCCGATGAAGGTCGAAGACCGCGCGCGCATCCTCACGGCCATCGCCCGCAGCCGCGCCTGGGTCGACGACCTCGTCGCGGTGCGTGCGGTGGGCACCGCGGCCATCGCGCTGCGCGAGGGCTGTAGCGAACGCGCGGTGCAGATGGTGTTGCCGCTCGCCCATCTCGCCCCGCGGATCGTGCGGGCCATCGTCGACGGGCGCCTGCCGCGCGGCATCGGTGTCCGACACCTGGCCGGGCTGCCGGCATCCTGGGCGGAGCAGGAGCACGCCCTGGGCCTGTGAGCGCATCGCCGCGCCACCGCATCGACGCGCCGGGTCCATCACCGGGCGATCCGATCCCCCGCCGTCGGAGCCGAACGTCAGCGCTACCATCCTTGCGTCGTCGGCGACCGCTCGCGTTCGCATCGCCGTGCGCCCGCGGCGAACGACCTATGCATCGGTCATCGAATCAAGTGCGCGGAAACAAGTTTGGCAGCAGCGGAGACGGCGACCTCGTTCAGGCGCCTATCCGTGGTCTGACGGGGTGGAGACTGATAAATCGTCGTGGAGACGTCGCGAAGCCGCGGACACCGCCGCATTTTTCGTCTCGACCACCAGGCACGCAGTTTCCAAAAACTGCCTGGTGGTGGAGGCAGTCACATGCGAACCCGTCTCCAACCAATTTTCGCTGTAAAGGGCGGACCAATTCCAGGCCGCCGTGTCGGAGCAAAATCAGGCCACTGGCAACGTGCAGCTCGAACGAAGAAGGGGCCCGATCGGGCCCCTTCTTCGTTCGTCGCCGATCGTAAGGGTCAGGCCGGCGGGATCTCGCCCGTCTCGGGGTCGTGAGGATCGGCGGTGGCCTGGTTTTGCTCCGCCCCTTCGGCCCGGCCGCGCCGGCTGCGGGAAGTTTTGAGGCGGTAGCTGTTGCCGTTCAGGCTCAGGATGCTGACGTGGTGGGTCAGCCGGTCGAGCAGCGCGCCCGTGAGCCGTTCCGAGCCCAGAACTGACGTCCAGTCCTCAAACGGGAGGTTCGAGGTCACCACGGTCGAGCCACGCTCGTAGCGCTGCGAGAAGACCTCAAACAGCAACTCCGCCCCCGTCGACGACAGCGGCACGTAGCCGAGTTCGTCGACGATCAGGAGCTTGACCGCGGCTAGTTCGCGCTGAAGCCGGAGCAGACGACGCTCGTCGCGCGCCTCCAGGAGTTGGTTGACCAGCGAGGCCGCGGTGGTGAACGTGACCGAGAAGCCCTTCTGGCAAGCCGCCAAGCCGAGAGCCAAGGCGATGTGGGTCTTGCCAGTGCCCGAGTTGCCAAGTGCGATGACGTTCTCCCGGCCGAGGATGTAGCCACAGCGGGCCAGTTCCAGCACGAGCATCTTGTTCAGGCTCGGGATCGCGGCAAAGTCGAACGTGTCGAGGCTCTTCACCGCCGGGAAGCGCGCCGCCCGGATGCGGCGCTCGACCATGCGCCGCTCACGGTCGATCAGCTCCAGTTCAACCAGCCGCAACAGGTAGCGCGAGTGGTCCAGGCCGCTCTGAGCGCACTCGCGGGCAACCTTGTCGTACTCGCGCAGCACCGTGGGCAGCTTGAGCTGCTTGAGGTGGTGAGCCAGCAGGACGCCCGGCGTGGTCTCGTCGCGCGCCAGGCTCATGCGGCCACCTCCGGCACCAGCACGGCATAGTCGGCAGCCACGGTGGTCCGCACCGTGGTTCTGGGCAGGTGCGGATAGGCTGCCAGGTCGAGCCGGGGCGGTCGGTGCTCGAGTCGGGCCAGCGCAATCAGCTTGACCGCATCGAAGCCGATCGCCCCGAGCCGGATCGCCTCCGCGACGGCTGCGGCCACCACGTCCTTGGGCATCGCCTCCATCAGGCGCAGCACCTGGATGAACTCGCGCTTGCCCCGGTTGCCCATGCGCGCCTCCAGGAGATGGCGCAGGTGCTGGAACGCCTCGGGCAGATCCCAGTCCTGGAGGGCCGCCGCTTGGTCGAGGGCGTTCGGCTTGGTCTCGATCAGCGCGAGGTAGTGCAGCGGCTCGGAGACGAACACGCCGGTGCCGTAGCTGCGTTCGTGCCGGGCGATCTCGATCCCGCCGCACAGGATCACGACCTCGTCGACGAAGCCCTTCACCAGCACGTCCCGGAAGCCGTAGGCGGTGGGCACCGAGTAGTCGTTGCCGTGATAGCGCACCAGCGCGGTCGAGGAGACACGACCAGCCCGCTTCTCGCACGGCTCCAGCGGGACCGCCGGCAGGGCGCGCAGGACCGCACGGTCGGCCACGAGCCGCGTACCGATGAGCTCGGCAGACCGACCGGCACACTCATCCTGCCGGACTCGGCAGCGTCGCTCCAGATCAGCGTTCAGCGCCTCGAACGAAGCTGCCTCCGGAGCCGGGGTCATGAAGTTGGACCGGGCGAACTTGACCAGCCCTTCGACTTTGCCCTTGTCGTTGCCCCTGCCCGGACGGCCGAAGCGGTCGCGGAACAGGTAGTGGCTCACCAACTCGGTGAAGGCGCGCGTGCGCTCGCGCTGCCCGTCACCGCAGATCTTGGCGACCGCGATCTTCGTGTTGTCGTACAGGATCGACAGCGGCACGCCCGTGAAGAAGGCGAAGGCGGCGACGTGCCCGTCGAGGAACGCCTCGGTGGTCTCCCGCGGATATGCCTTCACGAAGCAGGCGTCGGAGTGCGGCAGGTCCATGCAGAAGAAATGGATCTTGCGACGCACGCCGCCGATCGTGGCCACCGCCTCGCCGAAGTCAACCTGGGCATGGCCAGGCGGGTGGGCCAGCGGCACGAAGGTCTCCCGCCCCTGCGATCGGCAGATCCGCACGTGGTCCTTCACCACCGTGTAGCCGCCGGCATAGCCGTGCTCGTCGCGTAAACGCTCGAAGATCCGCTTGGCCGTGTGCCGCTGCTTGATCGGCGCGCTTCGGTCCGTTTCCAGGATGGCCGTGATCACCGGCAGAAGAGGCCCAAGCTTCGGCTTCTCGACCGGCTTCGAGCGCGTATAGCCCGGCGGCAGGGAGAACCGGCACATCTTGGCGATCGTCTCTCGGCTCAGCCCGAACACTCGAGCCGCCTCACGCCGAGAGTTGCCCTCGATAAACACGAACTGCCGAACGGCCGCGTAGACTTCCACGGCAAACATCCCCAGCTCCTCTCGAAAGAGAAGCTTCTCCACTGGCCGGCTTTTACGCCGCCCGCATCAGCACGACGCCGACGCTCCAGTGGATGGTTTTGTCACCGCCCTACACAGGCGTCGTTGATTTACAAGCGGACCGGCAACCTGCGTGCCGTCCAGATCTTGCTCGGCCATACCAAGATCGAGAGCACGGTCAGGTACCTCGGTGTCGACGTCGAGGATGCCCTGATCCTGGCAGAGGGAACTGAGATTTGAGCGGTTGGCCCCTCGGCTTCAGGGTCGAGGGGCTTTCAAACCAGCTCAGCAGCAAAGCGCCCATTGTAGCCATTCACCCGCCACGGTGCGCTCCTCCGAAGCGGACAGCGCGATCTAAGCGGCGCTCGGTTCGCACGCGATAGCGGTCAAGCGCTCAGTCAGGAGCCGTCTCCCCGCGAGAGCCGCCGAGCAGATGTCGTAACATGTCAACCAGATCGCTCGCGCGGTACGGCTTCTGCAGCAATTCGAAGCCATTGGTGTCCTGATTTTCTTGAAGATAGCCAGAGGTCAGCAGGATTGGCATTTGCGGCCATCGCTGACGGATGGTGTGTCCAAGGTCGATGCCGTTCGTCATGCCAGGCATGTTCACGTCGCTGAAGACCAGGGCGATGTCGGTCTCCGCCTGCAGCAGGCGCAAAGCCTCGCTTCCGTCCCGCGCACTGATCACCCTGAACGCGAGCGTCTCAAGAATTGAGACAACGGTGGATCGAACATCCGCGTCATCCTCGACGACGAGCACAGCCTTGCCGGCGCCGTTCACCGGGGGCGGCGCTCCGGCCGTCGTCCCCGCATCGCTGTCCTTCGCGGTGGAACTCCGCCTGACAAGCGCCGGCAACCTGATGACAAACTGGGTCCCCTGATCAGGGCTGCTGTCGACGGAGATGGTCCCACCACTCTGCTGCACGAAGCCGTAGACCATGCTGAGACCGAGGCCGGTTCCCTTGCCGGCCTCCTTCGTCGTGAAGAAGGGTTCGAAGACGCGGGCGAGAATAGCGGGCGACATCCCGGTGCCCGAGTCGGCGACCCCAATCTCCACGGAGCACGAGCCTTCGACGCCTCCCGGCACAGGGGCGTCGCGACGCTGGATGGCAATGCCCAACCTGCCGCCATCCGGCATCGCGTCCCGCGCATTCACGGCGAGATTGATGAGGGCGGCCTCGAACTGGGCGTGATCGACGCAGACGTCCGGCAGCCCTTCCTCCACGGTCGCGGAAATCGTGATCCGCTCGCCGAGCGTGCGCTCGAGGAGCGTGATCAGACCCGGGATAAAGTTCGTGAAGTCCAGCGCTCTCGGCTGGAGAGGAGAGCGCCGGGAGAAGGCCAGCAACCGGCTGGTGAGTTCGGCACAGCGATGCGCCCCCTCGATGGCACTCTCGACGCGGCGAAGCGCCTTCTCATTCCCCTGGAGCGAGCCTTTCATCAGGTCGAGATTGCCGATCACGATGCTCAGCATATTGTTGAAGTCGTGGGCGATCCCGCCGGTCAGGCGGCCGACTGCCTCGAGCTTCGAGGCGTGCTGCAAGCTGAGCTCAAGCTCCTTGCGCTCCGTCACGTCGAACCACATCCCGAAGAGTTCGACCACCGTGCCGTTCTCGTCGCGGTTGACTGCGATCTGATCGAGGATGTGCCGCTCCGTGCCGTCCGCGTTGCGCCAGCGATATTCCAGAGCGACGGTGCCGACGTCCAGGACGGTGCGCAGATCTGCCAGCACGCGTTCTCGGTCGTCCGCTTCGAGGCGGGCGTTCCAAAGACTCGATATGGCGAAGGCCTCCCGCGAGAAGCCCGTGATGCGCTCGATGCTGTCATTCGTGAAGTAAAGCCGCCGGTCTTCCAAGCCGAGCGGTGAGGTGTAGAGCGCGATCGGAAGCCCGCGCAGCACGGCGGCCTGATGCTCCGCCTGCCTGCGCAGCGCCTGTTCGGCTTCCAGCTTCTCGCCGCGCACCCGAAGGTTCTCCAAGAGCAGCTGCTTCTCGGCCGCCGCCTTGCGCTTGATCTCCTCGGTCTTGCGGTAAAGGTCGACGAAGACGTCGACCTTCGACTTCAAGACGAGAGGCTGGATGGGCTTGAACACATAGTCCACCGCGCCCGCCGAGTAGCCGCGGAAGATGTGCATGTCGTCTTTGTTGTGCGCCGTGAGGAACAGGATCGGGACGCGGGACGTGCGCGAGCGGCTGCGGATGAGCGCGGCCACCTCGTAGCCATCCATGCGCGGCATCTGCACGTCGAGCAAGATCACGGCGAAGTCCTCCCGAAGAGCCCAACGCAGGGCTTCCTCCGGTGAGTTGGCCAAGACGAGATCGATGGCTGGATCAGCAAGAATCTCCGAGGCGGCGAGCAGATTGCGCTGATCGTCGTCGACGATCAGGATCTTCGCTCGGATCGCATCCGGATCGGCGCGCGCGGCCAGCGGCTCGGCGGCAGCATTCGTACCAGCCGGATGGACATCCAGTCGGTCCGTCATTGCGTTTGCCGTTCAAGGTCCCTCGCGCCGCCGCCCACCGGCGCGGCGCCGTTGACCATCGCACCACGCTTTGCCAATTGCACGCGCAGCACGGCGAGGAGCTGATCCAAGTCGATCGGCTTCGAGACGTAATCTGACGCGCCCGCCTCAAGGCATTTTTCGCGGTCGCCTTTCATGGCCTTCGCGGTCACCGCGATGAGCGGCAGGCTCCGGAAGGCGGACTGAGCCCGGATCATCCGCATCGTCTCGTAGCCGTCCATCCCGGGCATCATGATGTCGATCAACATCGCATCGATGTTCGGGTTGGTCTTGAGCAGCGCGATGCCGTCCTTCCCGTTTTCCGCGAACAGGACCTCGAGCCCGTGTTGCTCCAGGGCGCTCGTGAGCGAGAAGATGTTGCGCAGGTCGTCGTCGACCAGGATGACGCGACACCCCTGGAGCGACGACACGTCCTTCCGCTCGTCCATGATCTGCGCGTCGGCCGGAACGCTGGTGATGGCGCGATGCAGGAACAGAGCGGTCTCGTCGAGGAGCCGCTCGGACGAGCGCGTGTCCTTGAGGATAATCGTCGAGGCTGTCTGCCTGAGCTGCTGCTCCTCGGCGGCCGTCAGCTCCCGGCCCGTGTAAACGATGATAGGCAGCTCCTCCCCGCCCTGCGAGGCGCGGATCTCCTCGATCAATTCGGAACCGCCGATATCGGGCAGGCCGAGATCGATGATCGCGCAGTCGAACCGGCCGCCGATCAGGGCTTCCAGGGCAGCGGCGGCCGTGCCGACACCGAAGACCTTGACGTCTTCCTCGCTCAGGAGTGCCGTGATGCCGGTGCGCTGGTTCTCGTCATCCTCGACGAGCAGGAGGTTGCGCACCGGCCGTGTGATGAACTCCTTCGAGCGCTCAAGGGCCCGCATCAGGCCCTCGCGCTCCACGGGCTTCTCCAGGAATCCGAAGGCACCCGCGCGCAGGCCGCGCTTCTTCTCGTCGTTGACCGAGATGACATGGATCGGGATGTGCCGGGTGCGGGGATCGTTCTTCAGGAGGTCGAGCAGAGCCCAGCCGTCCATATCGGGCAGGCCGATGTCGAGGGTGATGGCGTGCGGCTTGAAACGGTGGGCGAGGCTCAGCGCACCCGCGCCGTCCTGCGCGATCAGGCCCTTGAACCCGCGCTCGCGCGCAAGTTCCAGCAGCACCGAAGCGAACATCGCGTCGTCCTCCACGATCAGCACGATATGATCACCCGGATGGATGGCGTGGCGGTCATCCGCCGAGGCTGAGAGCGCCATCGCGGCGTTCGGCTGCCGGCCCATCAGCGCCGACGTTCCGTTCCCCTCGGCGGCCTCCGAACCGCGGGCCGGACCCACCTGCACGGGCGGCTCGAAGGGCAGGAACAGGGTGAAGGTGCTGCCCGAGCCGACGCGGCTCTCGACCACGATCTCGCCGCCCAACAGACGCGCGATCTCGCGGCTGATCGCCAAGCCGAGGCCGGTGCCGCCGTACTTGCGGCTCGTGGTCCCGTCGGCCTGCTGGAACGCCTCGAAGATGATCCGCTGCTTGTCCTCGGCGATGCCGATCCCGGTATCGGTGACGGACAGGGCCATCCACTGGCTCCCGGCGCGCAGCGGTGACCCCTCCGCGGAGCCGATCCTCAGGGAAACGTTGCCCCTCTCGGTGAACTTGAAGGCGTTGGACAGAAGATTCCGGAGAACCTGCTGCAGACGCTTGGAATCCGTGCGCACCGCGCGCGGCAGGCCCGGATCGACATCGATCACGAAGGCGAGGTGGCGCTCCTCGGCGAGCTGCCGGAAGGTCCTGTTGAGGTTCTCGACAAGATCCTGCAGCGCGACATCGCCGATCTCGAGCGACACGGTCCCGGACTCGATCTTGGACAGATCGAGGATGTCGTTGATGAGCGACAGAAGGTCGGTCCCGGCCGCGTTGATGGTCTTGGCGAATTCCCGCTGCTTGTCGGTGAGGTTCCCGTCCCGGTTCTCGGAGAGAAGCTTCGAGAGGATCAGCAGGCTGTTGAGCGGCGTGCGCAGCTCGTGGCTCATATTCGCCAGGAACTGCGACTTGTAGCGCGAGGTCAGGCTCAGCTGCTCAGCCTTCTCCTCCAGCGCCGTCTTGGCGACCGAAACCTCCCGGTTTTTGCCTTCGACCTCGCGCTTCTGGATCTCGAGGAGCCGGGCCTTCTCCTCCAGCTCTTCGTTGGTCTGCTGCAACCGCTCGCGCTGGCTTTTCAGCAGGTCCTCCGATTGCTGCAGCGAGGCGGCCTGCAGCTCGAGGCGATCGTTCGTCTTCTTGAGTTCTTCTTGCCGGCTCTGCAACTCGCCGGTCAGGAGCTGCGACTGCTTGAGGAGCCCCTCCGTCCGCATGTTGGCGGCGATCGTGTTCAGCACGATGCCGATCGACTCGGTCAGCTGGTCGAGGAACGACTGATGGGTCTCGCTGAAGCGGTTGAACGAGGCCAACTCGATGACCGCCCGGACCTCCTGCTCGAACAGGACGGGGAGCACGATGATGTTGAGCGGCGGCGCTTCGCCGAGAGCCGAGCCGATGGTGATGTAGTCGCCGGGCACGTTGGTGAGGAGGATGCGCTTCTTCTCGAACGCGCATTGCCCCACGAGACCCTGACGGAGGCGGTACCGGTTCGACAGATTCTTGCGCTCCGTGAACGCGTAACTCGCCGTCAGATCCAGAACCGGCTCTCCACCCTCGTCTTCCACCATGTAGAACACGCCGCGCTGCGCGCTCACCAAGGATGCAATCTCCGACAGAATCAGGTTCGAGACGGTGGCGAGGTCGCGCTCGCCCTGCAGCATGCGCGTAAACTTGGCGAGGTTGGTCTTCAGCCAGTCCTGCTCGGCGTTCTTAAGGGTCGTGTCCCGCAGATTGCGGATCATCTCGTTGATGTTGTCCTTCAGCGAGGCCACCTCACCGGAGGCCTCGACCGAGATCGATCGTGCGAGATCGCCCTTCGTCACCGCCGTCGCCACTTCGGCGATGGCGCGCACCTGGGTCGTCAGGTTCGCCGCGAGCTGGTTCACGTTGTCCGTGAGGTCGCGCCACAGGCCCGCGGCACCCGGCACCCGGGCCTGACCGCCGAGCTTGCCCTCGACGCCCACCTCGCGGGCGACGTTGGTGACCTGATCGGCAAAGGTCGCGAGGGTCTCGATCATCTCGTTGACGGTATCCGCGAGGGCGGCGATCTCGCCCTTGGCGTCGACGGAGAGTTTCCGCTTGAGGTCGCCCTGCGCCACCGCGGTGACGACATCCGCGATGCCGCGGACCTGACCGGTCAGGTTGGCCGCCATCATGTTCACGTTGTCGGTGAGGTCCTTCCAGGTTCCGCCGACCCCGCGTACCTGGGCTTGTCCGCCGAGCTTGCCCTCCGAGCCGACCTCGCGGGCGACGCGGGTGACTTCCGACGCGAAGGAGTTCAACTGGTCCACCATCGTGTTGATGGTCGATTTCAGCTCCAGGATCTCGCCCTTCACGTCGACGGTGATCTTCTTGGACAGGTCGCCGTTGGCCACCGCGGTGGTCACGTCGGCGATGTTGCGCACCTGACCGGTGAGGTTGGCCGCCATCATGTTCACGTTGTCGGTGAGGTCCTTCCAGGTTCCGCCGACCCCGCGCACCTGAGCCTGCCCGCCGAGCTTGCCTTCGATACCCACTTCGCGGGCGACGCGGACCACCTCGGAGGCGAAGGAGTTCAGCTGATCCACCATCGTGTTGATGGTCGACTTCAGCTCCAGGATCTCGCCTTCGACAGCGACAGTGATCTTCTTGGACAGATCGCCGTTGGCCACCGCCGTCGTGACCTCGGCGATGTTGCGCACCTGACCGGTGAGGTTGGCCGCCATCATGTTCACGTTGTCGGTCAGGCCTTTCCACACGCCGCCGACGCCCTTGACCTGGGCCTGCCCACCGAGCTTGCCCTCCGTTCCGACTTCGCGGGCGACGCGGGTGACTTCCGACGCGAAGGAGTTCAACTGGTCCACCATCGTGTTGATGGTCGATTTCAGCTCCAGAATCTCGCCCTTCACGTCGACGGTGATCTTCTTGGACAGGTCGCCGTTGGCCACCGCGGTGGTCACGTCGGCGATGTTGCGCACCTGACCGGTCAGGTTGGCCGCCATCAGGTTGACGTTGTCGGTGAGGTCGGCCCAGGTTCCCGCCACGCCCTCGACGCGGGCCTGTCCGCCGAGCTTGCCCTCCGAGCCGACTTCCTTTGCGACGCGGGTCACTTCCGACGCGAAGGAATTGAGCTGGTCCACCATCGTGTTGATGGTGTTCTTCAGCTCCAGGATCTCGCCGCGCACGTCGACGGTGATCTTCTTGGACAGGTCGCCGTTGGCCACCGCGGTGGTCACGTCGGCGATGTTGCGCACCTGACCGGTGAGGTTGGCGGCCATCAGATTGACGTTGTCGGTCAGGTCGGCCCAGGTTCCGGCGACGCCGCGCACTTGCGCCTGGCCGCCGAGCTTGCCCTCCGAGCCGACCTCGCGGGCGACGCGGGTGACTTCCGACGCGAAGGAGTTCAGCTGGTCGACCATCGTGTTGATGGTATTCTTCAGCTCCAGGATTTCGCCGCGCACGTCGACGGTGATCTTCTTGGAGAGGTCGCCGTTGGCCACCGCCGTGGTCACGTCGGCGATGTTGCGCACCTGCCCGGTGAGGTTGGCGGCCATCATGTTGACGTTGTCGGTGAGGTCCTTCCAGGTTCCGCCGACACCTTCGACCTGGGCTTGACCACCGAGCTTGCCTTCGGTGCCGACTTCGCGCGCGACGCGCGTCACCTCCGAGGCGAAGGAGTTCAGCTGGTCCACCATCGTGTTGATGGTCAGCTTCAAGGCCAGAATCTCGCCCTTCACGTCGACGGTGATCTTCTTGGACAGATCGCCGCGCGCGACCGCTGTCGTGACCTCGGCGATGTTGCGCACTTGGCCGGTCAGGTTCTCGGCCATCATGTTCACGTTGTCGGTCAGGTCCTTCCAGACACCACCGACGCCCTTGACCTGGGCCTGGCCGCCGAGCTTGCCTTCCGAGCCCACCTCCTTGGCGACGCGCGTCACCTCCGAGGCGAAGGAGTTCAGCTGATCGACCATCGTGTTGATAGTCGATTTCAAATCCAAGATCTCGCCCTTTACGTCGACGGTGATCTTCTTGGATAGATCGCCATTCGCGACCGCCGTCGTGACCTCGGCGATGTTCCGGACCTGACCAGTCAGGTTCGCTGCCATCAGGTTGACGTTGTCGGTGAGGTCCTTCCAGGTCCCGCCGACGCCCTTGACCTGGGCTTGGCCACCCAGCTTGCCCTCCGAGCCGACCTCGCGGGCGACGCGCGTCACCTCCGAGGCGAAGGAGTTCAACTGGTCGACCATCGTGTTGACCACTTTGCCGATGCGCAGGAACTCGCCCTTCAGGGGGCGGCCCTCGATCTCGATCTGCATGGTCTGGCCGAGGTCGCCTTTCGCAACCGCCCCGATGACGCGCGCCACCTCGGTGGTCGGCTGGACAAGATCGCCGATCATCGTATTGACCGAATCGACGCAGTCGTTCCAACCCCCTGTCGCCGCCGGGAGCTTGCCGCGCTCATTGATGCGCCCATCCTTGCCGACCGCGCGCGCGACCCTGTCGAGTTCCCGAGCGAGCCCCTGGTTCAACTCGACGATGTCGTTGAACGCTTCCGCGATCTCGCCATCGATGCCTGTCAGGTCCAGCGGCAGGCGGGTCGAGAAGTCCCCCTTCCGAAACGCGCGAAGACTCTTCAGGAGGAGCTTCGGCTCCAACTGTGACGTGGTCGGCGTCATTCGGACACACCTTCAGAGTCGATGGATTTAGCCCAACGAGGCAGCCGTCTGGGTCGTGGGCGATAGCGAAAAACCATCGATGACGACGAACAGCAATGCGGCCCAGCGGTGGATGGTTGCCCAATCATTCGACCCGCAGAGTGGGCCAGCACGTTGCACGTCCTGACGGGCGGCCATTGGACCGAAAATGGGAGCGGCGCATCGCCGGACGTTGCTGTTTAGCTTGCGCCGCGCGATCCGGCCTTAATGCATGTTAGTGGCGTCTCGACTTGGTTAGGAGACCCTTGAATGCCCGCAGGAGTGAAATCGTGGAGATTTATGATTGCCGAATTGGTGCTACTCCGCCGCGAATTCACGTGGAAAGACCGCGTTCCTCATTGTACAATTGCGCGCCGAGAGGCGCCGGCTGACGTTCGTCGAGGCACGGCCCCGTCGTGACGTAGGCGTCCACTGCCGCGTCTAGGTTTGTACATCAATGACGGGCCAGACGACACGTTTTGGTCGGCTTCATGTCTCACGGACTTCAAAGCCGACCAGCAGCTTTCGGCCACCTTCGGTCATTCTGGTTCGATCAGACCTCCAGCAAGCGGACCTTCTGAAGGTCTGAGAAGGGTCACGATCTTCCGTTGGCAGTGGACAACAGCGCGAAGTTCCGCACCGTCCCCGCCCATCCGCACATTCGACTGGACTGCCGGAGCGAACGGAGCGTGTGTGGTTGCCGGGACGACGCAGCCGGTATCGCTGAGGCTGCGCTAGTTTGGACCGAGGGCAGCGGGGGAGCGTCAGAACAGACCACTCAACGAATAGTGGCTTTCCCCGCCTGGGGGTCGTCTCTCCAGCCACATGCACCTTGCCCCGCAGGCCGACCTCGCGCCGTCCGCGGGGTCGGGGTCGTGGCAGGGCCTGGCCTGCCGCTGACGGAGACCCCGACCCATGACCACCATCTCGCTCACCCGCACCGAGGCGGGCATTCTGCAGGCTGCCGCCGCGGACGAGGGACGCCTGCACTTCGCCCTGACGGTGAAGCCGGCCAGCCGCAAACGGCTCATCGGGCGCCTCCTGAGCAACGCGCTCATCACCCCGTCGGACGTACCGGACGGACAGCATCGTCTCACGCCCGCGGGCTACGGAGCCATCGGCCTCACCCAACCCCCGGTAGCCGGGGCAACATCCCGCCCGAACAAGAAGGCGTTGGTGATGACGCTGCTGGCCCGGGACGAGGGGGCGACGCTGACCGAGCTGATCGCGGCGACGGGCTGGCTGCCACATACGACCCGCGCCGCCCTCTCGCGGATCCGGTCGGGAGGACAGTCGCTGGCCAAGGCAGCTCGCCCGGACGCGGCGATGTCCTACCGTATCCTGCCGCCCCCGCCCGCGGCCCGTAACCGCGCCCGACGCAAGGCGGAAACTCCGGCCCGTGCGCTGACGGGAGGCAGAGAATCTGACCCGCATGCGGGTGCGCCGACGCAGGCCACCGCTTGATGGCGCGGCCTCGAGCCATCACGGAGGGCGAGGCGGACCGCGTGTCCGCCTCGCTCGACGCGCTCGCCGGGATGGACGCGGCGGCACTCGAGCGGCGCTGGCGTCAGCTGTTCGGCGCAGCCCCACCTCCCGGCCTCCCGCCCGCGCAGCGCGCGCGGGTCATCGCCTACCGCCTGCAGGTCCTCGCCTACGGTGACCTCGACCGCGATACGGCACGAGCCCTCGATCGGCTCGTGCGAGTAAGGGATCAGCTGGACCAGGGAGGGGACGTTCTGCCGATCCGCGTGTCGGTGCCGGTGCCGGATCGGCGCGGGCACACCCCCGGTGTGACGCTCTCGCGGGAATGGGCGGGGGTGATGCACACCGTGCAGGTGCTGGAGGCCGGCTACGCCTGGAACGGTGCGACCTACGAAAGCCTGTCCCGGGTGGCGCGGCTCATCACCGGTACAAAGTGGAACGGCCCCCGCTTCTTCGGCCTACGCGCCAAAGCTGCTGGCGGTGCAGAGACACGAACGGGGAGGGTTGAGGCATGAGTGCCCGCTCCCCCAAACCACGGCAGACACCGCCTCCCGGCACACGGCCGACGCAGCGCTGCGCGATCTATACCCGGGTCTCGACCGAGCACGGGCTCGATCAGGAGTTCAACTCCCTCGACAACCAGCGAGAGGCGGCCGAGGCCTATGTCCGCTCCCAGGCGCACGAGGGCTGGCGTCTGCTGCCTGGCCGCTACGACGATGGCGGCTTCTCCGGCGGATCGCTCGAACGACCCGCCCTGCAGCGACTGTTGGCCGAGGTGCGAGCCCTGCGCGTCGACGTGATCGTCGTGTACAAGGTCGACAGGCTGACCCGGGCCCTGTCCGACTTCGCCAAGTTGGTCGAGCTGTTCGACGGACACAGCGTCTCGTTCGTGTCGGTGACCCAGGCATTCAACACCACCACCAGCATGGGGCGGCTCACGCTGAACGTGCTGCTGTCGTTCGCCCAGTTCGAGCGAGAGGTCACCGGCGAGCGCATCCGCGACAAGATCGCCGCGAGCAAGCGCAAGGGGATCTGGATGGGCGGGGTCGTGCCGCTCGGCTACCGGGTCGAGGGCCGAGCGCTGCACGTCGTCGAGGAGCACGCCGCCCTCGTCCGGGCGATCTTCGCGGGCTACCTCGCCCACGGCACGGTGGCGGGGCTGAAGCAGGACCTCGACGGGCAGGGTATCACCCTGCCAGCTCGCCGCGACGGGGCCGGGCGAGAGACCGGTGGAGGTCCTTTCTCACGCGGGCATCTGTACAAGCTGCTGGGCAATCCCCTCTACGTCGGTCAACTCCGGCACAAGGGGCAGGTCCATGAAGGCCAGCATCCCGCGATCGTGGACGAGGCGACATGGCAGGCCGTGCAGGATCGGCTCGCCACCAACCACCATCAGCATCACCGCACGCGAGCTGAGAGCGTGCATCTCCTCGCTGGGCGCCTGCGCGATGCCTGGGGCGAGTTGATGGTGCCGAGCCACGCCCAGAAGGGCGCGGTGCGCTACCGCTACTACGTCTCCCGGACAGTAGGGATAAACGACAAGCGGCTGCGCCTGCCCGCTGCATCGATCGAGGCGGTGGTCGTGGCCGGTCTGCGGAGCATCGCTGCACCGAGCCCAGCACCGCTTGATGACGCTGCCTTGGTCGTAGCTGAACTCGAGACGGTGACGGTGCATGCCGATCACCTCGTGCTGCAGTTCACCGGGGAGCGCCCTCCCCAGTCGCTGGCCTTCACGCATCAGCCGCAGCGGCGCCGCCAGGCGATCGTCGTACCGCCGGGCCGCGAGGGCGATCGGCTGCGGGCGATGAAGGCGGAAGATCGCACCCGCATGCTCTCAGGCATCGCCGCAGGCCGGACCTGGATGCGGGATCTCGTGGCCGGGCGAAGCGCGGGCATCGAAACGATCGCTTTGGCCGAGCAGCGCACCGAGCGCTCGGTGCGCATGACGCTGTCGCTCGCCCTGCTCTCCCCCCGCATCGTCCGCGCGATCGTCGAGGCGAGGCTGCCCCGGGGCATCGGCCTGCGCCATCTCTGCGAGCTGCCCCCCGCCTGGGACGCGCAAGAACGCTTCCTCGGCTTGTAACGTCTGAGCGTCTTGCCGGGGCTCCGTACGACTGACGCCATCGACTCCGGAAGCGATCAGGCGATCAGGCGCACCGCCATCCCGATCAGCACCGCGGCTCCCAAGCAGCGCCGCCATGGGTTGACCCCGCGCAGTAGCTCATCGCCCGCCCAGACCGCGAGGGCAATCCAGGATACGAGGTCCGCCTAACGGCCGACGGCGGTGTCCTCCCCCGCGATCCAGGCGACGGCCTGCATCAAGCCGAACAGCCACAGCGGCGTGTTCGGCCACTGGCCAATCACGATGCGCCCGCTGGTGCGGTCGCGGAAAAACCAATCGAGGGCCGCGGGCAGCATCGCAGGAAACGGGAATGAGGCCTGTGGAGACCGGGGGCAGAATGGCCGGTGATCCGGCCCCGGAGACGCGACAGAGACGCGGCTGAAGCAAGATGCTCGAGCTAAGCTACTGACAAGTCGAGTAGTTCGAAGACCACCGGGATCCTGCGATTTGCGCAAGGACCCCTGGTGGAGCTGAGGGGAATCGAACCCCTGACCTCCGCAGTGCGATTGCGGCGCTCTCCCATCTGAGCTACAGCCCCGTCGAGGCGCCGGCCTTGTAGGCGCGGGCGGCTCAGCCTGTCAATTCCTGTTTCACCGTCGCCCGCCACGCGCCGCTCCGGCGCTGGGTCGCGGGCGCCCCGAAGGATACGCGCGAACCCGCATGAACGCCCTGATCTGGCTCTTCGACACGGTCGTCCAGCTCTTCATCTACGTCCTCATCGCCAGCGCGGTCCTCAGCTGGCTCGTGGCCTTCAACGTGGTGAACGTGCGCAATCCGATCGTCGCGCAGATCGGCGAGGTGCTCTACCGGATCACCGAGCCGGTGCTGCGGCCGATCCGCAACCTGCTGCCCAATCTCGGTGGCGTCGACATCTCGCCGATCATCCTGATCCTGCTGCTGCTGTTCGTCAGCCGCCTGCTGCACGAATATGCCGTGCCCGCAACCTACGTTTACGCGCAGTAGGATCGATCGACCGTGAAGACGAATCCCGGCCGCTTCTTCGAGGATTTCCGCCTCGGCGAGACCATCCGCCACGCCACCCCGCGCACCGTGACGGTGGGGGACGTGGCGCTCTACACGGGCCTCTACGGGCCGCGCTTCGCCGTGCAGTCCTCGGACGCCTTCGCGCGCGCCTTCGGCTACCCGAAGAGCCCGCTCGACGACCTGCTCACCTTCCACATGGTGTTCGGCAAGACCGTGCCGGACGTCTCCCTCAACGCGCTCGCCAACCTCGGCTACGCCGAGGGCGGGTTCCGGCGGCCGGTCTATCCGGGCGAGACCCTGTCGACCGTCTCCGAGGTGATCGGCCTCAAGGAGAGCTCGAACCGCCAGACCGGCGTGGTCTACGTGCGCTCGGTCGGCTCCGACGAGCACGGCGAGACCGTGCTGAGCTATTGCCGCTGGGTCCTCGTGCGCAAGCGCGACCCCGAGGCCGCGATCGCCGAGGAGCACGTGCCGAGCCTCGCCAAGGTGGTCGATCCGCGGGATCTTGCGGGCGCCCTGCCGAAGCTGTCGGCCGCCGCCTACGATACGGATCTGGCCGGTAGCCCGCACCGCTTCGCCGATTACGCGGTGGGCGAGAAGATCGACCACGTCGACGGCATGACCGTCGAGGAGGCCGAGCACCAGATCGCCACGCGCCTGTTCCAGAACACCGCCAAGGTCCATTTCGATGGCCTGGCCGCCAAGGACACGCGGTTCGGCCGGCGGCTGATCTATGGCGGCCATGTGATCTCGCTCGCCCGGGCGCTCAGCTTCAACGGGCTCGCCAACGTGTTCGCGATCGCCGGCATCAATGCCGGCCGTCACGTGGCACCGCTCTTTGCGGGCGACACGGTCTATGCCTGGAGCGAGGTGCTGGATTCGGCCGATGTCGGCCGCGACGATGTCGGGCTCCTGCGCCTGCGCACGGTCGCCACCAAGAACCAGCCCTGCGGCGCCTTCCCGGACCGCGCGGGCGAGGGCTACGACCCGGCCGTGATCCTGGACCTCGACTACTGGGCCTTCGCGCCGAAATAGCGCCGGCGCCCGGCCCCGCACGCCGTGGCGGCGGCCAGAATCCCGAAGGCGCGCGCCGTGACAGTGCGGCGCGCGGGGCCGGAGGACGCGCCTGCGATCGCCGCGATTCACGTGATCGCCTGGCACGAGACCTATACCGGCCTCCTGCCCGACACGATGATCTCCGCCCTCACCGTCGAGGTGCGGCAGGCCTGGTGGGCGCAGCTTCTGAGCAAACCGCCAGCGACGCGCGGCGGCGCGGCCTACCTGGCCGAGCTTGGCGGCAGGCCGGTCGGCTTCGGCACCTGCAACGCCCAGCGCTCGGACGTGCAGGCTGCGGCTGGCTTCGACGGGGAGATCAGCAGCCTCTACGTCCTGCGCGCCGCGCAGAAGCAGGGCGTGGGGCGGGCGCTCATGGCCAGGATGGCGATGCGTCTGCAGACCGCCGCGTACCGCGCCGCCGGGCTCTGGGTGCTGCGCGAGAATGCGGCGGGCCGGCGCTTCTACGAGCAATGCGGGGGCACGCGGCTCGATGGGGATGCGGGGCTGCGCGTCCAGGGCCGGTTCACGGAGGTCGCCTACGGCTGGCGTGAACTCGCGACGCTCATGGCCCTCGCACCGGATCCAGGCCCGCGCCGCACGACGCCTCCGCGGACGCGCGAGCGCGGCGGGTGACCGCCGCTCCGGGCCTCAGCGGATGCCGGCGCCCACCACCCCCGCCTCGACCGCCAGGGAGAGACGGTCCGTGACCGCCCACTCGACGCCGACGCCCGCCACCGGCCGCACCGCGATGTCCTGGCGGGTGAACGGCAGCGTCGATGGCGTCGGCCCGACCCGCAGGGACTCGTGGAGCGCCACAGCGCCGCCCTTGGCGTAGGGCAGCACGTCCGGCGTCAGGAGCGTCCCGACCTTCACCTCCAGGGCGCCGGCGAAGTCGCGCGTATAGGCGAGGCGCCCGTAGCCCGGCGTCAGGTTGCCGTCGAGCCCGGCCAGATAGTCGAGCCCGCCGCTGATCCCGTAGAGGATCGGGCCCTCCTGCCACATCCGGCCGCCCTCGAAGCCGATCGTGGGGCCCGAGGAGTTGCCGAAATGCCGGGAGGCGGTCACCGCATATCCGGTCGACAGGCGGGCGTAGGAGCCGGTCCAGCGGCCATACGCGTCCTCGGCCGTCTGGGGCCACGCGAAGGACGGCAGCGGTGCGAAGCCGATCGAGGGCCACAGCAGCGCCTGGGCTGCGGCCGGTGACGCCTGAAGCAGGCAGAGGCCGAGGCCGGCGGCAAGGCGGAGCGGACGCGAGGCGGCACGTCGAGTCATGTTGCCATGTTAGCCGAAGGCATCGGGCTGCAACAGGGCAAGCTCGGCCGTCGACGCCGGCTGAACCGCCCCGGGATTTTCGAAGGCTTCAACTCTTGAGAGAGCGGAGCCATGACGAAGCATACCCCACCGTGTTCCCCCGCGGTCCGCGAGCGGGCAGTCCGGCTGGTGCTGGAGCACCAAGGCGAGCCCGATTCGCAGTACGGAGCGATCCGCTCGATCGCGGCCAAGTTCGGTTGCTCGGGTGAGACGCTGCGCGACTGAGGACGCCAGGCCGAACGCGATCGGGGCGTGCAAGCCGGACCGACGACGAATGAGCGCGAGCGGATCAAGACCCTGGAACGCGAAGTCCGCGAGCTCCCACAGGACAGCGAGATCCTGAGGAAGGCGTCGGCGTAGTTTGCCCAGGCGGAGCTCGACCGCCGGTTTCGGTCATGATCGCCTTCATCGACGATCATCGCGCGACCGACGGGGTCGAACCGATCTGCAGGGTGCTGCCGATCGCCCCGTCGACGGACCACGCCCATGCCGCGCGCCGGACTGATCCGGAGCGGCTTCCGGCCCGCGCCAAACGGGACGCGGTACTGATGGCCGAGATCCGGCGCGTCGACGCGGCACACTTCCGGGTCGACAGTGTGCGCAAGGTCTGGCGGCAACTCGCCCGCGACGGGATCGTGGTGGCGCGCTGCACGGTGGCCCGGCTGACGCGGACGCTGGGCTCGGCCGGCGTCGTCCGGGGGCGACGGATTCGCACCACTATCCCCGATCCGGCGGCGCGCCTGACCCAAACCGGACAGCCTCCGGGAAACCCGGTGTGGTTCAATGGCAGGCGCACCGCCGGAACCGAACGCCACCGGGATGTCGGCAGAGCTGGACGGGCACGGGGATAAGCGTCGCTTGGGGTCGCGGGACCGGCTTTGCAGCCCCGGACCAGGCCGTCATGGGCAGCCCTGTCATCGGGCGCGAGAGAAGGCGCGATGGTGCGCACGGGCCGGAGAGGGCGGCCGTGCCCGCTTGTGCACATTCAATCGACCTGCGTCGTCGGACGTCCATCCGGTTCCGCGGGGTGGGACCGAGCCGCCTTTCTGATCCCGAAAGCGCCAGCGCGGACCGTTCGTCCAGAACATACGATCAAACCGGAGAAACAAGTGTTTTCCCGGGCACAGATGCCAGCCGGAAGACGAACCGAAATCTGTGCCGGTCGGCAAATGTGTCTCCCGGGATCGCCGCGCATCGGTGTCCCGATCCGTGATGGCGTGCCCCGGCGATGGCCTGCGCTATCAAGCGCCGCCTTCCTCGGACCGCAAAGGTCTCGGAAGACGAGACCGCCGATGCCGCCAGACATTTCGTCCGCAAGATAGGGGTCGCCGTATCGGGCGCTTGATTGCCCCAGTCCCATCCCCGGCGCACGGCACGATCGCTCCGGCCCCAGCATTGTCAGCATGAATACTTACTTGACAATGATCAAATTTGTTTAATAAAAAGAGGCGATTCTGCGCCGGCACCATTGATATGGCGCAATATGGCTTCAAGCTCGCTGAAGGCGAAACAATATAAGAAAATATCGGTGATTTAGGCCGTATTATAACGTTTTGAGGGGCGGAATGATTGAGCCAGCGGGAAGATCAATCGGCGCCGGATGGCCAAGAATTTATAGAGCAGTCTTGTCTTATTTAAATATCACGCCAGCAGTACAGATTTCTACGGCACAGCTTGAGGGGCTGCCTCAGGATTGCGAGGCTTGGCTCTCCCAGTTTTGGGAAAGGGCAAACAACGCAAAAGTAAAAATACCTGTCTATTTAGCCATGCATCCGCAGTCAACTCTGATGGCCGCGAGATGTATTGCGCGTTTACCGCGCCTGAATGCGCGTCTGAGCCATCGGCCTGAAGGTGAGCTTATAGCAAAAGCGCTGAACACGGTTTGTTTGGCGAAGATTTTCAAATTATCCGACACCGGAGCCTGCGTCCTGGACGTTCCTGCTGTGCCGCAGGATTACAGTCTTGGATCATCCAAGCAGACGCTTCGACGCAAAGTTAAGTCTGCGGAAAAACTTGGCATTTCATGTCGACAAGTTCATGACAGAAGTGAGCAAGTCGAACTCGTTGCTGTGCTGGATCGTGCTATCGCCGTCAAATCCAACCCCCTCTATCGGGAGCGTGACAGCGACCATTCTTACTTGGTTGGCAGCGGGTTATGGACTGTCGCATTCGCACAGAGCGGTGAGCCACTTGTGATCGCCGTCACGCCCCACGAGGGGGAATGGGCACTTCTACAGGCGTTCGTCTCGCTCGGTGAAACCCAGCATCGTTCGGATGCGCGCTATCTTCTCACGAAAGTGGTGGTCGAGCGGCTGGCCGTTGAGGGCGTCCGGCACTTGGTCGACACCCGTAGTCCTTCTCAATTACCCAATGGGCTTCGGCATTTCCAGCGCATACTCGGATTTCGCATCAGGCGAATACGTATTCTGCAGGAGATCTGACGTTATTTGTCTTTTCGCAACTTTGCATCCCGCCGGGGATCAGATCCGCAGAGGCTTCTATCCCCGAGAGGTTTGACCGCCAAGGACAGCTTCCCGGCAACGATTCGAAGGTGGCTCACCATCCCCAGCAGGCCTTGAGCGGCGGCCGAGCGACGGCCGCTGTCGGGCCGTCCTGGCGGCCTTCCGCATGCCCGGCCTGGATCGTACGGGGAATGACCGCTTCCGGATCATGGGCTGCGGTCCCACTGCGATGCTCAAACGATCATTCGCGTCGCGGCGGCTTACGGGATGTCACGCGGCGCGACAGCAAGCCATGGCTTGCGAGCCAGCGCAGTCGTTTCCCGAACGGACGTGCCCTCTTTCAGCATGCCGAGAAGACGTTGCCCCGCGCTCGAGCCGTCACGCCCGTGAGCGGCGGCTTGCGTGGGCCAGCGCTGTCAGCGCTCCGGCTTCACGTGCCGACTCGAAAACGCGCACCGACGATGAGCGACGCAATTGAAAAACCACAGTCATCCGACAGCATTGGGGCAATTAAACCTATAATGTCTGCTTAATACTGATGTATCTAAAACAAAATCTGTGATGAACGGGTCGCGACGCGTTTCGACATTTAGAATGATCGGATCGTGCGATTAAATTAAAACAAGTAAAATGAGAAAGACTTCGATTGACTCGAAGATATCTTGTCGAATCATTTGCGGCGTGAGAGATGTTGGTCCGAAGCCATCTGCAGAAGAATTTCTGACAGATGATCTTTTATCTACGATCTTGCGTTTGGTATACTGTAATAAATCTATGACGACGATGCCATCTGAACGATTCCGCCGGTTCTTGACGAGGCGGATTGCGGTCATAACCGTGGTGCTGATTGGCTGCTTGAGCTCCGCGTCCGCCGAGGAGCGTCCTGTTGAGTCGAACGTCATCCTGGAAGAAATCTCGGTCGAGGCCGTCTCGGCGCGCCGCGGGCCGATGCCATCCTATGCCGGCGGCCAGGTCGCGCAGGGCGGGCGGCTCGGCCTGCTCGGCGACACCGAGACGCGGAAGGCGCCGTTCAGCATCACCAGCTACACCGATACCCTCATCCGCGACCGGCAGGCGCGGACGGTCAACGAGGCCCTCGCCCTCGATCCCTCGGTGCGCGCCACCCAGACCACGGGAGCGCCGTTCGACTCCTTCTCCGTCCGCGGCTTTCCGGCCAACGAGAATACCAGCGGCGAGGTCGCCTTCGACGGGCTCTACGGGATCGCGCCGAGCTTCCGCAGCTTCACCGACTACGCGGAGCGCATCGAGGTCCTGAAGGGCCCCTCGGCTGCCCTGACCGGGGTCTCGCCGAACGGCGCGGTCGGCGGGGTGGTCAACATCGTCCCCAAGCGCGCCGGCGACGACCTGACCCGCGTGACGTTGGATTTCGGCTCCGCCGCCTGGGGCGGCAGCCAGGTCGACGTGGCGCGCCGCTGGGGTCCCGGGCGGGAATGGGGCGCCCGGGTGGTCGGCAGCCTGCGCGGCGGCGCCACGCCCTTCGACCACCAGACCGAGACGACCGGCGTCGGGGCTCTGGCCCTCGACTACCAGGGCGACCGGTTCCGCGCCTGGCTCTATCTGCTGGCACAGACCGATCGCTTTAGCGCACCGTTGCGTCCGTTCCTCCTGAGAGCCGGCGTGCCCGTGCCGCGGGCACCCGACGGCCACCTGAACCCGACCCGGCCCTGGGAGTATTCGGACATCGACGATCACGGCGGCTTGCTGCGCACCGAGTACGACCTCACCGACCAGCTCACGCTGTTCGCGGATGTCGGCGGCGGACGGACGGGGGTGGAGCGCTACTTCCAGTCCGCCCCGACGATCCTCAACCTGCGCGGCGACACGACCAGCACGCCGCAATTCTACGCTCTCGGCGTCGACCGGCTGACGGCCGACGGCGGCGTGCGGGCGCGCTTCGAGACCGGGTTCATCCACCACGCCGTCACGGTGCAGGCTTCCGCGTACACGGAGGACGCGGACCGGTGGGTCTCCCCCGGCCGGGGCGCCTACCTGTCGAACCTCTACGCGCCCACCCGCGGGGCCTATATCGCGCCGATCTACGGCGCCGGCCGGCCGCGCTTCTCCGACAGCACCCTGTCGGGGGTCTCCGTGGCCGACACGCTGTCGGCCCTGGACGAGCACGTCCTGTTGACCCTCGGTGTGCGCCGCCAGCGCGTCGAGGCCGACAATTACCTGTCGAATGTCGGCACCCCGGCCTCGTCCTACGACAAGGGCGCCACCACCCCGGTGCTCGGCCTCGTGGTCCGGCCCTGGGACACGGTCTCGCTCTACGGCAACTACGCCGAGGGCCTGAGTCGCGGTGACGTGGCGCCGCTGGTGGCGAGAAATTCCGGCGAGATCCTGGCGCCCTACGTGGCCCGTCAGGTCGAGGCCGGCGTCAAGCTCGATCTCGGCCGGCTCGGCGCCACGCTCGGCGCCTTCCGGATCACGAAGCCCGGCGGCGAGCTCGGGCCGCAGAACCGTTTCGCCCAGACGGGCGAGCAGCGGGTCAGCGGGCTCGAATTCACCCTGTTCGGCGAGGTCACCCCGCAGGTGCGGGTGGTCGGCGGCGTCACGCTGCTCGACGGTGCGCTCACCCAGACGGCCCTGGCCGCCAATCTGGGACACCGGCCGATCGGGGTGCCGGGGGTGCAGGCGAGCCTGGGCGCGGAGTGGGATCTGCCGGGCCTGACACTTGACGGTGCGGTGCTCTACACCGGACACCAGTTCGTCGATCTGGCGAACACGCAGGCTCTGCCGGACTGGGCGCGGCTCGATCTCGGCTTGCGCTACGCGACGGTGATCGGCGCGCACCGGACGACATTCCGGGCGACCGTGCTGAACGTGACCGGGGCGAATTACTGGACCGGGGTCGCCACGTTCGGGACCTTCTTCCAGGGCGCACCGCGCATTTACCTGCTGTCGATGGCGGTCGACCTGTGAGCGTGACGCTGAGCGCCCCGTTCGCGGCACGGCGCGTGCGGCCGGGGCCGCCGCCGCTGCCTCCGCTCCTCGATCCGTTGATCGAGCGGGTGATCCGCGACACCCCCGCATGCCTGCACGCGCTCGTGGCTCGGCACGGCTCGCCCCTCAACATCGTCTGGCCGCACACCGTCGCGGGCAACGTCGAACGGATGCGCCGCGCGCTCTCCGCAGAGCGCGTCGATCACGCGCTTTTCTACGGCGCCAAAGCCAACAAGTCCCAGGCGCTGATCAGGGCTGCCGTCGCCGCCGGAATCGGGGTCGATGTCTCCAGCGCCGCCGAATTCGAGGATGCGGTGCGGGCGGGCGCCGCGCGCATCTGTGCGACGGGCCCGGCCAAGACCGCGCTGTTCCTCCGGCAGCTCGCCGGGGCGGGCGCCGTCGTGGCCGTCGATTCCCTCGAGGAACTGGACGACCTCGACACGATCCTCGGGCCGACCGGCCGGGCGCGTGTGCTGCTCCGCTATCGTCCGCGCTCGGCGGGCCGCACCCGGTTCGGCATGGCCACCGATGCCGTGCTGGAGGGGCTTCGCCGCGTCGCCCGGGCCGGCGCCCGCATCGCCTTCGAGGGCTTCCACCTCCACCTCTCGGGCTACGATTACGAGAGCCGCGCCGTGGCCGTCGCGGAGGTCGCCGCGCTGGTGGAGGCCGCGATGGGCCTGGGATTGCCGCCGCGCCTGATCGATGTCGGCGGCGGTCTGCCGGTGCGCTACGTCGCGCCCGAGGCCTACGCCCAGTACCTCTCGGAGCAGGCGCCGGAGCATTACGGCACCGGCCGGGTTCCGGGCGATTTCTATCCCTACGGAAGCGCCCTGACCGCCGCGGATTGGATCACCGGCCTGCTGCGGGCGCCCTGTCGCGGAACCACGGTCGCCGGCTATATCCGGTCGGCGGGCCTCCAACTCGCCCTCGAGCCCGGCCGCAGCCTGGTCGATCAGGCCGCGATCAGCCTGTTCCGCGTCATCCGGACGAAACCCATCGGGGACGGCACCGCGGTCGTCTTCGTCGAGGGCAGCAGCTTCAGCGCCTGCGAGACCTGGTTCGCGTCCGAGTTCCTCATCGATCCGATCCTGCTCCCCGCCGCAGCCCGGACGCCGGACGTGGCGCCCCTGCGGGCCTTCATCGCCGGCCACAGCTGCCTCGACGGCGACGTCGTCTCGCACCGGCTGCTTGCGTTCGCCAGCGCTCCGCAGCCCGGGGATCTGCTGATCTACGCGAATACGGCTGGCTACCAGATGGACCTGCTGGAGAACGAGTTCCACCGGCATCCCATGCCCGCGCGGCTGGTCGCCGGCCCATCCCCCGACGGTGCGTTCGTCTTCGTCCGGGACAAGTGAGGTCGCCCCATGATCGTCGACAAGGTTTCCGATCTGATCGGCAACACGCCGCTCCTGCAGATCCCCGTCTCGCCCGGGACGACGCGGCTCTTCCTCAAGATGGAGAAGATGAATCCGGGCGGCAGCACCAAGGACCGGATGGCCTACAGCATGGTGCTGGCCGCCATAAAGGCCGGGCGTCTGCGGCCGGGCGGAGTCGTGGTTGAATCCTCCTCCGGAAATACAGGCATCGGCCTTGCCATCGCGGCCGTGGAGTTCGGCCTGCGCTTCATCGCGGTGGTCGATCACCACGCCGCGCCGGACAAGATCGCCGTGATGCGGGCGCTGGGCGCGGAGATCCGCATGGTCGCGGGCACGTACCGCGAGGACGAGGTCGCGGTGGTCGAGCGGCAGCGCCTCGCGGCGCAGATCGCCGAGGAGATCCCCGGCGCGATCTTCATGAACCAGTCGGACAACACCGCCAATGCCGGCGGCTACAGCGCCTTCGTTCGCGAGGCGGTCGCACAGGTCGGGGACCGGATCGACGCCTATGTGGGCTGCGTCGGGACGGGCGGCTCGGTGACGGGGATCGGCCGCGGCCTCAAGGCGCACGACGCCCGGACCGTCATCGCCGCCGTCGAGCCCGAGGGCTCGATCGTGTTCGGCGGCCCCGGTCACCCGTATTACCAATCCGGCACCGGTACGCCCAAGGGCGACACGGTCGGCCTCGTGCTCGATTACGGCTGCATCGATCTCGGACTGCGGGTCTCCGACGCGCAGGCCTTCGAGACGGCGCGCTACTTCGCCCGGCGCTACGGGCTGCTGGTCGGCGGCTCCACCGGCGGCGCCCTCTACAAGGCGCTGGACCTCGTCGCCGAGGGGCGGATCGCCGGCAACGTTCTCGTCTCGGTCGCCGACGGCGGCGAGAAGTACCTTCAGACCATCTTCAGCGACGCCTGGATGGAGTCGAAGGGTCTGCACGACCCGGCGGTCTGGGACCGCCTCGACGCCTGGCTCGGCCGTCGGGCGGGTGCGGCCGCCCGGCCCGACGTGCCGCTGCTGGCGGTGGCCTGACACGATGACCCCCCTCAACGTCGCGATCTGCGGCGGCGGCCGAACCGGCCACCTCAACGCGGTGCTGTTCAGCCGCCAACCCGGCGTGCGGGTCTCCTGGCTCACATCGAATCCGGCAGTCGTCGGCGGCGCCGCGGGCGGGATCGTCGCCCACCTGCCGGACGGATCGGCCCTGCCCGGAGAGCCCGCGCAGGTGGGCACGGATCCCGCCAGCGCGGTCCGCCACGCGGACGTGGTGGTGATCACGGTGCCGGCCGACGCGCGGGCCGCCGTGCTGCGGGCGATCGGCCCGCACCTGCGTCGCGACCGACCGGTCTATGTCGGCGCGATCCCGGGCTTCTGCGGGTTCGACTGGCTCGCCGCGGAGATCCTGGCCAACCGACCGAACGCGGTGATCTGGGGCCTGAAGGACGTGCCGCACACCGCCTTCGACCTCGTGCCTGGCCGCAGCGTGCGGATGGGCGGCGCCAAGCAGCGGCTCCACGCCGCGACCCATCGCCGGGAGAGCCGGGAGGCCCGTGCCGAACTCGCGGCGCATCTGGGCAGCCTGTTCGAGGCGCCCGTGGAGATGCTGCAGGATTATCTCGCGATCACCCTGACCCCCGGCAACCCGATCATGCACAGCGCGGTCGTCTACGGGCTCGTCGGCCCCTACGGCCAGTGGCGCGACCGGACGCTGCCCGAAGACTTCTGCTGGTGGACGGACTGCCCCGAGCTCGGGGCCTATTTCCTGGAGCGCTGCGACGCCGAGAACCAGGCTTTGCGGCGCGCCGCCGCGGGGCATTTCGGGATCGATCTGTCCTCGGTGAAGCCGCTGGCGACCGAGATCATCGAGGCCTACGGCGACCAGATCGCCGACACCGCCACGATGCTCACGATCCTGCGCACGAACCGGGCCTATGCCGGCATCCGGGCGCCGCTGGTCCATGACCCGGCCGCGGGCGGCTTCGTGCTCGACCGGACGAGCCGCGCCTTCCGGGAGGACGTGGTCTACGGGCTCGGCCTCCTCGTGCAGATGGCCGCGGGCCTGTCCGTGTCCGTCCCCCACCTCGACGAGATCCACCGCTGGGCGCTGGGCTACATGGGCGGCGTCGCGGGCGAGCCGCTCTCCCATCTGCCGCGGGCTTGGCCGGGAGCCGCGCAATGACCGGCCTGTCGTCCGCCGTCGCTTCCCCCGCAATCCCGGAAGACGCCACCGTGCTCGCCCATGCGCGCCGCAACGCCCTGCGCCGGCTGGTGCGCTGCCTGTTCGCCGAGAACATCCTCGACGTGACGCGCCTCGCGGTGTCGCCTGACGGACGTGAGGCGCGGTTCCCGCTTCCGGACGGCCCGGATGGCCCGGCCCATCTCCACTTCGCGCATCTGGTCGTGGCACCGGCGCGCACGATCGTCCTGCACGGTCCGATCACGCGGGTCCTGGCAAGCGGCGAACGCGAACCGGTCGCGGATCCGGATCTGTTCCTCGACCTCGTCCGGGATCAGTTCGACTTCGCGCCAAGTCCAGAAGGGCTCGCCGGGCTGAAGGCCGACATGGCCGACAGCATCGCCAACGACGTCGCGGCGCGCCGACACCGGCAGAGCTGGAACCGGGACCTCGCCCGCCGCATCCGCGAGGCCGGCGCGGCGGACCTCCCGGACTACCTGCGGCGGCACAGCGACGTGCGCGCGACCGCGATCCTGCTCGACCAATGGGGCGCCCTCGAAGGGCACCCGTTCTACCCCACCTGGAAGACGCGCCCCGGCCTGAGCGAGGCCGAGGTTGCCGCCCTGTCTCCGGAATTCGCCGCCCGCGTCCCCGTCCGGGTCGCAGCCCTCAGGGCCGACATGGCCCATGCCGAGACGATGCCGCACGTCACGAGCGTCCACGCGTGGTTCGCGTCGGCCTTTCCCGAGACCTGGGAGCCTTGGCGGGCCGGTCTCGTCGCCCGTGGACTCGACGCTGCGGATTGGCTGCCCCTGCCCATCCACGCCTGGCACCTCGAAGCCTTCGTGCGCGCGCACTTCGCCGAGGCGACGGCCGAGGGAACCCTGATCCTCGACGGGCCGGACATCGAGACCGCGCCGAGCATGTCGTTCCGCACGATGATGACCGAAGGGCCGCCGGACGCGCCGTTCATCAAGCTCCCGATCGCCCTCTGGATGACGAGCGAGCAGCGCAGCCTCCAGGCCAAGTCGATCCACATGGGACCGCGCAACAGCGCCGTCATCGCGACCATTCTGGACCGCGAGCAGGGCTTTGGCGGCCGGCTGGCGATCTATCCCGAGGAGGTCGCCTATCATTACCGCCACGCGGTCGATCGCGACGACGCGCCGGGGAAGGACCTCTCGGTGGTGTTCCGCGCGACGGCTCCCGTGTTCGCGGCCTGCGCGGGTAGCCTGCACGTGCCGGTTGCGGCCCTCTTCACCGCGCTCCCGGATACGGGGCGGCCGTTCGTAACCGCCCTGATCGGGAGCGGCGATCCGGAGGCGTTCTTCCGGGCTTATGCCCGCACGGTCGTGCAGCCCGTGTTGGCGATCTACCTCCTCTACGGGGTCGGCCTGGAGGCGCACCAGCAGAATACCAGCGTCGTCTTCGACCCAGCCGGTCGGCCGCTGCGGATCCTCGTGCGCGATTTCGGGGACGGGCGCACCTTCGCGCCGCTCCTCGAAGCGCGCGGACTGACGCTCGAGCCCTACCGGTACCCCGGCATCCTGCCGACGGTCTTCCGCGACGACATCGAGCCCGTCCGCGCCCTCGTCCTCAATGCGTGCTTCGTCTGCCACCTCCACGAACTCGCCCTGGCGCTGACCGCCGCGTACGGGCTGCCCGCCACGCGACTCTGGGAGATCCTGGGGGCGGAGACGCAGGCGGCCTTCGCGGCCGTGGCCGACCGGGTCGACCCGGCTCTCTGGTCGACCGAGCGCGACGCCTTCCTGCACGCGCCGTGGACTGCCCGCTCCCTGCTGCGCATGCATCTCCTGCGCTACGCCGATTATCGGCTCCAGCACGCCCTGCCGAACCCCATCGATCCGGCGACCTATGGCCGCTGACATGTCAGGCTCGACCGGCATCGTCCGCCTGCTGTTCGCGATCCAGCTCGTCACTATGGGCGCCATGGAGATGAGCGGGCCGTTCTGGCCGCTTCGCCTCCGGGAGCTCGGCACGTCGGAGACCGTGTTCGGCCTCGCCTCCACCGGCACCTACGTCGCCCCGATGCTGGGAATCGCCTTGACCGGTAGCCTCTGGGGGCGGATGGGCGACCGCTACGGCCACAAGCTGATGATGGTCCGCGCCCTGGCGGGCTTGGCGCTCACCCAGCTTGGCCTGGCCCTCGCGGGCGATGCCTGGGTGATCGTCCTGCTCCGCTTCGTGCAGGGGGCCTGTGCCGGCTTCTCGGCGCCGGCCCAGGCCTACGGGGTCGGCCTCGTGACCGCCGAGCGCCGGGGCCGCCTGTTCGCCTTCCTGCAGGTCTCCACCAATGTCGGCTCCCTGGGCGGCGCCGTGCTCGGCGGCGTGATCCTCGACCATGCGAGCTTCTTCTGGATCAACGCCGCCGCCTCGGGGCTGTGCGCGGCCTGCGGCCTCGCCGTACTGGCCCTCCTGCCGACCGGAACCGCGGCTCCGCGAACCGCGCGCGCCGAAGCGGCACCCGCCGCAGCCTGGCGCAATCCGGTGATCGCCAGTCTCCTGCTCGCGCAGGGCGGCCTGATCGCCAGCCGGCTCATGCCGCAGATGCCGTTCGCCCTCTACGTGCGCACGACCTTCGGGGTCGAGAACTGGGTCGTCGGCCTCTGCTACGGCCTCATGGCGGCCGGCTTCATCGCGTCCGCGGCGCTCTGGGCGCGGACCTTCGAGGGCCTCTGCCGGCCCAGGGCGCTCGCCGGCATCGCCGTCGTCGCCCTCGCCTGTGCCGCGACCGTGCTGGCCGCCGGGACCACGGCCCACGTGGCGGTCTTCGCGGCGAGCTACGGCCTCTGGGGCGTGCTCCTCGGCGCCACGACGCCGGTTCTCACCGGCCTCATCTCGCGCGAGGCGGCGGCGCATCGTCAGGGCCACATCTTGGGCGTGGTGCAGAGCACCACGCAGGTCGCCTCAATGGCCGGCGTCGCCCTCGGAGGCCTCGTCACCCAGACCGCGGGAGCCCCCGCCGTCTTCCCCCTCGTCTCCGTCCTGTATCTCGCTTCCTGCGGCCTCCTGCTGCGGGTGCGTCAATCCTGAAGCCGTCGCGTGCCGTCGCCGGCGTGGAACGTGCCATGAGCGATTTCGACTGCGTTCATCTGCCGATCGCGGCGCTTCGTCCGACGGAGGAGATACTCCCGTCCCGCGTGCGGGAAGTCATGGCGATGATCCTGGAGGAGAACGCCTGGACCCAGCCGATCTGCATCGAACGCACCGCCCATGCGCTCCTTGATGGCCACCATCGACTCGCCGCCGCAATCGCGCTGAGGCTCGCCAAGGTCCCGGTTTACATCTTCGACTATGCGGACGTCGAATTACTGTCGTGGCGCTCGCATATCTTGCCGACACGTGGTGAGGTCATTGCCCGCGCTCGCAGCGGGCAGCTCTATCCCTACAAAACCACGCGCCACGTCTTTCCGCCGCGTTCGACCTGCAACGTTCCTCTCGGCGAACTCAGAATGCCGATCGAACCACGGAGAGCCTTTATCGCCTGATCGCGTCAAGGCTGGCCTCGGTCAGCGCGAGGTTTTGACGGTGATCGGCTGGGAGATCCCAGATCCTGAATCGTGTTGCGTTCCCGATTGAGCGGAGCGCGCCAATGTTCACGGTGCATCAGGGAGCAGTCGCCGGGCCTCTCGACCGCCGCCGCCCTCGTTGGCCGCCGACGCGTCGCCGCATTGAGCCTGCTTATACACCCTCACGCGTGCGGGGGCGGGACGCGGCGACCAGGCAGACCTGAACGCGTGCCGAGAAACGTCCCGCCCCGCACCAATGATCAGTCGCGCACGACCACCTTGGTGCCGACGCGCGCCCGGTCGTAGAGGTCGACCACATCCTTGTTGGTCATGCGGATGCAGCCGGACGAGACCGCCGCGCCCATCGTCTCGGGCTCGTTCGAGCCGTGGATCCGGTAGAGCGACGAGCCGAGATAGAGGGCGCGGGCGCCGAGCGGGTTGTCCTGGCCGCCGGCCATGTAGCGCGGCAGGTCGGGGCGGCGGGCCAGCATCTGCTGCGGCGGGCGCCAATCCGGCCATTCCTTCTTCATGGTGACGGTCTTGGTCCCGGACCACGAGAAGCCCTGCCGGCCGACGCCGACGCCGTAGCGGATCGCCGCGCCGCCGCCGAGCACGTAGTAGAGCCGCCGCTGGCGCGTCGAGACCACGATGGTGCCGGGCTTCTCCTTGCCGGTCCAGGCCACCGTCTCGCGCGGGATCGCCTGGCTGCGGAAGACGTTGAGGAAGTCGGCGATCGGGCCCCGCTCCAGCGGGTTCGCCGCCGCGGGGGCGCTCCCGAGCAGAAGTCCCGCGAGCCCGAGCATCGCGATCCGTCTCGACATGGTCTCCATCCTCCATCGGTCGTGGCGCGGGCCGTTGCGGCGGCCCCACGCGCGTCGGGCGACCCGGCCCGGACTTCGCGGCAAGGTTGAGGCCGAGCGGCCGGGGAGGGCACTTCCAGGCGTGGCTGTGTGGTGTCGGCAACACCCGTTCCTCGGCGCGGGACTTTGGATTGGCTAAGGGCCTTCCGAGAACAGGGACGATCCCGGGCGGATAGCGCTGTGACGAGCTGCGCGTCGGTCGCGCCCGTCATGACCCAGCCGCTGCGGATGCGGGTCCAACGGCGGCTCGGCGTCGGAAGCGGTCCCTCGCAGGCCATCTTGGTCAAACCGCCGGTGTCGACGAACGCCTTACCGGTATCCGGATCGCCGACATGTTCGAAGACGGCATCGGCGAAGCCGACGGAGTCTTCGGCGCTGAAGCCGAGGTCGCGGAAGAACTCGGCTTTCGAACCGCCGCTCGGGTGAGCCGGATTCAAGGGATAACCGCCGATCTTGCCGCCGGGAACGATGCGGTTCCCGGGGATCGGTCGGCGCGTATTCACCCGGCGTGGCGGTCGGCCCGGGCGGCGGATGCGGCCGGGATGGTCGCCAGAGCACCCTCCGGCTCGGCGAACTCGACGATGAGGGTCTGTGCGTCCTGCGTCACGTAGACCACCGTCCCTTCCGTGCCAGCCGGCATCGCGTCGCCATCATCGGTCACGGCCTGATCGAGCAGCACGACGCGGTCGAGGTCCCGGATTGCGGGCTCGGCACGGCGCAGGCTGTACAGGGTCTCAACCGACATGGGCGCACGCTCGCGCGGCGCCTCATCGCGCGCAAGGTGCTCGATATCGCGCAAGGCCTCGGTCAGAGCAGCTTCGGAACCGGCGCGACGCCGTGGGGAATTGCGCCGGGCGACAGCCGTGCTTATCTCGAAGCCGTGATCCGATCCGTCGCCCATCTGGCCCACTGTGTCGTGGCCTTGCCGGACCGCCTCGCCCGGGGCCTCGCCGCGCTGGTGTTGCTCGTCCTCGCGACGGCCGCGATGGTCGCCGCGCCTGCGCCGGCTGAGGCCAAGCCGACAATGGGGCCCGCCTGCGCCCTCGCGAGTCCGCGCTTGGCGATGCTGTCGGGTGCGCCGGACGCGCAGCCCGAGGCTGAGCGGCCTGCCTTCGGCCGCACGGATCTCTGTGCCGCCGATTGCGAGATCCCCCCCGAGCTCGGGCTGCCGCGGCCGCCCGTCGAGGCGCCGCGGCCCCGTCAGACTGTCTCTGCATCGTTCGATCATCGGTCCGACGCCGTGCCGGCCTCCGTGCCGGACGGGGCGCTGCACCGGCCGCCGCGACTGGCCTGACGCGCGCCCCGGCCCTCGAGGCCGGCGCGAGCGCGCCTGTCCTGATCTCAGCCCGACCGGTCGCGTGGCCGGTCCCGAGATCGGTCTCGACGAAGCGCGGGCAATTGCTCCGCGCCAGCCTCAGCAGACGCATGCTTTCAGGAGCGTCGGTAATCGTGACCCGTACTCTGTCCGCCAGAATCCCGTCCCCGCTCCGCGCCTCGAGCCGCAGGGCCGCCCGCCTGCCCGCGGTCCTTCTCGTGGTCGGTCTCGCGGCCTGCAACCCCAAGCAGGCCGCCGCGCCGACGCCGCCCGTGCCGGAGGTCGGCTTCGTCAAAGTGGAGCCCCAGGCGATCCCCTACCTGCGCGACCTGCCGGGCCGCGTCGCGCCGATGCGCATCGCCGAGGTCCGCTCCCGCGTCTCGGGCCTCGTGGTGAAGCGCCTGTTCGAGCAGGGCAGCCAGGTCAAGGAAGGCGACATCCTCTACAAGATCGACCCGGCGCCCTACGAGGTCGAGCTTGCCAGCGCCGAGGCGGCGCTGGCCCGCCAGGAGGCGGCCCTGGTGCTGGCCCGCCAGCAGGCCGACCGGCTGGAGCAGCTGCTCTCCCGCGCCACGGCGAGCCAGGCCCAGTACGACGCCGCCTTCGCGGCCAAGAAGCAGGCGGAGGCCGAGGTCGCCGGCGCCAAGGCGACCCGCCAGCGGGCGCAGCTGAATCTCGGCTGGACCGACGTGCGCGCGCCGATCACCGGCCGGATCGGCCGGGCGCTGCTCACCGAGGGCACCCTGATCGAGCCCGGCGCCATGGGGGCGCTCGCCACGATCCAGCAGCTCGACCCAATCTACGTCGACATCACCCAGTCGGTGGGCGAGCTGAACCGCCTGCGCCGGGACCTCGCCAGCGGCGAGCTGGCGCGGCTGGAGGACAACACCGCCAACGTCCACCTGATCATGGACGACAATTCGCTCTACCCGCTGGCGGGCCGGCTGCTGTTCTCGGACGTCACCGCCGACCCGAGCACCGGGCAGGTGACGCTGCGGGTGCAGTTCCCCAATCCGCACGACGAGTTGTTCCCCGGCATGTACGTGCGGGCGCGGATCAAGCAGGGCATCGATTCCGACGCGATCGCGGTGCCGCAGCAGGCGATCCAGCGCACCGATGACGGCCGCGCCGAGGTCTGGGTGGTGCGCGCCGACGAGACCGTGATGCGCCAGCCGGTCGAGGTCGGGCCGGTGGTCGGGCAGAACTGGCTGATCCGCTCCGGGCTGAAGGCCGGCGAGCGGGTCGTGATCGACGGCTTCCAGAAGATCACCGTGGGCGCCAAGGTGAAGCCCCTCGACCAGACGCCGGCCCACGGCGAGACCGGCCCGAAGCACGATGCCGATGAGGCCCCAGACTCGCCCGGCGACAAGGCGGAGGCCGCGCCGCGCGCCGCCGCCGTCCAGCCGCGCCACTGAGCCCGGGAGAGCCCGACCATGGCACGCTTCTTCATCGACCGCCCGGTCTTCGCCTGGGTGGTGGCCCTGTTCATCTGCCTCGGCGGTGCGCTGGCCATCCCGAACCTGCCGGTGGCGCAGTACCCGGTGATCGCCCCGCCCTCCATCGCCTTGTCGACCGCCTATCCGGGCGCCTCGGTGGAGAGCCTCTATATCGGCACGACCCGGCTCATCGAGGATGAGCTGAACGGTGCCGCCAACATCATGAGCTTCGAGTCGACCACCGACTCGTTCGGCTCGGTCAACATCACCGCCACCTTCCAGCCCGGCACGGACCCGGCGCTCGCCTCCGTGGAGGTCCAGAACCGGCTGAAGCGCGTGGAGGCCCGCCTGCCGGCCGAGGTGCGCCAGCAGGGCATCCTGGTGGAGGAGGCCTCGGCCGCGACCCTCAACATCATCACGCTCGTCTCCAAGGACGGATCGATGGACGAGGTCGGCCTCGGCGACTTCCTGATCCGTAACGTGATCAACGAGATCCGCCGCATCCCTGGGGTCGGGCGCGCGACGCTCTACTCCACCGAGCGGTCGCTGCGGGTCTGGGTCGATCCCGACAAGCTGCGTGGCCTGTCGCTCAGCGCCTCCGACGTCACCGACGCGATCCGCAACCAGAACATCCAGGTCGCCTCCGGCTCGGTCGGTGCGCAGCCGAGCCCGACCCGGCAGGCGCTCACCGTGCCGATCATCGTCAAGGGCCAGCTCGGCACGATCGAGGATTTCGGGGCGGTCGTGCTCCGGGCCAATTCCGACGGCTCGAACGTGCGCCTGCGCGACGTCGCCCGGATCGAGCTCGGCGGCGACGCCTACCAGTTCTCGACCCGCCTCAACGGCGGCCCGGCCGCCGGCATCTCGGTGACGCTCGCCCCCGACGGCAACGCGCTGGAGACCGCCAAGGCCATCCGCGCCAAGATGGTGGAGCTGTCCCAGTTCTTCCCGCCGGACCTGAAGTGGGACATCCCCTACGACATCACCCCGGCCGTTGAGGCCTCCATCGAGAAGGTGCTGCACACGCTGGTCGAGGCGGTGGTGCTGGTCTTCCTCGTGATGTTCCTGTTCCTGCAGAACATCCGCTACACCCTGATCCCCACCATCGTGGTGCCGATCGCCCTCATGGGCACGGTCACGGTGATGTGGATCTCGGGCTTCTCGGTCAACGTGCTCACCATGTTCGGCATGGTGCTGGCCATCGGCATCCTGGTCGACGACGCCATCGTGGTGGTGGAGAATGTCGAGCGGATCATGAACGAGGAGGGGCTGCCCCCCAAGGAGGCCACCAAGAAGGCCATGGGGCAGATCACCGGGGCGATCATCGGCATCACCCTGGTGCTGGTGGCGGTGTTCATCCCGATGGCGTTCTTCCCCGGCTCGGTGGGCATCATCTACCGGCAATTCTCGATCGCCATGGTGACGTCCATCGGCTTCTCGGCTTTGCTCGCCCTGTCGCTGACGCCGGCGCTCTGCGCGACCTTCCTGAAGCCGATCGAGAAGGGCCACGGCCATGCCAAGGGCGGCGTGTTCGGGATGTTCAACCGGTTCGTCGACCGGGAGACCGCCCGCTACGGCCGCGGCACCGCGGCGTTCATCCGCAAGTCCGGCCGGGTGATGATGGTCTACCTCGCGCTGGTGGCCGGTACGGCCTACGCCTTCGTGCAGCTGCCGGAGGGCTTCCTGCCGGTGGAGGACCAGGGCTTCTTCACGGTCGACGTCCAGACGCCGCCGGGCGCCTCGTACAACCGCACCCAGGAGGCGGTCCGGAAGGTCGAGGAATACCTGCTGGCGCAGCCCGGCGTCGCCACCGTGACGATGCTCAACGGCTTCTCGTTCTCCGGTCAGGCGCCCAGCACCAGCCAGGCCTTCGTCACCCTCAAGCCCTGGAGTGAACGCGACGCGAAGAACTCGGCCGCCGCGCTGGTGGCCGCCACCAACGCGGCGCTCAGCACCTACCGCGACGCCACCGTGGACGCCCAGGAACCGCCCCCGGTCGACAACCTCGGCAACGCGGCGGGCTTCTCGTTCCGCCTCCAGGACCGGGCCAACCGGGGCTACGCGGCCCTGCTCTCGGCCCAGGAGCAGCTCCTGAAGCTCGCCACGCAGAGCCCGATCCTCCAGAAGGTGAAGATCGAGGGCCTGCCGCCGACCCCGCAGGCGGAGCTGATCATCGACCGCGAGAAGGCGGCCGCGCTCGGCGTGAAGTTCGAGGACATCAACGCCACGATCCAGCTCAACCTCGGCTCGGTCTACCCGAATGACTTCCCCAACCGGGGCAAGATGCAGCGGGTCTATGTCCAGGCCGAGCAGCTGCAGCGCATGAACGCCTCGGACATCCTCAACTACGCGGTGAAGAACGCCACCAACACGATGGTGCCGATGTCGTCCTTCGCGGAGCTGAAATGGGGCATGGGGCCGAGCCAGATCGTCGGCTTCAACGGCTACCAGTCGGTCCGTTTCACCGGCGAGCCGAACCCCGGCTACACGTCGGGCGACGCGATTGCCGAGATGGAGCGGCTGATGCTCCAGCTGCCCAAGGGTTTTGGCTACGCTTGGACCGGGCAATCCTATCAGGAGAAGCAGGCTGGCAGCCAGGCGAGCCTGCTCCTGGCGCTGTCGGTGCTGATCGTATTCCTGTGCCTCGCCGCACTCTACGAGAGCTGGGCGATCCCGGTCTCGGTGATGCTGGTGATTCCGCTCGGCGTCATCGGCGCGGTGGCGGCCGTGTACCTGCGGGGCATGCCCAACGACGTCTACTTCAAGATCGGGCTGATCACGATCATCGGCCTCTCGGCCAAGAACGCGATCCTGATCGTGGAATTCGCGCGTGACCTCTGGAAGCCCGGCACCTCCGTGGTACGGGCCGCGATCGAGGCGGCGACGCTCCGGTTCCGGCCGATCGTGATGACCTCGCTGGCCTTCATCTTCGGCGTGGTACCGCTGGCCATCGCCACCGGCGCCGCCTCGAAGAGCCAGCAGGCGATCGGCACCGGCGTGATGGGCGGCATGATCACCGCCACCGTGCTGGCGGTGTTCTTCGTACCGGTGTTCTTCGTGATCGTGATGCGCCTGTTCCGGCGCAAGGCGGTGGCGGAGGGCGAGGCAGCGGAAGCCGGTGCGCGGCACGAGCCGGCACGGGTAGCGGCGGAGTGAGACACTGATCTCCCTCCCCCCTCTGCGGGGGGAGGGGACGTGCACGCGCGCTGCGCGCGATTTCCCATCCTCTCTGGTCCGAAGCTTGCTGTGGGCGCGGCGGTCGCGCCGTTTGCCGATGCGCGGTGCCGGGGCTAAGCCTCAACCACCGCTTCCGCGGAACGGCCTGCGCTCAACTTTCACGGTTTCGGAGATCCGCTTGTCCCGCTCAGCCCTGAAGACCCTCGCCCGCGGCGTGTCCGCGGTCGCGGTCGCGACGTTTGCCTTCGCCGCGCTGCCCGCGCAGGCCGCCAACGTGTTCCGCTTCGCCTTCCAGGGTGATCTGAAATCCCTCGATCCCTACTCCCTGAAGGAGAGCTTCACGGAAGGGATGCAGGAAGCGGCCTACGAGCCCCTCGTCACCCTCGACAAGAACCTGAAATTCGCGCCGGCCTTGGCCGAATCCTGGGAGACGCCCGAGCCGACCCGCTGGCGCTTCCACCTGCGCAAGAACGTCAAGTTCCACGACGGCTCGCCCTTCACGGCCGACGACGTGCTCTTCTCCGCCCAGCGCGTCCGGGCTACGGGCTCGAACTTCACCACCAACGTCCCGGCCGACGCCGAATTCGTGAAGGTCGACGACTTCACCGTCGACATGGTGCTCAAGAAGCCGAACCCCATCGCCATCGCCCAGTTTCCGACCTGGGTGATCATGTCGAAGGCGTGGTCCGAGAAGAACAACGTCGTCCAGCCGACGCCGCCCAACGCCTCCAGCCCGAGCTACGCGACGCTCCACGAGAACGGCACCGGCCCGTTCGTGATCGCCGAGCACCAGCCCGGCGTGAAGACCGTGTTCAAGAAGTTCGATGGCTACTGGGGCAAGGCCGAGTCGAACCTCGACGAGGCCATTCTCACCACCATCGCCAACCCGGCGACCCGCGTCGCGGCGCTCCTCTCCGGCGAGGTCGACTGGATCGACCCCGTGCCGCTGCAGGACCAGCAGCGGGTCAATGCCAGCGGCACCGCCACCGTGATGGCCGGCCCCGAGCTGCGCACGATCTTCCTCGGCATGGACCAGGACCGGGACGAGCTGAAGGATTCGAGCGTCAAGGGCAAGAACCCGTTCAAGGACATCAAGGTGCGCGAGGCGTTCTACCTCGCCATCGACGAGGACACGATCGCCAAGCGCGTGATGCGCGGGCAGGCGGTGCCCTCCGCCCTGATGATCGCGCCGGCCCTCTACGACCGCGGCGCCGAGTTCAAGCGCCCGGCCACCGACCTGAAGAAGGCCAAGGAACTCATGGCCCAGGCGGGCTACCCGGACGGGTTCTCGCTGACCATGGACTGCCCGAACGATCGCTACGTCAACGACGAGGCGATCTGCCAGGCTGTCGTCTCGATGCTGGCCCGCATCAACGTCAAGGTGAACCTCAACGCCCAGCCGAAGGCCAAGTACTTCGCCAAGGTGCTGGCGCCGGCCTACGACACCTCGTTCTACCTGCTCGGCTGGACCCCGTCCTCGCTGGACAGCCACAACATCCTCTACGAGATCGTCGGCTGCCGGAAGCCCGGCGACAAGTCGGGCCGCGGCGGCTGGAACCTCGCGGGCTATTGCGATCCGAAGATCGATGAGATCGCCGACAAGGTCGAGGGCGAGACCGACAAGACCAAGCGCGACGCCCTGATCAAGGAGGGCTTCGATGTCCTCAACGCCGACTGGGGCTACATCCCGCTGCACCAGCAGGCGCTCGCCTGGGGTGTCTCCAAGAAGGTCCATCTCACCCAGCGCGCCGACAACCTGCTCCTGCTCTACTGGGTGTCGAAGGACCCGCAGTAGGAGCGCGGCGTGCTCGCCTTCCTGCTGCGCCGGGTGATCCAGGCGGCCGCGGTGCTCGCGGTCGTCGGGCTCATCGCCTTCGCGATGTTCCGGTTCGCGGGCGATCCCGTGAACCAGATCGTCGGGCCCGACACCACCGTGGCCGAGCGGGCCCAGATCCGGACGGATCTCGGCCTCGACGATCCGGTGCTGGTCCAGTTCGTCCGCTATGCCGGCAACGTGGTGCGGGGCCGGTTCGGCATCTCGTACCAGTTCCGGCAGCCGGTCTCGCAGCTGCTCGCCGAGCGCATGCCGGCGACGCTGGAGCTCGCCTTCTGCGCCACGATCTTCGCCCTGGTGGTGGGGATCCTGATGGGCGTGTACTGCGCGCTCCGCCGCGATTCCTGGCTCGCCGGGCTGTTCCAAGCGGTCTCGCTGATCGGGATCAGCCTGCCGACCTTCCTGATCGGCATCCTGCTGATCTACCTGTTCTCGGTGACGCTCGGCTGGCTGCCCTCCTACGGGCGCGGCGACACGGTGCGGCTCGGCTGGTGGACCACCGGCTTCCTAACCGCCTCCGGGCTCAAGGCGCTGATCCTGCCCTCGGTGACGCTCGGCCTGTTCCAGATGACGCTGATCATGCGGCTGGTCCGTGCCGAGATGCTGGAGGTGCTGCGCACCGACTACATCCGCTTCGCCCGCGCGCGGGGGCTGACCACCCGGGCCGTCCACTTGCGGCACGCCCTGAAGAATACGCTGGTGCCGGTGATCACCATCGCGGGCCTGCAGCTCGGTTCGGTCATCGCCTTCTCGATCATCACCGAGACGGTGTTCCAGTGGCCCGGCATGGGCCTGCTCTTCGTCCAGGCCGTGCAGAACGTCGATATCCCGATCATGTCCGCGTATCTGCTGCTGGTCGCGCTGATCTTCGTGACCATCAATCTCGTTGTCGACATCCTCTACACGGTGGTGGACCCGCGCCTGCGGCTCTCGACCGGGCGCGCGGCGTGAGATCGGACATGACGGAAGGCTTCGGTTGCCCGCCCCTCCACCGTCATCGCGAGCGGTGCGAAGCGACTCAGGGCAGCGCGCGTCCGGAGGGCGTGGCGCGCCTGGATGGCTTCGCACCGCTCGCAAGGACGGGGGCTGCCGCCCCGAAGGTTTCAACCGGACATGGCGTGAGAGGCGGCCGATGAGCGGATACGACCTCGACGCGGGCGATGCCCCGCCGGTCCCATTGCCGGAGGCGCCACCCTCCCGGCTCGCGCGCTGGCGGGATTCCGACCTTCTGGCCAACTTCCTGCGCTCGAAAACCGCTGTGGCGGCGCTGATCGCCACGGTCCTGATGGTCGGGCTCGCCTTCGCATCGCCGTGGATCGCCCCCCAGAATCCCTACGACCCGGCCCAGCTCGATTTGATCAACTCCAACCTGCCGCCGATCTGGCAGGCAGACGGTCAGGCGCCCTATTATCTCGGCACTGACGACCAGGGCCGGGACGTGCTCTCGGCGGTGCTGTACGGCCTGCGCCTGTCGCTGATCGTCGGCGTGCTCGGGGTGGTGACCTCCGGCATCCTCGGCATCGCGCTCGGCCTGATCGCCGGCTACGCGGGCGGGGCCGTCGACACGCTGATCATGCGGGTCGCCGACGTGCAGCTCACCTTCCCGGCGATCCTGATCGCCCTGGTGGTGGACGGCGTCGCCAAGGCGAGCTTCGGCAGCGCGCTCGATGTCGGGCCGTTGATCGGGCTGATCGTGGTCTCGATCGGCCTGTCCTTCTGGGTGCAGTACGCCCGCACCGTCCGCTCCTCCGTGATGGTCGAGAAGGGCAAGGATTACGTCCAGGCGGCCCGGCTGATCGGCCTGTCGTCCCCGGTGATCTTGGTGCGCCACGTCCTGCCGAACGTCACCGGCCCGGTCTTCGTCATCGCGACGATCAACCTCGCGCTCGCCATCATCACCGAGGCGACCCTGTCGTTCCTCGGCACCGGCCTGCCCGAGACCATGCCGTCGCTCGGCACGCTGATCCGCACCGGCAACCGCTTCCTGTTCTCCGGCGAGTGGTGGATCGTCGCCTTCCCGGGGCTGGCGCTCGCCGGACTGGTCATCGCCATCAACCTCTTGGGGGATTGGCTGCGCGACGCGCTCAATCCGAAGCTGCAATGATGGTGGATGTGATCGAGTCCTGGACGATCACCGCCGCCTCTCCCTCCCTCCTCTGCGGGGGAGGGCGGCCCCCGAAGGGGGTCGAGAGAGGGCACCCCGGCTTCCGGAATTGGCGCGGCCTTCATGACGGCCGGTGTGTCATCCTGCGCCGTCGCTCCCTTCTCCCGACCCCTGCTGACACAGGGGCCACCCTCCCCCGCAGAGGGGAGAGGGCGGGCGCGTGGCAGGACCGGACAGCATGACCGACACCATCCTCTCCGTGCGCGACCTGACGGTCGCCTTCGACACCCGCCGCGGGCCGCTCACCGCCATCGACCGGGTCTCCTTCGACATCGGCCGCGGCGAGATCCTGGGCGTCGTCGGCGAGTCCGGGGCCGGCAAGTCGGTGACCGGCTCGGCGGTGATCGGGCTGATCGACCGGCCCGGCCGGATCGCCGGCGGCGAGATCCTCTTGCGCGGCGCGCGCATCGACAACCTTTCCCCCGAGGCGATGCGGCGGGTGCGGGGCAGGCGCATCGGCATGATCTTCCAGGATCCGCTGACCTCCCTCGACCCGCTGTTCCGCGTGGGCGACCAGATCGTCGAGACCCTGCGCACCCACACCGACCTGTCGGCGAAGGCCGCCCGCACCCGCGCCATCGATCTGCTGGCCGAGGTCGGCATCCCGGCGCCCGAGCGGCGGATCGACGGCTACCCGCACGAATTCTCCGGCGGCATGCGCCAGCGGGTGGTGATCGCGCTCGCGCTCGCCGCCGAGCCGGAGCTGATCATCGCCGACGAGCCGACCACGGCGCTCGACGTCTCGGTCCAGGCCCAGATCATCACGCTACTGAAGCGCCTGTGCCGCGAGCACGGCACCGCGGTGATGCTGGTAACCCACGACATGGGCGTCATCGCCGAGGCCGCCGACCGGGTGGCGGTCATGTATGCCGGGCGGGTCGCCGAGATCGGCCCGGTCGCCTCGGTGATCGCCAAGCCGCACCACCCCTACGCGGTCGGCCTGATGGGGGCGATCCCGACCCTGTCGCAGGAGGCCAACCGGCTCAGCCAGATTCCCGGCTCGATGCCCCGGCTCACCGCCATCCCGCAGGGCTGCGCCTTCAACCCGCGCTGCCCGAAGGTGTTTTCACGATGCCGGGTCGAGCGGCCGGAGCCGATCCCGGTCGATGCGAGCCGGGTCGCCTGTCACCTGTACGATGCAGCGGAGCAAGCGGCGTGAGCGCCTACGTCGAAGTCACCGACCTGCGCCGCCGGTTCGATGTCTCGAAACCCTGGCTCAACCGGGTGATCGAGCGCGAGCCCCGGAAATTCCTCACCGCGGTGGACCGGGTCGGCTTCACGATCGAGAAGGGCGAGACCTTCGCGATCGTCGGCGAATCCGGCTCCGGCAAATCGACGGTGGCGCGGATGGTGGTCGGCCTGCTGCCGCCGAGCGCTGGCGAGGTGACGATCACCGGCGTCTCGATGACCGATCCGCGCCAGGCTGCCGCCCGGCGACGCCTGCGGGCGCGCATCCAGATGATCTTCCAGGACCCCTACGCGTCCATGAACCCGCGCTGGCGGGTGGGGAAGATCATCGCCGAGCCGATCCGGGCCTTCAACCTGATCCACGGCGAGGGGGCGATCCGCGCCCGGGTCAGCGAGCTGCTCGGCCTCGTCGGGCTCCACCCGGACGACGCGCGAAAATACCCGCACGAATTTTCCGGCGGCCAGCGCCAGCGGGTGGCGATCGCGCGGGCGCTGGCGAGCCAGGCGGAGTTCCTGGTGGGCGACGAGCCGACCTCGGCGCTCGACGTCTCGGTGCAGGCGCAGATCCTCAACCTGATGCGCGACCTGCAGGACCGGCTCGGCCTCACCTACCTGTTCATCTCCCACAACCTGGCCGTGGTCCGCCACATGGCGACCCGGGTGGGGGTGATGTATCTCGGCCGCCTCGTGGAGGTCGCCGCCGCCAAGGACCTTTTCGCCAGGCCCCGCCATCCCTACACGCGGATGCTCCTCGACGCGGTGCCCGACCTCGCCCATGTCGGCCGCGCCCGGGTGCCGGTCTCCGGCGAGATCCCGAACCCGATCGACCCGCCGCCCGGCTGCACCTTCAACCCGCGCTGCCCGCTGGCGAACGACCGCTGCCGCGCCGAGGTCCCGGCGCTCCGCGACGGCGTCGCCTGCCACGCCGTGCAGGAGGGGCGGGCCTGAGGGTCGGGCACGGACCCGTTCCGGTGCGCGCGCTCGCTGATGCGAGGGCGCGATCGCTCGAACAGGCGTGAACGCTTCGGCATACACCGGCGCGGCCGGCGCAACATGCAGCCTCCGCTGGACGAGGCTGGAGGGCGTACCGCACGAATCTCGGCCGGCCCGGCGACGCCTGCCCGGCGCCCGGGAGACGCCGGCGGTCAGGCGGAGCTGACCGTCGGCGCGAAGCCCGGTTTCGCGGTCTTGACCGATCAGATCTCGAACCCGGTCAGACCGTGACCATGATGCGTCTCGAGACCATGAGCATTGGCCGCGAGAGAAGGGTCGAGCGAGCCTGTGCTCGTGGTCCCGGTCTGCTCCGCATGGGGCTGTGTCGCACCCTCCTGTGTCGCTGATGCGGTGAGCACCTGCGTTGTCGGTGACGAGGCCGATCCCCGCACGGTGACGGTGACGCTCTGCTGGGCTGTGCCGCCGTGGCCGTCATCGACGGTGACGGTGAAGCGCTCGACCCGGGTCTGGCCCTGCTCGAGGGTTGCGACCGCGCTGTGGTCGACGCTGTAATCCCACGCGATGGTGCCGGAGCCGGTGCTGGATCCGGGCTCCTTGGCGATCCGGGCGGCGAGGCGGCCGACCGTGCCGTCGGCGGGGGTGACCGTGGTCGGCAAGGATCTGAGCGAGATCCGCGGCAAGTGGTCGGAACTGGTGGAGAAGCGGGTCGCGGCCGAGGATCAGCTCAAGCGCGTGGACCTGCGCGCGCCTCAGGACGGCGTGGTGCATCAGCTGGCCGTGCACACGATCGGCGGCCTGGTGACGCCGAGCGAGCCGGCGATGCTGATCGTGCCCAGCGGCGATCAGCTGGCGGTCGAGGTACGGATCCAGCCGCAGGACATCGACCACGTGTGTCCCGATCAGGCCGCGCTGCTGCGGTTCTCAGCCTTCAGCCAACGTACGACGCCGGAGATCGAAGGCCGGGTGAGTCGGGTCTCGGCGGACGTGAGTACCGATTCGAAGACTGGCGCCAGCTACTACGTGGCGCGGATCACGGTGCCGGAGGAGCAGCAGGCCCGCCTGGGTGAGGTGAAGCTGGTTGCGGGCATGCCGGTCGAGGCGTTCCTGCAGATCGGCGCGCGCTCGGTCATCAGCTACCTGACCAAACCGCTGACCGACCAGATCGCGAAGGCGTGGCGCGAGCGGTAGCGCCGGCCCGCCGCGCGGCATGCCCGAGACTTCGGCCCCCGTGCGGTTCTCCATCCGGCCGACGTTCGGCCGGCCGTTCAACGGCGGCGGATCGGATCCGGGTCGGGGTTGTTCGCGCGACGGCCGCAACCGACGAGGCCTGTACCAGCATCCAGATTTAATTGTTCGCCCCATCGAAAGTCATATTGTCGAAAAATGTGATGGTATATCTGAGTTTGGTCCCCAGATAATCGCTTTCTGCTTGATATAGCCCGCGAAAATGCGGTTATCTCGACGATTTTATCTTTCGAGATGGCGTGATCGATCTTTCCTGTGATTGAAAGGATCGCTTATCATGGGGTATGAATCGGCGGCGCGAGTTCTTCCGACGCACTTAAGCCTGTAAAATGGGGGATGTACCGTGACTCTGATTACAAAAAATGATTACGCCGGCCGTACCGACAGTTCTGCGCAGGGCCTGCATTTCATCACGGCCTCCGCGCGTCAACCGGCCAGGCAGGATGGGGACGAGGCCGGTGCCGGCAATGCGCCGCCTATCTTTGTATCCGACGACGTCAACTCGGCGTTTCTCGATGACTTCGTGAAGTCCGACATCGACGACATCGACGACGTCGCGACAGGGTGGCAGTCCATCTTTGCCCCTGTGCCCAAGGCGCGCGCGGATCAGTACGCCGTGCCCTCGGCCGATAGCAGCCACTTCAGCGCCTCGGGCGGGCATATGCAGGGCGTCGGAACCTCGTCCTCCGGCAGCCGCCACTTCGGCGCCGCCTCGGACGGGGACGCGCACGGCGTCGAGATCCCGTCCTCCGGCAATGGTCATCTGAGCAAGTCTTCGGACGGAAGTGCGCGCGCCGCTGGTGCTTCATCGGACGACAGCAAGCATGTCAAAATCAACGTGGCCGATGACAGCCTTCACAATGTTGATGCTCCGTCGTCCGTCAAATTCGGCACGCTGACAACCAGTGGCGAGAAGGCGCCCGAATGGACCGGGGACGAGATCTCTTCGGGCTCGAAGGTCGCCCGCAAGTCCGTCGGGGTCTCCGTCCATAATCACACGGAAAGCGAATCCTTTGTTCCCGCCGTGGATGATGATCACGGCGGCGCGATCGACCGCGCCGTGAGCGAATTGCTGCAGGGCTCCACATCGTCCTCATCCGCGGCACTGGGCGTGCGCGGCGATACGGTCTCTGATTTCACCCCGACTCAGAACCACATCAATACCGGCAGTCTGACGGATATCGGCGCGATTACAGGTTTCTCCACGGAGAGCGCTCACCCGGTAGACGTCCATCATGCTCTCGGATTGACCGGCTTCGAATTCTGATTCCGCAGCCGGCTTATTGTCCTTCCCGGTCTGGATGCCACGCGATCGGGAAGGGATGAAAGACGTGCTCGTCCGACAGGGATAGACAGGCGCTCGCGAGGGACATGACGTTCGCACGTCTGCAACCGACAGACGTCGCGACGTCTCGATGGGCGTACCGCCCGAACAAGCCCGACCGACCGATCCGCTGCGGGCCGGGATTTCGGCCGCGGCCCGCAGCACGATCCTGGCCTGCCCCGGCCGCGGCCGGCGCCCCAACAGGGTCTGACCTGGTTACCTGCTCGCCCGCACGCATGACCCGCCACGCCGCGCGGATGTCCAGGTTCGCGGCCGGTTCCGCAGCAGATGCTCGTTCGGGCCTGGGCGCCCGTTGCGGCACGCGCCGAAGCCGTTCTGCCGCGCTCTGCTCTCGCTGACCGGATCCGCATCCTCCCTCCGGTAATGGATGGGTTGCAGCTCCGGGGCGAAGACAACCGACGCGGTAAGGCTGTCCCGAAACGGCGTCCCGAAGCGCGGTAAGAACCGTCCCAAGGGCGGCCGCAAAGCATCTCTTTTCCCTCATCGGGTCCCAATTCGGAACACAAGGGTACTCAGTTCCCGGCCTGTGAATTGCTGGACTTCGACCATCCGACCGCGCGTCTCTTGCGGGCGAAGCTTGTCAGAGGCGGCAGAAGCGGTTGCGAGACATGGTCGCCAGCATGATGGACATGGATCGCAGGCTGATCCTCCGGGGGCTTGCCGCAACGGCGGCCGCGACGATGGCCGGTTCCTCCGCGCGGGCGGCTGAGCGCCGGACCTACGATGCGCCGCCGGAGCGGGCCGCCGATTTCGTCGGCCGGATCGGCGTCAATGTGCATCTGGCCCAGAAGGGCACCGTCTACGACAGATATTATGAGGGCTCGATCCTGCGGGCGATCGAAGATCTTTCGATCAAGCAGATCCGGCAAGGGGTCTACAGCCCGACGCCGGGTGTGACCGACACGTTGTACACGCGCATGCGCGAACTGGCGCGCCTCGGTTGCCGCTTCTCGGCGGTCTGCAACGATCCGAGCGATCAATACGTCACCACGCCCCCATCCGCACTTCCGCTGATCTACGAGCGATGTGACGGGGCGATCGACATCGTCGAGGGTGGGAACGAGCCCGCGCTCCTCGCAGACCCGACGCTCAATCCGACCCTGTCGTGGCTCCACCAGCGCGGCCTGCACGAGACCGTGCGCCGCGAGCTGGCCGGGTCGCGGATCGAGGTCGCATCGCCGAGCTACATCCAGGGCAACATCGCGCTGGCCAAACCCCTCGCGGGGTTCGCGGATCTGTCGAACCTCCACCCCTATCCGGGCATGGAGCATCCCGAGACGCAGGGGCCTGGGCGTCTGGGTGGCTTTCGCGCGGCGATGGTCCCGGTCTGCGGCGGCGTCGCGAGCCTCATCACCGAGACCGGCTATCACACGGCGCTCGCCACAGCGTCGGCGCATCTGCCGGTCTCCGAGGCGATCCGGGCGCGCTACATGCCGCGGCTGCTCCTGTTCGCCTACCTGGCGGGCATGCGGCGCACCTATATCTACGAACTCCGCTCCAGCTTCGGCCGCGGTCCGACCGATCCCGAATCCGCCTTCGGCCTGCTGACCCACGACGGCCAGCCGACGGCGGCGTACCGGGCCGTGAAGACGCTCATCGCCCTGTTCTCGGGGCCGCGCGGACCAGCCGCCCCGTCCCCGGGGCAGACGTCGCCCCGACCAATCGCCACGATCGGGAGCCACGAGGACGTCCAGGGGCAATGCTTCCGGCGCGAGGACGGAACGATCCTCCTGCCGCTCTGGCTGGGCGTCGCCGGTTGGGACAGGGGCGCGCAGGCGACGCGCGTCCCGGTGAGCCGTCCCCTGCGTCTCGAATGCGGGGGACGGCGGAACGCGCTGACCGTGCACCGCTTCGATGACGACGGCGGCAGCCGGGCGGTGTCCATGCCGCTCGAAGAGGGCGTGGGGCGGATCGAAATCTCCGATCGTCTCACGGTCCTGGAATTCGCGGCCTGACCCGCGTCGCGCGCAACGTCCTCAACATCTTCGACCGTCGGCGTAAACCTTAATGCAATCTATAAATTGCCCAGCCCTGTCTTGGTGATTACCGTATCAGTGCTTTATCGATCGCCAATGTAGTGAAGCGATACCGCCTCGAACCGAAGAGCTTAGATCCATGCCGCAACTCGGCTCGATCACTGACCGTGTGCGGGGATCCTTTCCGGCCCTCGGCCGGCGCGCGCCCGATCTGGCTCAGCAGCTGGACGCGCATGGCGGGATCGGACCCGGCTTCCATCTCCTGCGGCACGTGCTCTCGGTGCTCATCCTCGCGCACCATTGCCGCGTCGCGGTCATCGGTGCGGTGAATCCTGGACAGGAGACGCTCGAGACCGGCGCGGCCGCGGCCGGCGCGACAATCGTGGCGATCGGCCATGGCAAGGTCCTGGGCGGGTTTCTCCAGCCGTTCCTGTACGCGCTCGTCGGCATGTTCTTCGCCCTCAGCGGCTTCCTGATCGCCGGGAGCGCGTTGCGCACCGGCAAGGTCGGCCCGTTCCTGGCCAACCGAGGGCTGCGGATCCTGCCCGCGCTCACGATCGAGGTGACGCTCTGCGCTTTGGTGCTGGGGCCGTTCTTCACCACGCTTCCGCTGCGGCAATACTTCTCCGACCCGCTGTTCCTGAGCTACTTCGGCAACATCGTCGGTCACGTCTCGTTCGTGCTGCCGGGGGTCTTCCAGGACAATCCGTGGCCTTCGGTCGTCAATACCAATCTCTGGACGCTGCCGCCGGAGTTCTGGTGCTACCTGATCATGCTCGGGCTGATGATCAGCGGCGTGCTCGCGACGCCGATCCGACTCACGGGGGCCGTCATCGGAATCGCGGCGATCGCCCTGGGACTCGGTCTCTACGATCCGTCAACCTACACGGTGCGTCACGACAACACGCATTTCACCACGTGGTACATCGTGCTGATGTTTTTCTTTGGCGTCGTCCTGTTCCTGAACGCGCGACGCGTCGTGATGAATTTTTGGATCTTCCTGGTGTGCGGATCGCTATACTACGTCATGATGATGGCCGATGTTCTCGGCGTCGTCAGCGGCATGCTTCTGACGTACTGCATGGTCTATATCGGCATGCAGAACTTCCGCTGGTTCGACCGGATCATCAAGAAGGACCTGTCATACGGCATCTACCTGTACGGCTTCCCGCTCACGCAGGCCACCGTCGCGCTCCTGCTTCCGCACCTCGCCGACGTCCCCAAAGCGGTCTGCTTCGCCGTGATCTTCCCCGTGGTGCTGTTCCTGACCGGATCCTTCGCGTCGATCTCGTGGGACTACATCGAGAAGCCGGCGCTCAAGCTCCGCCGCTTCCTGGTGCGCAAACCGCGGCCGCCGGCCAGCGTCGCCCAGGCGGCCTGAGACGGGTTCCGTCCGAAGGCTTCGGTCGATGCGTTTCGTACCGTCATCACGAGCGAAGCAACGTGACCCAGGGCAGCGCGCCGCCGGGATCGGGGCGCCGCCGGGCTGGCTTCGCTCCGCCCGCACAGACGGCGGGCCCAAAAACGGGATGCCGGGGTGGTGCGCGGTCACGTGGTCCGGAACCTGCCCTCGGGACGAGCCTGCTAAATCCCGTTCGCCGAGGGCGGGACCCGGCTGCACCAGTCGTGGGCGCGCTCGTACTGGTGCGCGATCCGAAGAAGCGTGGTCTCGGCGAAGGGCCGGGCGGCGATCTGCAGGCTGATCGGCAGGCCGGCCCGGTCGAAGCCGCAAGGCAAGGCGAGGGCGGGCAGCCCCGTCAGGTTGAACGGGTAGGTCAGGCGCCAGGATGCCGCCAAGACGCTTTCTTCCCGCCCCCCGAGCGTGACGGTGGCGGAATCGGTCTTCCAGGCAGTGAGGGGCGTGGCGGGCGTGATGATCGCGTCGGCCTCCGCCAGCACAGCGGCCATCTCGGCCATGATCCGGGCCCGCACCTGCTCGGCCCGCAGGTAGTCCGGTCCGGTCACGAACCGGCCCATCTCCACCAGATCCCGGACATCGTCGGCGAAGCCCGCCACGTGGCCCTGCGCGAGGCTGCGGTCGTGGTAGGCGGTCGAGGATGCCAGCTCGATGGCGTAGATGGCGCCGAGCCCGTAGCGCAGGGACGGCACCGTGACGTCCGTCACCGCGCAACCCTGGCCGGCGAAGAAGCGGATCGCGTCCTCGACGGCGGCGCCGATGTCCGCGTCGACCGCGTCGAAGAAGTGGTTCCGGATCACCGCGATCCGCAGGCCCCGGACCGGCTGGTCGAGGCCGGCCGTGTAGTCCGGCACCGGTGCCGACGAGGCTGCGGGATCGCCGGCGTCCGGGCCGGCCAGGATCTGCAGCATCAGGGCGGCATCGGCCACCGTCCGGGTCAGCGGCCCGGCATGGTCGAGGGACCAGGAATGCGGCACGATCCCCGACCGCCCGATCCGGCCGTAGGTCGGCTTGAGGCCGACCACGCCGCACAGGGCGGCCGGGATGCGGATCGAGCCGCCCGTATCCGAGCCGAGGGCGGCCGGACAGAGGCGGGCGGCCAATGCGGCCCCCGAGCCGCCGCTCGAGCCGCCCGGCACCCGCGCCAGATCCCACGGGTTGCGCGCGCGCGGCGTGACGGTGCCCCAGGCGAATTCATGCATGGCGAGCTTGCCGAGGATCACCGCCCCGGCCGCGCGCAGCTTCGCCACGCAGTGGCTATCCTCCATCGGGAAGGTCAGGGCCTCGACCGCGGTGCCCGCCCGGGTCGGCAGGTCGGCCGTGGTGTAGTTGTCCTTGATGGCGACCGGGATCCCGTGCAGCGGACCGCGCGGGCCGGTCCGGGCGATCTCGGCATCGGCCGCGCGCGCCGCGTCGCGGGCGGTCGGCGACAGGCAGACGAAGCTGTTCAGGTCGCCGTCCAGGCGTTCGATCCGGTCCAGACAGGCATCCACCAGCTCGGCGCTCGACAGCTGCCGCGCCGCGATCCGGGGCGCGAGGTCCGTGATCGGTCTCTGCCAGAGGGCGTCAGTCATGGGCGCGTCAGTCATGGGGCACCGGGCGGTACGGCAGGCTCGGGTCGAACACGATCGGCGGGTGGATCTGCGCCAGATCGAGGCTGCGCAGCATCGCGATCTCGGCGAGCACCGGGGCGAACTGCGCGAGGAGGTGCGTGATCCGCGCGGGCTCCTGGCGTAGGCCGATGACATCGCTGATCAGGTCGGGGGCGCCCGTGGGGACCGCGCCAGGCCGCTGCCCGGGCGGTTCGAGCAGCATCGCCACCACGTCGTCCGGCAGCGCGCCAGACGGCCCGTCCCTGCGCGGCATGCCGGCCACGAAGGGCACCAGCTGCCGGCGCGCGACTTCGAGCACGCGGCGCAGCTCCGCCACCGGCTCGGCGTGCTCGTCGACGCGCAGGTCGAGGAGCGGGTAATCCTCCCCGGCGACGATCCGGAGCGCCGCCGATTGCTTGCCGCGCCTGTCGCCGCCCGCGGCGTCGCCAGCCTCCAGGACCCGCATCAGCCGCGCGTCGAGAGCGCAGGCGGCGCTTCCTTCGAAGGCCACGGCCATGGCGTCGATCACGCCGCGCGAGGCCAGCATGTTGCCCTGCACGGCATAGTCCGCCCCGGTGCGGTGGCCGGCCACCTGCGTGCAGCCCGCTCCGGTCCAGGCGGCGGCGGTGCCGTGCGCGTCGACCAGCCCGAGCTGCCGCAGGTCCGGCCGGTCGTCGGTGGCGAGGGCCGCCGCGAGGGCCGCGTCGGGCGCCCGCCCCCCGGCGAGACCGTCGAGGATGCGGGCCGCGAGGTAGGGATTGACCCAGGATTGGGTGGAGACGGCGCCGATCCCCGCCTTGATGTACGGGCAGAGGCTGCCCACGGCCGGAACCGCGCTCGCCACCGCCACGCCGAGCTGCCCGGTCCGGGAACAGCGGGCGACGATCGAGAAGGTGTTGAGTTCGCTCATGGTCCTTCGGCTCCCTTCGCGCTGATCCCCAGGCAAGGCCGTCTTTGCGAGCGGGGCGAAGCACCACAGCAGCGCCCTGTTCGGTAGCGTGGCGCGGCCCTGGGTCGCTTCGCTGCGCTCGCGATGACGGAGTTGGACCGGGGACCGCCTCACACCGCCAGATGATCGATGACGCGGGCCGTCGCGTCCGGCGCCTTGGCCGGACCGCTGTCGACGATCTCGCCGAGCTTGAGCACCGCGTAGCGGTCGGCCAGTCCCAGGGCGAAGGCCACATGCTGCTCGACCACCAGCATGGACACGCCCGAATCGCGCTCGGCCTGGAGGACGCCGCGCAGGCGCTCGACCATCGAGGGCTGCACGCCCTCGGAGATCTCGTCGATCAGCAGCAGGCGCGGGCGCAGCATCAGGGCGCGCCCGAGGATCAGCATCTTCTGCTCGCCGCCCGAGAGCGTGCCGGCGCGCTGGGCGAGCCGGTCCTTCAGGAACGGGAAATGGCCGAACAGCCGCTCCAGGGCCTCCGGCAGAACCCGGTCCGACGGCACCGCGAGGCGCAGGTTGTCGCGGATCGACAGGTCCTGGAACAGGGGCTGCTCCTGCGGCGCGTAGCCGACGCCGAGCGCCACGAGGCGGGCGGGCGACAGGCCGGCGAGCCCCTGGCCCCCGATCGTGACCGCGCCGCCCCGCAGGGCCACCATCCCCAGGATGGTCTTGAGCAGGGTGGTCTTGCCCATGCCGTTCTTGCCCAGCAGGGCGACGATCTCGCCCGGCTGCACCGACAGGGACACGTCCTTCAGGATCGAGACGGCCCCGTAGCCGCTCGACACCCGCTCGAGGGCGAGCGCGGCTCCGGTCGGTTCGCTCCGTCGCGCTGCCTCAGCCATGGGCACCTCCCGAATAGATGGTCCGGACCAGCTCCGAGCCGACGACCTCCTCGACCGTGCCGTCGAGGACGAGCCGTCCCTGGTGCAGCACGACGATGCGCGAGGAGATCTCGCGCACGAAGTCGAGGTCGTGCTCGACCAGCACGGCGGCGATCCCGCTCTCGGCCGTGAGCGCCTTCAGCACGGTCCCGATGGTGGTGCGCTCGCCCTTGGTCAGGCCGGCGGTGGGCTCGTCCAGCAGGATCAGGCGTGGCTCGAGCGCCACCACCATGGCGAGTTCGAGCGCCTGCTTCTGGCCGTGCGACAGGAGCCGCGTCGGCTGCGTAAGCAGGTGATCGAGGCCGGTCATCCGCAGCACGTCGAGGGCGGCCTTGGGCAGGCCCAGCGTCGCGGCCTGCCCGACCGGGCTCAGGCCGTCATGCGGCGCCCGGGCGAGCCGCAGGCAATCGGCCACCGACAGGCTCTCGAACACGCTCGCGACCTGGAACTTGCGCCCGACGCCGAGGCCGACGACGCGGTTCGGCGTCAGCCCCTTGATCGGGGTCCCGCCGATCGCGATCGATCCCGTGAAGGGCTCGGTGCCGTCGCTGAGGCAGCGCATCAGCGTGGTCTTGCCGGCGCCGTTGGGGCCGACGAGGCTGACGAGCTCGCCCGCCCGGATCTCCAGGTCGATGGCCTCCAGGACCGTCAGGCTGCCATAGGCCTTGGCGAGCCCCGCGACCGCGAGGATCGGGCCGTCCGTGGCGGCAGCGATTCCGGCCTGCCGCGCCACCAGGGTGGGGGCGGTGCGTCCCGACCGGCCGAACGGCAGCGCCCGCCACAGGCGGCCGACCAGGTCGGCCAATCCGCCCGGCAGCAGGATGATGATGACTACGAAGGCCGTGCCCAGCAGGAGCTGCCACAGGAACGGCAGGTCGCCCGAGAGGTTCGCCGCGAGGTAATCGATGGCGATCGTGCCCAGCACCGGGCCGAGCAGCGTGCCGCGGCCGCCGAGCGCCACCCAGATCACCAGCTCGGTCCCGAACAGGAAGCCGGCATTCTCCGGGGCGACGACCCCCGACGCGTTGGCGAACAGGAAGCCCGCGAGTCCGGCGATTGCGGCGAGCGCAGCGGTCAGCAGGATCTGCAGGCGGCGGGGGTTGAGGCCGAGATAGGCGCAGCGCGCCTCGTTGTCGCGCACGGCCACGAGGGCGCGGCCCCGATCCGAGCGCACCAGGATCCAGGCCGCCAGCGTGACGACGATCAGGAACAGGGCCGCGAGACGGAAATAGCCCTCGATCTCGAACGGCAGCACGTCGAAGCCGACGAGGCCGCTGCTGGAGCCGGTCCATTCGCCGCCCGAGTAGATGAGCTGCACCACCACGATCGGGACGACGAGCGAGATCACCGAGGCGTAGAGCGGCGTCGAGCGGTGATAGAAGGACAGCCACCCGACCGCGAGACCGAGCAGGGCCGGCGCGACGAGCGCGGCCGCGACCGCCGCGGCGATCCCGAGCGGCGTCGCCCCGTAGGCGGTGAGGATCATCGCGGTGGCGTAGGCGCCGACGCCGAAGAACGCCGCCTGCCCGAAGGTCAGGATCCCCGCGAAGCCCCAGAGCAGGTCGACCGTGACCGCCAGCACCGCGTAGATCATCGACCGGGTCAGGACGTTGACCGCGAAGGTGTCGAGGAACAGCGGCGCGAGCCAGAGCGCCAGGGCCGCCAGCGCCGCGACCACGAAGGGCGCGGCGCGCGCGAGGCGCGGCCGCCCGCGGGGAGGCGCGGCGACGCGCGCGGCTGCGGGGACGGTCTCAAGCACGGGAGAAACCTTTCGGGCTGATCCGCAGCACGAGGGCGGCCAGCACCGCGATGGCGATGCTGCCCAGGATCGGGCTCACGAAGGTGCTGATCAGGACCTGCACGGCCCCGAAGACCAGGCAGGCCGCCGCGAGTGCCAGGTACGAGGCGTCGGCGACCATCACCAGCATGAAGGCGCCGATCAGCCAGGAGACGCCCATGTTCGGGTCGACGCTGGTGAGCGGCGTCAGCAGGACGCCCGCCAGCGCCGCCAGGCCGGCGCCGATCATGAACACCACGAGGCGCACGCGCCCCGTGTCGATGCCGAGGCTGCGCGCCAGGGTCTCGTTCATGATCACCGCCCGGGCCGAGAGCCCGAGCCGGGTCCGCTCGATGGTCAGCGCGAACAGCGCGCCGATGGCCAGCGCGATGCCCAGGGCGACGAGCCGGTAGGCGGAATAGTCGACGCCGAGGATCTCGACGGTGCCCGAGAGCAGGTTCGGGGTGAGCTGGACGTCGCGGCCGAAGCCCAGGGTGATGAGCTGCCCGACCACGATGCCGAGCCCCCAGGTGGCGAGGATCGCGTCGAGGGGCCTGCGGTAGAGCGGGCGGATGATGAAGTGCTCCGCGAGCCCGCCGAGCAGGGCGCCGACCACGAAGGCGAGCGGCAGCGCCGCCCAGGGATTGAGCCCGAGCTTGGCGGTGACCACCGCGCAATAGGCGCCGACCGTCAGCCACGCCCCGTGGGCGAAGTTGATGATCTTGAGTACGCCGAAGATCGCCAGGAGGCCGATCGAGACCACGAACAGGATCGCCGCGGTGGTCAGGATGTCGAGGGTGAGCAGCATCGGGAGGTCCGGGTGCGCGGGAACGGAAAGGCACGGCGGGCGACGCTGCGCCCCCTTCCCCCTCTGCGGGGGAGGGTGGCCCTTGCGTCGGCAGGGGTCGGGTGAGGGGAACCCCGCTTCCAGAAAAGACGCGCCCGGCATGGCGGGATGAGGCCCGTCCGGCACCGTCGCTGCCCTCTCCCGGCCCCCTTCGGGGGGCCCCCTCCCCCGCAGAGGGGGGGAGGGGAAGCGGGGGCTTCCTCAGTCCCCTCCGCTCACGGCAGCTTCGGGCACTGCTCGCCGGGATCGACGTCCTTGAAGGTCCCGGCGACCTTCACCGATCCGTCCGCCTGGATCTGGCCGAGATACATGGTCAGCGGCGCGTGGTGCTGCTTGCTCATGCGGATCGTGCCCCGCGGCCCGGTGAAGCTCACCGTCGGCAGCGCCTCCAGCACCTTGGCGGTCTCGGTCCCGCCCGCCTTCTCGGCCGCGGCCTTGTACAGGTAGATCGCCTCGTATTCCGGCACCGAGAGGTCGTTCGGCGTGCGCAGTTCCGCACCGAACTTCTTCTTCATGGCCGCCAGGAAGGTCTTGTTCTCCGGGCTGTCGATCCCGGTGACGTAGGAGGCCGAAAGGTAGACGCCCTCGGCGTCCGCGCCCATGCTCTTGGCGGTGCCCTCGTCCAGCGCGAGGTTGGCGAAGGGCAGCGTCACGCCCGCGCCGCGCAATTGCTTGGTCAGCGTGACGTTCGGCGCGCCGCCCGCGGTCGAGGTGATCAGCGCGTCGGGCTTGGCCTCCTTTAGCTTCGAGATGATCGCCGTCCAGTCGCTGCCGTCCATCGGCAGGTATTCCTCGCCCAAAACCTTGCCGCCGGTCTTCTCGACGTAGCCCTTGGCGAAGCCCAGCATGCCGCGGCCGAAGGCGTAGTCGCTGCCGATCAGGAAGTAGGTCTTGGCGCCCTTCGCCTTGAACGCATCCACCACCGGCGGCACCTGCTGCTCCGGCACCCAGGCATCCACGAACATGTTCCTGTTGCAGGAATGGCCCTCGTAGAACGAGGTGTAGATGTAGGGCACCTTCCCCTTGGTGACGGCGGGCAGGCCGGCATTGCGGGCCGCGCTGGTCTCCATGGAGATCAGGACGTCGACCTTCTTCTGGTAGATCAGGCTGTCGAAGGCCTTCTGGGCGCCGGCCGCCCCGGAGGCGTCGTCGGCCACCTCCAGGGCGAGCTTGCGGCCGAGCACGCCGCCCTGGGCGTTGATCTCCTCGACGGCGAGTTCGGCCGACTGCACCACCGACGGCGCGACGACGCTGTTGGCACCCGACAGGCCGATCGGGATGCCGATGACGATCGGCTTGCCGTCGGCGGCCTGCGCGGCCGAGGCGGCCAGCGCGAGCGTCGCGGCGCCGACGAGGGACCATTTCATCATGAACGAACTCCTTGGATAACGACGGGGCGAAGCGGGATCAGCCGTAGATGTCGGTGCGGCGGTCGCGCAGGAGGGAGTTGAACGCGTTCAGGTCCTTGCGGCCGGCCGCGTCGAGGTCGACCAGTGCCGAGAGGGTCTCGGTCCGGTCGCGGCTCGCCGGGCCGGCCAGCGGCCAGCCCTTGGGTCCGATGATCAGGCTCTGGCCCTCGAAGGGCTGGCCGCGCTCGATGCCGACCCGGTCGGCGCAGGCGATGAAGAGGCCGTTCGTGTGGGCGGCGGCCCGGTGCAGGGTGTTGGCCATGGCGGCCTCGCCCTCGGGCTGGTCGGGCATCGGCACCCAGTTGGTCGGGATGCAGACGATCTCGGCGCCGCCGAGCGCGAGCTGGCGGAAGGTCTCGGGGAACCAGCCGTCGTAGCAGATCGCCACGCCGACCTTGCCGAGCGCCGTGTCGAAGACCGGGAAGCCGAGGTCGCCCCTGGCGAAGAACACGTTCTCCTGATCCCAGAGATGCGCCTTGCGGTAGGTGCCGATATAGCCCTCCGGCCCGACGATCACGGCGGCGTTGTAGAGGGTGTCGCCTGCGGATTCGGCGATTCCCGCCACGATGTGCACGCCGAGCTCCGCGGCGAGCGCCGCCCAGGCCCGGGTCGTCGGGCCGTCCGGCACCGGCTCGGCCAGCGCGGCGGCTTCCGCGGCGGATTCGAACACGTAGCCGGTGCTGGCGAGTTCGGGCAGCACGATCAGGCGGCTGCCCGCGGCGGCGGCGGCGCGGACGAGATCCGACGCGCGCGCCATGTTGGCGCCGACGGCGCCGAAGATCGGCTCGAACTGGATGCAGGCCACCCGGACGGGCGGGCGCGCAGGATCGTTCGCTTGGATCATGAGAGCTCCAAAACGCAAAAAGCCCCTGGGCGCGGAGACAATCATCCGCGAACCAGAGGCTTCAAAGCCAAGATGTAGTGCAGCAATCCTGCTGCGGGGCAACCTTGCCCGATAAGACTAGGATACGCGTCGCGACATGGACCGCAAGACCATAAATGCGGCAGGCTGCTGCGATCAGGTCTTTTCCGCCAACGCGATGCGCAGGCCGAGACCGCTCATCGCCTCGTGCGCCGCGACCACGCTCTCGGCGACGCTCGCCATCGGGACGCGGGAGGCGGTGGCCCGGTCCCGGAGCATCTTGTAGGCGGCGTCCTCGTCGATCCGGTTGAGGTCCACCAGCAGCCGGACCGCCTTCTCGACGGTGCGGCGGCCCTTCATGGTCTCCTCCAGGCGGTTGATCTTGCTGATCAGCCGTCCCTCGTAGCCGCGCCGATAGCGGGCCAGGGCGAACTGGGTCAGCACGCCGCGCGGATGGAGCGGCTTGTTCAGCACGCCGTGGGCGTTGACGTCGGCGATCGCCTTCAGGGAGGTCGGGCTCTCGTAGGCGACGATGGCGATGACGGCCGGTTCGCTCTCCTCGATCGACGGCAGGAGGTGCATCACCTGCGCGTCGTCGAGCTGGATGAACAGCGTGTCGATGTCGGGCGGCAGCGCGGCGGGCGGCGGCCACGCGAGCGAGACCGCGCAGCCGAGGCGGCGCAGCTGCTCGAGGAGCGCGGCGCCCTCCTCGTCGCGGGGGTGGATGACGAGGGCGCGGGCCCGCCGCAGGTCGTCCAGGATCTTGCGGGCAGGCGCGGTCACGCGGCCATCCCTTCGTCCAGCCAGTTCGTCTCGAAGCGGGACCAGGCCAGATAGGGATCGGGCCGCACCGGCCGGCGCGCCCGCCAGACGACGTCGAACTGCCCGTCGCTGCGGGCGACCCCGATGCCGGGGGTAAGCCAGATGTGCCGCGTCTCGCCGTCGAAGGCCAGCTCGCCCTCCGGTGCCGCGATCCGCTGCCGCAGGGCCGCTGCGCCGAGGCGCTCGGCGTCGAGCGTTCCGGCCTCCGCGAGCGCCCGGGCGAAGAGGTGGACCTGCGCGTAGGCCGTCTCCGACCACATGCTGGTCGGCCGCTCGGCCCCGAACCGGGCCTGGAAGGCGTCCACGAAGCGCCGGTTCGCGTCGCCCGCGAGCGCCGAGAAGTAGGAGGCCGCGAGGACGTGGCCGCTGCAGAGTTCGGGGCCGATCGCCCGGATCTGCCCCTCCGCGAGGGTCAGGCTGGCGATCGGGCAGCGGGTCCGGTCGATCCCGGATCCGGCATAGGCGCGGTAGAGGCGCTCGGCGCCGCGCCCGACCACGGTCGAGAACACCGCGTCCGGCGCGGCGTGGCGGATCTCGGTGATCATCGCGGCGTGGGCGGCGTCGTCCGCGTCGAGGGGCGCGTAGAGCTCGCCGACGATGGCCCCGCCCTTGGCCTCGATGAGGTCGCGCATCACCCGGTTCGATTCGCGCGGGTAGATGTAGTCCGATCCGATCAGGAAGATCCGCGGTCCGTGCTCCTGGAGCAGGTAATCGGCCAGGGCGAAGACGTTCTGGTTGAGGGTCGCGCCCGTGTAGACGATGTTCTCCGAATACTCGAAGCCCTCGTAGATCGACGGATACCAGAGCAGCCCGTTGTGCCGCTCCACGGTCGACAGCACCGACTTGCGGCTGGCCGAGAGCGAGCATCCGAACACCACCTCGGCGCCATCCTCGGCGAGCATCCGGCGGGCGTAGGCGCGGTAGGCGTCGGTGTCGCCGGCCGGATCGTAGCAGATCGGCGCGATCGGGCGCCCGAGCACGCCGCCCGCATTGTTGATCTCCTCGATCGCCAGGGCGGTGCCGAGGAAATGCTCGGTCTCGGTGATGCCGCTGACGCCGCTGCGGGAGAACAGGACTCCGACGCGCCAAGTCGCTTCGTCCCTGCCTGGCATGGCATCCTCGCGGTGCTGTGGCGGTCCGCCCAGCGGGACGCTGTGCGCAGCCCCGTCCTATCGCAGGCGCGACGATCTTGGGAAGCAAGCCGTCCGGGCGGCGGCCATGGTGGTCGAGCGCGGCTGGTGGCCGATCGCGCCGTGCCCCCGCGGTCAGGCGTCGCGCCACTCGGAGAACGTCGCGGCCTGACCGACGATGACGCCGTCGCGGTCGAGCTGCCAGACCACCGCCCGCTCGATCCAGAACCGCCGTCCGTCCTTGGCGATGCGCAGGCCGCGATAGCCGCGGCTGAAGCCGTCCCGGGTGACCGCGTCGAGGAGCCGTTGCCGCTCGGCGCGCTCGGGCGCCTCGGCCGAGAGCCGTGACGGCAGGCCGACGAGTTCCGCCCGCGTATAGCCGAAGCAGGCCTGGGCCGCCCGGTTCGCATAGGTGAAAAGCGGATCCGCACCGCCATCGTGGGCGAGCACCACGAAGGGCGCCTGCCCGTAGAGCCACGCCGCGTCCGCCCCATCCGGCACCAGGGCTTCACCGAGCCGCCGCGCGTAGCTGCCCGTGAGCACGGCGAAGTAGTCGGGATCGTGCGAGAGGTCGCGCATGGCGCCCTTCTTGGCCGGAACCGCGCCGATTCGCATGTGCGGTAGCGCAAGGCTGCCGCACGGCCCCGCTCAGACCTCGACGCGTCTCTCCCATCCCCGCAACAGGGGGAGGGAGGGCGCGTGCCGCATCCAACGTGCCAATCCGTTCGAATGGCCCACGCGGAGAGGCGGCCTCGGCCCGCGGCACTTGAACATCGTTGGTGTACGGGCGGGAGCATCGGCCCGAACCGCGATGTGTAAGGACAGGATGAGCAGAACAGCGTTCATCAGTTTGCGATGACGTTCATTCGAAAAATGAATGATAATAAAAGAAATCCGTCTGTTCTATGAATTGAGTAAGGTAGAATACATTCCGAAATAGAGTTTCCTTTTTGGCGCGCGACTCATCTGTATGTCGCAAGTCACCCCTCGGCTGAGGGGAACCGATGCTGAGAGGATTAGGCGTCAAGCTCGGGTGTGCATGATCTCATCGTCATGATATCCGGGCTACGATCGCCGATGAGGGGATTGTGCGCCATCGGGCTCCGGACGCGGATGTCCCGGCCGTGCGCCGTTCCCGGCGACACGCCCATGGGATCGGAGAGGTGGGACGCGCATGGATCCCGAAGGATCCGAACGGGAGCCGGACACCGTTCCGGGGCAGGGGGGCCGGCCGCTGCGGATCCTCGCCGTGGCGGTGCAGAAGGGCGGCACCGGCAAGACCACGCTTGCGGCGTCCCTGGCCATTGCCGCCGCGGAGGCCGGCGAGCACGTCACCGCCCTCGACCTCGATCCCCAGGGCTCCCTGGCGGGCTGGGGCGCCCTGCGGAGGGACGATTCCGTCGCGGTCGACCGGGTCCAGCCCTGGGAGATGGGCCAGCTCTCGGAGATCCTGGACCTCCTCGCCGAGCAGGGCACGACGCTCGCGGTGCTCGACACCGCCGGCAGCTCCGCTGGGCTCGCGCCCGCCCTGAAGGACGCCGACTTCGTGCTGATGCCGGTCCGCCCCTCCCGGCTCGACATCGTGGCCGCCCGGCCGACGCTCCAGGCGCTGGTCGGCCTCGGCCTGCGGGAGCGGCTGGCCCTGGTGCTGAACCAGTGCCCGCCGCCGCCCTCGCCGCGCACCGGGGCCTACGCGGCGCAGCTGCGGGCGCTGGGCGTGCTGGCCGAGCCCGGCATCATCCACCGGGTCGACCACCAGGACGCCCTGGCGACTGGGCTCGGCGTCACGGAATACGCTCCCGGCAGCGCGGCCGCCGAGGAGGTCCGGGCGCTCTGGGCCTGGATCGACGGGAAGATGCGGGCGGCGCCCGCCCGCTGAGATCGGCCCTCCGCCGCGATCAGCCCCGGCCGAGGGCCGCGAGGATCCGCGCCCAGGAGCGCGTGCCCTTGTGGAAGCTCGTCAGGTCGTACTTCTCGTTCGGCGAGTGGATCCGGTCGTCGTCGAGCCCGAAGCCGATCAGCAGGGTGTCGCGCCCCAGGATCCGCTTGAAGTCGCCGACGATCGGGATCGAGCCGCCGGCGCCGACGGTCACCGCCGGCACGCCCCACTCGTCCTGCAGCGCCGCCTTGGCAGCCCCGAGCTGCGGCATGTCGAAGGGCAGGCTGATCGCCCGCGAGCCCTTGTAGGTGATGACCTCGACCTTGCAGTCCGAAGGCACACGCTCGCGCACGAAGGCCTCAAAACTCTCGGCCAGCCGCTTCGGATCCTGGTCGTCCACGAGGCGGAACGAGACTTTGGCCGAGGCGGTGGAGGCGATCACCGTCTTGGTGCCCTCGCCGGTATAGCCGCCGATGATGCCGTTGGCGTCGCAGGACGGGCGCGATTGCACCAGCTCGATCGGCATCCGCCCGCGTTCGCCGGCGGGCTCCTTGAGGCCGATCGGGCCGAGCAGGGTTTCGGGCGTCAGGCCGAGGCCGCGCCACTGCTCCAGCACCTCCGGCGGGCGTTCGTGCACGCCCTCATAGAAGCCCGGGATCGTCACCCGCCCGTCGGCATCGTGCAGGTCGGCGATGATCTTGGCGAGCACGTGGATCGGGTTGCGCGCCGCGCCGCCGAAGAAGCCGGAATGCAGGTCGCGGTCGGCGCAGGTGACCTTCACCTCGAAATAGGCGAGCCCGCGCAGCGACGACGTGATCGCCGGGGTCTTCCGGTCCCACATGCCGGTGTCGCAGACCAGCACCACGTCGCAGCCGAGTTTCTCGCGATTGGCCGCGACCCATTCGGGAAGCCCTTGCGAGCCGCTCTCCTCCGCGCCCTCGATCAGGATCGTCACGCCGCAGGGCAGTTCGCCGTGCATGGCGATGAAGGCCCGGCAGGCCTCCACGAAGGTCATCACCTGGCCCTTGTCGTCGGAGGCGCCGCGCCCGACGATCCTCTTGCCGCCCTGGCCGTCATCGGCGATGTGCGGCTCGAAGGGCGGCGTCTTCCACAGGTCGAGGGGATCGACCGGCTGCACGTCGTAATGGCCGTAGAACAGCACGTGCGGCGCGCCGGGTTTCGGCTTGTGGGCCAGCACGACCGGATGGAGCGAGGTCTCCTCCACGGAGGTCTCGAAGCCCAGCGCGGTCAGGTCCTGGGCGAGCCAGGCGGCCGCCTCGCGGCAATGGCCGGCATAGGCCGGATCGGTGGAGATCGACGGGATCCGCAGGAAGGCGAACAGCCGCTCCAGGGCGTTCTCCAGATCCGTGTCGATGTCGTTGAGGATCGCGTCGAGCGCGGCCATCGGGGGGCTCCGGGGTTTTTTCGCAGGACCAGGGTTAGCCGAGGCGGAGCGGCCGCCGCAATGTCCGATCTGCGATGCCGGGTCCGCCGGGCGGCCGTGACGGGGTTCAAGCGGAACAGGGACAGATTGGAATTGTTATCGACCGAATGGCCGGCCGGCCTCCGCGCGCCGCCCCCGTCGCCGCTTCCTCTGCTCCTCGCCCGGCCCCGGCCGGCCCAGACCGTGGACGACACCATGCCCCTCGAAACCCAGCCGCCGGTGGCGGCGAACACGCCCATCGGCATCACGCTCACGATCAACGGGCAGCGGCGCGAGCTCCAGGTCGCCCCATGGACCACGCTTCTCGACCTGCTGCGCGAGCGCCTCGACCTCACCGGTACCAAGAAAGGCTGCGACCACGGCCAGTGCGGCGCCTGCACGGTGCTGGTGAACGGCACCCGGGTGAATTCCTGCCTGACGCTCGCGGTGATGAAGGACGGTGCCGAGATCACCACGGTCGAGGGCCTCGCCGGCCTCGGCGACCGGGCGGGCAGCAACGCCCTCCACCCGATCCAGGAGGCGTTCATCGAGCACGACGCCTTCCAGTGCGGCTACTGCACGCCGGGCCAGCTCTGCTCGTCGGTCGGCTTGATGAACGAGGGCCATGCCCATACCCGCGACGAGATCCGGGAGGCGATGAGCGGCAACATCTGCCGCTGCGGCGCCTACACCAACATCGTCGACGCCATCGAGGATGTCATGCAGGGAGGCGCCCGATGAACCGCTTCGATTACGTCCGCGCAGGTACGGTCGCGGAGGCGGTGCAGGCTTTCGGCGCAGGCGCCCGCTTCATCGCCGGCGGCACCAACCTGATCGATCTGATGAAGTACGAGGTCGAGAAGCCGGGCCGGCTGATCGACATCACCCGCCTGCCCCTCGACCAGATCGAGGATCACGGGAACGGCCTGCGGATCGGGGCGCTCGCCACCAACGCCAAGGTCGCCTACGACGACCGCGTCACGGAGCGCTACCCGCTGCTGCGCAACGCGATCCTGGCCGGCGCCTCGGCGCAGCTGCGCAACGCCGCCTCGACCGGCGGCAATCTGCTCCAGCGAACCCGCTGCTACTATTTCTACGACGTGGCCACGCCCTGCAACAAGCGCGAGCCCGGCTCCGGGTGCTCGGCGATCGGCGGGATGACCCGCATCCACGCGATCTTCGGAACGAGCGCGCACTGCATCGCCACCCACCCCTCCGACATGTGCATCGCGCTCGCCGCCCTGGAGGCGAAAGTGCAGGTGAGCGGGCCGCAGGGCGACCGGTCGATCCCGTTCTCGGAGTTCCACCGCCTGCCCGGCGACACGCCGGAGCAGGACACCAACCTGGTTCCCGGCGAGATCATCGTGGCGGTGGATCTGCCGGAGAGCCGCTTCCCGCAGCACTTCACCTACCTGAAGCTGCGCGACCGGCTGTCCTACGCCTTCGCGCTGGTCTCGGTGGCGGCGGCCCTGGAGCTCGACGGCGACACGGTGAAGACCGCCCGTCTCGCGCTCGGCGGCGTCGCCCACAAGCCTTGGCGCAACCGCGAGGCCGAGGCCCTGCTCGAGGGCAAGCCCGCCACCCGCGAAACCTTCCAGGCGGCGGCCGACCTCATCGTCGCGGAGGCGAAGCCGCAGGCGACCAACGGCTTCAAGATCGATCTCGCCCGGCGGGCCATCGTGCGCGGCCTCGAACAGGCCGCTGCCGGCACGCCCCAGTCGCTCAGCGACAAGCGCATCCAGTAGGTCCCGCCATGTCCCACACCTCAAGCCCCCAGACCTTCAGCTCCACCGGCCGCGATACCTTCGTCGGCACCCCGCGCAGCCGGATCGACGGCCCCGCCAAGGTGACCGGGCTCGCCAAATACGCGGGCGAGTTCGCCGCCCCCGATCTTGCCTACGGCTACGTCGTGTCGAGTGCGATCGCCAAGGGCCGGATCACGGCCATCGATTCCGCCGAGGCCGAGGCGGTGCCGGGCGTCCTCAAGGTCATCACCCACGAGAACCGGCCGCGCACCGCGTGGCGGGACAAGAATTTTCAGGACGCGGTGGCGCCCCCCGGCTCGCCGTTCCGCGCCCTCTACGACGACCTGATCGTGTTCAGCGGCCAGCCGGTCGCCCTCGTGGTGGCCGAGGATTTCGAGACCGCGCGCTATGCCGCCTCCCTGGTCCGGGTCAGCTACGAGACCCAGGAACCCGGGACCGATCTGGGAGCCCTGCGCGGCACGGCCTACGACCCGCCCGACAAGCGCGAGGGCATCAAGCCGCCGCCGCAGCCCTGGGGCGACGCCGACACGGCCTTCGGCAGCGCGGCAATCCGCGTCCAGGGCGAATACAGCCTCGCCGATGAGCACCATAACCCGATGGAGCCGCACGCCTCGACCGTGGTCGTGGAGGAGGACGGGACCTACACGGTCTACGACAAGATCCAGGGCGTCTCGAACAGCCATCAGTATCTGATCAACGTGTTCGGCCTGAAGCCCGATCAGGTCCGTGTGCTCAACCCCTATCTCGGCGGCGGCTTCGGCTCGGGCCTGCGCCCGCAATACCAGCTGTTCCTGGCGATGCTGGCCGCGCAGGAGCTGAAACGCTCGGTGCGGGTGACCCTGGCCCGCGACCAGATGTGGAGCTTCACCTACCGGTCTGAGGCGCTGCAGACGATCGCGCTCGGCGCCGAGCCGGACGGCAGGCTGACGGCGTTGCGGCACGACGCCGTCCAGGGGACCTCGCACTACGAGGATTACCAAGAGGTCGTCGTCAACTGGTCCGGTGTCCTGTACCGGTGCGACAACGTCGCGCTCGGCTACCGGCTGGTGAAGCTCGACACGCCGACGCCCGGTGACATGCGCGCCCCCGGCGCGGTCACCGGCGTCTTCGCCATCGAGACCGCCATGGACGAGCTCGCCTACGCGACCGGGCTCGACCCGATCGCCCTGCGGCTGAAGAACTACGCCGAATCCGATGCCACTGCCGAGGGCAAGCCGTTCGGCTCGAAGGAGCTGCGGCGCTGCTTCGAGCTCGGTGCCGAGCGCTTCGGCTGGGCCAAGCGCAATCCCGAGCCGCGTTCCACCCGTGAGGGGCGGGAGCTGGTCGGCTGGGGCGTGGCCACCGGCATCTGGGAATCGATGATGATGCAATCGAGCGCCATCGCGACCCTGACGCCGGACGGCCGCCTGACAGTCGGCAATTCCACCGGCGATATCGGCACCGGCACCTACACGATCCTGACGCAGATCGCCGCCGACACCCTCGGCCTGTCGATGGATGCGGTCACCACCAAGCTCGGCGACACCCGCCTGCCCGAGGCTCCGGTCGCGGGCGGCTCCTGGACCGCCGCCTCCTCGGGCACCGCCGTGATGAAGGCCTGCCGCAACGTTGGCGAACAGGTTTTCAAGCTCGCCCGCGGGCTCGAGAACTCGCCGCTCGCCAATGTCGATTTCGACCGCGCCGTGTTCTCGGACGGGCGCATCGCGGTGGCGGGCGATCCGGGCCGCGGCGTCGCGCTGGTCGAGGTGCTGCAGGCGGCGTGCGTCGACAAGGTCGAGGCCGTCGAGCAGGCCGGGCCCGACCAGGACTTCAACAAGAAGTACGAGGCCTACACCCACTCGGCGATCTTCGTGGAGGTGAAGGTCGACGAGGAGCTGGGGCAGGTCCGGGTCACGCGCGTCGTCTCGGCGATCGCGGCCGGCAAGATCCTGAACCCGAAGACCGCGCGGAGCCAGATCCTGGGCGGGGTGGTGATGGGGATCGGCTCGGCCCTGGAGGAGGAGTCGATGCTCGATCACCGGTTCGGCCGGTTCATGAACCACAATCTCGGCGAGTACCACGTGCCGGTGAACGCCGACATCTACGACATCGACGTCATCTTCGTGGACGAGGAGGACAAGGCGAACCCGCTGGGCGTGAAGGGCCTTGGCGAGATTGGCATCGTCGGCGTCGCGGCCGCGATCACCAACGCGGTCTTCCACGCGACCGGAAGGCGCGTACGCCATCTGCCGATTACGCCCGACAAGCTCCTGTGAATGGCGAATGTTTCACGGGAAACATTTACGGCCCGGAAAGGAGTCAATTAAGGGGGCCGTAGCGCTGTGAGCGCGGCGGCTCTTCTGCGTGACGCAGGCTCCAGGGGAGGCGCGCCAGACCGCTCAGACATCGCGCGCGCCGCGGGGCGACCCAGGGCAGCGCGACTTCGTTGAGCGTGGCGCTACCCTGGAATGCTTCGCTCCGCTCGCGAGGACGATGATGCGACCGAGCGCAGCCCTGAGAACCGACACGGGATCCCGGTGAGCCATCTGCTGCAATCCTGGCGCTTCTGGGCGCTCGCTGCCGCCGGTTTCGCGGCACTCACCGCGATCCTTGCCAAGGTCGGGATCTCGGGTGTGCAGTCGGATGTCGCGACCCTGGTCCGCACCGTCGTGATCCTGATCTTCGCCGGGGCGATCGTCGTCGGTACCGGCCAGGCCGGCGGCGTCGCGCAGATCTCGGGCCGCAGCTTCGTCTTCCTGGTCCTGTCGGGACTCGCCACCGGGGCGTCCTGGCTGTGCTACTTCCGGGCGTTGTCGCTCGGCGACGCCGCCCGGGTCGCGCCGCTCGACAAGCTCAGCGTCGTGCTGGTGGCACTCCTCGGAGCGAGCCTGCTTGGCGAGACCCTGAGCCTCGCGGCCTGGGCGGGCGTCGCGCTGATCGCGGCGGGCGCCGCACTCGTCGCCTCCGGTTGGTGAGGGGGCGCACCGTTCCGTTAACCCGAACGGCGCATCCTGGCGGTCCCTCGTAAAAGGGGACCGCCATGGATTGGGTCTACCGCGGCTTCGAGACCTCGCTTCTCGGTCTCGCCCTCTGTCTCGGCCTCGCCGCCTGCCTGACGCTCGGCACGGAGCGGATGCCGCCCGGCACGCTCTCCGTCGCCCTGCCGATGCTCACGGTGACCGCTCGCGCACCGTGAGGCCGGGAGCCAGCCGGATCCGGGTGGCGCTGGCTCAGGCGGCGCTCCGCGTGGCCGGGAACATGATGCTCCGGGCTTCCGCGTCCATCTCCGCCTTGAAGGTGTGGCGGCTCTTCAGCGCCTCGGCGGCCTGGGCGGCGGGCCGCGCATTGATCGCGTCGAGGAGACGCTTCACGTTCGGCAGGTCCGCGAAGGCGGTCTCGCCGAGCACGAACGGCACCATCCGGGCCCAGCCCCAGACCGCCATGTCGACGATCGTGTAGCTGTCGCCGAGCACGTAGGTGCGGCCGGCGAGCCTCTGGTCGAGGATGCCCCAGTGGCGGCGCGCCTCGAAGGCGTAGCGCTCGGTGGCGTAGGCGCCGCCGTCCTGCGCGAAGTGGCGGAAATGGACGCACTGGCCGGAGAACGGCCCGATGCCGGTGGCCACGAACATCAGCCAGGACAGCATCTCGCCGCGCACGGGCTCGCCCTCGGGCAGGAACCGCCCGGTCTTGCCCGCAAGGTAGAGCAGGATGGCGTTCGAATCGAACACCGTCACGTCGCCGTCGACGATCGCCGGCACCTTCCCGTTCGGGTTGATCGCCGTGTAGGCGGGATCGAACTGCGCGCCCTGGCGGGTGTCCACCGGGACCGTTTCGTAGGGCAGGCCCATCTCCTCGAGGCAGAGGGCCACCTTCATGGGGTTGGGGCTGAGATTGTAGAAGAATCGAATCACGGCGCTCTCCCTGAACGACGCCGGCAGGATCGCCGGGGCTGCGCTCGGCACAAGCCGCCGCCACGCAAGGCGGCTATTCCGCCACGATCTTGTAGCTGCGGCCCGGGGTCAGCTGCGCCCCCCGCTCCAGGCCGTTGAGCACGAGGAACCGGTCGAGCGCCCGGTCCGGCACGGCCATGCGCCGGGCGAGGTCCTCGGCGCTGGTCGAATCCGCCTGCACCACCTGCAGCCGCAGCGGACGCAGGACCACCTGGTCGGGCGACACGGCGACCAGGGTCGCGATCCAGCGGCGGAAGGCCGGATCGGGATCGGTCGCGCCCTTCGCGGCCATGATCATCCGGTAGGTCGACTCGCCGATCCGGATCGCCGCGAGACGGAAGGTCCAGTCCTTCCCCCGCGACAGCGCGAAGGCCGCCGGGTGGCCGCTGACCTCCCGGGTCTCGAAGCCGGGCGGGTCGAAGGCGTCGTTCCAGCTCGCCTTCAGCACCGCGTCAAGGGGCTGCCCCTCCTTGGCGTCGATCTGGTCGAACAGCAGGCGGCGGCTGCCGTCCGGGATCGTGCCGAGCACGGCCGAGCGCGTGTTCTCCAGGGTGAAGCCCTCCGGCACCTCGAAGGCGATGCCGAGGCCGGGATGGATGAAGCGGTGGCCGCGCACGGCGCCGTCGCGCGGATTGTCGCCATAGGCGAGCCCGTCGACGGCGGCGAGGTAGCTCGCGCGGTCGTCGGTGCCGATGCCCGGCGCGCCGATGCGCCGGGCCGCCCGGGTGACCTGGGTGATGCGCTCGGCCGTCCCCGGATGGGTCGCCAGCATGTCGGGCTCGGTCGCGCTGCCCGCCTTCAGGCCGGTCGAGCGGTTGAGCGCGGTGAGGAACCGGCCGGCCGCGAACGGGTCATAGCCGGCCTTGGCGAGGGTGCGCACGCCGGTGGCGTCCGCCTCGAGCTCCTGCTCGCGGGAGAACCGGGCCAGCGCGAAGCGCGACTGGTGCTGCAGCTGGGCGCCGGTATCGGGATCGTTGAGCACGTCCGCCACGACCCGGCTGACGAGGGCCGAGCGCAGCTCCAGCTCGCTCCGGGCCGTGGCGTGGCTGAGCGTCACGTGGGCCATCTCGTGCGCCAGCACGGCCGCCACCTCGGAGGTGTCGCTCGCCAGCGCCACCAGCCCGCGGGTCGCGTAGAGCCGCCCGTTCGGCAGCGCGAAGGCGTTGACCACCGGCGAATCGAGGAGCGTCACCGCGTAGGCCTGGTCGGGACGGTCGCTCGCCTTCACGAGGCGATCGGTCACCTCGGTGAGCATCCGCGTCACGTTCGGGGCGCGCGCCTCGCCGCCGAACGAGGCCACGAGCTTGAGGTGGTCGGCATCCGCGACGCGCTCGCGGCCGGTGGTGCGCGGCGCCTCCGCGGGCACCCGCACGACGGCGGGCCGCACGGTCGCCTCCGACTGGTCGGCCACGCAGGCGCCGAGCAGCATGGCCAGGGCACAGAGTGCCGCCGCGCCGAGCGGGACACGCTCCGCCCACCGAAATCGCTCCGTGATCCCGCCCATCGCGATCAGCGCCGCAGCCCCCGCTCCCCCTCCGGCCCGGCCTCCGGCCGGTCCGCCTCGTCCAAGACCTCGATGGCGTCGGCCGCGGCCTCCAGAACCGGACCGCGCCAAACCTCCAGAACGCCGCGCACCCGCACGGACCGGCCCTCGAGCGAGGCCGCACTCAAACCACGGGCGCGCACCATTCGCCAAGTGCGTTTCGATACCGTGACGGTCAGCGCGTCCGCGCCGCGGGCGCCGAAATCGAGATACGTCCGTGCGCCGCGCTCGCCGACATGGCGCACGCGGCCTTCGACGACGGCGAAGTGCCCCGACACGATTCGGAGCGCCGCGCCGTCATTCGCCGACAGGATGGGCCCGCGCCACAGCCCGAGCCTGCGCGCCCGCGCGGCGGCTTCGAGCCGGCGCAGCGTCGGACGGCAGAGCGCATCGGCCTCGTTCGCGTCCGCGAAGGCGAGGCCCGCGGCGATGAGGCTGCCGGCGAGGTCGTCGTCGCCATCCCCGACCTGGATGTCGGCCCGCTCCCGGCCCCAGCGGTCGGGGTCGCCGCGCGGCATGACGGTGAGACGGGCGCCCCGACGCGCGCCGAGCCAGGCCTGCGCCTCCCCGGCCAGGTCCGACGGCTCCGGCCAGCGCAGGGAATCGAGGATCACGCGGGCGCCGGATGCCAAGCGGATCTCCCCGCGCGGACCGACCCCGTCCAGGACCTCCGGCCGCGCCGGCCCTGCCAGACATGCCGAAGCCTCCGTCCGGCCGGCGGCCCAGGCCGGCGCGGCAAGCCCCATCACGAGCGCCGCCATCGCGCGCGCCGCCGCCAGCGCCGCCCGGTCCCGCCGCTCCTCTGGCCTCACCGTGCCGATCATCGAACCCCCGGGCCCATCATGCCCCGGGACCGCGCGCTGTCCACCGGGCGCGGTTGGCCTCGAGCGGGGAGGGTGCTATGGAAACCGCGGTCGTCTCCGTAGCTCAGCTGGACAGAGCACAGGTTTCCTAAGACAGGTCGAATTGGGCGTCGCGCCGGGAAACCGCGCGGCGGATCCGCTCAAAGTCGGGGAAAGCTTCAGGCACCGGCGCTGCGGCGTTCGGAGCCCTGCCGATCCCGAGCCAAGCCCGCGCGGCGCGCCTGCGTCCTTCGGGAAGGTGTAGAGACTAGACGGGCGGCACCTAACGGTCGGGCACAGGCCCGTCCCATGGTGAAGGGATAGTCCAGGCCACGAACGCGACCCCCGGGCCGCGGCGGCGAAAGCCGAAGTGGTATGAAACCTGGGGTCGCAGGTTCGAGCCCTGCCGGGGACACCAAGATTTCGCCCGCCTGCGTGCCGCGGCCTTTCGCGGCGCAGCAAATCGTTCACCGTGTGGCCCGCGTCCCGGTGACAAGATCCTGGCGCCGCGCTAAGCTTTGCTGCCGGGAATCAGGGCAGGGGGTGGACGAGCTCTTCATGGCGGGTCAGAAAACCGATCAGCGCGACGTCTATGTCGGGCAACGCATCGCCGAGCAGCGACGCAAGGCGTCTCTCACGCAACGTCGCGTCGCGCAGAGCTTCGGTATGTCTGCTGCTCAGCTCCAGAAGTACGAGAAGGGCACCAACCGAATCAGTGCCGTCCACCTCGATATCTTTTCCCGGATGACCGGCGTCCCGATGGATTACTTCTTCAAGGGTATGCCGCGGACCGACGACTTCATCGCGCCGGGATTCGCCGAGCCGGACCAGTCCGCCCTCTCCGAAGGTGGACTGAAGCGTTTGGCCGAGGTTGTGGGCCGGCACATCACCGAGAACTTCTCCGAAGAAGCACGGCGCGACGTCGCCGATGCCATCCGGACGCTGGAAAGCAAGCTCGGCGGCTGATCTCCGCGCCCGATCGATCGGCAGGCGGACGGTTTTTAATCCGTATCGTCCGTTTTAGCGGATCCGTCCGGTCCTTCATCTTGACCGTGCACGGGGCGGGTGCGAGAACCCCGTTCCCATGAAGGGTCAAACGCCGCAATCGCGACGGCGTACCTCTCGAGCTGAGGCCGTCCGATGCCGCGTTCCAACTACCTGTTCACCAGCGAGTCCGTCTCCGAGGGGCATCCGGACAAGGTCTGCGACAGGATCTCGGACACTGTGGTCGATGCCTACCTCACGGCCATGCCCGAGGCGCGGCTCGGCGTCGAGACGCTCGCCACCACCAACCGCATCGTCATTGCGGGTGAAGTGCGCGGCCCCGATTCGGTGACGTTCAAGGATCTCGAGGCCCTGACCCGCGAGGCCGTGCGGGACATTGGCTACGAGCAGTCGGGCTTCCACTGGAAGAACAACGACGTCGCCATCCACCTGCACGCCCAGTCGGCCGACATCGCCCAGGGCGTGGATGCCGCGGGCAACAAGGACGAGGGCGCGGGCGACCAGGGCATCATGTTCGGCTACGCGGCCGACGAGACCCCCGAGCTGATGCCGGCGCCGATCTTCTACGCCCACCGCATCCTCAAGGACCTCGCCGATGCCCGCCGGGCCAAGCAGGGCGATGCCGCCAAGCTCGGCCCCGACGCCAAGAGCCAGGTTACGGTCCGCTACGAGAACGGCCGCCCGGTCGAGGTGACGCAGATCGTGCTCTCGACCCAGCATCTCGACGAGTCCCTGGACTCGGCCGACGTGCGCGCCATCGTCGAGCCCTACATCCGCAAGGCCCTGCCGGAGGGCTGGGTCAACGAGGGCACCGCCTGGCACGTGAACCCGACCGGCAAGTTCGTGATCGGCGGCCCGGACGGCGATGCCGGCCTCACCGGCCGCAAGATCATCGTGGACACCTACGGCGGCGCGGCCCCCCACGGCGGCGGCGCCTTCTCGGGCAAGGATCCGACCAAGGTCGACCGCTCGGCGGCCTATGCGGCGCGCTACCTCGCCAAGAACGTCGTGGCCGCCGGCCTCGCCCGCCGCGCCACGATCCAGCTCGCCTACGCGATCGGCGTGTCGAAGCCGCTCTCGATCTACGTGGACCTGCACGGCACCGGGAACGTGGACGAGGCCAAGCTCGAAGGCGTGCTGATGGACGCCCTGGACCTGTCGCCCCGCGGCATCCGCACGGCGCTCGGCCTCAACAAGCCGATCTACGCCCGCACCGCAGCCTACGGTCATTTCGGCCGCGCGCCGGAGGCCGATGGCGGCTTCTCCTGGGAGCGGACCGACCTTGCCGACAAGCTGAAGTCGGCTCTCGCCTGACGGAGCGCCACCGCGGCGTCATCCCGGACCTGCGCGGGCAGGTCCGGGCCTTCGGACGACGGATCGCCGGCGCGCGGCGGGCGTGACGCAGAGGCATCGTAGGCTGGGCGTCTCGTCTCCGAGCCGCGCGAACATCGCGGACCGCCACCCCGTCATCCCGGGGCCGCGCAGCGGAGCCCGGGATCCGGACGCGCCGACACGCCAAGACTTCGTGCCGCCGGTGGATCCGGGTTCCGGGCTCGCCTGTGGCGCCCCGGAACGACGGCACGTGCCGAGGTCGCCGCGCGGCGGAGACGCTCGCTTCCGGATCTGAGAGCCCTTCGACGTAACACCGTGCCCATGTCAGACATCCCTGGACGCTCGCCCGACACGGCCGAGGAGCCGGAGCGCGCCTTCTTCGGGCGGCGCAAGGGCAAGCGCCTGCGCGGCCAGCAGGAGCGCCGGCTCGCCGATCTGCTGCCTGGACTGCGCGTCGTCCTGCCGCCGGACGACGCGCCGCTCGATCCGCGCACGCTGTTCCCGGCCCTGTCGAGCCCGCCGGACGCGGTCTGGCTGGAGATCGGCTTCGGCGGCGGTGAGCACCTTGCGGCCCAGGCCGGGGCGCATCCCGGCTTCGGCTTCATCGGGGCCGAGCCGTTCGTCAACGGCGTGGTGAAGCTGCTCGCCGCCGTCGAGGAGCGGGGGCTGCGCAACATCCGCATCCGCGACGAGGATGTCACCGCCCTGCTGGCGCGGCTGCCCGATGCCAGCCTGGAGCGCGTCTACCTGCTCTACCCCGATCCCTGGCCCAAGCGGCGCCAGCGCAAGCGCCGCTTCGTCTCGGACGCATCGCTGGCCGAGATCGGCCGCGTCCTCAAGGATGGCGGGCTGTTCCGCTTCGCCAGCGACATCGACGACTATGCCGGCTGGACCCTGGCGCGGGCCGCGCGCTGCCCGGTCCTGACGTGGACTGCCAGGAGCGCGACGGATTGGACCCAGCCCTTCCCGGGCTGGCCCGGGACACGCTACGAGGCCAAGGCGCTGGAAGCGGGCCGGCGGCCGACATATCTGGAATTCGCGCGAGTCCCGCGCTGAGTTCGTGCGGGCAGGTCGCCGCAGCCCTTGCGGGCGCGCCTTGCAACAGTCACGCTCGGACGCCATCCTGAAAGGCCGGTGCGGTCGGCGCCGTGCCGGGACGGGACCTAGCTTCGACGGGACCGCGCCACGGCGCGTTCGAGGATTCTTCCGCGTGAACGAGACGGTGGGGCAGGGCCCGGTGCCGGGCGACCCGTATCGCACCGGCTTCGACGACGCCGCGATCGGCCTCATCGTGCTTTCGCCGGATGAGACTGTGATCGTAGCCGCCAACCGGGCGTTGCACGATCTCCTTGGCTGGGCGTCCGGCACGTTGGCCGGGCAGGCGACCGCCGAACTTCTCAACGAGGGCCCCGGAGGCCTCCGGGACGGTCTCCAGTTCTGGAGGCGCGCGGATGGCAGCGCCCTCGACGTCCGCGTTCGGCGCACCGGCACGACGCTCGTGGTCGAGCCGGTCGACGTGGACGCGGCAGCCCATTCCGAGGCGAACCGCGAGGCCCTCGCGGCTGCGGGTCTCGGCGAGTGGCGCTGGGACCGGGCGACGGGGCTGCTGACCCTCTCGCGCCGGGCCGCGCGGATCCTGGGCCGTCCACCGGGACGGTCCGTGTCGTGGGAGGAACTGAAGACCGGCCTGTCGCAGGCGGAACTCGCACGCCTGAGCGCGATCATCGCCGAGGCGGGCAAGGCCGGCGAGACCTACCAGTTCGACACGCCGACGACGGTCGCCGGGCGCACGGTGATCCTGCGGGTGCGGGGCCAGGCCGTACCGGGTCCCGATGGCGAGCCGGTCAGCATGGTCGGCGTCATCCAGGACATCACGACCCGGGTCGAGGCGCGGGACGAGATCCTGTCCCGCGACCAGCGCCTGCGCGTGGCGACGACGATCGCCAAGCTCGGCATCTTCGAGTGGCACATGCTCGAGGACCAGGCGATCTGGGAGAACGAGCACATGTACGAGATCTTCGGGCATGCGCCCGAGGATGGCACGATCGGCAAGAACGAGTTCCTCAACGACATCCTCCACCCGGAGGATCGCCCCGCGGTCCGCCGGGCGATCTCGCAGGCGCTGCGGGAGGACGGGGATCTGCACATCAGCGGGCGCATCCGGCGCAAGTCCGACGGGGCATGGCGCCGGATCGACATGGCCGGCCGGTTCGAGCGCGACGCGCCCGGCCGCCTGCCGCGCCGCCTGATCGGCGTGGTCGCGGACGTGACCGACCGGCGCCTCGCCGAGGAACGGCAGAGCCTCCTGATCCGCGAGCTGCACCATCGGGTGAAGAACACGCTGGCCACCGTGCAGGCGATCGTGGGCTCGACCGCGCGGACCGCGTCCAGCATCGAGAGCTTCTACGAGGCGTTCGTCGGGCGCATCAAATCCCTGGCCCACACCCATTCGGTCCTCACCGAGGCCACGTGGCAGACGGCCTCGCTCGAAAACCTTTTGCTCAACGAGCTGAAACCCTACGCCGAGGTCGACTCGGAGGCAGGCGTCGAGGGCCGCATCGCTCTGGAGGGGCCAGCGATCGATCTGCCGTCCGAGATCGCGGTGCCGATCGGGATGGCGATCCACGAACTCACCACCAACGCCGCGAAATACGGGGCGCTCTCCAATCGCACCGGGCGAGTCGCGGTGGAATGGTCGCTCGAGCCCGGCGGACCGGCCGGAATGCTGCGCTTCTCCTGGCGCGAGAGCGGAGGGCCCCCGGTCGAGCCGCCGAGCCGCCAGGGCTTCGGATCGCGTCTGCTGCAGCGGGTCCTGATCGCGCAGGTCCAGGCCGAGGTGACGACCGACTACGCGCCCGGCGGCTTCTCCCTGACCATGCGTGCGCCGATCCCGCCGCGCAACGACAGCCTCAACCCGCTGGTCTGAACGGCCTGCGGCCGTCAGGCGGCGCCCCGGGCCCCGGATTCGCCGCCGCCATCCACGAAGGCCTTCAACTCGTCGAGCGACGCGAACGTGAAGCGTCCCCGCGGCGTCTCCGCCTCGATCGAGCCGTCCTCGAACATCACGTAGGTGTTGCCGCCCGAGGCATAGCGCCCGACGACAATCCGCGTCTCCGTCTTTGGCTCCGGCTCCGGCTCCGGAATCGTGTCGAGGCTCGGACGCAGGGGCGGCGGCTCGTCCTGGGGCGCCGGGGGTTCCTCGGGGGCGGCGAACAGATCGTCCTCTGGGGCGATCACGCGCGCAGGTTGCGGCGCCTCCGGCCTGGGCTCGGGCCTGGGCTCGATGGCCGGCTCATCGCGCGTAACAGGCGGGATCGGGAACAGCGGGACCGGCGCGGGCTCGGCGGCCTTCGGCGGCTCGGCGGCGATCGGCGGTGACGCGATCTCGTCCGACCGAAGTTCCAGGCTCGGCTCGATACGTGGCCGCTCGGGATCGAACGGCGGCTCGACCACCGACGGCACGATGAAGGCCGGGGCGGCGGGCAGGATTGGCGGCAGCCGGGTCCGGCTCTCGTCCGCTGGCGCGGCTCCGGGCGTCGCACGCCCCGCGGGCACCGGAACCCGCCCGATCGCCCGCTCGACCCGCCGGAAGCCGAGGGCGAGCACGCCCAGCCCGAGCAGGACCGCACCCGAGGATGCCGCCACCGAGCCCGCGATCACCATCGCGAGGCCGCTCTCCAGACGCACATACGGGAAGCCCTGGATCACGGCGGCGCAGCCCCCGATGATCATGGCGGCGGCGAGCGCGAACAGCGCAGCGATCATGATACTCTCTGGCACGGGCCGGCTCACCGCCGGCGCTCAAAGCATGGCGCACAGTAAGGCCTGGCCGTCATATTGCAAAATTAAGCGGCGAAATTGTCCGGGATACCGGACTATCCCGGTTGTCCGGGCCCGGCCGCAGCGCGCCCCGTCCCGCCGCGCCGATGTCATCCCCGGAACTTCGCGCGCCATCGGGCCGGAACGGCGTTGCCGTCTCGCGGCCCTCGACTTACCTAGCGGGCTCTCGACTCGGGAGCCCCGCCGGGGGCGAGACCGTCCCCAGCCAAGCGGAGAAGACGCGATGACCTTCACATTGCCGGAACTGCCCTACGCATACGACGCCCTTGGGCCGTACATGTCCAAGGAGACCCTCGAGTTCCACCACGACAAGCACCACAAGGCCTATGTCGATACGGGCAACAAGCTGCTCGAGGGCACGGATCTTCAGGGCAAGAGCGTCGAAGAGATCGTCAAGGCCGCCTACAACACCAATCAGCCGCTCTTCAACAATGCCGGCCAGCACTACAACCACATCCACTTCTGGCAGTGGATGAAGCCCAACGGCGGCGGCGCGATCCCGGGTGCGCTCGCCAAGAAGATCGACGAGGATCTCGGCGGCGCCGAGAAGTTCAAGGCGGATTTCATCCAGGCGGGCGTCGGCCAGTTCGGCTCCGGCTGGGCCTGGCTCGCCGTCAAGGACGGCAAGCTCGCCATCATGAAGACTCCCAACGGCGAGAACCCGCTGGTCCACGGCGCGAAGCCGATCCTCGGCGTCGATGTGTGGGAGCACTCCTACTACATCGATTACCGCAACCGCCGGCCCGACTACCTCAAGGCGTTCATCGAGAACCTCGTGAACTGGGAGCACGTGGAGAAGATGTACGCCGAGGCGACGGCCTGAGGCGTTTTCCCGGGGCCGCGGGCTTTGTGTCCGCGGCACCCTTGAGATGGCCGCTGAAACCGGCTCTTGATGCGCCCGACGCCGGATGACCCGGTGCAGAAGAGGCCGGCCATTTCCTTTCGATCGACCAGCGCGACGTTTCCGCGGCGCTTCCTACCCCCTTCTGCGGGGGTCGGGCCGGGACGAAGTCCCGCAAGAGGGGAGCCCGGCTTCCGGAGAGGGCGCAACCTTTATGAAGGCTAGCGCCTGCTTCTGCACCGTCGCGCTGCCCCTCTCCCGACGCCTTTCGGGGGCCGCCCTCCCCCGCAGAGGGGGGAGGGGGATGCGCGAAGCCGGTCGCTCCACGTGCGCGACGTCAGGGGCTTCCGGCGGCCTGCGACGGCATCCGCGCCCATGATCCGCTCCATCCTCTCGGTTGGCGGCTGGACGCTGGTCTCGCGCGTCACCGGCTTCGCCCGCGACGTGGTGATGGCCGCCGTGATGGGCGCGGGGCCGATGGCCGACGCCTTCGTGGTGGCGTTCCGGCTGCCGAACCATTTCCGCGCGATCTTCGGCGAGGGCGCGTTCAACACCGCCTTCGTGCCGGCCTATGCCGGCCTCGCCGAGGCGGGCGCCCCGGGGGACGCGCATCGCTTCGCCGACCGGGTCTTCACCCTGATGCTGATCGTGCAGCTGGTGCTGCTCAACCTCGCCCTGCCGGCGATGCCCTGGGTCGTGCACGCGCTGGCGCCGGGCTTCGCCGAGGATGGCGAGCGCTTCCAGCTCGCGGTGGCGCTGACCCGCATCACGTTCCCGTACCTGCTGTTCATGACTCTGGTGACGCTGCTGTCGGGCATCCTCAATGCCCACCGGCACTTCGCGGTGGCGGCGGGCGCCCCGGTCCTGCTCAACCTCGCCATGCTGGCCGCCTTGGGGCTCAGCTTCCTGTTCCCGAATGCCGCCTACGCGGCCGCCTGGGGCGTCGCTGTCTCGGGCGTGCTGCAGTTCGGCCTGCTGTGGTGGGGCTGCCGCCGGGTCCGGGTGATGCCGGATCTCGCCGTGCCGCGGCTCGACCCGGCGCTGAAACGCTTCTTCGCGGTGCTCGGGCCGGCCGTGATCGGCTCGGCGGGGTTCCAGATCGCGGCCTTCGCCGACACGATCATCGCGAGCTGGCTGCCCACCGGGGCGGTCTCGGCGCTCTATTACGCGGACCGGCTCTACCAGCTGCCCTTCGGCGTCATCGCGATCGCAGCCGGGACCGTGCTGCTGCCCGAGATGAGCCGCCGGATCGCCGCCGGGGACGTCGCCGGCGCCCACGCGGCGCAGAACCGGGCGGCGGGCTTCTCGCTCGCCCTGTCGGCGCCGTTCACCGTGGCGTTCCTGACCATCCCGGGCCTGATCATGGCCGCCCTGTTCCAGCGCGGGGCGTTCAGCGCCGAGGATTCGGCCCGGGCCGCCGCGGTGCTGGCGGCCTACGGGTTCGCGCTCCCGGCCGTGGTGCTGGTGCGCAGCGCCGTGGCGAGCTTCTACGCCCGCCAGGACACCAAGACCCCGCTCTGGGCCTCGCTCACGGCGATCGGCGTCAACGTCGCGCTCAAGCTCTGGCTCACGGGACCCTACGGCGTCACCGGCCTGGCGCTCGCCACCGCGGTGAGCCAGTGGGTCAACCTGCTGCTGCTGCTCGTCCTGGCCAAGCGCCGGAACTGGACGGCGCCGGGGCGCACCCTGGGCCTGACCGTCGCGGGTGTCCTGCTGGCCTGCCTGGGGCTCGCCGGTGTCGCGGTCTACGGTCAGGGGCTCGCCCAGGCGCTGGTGCCGGACCTTCCGCACGGGCGGGAACTCGTCGTCCTCGCGGTGCTCGGAATGGCGGGCGCGGCGGTCTATGGAGGCCTGCTGGCGGGCCTGCTGCACCTGTTCGGCCTGCGCCTGCGCCGGGCCTGAGAGGACCGGGCCGGGCTCGCCGCCGCACATCCCGGCCCCAGATCGGGCGAACGCATCCAGTGAGGAACGCCATGACCGACGCACGGGAACCGCTCGCGGGGGTGAAGGCCGCGGTGTTCGACGCCTACGGCACGCTGTTCGACGTGAATGCCGCGGTCCAGCGCTACGCGGAGGCGGTCGGGCCCGACGCGGTCCATCTCTCCGAGGTCTGGCGCAACAAGCAGCTGGAATACAGCTGGACCCTGTCGCTGATGGGCCGCTACGCCGCCTTCTGGGATCTCACCGTGCGGGCCCTCGATTACGCGCTGGCCGTTCACCCGCAGGTTGATCCCGGCTTGCGCGAGCGGCTGCTCGACGCCTACCGCGATCTGGATGCCTACCCGGAAGTCCCGGGCGTGCTGGCGGCCCTGCGCAAGCGCGGGATCCGCACCGCCGTACTCACCAACGGCAATGCCGCCATGGTCGACCGGGCGGTGGCCTCGGCGGACTTGGCCGACCATCTCGACGCGGTCCTGTCGGTGGACGACGCTCAGGTGTTCAAGACGCATCCCGACGCCTACCGGATCGCCCTGATCCGGCTCGCCCTCGGGGAGGGGGACGTGCTGTTCTGCTCCTCGAACCGGTGGGATGTGGCGGGCGCCGGCGCCTTCGGCTTCCGGACCGCCTGGGTCAACCGCAGGGGGCTGCCGGACGAGTACGCGGACCTGGCGCCCACGAACGTGGTCACGTCTCTCGACGGGCTCCTCTGAGCGAGTGGTCGACGCCGTCCGCACGGCCCCTGTCGGCCGGCCGCCGTCTCGCCTTGGACTAAAGTCGAACTTGCAACCTGCGCGTGTCGCCCTCGGTCTGCACCTGTCTCGTGCGCCATGAATCGAGCGGCGAGCGCTAGGGAGCGTCTGATGAAGCGTGTGCTGTTGGCGACCGCCGCAATCTGCGTCGGTGCGATCGGGCCGGCCTGGGCCCTCGAAGTCACCAAATCGGTCGATGTTGCCGCCTCACCCGAGGCCGTGTGGAAGACCATCGGCGGGTTCTGCGGGATCGGCGATTGGCATCCGGTGATCGAGAAATGCGCCCTGTCCAAGAAGGGCGGCAAGGACGTCCGGACGCTCAGCCTGAAGGGCGGCGGCACGATCGTCGAGGAGGAAGAGTCCCGCAGCGACACGAAGATGGACTACACCTACACGATCCTCGAAGGTCCGCTGCCCGTCACCGACTATTATTCGACGATCATGGTCGCAAAGGCCGGCAGCGGCTCCAAGGTGACCTGGAAGGGCACGTTCAAGGCCAAGGGTGCCCCCGATGCGAAGGCCGAAGAGGCCATCGCCGGCGTCTACGACGCCGGCCTGAAGGGCATCGCCGACAAGGCGAAGTGACGGCCCGGCGGGGGCGGGCTCGGCGCGCCTCCGCTCGCGGTTTCCGGACGCGCGGAGGCCATATCCGGCACGCAATCGAATTGCGCCGCTTCGCGGATTTTTAATCCTCCCGGTGTTGGATCATCCTCAACACGAACGGGAGATGTTTCGCGTGTCCTTGAACGGTTCCTTCACGATGATCCGCGCCGGGGCCGCTGCCCTCGCCGCCACCCTGGTGCTCGGGGCCGTCGCCCCGGCCGTTGCCCGCGACCAGACCGGCGCCATCGTCGGCGGCCTCGCGGCCGGCGTCGTCGGCGGCGTGGTCGGCAGCGCCCTCGTCAACGGCGCCAACCCGCCGCCCCCGCCGGAGTACCGCCCCCGCCGCGTCCTGGTCGAGGAGCCCGAGACCGTCGTGGTGCGCGAGCGCCGCGGTCCGATCTGCCACTACGAGCGTCGCAAGGAGTGGCTCGGGGACGGCGAGTTCACCTATCGCCGCGTCGAGGTCTGCGAGTAAGTCTCCGCCCCGTTTGCGCCCCTCTGCCGGCTTGCAGGTTCACACACCGCGGTCGGGCACCACCGCCTTGCGACAAGGGGGCATGTCCCATCCCCCTTGCGGGGAGGGGTCAGGGTTGGGGGCGGTGCAGAAGGCACCGGACCGCTTCATCCAGCACCACCCCCACCTCCAACTCCGCCCCACAAGGGGGCGGAGAGGGCGTTGCGGCCAGAGATGTGTGAACACCGTAGCCTCCGCGGGGGAGGCAGACCGGCGCGGGACCGAACACACGTCTCATTTCACCACGAGCCAATCCTCGACCACGAGCGCGTCGAGGCCGGAGGTGTAGAACATCAGGATCGCGTCCTCCGCGCCGTGGAGGATCGGTTTGCCCATGACGTTGAAGCTGGTGTTGAGCAGAATCGGCACGCCCGTGATCGCCGCGAAGGCGCCGATCAGCGCCGCGTAGGCGGGGTTGCGTTCCGCCGTGACGCTCTGGAGCCGGCCGGTGCCGTCGGCGTGGACCACGGCCGGCACCCGGGCGCGCACCGCCTCGCGCCAGACCAGGGTGCGCTCCATGTAGGGGCTGTCGGCGTAATCCTCGAACCAGTCCGGCCCGGCCTCGGCCAGGATCGACGGCGCGAACGGCCGGAACGCCTCCCGGTACTTCACCTTGGCGTTGAGCGCGTCCTTGGCGCCCTCCGGCCGCGGGTCGGCCAGGATCGAGCGGTTGCCGAGCGCGCGGGGCCCGAACTCGGCCCGGCCCTGCACCCAGCCGACGAGACCGCCCGCGGCCAGGATCCGCGCCGCCGCGCGTGTGGCCTCCGCGTGGCCGACGCGTCGGGCGCGGGGTTCCTGCTCGGCGAGCCGCTCCATCGGGGCCGTGGAGACCCGCGAGCCGAGATAGGGCGTGAGCGGGCGGGCGGCGGGCGGCGGACCCGCCCAGCCCGGATGGTCCTCCGCGTAGGCGAGCCAGGCGGCGCCGACCGCGTTGCCGTCGTCGGCCGGGGCCGAGGGGACGTGCAGCCGCGCGAACCCGGACCGGCCGAGCACCCGGCCATTATAGGACGAGTTCAGACCGCAGCCGCCGGCGATCACGAGATTCTCGGACGGCGCCAGCGCGTGGGCTTCGGCCACCAGCGCGTCCATCAAGGCCGTAAAAAGATCCTGGCCGCAGCGGGCGAGGTCGGCCCAGCCGTTCTCCAGGGCATCCGCGGGGCGGCGCGCGCGGATCTGCGCGGCGACATCCCGGATCGTCTCCCCGTCGGCGAAGCGCAGGCGGTGGCCCTCGACCGTGCAGAGCCGGCCGAGCAGCGCGGCGAGGTCCGGATCGGGGCGGCCGTAGGGGGCGAGCCCCATGATCTTCCACTCCTCGCCCTTCACCTGGTCGAAGCCGGCGAGGTCGGTGATCAGCCCGTACAGGAACCCCAGCGAGCCGCGCCCGCGGTGGCGGCGCAGCTCGGTGATCCGGCCATCCTGCAACCGGTAGATCGCCGACGCGCCGGTCTCGCCCATGCCGTCGACCACCAGGGCGGTGGCCTCGTCGAACGGGCTCCCCCAGAGGCCGTAGGCGGCGTGGCAGAGATGATGCGGGTAGCGCCGCGGCCCGGCGATCGTCGCGCGCGGCGCCGCGCCGGTGATCCGGGCTTCCTGGTTAAGGGCCAGCAGGGTGCCGTGGCCGGCCCGCTCCTGCGCGCCGTGGAGATCGGCGATGAACACCCGCTCGGCCTGCTCGGGCACGAAGGAGCGGTTGAGCGCCGTGGTGTGGGCGGCGAGGGCCGTCAGGTCGAAGGCGCCGGCACCGGCTTGGCCCCGCAGGAACTCGCTGAATTGCGGGCCCCAGGTCGAGGCGATGACGAGCTCGGAGCCCGGCGGGACGTAGTCCTTCAGCAGCGACGCCATCCGGATCGGGGCGTCCGGCTCGCAGTTCGGCGCCCGCTTGTACTGGAGGATGCGCTCGGCGGCCTCGGCGAAGAGCAGGGTGCCGTCGGGCCCGACCAGGGCGAGGGCGGGATCGTGGAAGGTGGTGGCGAGGCCGAGATAGAAGCGCATGCGCAAGCGGGGTAGCGCATTTTTGCCCGCAGCGGACCCCAGAGCTGACCGGCACCGGCATCGCGAGCGTCGGCGAAGCGCCCCGGGGCAGCGCGCCCTCTGGATGTGATGCATCCCTGGAGTGCTTCGCCCCGCGCGCCAGGACGGGCGGCGCTTCAGGCCGCGGGGATGCGCGGCTTGGCCAGCAGCAGGATCGCCGCGCCGACGAGCCCCGACAGGGCCGAGCCCGCGAGCACGCCGAGCTTCACGGCGGTCTCGTGCTGCGGATCCGCGAAAGCGAGGCCGCCGATGAACAGGCTCATGGTGAAGCCGATGCCGCACAGAACCGCGACGCCGTAGACCTGACCCCAGCCGGCCCCGGCCGGGCGCTTGGCCAGCCCGAGCGCGACGGCCAGCCGCAGGCTGGCGAAGACCCCGGCCTGCTTGCCCAGGAACAGCCCGGCCGCGATTCCGAGCGTCACCGGCTGGAGCAGGGCCTCGGGGGTGAGGCCGGAGAGGTCCACGCCGGCATTGGCGAAGCCGAAGATCGGCACCACCCCGTAGGTGATCCAGGGCGCGAGCGCGTGCTCCAGGCGATGGAGCGGCGAATGCGCGTTCTCCGGCTTGCCCGGACTGACCCGGATGGGGATGGTGAGCGCCAGCAGCACGCCCGCGATCGTGGCGTGCATTCCGGAGCGCAGCACGAGGACCCAGAGCACGAGGCCGAGGAGTCCGTAGGCCGGAAGCCGGGCGATGCCGGCCCGGTTCAGGCCGTAGAGGCCGGCGAGCACGAGGGCGGCGAGGCTCAGCATCGTGGCATCGAGCCCGGAGCTGTAGAACAGGGCGATCACCACCACGGCGCCGAGATCGTCCACGATGGCGACCGCGCTGAGGAAGATCTTCAGGGACACCGGCACGCGGGACCCGAGGAGCGCCAGGACACCCAGCGCGAAGGCGATGTCGGTCGCCGCCGGGATCGCCCAGCCCCGCAGGGTCGGAGAACCGAGATTGGCCAGCGCGTAGAACCCGGCCGGCACCGCCATGCCGCCGAGCGCCGCGAAGCCCGGCAGGACGCGGTCGGGCCAAGTGCGCAGGCGCCCGTCGAGCGCCTCGCGCTTGATCTCCAGCCCGACGAGCAGGAAGAAGCCGGCCATCAGCCCGTCGTTGATCCAGTGCTGCACGCTCATCGGGCCGAGTGCGGCGTGGAGCGCGTGCGCGTAGGTCGCGGCGAAGGGCCCGTTGGCGACCACCAGCGCCAGGGCCGCCGCCGCCATCAGGATCAGCCCGCCCGCCGCCTCGCTGGCGAGCATCATGCGGATCGCCGAGAGTGGGCGCGGGCGCCGCTTCGGGAGCGCGCGGCCGGAAGGCTGGGGCGATGTCATCGGCGGGGGCTTGCCGCGCATCCTGAGCTGGGACAAGCCCCCGGGCCCGAAACCCTTACGACGTCCGCCCCAGGGCCGCGCGGATCAGCGCCAGCCCGTCCGGGCTCGACCACGCGGCCGGCCCCTTCATCACCCCGATGGTGCAGCCCTGCGCGTCGATCAGCATCGTGGTCGGCAGGCCGGGCGATTGAGTGTCGCGCTGGATCGCCGGCAGGACGCGCCCCCCGGGATCGGCATAGAAGGCGAGGTCGCGGATGCCCGCCTGCCTGAGCCATTCCGGCGGCTTCTCGAGATTGCGGGTGTCGACGTTGATCGCCACCACGGAGAAATCCGGTCCGCCGAGCTGCGCCTGAAGATGGTCGAGGGCCGGCATCTCGGCCTTGCACGGGGCGCACCACGTCGCCCAGAGGTTCACGAGGAGCAGCCGGCCCTTCAGGTCGGCAAGGCCGGTCTCGGCGCCGTCCGGGCCCTTGAACCGGATGTCGGGCGCCGGCCGGGCCTGGGGCAGCGCCTGCATGGCGGCGACCTCGCCCTTGGACGCCGCATCGACCCGGGCGAGCGCCGGCTTGGCGGCGGCGCAGGGCTGGAGGGCGCCGCCCGTGTTGCCGGGCACGAGACCGCTCCCGTATAGGGCGAGGCCGAGGACGGCGAGCGCGGCGATGCCCGCGCCGGCCAGGATGGGTGTGCGGCCGGGCATCAGCTTTGCCTGCCGGGACGTTCAGGGCGCGGAAGGATCGACATGAGCAACCGGATGTGGGGCGGCCGCTTCGCGAGCGGCCCGGCGGAGATCATGGAGGAGATCAACGCCTCCATCGGATTCGACAAGTGCCTCGCGCCCCAGGATATCCGCGGCTCGCTGGCGCATGTGGCGATGCTGGGCCAAGCCGGCATCCTGCCGGCGGAGGATGTGGCCGCAATCGAGGCCGGGCTCAAGTCCGTGCGCGACGAGATCGAGGCCGGGACTTTCACGTTCAGGCGCGAGCTCGAGGACATCCACATGTCGGTGGAGAGCCGGCTCACCGAGATCGTCGGCCCGGCCGCCGGCCGCCTGCACACGGCGCGCTCGCGCAACGACCAGGTCGCCACCGACATGAAGCTCTGGGTGCGCGACACCCTCGATTCGCTCGACCAGCAGGCGGCCGACCTGCAGCGGGCGCTCAGCCAGACGGCGCTGAAGCACGCCGGCACCGTGATGCCGGGCTTCACCCATCTGCAATCGGCCCAGCCGGTGACCTTCGGCCACCATTGCCTCGCCTATGTCGAGATGCTGGCCCGGGACCGGGGCCGGTTCCGCGACGCCCGGGTGCGGCTCAACGAGTGCCCGCTCGGCGCCGCGGCGCTCGCCGGCACGTCCTTCCCGATCGACCGGCACGCCACCGCGGCGGCGCTCGGCTTCGACCGGCCGACCGCCAACTCGCTCGATTCGGTCGCCGACCGCGACTTCGCCCTGGAGGCACTCGCGGCGGCCTCGATCTGCGCCGTGCACCTGTCGCGCTTCGCCGAGGAGCTGGTGGTCTGGACCTCGGCCCAGTTCAACTTCGTGCGGCTGTCGGACGGCTTCACCACCGGCTCATCGATCATGCCGCAGAAGCGCAACCCCGACGCCGCCGAGCTGGTACGCGCCAAGTCCGGCCGGATCATCGGCGCGCTGACCGGCCTGCTTATCGTCATGAAGGGGCTGCCGCTCGCCTATTCGAAGGACATGCAGGAGGACAAGGAGGGCACCTTCGACGCCCTCCAGGCCCTGTCCCTGTGCCTCGCCGCCCTGACCGGCATGGTCCAGGATCTGGAGCCCAACGCCGCGGTGCTCGCCCAGGCCGCCGGCTCCGGCTACGCCACCGCCACCGACCTCGCCGACTGGCTGGTGCGCGAGCTCGGCCTGCCGTTCCGGCAGGCCCACCACGTCACCGGCCGCCTCGTCGGCGTCGCCTCCGCCAAGGGCGTGGGACTCGAAGAGCTGTCGCTGGCCGAGATGCAGGAGGCGGAGCCGCGCATCACCGACGCGGTCTACGCGGTGCTCGGCGTCGCGAACTCGGTGGCGAGCCGCACCAGCTACGGCGGCACCGCGCCCGACAGCGTCCGGGCGCAGGCGCAGGGCTGGATCGAGCGGCTGGCCTGACCGGATCCGATACCGGGCTTCGGCAACCGTCGGTCAGAGCGGCGGATCGGAGCGGAGGACCCGGGACGATCGCCGGCCCGCCAGCTGCTCCATCGCGCCGAGCAGCGTCTCTGCCTCGTCGAGCAGCCTGTGGGCCATGCTCGGGACGCTCTCGTCCTCCGCGCCGCCCGACCCGCGCGTGACCGGGCTGTCGGGCACCGGCTCGCGATCCACCGGCTGGGACGGTGAGACCTCACCGGCGTCTCCCCTCAGTTCCGGCTGTTCCGCTCCGGGATCGCCGTCCGCCGCAGCGGCCTGCGTCGCCTCGGACGCCGCCGCCTCGGCTTCGCCGGCCAGATTCGCGGGCGCCGCTCCGCTCGCGGCGCTGGTCCGCGCGGCGGCCTTGGCCAGGGCCGGCGAGACGAAGTCCGGCGCAGCCTCCGCGACGGCGTCGTCCTGGGCGGCATCGGAGATCTGCCGAGCCAGCACGACCAGCTCCCGGGCGATACGGTCGGCCGCCCTGCGATCGCCCGCCACACGGGCGGCCTGCGCCTCCGCGCGGAGCCGCACCAGCTTCCGCTCCGCTTCCTGGAGCAGATGGGCCGCCATGTCGTGGATGCCGGTCGGGGCCACGCCCAGGGATGCCAGCAGGCTCTCCATCTCCGCCCTCCTGACAGAGCGGAACGGCTCCGATGCAGGATCGGCCGGGGCCTCCCCGGCCGATCCTGCGGCCGTATCCGGCCTTGCGACCGGGGCGTGGGCGGGTGCCTGGGCGCGCTGAACCACAACGAGCGGCAGAATGCTGTTCACGGCTCCCACCATCGCGACCACACCGCTTCGATGAGCGGTCCCCCGTCTTGACCGCGGGACTCACGCGGCACCGGGTGAGGAGCCTGGGCCAATATATTTGGCCTCGCAAGTTTTAAGTTATGCAATCACAACACGAAATCCGTATTTTTGAACAAAAAATCTTGATTTTATCGGATTATGTGTCGTATCGGTTTTGTTTGCGTCAATATTTCTACATTCGTTCGAGACGAATATTAATAATTGTAGCGTCTTCAAGGACGGTGACCGGGCCGTCCCGGGGCGCGCCGACGGCGCCGCGCCCTCCCGCATCAGGTCCAGGCTGACCCACTTACCCACAGGGCTTGACGGGAATTGTGCATCGCAACCATCCTCTGACCCGCGCGTTCAGCCTCTGGCTAAGTCCGCTCAGCTAGAAGCTTCGCCGTTTGGATCGGAGTTCGCAGGATGCCCGTCGAGAGTTGGCTGAACCCGGAGGACGTGCTGGATTTCGCGGCGCATGCGACAGCCATGGTCGATGCCGCTTTGACGGGTTCGGGCCTGACGCGCGAGTCCTACTGGGCCGCTGTGCGCAAGGGCTACAACACCCCCTACAACGATCCGCCCCGCAAGGATTTCGCGCCCACGCGCGCCGCCCCGGCGCAGCCGAACGCGATCCCGGGGCCTATCGCTGCGGCCGTGGAACCCGTGGCCGTGCCGGTGGCCGTAATCGCCGCCCGGGCCGCGGAAGCGCGCGCGCTCTGAACACCGGAACACGCGTCGCCATCTTGCCGACGCTTTACGCAAGCTTCACTAATCCCGATCCCCGGTGCGGTTCCTGACGGAGCCGCCCGTCGTCAGGAAGTGAAGATGGTCCGCGTCTCCCGCTTGCTCCCGGTCGGAGCCCTCACCCTGCTCGCATCCGGGTTCGCCACCGGTCTCTTCGGTGGGCTCGTCGGCGGCACCGGCCTGTCGGTGACGGCCGCACAGGCCCAGGAAGCGGCGCCCGATGCCGCGGCCGGCGAGGCCGCCTCCGGGCGCCGCGGTCGCCGCCACGGCCGCGAGCGGCCGAGGCGGGCCGAGAAGTCCACGGCGACGCCGCCGGGCATGCAGCAGGCCACGCCGGTGGCGATCTTCGGCGACTGGAACGTGTTCGTGAACGGCGACGGCCGCAACAAGCTCTGCTACGCCATCGCCCAGCCCCAGACCCGCTCGCCCAAGACCCTGAAGCGCGACACCGCCTACCTGTTCGTGAGCGTGCGCAAGGGCGAGAACGTCCAGAACGAGGTGGCGGTGATGCTGGGCTTCCCGTCGAAGCCGGCGGCGTCGCAGGTCAAGCCCGGCTCGGCCGCCGCGCCCACCGACCCGAGCCTGAATCTCGGCGCCAGCCGCTACGGCTTGGTGGTGAAGGACGGGAATGCCTGGCTGCAGAACCCGGCCGAGGAGGCGCGGGTCGTCGCGGAGATGAGTGCCCGCAATCCGAAGCTCGTCGTCAAGACCACCTCGCTGCGCGGGAGCCCGACGAGCGACGAATACGCGCTCGGCGGGTTCTCGGAAGCGATGAAGCGCACCCGCGACGAGTGCAGCAAGTAGCGCGCCGCTCAGGCGTGCCGGAGACGCGGCTGATCCCGCCGCGCGGCCGTCCGGGACCGGGTGCTCACGCGTGCGCGGGCCGCGCGGGCGGCCTGCTCGGCGGTGCGGAACACGGCGCCGTCGAGACCGTCGAAATCGCGTGCGGATGAGAAGAACCGCACGCCGCGTCCCTCGGGAACGGCGATCCCGGCGGTGATCTCGCCGATCTCGATCACCCGGGCCGGTTCGGCGGGGTCGAGGCGGTCGTCGGGACTGAGATCTGCGTGGAGACTGTGCATGGTGTGGGCACTCCCTTGGCCGGCGTGACGCCTGGCCGGAACGCGATGCGGGCTGCGGATTGCCGGCGATCTAGCGTCGACAGCGCCGGCGATCGGCGCGGGAGCCCTGCGCGTTCGGGAGCGGGTTAAGAAGAGAACGAGGTCGGCTCGTCATCGGATGTCCTCCAGACTGAAGGACCGCGCGGCACAAGGCCGTCGCAGTGCTTTAGCGTTTGATGACGCGGCGCAAGCTACGCTTCTCAAATCACCGCGGCCGGAGCGGGAGCGGGCTCTCCTCCGGCACCACCAAAGATGGAGGCGCGGCTGCGGGACGTCAACGAAATCGGTTTCCGATTTTGCGGCCGTGCTTGGCAGGAAGCCGGTGCGGTCCGCGCTCCCAAGAGGCGAGACGGTTCAGGGGCCGCCGATCACTGCGGCGAGGTCGGCGAAATCCGAGAAGACCCGCGTGGCCCCGGCGCGCACCAGATCGTTGCCGGCCGGATCGTGCCCCCAATGGCCGCCACCGGTGAAGCCCGCGACCCGCATGCCGGCGCTCCTTGCGGCCGTGACACCGGGCACGCTGTCCTCGATCACGAGGCATGCGGCGGGTTCGGCGCCCATGCGCTCGGCGGCGAACAGGAACAGGTCGGGGAATGGCTTGCCCCGCGCCACCTGCGCCGAGGAGAAGACGTGGTCGCCGAACAGCGGCAGCAATCCGGTCAGGCCCAGGGAGTGGCGCAGGCGGACCGGGTCGCTGCTCGACGCCACGCAGACCGGAAGGCCCAGGCCGGCGACAGCCGCCGCGACGCCGCGCATCGCCTTCAGCTCTGCGTCGAACAGGGCCAGGGTCTCGGCCTTGACCGCCTCGACGAAGCCCGGCGGTGCCGTGATGCCGAAATCCGCCGCGATATGCGTCATGATCGACGCCATGGAGGTGCCCGTGAATCGCGCCCGCACGGTGGCGAGATCGATGTCCACGCCGATGCGGTTGAGGCCCGCCGTCAGGCAGGCCAGGCTCAGCGGCTCGCTGTCGACCAGAACGCCGTCGCAATCGAAGATCACGAGGCCGGGTGTCATCGCGCGCGTGTCCAAGCCCGACCGTCCCCACAACGGCCCGCCGCCGCCGGCCGATCCTGTGGCACGGGGCCGACGGACCGGCAACCGCGCGGCCGCGGCGCTTGCACCGGGCGGCCGGGGCTCATACTGCCGTGGCAGGTGCCCTCCGGGGCGCGCCGATACGGCTCACAGAAGGCTCAGAAGGCCCCGCGATGTTCCGCTTCCTGGCCCGCGTCCTGGGCTTTCTTCTGATGGCCGGCGGCTTCGTCGCGTTGGTGTACGATGGCGCCCGCTCGATCGCCAATAACGGCTTGCGGGTGACGCCGCTCTCCGACGTGATCGCCACCCTGTTCAAGGACAAGGCCGGCGCCCTGCAGGGCAGCGTCGAGGGGGCGGCGCCCTGGCTCTGGCACATCCTCGGCCTGCCGCTCACCCTGGCGCCGGCCTCGCTGATAGGGCTCGGTCTCGGCGCGGTGCTGCTCTGGCTCGGCCAGCCGGGACGGGAACCGATCGGCTTCCTGACGAAGCCCTGAGCGCGCGGCATCGGGCTCTAGCGCGCGGCGAGCTTCGTCCGGGCTTCCGCGAGCTCGCCCTCAAGCCGCTCGATCTCGGCAGTGAGGGCATACTGCTCGCTGACATCGAGCTGCGAGGCGAAGAAGTAGACGACCTTGCCGTCCGCATCCCGCACCGGCCCGACATACAGGGCATTGTGGAAGGTCGTGCCGTCCTTACGGTAGTTGAGCAGGTCGACCCGCACGTCGACCTGCTGCCGGACCGCGTCGCGGATCCGGTCGATCGCCGCCGACTCGGTCTCCGGTCCCTGAAGGAAGCGGCAATTGCGGCCGAGCACCTCGAACCGCGTATAGCCGGTGAGCTTCAGGAAGGCGTTGTTCGCGAAGACGATCGGGTTGTCGTGCTGACTCGGATCCGTGACGATCATCGGCATCCGGGTCGCGCGCACGGCCGCGGCGAACGGATCACCCCGATGCGCCTCCGCCTTCAACTCGTCCGGCACGTGGCTCGTGGCGGTTCCGCCCGTCTCCATCCGGCTCAGCCCCTCTCAGCCCGAAGCGCCAAGGCCCGCAGGCCGCGCTCTTACCTCGCTACAAGACGTAAATTGCACACGAGGTCCAGCCCTTCGGCCGGGTTTCGCGTCGGCCCCAGCGAACAGCGCTCCGGAATCACCGAATTCCGGCGACTTCTGATTGAAATTGAAGCGGATGGCAGGCCGAGGGTATGGCCGCGCGAACGGTCCGAATGCGGACCGCTGCCTTACGGGCTCGTGCCGGGCCGCGGCTTCATGCCGGGTGCGGCGGGCGTGAGGAAGTTGCCGCCGAGCTGCGGCGTGCTGTTCGGGCTGCGCAGCACGATCAGCACGCTGCCCAGGACCGAGAGGGCGACTGCGGTCGCGAGGATGAGGAAGAGCCAGCGGGGCATCCCGGGGCGTTAGCACATTGCCGCGGCGGACCGAACAGCGCGCGCGGCGAGGCGGCGCGGTTATCGGCCGCGCCGCTTTCGAAGGCGGCCCGCGATGCGCGTCGCCCCGGACGCGGGGAAATTCCGCTTCTGCTCTGCGGCGGGTGGAGGAACGATCACACGCACAAAGCGATGCCCTACTGCGCATCTCGCGCAAACGGAGCTATCCGCATGTTCATGAAGCTCGATCGCCTGCAGGCGGAATTGCCCCAGCCGAAAAAGCCCGACCCCAACGCGGCGGCGGCGCTCCAGGAATTGCTCGGCGGCAAGTACGGCGAGATGTCGACCCTGGGCAACTACATGTTCCAGAGCTTCAATTTCCGCAATAAATCGAAGCTCCGGCCGTTCTACAGCCTGGTCTCCAGCATCTTTGCAGAAGAACTCGGGCACGTCGAACTCGTCTCGACGGGCATCGCGATGCTCAACAACGGTCCGGGCGACGACACCGAAGAGGTCGATGTGTCCAAGGCGCCGTTCCACGACATGCAGGACATCCGGCTCGCCGGCAGCTTCCTCAGCAATGGCGGCGGCGCGACGCCGATCAACTCGAATGCCCAGTCGTGGAACGTCGACATGGTCACGACGACGGGCAACATCATCATCGACCTGCTGCACAATTTCCACTTGGAATGCGGCGCCCGCCTGCACAAGCTGCGCGTCTACGAGACCTTGAAGGACCCGACGGGTCGGGAAGTCTGCGGCTACCTGCTGGTCCGCGGATCAGTCCACGCGCACGCCTATGCGCTGGCGCTCAAGAAGCTCACCGGTGTCGAGATCGAGAAGATGCTTCCGACCCCGAACATCGTCCTCGACAAGATCCCGGAGTGCCAGAAGTACCTTCAGGAAGGTTCGCATCGGCGCCTCTACAGCTTCAGCCCGGACGACTACAAGGAGGCGGCGGGCGTCTGGTCGAACGACGAGGTGGCCTTGCCGGGCGATCCGCCCGGAAACCTGGAGGTCGTCGACGGATTGCCCGAGGGCGGCAAGATCCCGGAACTCGACGGCAATTACGGCGCCTTCGCACCGAACTACGCGCCGCAGGAGATCTTCGAGATCGCCAGCAAGCTCTACAAGAAGGGGCGCTGACCTTCTCGAGGGAGGGCCAGGGCGATCACGCGACGGAGCGCGGCGGCACGGGCCGCGCTCCGTCGTCCTGCCCCACGGCGAGCGCGGAATCGCCAGCTCAAGGCGTGACGCGGCCTACGGCGCCTTCAGCACCGTCCGGCAGGCGGCCGGCAGCGCCGCCATGGTCATGGCAGGCTTGGGCTTCGGCGGCACCTTCGGGGGCTTCGGGTGGAGCACCGCGTCCGAGAACCAGTAGCCGAGGTCGTCGCAGCCGTCGCCGGACGGGGGCGCGCCCTGCGGCTGGCAATCGTCCTGGCCGGCCGGGCAGGCGAGCCGGATATGGTAGTGGTAATTGTGCCCGTACATCGGGCGCACCTTCGACATCCAGCGGCTGCCCGCGGCGTCACGGCAGAGCGCCTTCTTGATCGCCGCGTTGACGAAGATGCGCTCCACCTCCGGCTGCTCGGCCGTCAGCTTGATCAGCTGCAGATGGGTGGGCGTCCAGACCTCCGGATCGATGTCGAGGCGGTCTGAGCGGACCATGTCGGTCGCCGAGGTCTCCTCGCGCTCCGCCCGGCTCAAGCGGTGGTCGGGCATCGGCGTCAGCCAGACGTCGGCGTCGATGCCGATCTGGTGCGAGGCGTGGCCGGTGATCATCGGGCCGCCCCGGGGCTGGGCCATGTCGCCCACCAGCAGCCCCGGCCAGCCGACCCGCACGGCCTTCTGCGACAGGCGCTCGATGAAATCGACCAGGTGCGGCGTGCCCCACATCCGGTTGCGCGACGGGCGCATGACCTGCCAGTTCGGCCCGTCCAGCGGCAGGGCCTCGCCGCCGGAGAAGCAGCCCTTGGCGTAGAAGCCGTAGATGTGGGCCGGGCCCGAGGCGGCCCGGCTGACGCGCCCGAACAGGGCCTTGGCGGGGGTCGAGGGCGCGTCCGGGTGCTCCAGGGGCGGCAGCGGTTTCGGATTGACGCTGCCGCGGTCCTGGGCCTGCGCGGCGGCCGGCAGGAGCAGGGCGGCGAGCGCGAGGCTCGGGGCGAGACGCGGCATCGGCATGCGGGGGCTGTTCGTCCGGCTGGAGTGGGAGGGCGCGGGGCCCCCATCGACCGTCGCCCAACGGCCGGGCGTTTTTCGGGCAGACCGCGCCGGTCAGGCGAAACGGTCGGGATGCGGCCCTGCGCGCCGCCCGGCCCGCAGCTGCGTGGGGATCGAACCGCGTGGTTCAAAGGCGCGACGCCTGGTGCCCGGTGGCCGGGGCCGTAGCGGGTGGGTATCGGACCTTGGCATCACGCCCGGAAGCGGCCGTGACGTCGCGGCCCGATACAGACCCGGCTTATCGCTCACGATCCGAGCCATCAGGAACCGTCGCCTGCAACTCCGCAAACACCCTTCGGGGGATCACCACGCCGATGATCTGGCCATCTGCTGCGGCGAAGCGGACCGCGACCGTGTCGCCCCCGTCGATAAACTCGATACCGACCAGTGTGCGGACAGCTAAGGCCATCGAGACCGGCGTTTCGTCAGGCATGGTTGGCTACTCCCGTGCCGGCCCACTATCATGTACAGCAAACTCAATACCTCACGAATCTGTGAGGTGGTCGGCAGAGGCTTGTGAGGAGCATGTCGGATCCCTGGAGTGAGCGGCTGCTCCGACGGAATGCGGAGACCGTCGCTGCCGATGGGGAGGTCAGGGTCCTGCTGCACCGTCTCCGTGTGTTGCGCCAAAAGGGGCCGGACAAATCAGAGGCCGCAGGGCTGCTGGTCACAAAGCTGAAGCGGTCCCTTCAGCTGCCCGATCAACGGGATCGTGATCCTCGGAAAGGGGCGGGCACACCATACTGTCGTTCCCGGTCGGCGCAGCATGCCGGCCGCTGTCGGGCCCAGCTATGCAGTGCTGTTGGTCCGCGAAGCGGACGTCGTGCGGGTCCGCTTGGGTGGGAAGCGGACCTCAGCCCGCCATCGGAAAGCGGCACGGCGCGTCCGATCTGACACCGCCGTGTAAGCTTGTCTGCAGCACCCGGCTGGCTCCTTCTAATTCTGTGTCGTCCAGAACAACCTGCGTGGTGCGTCGAACAAGACGACCCGGCGGTCGCTATCGTTGGGCAGCCACGTATCCAGTTCGCGGCGCACGGCTGCGTAATGCGTTGCCGTCTCGAACTGGGTGTGAGGCCAGTCGCTGCCCCAGACGAGATGATCAAGACCGAAGCTGTCGCGCAGGAGCGGTATCGCGGCGGCAGGCAACCCGGCGCCGTTGCGGTAGGAGCCGGAGATCTTGACCCAGACGCGGCCAGTGGCGCCCGCCTTGAGCAGGTGCTGAAAGCCCGGATCGTCAACACCCAGCTTGGAGTCGGGCTTGCCAAAATGATCGGCGACGATCGTCACGCCGCTCTCGAGCAGAACGGGCAGCAACTCCGGCCATCGACGTGCTTCGGCCTGGATCTCGACCTGCCAGCCGAGATCGGTCAGGCGCCTCAGGAACATCGGCCAGGGCTCGGCGTCCAACTGCGGATTTGGTGCGCCGATCAGGTTGAGCCGAATACCGACCACGCCAGCCGAAGCCAGTTCGCTGAGGGCACCCTGTGAGATGTCGGGTTGCACCACGGCGATGCCCCGGAAGCGGACGGGGTGTCGCTTCAAGGCGTCCAGCATGTAGCCGTTGTCGGTCCCGAGGAAGCTCGGCTGCACCAGCACGGCGTTCGTGATGCCGTTGGCATCCAGGGTCTTGAGGTAAACCTCTGGCGTCGCATCGTAGTCGGGCGCGTAGCGGCTGTTTGCGGCCAGGGGCAGTCCCCGTTTGAAGACGTGCGCGTGGCAGTCGACCGCTGTCATGGCCGTGCCCTGTGCGAAACTCCGTTGCGTCCGGACACCAGCCGCCGCGACCCCCACGAGGGCGCCATGGAATGTGCGACGCGAGATCATATCGGGCTCCTACCGCAGCCATCATGCGGACGAGCGTCAGCGGATCGCTCCAGCCCCGCTGACGCGCTTGCCCGGTCTTCCAGGAGCACTCATTCGGCTGCCGCGGGGGAAGGTGCGGCCGCTCGTGCTCGTGTGCCTCGACCCAGGATCAGGGTCATGATTGCGCCCGAACCAGTCAGGAACACGAGCGGCAGCAGGGCGAGGGGGAAGCTGCCGGTCTGATCCTTGATCACGCCGAGCAGCCACGAGGCGATGCCGGTGCCGAGATGCGAGAGCGTGTTGATCGCCGCGATCCCGGCCGCCGCCGTACCAACCGAGAGCCAGTCGGTGGCCATCGCCCAGAACGGGCCCTTGATGGCGTAGTTGCCCATCAGGACGAGGCTCAGCAGGACCATCGTCACCGTGAGGGAACTGGTGAGGTTGGTGGCGAACAGGCAGAGGCAGGTCGCCGCCAGCGGCAGGGCGGTGCTCCATACCCGCTCCCCCGTCCGGTCGGCACGCAGGCCCCAGAAGATCATGAACACCGACGCGATGCCGAACGGGATCATGTTCAGGAGGCCGGTCTCCAGGTTGGACAGGCCGAACGCCTTGAGGATCTGCGGCTGCCACAGGGACAGGGCGTTGCTGGTGGCGGAGCTGCCCGAGTAGATCAGCGCCAGCGCCCAGACGTACTTGTTGGTCAGCACCTTGTGCAGCGGCAGGTGGTGGGCGACCGGGGAGGCGCCGGAGCGATCGGCAGCGAGCTGGTCCTGCAACCACATCCGCTCGTCGGGCGCGAGCCATTTGGCTTCCGCGGGGCGGCTCGGCAGCAGGACCAGGGCGGCGAGGCCCAGCAGCACGGCCGGGATCGCCTCGACGATGAAGAGCCACTGCCAGCCATGCAGCCCCGCCGCGCCTTCGAGCTGGAGAAGCGAGGCCGAGATAGGGGATCCGAGAAAGCTCGAGATCGGGATGGCGACCATGAACATGGCGACGATCCGGGCCCGGTACGCCTTGGGGAACCAGTAGGTGAGATAGAGGATCACGCCGGGGAAGAAGCCCGCCTCGGCCGCCCCCAGCAGGAACCGGCACAGGTAGAAGCTGTAGGGGCCGACCACGAAGGCCATCGCCACGCCGACGAGGCCCCAGGTGATCATGATGCGCGCGATCCAGAGTCGCGCGCCGACCTTCTCCATCGCGATGTTGCTCGGTACCTCGAACAGCACGTAAGCGACGAAGAACAACCCGCCGCCGATGCCGAACATCGCTTGAGAGAGGCCGAGATCCTTGTTCATCGTGAGCGCGGCGAAGCCTGCGTTCACCCGGTCGACGTAGGCGATGAAGTAGCAGAGCACCAGGAACGGCACGATCCGCCATCCGACGCGCCGCATGATGGCGGCACCGTCGACGGTCTGGTGGGGTGAAGCTCGGTCGGCGTCCATCTGCCTTCTCCAACAGCGAACGAATTATCGTTTGGTCACCTCATACTGCCGGGCCGATCGGCGCGGGAACCGCAGGTTGAGCGTTTTTGGATCAAGGGTTCCGATTTGTATGACTTCGTACGTCACATCAAAGCGGTCCAGAGCGGCGCCAGTCACTGATATGTGCTGACCCGAGCCCCTATCGGTCCTCACCTGCGGTCGTGTCCACGTGGCGTGGGTCGCGCGACGGCGTTTGGGCTGCGGTCTACTCGTTCTTGCGTAGGTCACTGCACCACCGGCAGCCTGCAAGCGGACGTTGCCGGCTTCTGCGGCGGGTCGTGAGCGGCCTCCTGAGAGCGGGTACCAAGCGTTCGATGACGACCCCGAGCTACGATCCTCAGTCGCGAACGGCGCAACCTCTCGCCGGGGTTCGAGCCTGGTCGGACCGCTCTCGGCCAGAGCCGGCCGGCCGCTTCGCCGCGCATCCCGGCCATTCGGGTGCCAGATGGAATATCAGGGCGGACGCAAATCGATGTAGCGGCATCGGGCCGAGGACGAGGGCGAGCGGGCCCCGACACCCCTCGGTCTCGCCCCGCCGCCGCCCGAGCGCCCTCCGTCAGCATTCCGGAAGATTGACCGCGAGGCCGCCGGTCGACGTCTCTTTGTACCGGACGCTCATATCGCGCCCCGTCTGCTTCATCGCCTCGATGCAATTGTCGAGCGGCATGATGTGGCTGCCGTCCCCGCGGAGCGCCAGCGACGCGGCGGCAACGGCCTTGATCGCCCCGAGGCCGTTGCGCTCGATACACGGCACCTGCACCAATCCGCGGATCGGGTCGCAGGTGAGGCCAAGGTGGTGCTCGAGGGCGATCTCGGCGGCGTTCTCGACCTGCTCGTTGGTGCCGCCGAGCGCGGCGCAGAGTCCGGCGGCCGCCATCGCGGCGGCCGAGCCGACCTCACCCTGGCAGCCGACCTCGGCACCGGAGATCGAGGCGTTGGTCTTGATCAGGCCGCCGATCGCCGCAGCCGTCAGCAGGAAATCGCGGACACCGGCATGGTTCGCGCCGATGCAGTGGTCGCGATAATATCGAATGACCGCCGGGACGACTCCGGCGGCTCCGTTCGTCGGTGCGGTGACGACGCGGCCCCCGCCGGCATTCTCTTCGTTGATCGCCATCGCATAGACGGACAGCCAATCGTTCGCGACGTGCGGCTGGACCGTGTTGCTGCCCCGCTCGGAGAGCAGTGCCTGATGGATCCGGCGGGCCCGGCGGCGGACGTTCAAGCCGCCCGGCAGGGTGCCCTCGGTGGCGAGGCCGCGATCGATGCACGCATCCATGACCGCCCAGATCCGATCGAGGCCGGCATCGAGCTCCGCTTCCCCGCGGCCAACCGTCTCGTTGGCGCGCTTCATGGCCGCGATGCTGCACCGCGACGCCGCGCCCATCACGAGCATCTCGGCGGCGCTCCCGAACGGATAAGGACGCAGCACGGAGGCATCGACAGCCTTGATGTCGCCACCGGACAATTCCTCCGCGCTCAGGACGAAGCCGCCGCCGATCGAGTAGTAGGTTTCCGTGAGATACGGAGCGCCCTCGGCGTCGAAGGCGCGGAAGATCAAGCCGTTGGCGTGGCCCGGTAACGGCGGCCCGTAGTCGAAAACGATCCCGGTCTCGGCATCGAAGTGGATCCGGGGAAGGCCCGCGACGTCGATCCAACAGTTCGCGCGCAACGCGGCTTCGCGGCGCATGGCCTCGTCCGGATCGAGCGTGTCCGGGCGGAAGCCGAGCAGGCCGAGCACCACCGCCCGATCGGTCGCGTGTCCCTTTCCGGTAAAGGCGAGACTTCCGCGCAGGACAGCCTCGATCCGCAGCGGCCCAGATGCGTCAGATGCGCGGGCCCTGTGCGCGCGGAGCGCGTCGAGGAAGCGCGCGGAGGCGAGCATCGGTCCCATGGTGTGCGAGCTGGACGGACCGATGCCGATCTTGAAGATGTCGAAGATGCTCAGGAACATCGGGCCCTCCCATCCAGCCATCGCCCGGGGCTGCACACACTGATCAACGCGGATACATCCTCCTAGTGGAGCCGTCGCCTGGCGAGCCCCGCCTTCCGGAGTTCGCGGGGACGCCCGGCATGAATTGACCGGCATGAATTGACCGGCATGAATTGACCGGCATGAATTGACCAGCCTGGATCGATCGGCCTGGATCGATCAACCTGGCCCTTCGGAAAGCCGAAACCGTGCCACGGTCCACCCATCCGGCGCGGCCGGCTTCGCGTGGCGCACATCGCCGCGGGCAGCCCGATGCGGTTGCGTCCACCATCTCGCCGCGTTCACGGCGTACGCGATGACGGATTCCCCATCATCCGCCCTCCGACAACGGGGGCGGCACCGGTACCCAGCATGTTCAACACCGCACTGGCCGTCCTCGCCGTCCTGGCGGTCCTGCTCGCCCGGGCCGTCCTGAAGCTGATTTTTCTGCCGCTGCGCATCCTGCGCGGACTGGTGCGACGGCGTCCCAGGGCGGCCTGAGCCGCCCACGCCCCGCCTGCCCTCGCGGCGCGCCCCTCGACCGATGCGATCATCGATGCCGCCCCAGGGTGGATTGTGGGTTTCGGGATTGAGACCCGCGTCACAACCTCCAGGTGCGCCGCCCGGGAACGAAAGAGCCAAGCTTCGAGTTTAGGGAGCCGCCAATCGGGGGTACCCTTGAAACCATCCATCCTCGCACTGCTCGGGCTCATGCTCGTGGCCTGCCCGCACGCAACCCTGGCCCAGGGCGCAGGCGAGGTGCCCGCCACGTCGGTCGAGGCCGATGAACCCCGTCCCGGTCCGCCCCCGCCCTTGCCGGAACTCTCGGATCCGAACGGGCGGGCCGGCGAGGCCCTGAACGAGCCCGGCGAGCGCTCCAGGATCCCCAAGGCGCTGCGCTCCTCCGGCTCCAGGGCCGGCGGGCCGGCCAACGACCTGAACCCGGGGGGACGGCAAGAGGCGCCGGCGCCCCCGAAAGGCGACCTCGGCCGCGTCGTCGCCGGCCAGGAGCTGTTCCACGGGAATTACTGCGGCAAGGGTCAGCGCGGCGAGGGACTGCCCCCGACGGACGCCCTCGACACCGCCTGCATGCACCACGACGCCTGCTACGAAGCGGCCGGATACCATTCCTGCGCGTGCGACGCCTCGCTCAGGCGAGAGGCGTCCGCCGTCGCGGACGGGCCGGACGCCCCCTTGGAGGTCCGGCGCCGCGCCCTCAGCGTCGTGGAGGCGACCGCCGTCATGGAATGCCGCGCGCCCTAGCCGGGCTCCGCTTCGCAGGATCGCGTCCCGCGGCCGCCCAGCCGCGCGCGATTGGATCCTGGTGCGGCCGGCCGGATCGGGCCGGAGGCCGGCTTAGTGCGCCTTGGGCTTGCGCAGGAGATAGACCTGCCACGTCAGCATCATGCTCGAGGCCATCAGGATGGCGTTCAGCAGGGGGAGGAGCACCTCGTCTTGCATCGTCTCGATCCTGCGGCCGTCGCATTGCCCGGAAAGCAGGATCCCTGGCAACAACCGGGCCAAGGCCCGCGCGACGCCGTGACCTCTGATCCGCGCACAGCGTTCGGCAGGGACGATGTTCGCGGCGCCGATCGAGCGGCCGATACGGTCGGGCCGGGGCGGGCGCGCCTAAGCGGGGACCGGCTCGGAAGACGTGAAGGCCTTGGCCGAGATCAGACGCGCCAGGGTCGCGAGCAGGTCGGTCTGGGTGATGATCCCGAGGACGCGCCGATCGTCGTCCACGACGACCACCGCGTGGGTGCGCCCATCGGTCAGGGCGGACGCCAACGCGACGATCGGCGCGTCCGGCCGAGCCGTCCGCGCTTCGGACATCACCTGCGCGATGCCGACGTCTCCATGTAGCGTCAGCTCGCGCAGGCCGAGCGTGCCCGCAAGCCGGCCCGCGCCATCCACAACGGGCAACGTGCGGATGTTGTGCGCGATGAGGAGCTCCCGTGCCCGCTCCGCGCGTGCGTCCGTTCCGATGGTGACCACGTCGCGCGACATCACCTCACGGCAGGTGAGATCGCCCTGAATCCGCACCAGGGCGTGGTGTTCGACCTGTCGGAGAAGCCGGTCGAGGTCGGCGCGGTCGATGTCCAGGGTCTCGTGCAGCTCGATCAGGGCCGCGTCCACATCGTCCGACGTGAAGCCGACCCTGAGGGGCGGCGGCAGATCCGCCGTTCCATGCGTGTTGACCGACGCCGCCACCGGGACGTGCGGGTAGTTGCGGCGCGAGATCTTGTGGAACGCGATGCCGAGCGCAACCAGGATGATGGAGTTGAGGCAGACCGGAAACAGGGGGAACAGGAAGCCCGCGGAGGTGACCGCCGGGCCGCCGATCAGCGCCGTCAGGGCGGCAGCGCCGCCGGGCGGGTGAAGGCAGCGGGTGAGCGACATCGCCGCGATCGCCAGCGAGACCCCGACGCCGATGGCCATGACCGGATTGGGGATGAAGTGGGCGGCGAGCACGCCCATGAAGGCCGAGATCGTATTGCCGCCGATGATCGACCATGGCTGGGCCAGCGGGCTGGCAGGCACGGCGAACAGGAGCACGGCCGAGGCGCCCATCGGCGCCACGATGAGCGGGATGTGCGGTCCCTGGCCGAAGAACAGGCCGCAGATCAGGCCCGTGAGCGTGATGCCGGCGAGCGCGCCGAGGCAGGCGACGAGGCGCTCACGGAGGGTCGCGCCCGCCAGGATCGGCCTGAACAGCTGAAACCCCGCCGCCTTTCCGGATCGATGTTCCGGACGGCTCGTCTCCGTCATCCTTCGCATCCCTCGCTCACCAGCCGCCGCAGGACGTGCCCGTTCGACGCGCATACGCACCGCTTGCCTGTGCGGAGCTCTGGTATACCAGAAACCTGTTTACGAGCCGCGGCCGAAATTGCAATCTGTCGAGGCATTCTGCCTGCAGATCGGGCGATTTGGCGTCGAATCCGGGTGGCTGCTGGTGCGATTCTGATCGCCGCCGTGATTCGCCCGGCCGCTGCGGTGCCGGGCGGCCTCCGCTTGGCGGCCCGGTTCGCGGACGCGCAGCGCGCGAAGGTCCGGCGCCCGGACCATCACCATGGGAGTTCCGGGCTGCCGTGCTGCTGCACCTGACAGGTCTCGCTTACGACACCGCGTGCCTTGCGGATGCCGGACGATGGCCGCGACCGACGCCCTGTCCGATAACCGTGTTCCGGAAGGTCGCCGAAAGCCGGGCGGTTATGCAAGCCCGGGTTGCAACCGGGAACGGACCTTGAGCATTGGGACAGCATAGCCATTCGGCATCCCAAGGTTTTCCCATGTTGTTGATCTCGTCCCTCGTGGCGGGCACGTTCGTCCTCGCCACATCGTTCTCGCTCATCGCCGTCCTGACGGATTAGGCGCCCAGGACCGGGGCCACGCCCGGCCTCCGCGCCGGCGTCTGCCGTGAGATCCTGGAGGCCGAACGGGTCAGCATTCCGCACCGAGCTATGGTGTGAAAGCGCACCTCACGGGGAAATCCATCGCACTTATGCGCATTATGGAGCCTCGATGCGGTTGTGCGCTGCGTCGCAGGTGCATAGGTCGGGTGGGTGAGGCCGCGACGACGTCGCGGTTTCGCAGCCCTTCTCTAGGGCGTTTCCTCCCAAGACTTGGGGCCGCTCCTTCGGGAGTGGCCTTTTTTGTGCCGGCCACCGCAGAGCTGTGATGACGGCCGCACCCCCACCGACTATAAGTTTAGCTCCCCCTGCTGATGTGCCCGAGGTGTTCGCGACCCGCACGGTGCTGTTGCGGAGGGACGCGCGATGACAGGGGGGTGCGGACCAGTTCTCCGCGCCCTACCCGTGAGGCCTTGGCCGGGCGGTCGCGTGAGGGTCGGCGCATGCGGGGGAACTGGACACCGCGGGGCGCCGGCCCACGGCCTTCGAATTACCCCGTCCCGGCCGGCAGCGCGACATTCGACGCGACGGTGAAGCCCTCGCGATCGAAGACGTTGTAGAGGACGCAGGCGGGATCGAGCCCGAGCGCAGCGATATGCGCAACGGCCGCTTCCTTGGCCTCAGCCTGCGTACCGAACGGATCGGGCAGCTGGTACATCCGCGCCGCCTGCGCCTCGCCATCGATCTCCGTCGGTGGCGTTGTGATCTCGACCGTGTAGGGCATGACGCCTGACCGCCTGCGCTTAATGGAACACGCCGAAGAACCACAGGAGCAGGATGATCGGCAGGGGGATTCCAAGCAGCCAGAGCAATCCACCGCGCAGCATCACCGCCTCCACTTTCTCGACTGTTCTACCCAGGGTTGGGTAGCTGTGGATCGGAACGCACGAGGGCGTGAAAGCGATCCTCCCGTTCAGCGCCAAAGCTGGCGATCGCTCTCCGAAGCGGAAGAGCCGCTTTCGGCCGGCCCCTGTGGGACCTCACGATCCAACCCGGCGCCTCGGAGGTGTGGACAGGCGCCTCTCCGCTTCTGACAAGCCAAGGCATCGCGCCGTTCCCGCCCCGCGTGAGTTCGTGTACGAGCATGTGCCGTCGACTGACGACGGCCCGGAGCGTGGAGCGCCAGTGACCGAACACGATGCAGCGCCGGTCTCCACGGGACTGGTCGGTCTCGACCATATCCTGGAGGGTGGCTACGCGGCGCGCCGTTCGCATCTCATCGAAGGACGGCCCGGATCCGGCAAGACGACGCTGGCGATGCAGTTCCTGCTCGATGGCGCGAAGCACGGCGAGGGCTGCCTCTACATCACGCTCTCGGAGAGCCGGCGCGAGCTTCTGAACGTCGCGGAGCGTCACAGCTGGTCGCTCGACGGCATCGAGATCTGCGAACTCGTCGCGCCGGAACTCAGCCTGGATCCAAGCCTGCGGCAGACCCTCGTCCATACGTCCGATCTCGAACTCGGCGAGACGGTCCGCATGGCCATCGCCGAGATCGAGCGCGCCAAACCCACGCGCGTCGTGTTCGACAGCCTGTCCGAGATCCGGCTGCTCTCGCAAGGATCGTTGCGCTACCGCCGGCAGGTTCACGCCCTGCGAAGCTTCCTGCTCATCCAGAACATCACGGCGCTTCTTCTGGACGATATGACCGCCGAGGAAGACGACCTGAGCCTGCACAGTCTGAGTCACGCCGTGATCCGGCTGGAACAGCTCGCCCCCCTGTACGGTGGTGAGCGGCGGCGGCTGCGCGTGATCAAGATGCGCGGCACGCCGTTCCGTGGCGGGTACCACGATTACGTCATCCGGCGCGGCGGCTTGACCGTGTTCCCGCGGCTCGTGGCCGCCGAGCATGTCGGGCGGTATCCGGACGCCCAGTGCGGCACGGGAAGTGCCGAACTCGACGAGCTGCTCGGGGGCGGTCTCGACCGCGGGACGAGCACGATGCTGATCGGTCCGTCCGGGGTCGGCAAGTCGACTGTGGCGCTCACGAGCGTCACCGCGGCGATCGCCCGCGGCGAGAAGGCGCTGATCCTCAGCTTCGACGAGACGACGAGCGTGCTGCGGAGGCGGGCGACCGGCCTGTCCATGCCGATCGACGACCCGATCGCGTCCGGCGCTCTCCAGGTCGAGCAGATCGATCCCGCCGAGGTTTCGCCGGGCGAGCTCGCCGACATGGTACAGAACGCCGTCGAGCACCGCGGGGTCACCCTGGTGGTGATCGACTCCCTGACCGGCTATCACAACGCCATGCCGGAGGAGAATTACCTCCTTCTGCAGATGCACGAACTGCTGACCTACCTGAATCAACAGGGGGTCATCACGCTCCTGGTCCTGGCGCAGCACGGCATGATCGGGCCGATGAGCGCGAATGTCGATCTGACCTATCTCAGCGACACGATCCTGCTCTTTCGCACGTTCGAGGCCGAGGGGCGTCTGCGCCGTGCCATCTCCGTCGTGAAGAAGCGGACCGGCAGCCACGAGGATGCGATCCGCGAGTTGCGGATCGACTCGCACGGGATCCGCGTTGGCGAGCCGCTGAGCGCGTTCCGAGGGATCATGACCGGTGTCCCGACATTCGAAGGTGAGCGGTCGTCGCTGCTACACACCCGCGGCTCCTGATGGCCGAGGCTGAACCGCCGGTCCTCGTCCTCGCCCCGACGGGTCGCGATGCGCATGTGGCCGCGACCATCCTCGGCGAGGAGCGGATCGCTTCGCGGATCTGCGGCGACCTCACCGAGGTCGTGGCCGGCCTCAATACGGCGGCCTGCGCGGTCATCACCGAGGAGGCGCTGTTCTCCTCCAACCGGCAGGTCCTGGCGGACTGGATCAGCGCGCAGCCGCCGTGGTCGGACTTTCCGTTCATCCTGCTGACCCAGCGGGGCGCTGAACCCAAGGTCCAGCTCACGGACCTCCTGGGGAACGTCAGCGTGCTGGAGCGCCCGTTCCACCCGGCGACGCTGGTGATGGCGGCGCGCTCGGCCCATCGCGCCAGGCGCCGGCAACTTGAGGCCTGCGCCTATCTGGAGGAGCGCGAGCGCTCGGCGGAACGACAGACGCTCCTGATCCGCGAGCTGCATCATCGTGTGAAGAACACGCTGGCGACGGTTCAGGCCCTGCTGGGCGCGTCGTCCCGATCCGCGACCAGCGTCGAGGCGTTCTATACATCGTTCTCGGCGCGGGTGATCTCGCTCGCGAAGACGCACAACCTGCTCACCGAGGATTACTGGCAGCAGGCGCCGTTGAGCGACATGCTGATGAACGAACTCGGGCCCTACAACGACAGCGAAGGGTCCCGCATCGTTCTCGACGGCCCCAGGGTCGATCTGGTCGGCGATCTTGCGGTTCCGACCGGGATGGCCATCCACGAATTGACCACGAACGCGGCCAAGCACGGGGCGCTGTCCGTTCCGGAAGGCCGCATCCGGATCAGCTGGACGGTCGAGAAGACCCCGACCGATCAGGTGCTGTGCCTCGACTGGGTTGAGCGCGGCGGTCCGCCGACGGAGCCGCCGACCCGGAAAGGCTTCGGGTCGACGCTGCTCCAGCGCGTGCTGAAGGTGCAATGCCAGGCCGAGCTGGCCTTCGATTATCAGCCCGCCGGCCTGCACTTCTCGATGCGCGCGCCGTTGCCGGACCAACGCATCGTCCCCGCCTATTGAGGGCGTCCGGCCGGGGCATGGTCCCGCTCCATCAGGCCCGATTTGCAGGCGCCGGCCGTGCCGCACCGGCCGGGTCGCGCGAACCTTCCCGGACGACGGGCACCTGTGCCCCCGGCGCCGCCCGTGCGGAGAGAGCTGCCCGAGGATCGTCAGGGCGGCACCGATCTGCTCGGGCCGGATCCCGGCCAAGGGGCGGCGCTTGCACGGGGACCGGGCCGCGCCCGTCCGCCCCTGATGCCGGTCCTGCCGGGCGAGAGGCCTCAGGGGACGGCTGTACGCCACCCCGTGAGATCGGCCCGAAGCCGACGCACCCCTCGAATCCGCTCAAGGGGCGTACCGGGTGAAGACGTAATCATGGTTCCTGACGCGCGCCTCGTGGCAGGCGAAGCAGGTTTGATGCTGCGCCTCGTCCACCGGCTTGCCGTCGATGAACCGGCCGAAGCCCCAGCCGCCGGTCGCGGCGTAACGCTTGGCATCCTTGACCATGACCTGCACGGTCGTCGCCCGACCGGGCATTGTCGCCGACTCGAATTCCGCGGACGGCATCCGCTCCCAGGCCAGCTTCACCAGGACCGTGCCATCCGGGAACGGCAGCGTACCGGCCCGGTAGGCCGTCACGGCCAGATCGTTGCCGACGACGGCGCGCAACTCGTTCAGCGGCGCATCCTCGAGCGCCGGCGCGATCAGGCGCCAGTCGCGGTAGCCTTCGGGAACGGTGACGCCGTAGATCGGCGCGGCGTGCTTGCCGCTCCCATCCAACGCCCGGGCGGCCGCGACGACAAGGCCTGAGGCGGCGCAGGCCAGGAGAAGGGCGCTGGGCCCACGGAGGCGACGGTCAGAAGGCATCGACGTCCACCACGGCCTGCGCGAAGGCCTGGGGGGCCTCCTGGGGAAGGTTGTGCCCAATGCCGCCGCCGATCGTACGATGCGCGTAGTGCCCGGAGAACTGCTTGGCGTAGGCGCCGGGATCGGGGTGCGGTGCCCCGTTCGCATCCCCCTCCAGGGTGATCGTCGGCACGCCGATCTTCGGCATCTCCGCCAAGCGGGCTTCGAGGGGATCGTACCGCCGCTCGCCGTCGGCGAGACCCAGGCGCCAGCGGTAATTGTGGATGACGATGCTGACGTGATCCGGATTGTCGAGGGCCGCGGCGCTGCGCGCGAAGGCGGCGTCGTCGAACTGCCAGCGCGGCGAGGCCGTCCGCCAGATCAGCCGGGCGAACTCCGTCCGGTTGGCCTCGTAGCCCGCTCGGCCGCGGCTGGTCGCGAAGTAGAACTGGTACCACCAGGAAAGTTCGGCCTGCGGCGGCAGCGGCTTCTTGCCGGCATCCTGGTTGCCGATCAGGTACCCGCTGACCGACACCAGGGCCTTGCACCGCTCCGGCCAGAGGGCGGCGACGATGCAGGCGGTGCGGGCGCCCCAGTCGAAGCCGGCGAGAACGGCCTGACGGATGGCGAGCGCGTCCATCAGGGCGATGACGTCGACCGCGAGCGCCGCCTGCTGGCCGTTGCGCACGGCATCAGGCGCCAGGAAGCGCGTCGTGCCGTAACCGCGCAGGTAGGGGACGATCACCCGGTATCCCGCCGCAGCGAGCAACGGCACGACCTCCGCGAAGCTGTGGAGGTCGTAGGGCCAGCCGTGAAGCAGGATCGCCACCGGACCGGACGGATTGCCCGCCTCAAGATAGCCGACGCGCAGGAGGTCGGCATCGACCGCCTTCAGCGGCCCGAACGTGGCGCCTGCGCCCTGTCCCGTCTGCGCGCGTGCGGGATGCACGAGGCCGAGTTCGGCGGCCGCAATGGTGGCGGCCGCGCCGCCGAGAAGGCGGCGGCGGCTCCGGTTGATGGTCTCGGACGGCATGGGCGCATCCCGCTGCTGAGGTGTCGATGCGCGGGAGATTGCCCCAAATGGCCGCGCACCGCTTTCAGAACCCGTGCAGCGCACCTTCAGAACCTCTTGATTTTCGGTGCGGGACGGCCCTGCTGCACCGGCATCATCGCTGAGGCGGCCGCGTGATCTACCGGTTCTCGTCCTTCACCCTCGACACCGCCCGGCGCGAACTCAGGGCGGGGGGCAGCCTCGTCGCGCTCGAGCCGCAGGTCTTCGATGTCCTCGCGCACCTCGTCGCCGCCCGCGATCGGGTGGTCAGCCGCGACGATCTGCTGGAGGCGGTCTGGCACGGCCGCATCGTGTCGGAGGCGACGATCAGCAGCCGGCTGAACGCCGCGCGCGCCGCGATCGGCGACACGGGGCTCGACCAGCGCCTGATCCGCACGCTCCCGCGCAGGGGCGTCCGCTTCGTCGGCGACGTGGAGGAGGGGGACCACCCCATGAAGAAACCGGCAGCGGAGACCGGACCGGACGCCGGGCCGATCTGGCGCGCGGGACCGCGATTGCCGGCCTTGGCGGTCCTGCCCTTCACCAACATGAGCGGTGATCCGGAGCAGGACTACTTTGCGGACGGGATCTGCGAGGAGATCATCACGGCGCTCTCCCGCATGAGCGGCCTGTTCGTCATCGCCCGCAACTCCTCGTTCACCTACAAGGGCCGGGCGATCGACGTGCGCCGGGTCGGCGCGGAACTCGGCGTCGGCTACGTGCTCGAGGGCAGCGTTCGCCGCAGCCGCGACCGGCTGCGCATCGCAGGGCAGCTCGTCGATGCCGTCTCGGGAGCCCATCTGTGGTCGGACCGGTTCGACGGTGACCTGCAGGACGTCTTCGCCCTGCAGGAGCGGGTCGCCGAGAGCGTCGCTGCCGCGATCGAGCCGACCCTGCAGCAGGCCGAGATCACGCGTCTCGGGCGCACGGCGCCGTCCCGGCTCGACGCCTACGAGCGTCTGCTGCGGGCCAATGCGCACCTGTCCGAATTCACCGGTGCCGGCATGGCCGCGGCCCTGGCCTGCTTGGGCGAGGCACTGGAGGCCGAACCGGACTACGCCGCCGCGATGGCGGCGACCGCCTATTGCCGCGCGCAATGCCACTTCCAGGGCTGGGCCGAGCAGGACGACCACGCCCGCAGCGTCGCCGTCGCCCTCGCGTGGCGGGCGGTCGAGCGCGCGCCCGGCGACGCGCAGGTGCTGTGGATGGCCGCCTTCGCGATCTGGAACATGGCCGGGGCCGGGCGTGAACGCGCGCGCGATCTCTTCCGGCGCTCGCTGCTCCTCAACCCGAACTCCGCGATGGCGCTGACGCTCGCGGGCTGGATCGAGACGATGTGCGGCAACGGCGCCCAGGGTCGCGCCCTGGTGGCCCGCGCGCAGCGGCTCAACCCGCGCGATCCGCGCGGCTGGCTGATGTCCGGCGTGATGGCGGTGGCCGCGTTGATCGACGGGAACGACGCCGAGGCGATCGATTGGGCCGAGCGCGCCCTCGCGCAGAACCGCCGCTTCGCCGTGGCCCTGCGCGTCCTCGCGGTCGCCCATGTCAGGCTCGGGCGGCTGGACCGCGCCCGCGAGGCCGTCGCGGACATGCTCGCGATCGAGCCGCGATTGACGATCTCGGGCTTCCTCGCGCGCATTCCCTTTCCGCTCGAGCAGACGGCCAAGCTCTACGCCGAAGCCTTGGCGATCGCGGGCCTCCCGGCCTGATCGCCGGACGGGGCCGAGCCTCGACTCGGCGGATCGACCGATTCCGGCCGGCCGCCCCGCGTCCTCCGCGGTCGTTCAGCCGGATGTCCGAGAACCTGAATGGTGGGAATTCGCTCTTGCAGGCGTGGAATACGGCATCGTCGGACCTGTAGACTTCCGATCAGCTTACGGTGTCGCGGTCGTTGCAATGGTTCCGGACTGCGCCCGATACGATCCTCGGCGCGTGTCCCACGATGCCCTGTAGAGGGGTGCTCACGGCGGCCGGAGCGTGTGCGGCCCGGAGCCCTGCACCCCGCCGCAGCTTGAAAGCGCTCTCGGCCACCCGGATCAAACCCGATTTCAACTGGCGCGCGCCATATGAATTGGCGAACGCGTTCAGGTTGATGCCGTTGCAGTCCCGCGTAACGTACGAATCGTTGAGGGCCCACGCAAGAAGGGCCGCAGGGAGGACGCGGACATGCAGTCCAAGTGGTCGCGGAGATCAATACTGGCGGCTGGCGTCGGCGCCGGCGTGACCACGGCGCTGACGCCCCGGTCGGCGCGCGCGCAGTCCTACCCGACCCGCCCGATCCGCTTCGTCGTCGGCTACGCCCCGGGCGGCGCGACCGACGTGCTCGCCCGCCTCATCGCCGAACCGCTCGGCCGGCGCCTCGGCCAGCAGGTCCTCGTCGAGAACCGCCCCGGGGCGGGCAACAATATCGGCACCGACGTCGTCGTCCGCGCCGAGCCGGACGGCCACACGATCCTGCTCGCCAATCCGGCCAACGGCATCAACGACAGCCTGTACAAGAATCTGAGCTTCAAGTTTCAGCGCGACATCGCCCCGGTGGCGGGGATCATGCGATCGCCCAACATCATGGAGGTCAGCCCGAAGCTTCCGATCAAGACCGTGCAGGAGTTCATCGATTACTGTAAGGCCAACCCCGACAAGGTGAACATGGCCTCCAGCGGCATCGGCACGTCGCTGCACATGTCGGGCGAGCTGTTCAAGGCGATGACCGGCGCGCCGATGGTGCATGTACCCTACCGCGGCGCCGGTCCGGCGATCATCGACATGATCGCGGGCCATGCCGACGTGATCTTCGACAACCTGCCCTCGTCGATCGGCCATGTGCGCGGCGGGACCCTGCGCGCTCTCGCCGTGACGACGGCCGAGCGCTCGCCGGCCCTGCCCGACGTGCCGACGGTGGCCGAGACGGTGCCGGGCTACGAAGCGAGCGCGTGGTTCGGGATCGGCGCACCGCGGAAGACCCCGCCGGAGCTGATCGCGCGCCTCAACAAGGAGGTGAACGACATCCTGGCCGACCCGGCCATGGAGAAGAAGCTCACCGACCTCGGCGGGACGCCCCTGCGGGTCTCGCCCGACGCGTTCGGCTTGCTGATCGGCCAGGAGATCGAGAAGTGGCGCAAGGTCGTCGCGTTCTCCGGAGCGACGGTCGACTGACGGGGTCCCCGCCGGGGCTCGCCAGCGAGGCCGCCTAACCTCCGGGCGTCTTGATCATCGCGGCCGGCGCTGCCTCCTGGTCGCGGCTACCGGCCGGACCGGGCGAGGGACCCCTCGCGCGCAGCCGCAGGATTGCGGAGACGATCTGCACGCCGATCAGTACGGCGATGAACGCGAGAAGCGTCGCGCTGATCGGCTGCGTGACGAACACCTTGAAGCTGCCGCGGCCGAGCAGCAGGGCGCGGCGGAAATTCTCCTCCAGCATCGGGCCGAGGATGAAGCCCAGCATCAGCGGTGCCGGATCTAGGCTGAGGCGCATCAGGATGTAGCCGAGCAGGCCGAACGCCGCGGTGATCAGCACGTCGTCGAGGTTGTTGTTGACGCTGTAGGTTCCGACACAACAGAAGAACAGGATCGACGGGAAGAGGACGCTGTAGGGGATCTTGAAGATCGACAGCCAGAAGCGGACCAGGGGCACGTTGAGGATCAGGAGGAAGCAGTTCCCGATCCACATGCTGGCGACGAGGCCCCAGAACAGGTCCGGATGCTTGGCGATCATGTTGGGGCCGGGCTGGATACCCTTGATGATGAAGGCGGCCATCATCAACGCCATGACGGCGTTCTCGGGGATGCCGATGCTCATGAGCGGAATGAAGCTCGTCCGCGCGGCGGCCTCGTCGGCCGCGGCCTGCCCCGCGACGCCCTCGATCGACCCGGAGCCGATCTCGTGCCGGTACTTGCTGACCTTCTTGTCGATCGCGTAGGCGGCGAACTGCGCGATGGTGGGGCCGCCCCCCGGCAGGATCCCGAGGATCGAGCCGACCACGCTGCCGCGCAGCGCGCTCGGGATGATGCGCTTGAATTCCGGCCAGCTCGGCATCAGGCGGATCTTGCCGTTGAACGGCGTCCGCTCCTCGCGGGCGTCCAGATTCCGGCAGATCTCGGCGATGCCGAAGCAGCCGAGCGCGACGCTCACGACGCTGACGCCGTCGGCGAGCGGCGTCAGGCCGAGGGTGAAGCGCAGCGTTCCCGATTCGAGGTCGGTCCCGATCTGGCCGAGAAGCACGCCGAGCAGGCACATGGCGAGGCCGTTCAGCAGGTTGCCGGTCGTCACGAGGCTGACGCAGACGAACCCGAGCAGCATGAGCGCGAAGTAGTCGGCCGGCCCGAACAGGAAGGCGACCTGCCCGAGGAGCGGCGCCAGGAACGCCAGGACGACGATGGCGACCGTCCCGCCGATGAAGCTCGACAGGCCGGCGGTGAACAGCGCGAGACCGGTGCGCCCCTTCAGCGTCATCTGGTAGCCGTCGATGCAGGCGACGATGCTCGACGCGTGCGGGATCTTCATCGTGATCGCGCTGACGCTGTCGCCGTACTGGGCGCCGTAATAGATCCCCGCCAGCATGATCAGCGCGCCGTCGACCGGGATGGAATAGGTCAGGGGCAGCAGCAGGCTGATCGTCGCGAGCGGGCCCAGCCCGGGCAGCAGCCCGATCAGGGTGCCGATGACGCAGCCGATCGCGCAGTAGAGCAGGTTGCTCCAGGTGAGCGCGTGCTCGAACCCGAAGGCGAGGTTCGTGATCACATCCATCAGATCACCTGCAGGTTGAGGCCGAGCAGCTTCTGGAAGGCGAGCGCGACGGCGATGAGCGCGACCGAGATGGCCAGCACCCGCTTCCACGAGAACGACGTGGCCGCCAGGGACGACACGATGACGAGGAGCACGATGCCGAGCACGATGCTGGCGACCTTGGCGGCCACCACGAAGGCCACGAGGCCGAGCAGGATGATGCCGATGTTCCGCCACGCGAAGTGGATGGGCTTGGCCGGCTCGAACCGGGCCTTGACCAGGGTGATGAGGCCGAGGAGCAGCAGCAGGGCGCTGACCAGCAGCGGGAACAGGCCCGCGCCGGCATGGGCGAAGCTGCCGATCGGGTAGCGCAGGGCCGTCACCCCGAAGCAGAGGGCGATCGCGCTGAGGACCGCACCGCGGACGGCATTCTGGTTGGCCATGTCGGTGCTCCGGACGGGACGGCGGTGCTGGCGCCGAAAATGTGGGCGGGAGGGGTGCCGGGCCGGCCCGGTGACCGGGGATGCATGTCAGCCGAGGGACGGGCCGCGCGCCGTCGCGGCGAGCCCGCCATCGACCAGCAACTCGGTGCCGGTCACGTAGGCCGCGCGGTCCGAGGCGAGGAACAGGGCGGCCTCCGCGACGTCGAAGGCGGTGCCCATCCGGCCGAGGGGGCACTGGGATGCGCGGAGCGCCTTCATCCGCGCCAGGCCGCCCGCATAGGCGTTCGCGACGGTCTGCTCGATGCGGGGCGTGTCGATCAGGCCCGGGACGATCGTGTTGGCCCGGATGCCGTGGGGCGCGTTCTCGACCGCCAGCAGGCGCAGGTACTGGATGAGCGCCGCCTTGGTGGCCCCGTAGGCGAGATGCGGATAGCCGACTTCCCGGAGGCCCGCGATCGACGACGTGGCGAGGATCACGCCGCGCCGGCGCGCGCGCATGCCCGGGAGGACGGTCGTCGCCGCGACATGGAGCGCGGTGAGGTTCGCGTCGGCGATGCGGCGCCAGTCGGCGGCCGAGGTCTCGGTCGACGGACCAGCCTTTCCGATGCCGACGTTGAAGTAGAGGATGTCGATCCCGCCGCGCGCCGCGCCCGCCGCCGTGAGACAGGCTGCGAGGCCGGCATCGTCCGCGACGTCGACCCCGACCGCCTCGGCGCTGCCGCCATCGCCCAGGATCAGGTCCCGGGTCTCCTCGGCCGACGACCGGTCGCGGTCGGCGGCCACGACATGCGCGCCGGCCCGGGCATAGAGCAGGCCGATGGCCCGGCCGATGCCCCAGCCGGCCCCGATCGAGCCGGCGCCCAGCACCACCGCGACGCGCCCCTCGAGGTCGCGGGCAGGGACGGGTGCGGTCGCAGCCGCGCTCATCGCGCTGGTCCTCCCGCGGAGCGGTCAATGATGGCCTGTGGGGCGAGGTCCACGCGCACCTCCTGTCGCGATTGGGCGAACCGGCATCGGCGTCGCGCCGACGCAACGGATTACTGTTTCGGCACGCCGGCCTGCTCGATCACGGTCTTCCACTTCTGCAACTCGGTATCGACGCGCCGGCCCAGATCCTCCGGCGTCCCGCCCTCGGGCACGCCGCCGTTCTCGACGATGAAGGTCGCGAAGCCGGGCTCCTTGAGCATCGCGTTCACGGCCGCGTTGACGCGATCGACGATCGGCCGCGGGGTGTTGGCCGGCGCGAACAGCCCGAACCAGGCGCTGACGTCGTAGCGCGACAGGTCGGCGCTCTTGGCGGCTTCGGCGAGGGTGGGGACGTCGGGCGCCTGCGGCGAGCGCTTCAGCGTGGTGACCGCCAGCGCCTTCAGATTGCCCGCCGTCACGTAGGGATAGGCGGACGGCATGTTGTCGAAGATCATCTGGGTCTGGCCGCCCATTACCGACACGAGCGCCTGGGCGCTGCCGTGGAACGGCACGTGGGTCATGGTGACCCCGGTCATCGCCTTGAACATCTCGCCGGACAGGTGTGTCGAGGCGCCCGTCCCGGAGGAGGCGAAGTTGAGCGCGTCGGGATGGGCCTTGGCATAGGCGATGAGCTCGTCGATCGAGTTCACCGGCAGCGCCTTGTTGACGACCACGATGTTGGGGATCGTCTCGATCGACACGATCGGCACGAAGCTCTTGACCGGGTCGTAGCGCAGTTCCGTGTAGAGGTTCGGCGCGATCCCGTGGGAGGAGACCTGTCCGAGGAACAGGGTGTAGCCGTCGGGCTTCGCGTTGGCCGCGAGCGCGGTGCCGAGGGTACCGCCGGCCCCCGGCCGATTGTCGACCACCACGGTCTTGCCCAGGGCGCCGGACAGCCCCTCCGCGACCTTGCGGGCCAGGATGTCGGTGGCCCCGCCCGCCGAGTAGGGCACGATGATCGACACCGTCCGGGCGGGCCAGGCCGGTTGCGCCCGCGCGGCATCCGGCGCCTGCACCGCGCATCCGAGCGCCAGGATCGCTCCGAGCAGCGTTCTCAGGCCGCGCTGAGTTCTGGATGCCACGGTGTCCTCCCGGTTGGATCGCGTGCTTCGTGCCGCGTTTCTTGTGTCGTGTCGGTCTTGGTGGGCGTCAGACGGAGCCGATCGTCATCCCGCCGCATACGTAGAGAACCTGTCCGGTCACGAAGCCCGCGCGATCGGACAGGAAGAAGCTGACGGCGTCGGCGACGTCCTCCGGCGTGCCGAGGCGGGCCACCGGCACGGCGCCGATAATCGCGTCCGTGCGCGGATCGCCCGGCGGATTCACCGCGTCGAACAGGCTCGTCCGGATCGGGCCCGGCCCGACGGCGTTCACCGTGATGCCGTAGCGCCCGAGTTCCAGGGCCCAGGTCTTGGTCATGCCGTGCAAGCCGGCCTTGGTCGCCGCGTAGACGGTGCGCAGTTCCTTGCCCAGCGCGACCCGGCTGGAGATGTTGACGATGCGCCCCCGGCCGGCCGCCTTCATGCCCGGCAGGAGCGCCTGCGCGCAGAGGATCGGCGCCTTGAGGTTCACGGCCGCGACGGCGTCGAGGGTCGCGGGATCGGTGTCTGCGAGGGCGGCGGGCGCCACGATGCCGGCATTGTTGACGAGACGCGTCACGGTCCGGCCCGCGATGGCGTTCGCGAGCGTCCGCGGCAGCGCGGCCGCATCGGACAGGTCGGCCGCGACGAAGCTGTCCAGGGCGTCGTGCTCCGGCTTCACGATGTCGAGGACGATGACCTTGAAGCCGTCCGCGGTGAGGCGCCGCGCGATCGCCCCGCCGATGTTGCGGCTGCCGCCGGTGACGAGGGCGTAGTCGGGCATCGTCAGGCCTCGTACGGGATGGATTTGTCGACGAGGTCCCAGATGAAGCGGCCGCTCGGGCGCTGCTGCTCCTCGGCGATGTGGGCCACGAGGCCGGCCGTGCGGCCGATCAGCGAGAAGCCGCGCATCAGCTCGACCGGCACGCCCATCTCGCCGAGGAGGGCGGCGGTGGCGCCCGTGGCGTTGATGGTGATGTGCCGCCCGGCCCTCTGGTCGATCACCTCCGACAGGAGGCGGAGGGCGGCGACGTGGCGGCCGGCGAGGCCGTTCTCCGACCCGATCTCCAGGAGGCGGACGGCGCGCGGATCCTCCGGCCGGTGCAGGTGGTGGCCGAAGCCCGGCATGTGCACCTTGCGGGCCTTGTGGTTGTCCACGATGCGCTCCGCGAGGGCGCGCTGCGCATCGTCCTCGAGGGCGACGAGCTGGTTCAGGATCCGGGCGTTGTTCTCGACCGTGCCGACGAACTGGCTGCCGACCGCGAGGAGGCCGGCGGCCACCGCCCCCTGCATGTTCTCCGGCGCGCTCATGTAGATCGAGCGGGTCGCGATGGCGCTCGGCGTGAAGCCGTGCTCCATCATGGTGATCATGATCGCGTTGAGGACGCGGCGCTCGCCGTCCGAGACGTCCCGCCCCAGGATGTGGGCGGCGGCCTCCGCGACGAAGTCGGGGGCCGCGCCGGGCTTCAGGATGTCGGTGACGAGGTTCTTCTCGCGATAGTAGATCGCGTCCGAGGTGTGGTGGCTCAGGGCCGTGGTCGGTGGCTTCGTGCTCATGGCTCCTGCCTTTCCCGAGCTTCGCGCGCGATGTGGTCCTCGACCAGGATCTGCTTCTGCAGCTTCCCGTAATTGTTCCGGGGCAGGGAATCGTAGATCGTGATCGACTTCGGCGCCTTCACCGAGCCCAGCCGATCCTTGACGAAGCGGATGATCGCCTCGGGATCTGCCGCCATGCCGTTGCGCAACTCGACGGCGCCGTGGACCGCCTCGCCCCACTTGTCGTCCGGCACGCCGTAGATCGCGCAATCGGCGACGGCCGCGTGCTGGCCGAGCACCGGCTCGACATCGACCGGGTAGACATTGAAGCCGCCCGTGATGATCAGGTCCTTCGCCCGCCCCTTGATGGACAGGAAGCCCTCTTCGTCGAAGCTCCCGAGATCGCCGGTGAGCAGCCAGCCGTCCCGGATCGTCTCGGCCGTCTTGTCCGGCTGCTTCCAGTAGCCCGTCATGACCAGGTCGCCGCGGATGGCGATCTCGCCGTCGGCGCCGGTCGGGCGGATGTTGCCCTCGGGATCCAGAATGGCGACCCGAGTCAGCATCGTTTCCCGGCCGACGGTCGCGCGCTTCTCCGGGCGCGTGAGTTCCTCGGCCGAGATCATAGTGGCGATCTGCGGCGCCTCGGTCTGGCCGTAGGTCGAGGCGATGCAGGGGCCGAACACGGATTGCGCCTCGGCGATCGCGTCCGGCCGCATCGCCGCCGAGCCGTAGACGAGGTTGCGCAGGTGCGGATACGCGCCGCGCCGCGCCGCCGGCAGCTCCATCATCATGTAGATCAGCGTTGGCGGCAGGAAGGTCGTGGCGATGCGCTCCTCGGCGAAGCAGCGCAGGATCTCGTCCGGACGCGGCTGGTCGAGCAGGACGAGCGTGCCGCCGGTGCCCAGCGTCGGCAGGATGTAGGTCGAGGTGCCGTGCGTGATCGGCGCCGCCGCCAGCAGGCGGTCGCCCGGCTTGAGGTCCCAGGCGGCGACCTGCGTGGCGATGTTGGTGTTCCAGGCCCGATAGGGCTGCATCACGCCCTTCGGCTTGCCGGTCGTCCCGCCGGTGAACTTGATGGCCTGCGTCGCGTGGAGCGGGTGGGCGTGGAAGCGCGGCGCCGCCCCGGCGTGATCCCGCACGAGACCGCCCGTCGTCCCCGCGCGCCCGTCCCGGTCCGCCACCAGGATCCGGGCGCCGGCCCCTTCGACGAGGGGGCGTGCCGCCGCGTCGGCGATCACGATCGAGGCTTCCGTAAAGGCGATGCCGAGCCCGATCTCGGCCGCCTTGTTCTTCGGATAGAGCGGAACCCAGACCTTTCCGGCCGCCACCACCGCCAGCCACGCCACGACGTGCTCGACGTGGTTGAAGCAGCAGAGGCCGACCCGCGATTGCGGCTCCGGGTCGAGCGCCTGCAGGCCGGCCGCGAGCGCCCCGACCCGCGCGGCGAGATCCGCATAGGTCAGCCGCTCATCCCGGAACTCCAGGGCGACGCGCTCGGGCGTCCGGGCGGCCTGACGATGGAAGAGGTCGATCGGATACATCGGTCAGGCTGCCTCGACCTGGAAGCCGGCATCGGTCACGGCGCGGCGGAGTATTGCGGCGATGCCGGCCCGGGCGTCGCGATCCAGATGCGAGATCGTGTTGGTGACCGAGACGGCGCAGACGACCGCGCCGTCCCGGAAGACCGGGAGCGCCAGGGCGCCGATATCCGGGATGATCAGCGCCTCGTTCACGACGTAGCCGTCGACCGGAAGACGCGCGCAGGCCTCCGCGACGAGATCCGCCGTCAGCCGCCCGTATTTGAGGTAGCGCTCCGCCTCGCGCGCGATGACGGCGGCCCGCTCGACGGCAGGCTGCGTCGCCAGCAGGGCGAGACTGGCCGCCCCGACCCCCAGGGGCCGGCGCGCCCCGATCTTCAGGGTGCTGACCAGGATCGCCGCGCGCCCCTCGATCACGTCGATGCACAGGGCCTCTCCGCGCGACGGCACGGACAGGTTGACCAGGCCGCCGAGCCTTCTCTGCGCGACGTCGAGGAACGGGCGCAGCGTCTTGCGGAGATGCAGGAACTCGAGGTCTGGGCCGGCCCGGTTGACCAGTTCGTAGGGCATCAGCCCGAGGAAGTACCGTTTCGTATAGGGATCGAAGTTCAGGAAGTTCTCGTCGACGAGCGCGCCGAGCAGGCGATGGGCGGTCGCGACATGAAGTCCGGTGCGGGCCGCAGCGGAGCTGAGGCTGACGCCTTTCTGGCTTCGCTCTGCGACAACCACAAGTAACGACAGGGCTTTGGAGAGCGACGACCGGGACGCTCCCTCGATCGACGCGGCTGTGTCGAGCAGCATCGGTTCTCCCTATGGCCTTGTTCGTTGAACTCAGTCTGCCGGTCTGGCGCGAGCACTGTCCAGCACCGACATTCCGAATTCCGGAATTTCCTTCTCGTTCTGCGAGAAGGCCTTCGATCGAGGGAATAGTCTCTCCGTTCGCAGGGCGGCACGCACGTCGTGGACGGCTCTTACTCTGAGCGCTGCAATACAGCGGCGCCTCAAAACTCTGGATCACCGCAGGTCCTGCGTCAGGAAGCCTTCTGCCGATGATTCGATCGCGACCTGCGCTCGTCGTTGGAAGATCTGTCGCGGGCTCAGCATGAGACCGGGGGGGATGAGCGGCCGATCTGCGGCGATCATCCAGGTTCGCAACACGCTTGTGCCGATCACCAGCTTGTCCGCTCCCCCGCTCAAGGCTACAGCGCGCGTATGCCCGACAAGCTCAATGCCCTCCTCGAGCGCCTCAAGGCGCATCAGCGCACGCTCATCCTGGCCATGGCCGAATACGATGGCTTGCCGGCCGGGAGCGCGTTGCGTCAGGTCGCCGAGCTGGAGAACGTCATCGCCGCGGTCGAGGCGGTCGCGGCCGAAGAGGCAGAGCGCGCGCGAAGCGCTCCCGCTTCTGCCCCGCGCCGCATCGGCGGCTAGAGCCACGACTGTCCGGGTTGCGGCGCGCTTCGCGAGCGGCGCGCGCGCGGGCGCGCCGCGACGACGGGCGACTATCCCGTCCCTGCCCTCATCCTGAGGTGCCTGCGGCAGCGGGCCTCGAAGGAGGTCTCCAGCGATCTCAGCGGCTTCCGGAGGATTCCCGCGAGGCCTGCCCTGCGCATCGGCGCCTCAGGATGAGGGCGAGGGTGGGATGAACCCGCCCGACGCAACGACCCGTGATCGTGTGTCAGCCGTCTCAACGCGCTTGGGAAAGGCGCCAGGCGCGATGGCGGAGCGGTGTCCCCGGCCCCAGAAGCGCCCCGCCAACGCGCGCCTTGAGACTCGTTCAACGGGTTCGAACGCCGTCGGCCTACGGAACTTGGCCGGCTGCATCAACCGGCAGAGGAAGGCAGCCCGCACGGAGCGCGATCGACCCGGCGGGTCGCCTCCAACGACAACGGCGCAGCAACCGGTGAGGTCACTGCGCCGTTGGATCGGGCTGCTGAGGGGGCGAAAGCAGCCGCAGGAATGCGATAGACCCGGCGCGGTGTCCGCGCGGTGCGCCGGAGCACATCCAGCCATCTGTGGCGCGGCGGTAACACGCGTTGCAGACCGCCTGTGGACGGCGTCGGATGCCTCGGATTGGTCAAGGTTCGGGAGCGAGCGTGAGGTGCCTCCTCCGATCCGGCCTCGCCCCATGTTCGCCAGCCCGCGCGCCTTTGTCCTTCACCATCGCGAGCGCCTCGCCGTGCTCGTCTCGTCCGCGTTGTTCTTGACCGGCGCCCTGCCTCTTGTTTGGGCAATTGGCTAACGGCTTGGTCAAGCGATGGAAATACCGTGCAGATCCATGCCTATACCTCATATTGGATATAGAATTAACTATTTCTCTGTAGGACCTTGCTTGGCAGCCTCATAGACCCTGGGCTCAACGGCTGCCTTCGAGGTCAGTCGTGCCGCTCAAGTCCCTGTCCATCCGCAGCAAACTGATTGCTGCCTTCGCCGTTCTGCTCCTGCTTCTCGGCGGCCTGAGCCTCGTAGGCCTTCGAAGCGCCTCAACGCTCAACGGGCTTCTCCTCGATGTCGAGACGAACTGGCTGCCGAGCGTGCGCGCCGCAAGTCAGATCGATGCCCTGACCGGGCGGTATACCACCAGCCTGCTCCGTCATATCTTGACGGAGGAGCCGCAGATGCTGGCTAGCGTCGACAAGGATCTTGCCGAACGGGGTCAGAAAATCGATGCGGCCACGAAAAGCTACGAAAAGCTGATCAGTTCTGCTGAGGAACGCGCGCTCTACGAAGCGTTCGCCCGGGATTGGGGGACGCTCTCAAGTGTCGTCGAGCCGATCCTCGCGCTGTCCCGCAAGGGCGAGAAGGCGCAAGCGCTCAGCCAATACGAGGCCAAGGTGGTCGGGCCGCGTCGGAACGCCTCGGTGGCGCTGGATAAGATCATCAAGCTCAACCAGGATGGCGCCGAGCAGGCCGCGAGCGAAAGCCAGGCCACATACGCTCAGACGCGCGCCATGCTCATCGGCGTCGGCCTTTTCGCCGTGGCTCTGTCGATCGGGTTGGCTGCCATGATCATCTTGAGCATCGCGCGCGGCATCAACTCGGTGGTGCAACCGATGCAGGCGCTCGCCGACGGCGACCTCTCCGTCGCCATCCCGCATCAGGGCCAGAAGACGGAGATCGGAACGATCGCGAATGCCGTGCAGGTGTTCAAGAATGGCCTGCTCCGCATGAAGGCGCTGGAAGAAGAGACCGCGGTGGCGCGTCTGGAAGCCGAGGAGCAGCGCAAGACCGGGATGCGCCAGATGGCCGACGGCTTCGAGGCTGCCGTCGGCGGCATCATCGGCATGGTCTCGTCGTCGGCGACCGAATTGCAGGCCACCGCTCAGACCATGACGGCCACGGCAACCGAGACCGCCAGCCAGTCGACCACCGTGGCGGCTGCCGCCGAGGAGGCCGCCTCCAACGTCAACACCGTCGCGGCGGCGGCGGAGGAGCTGGGCTCGTCGGTCCAGGAGATCGGCCGCCAGGTCGCGGGCTCGGCCGAGCTGGCGCAGCGCGCCGTGCACGAGGCCGACCAGACCGGCACCCTGGTGCAGGAGCTGAGTGCCGCCGTCTCGCGGATCGGCGATGTGGTCGGCTTGATCTCGAACATCGCCGGGCAGACCAACCTGCTGGCCCTCAACGCCACCATCGAGGCGGCGCGCGCGGGTGCGGCGGGCAAGGGCTTTGCCGTCGTCGCCTCCGAGGTGAAGGCGCTGGCCGAGCAGACCGCCAAGGCGACGAACGAGATCTCCGGCCAGATCGCGCAGATCCAGGCCTCGACCGGGCAGGCGGTGACGTCGATCGGCGGCATCACCGGGCGGATCCGCGAGATCAGCGGCGTGGCGACCTCGATCGCCGCGGCCGTCGAGCAGCAGGGGGCGGCCACCCAGGAGATCGTGCGCAACGTCGCTCAGGCCGCCATGGGCACCGGCGAGGTGACGAGCAACATCTCCGGTGTGGCCAATGCGGCCGAGGAGACGGGGGCGGCCGCCAGCCAAGTTCTGGGAGCAGCCTCGGAATTGTCGCGCCAGTCCGAGCACCTCGGCGCGGAGGTCGCGCGCTTCCTTGCCACCGTGCGCGCCGCCTGAGCGTTCGCGGATCCGTCATCGTCGCCGACGAGGGCCCGCCTCCGCGCATCTGCGGAGGCGGGCCTTGAGCGTTCGGCGGCCAGGCAGCGCGGGGTCGCGTCGCCGAGCCCGGAATTTACCGCGCTGCGCCTGCTCAGCCGCCTTGCAGCAGCCGCCTCGAGATACAGGAATCCAGAACCGCAGTCGGCGACAAACCTGGCCGCGTCGGCGGGTCTGGATCCCGGACCCCGCTCCGCGGCCTCGGGATGACGGGTCGGCTCTGTCACGCCGCTCGGTTGGCGGCGAGCCGTTCCGCGAACTCGATCGCCTCGATCAGGCTGCGCTCGTTGGCGATCCCCTTGCCGGCGATGTCGAAGGCGGTGCCGTGATCGACCGAGGTGCGGATGATCGGCAGACCGAGCGTGATGTTCACGCCCGACAGGTCCATCCACTTCCCCGTGGCCGGGTCGATCTCGAAGCCGAGCAGCTTCACCGGAATGTGCCCCTGGTCGTGATACATCGCGACCACCGCGTCGTACTGGCCGGCGCGTAGCTTCACGAATACCGTGTCGCCCGGCACCGGCCCGTGGATGTCGAGCCCGTCGGCATTGGCGGCCTCGATCACCGGGGTGCTGACGTCGATGTCCTGGCGCCCGAACAGGCCGCCTTCGCCGGCATGGGGGTTGAGCGCCGCCACCGCGATCTTGGGCTTGGCGAGGCCCAGCCCCTTCAGGGTCTTGTCGGTGAGGTCGATGACGAGGCGCAGGCGCTCCGGGGTCACGCGCTTCGGCACGTCCTCCAGGGCGACGTGGGTGGTGACGTGGGACACCCGCATGTTGCCGTGGGCCAGCATCATCACCGAGCCGCGCACGCCGGTCAGCTCGGCAAGCATCTCGGTGTGGCCGGCATAATGATACCCCGCCTTGTTGAGCGCCTCCTTGTTCAACGGCGCCGTGACGATGCCGCCGATCTTGCCGGCCATGGCGAGGCGGACCCCGGCCTCGATCGCCTTGTAGGCGAAGCGCCCGCCATCGGCCGAGAGCCGGCCCGGCTCGATCGGCGCGCCCTCGGCATCGGCCTGGAGGCAGCACAGGGCCGGCCAGTCGCCGTCCTCGGCGACCTCGGGGATTTGCTCGGGCAGGAGCTTCAGGGCCGCCTCGGCGCGGCGCAGGGCCGGGGCGCTGCCGATGATCATCAGGCGCAGGTCGCCCGCGGCGATGCGGTCCTTCAGGCGGGCCGCGGCCTTGACGATGATCTCCGGGCCGATGCCGGCCGGATCGCCCATGGTGATGGCCAGATGTTGGGTCATGGGTCGCTCCTGTCGGGCGTCAGTCCGGCCTGAGGCCGTTCTGGTGAAGTAGATCGCGCCAGACGCACTCCGTTCCGAAGGCGCCCGATTTCGACACCACCGCGAGCCCGTCCCAGCGACCGCCCCGCAGGGTCGAGCGCGGCAGGCCGGGGGTGATCTGGCCGGTGACGTCGAGGCGCCCGACCCGAAGCGCGAGGCACAGCGCCTTCAGGGTCTCGCCGCCGGCGACCAGCAGCGTGCCGGGCTTCGGGATCCGGTCGATCACGCCCGCGAAGGTTTGGGCGATCCGCGCCGCCGCATCCGCCCGGGCCGTACCGGCGGGCAGCGCGAGGCTCGCCAGGACGACGCCGTCCCGGTCGAGACGCGTCCGCACGGCGCCGGCATGGTCCGGGTGGTCCGGCGACAGGACGAGGTGATGGCCGCCGCAGGCCGCGAGCTGCGTGGCGGTCTCGGTCCGGTCGGAGCCGAACAGGCCGAGTACCGGGCCGGCGAGACGTGCGTCGCTCGGGGCCGCGACGCCGCGCGCCAGGGCCGCCGCGAGGCCGCCGCTGCCGCACCACAGCACCGCACCGTCCCGGCCGAGCGCCGCCACCCGCGCCAGATCGGCGTCGCTGTCCGCGTCGTAGACCGCGACGCCCGGAACCGGCCCGTCGGCGACGGAGGCCCGGCGCGCCGGAAGCCCAACCGCCCGCAGCGCCTCGGCGATGTCGCCGGAGACCGGCGCCCAGCCACCGTCTCGCCGCGCGAGCTGCCGCCCGCTCTCGGTGCGGCGGCCCTGATACGGGAAGGCGGGCGCGACGATGCAGCGATCCCAGGCGCCGAGGCGCATCACGGCGGCGAGTTCCGCCGCCCAGGGTCCGCGCAGCAGGCTGTCAACCTTCTTGAAGGCGATGTCGGCGTCGCGCAGCCGGGGCGCGAGGCCGCCGACGATCCCGGCGGCAGCCTCCTCCGACAACTCGCGGGTGCCGGAATCGATCGCCAGGCAGCCGGGCGCCTCGGCGGGCAGGATCTCCGGCCACGCCACCGGGATCGGCCCGCACAGGCCGGTGAAGCCGGCCGCCGTGTCGAGGGTGCCGGTCAGGTCGTCGGCGATGAGGCGCAGGCGGGTCATGCCGCGCGCGAGCGGATCACGGCGGCATGGCCGGAGCCGCGCCTGTGCGGGTCCTTGCGGCCGGCGGCCGGATCGCCGACCGGTCCGATGGCAGCAGCGCCGGCTTCGGCACGCATCCTGGGGATCCTCGCGGTGGGCACAGCCCTGACTTGTTGTGAAGCTGTCGGCCGGATACGCCCGACTCGCGCGGCCGGTCAAGGAACGGCGCCCAGGGCCTGGCGTGCTGAGGCGTCCGCCGGGACGATGGCGATCAACTCGCACCGTCATTCCGGGGCCGCACAGCGGCGCCCGGAATCCAGCGCCGCCGACGTGGCCGTCCTGGCACCGGCAGCAGTTCAGGATTGCCCGCCTCCCGCGTGTCCCTACGGATCCGGGCCCTGCTTCGCGGTCCCGGAATGACGGGGTGATCTGTCGGAAGCTGCCCGCCTGGTCGCCGGCGCGCTGCGGGACACTCAAGGCGGCGACATCGACAGGTCGAGGAGCCGCCCCTCGAACAGGCGGTCGCGCGAGCGGCGGATATGGGCCTCCATGCGGGCGCGGGCGGCCTCGGCATCGCCGTCGCGGATCGCCGCGAAGATCCCGCGATGCTCCTCCAGCACCCCGCGCAAGCCGGAATTCGGGCCGAGCAGCGCGAGACCGTGGATCTTCATGCCGACCGCAATGTGCGATTGCAGCGCCTGCAGGGACGCCGCGAAATAATGGTTGTTGGCCGCTGCCGCGATCGCGTGGTGGAAGGCGAAATCGGCGTCCTCCCGATGCTGCTCCTGGCGGGTGGCGACGGCGAGGCGGTCGAGGGCGGCCTCGATCCGGGCCAGCGCGGCCGCGTCGCGGCGTGCCGCGGCGTGGCCGGCGGCGGCGGGCTCGATCGTCAGGCGGAACTCGTAGCAGCGCTGGATGTCGGCGATGCTCTCCACCGGCGCGAATCCCGGTGCCGGGCTCGGCCCGCGCGGCCGGACGAAGCTGCCCGCCCCCTGTCGCGAGACGATCGCACCCTCGCGGCGCAGCCGGTCGAGGGCCGCCCGCACCACCGGCCGGGACACCTGGAAGTGGCGGGCGAGATCGTGCTCGCCCGGCAGGCGGGTATTGTCCGCGTAGGTGCCGTCGGCGATGCCCGCGCGGATCGCGCGGTAGATGCCGTCGGCCGGGGCGATCGGCCGCACCGGCGCGGACACGGGACGTAATGCCGGATCGGAGGCCTCCGCTCGGCCGGTCAGGGCTGACGACATCCGGAAGCACCTCCGTCCGCGCTCTGCCAAATCAGCGTGGAAGCCGCGTGCTTGTCAACGATCTGTCGACCAACACACACGGCCGGACGCATGCCTGGATCTATGCGAAGCGGTGTGTTGCAGGCACTTGTCGAAAGGTTGTAGCAGGCGGCCGGGGGACGTGCGGGTGTCAGGCCCGGGACAGAGGCCGCACCGGAGGACGACCCATGCAGATTCCGATCAAGCGCTCGCTGGAGCGCGTCCCCGGCGGCTTGATGGTCGTGCCGCTGTTCCTCGGGGCGATCCTCCACACGCTGTTCCCGAACATCGCGACCTTCTTCGGCTCGTTTACCGGCGCCCTGTTCAACGGGGCGCTCCCGATCCTCGCGGTGTTCTTCGTCTGCATGGGCGCGGGCATCGACTTCCGCGCCGCCCCGGCGATCGCCCGCAAGGGCGGGGTGCTGCTGGCTTCCAAGGTCGGCGTGGCGGCGCTCATGGGCGTGGTCGTCGGGCATTTTCTCGGCGAGGCCCCGGTCCTGAGCGGCGCTTTCGCGGGCATCTCGACGCTGGCGATCGTGGCCGCCATGAACGACACCAATGGCGGGCTCTATCTCGCCCTGATGGGCCAGTTCGGCCGCCCGAAGGATGCGGGCGCCTACGCGATCATGAGCCTCGAATCCGGCCCGTTCCTGACCATGGTGACGCTGGGTCTGGCGGGCCTCTCCGCCTTCCCGTGGCCGACGCTGGTGGGCAGCATCCTGCCGCTGCTCATCGGCATGGTGCTGGGCAACCTCGACCGCGACATGCGCGCCTTCCTATCGCGCGCCGCGCCGGTGATGATCCCGTTCTTCGCCTTCGCCCTCGGCTTCGGGCTCGACCTCGCCAAGATCTGGCAGGCGGGCCTGCTCGGCATCGGGCTGGGCGTGGCCGTCGTCGTCGTGACGGGGGCGGTGCTGTTCGTCGCCGACCGTCTCACCGGCGGCAACGGTGTGGCGGGCGTCGCCGCCGCCTCGACGGCCGGCAATGCCGCCGCCGTGCCGGCGATCATCGCGGCCGCCAACCCGGCCTACGCGGACGCCGCCGGGCCCGCGACGGTGCTGGTTGCTGCGAGCGTCGTGGTCACCGCCCTGCTGGTGCCGCTGCTGACCGCCTTCGTGGCCGCCCGGGTCCGGCAGGACGCGGACCAGACCGAGCCTCTGCTGGAGCCGGTCCCGCAGCCCGCGACCACGGCCCACTGAGCCCCGCAACGGACCCGCCGCGGCCGCGCGCCGGGGCGGCAACCGAATTCGGGGACGTCCGGTTGTCTCGGCAGACAGCCCGGCACAGCCGCGGCGCACCGACAGACCGGAGCGGGCCCAGCATGTCCACCGAATCGCGAGGCAAGACCCATATCGACATCTACGATCGGACCGTGCGCGAGGCCTGGGCCCAGCGCTTCGGGGTGAGCGAGGAGCGGCTTCGCAAGGCCGTCACCATGGTGGGCAGCCGGATCACCAGCGTGGCCGCCTATCTCGACAGGCCGGCCCACTGATCGCCGACGGCGGCGACGACGTGAAGCCCGACCTTCATCCGTCCCCGGGGGCTTCGGCCCCGGGGCGCCCGCCTCAGCCTCCCGGGTCATCGCCCGTGCCCGTCCCCACGGGCGCGCCTCCGCCGCCCCGGGCGCCGGATTCCATCACCTTCGAGCAGATCCGCGAGCGCGCCTACGAATTGTGGGAGCGCAATCACCGGCCCGAAGGATTCGAGATCGAGTTCTGGCTCCTGGCCGAACGGGAGCTGCGCAAGGAGCGCGAGCGTCAGAAGGCCACCGACACGCCGCCGAGCTAGAGCGCCGTCCGGCGGGGCGGAGCCGGTCGCGGCAAGGTGGGCCGATCGCGCCGCCGACGCGACCGGTGAGGCCGCCGTTCAGCCTGTCCGGGCCGGCAGCGCGAACAGGTCGACGAAGGCGCACGCCAGACCGGCCTCGCCCGCGAAGGCGAGCGTGCCGCCGGCGCCGTCCCGGACGAGGGGCGCCTTGCCGTAGATCGTCCGGCGCAGCGCCAGGGTATCGCCCGTGAAGGCGAGGTCTGGGGCCTCCATGACGCCGCGACGCACGCGGACCGCACCGCCCGCTACCGTCCCGACGAAGTCCTCGCCGGGGAAGTGAAATCCGGCCGACACGGCCAGCGACGCGGCCCGCTCCGGATCGACCAGGGCCTGGAGCGACATCATGGCCGACGCCGCCGACATGAACAGGCCCCGGTCGTGCCGCGGAGAGCGCGCCGCCCAGCGTCCCATGGCGCGCATCAGCGGGGCAGCGTCACGACCCCAGTCCGAGAGGTCGTAGACCTGGATGCTGGCGGGCGACGGCAGCCGGTCGCGCAGGACGATGCCGGCCTCCTCCAGGCTCTCCAGGCGCTGCGTCAGCACGTTGGCGCTGATGCCGGGCAGGTTCACCCGGATCTCGCCGAAGCGGCGCGGGCCGAACACGAGCTCGCGCATGATCAGGAGCGACCAGCGCTCGCCGATGAATTCCAGCGCGAGGGCGGTGCCGCAGCTGTCGTCATGGCGGCGCTCCCGCGGGGTCGATCCGGCGGCAGTTATTTTTTCTAACTTCATAGTTGCTTTGTCTAACCGAGACTGCCAGCCTGCGCAAAGCGGGGCCGGTAGAGTCGCCGCGATGCGGCCGACAGGCTCGCCCACACGGAGGAATACGCCCGATGCCCGTTGCCGAGGGAACACCCGTCTGGTTCGAATTGAGCGCCGGCGAGCCGGATGCGGCTCAGGCTTTCTACGAGGCGGTCGCGGGCTGGCGTGTCGTGCCGTCGCCCAGGCCCGAGCACGGCGGCTACCGGATCGGCGAGGCGGACGGGCGGCCCGTGGCGGGGATCCGGCGGACGATGCCGGAGGCACCGGGGTTCCCCGGATGGGCGGTCTATCTGGCGACCCGCGACGTCGACGCCGCTGCCGCGAGGGTCGTGGAACTCGGCGGCCGGATCCGGTTCGGGCCCGTCGACATCCCCCATGTCGGCCGCTTCGCGATGGTGAGCGATCCGCAGGACGTGGTCTTCGCCCTCATGGCGGCGTCGAGCCCTGCGGAGAGCCGGGCCTTCGGGCCGGTGCCGCTCGGGACCGAGCCGACCGTCGGCCACGGCGTGTGGATTGAGCTCGCGACCCCCGATCCCGCCGGCGCCTTCGCGTTCTACGGCGCGCTGTTCGGCTGGGAGAAGCTCGGTTCCCTGCCGATGGGCGCGATGGGCGAGTACGCCTTCATCGGCCGGGGCGACCTGCGCCCCGGCGCGGTGATGTCGAGCGCGGCGACCGGCGCCCCGGCACGGTGGAACTGGTATATCCACGTCGCCGACATCGACGCCGCACTCGCGACGGTCCGGGAGTCGGGCGGCTCGGTGCTCCAGGGGCCCGACCCGATCCCCGGCGGCAGCTACTCGGCCAACATCGCCGATCCGGCGGGCAACAGGCTCGGCCTCGCCGGCCCGCGCAAGGCAGCGTGAGGGGAACCCGTGATGACGAGCGTGAAGCTGACGACCTGCCTGTGGTTCGACCACGGCGAGGCCCGCAGGGCCGCGCAATTCTACGCCGACACCTTCCCGGACAGCCATGTCGGCGCCCCCATGAACGCCCCGTCGGATTACCCGAGCGGGTCGGCGGGCGCCGAACTCACGGTCTCGTTCACCGTGCTCGGCCGTCCGTTCGTCGGCCTGAACGGCGGACCCGCCTTCAAGCCCAACCAGGCAGTCAGCTTCATGGTGCTGACCGAGGATCAGGCGGAGACCGACCGCTACTGGGACGCCATCGTGGGCAACGGCGGGGAAGAGAGCCAGTGCGGCTGGTGCCGGGACCGCTGGGGCTTCTCCTGGCAGATCACGCCGCGCGCGCTCCTGCGCGCCAACAGCGATCCCGACAGGGAAGCGGCGCGGCGCGCGTTCGAGGCGATGATGACCATGCGCAAGATCGACATCGCCCGGATCGAAGCGGCGCTCCGCGGAGGTGCCGCCGATGCGTAGGATCACCGGCTCGCTGTTCCAGTCGCTCGACGGCGTGATCCAGGCACCGGGTGGGCCGGAGGAGGATCAGACCGGGTTCCGGCACGGCGGCTGGACCTTCCCGTACTTCGACGGCGCCCTCGACGGCCCGATGGGACGGCTGCTCGGAGGCGAATATGAATTGCTGCTCGGACGGCGGACCTACGAGATCTTCGCCGCCTACTGGCCGCACAACGGCGACCAGCCGATCGGGGCGACCTTCAATGCCGTGCGCAAGCATGTCGTGACGTCGTCCGACCGGGCGCTGGACTGGAACAACAGCCACCGTCTCGTCGGCGATCCGGTCGCGGCGGTCGCGGGCCTCAAGGACAGCGACGGTCCCGATCTCCTCATCCAGGGCAGCAGCCTGCTGTACCCGGCCCTGCTCCCGGCCGGGCTCATCGATCAGATCGTGCTGATCACCTTCCCGGTCATGCTCGGCCGCGGCAAGCGCTGGTACGCGGACGATCCGGCGACAGCCCGCTCGTGGACGCCGATCGAGCAGGCGCACGCGCCGAACGGCGTCCACTTCGCGGCGTTCGCGCAGGGTGGTGCGGTTCAGACCGGCAGCTTCGCCACCAAGCCCCCGAGCGAGGAGGAGCGCGCGCTCCGCAGGCGCCAAGCGGAAGGCCGCTGGTGAGGCCGCGGCGCCGGGCGCGCGCCGGTTGAGCGCGCCGGCCCTGGCGCGACCCTTGCGTCATCCCCGGTCTGGTGAACGGGGGAGCGTGCGGGATGGGGCCGATCTGTCGGGAGCTTCCGGTGCAGGGCCCTCCGGCCGCCGCTGCGGCGCGCGGTTGAGCGCAGTCCCATGTCACCTGTACCATCGCTGATCCATCGCCCGCCGCCCTCGGAGCGGCAGGCGCCAGACGCGGAGCCCCTTGTCCTGACCCGTCGAAGCCTCGCGGCACTCGGCCTTGGCGGCGTCGCGGCCGCCGCGTCCGGGAGCGTCGCGCACGCCCAGGCGCAGGCGGTGCCGGGCAAGCCCGGGACGCTCACCGCCGGCCCGGTCTCGCAGGCGGGCCTCGGCCCGCGCCTGACGCTGCACGCCATCGACAATTTCCACGGTACGCCGGGTGCCGGGATGGTCTGCGACCTGTCTGTGCGCGACGGCGACACCTACCGGCCGATCAAGACCGTCACCACCGCCGCCAATGGCCGGCCGCCCGAGCCGCTCCTCGTGGACGACGCCCTCAAGGCCGGCCAGTATGAGCTGCTGATGCACGTGGAGGCATATTTCGCGGCGCTGGGCGTCACCCTGCCGAGCCCCAACTTCCTGAGCCGCGTGCCGATCCGCTTCCGGATCCGCGACGCCGGCCAGCGCTACCACCTGCCGGTGCTGTTCACGCCCTGGGGCTATTCCTACTATCGCGGCAGCTGACCCCGTCCCGATTCCCGCTTCTCAGGACAACGTCGCCATGGCCGGCATCTCGACCCACGTCCTCGACACCGATCGCGGGCGCCCCGCCGCCGGGGTCCGGATCGACTTCTCCGTGCTGGAGGGCGAGACGTGGCGGCTGGTGAAGACCGTGACGACCAACGTGGACGGCCGGACCGACGCGCCGATCCTGGCGGCGAGCGAGGCCAGGGCCGGCCAGTACGAGTTGGCCTTCCACGTCGACGACTATTTCCGGGGCCGCCCCGGCACCGACGAGGCCGATATCTTCATCGACAATCCCGTGGTGCGCTTCGCGATCTTCGACCCGAAGCAGCATTATCACGTGCCGATGCTCTGTGCGCCCGGCAGCTTCACCACCTATCGCGGCAGCTGAGGCCGGTGCCCGATCTCGCCGCCGTCAACCGGATGGACCAGGACGCCTTCGTGGGCCTCCTCGGGGGCGTGTTCGAGCATGCCGCCTGGGTGGCATGGGCCGCCTGGCACGAGCGGCCCTTCGCCAGCGTCGCGGCCCTGCACGCATCGATGATGCGGGCGGTCCGCGCGGTCCCCGCGGAGACGCAGCGCGCCTTCCTCAACGGCCATCCGGAGCTCGCCGGGCCTGAGGCGCGGGCGCGCAGCCTGACGGCGGATTCGGCGAACGAGCAGGGCGGCGCCGGGCTCGACCGCATGACCGACGCCGAGGCGGCGGCCTTCGACCGGCTGAACGCCGCCTATCGCGCGCGGTTCGGCTTCCCGTTCATCATCGCGGTGCGCGGCCGGAGCCGGGCCGAGATCCTGTCGGTGTTCGAAGCGCGGCTCGGGCGGGATCCGGCGGCCGAGGCGGCGACTGCGCTGGACGAGGTCGCGCAGATCACCCGCATGCGCCTCGATCGTCTGATCGAGGCGTGAAATGACGACGTTCTAAGCCTTCGGTCGAGGCGGCCCCGCCGTCTTCGCTGCGCTCACGATGACGGAAGGCATACCGCAACCGAAGCGTTCGAACGTGAACCCTATGAAACGGGCTAAGCCACGGCCGCGCGGGCGTCCTTGATCGCCGCCTCGAAGGCGACGAAGGCCGTGGTGGCTTCGTTCCAGGCATGTGCGCGCACGTGGCGGATCAGGGCTGCCGCCTGCTCGCGGGCTCGCGTCAGGGGCGCTTCCAGGGCGGCCGGCCGCGTCGGGTCGGCAGCGACGCCCGCCGGCGGGTTGTCCGCCGAGCGCATCCCCACCAGGGTCGCCGCGATGGCGCGGCGCCAGGCGGCGCAATCGGCCGGGATGCGGGCCACGCGATCGTCCACGGCCTCCGCCTTCTGCCGGTCGAGCAGGGTCCGGCCGAGATCCTCGATCTGCTCGAGCTGAGCCAGAGCGTCGCCGATTTCCCGCCGCGCCTTGTCGGTGCCCTCGGCGATCCGGCCGACATTGCGGGCGATGTCGCCCGTCGCCAGGATCTGCTGGCCCAGGATCTCCGAGGCCTCGCGCATCTGCGCGGCGACATTCGCCACGGCGCCGCTCTCCGTCTCGACGCGGGCATTGGCCCGCACCATGGCGGCGGCGCCGGCCTCGACCGCGTTGCGGCTGCGCGTGACGGCCGCCTGCATCGCGGCCATCTCCTCGCGCAGGCCGTTCACGCGCGCGCGGATCTCGTCCGTCGCCTTGGCGGTCTGCGCCGACAGCGTTTTGACCTCGGCGGCGACGACCGCGAAGCCGCGGCCCGCCTCGCCGGCCCGGGCGGCCTCGATCGTGGCATTCAGCGCCAGCAGGTTGGTCTGCGCCGAGATCGCCGCGATGGTGCCGGCCATCTCCTCGATCCGCAGGGCCGCAGCCGAGAAGCTGTCGAGCCGGCCGCCGATCTCCTCGGTGCCTTCCTCGATCCCGCGCATGCCGTCGGTGGCGCGATGAAGGTCGCCGACGCAGGTGGCGATTCCGGCCCGGGCCGCCTCGGCGGTCTCGGCTGCTGACGAGGAGCGGGCCGCGATCTCACCCGTGGTCGCGGCGAGTTCCTCGCTGGCGGCGGCGATCAGCCGAGCCTGCTCGGCGGTGCCGGAGGCGTCGTGCGTCATCCAGCCGATCGAGGTCCCGGCATCCGAGGCCGAAGCGGACAGACGGGCCAGAAGGGTCAGCCATTCGCGATCGACGGCCGGGGCGGCCACGGGGCGAGGGCTGGTTTCGGCAGGGGCAGCCGCCGGCACCTCGGTCGCGGCGATCGCCTTCACCGGGGATATGGCCGCGTCCTGGCTGTGACGCTGCCGGCGCAAACTGAACATGCGGTTTCCTCCGACACTCTAATCGGCGGAACACTCGCACGGAATCTTCAACCAATGGTGAAAGATGAGGCGAATCTCCGCGCATGACCAGAATGGCGGATGCAGCAGAACGCTCACGTTGCCGGGCACGATTATGGTGCCCCCGAACTGATCTAGTCCAGGGGCACCTGAGATTACTCGCCCGTCAGCGCCGCCTTGGTGCGGGACCACCAGCCGGCGCGCTTGGGCCGGTCCGGATCAGACGGGGGCGTCAGCACGACCGCGACGGGTTCAGGCGCACGCTCCGGGGCCGATTCGGCCGCAACCTCGGCGGCCTCCTCCGCCTCCGGTGTGGCGATTTCGGGCGCGGACGCCACCGGCAGGTCCACCGCAGGCTCGTGGCGGTTCGCCGCCGGCACGGCCTCGACCGCCTCGGCGACGGCCTGCGCGCTCACCGGCTCCTCGGTGAGCAGCGGGACCGCTTCGCCGGCCGCCTCCGGAGCCTCATCCTGCTCGGCGGCTTCGCGGCCGCGGCCCTCGCCGCGTCCACGTCCACCGCGGCGCCCCCGGCGACGGCGGCGTCCGCCCTCGTCGTCCGCGCGGGCCGCCTCGTCCGGTCCGGCGACGGCCTCCTCGGCATCGCCAGCCTCGGCCGCGACAGCGGAAACGGCCGGCTCGGACCGCTCGTCGGCAACCGGCTCCTCGCCGTCCCACTCCTCGTCCGGCCCGTCGTCCTCCGAGCGCTCGCCGGTCTGGCGATCCTCCTCGGAGCGGCCGTCATCGGTGCGGCCATCCTGGCGACCGCCGCGCCGCCGCCGCCGCCGACGGCGACGCCGGCCGTCGCCTTCCTCGCGCGCCGCGTCCTCACGGGTCTCGGCCTGACCGTCCTCGGCCTCGCCCTCGGATTCAGCCTCGGCCTCGACCTCGTCGGCCTCCTCGTCCTCATCCTCGAACTCGGTGGTGGGCGAGATCGCCTGGGCGCGCACGCCCGTCACCGGACCCTCCGCCCGCTGGGCCGGCTCGCCGCGGTCGAGCTGGAAGGCGGCGGTGGCCGCCAGGCGCTCGTCGGCCGCGATCGTGATGGTGACGCCGAAGCGCACCTCCAGCTCGCGCAGGTGCCCGCGCTTCTGGTTGAGGATGTAGAGGGCGACCTCGGTGCGGGTGCGCAGGACGAGGTTGTGGGAGGCCGATTTGAGCAGCGCCTCCTCGATCGAGCGCAGGATGTGCAAGGCCACCGAGGCGGTGGCGCGCACGAAGCCCGAGCCGCCGCAATGGGCGCAGGGGATCGAGGAGGATTCCAGCACGCCGGTGCGGATGCGCTGGCGGCTCATCTCCATGAGGCCGAAGGGCGAGATCCGGCCCACCTGGATGCGGGCGCGGTCGTTCTTCAGGCACTCGTTGAGCTTCTTCTCGACGGCGCGGTTGTTCCGCTTCTCCTCCATGTCGATGAAGTCGATCACGATCAGGCCCGCGAGGTCGCGCAGGCGCAGCTGCCGGGCGACCTCTTCGGCGGCCTCCATGTTGGTCTTGAGGGCGGTGTCCTCGATGTCGTGCTCGCGGGTGGCGCGGCCGGAATTCACGTCGATCGAGACCAGGGCCTCGGTCGGGTTGATCACGAGGTAGCCGCCGGACTTCAGCGAGACGTGGGTGGAGAACATCGCGTCGAGCTGCTGCTCGACGCCGAAGCGGGCGAAGATCGGCGTCGGGTCGCGGTAGGGCTTCACGACCTTGGACTGGCCGGGCATCAGCATCCGCATGAAGTCCTTGGCCTCGCGGTAGGCGTCCTCGCCGGCGACCAGAACCTCGTCCAGATCCTTGTTGTACAGGTCACGGATGGCGCGCTTGATCAGCGAGCCCTCCTCGTAGACCAGAGCGGGGGCCATCGAGGTCAGCGTCAGCTCGCGGACCGACTCCCAGAGCCGCATCAGGTATTCGAAGTCGCGGGCGATCTCGGGCTTGGAGCGCGAGGCGCCGGCCGTGCGCAGGATGACGCCCATCCCCTCGGGCACCTCCAGATCCTGCACGACCTCCTTGAGGCGCTTGCGGTCGGCCGCCGAGGTGATCTTGCGGGAGATGCCGCCGCCGCGGCCGGTGTTGGGCATCAGCACCGAGTAGCGGCCGGCCAGCGACAGGTAGGTGGTGAGCGCCGCACCCTTCGTGCCGCGCTCCTCCTTGACCACCTGCACCAGGATGATCTGGCGGCGCTTGATCACCTCCTGGATCTTGTACTGGCGGCGGTAGTGACGGGGCCGCTCAGGGATCTCGGCCAGCGCGTCGCCGTTGCCGCCGATCTGGGCGATCCGGGGCTCGGCGTCGGGATCGTCGGAATCTTCGTCCGAGTCGTCATCCTCGTCGGACTCGTCCTCGTCGTCCTCATCCTCGTCGTCGTCGGAATCGTCGTCCTCCACATCCTCCTCGTCGGCGGGCTCGTCGGCCTCGTCGTCGGCGACCGGCTCGGACGCGTCCTCCGCGACGATCTCGGCCGGCGCCTCGGCCACGGTCAGCGCTTCCGCGACGGCGATCCGGGCCTCGGGCTCGACCGGGCTGTCCTGGTCGGTCGCGGATTCGTCGGCCTGCGCGGCGATCGGGGCGGGGTCGACGGCTTCGGCGGCGACCTCGGCGCCTTGCGCCGGCTCGACCTGCGGCGCGGCGATATCCCCCGCCGCGGTCTCGGAGGCGAGCGCCTCCTGCACCGCCTCGGGGTTCTCGGCGAGCGTGTCGGGCATGCCGGCCGGCGCGATCCCGGCCTCCGTGGGCGTCTCGGCGCGATCCTCGACCTCACCCTCTTCGCCCTCGAACTGCGCGGCCGTGCGCACGTCCTCCTGCGCATCCTCGGCGCTCACCGTCTCGTCGGCGCCGCGGGCGCGGGCCTCGGCGCGGCGACCGCGCGAGCGGCGGGGCGACCGGCGGCGGCGCTCCTCGCGGTCCCGGTGCTCCTCGGCATCGCGGGCCTCCTCCTCGAGGAGCGCCTGCCGGTCGGCGAGCGGGATCTGGTAGTAGTCGGGGTGGATCTCGTTGAAGGCCAGGAAGCCGTGGCGGTTGCCGCCGTACTCGACGAAGGCCGCCTGGAGCGACGGCTCCACCCGGGTGACCTTGGCGAGATAGATGTTGCCGCGCAGCTGACGCCGGTTGGCGGCTTCGAAGTCGAATTCCTCGACCCTAGACCCGTGGACCGTGACGACTCGGGTCTCCTCCGAGTGCATCGCGTCGATCAGCATTTTGTTGGCCATGTCGGACTCTCGGCATGGCGGCCGACGTCGTTCTCCGTGCCCGTGGTCCCGGCGGCGCCTCGCCCGACGTCAAACCTGTCGGGCGTGGTGCCGGCCTCGTTGCCGAGGCGGATGGGTTCGAGGGGAAATTGCCGTCAACCGCCGTTCGGCGCCCTGGGCGCCTGGGGTTGAAACAGGCCGGATCGAGGGACGGACCGGACCGACGCACCTCTCGCGCCTCCGGGGCACGCGCAGCGTTATGCTGGGCCGTGCGTCCGTCCATCGTGGTTCCGACCTCGCGAAACGATCTCGGCCGGAGGGAACCGGCCGTGAATTCCTGGGGTGCGACGGAGGATCTCCGCCGCGTCGTGCGACACCTGCCCGATCGCGGGCGACACCCGTCGCCGCCGGACGGACCGACAGGATCCGCCGCGATACCGCAACCGTTTTCGCGATGAATTCGGCCACGTCCGCGGGCCGTTGCGGCGGCCGGCGGGACCGGAAAGTGGTCGGTATCATTACAGACCGCTGCGCGGATTTGGCAAGGGTCAAGCGTGAAGAGATGTCACGGGGCTGTCACGGCTGAGATACCATACGGCCCGTCATCCCGGGACCGCGCAGCCGGGCCCGGGATCCAGCGGCGCCGACGCAGTCAGGTTTGGCACCGGCAGCGGTTCTGGATTCCGGGCTCGCCTTCGGCACCCCGGAATGCCGGCGCGGGTGCAAGCGTCGTCGTGCCTCTACTCCGCCGCCGCGAGCTGCGGCGCCACCCCGGTCAGGGCCGCCGGCTTCGGGCCGCCGGTCGCCCAGTCGAGCAGCTCGACCGTGTGGACGATCGGGATGCCGGTGCCCTTCCCGATCTGCGTCGCGCAGCCGATATTGCCGGTGGCGATCACGTCGGGGCGCACGCGCTCGATATTGGCGACCTTCCGGGCGCGCAGCTTCAGGGCCAGCTCGGGCTGGAGGATGTTGTAGGTCCCGGCCGAGCCGCAGCAGATATGGCCCTCCGGCACGTCCTTCACGGTGAAGCCGGCGCGCTTGAGGAGAGCTTTCGGCTCGGTCCGGATACCCTGGCCGTGCTGCATCGAGCAGGCCGAATGATAAGCCACCACGAGGTCGCTCGCGTCCGTGACCGTCTTCAGGTCGAGCTGCGCCACGTACTCGGTGACGTCCTTGGCCAAGGCTGAGACCCGCCGCGCCTTCTCGGCATAGGCCGGGTCGTCGCGGAACATGAAGCCGTAATCCTTGATCGTCGTGCCGCAGCCCGACGCCGTCACCAGGATCGCGTCGAGCCCCTTGGCGATCTCGGTATCCCAGGCGTCGATCGTCTGCTTGGCGTGGGCGTGCGCCGAATGCTCCTTGCCCATGTGGTGGGTCAGCGCCCCGCAGCAGCCTTCGTTGGCGTGCACCACCTCGATCCCGTGGCGGTTGAGCAGCCGGATCGCCGCCGCGTTGAAGTCCGGCCGCAGCACGCTCTGGGCGCAGCCGCGCAGCAGCGCGACGCGCTTCGCGGCCTGTCCGTTCGCCGGCGCGAACCGGCCGGGCCGGTTGGTCGGCTCGCGGGGCGGCATCCCGGCCGGGGCGAGGTCGAGCATGGCGGCGAGGCGGTTGCCCACGCGCGGCAGGCGGCCCACCAGCCCACGGAACGGCGCGCCGAGCTTGGCGGCGACGAGCGCGAGGCGGAAGCGGTTCGGGTAGGGCAGGACCTGGGCGAGCAGGGCGCGCAGGAACCGGTCGCCCGTCGGCCGCGCGTAGGTCTTCTCGATATGCGCCCGGGCGTGGTCGACGAGGTGCATGTAATGCACGCCCGACGGGCAGGTGGTCATGCAGGACAGGCAGGACAGGCAGCGGTCGACATGCTTGACCACCTCCTGCGAGGCCGGCTTGCCGCCCTCCAGCATGTCCTTGATCAGGTAGATCCGGCCCCGGGGAGAGTCGAGCTCGTCGCCGAGCAGCAGGTAGGTCGGGCAGGTCGCCGTGCAGAAGCCGCAATGCACGCAGGTCCGCAGGATCTTTTCCGAGGCCGCCATGGCGGGATCGGCGAGCTGGGCGGGGGCGAAGTTGGTCTGCACGGGTCACATCCTGCCTGCTCTCCTCCCCCTTGCGGGGAGGAGTGGAGGGTGGGGGTGGTGCAAGAGGCACCGTGGCGCTCGATCCTGAGCCACCCCCACCCCTGTCCCCTCCCATGGCGATACCGGGATCGCCAGGGGAGGGGATGAAACTCAAACCTGCGCGTACATCCGGCCGGGATTGAGCAATCCGGCAGGATCGTGCGCCGCCTTGATGCCGGCGGTGAGCCGCATCAGCGGCTCGGCCAGGGGCTGGAACACCGGAACGGCGGCACGCACGGCATCGGGCGCGCGCACCAGCGTGGCGTGGCCGCCCTGGGCCTGCACCGCCCGGCGCACGGTCGCGGCGCCGGCATCGTTCTCGGAGCCGGTGGCTAGCCAGATCAGGCCGCCGCCCCAGTCGAAGAACCAGCGCGCGTCGCGCTCCGCCGCGACCGCCGCCGCCAGGGCCGGCCCGTGGGTCGGCGCGGTGGAGATCCGCCAGAGCGCGGCCTCGCGCGGTTCGGCCAGCGGCACGGCATCGCGCACGGACCGCCAGAGGGCGGCGCCGGCCTCGCCGTCCAGGATCTCCGCCGGCCCGTAGCGCTTGAGCAGGCGGCGCAACTCGCCCGTCCGGTAGTCGATCGAGTCCGAAAAACCTTCGAGGCGCATCAGGGTCCGCGCCTGCGGTGCGCCGATCCCCGCGGGCAGGTGGGCCGCGCCGGTCAGCTCGAAGGGCGAGCCCAGGGCCTCCGACAGGGCCGCGATCCCGCGCGCGTCGTCGAGACCCGGGAAGACCAGCGTGGCGACGCGCTCGCAGGACGGCAGCACCTTGAATGTCACCTCGGTGAGAAGCCCGAGCGTACCGTGGGCGCCGGCCATGAGCTTCACCAGGTCGAGGCCGGTGACGTTCTTCATCACCCGGCCGCCCGACTTGATCGCCTCGCCCCGCCCGTTGACGAAGCGCACGCCGATCAGGCTGTCCCGGGCCGCCCCGGCATTGATCCGCCGCGGGCCGGCATTGTTGATCGCCGCCACGGCCCCGAGGGTCGGCGCGCCGCTGGTGCCGTAGAGCCCGCGCAGGTCCATCGGCTCGAAAGGCAGCATCTGCCCCCGGGAGGCGAGCAAGGCTTCGACCTCGGCGAGCGGCGTGCCGGCCCGGGCCGCCACCACCATCTCGGCAGGCTCGTAAAGCGTCACGCCGGTGAGCGCCTTTGCCGAGAGCGTCGCGCTGTCCTGCGCGGGCCGGCCGAGCCCGGCGGCGGTGCCGCCGCCGACCAGCCGCAGGCGCTCGCCGCGCCCGGCAGCCGCCCGCACGATCTCGCCGGCCTCCGCCTCGGTGCCGGGCTCGTAGACGCCCATCGTTTCCGCCCCGGTCCTGTTTGTAGCTATTCCAGGACGGGTGTCGCCGGAACCGGCGGCGGATTCAAGCGGAGGCGGCGTCGCGGGGTTTCAGCGGCCGGCTTTCCTGATCGGAGCCGCATCCGCGGCGTGATCGCAGCTCAGCCGGTCGGGCTGGCGGCGGCCTCCGGCATCGGGAAGGTCGCGTAGGCGGGCCGCTCCAGCGTCGCCGGGCGGTCGCCGGCAAGCGGGGTCTCCCCGGCGGCGAGCGCGTCGACCAGCCGGTCGATCCGGACCAGGGCGAGGCCGTGCCCGCCGGCAGAACTGCCCGTGGTGCCCAGAACCTTGCCGCCGGCCGTGATCGCGGCGCCGGGCGCGGGCGCGCCATCCGGGTAGGCGGCCGTCAGGATGCGGGTCCGGGCGGTGCCCCGATGCTGCATCCGCGAGACCACCTCCTGGCCGACATAGCAGCCCTTCGTGAAGTCGATCCCGCCGAGCTGGTCCATCAGCGCCTCGTGCGGGAACGCGTCGCCGAACGCGTAGTCGCGCCCGCCCTCCGGGATGCCCAGCGCGATCCGGTGCGCGTGGTAGTCGGTCTCCGCGGCGTCGGCCGAGAAGGCGCCTTCGGCCGCGTAGAGCCGGGCCCCGAGATCGGCGTGGCGGGAATCGGCGACCGCCTCGGCGGCGGCCGGTGCGGGCCCGTCCCAGGCGGCCGCGACAGCCACGGTCGGGTCGGCGGCGATCGCGACCTGGGCGCGCAGCCGGTAGAGCGACAGCCGCTTGGCGAGATCGGCCGCCCGGTCCGCCTGCACGTCGAACCGGAACCCGTCCGGCAGCCGCGACACGAGGAAGTCGAACAGGATCTTGCCCTGGGGCGTCAGCAGGGCGCCGAGGCGCGCCTCGCCGGCCTGCAGAGTCTCGACATTGCAGGTCAGCACGCCCTGAAGGAGCGCGGCGGCGTCCGGGCCGGTCACGGCGACGAGGGCGCGGTCCGGCAGCAGGGCGACGGGCATGGCAGGCTGATCCTCACACGGCGGGGGCGGTCCGGCATGCCGGACCGCGGAAGCGGGAGGTAGGCGCTGCCCGCCGCGCCTCAACCGTCCGCGATGTCGGCCCTCAGTGCTGGAGGGTCGTGGTGAAGGCGCCGCCGCGGATGCGCTCCGGGAATCCTTCCGCGTAACGCGCCGTGGCTTCCTCACCGTAGGTCATGACCAGTTCCTGGAAGGCGGCGAACAGGGCGGCCTGGGCCATGCAATCACCGTCGAGCCCGTCGAGGCAGCCTTCCGCGAACGCTTCCGAGACGTAACTCAGCGCGACACGTTTCTCCTCGACATCGACCTCGAGAGGAGCGGTGTGAGCGATATGCTGCATGGCCCGATACTTCCATTGCGCCGGGCACAAGACCCGGCGGACACAATGGATGATAAGCAGGTCCCTGCGGCTCGGCCAGCCGGGAATTTCGAATCGGTTAACGCGAGGGCTCAAATCCGACGCTTCGCCGGCATCCCCGAGCAGTGTGTTGCGCCTGCATCACCCCCCGAAACGGCCCGCCAATGCATGCGACAGCCGGTCGCCCTCGGCGACGTAGCGGGCGGCCGCCTCGTGGGCGGCCGGCGTGCAGACCCGGTAGGTCAGCGCGTAGCCGCGGTAGCCGCGGTTGTAGGCGCCGGCCAGACGGTCGCGGCGGGCGGGGGTCACGCCCTCGGATTCGATCAGCGCCTTCATGCGGGCCGGCCAATCCGCGGCATCCGGAGCGCTGCAGAGGCCACGCAGGAAGGCCAGCGCCCCGATGATCTCGGACAGGCGCATCAGGTCGCGGTCGTAGGGGGCCGGCGTATCGGCGGGGGCGTTCGCCTCCTTGGGCGCATCCTTGGCGTCCTTGGTGGCGGACGCCGCCGGGCGGCCGGAGCGCTGCTGCGCCAGCGCCGGCGCGGCATCGGCGGCGAGCGCCGCCAGCAGGCACAGGATCGTGGCGGCGCGCCTCACGCCGTCACCGTTCCGTCGCGGGCCGGATCGCGGTCCCGGACCCGCGCGAACGCCTCCTGCAGGGTCTCGACCAGGCCCGGCGTCGTCGGCAGGGTGGCGACCTCGGCGAGCGTCGCCCACCGGGTGCCGAGGGCTTCGGGTCCGGCCACCGGCTCGCCGCCGCGCCACACGGCGGCGTGCGGGTGCACGACGTAGTGGTGCCGGGCGCGGCCGGCCTCGTCCCGGATGATGATCTCGGTGGGCGAGAGCACGCCGACCACCTCGGCGGTCAGGCCGACTTCCTCGGACAATTCACGCAGCGCCGCCTCGGCCAGCGCCTCGCCCGCCTCCACGAGGCCGCCCGGCAGCGTCCAGACGCCGCGCATCGGCTCGTTGGCGCGGGCCGCCAGCAGGACGCGCGCGTCGCGGATCACCGCGATCGAGGCGCCCACGAAGGGACGCGCCGGGAACAGGCGGCTGTCGGCCTGGACGTCCGCCGTCATGGTTTTCCCCCATCGGGCGCGACGACCGCCACCCGGCCGTCGGCGAGGCCGACCAGCAGCCGCGCCGCCGCGCCCTCGCCCAGGACCACGATACCGGTCTCGGCGGGGGCCGGGAGCGGCACGCGCAGGCGCTCGTGCAGGGACCCCTTCGCCGAGACCAGGGCGATCTCGGCGCGGCCCGCCACGGGCAGGACCAGCTCGGGCGCGCCGCCGGCCGGTGCTGTCAGGCCGAGATCGGAATCGCCGTCCCCGGCCGCGTAGCCCTCGGCCGCGCCGGAGGCCTCGATCCGGTCGGGCAGCAGCGTCCAGAGCTGGAGCCGGCCGCGGGCGTTGACCGTCGCGGCCTGGAGGGCGCCCGAACCGGAGAAGTCGGCGATGCCGGCGATCTTCAGGGGCGGTCCGGGTTGCGGCGGCGTGCGTGCCGCGACCGCCCAGGCCACGCCCGCCTCACCGGCCGGGCGCTCGATCAGCGCGAGCCCGCCGGTCTCCGCGCCCGAGCGGGTGGAGGCCAGCAGCGCCGGACGATCCGCGAGGCGGAGCAGGCGCGGCCGCAGCGGCGCGAACACCGCGTCGCCCCCCGCCGGAACCGTCGCGGTGGTCACCGGGACGGGCTTCGGATCGGTGCTGACCGCCATCGGCTGGCGCTCGCGGATGGTCAGGACGGCCGCCGCCTCGCCGCCGTCCGGCCCGCGGGTGCGCCCGGTGAGATAGGCGCTCAAGGGGCCGGACAGCGCCCGGCGCGAGCCCGGCAGGGCGCCGCGCGGCGTCTCGGCGGCGGTCAGCCCCTCGACCGCGTCGCGGCCGATCGGGCGGACGCTCACGGTTCCCTCGGAAAGGGACAGCACGGCACCGCCGTCCTCGCCCCAGACCACGGCGATCGGCGCGCTCTCCTCGTCGCCGGCCTGCTGGCTCACCTTCGCGCCGGCGATCGGCAGCAGCCCGGAGGTCGCCACCGAGACGGCGGCCTCGCTGCGCGGGCCGCGCAGGGCGCGCACCTTGAACGGCAGGTCGAGGATCCGGATCCCGGGCTCCGCCCGCGCGGCGGCCACCGGCGCCCCGCAGAGCAGCAGGCCGAGAACGAGCGCCCGGCGCAGGCCCATCGGGGCCGGACCGCGCCCCGCTTCGGCGATGCGCGCCCTGGTCAAACGTGCTGGCCGCCGTTGATGTGGAGCTCGGCGCCGTTCACGTAGGACGAGGCCTCGGTGCACAGGAAGTAGATCGCCTTGGCGACCTCGTCCGGCGTGCCGAGCCGGCGCTGCGGGATCTGCTCGACGAGCTTCTCGGTGCCGGGCGACAGGATCGACGTATCGATCTCGCCCGGCGAGATCGCGTTCACCCGCACGCCCAGCGGCCCGAAATCGGCGGCCATCTCGCGGGTCAGGCCGGCCAGCGCCGCCTTGGACGTGCCGTAGGCGGCGCCCGCGAAGGGGTGGACGCGCGAGCCCGCGATCGAGGTCACGTTGACGATCGAGCCCCTGGCCCGGGCGAGCTCGTCGCGCAGGCCGCGGGCCAGCAGGATCGTGGCGAAGAGGTTGACCTGGAACACCCGCTGCCACGCGTCGAACTCGGTCGCCAGGGCGCCGAGGCGCTCGCCATCCGGTCCCTTGGGCGAGATGCCGGCATTGTTGACCAGCGCGTGCAGCACGCCGCCCTCGCTGGCGAGCCGGCCCCGGACCTCCTCGACGGCGCGGATCGTGTCCTGCGCGTCCGAGAGATCGACCTGGAGATGGTCCTCCGGACCCATCTCCCAGGGGCAGTTCTCCGGGAAGGCATGGCGCGAGCAGGTGATCACGCGCCAGCCCGCGGCCGAGAACCGCTTGACGGTGGCGTGGCCGATGCCCCGGCTCGCTCCCGTGAGCAGCATGATGCGCCGGCGTTCGTTGACGGGGAGGGCCAAAGCCGTAAGCCTCGCTGGCGTTCTATAGGATCGCAGCCCGCTTCCGGGCGCGCGGGTCGTGCCGCTGAGCCTCAACGGTCTAGGCGCACGGGGACCGGAAATCCAGAGCACGCCGCGTACCGCGGACGCGGCAGGGGAGTGGAAACGCATGGCCAGCGACCAGACCAGCACGGAGCGCATGCCGGCGATCCCGGTGGACAGCCTCACGGAGGCGCAGGCCGCGGCCGCGGCAGCGTTCGAGGCCGAGCGCGGCGTTCCGGTCTTCGGGCCGTTCGTGCCGCTGCTGCGCAGCCCCGAGCTGATGCTCTGCGCGAGCCGGATGGGGCTCTACCTGCGCTACGGCAGTGCCTTGCCGCTGCGCATCAGCGAGTTCGCGATCCTGATCGTGGCCCGGGAGTGGAGCCAGCCGGTGGAATGGGCGATCCACCATCCGATCGCCGTGACGGCCGGCGTCGCGCCCGAGACCGCGCAGGCCCTGGCCGAAGGGCGCCGCCCCGACACGATGAGCACCGACGAGGCCCTGGCCTACGCGTTCTCGACCGAGCTGATGCGCAACCGCGCGGTCAGCGATCCGACCTACGCGGCCGTGGTGGCGCGCTTCGGCGAGCAGGGGGCGATCGATCTCACCGGCATCAACGGCTATTATGCCCTTCTCGCCATGTCCATGAACGTCGCCCGCACGGCCTTGCCCGACGGGGCATCCGCGCCGCTGCCGCCGCTGGTGGGGTAGTGCCGGGAGGCGCCACAAGCGGCGCTCCTGCGGGCCGCATTCCCCACCCGCACGCGCGCCGCTTGTGGCGCCGGCCGCTTCAGTCTAACCGTCCTCCCCCCATGCGGGCGCCCGTCGTGCGATCCGCCAGCCTCCGAAAACCCGGCCGGACGAGAGCCATGGTCGCCCATACCCGCGCCGATTCGGCGCCCAAGCTCACCGATCCGGCGCTGGCCGGCGCCCGGATCCTCGTCGTCGAGGCGCGCTACTACGACGCGATCGCCGACGAGCTCCTGGCCGGCGCCCTGGCGGCGATCGAAGCGGCCGGCGCGCAGGCCACCGTGGTGACGGTGCCGGGCGCCCTTGAGATCCCCGCCACGGTGGCGATCCTGCTCGACACGGGATCCTACGATGCCGTGGTGGCGCTCGGCTGCGTGATCCGCGGCGAGACCGGCCATTACGACATCGTCGCCGGCGAGAGCGCCCGCGCGCTGATGGACCTGTCGGTCGACCGCCGCGTGCCGCTGGGCAACGGCATCCTCACCGTCGAGACCGAGGCGCAGGCGCTCGCCCGCGCCCGGGTCGCCGAGATGAACAAGGGCGGCGGCGCGGCCGAGGCGGCGCTCGGCGTGCTCGCCCTGAAGCGCGCGGCCGAGCCCGCCCGCCCGCGATGACGGATACGCCAATGACCGGGACACCCGAGAACACCGCCGGCACCGCCAAGATCAGCCTGCGCAGCGGCGCCCGCCTCGCCGTGGTGCAGGCGCTCTACGAGATGGACATCTCCGGCAAGGGAGTCCTCGACGCGCTCGCGGAGTTCGAGGCCTTCTGGATCGGCCAGGAGGTCGACGGGATCGCCCACCCGCAGGCCGAGATCGCCTTCTTCCGCGACCTCCTGCGCGGCACCGTCGACGAGCAGCGGGCGATCGACCCGAAGCTCGATCAGGCGCTCGCCCAGGGCTGGCCGCTGCGGCGCATCGAGATCGTGCTCCGCGCGATCCTGCGGGCCGGCGCCTACGAGCTGATGTTCCGCCCCGACGTGCCTGTCGGAGCGGCGATCTCGGCCTATGTCGACGTCGCCCACAGCTTCTACACGGCCGACGAGCCGGGCCTCGTGAACGCCGTGCTCGACCGGCTCGCCCGGGAAGTCCGGCCGGGCGAGGTCACAGCCGCCAAGGCGTCGGGCAAGCCGGGCTCCTCGAAGCCGCTGTCCGGTCAGTCCGTTCCCGCGAAGCCTTCCGCCAATAATCCTTCCGCCAAGAAGGCCTGAACCGTGGCCGGCCCGGCCCGAATCTCCGAGGACGGGCTGATCGCCCGCTACTTCGCGCCGCTGGCCGGGCCGGGCGCCGACGGGCTCCGGGACGACGCCGCCACCCTGACACCGGCCTCCGGCCACGACCTCGTCCTCACCGCCGACGCGGTGGTGGCGGGGATCCACTACTTCCCGGACGATCCGCCGGCCTCCATCGCCCATAAGGCGCTCGGCGTGAACCTGTCGGACATCGCCGCCAAGGGCGCGGTCCCGCGCGGCTTCCTGCTGACGCTGGCCCTGCCCGACGACTGGACGGAGGATTGGCTCGCCGGCTTCGCGGCCGGGCTCGGCACGGCGGCGGCGGAGGCCGGCTGCCCGCTCCTCGGCGGCGACACGGTGCGCTCGGGCGGGCCGGCGCTGATCAGCGTGACCCTGATCGGCGAGGTGCCGGCCGGCGGGATCGTCCGGCGCCATACGGCGCGGATCGGCGACCGGATCTGCGTCAGCGGCACGATCGGCGATTCGGCGCTCGGCCTGCGGCTGCGCCTGGAGCCGGAGGCGCCCTGGTCGGCGGGGCTCGATCCGGCGCTGCGGGCCCACTTGGCCGACCGCTACCTGCATCCACGGCCGCGCCTTGCGGCGGCATCGGCGATCCGCCGCCACGCCTCCGCGGCGATGGACGTTTCGGATGGGCTCGCGGGCGATCTCGCCAAGATGCTCGGAGCGGGCCGGAGCGCCCGGATCGACGGGTCCGCCGTGCCGCTCTCTGAACCGGCCCGGCGCGCGATCACGGCCGAGCCCGGTCTGATCGAGGCGGTCCTGACCGGCGGTGACGATTACGAGATCCTCTGCACGGTGGCGCCGGAACAGCTCGAGGCTTTTCAAGCCGAGATGGCTGAGGCCGGCGTCCCGTTCACGGCCATCGGCAGCGTCGTGCCCGGCGACGGCCCGCCCCAATTCGCGATGGGCGCGGGCGCGGCGCGTGTGTTCGCCGCGGGATCCTTCAGCCACTTCTGAGACGGTTTCCGGTCCGTCGCTTCGGCATCCCCGTCCTTGCTTCGCTGCGCTCGTGATGACGGAGAGACGGCGTCACCCGCCGACGGCCGAAAATTCCGGTCCCGCTTCAGTGCCCGTGATCGTCTCAGCGCGCGGCTGGCCGATCCGATGATGCACAATAATGCGCCGGCTCAGCGGTTTCGCGATGCAGCATTCGCGCGCTGCACTGCAAGCAACGCCAAACTCGGCGTTTGCGCTCTCCAGCGAAGTTTGGCAATCAAGGCATTGTTCTGGGAAGGAAAGCCCTGGATCCGAGCACCGCGTCCCATGGCCGTCCTCCGGCGGTCAAGCTCGACAAGCACAAGCCCACGCCAGGCACGATAATAACAAGGACGGTCGAATGATTCCCTTGGTTCTGATCATCTTGGGCGGGCTCTGCGCCGTCGCCTACGGCATCGTCACGATCCTCGACTTGATGCGGCGCGACGCCGGAACCCAGCGCATGCAGGAGATCGCCGCGGCCATCGCGGAGGGTGCGCAGGCCTATCTGCGGCGGCAATACATGACCATCGGCCTCGTCGGCGTGGTGCTGTTCGTGCTGCTCGCCGTGTTCCTCGGGATCAAGGTCGCCATCGGCTTCCTGATCGGTGCCGTTCTCTCGGGCGCGGCGGGCTTCATCGGCATGAACGTCTCGGTCCGGGCCAACGTTCGCACCGCCCAGGCCGCCTCGACCTCGCTCGGCGGGGGCCTCGACATGGCTTTCAAGTCCGGTGCGGTGACCGGCATGCTGGTCGCCGGCCTCGCGCTGCTCGGCGTCGCCCTCTACTACCTCTACCTCACCCGCGGCGCCCATCTCGACCCGTCGAGCCGCGAGGTGATCGACGCGCTGGTGGCTCTGGGCTTCGGCGCCTCGCTGATCTCGATCTTCGCGCGTCTCGGCGGCGGCATCTTCACCAAGGGAGCGGATGTCGGCGGCGATCTCGTCGGCAAGGTCGAGGCCGGGATCCCGGAGGACGATCCGCGCAACCCCGCCACCATCGCCGACAATGTCGGCGACAATGTCGGCGACTGCGCCGGCATGGCGGCCGACCTGTTCGAGACCTACGCGGTCACGATCGTCGCCACCATGGTGCTGGCCGCGATCTTCTTCTCCGGCCCCACCGGCAGCGGCCGAGACGTGCTGGAGCCGATGATGCTCTATCCGCTGGCCATCGGCGCGGCCTGCATCGTCACGTCGATCGCCGGCACCTTCGCGGTGCGGCTCGGCGCCAACCAGTCGATCATGGGCGCCCTCTACAAGGGTCTGGTCACGGCCGGCGTGCTCTCGGTCGCGGCCATCGCCCTCGTCAACATGACGCTGCTCGGCGGCTTCGCCACGTCCTTCACGACCTCGACGGGCGTCACCTTCACCTCGGCGGGCCTGTTCGGCTGCGCAGTCATCGGGCTGGCCATCACGGCGCTGATCGTGGTGATCACCGAGTACTACACCGGCACCAACTACCGCCCGGTGAAGTCGATCGCCGACGCGTCGGTGACCGGCCACGGCACCAACGTTATCCAGGGGCTGGCGATCTCCCTCGAATCCACGGCCCTGCCGGCCCTGGTAATCGTGGGCGGCATCATCAGCACCTATGCGTTGGCCGGTCTGTTCGGCATCGCCATCGCGGTGACCGCGATGCTGGCGCTGGCGGGCTTCATCGTGGCGCTCGACGCCTTCGGGCCGGTCACCGACAATGCCGGCGGCATCGCCGAGATGGCGGGCCTGCCCCCGGACGTGCGCAAGTCGACCGATGCCCTCGACGCGGTCGGCAACACCACCAAGGCGGTCACCAAGGGCTACGCGATCGGCTCGGCCGGCCTCGGCGCGCTGGTGCTGTTTGCCGCCTACACGTCGGACCTGAACTACTTCATCGCCAATGCGAGTCCGACGCAGTACCGCTTCTTCCAGGGCGTCAGCGTCGATTTCTCCCTGTCCAACCCCTACGTCGTGGTCGGCCTGCTGCTCGGCGGCCTGATCCCGTTCCTGTTCGCCGGCATTGCCATGACGGCGGTCGGGCGCGCGGCGGGCGCGGTCGTGGAGGAGGTGCGCCGCCAGTTCCGGGAGAAGCCCGGGATCATGCAGGGCACGGACCGGCCGGATTACGGCCGGGCAGTCGACATGCTGACCCGCGCGGCGATCAAGGAGATGATCGTCCCGTCGCTGCTGCCGGTGCTGTCGCCGATCGTCCTGTTCTTCGTGATCCAGCTGATCGCGGGCAAGAACCAGGCCTTCGCCACGGTGGGCGCGAGCCTGCTCGGCGTGATCCTCACCGGCCTCTACGTGGCGATCTCGATGACCTCCGGCGGCGGCGCCTGGGACAACGCCAAGAAGTACATCGAGGACGGCCATCACGGCGGCAAGGGCTCGGACGCCCACAAGGCGGCCGTGACCGGCGACACGGTCGGCGACCCCTACAAGGACACCGCCGGCCCTGCGGTGAACCCGGCGATCAAGATCACCAACATCATCGCCCTGCTGTTGCTGGCGGTGCTGGCGCATAGCTGAGTGATAGCCGCCCCGAAGATCCGTTTTCGGACCTCAATGTTTCGCACTGCAGCAGCCTGAAGTAATGGGGCCGCCCAGTTAAATGGGCGGCCTTTTGTAATGGGATGATGGTTGGCTGGCCGCGAACAGTCGATGCCGACACCTTTGCTGATCGTCGCCCTTATCAACTTCGACCACTTTGACGTGGTCAACGTCCTTGCGCCGTGGCCGCGCAGGAAGCCCCGCCCGGAGCCCATCGATAGCCACTCCCCGAGAATACGGACCCGTTTGCACGGTTCGGGACCCAAGTGGCGATGACCGACCCGACCGATCCCTCCGTGCCCTACGCTCTCGTCGTCGATGACGACGGCTTCATGTGCACGGACGCGATGGACATCCTGGGGGATGCCGAATTTCACACTTTCGAGGCCAGCGACGGCGGCAAGGCCATGGCGCTCCTGGCGCGGGAGCACGCCTTGATCGTGCTGCTGTTCACCGACGTTCAGATGCCCGGCACCTGCAACGGCCTCGCAGTAGCCCGCGAGACAGCGCGGCTGTGGCCGCGCATCGCCATCGCCGTCGCCTCGGGCCAAGCGCATCCGGGACCTGGCGACATGCCTGAGCGGGCGCGCTTCATCCGGCGAGCCGTTCACCGCCGAAATGGTGCTCGACCATTTCCAGGAAATCCTGCCGGACGGACGCAAGCCGGCCCCGTTGCACGACATGGCTTGAATGACCTGTGATCAGGAGGTCCTACGGGGCGGGCAGCCGGCGGCAAGCATTCAACTGGACTCGGGCCCGCTCAACCCGAAGGCCGGTGAACGGACACAGGGCCTGTGCCCTTGGACGCCTACCCTTGGAAGCTCGGGGCCGTGGTGGAACGGTCCTGGTCGCGCAGCTCGGGTTGCAGGACGACCGGCAGCCGGCCTGAGGCCACGAAATGGCCGGCATCCGTCCTGCCCGACAGGAGGGGCCGTCTTGCGTGAAAGCGAACCCGTCCGCGTGCTCGCGGCAACGTCGGTCCGGTTGGTCGAGGTCGTCGACGGCGGCGACACGGTCGCGGTCAGCCTCCGGACGGCCGGCGGCGACGATGTGGAACGCCTCCTGCCGCCGGCCGTGGTGAGCGATCTGCTGTCGCAACTCGCAAGCGCGCTCGACCGCCGTTTCGAAGATACAGACCGGCCTCCCCCAGGCTGAACCCGCCGTGCGCCGGCGACCCCTTCGCAACGGATCGGTAGGGTGGGTGGCAACCAGGGTGACGTTTGCGAGCCAACCCGTGTTGGTCCGTCAACCGGCGACCGCGAGGGCCGGCCGGACGGCCGGGCCGTGGTTTGAACTGTCCGCTTCCCTCAGGCATGCCTCGACGGCGTCGCGGAGCGAGGAGACGTAGGCGTTCGCCCCGACTTCCCGGCCGAGTGCGGCGTCGCTGAGCACCCGCTCGCCCGCCGGCCAGAGGCCAACCAGCACCGGCACCCCCGGCGCCCGGCGCCTCATCCGCTCCAACAGGTAGCGAAGGTGCGCCGGGTTCCCGGTGATGTCGAGGTAGGAGATGCACACCATTGCGACGCCGGTGAGGTCGAGATCGCGGATGCGATCGCGCGCGACCGTCCGGTAAGGGGTCATCCGCGCCCCGAGGCCGTGCTTGCGCAGCAACTGGGCCAGCATCGCCGAGGAGGCCTCGTCGAGGGGGCCGCGCCCGGCCACGCAAAGGACAGGGGCGTCCCCGCGCCACGCCTCGGGCAGGGAGTCGCGGGACGGCGCCTGGCCCGGTACGGCCTCGGTCTTGGGATGGGTCCGCTCGGCCAGGGTCGGCGTCTCCCCCGGATTGACCTTCTTGTCGTCCCCTTGGGGTTCCGCGTCGGGATGGTCCTCGAAATCATCCACCAGCGAGCGGGCCGAGGCGCGGATGTTGTCGAGTTGCGCCGGCGTCACGACCCCTCTGGCAAAGTCGTTGGCGGCGAGTTGCAGACCTTTCAGCGCCACCTCATCGTAGTACGAGGACAGGGAGCGCTCCTTCAGCATGGCCTCGGCGACGTCGCGGACTTCGTCCGGGTCGCCCGCCAGCATGCGCTGGTAGAAGTTCTCGACCGGCGTCAGCGGCGGCCGGTCGCCGAGCAGGACATCGAAGAACTCCAGGCTGTCCACGTGCCGGCCGAGCACCACGAGGCAGACGGTGAACGGAGTGGCCAGGATCAGGCCGATGGGCCCCCACAGGAAGCCCCAGAACAGGGTCGAGACGATCACCGCGAAAGGCGAGAGGCCGGTGGAATGGCCGTAGAGCAGCGGCTCGATCACCTGTCCGAAGATCGGCTCGGCGACCAAGAACAGCGCCGCGGTCGCGATCACCATCGTCCAGCCCGGGTCGACCGCGGCCGCCAGGGCCACGGGAAGGACCCCGGAGGCGACGGCGCCGATATAGGGGATGAAGCGCATGATCGCCGAGAACACGCCCCACAGCAGCGGGTTGGGCACCCCGATGAACCAGAGGCCGACCCCGACGATGACCCCGAAGGCGGCGTTCATGCCGAGCTGGGCCAGGAAGTAGGTGCCGAGCCGGCCCGCCGCGTCGTCCATGGCCACCGTCGTGCGGTGCAGGTCGCTCGACCCGAACAGGCGGATCATGCGGTTGCGCAGGTCCTCCCGCTGCAGGAGCAGGAACACCACGACGACGAGGACGATGCCGACGTCGGTCAACGGCGAGACGATGGGGCCGAGCACCTTCTCGGCCAGCGCCAGGGGCGAGGGCTCGGGCTCCTCGACCCGCACGAGCTGCGCCTTGGGCGTCTCGCCCGCCGGTCCGGTCGCGGCGGTCGTGCCTGCGGCGTCGGCCTTCTGGGTCGCGTCGTGCACCTGGTGGTTGAACTTCTGGAGGATGCGGTTCGCGTCGCCGAGCCAGCCCTGCTGCAGGCCCGCCACCTTCTTCTGCACGGTGGCCTGGTACTGGGGCAGGTTGCCGGCAAGGCCGGCGACCTGGGTGCCGATGATCGTCCCGATGCCGCCGATGACCCCGAGGGCGAGCAGCACGGCGACGATGACCGACAGGATGCGGCCGAGGCGCAGCCGGCGCAGCAGGTTGACCACCGGAGCCAGGACGAAGCTGAGCAGGACGGCCAGCACGAGGGGGACGAACACCTCACGCCCGAAATAGAGCGCCGCGATCAGGACGACGCCGACCGCGAGGGTCAGGAGGCCGCGCAGGCCCGGGACGAGGGGCGGCGGGACCTGCGCGGGCAGACGCGTGGCTACGGCATCGTCGGCTGGCATGGGACGTGGGGTCCTTGGCGCGGCGCCGTCTTTTGGCGCCATTCGGCTTCGTCCAGGGAACGCGACCTGCGTCGCGCGCGGGAGTTCAGGTCTTCACGCCCCGATTCCGGCTGATGTGCCGGGTGTCAGGTCGCGCCGTCACCGTTCGGGTTAGGCGGGGCCCGGCCGGAGGGCGTGGCCGGCGACGTACAGCACCAACGCCTGTCACCGGCAAAAGAAACCCCGCCCGGCTTTTGGCCGGGCGGGGTCAGGCGAGCGTCAGCGGTTCAGGCCGACGACCCGATCAGTCGATGACCTCGACGATGCGGCGGCTGCGGTCCACCAGCACCGGCTGCTTGTTCACGACGGTGTAGCGGTAGCCAGGCCGCGCCCGGTACTCGGCGGGCATGTCGTAGTAGGTCACGCCGTCGTCCGGCAGCACGGTGCCGACCTGGACCGGCCCGCCCCAGCTGTACGAGCTCACGCCGCGGTCGCGGACGTAGCTGCGGAAGCGGGGACGGTCGTCGACGCCGAGGATGCCGCCCACCGTGCCGGTGGCCGCGCCGACGGCGCCACCGACGATGCCGCCGACCGGGCCCGCCGCATCGGCGCCGACCGCGGCGCCCTCGGCCGCACCGCGCAGGGTGCCCTGCGCCTGGGCGGCCATCGGAAGGGCGAACACGCCGGCCGTGGCGAGAGCGAGAAGGATCTTGTTCGTCATGAGGGTGTCTCCTGGAACGTCAGAGGAAGGAGGGAGGCGGCGCCTCAGTTGCAGCCTTCCTTGTGGACGGTCTTGGAGTTGCCCATGCCGTCCTCCTTGTGGACGGTCTTCGAGCCGCAATCGACGGTGCCGGTGGTGACCTCGCGCTTCTCCACGACGGTGTCGCGGTGGTCGACGACGGCGGGACCGTCGCGACGGATGACGGTGGTCTCCTCGGCCATCGCAGGTGCGGCGAGGCTCACGAACGCGGCGGCGACGAAGCCGATGATGACGGTCTGGCGCATGGAAATCTCCGCTGACTCTTGTGGTGGGATCGAATGATCGCAGCAACGGCGTACCTGGACTGACGGTTCCGCCTAAATTAAACGCAATATTGCTCGAAAATAGACATTGGCGAATATCGATGGCCCGCAGCTAAATTGGCGTCGATACATCTCGTCGCGGGCCCGATGCGGAGCCTTGTGATTCGCGTTCTGCATCGCTGCGCCTTGGCGGCAATGCCCATGCAACGGTTTCGCGAACCTCGGTCTTACTGAGCGTTCTCACGTGAGAGGAAGTGGCGTCACGATGTCGGTACGCTTGGTCACCACCGCAATGTTCCTGGCCGTCGCGGCGTCGTCCGCCAATGCGGCTCCGATGTCGGCCGACGACAAGTCGGCGCTCCAGCAGCAGTGCATGGGCGACTTCACGACCTTCTGCGGGGACATGCCGCCCGACGAGGGGCCCGAGACCCAGGCGTGCTTCGAGAAGAACATGTCGAAGCTCTCGCCGGGGTGCCAAGGCGCCATCCAAGCCTTCAAGGCAGGCAAGAAGCGCTGACGACTTCCGGCGACCGGTCCCTGCCCAGGCCGGGACCGGTCGCCTGACGGACCTTCCACCGGGAGGTTCACTCGCTTGGTGGTCGGAGCTGGCCTTTGAATAACAGGTGCCGCACGTCTTCCGCCGTTTGATTGACGGCGCCGAGGCGCACGATCAATTGCGCTGCACGGCTGCCGCGAAGACCTGCGTGCGTCAGCCGCTTGTCGCGGACATAGGTGTACATGCCGCTGACCGCGAACGCGGTCGCATGGCCGATATGCCGCTTCTGGTCGTCGGCCGTGTCCGCGAACCCCGCAGATTGGAAGAAGCCGCGGCGGGATAGCGGCGTGGCGAAGGTCAGGTCCAGGACGGCGATGCGCTCCCGCTCCAGTGGAACCGTGTGCATCACGTTCGGCGCGGGCGGGGCCGGATCGGCATTGTCGTAGGGTTCGGGGAGATGCAGCCGGACGCGTAGCAATGCCGGGTCGGACGCCAGCATCTCGGCGAGGCGCGTCACGCAGGTGGCGAAGGCTTCGGGGTCCTTGTCGCCAGGACCGAAGTGGACGTGCATCCGGTCGAACACGTCGTCGCCGTTGGGGGTCGCGTTCGGAATCCGGTCCACGAGGGTGCGGGAACCGGAAGGAAGCGCATACGCCACCGTGGCCGCGAACATATTCTGCTCGTCGGAGAAGAGGATGGACGAGGATGCGTTGAACAGCGCTTGGTCGTCCGTGTTCGCGAAGCCGATCTCCACCCCGCCGTCCAGCACGTAGTCGGGGAACGGCGCGATCTCGTCCTGCCGCGGCCAGAGATGCGCGTCCTGCTCGCGGTCGAGGTGATACTGCACGTACCAAGCGAGCCCCGGGACCCGGGAGCAGAGCGGCCCGTGCACGTCACGCCAATAGGTCGCGAACACCTCGTGCGGCACCTGGGGGCGACGCAGCACGGTGGTGTAGGTGTTCACGGCGATCGCGGCATCGCGGGCTGCATGGTCGGCGTCGGCATGGGGGTCGATGGCCATCGCGGGAGGCTGTTCCATAGAATCGGGAAAGTGGACGACTGGCTTGCAAACGCTCGACGAGGCCGTTGGGCGCGTCGTCTGGATGCTGGAATTCGGTGGAGCCGGACCGACGGCTGCTCGACCAGCCCGTCACCGCCGGAGGGTTTGCCCGGGATCGGCATCGGTGTGTCCGGGTGGAGCGCGCCGGGCGAAGTTCGCTTCGTCGTCAAGGCGCGTGAGGCAAATCGACAAGGCATCGCCCATCGGGGATGTTCACGGGGTGCTGAACGGTGACCGTTAACGGCCGGAGGCTGGCAGCCGGCGTCCGTGCACGCTACCGTCGCCGACGACCCTGGAGACCCGACGTCGATGTTCCGCACGGTGCTCGGCGCGCTCACCCTGGCGACGAGCTTGTCCGCCGCCCATGCGCAGCAAACGGCGCGCTCGCCCGATGCGCCGACGACCTTCGTCGAGCCGACGGACGCCGCCCACCGGCACTGCTCCGGCTGATGCCTGAAGACCGGCGCCCTGCAGTGGTTCTGCAGGCCCGATCAGACCTGCTCGCTCGATTGCGCGACCGCTCCACCGAAGACGCACTGCCACGACCTGAAGCCGTAGCCAGTCGGCCTCGCCGGATGGTTCGACTGTGCGATGGACCGTCGGCGGCACGGGCAGCCGATCTTGGCGGTCCGTATCGGGTATGACACCTGTGCCTTGAGCGTCGACTACGGGCTCCGGATGAGATTGGCGGGCCCTCGGAACATGGAATGCATGCAGGACCCGCCGGTTCAAGGTTGGGCCCTTACGGCTTGTTGGCCGGCGCCGGATTGGTCGTCGCCGGAGGAGGCGTAGGGTTCGCCGGCGCAGTCGTAGCAGGAGGCGGGGGAGGCGGAGGCGCAGTGTTTTCGGCTTTCTTCTCGTCCTTGCAGGCTGCGAGCGCGAGCATGCCGACGAGCGGCAGCAGGTACCGAATACGCATGGGCTTTCCTCCGGTTTGGCCATTGCTGGCAGCAAGAAACGTCAATCGACCGCTGTTCGATCCAGCGCGCTGCCGCCCCTTCCATGAAGCCGATGCCGGTTCATTATTGGAATGGTCCCGGGAAGCGAAAACTGTCGGTTTCGACTTGGATGAATGGGCACACGATTTCAGGCGGGTTTGCACATGGTTACGATTGCACCGGTCCAGCGAGCGGTGACTATTCCGCAAGGCTGTGTGCAGGCCCGAATTCGCGTTCGGCGAGGGGCGCGCGCCGGATCAAAAGTCGCCACCATCGCGATCGAGGTAGCTCGCAACCGGGGCTTCAGGGACGAACTACCCTGCCGTGACGCAAGCAAGCGATCACATCGTGGTGCTTTGCGCCGCACCATTTCGCCGACCCCCTATCTCCCAGGGCGACATCGAAGGGACGGTCGAGAATGCGACAGGTGAAGGTCAGGCTGATGGAGCCCGGGCTGCGGCCCCGGCGGACGCGTTTGGAAATCCCCGGTTGGGCGGGCGATCCCGAGCCCCGCACGGACGGCGCGCAGGAATATGCCTGGCACTGCATCCCGTTCTCCGAGGCGGCCAAGGGCGGGATCGAGCTGTTCTACCCCTACGACGCCGAGTTGCGCATAAGCACTCGGGACGGAAAGCTGGTTTTCGAGGGCGACTTCGCCGAGCCCGGCGGGCCAGGACCGCAAAGGCCCCCGTTCCGGAGCTTCGGCGATGCCTACTACACCTACCAGATCCTCATCGACCTGAAGGTGGAGGAAGGCTGGGCGATCAAGACCGAGACCCACCCGCGCTTCTATACCGACCGGACCGGGACCGTGCCGGTCGCGGTGCCGGCCCTGATCCGGCACTGGTGGCCCATGATGTACTTCATGGTGTTCAAGGCCCCGGACGAGGGCCGGACCCACGTGTTCCGGAAGGACGAGCCCTTCATGCAGGTGTCGGTCGTCCCGGCCGAGGCCGATTTCGAGCTCGTACCGATGTCCGAGGAGGAGGCCGCCGAGCGCGAATTGCAGTCGCGGCGCATCTACGCCAGCCGCGAAACGCTGGCGGCGGATTCCCAGTGGACCTCGGCGACCCACACCGTCTTCGACGGCACCTACCGGCGCATCCTGGGTGCCGCCAAGAGCCAGCGCTAGGGACGGGCGGGGTGGAAGCCGTCCACCCCGCCGCAGCGGGCTCAGTACCCGTAGGGCACGTAGTAGCCGTGATGGTGATGGTGGTGATGATGGTGGTGGTACCGCCGGTAGTACCGGTGGTGGTGATGATGATGGTGGTAGAACGGCGGGTAGAAGCCGTGATGGTGGTGATGGTGGTGATGATAGTAATATTGCGCCTGCTGAACCGTGGCCTCGCCCTCGGAGGCGGCCGGTAGCAGTTCGGCCTTCGCCGCGGCCTCGTCGGACTCCTTGAGGAGCGCCACCGCGTCGGGAATGGGCTTGAGCAGGTCGGCGTAGCTCTCGGCCTGCATGGCCGCATCGAGGTTGGCCGGGGCAGGCATCGCGGCCTGCGCCGGGTTGGCCGCCGCGAGTAGGGTGGCGGCCCCGATCAGGCCAGCGACTGTCTTGTCCATCGACGAGATCCTTCCTTGAACGGTGCGGCCCGCCCCCGAGGAAGCGCGGACGGAAGCGCCGCCAGAAACATCACCCGCCAGAAAGCCGTTCCGGTTTGCCCTGGGCCAGGCAATCACTTCTTCGGCATAAGCGTCGAAGTGCTTGCCGCCGCTCGCCATGGCCGATGCTGATATTTCGTGACATGAAATTTAGTCGATTATCTGCGCGTCCTCAGTTGTTGTATCTTGCCCGACTACGGCATTGCATCGTCGGCGCAACCATGCGGCGCGTGCCCGCCGCTTTTCGAGCCGACGGCGTTGGCGGTAGGACCTTCCTGGTCCGACACGCGGTCATGCCCGCAGCCTTCGCCCAGCAATCCGCCGCGGCACCGGACGCGCCGGCATCCCTCGTCGAGCCGACGGACACGGCCCACCGGCACAGCTTCGGCTATTGCCTGAAGACCGGCGTCCTGCAGTGGTTCTGCCGGCCCGAACAGACCAGCTTGCTCGACTGCGGGACCACCCCGCCTAAGATGCACTGCCACGACCCGAAGCCGTCGTCAGACGGCCTTGCCGACCAGGCTCCCGTTGCCGGCCGCGACGGCCATGGCCAGCACGCCCCAGAACGTCACCCGAGCCGTGGCCCTTGCGATAGGGGCGCCGCCCGCTTGAGCGCCGAGCGCCCCGAGCACGGCCAGGAACACCAGCGAGGCCCCCGACACGGTGTTCACCGCGAGGTCGCCGGGAGAGAGCGCTGCGGAGCGCGCGGTGGCGCTGATGGCCGAGTCGGTGATGCGGCGGTATGGCGACGACATCCTCGACGTGGGCTTCTCGGTCGCTGCCCCGGATCCGGCGGCTCGCAATCTACCTCTCGACGCTGGTCCACGAACTCGACCCGGCCTGAGGTTTGCGCCCCGGCCATCGCGCGGGGCGGGCTGGTTCCCCGGACGATGGGCACGACGCTTAGTGGTGCATCGCCAGCATCCAGAGGGCCATGGCGACCATCATCACGTTCTCGGTCAGCGAGACGAAGCCGAGCGGCACTTTGCTCGACCCACCGACGCAGGCGCACTTGATGTCGCGCTTATCGACGTAGACCGCCTTGAACACCGAGACCGCCCCGACCGTGCCGATGAACAGGGCCACCGGGATCGAGATCCAGTTCAGGGCGCCCGCCACCATCAGCACGCCCGCGATGCCCTCCAGGACAGGATAGGCGTAGGCGTAGCGCACCCAGCGGCGCCCGAGCAGGTCGTAGCCCAGGAACATCGACGAGAAGCTCTCGACGTCCTGCAGCTTCAGGAGGGCGAGCACGCACATGCTGAAGGCGATGAACCACTCGGCCGCGCGCATCGTCAACGGCGTCCCGTACACCGCGTGGCTCGCCGCAAGCGCCATCAGCGCGGTCATCGAGAACACCGCGATGACGGGCGTGTAGGTCGTGGCGTTCGGGCCGTTGGCGGCTTTGCCGAAGTGGCGCTGTAGGTCGTCGAAGCCGCCGACGCGCTCGCCGTTGATGAAGGTCTGCGGCGTCGACTTGACCCCGTGCTCGGCCTTGAAGCGGTCGGTCGCCGCCCGGTCGGTCAGGAGGTGGTCCTCGACCTCGAAGCCCTGGCGTTCGAGGAGGTCCTTGGCCTTCAGGCCGTAGGGGCAGGTGTGTTCGGGCGTGACCATCCGGTAGAGTATGGCCTTGCGGGCGGCTGAGGACATCGGGTGTTCCTTCCTGAACTGAGGGCGGTTCAACCGGGGCCGGGACCTATTCGGCGGCTGCGCAGTAGGCCGGGGGCTCGTCCCGGGTCGCCGCAGCGGTGAAAGAGGCGGGGGGCAAGCCCCGTCCCTTCACGAGGGCGTAGACGGCAGGGATGACGACCAGGGTCAGGACGGTCGAGGAGACCATGCCGCCGATCATCGGCACGGCGATGCGCTGCATCACCTCGGAGCCGGAACCCGTGCTCCATAGGATGGGCAGCAAGCCGGCCATGATGGCGGTGACGGTCATCATCTTCGGGCGCACCCGCTCGACGGCGCCGACCATGATGGCCCGGCGCAGGTCCGCGCGGGTGAGCGTGCGCCCCTCCCGCTGGCACCCGGCCCGGACCTCGTCGAGGGCGTGGTCGAGGTAGACCAGCATGATCACGCCGGTCTCGGCGGCGACGCCGGCGAGCGCGATGAAGCCAACCGCGACCGCGACCGACATGTTGAAGCCCATCCACCACATCAGCCAGACCCCGCCCACCAGGGCGAAGGGCAGCGAGAGCATGACGATGAGCGTCTCGGTCAGCCGCCGGAAGTTCAGGTAGAGGAGCAGGAACACGACGAGCAGCGTCAGGGGCACGACGATCCTAAGGCGGGCCTCGGCGCGCTCCAGGTACTCGTACTGCCCGCTCCACTGGAGGGTCGTGCCCTGGGGGAGCCCGACCGCGTCGGCGACCGCGGCCCGGGCATCGGCGACGTAGCCGCCGAGGTCGCGTCCGGTCAGGTCGACGAAGATGTAGACCGCGAGCTGGCCGTTCTCGGTGCGGATCGAGGTCGGCCCCCTGGTCAACGAGACCTTGGCGACCTCGCCGAGCGGCACCGTGCCGCCGGCCGGGAGCGGCACCTGCACCGCTGTGGCGATGGATTGCGGGTCGGAGCGGAGGGCGCGCGGGTAGCGTACGTTGACGGTGTAGCGCTCGCGGCCCTCGACCGTCGTGGTGACGGCCTGCCCGCCGAGCGCCGACGCGATGACGTCCTGCACGTCGCCCACCGCCAGGCCGTAGCGCCCGAGCGCCTCCCGGTCCGGGGCGATGTCGAGGAAGTATCCGCCGATGACCCGCTCGGCGTAGGCGCTCGACGTGCCCGGCACCTTGCGGACGACCGCCTCGACCCGGCGGGCGACGCCCTCCATCTCCTTCAGGTCGGTGCCGAGCACTTTGATCCCGACCGGGGTGCGGATGCCGGTCGAGAGCATGTCGATGCGGGCGCGGATCGGCTGCGTCCAGGCATTCGAGACGCCGGGGAACTGGAGCGCCCGGTCCATGTCGGCCTTGAGGCGCGCCAGCGTCACGCCGGGGCGCCACTCCGATTTCGGCTTGAGGCCGATGATGGTCTCGAACATCTCCATCGGCGCCGGATCCGTCGCCGTGTTGGCGCGGCCGGCCTTGCCGTAGACCGAGGCCACCTCCGGGAAGGTCTTGATGATGCGGTCCTGGGTGGCCAGGAGCTCGGCCGCCTTGGTCACCGAGATCCCCGGCAGGGTCGTCGGCATGTACATCAGAGTGCCCTCGTCGAGGTCAGGCATGAATTCGGAGCCGAGCTGCCGGGCCGGCCACACGGTCGCGACCAGCACGCCCACGGCGAGCAGGACCGTGAGGACCCGGGCCCGCAGCACCCCGGCGATGACCGGCCGGTAAAGCCGGATGAGCAGGCGGTTCACCGGGTTGCGGTGCTCCGGGATGATCCGCCCGCGCACGAACAGCACCATCAGCGCCGGCACCAGGGTCACCGACAGGATTGCGGCGGCCGCCATGGCGAAGGTCTTGGTGAAGGCCAGCGGCCCGAACAGCCGGCCCTCCTGGCTCTCCAGGGTGAAGATCGGCAGGAAGCTGACGGTGATGATCAGGAGCGAGAAGAACAGCGACGGCCCCACCTCCGAGGCCGCCTCGACCAGGATCTCGACCCGTGGCTTGCCCGGCGGCGCCCGCTCCAGGTGCTTGTGGGCGTTCTCGATCATCACGATGGCGGCGTCGATCATGGCGCCGACCGCGATGGCGATGCCGCCGAGCGACATGATGTTGGCGCCGAGCCCCATCGCCCGCATGCCGGCGAAGGCCATGAGGATGCCGACCGGCAGCATCAGGATGGCGACCAGCGCGCTGCGCACGTGCAGCAGGAAGACGACGCACACGAGGGAGACGACGACGCTCTCCTCGACCAGCGTCCCGCGAAGGGTCTCTATCGCGGAATCGATGAGCTGCGAGCGGTCGTAGACCGGCAGGATCTCGGTACCCTTCGGTAGGCTCCTGGCGACCTCGGCGAGCTTCGCCTTCACCCCCTCGATCACGCTGAGGGCATTCGCGCCGAACCGCTGCAGGACGATGCCGCCGGCGACCTCGCCCTCGCCGTTCATCTCGGTGATGCCGCGGCGCTCGTCCGGCCCGAGCTCGACGCGGGCGACGTCCCGGACCCGCAGCGGGGTGCCGCCCGAGGTCTTCAGGACGATGTTCTCGATATCGGCGACGGTGCGGATGTAGCCGCGGCCGCGCACCATGAACTCGAACTCGGAGAGCTCGACCGTCCGGCCCCCGACATCGGCGTTGCTCGACCGGATCGCATCGCGAAGCTTGCCCAGCGAGATGCCCTGGGCACGCAGCCGGTTCGGGTCGACCACCACGTTGTACTGCTTTACGAAGCCACCCACGCCCGCGACCTCGGCCACGCCCTCGGCCCGCGAGGCGCCGAACCGCACCACCCAGTCCTGGAGCGAGCGCAGCTCCGCGAGGGTCCGCTCCTTCGCCACCACCACGTATTGGTAGACCCAGCCCACGCCGGTCGCGTCGGGGCCGAGCGTCGGCGTCACGCCCGCCGGGAGCTTGCTTCCGGCCGCGTTGAGGTATTCCAGCACCCGCGAGCGGCCCCAATACGGGTCGGTTCCGTCCTCGAAGATCACGTAGACGAAGGACACGCCGAAGAACGAGAAGCCGCGCACGACCTTCGCCCTTGGCACCGTCAGCATGGCGGTGGTGAGCGGATAGGTGACCTGGTCCTCGACCACCTGCGGCGCCTGCCCGGGGTATTCCGTGTAGACGATGGCCTGCACGTCCGAGAGGTCGGGGATGGCGTCGAGCGGCAGCGTGCGCAGCGACAGCACGCCGGCCGCCACGGCGAGCACCGTCCCGATGAGGACCAGCACCAGATTCCTGGCGGACCAGCCGATGAGACGCGCGATCACGGCGTCACCCCCGCGTTCTCGGCTTGCCGTTCGTTCGGCTTCGGGGCGGCCATGCCCTGCAGCGCGGCCTTCAGGTTGCTCTCGGCGTCGATGAGGAAGTTCGCCGCGGTGACCACCGTGTCGCCGGCCGCCACGCCCTCGCGGATCTCGGTGTAGCTTTCGCCCCGGGCGCCGACCTTCACGGCGCGCGGCTCGAAGCGGCCCTCGCCGCGGTCGAGCAGCACGACCTGGCGCTCGCCGGTATCGATCACGGCGTCGTCCGGGACCGCCACCACGGGCTTCGGTGACGCCGTGGCGATCTCCACGTCGGCGTACATCTCCGGCAGGAGGGCGCCATCGGTGTTCGGGACCTCGACGCGCACGCGCGTGGTCCGGGTGTCGGGGTTTACCTGCGGGTAGATGACCCCGACCTTGGCCGAGAAGGTCCGGCCCGGGAGGGACCGCACCCGCAGCGTGACGGGCTGGCCGACCTTGACGCTGCCGAGATCGCGCTCCGGCACGTCGGCGAGCACCCACAGCAGCGAGATGTCGCCGACGCGGAAGAGGGTGTCGCCGGCCGCCGCCTTCATGCCCTCGATGGCCGTGCGCTGGAGGATCACGCCGTCCCGCGGCGACGACCACGTGATGGCCATCGGCACCTTCCGGGTGCGCTCCATCTCGTCGATGACCGCCTCGGAGACGTTCAGGTTCTGCAGCCGGCGCCGGGCCCCGTCGAAGCCGGGGTTGGCGATAAGCTGGGCGGCGGCTGCGTTGATGTCGGGCGAGTAGACGTGGACCAGCGCCTCGCCCTTGCGCACCCGGTCGCCGGTGGTGACGTTCTCGACGTGGTCGACGTAGGCGTCCGAGCGGGTCGCCACGACGGTGACGCGCCGCTCGTCGAGGGTGACGGTGCCGGGCACGCGCACGCTGCGCCCGACGACGCGGCGATCGACCGTTGCGGTCCGCACGCCGGTCCGCTGGATCTTGCCGGGCGCGACGGTCACGACGCTGCCGCCCTCGTCCTCGCCCTCGTAGACGGGGATATAGTCCATCCCCATCGAGTCCTTCTTGGGCGCCGGCGAGGTGTCCGGCAGCCCCATGGGGTTGCGGTAGTACAGGACGCGCCGATTGCCCGGGCCGGGCTCGGCCGCCCCGGCCGCCATACCGCCCTTGCCCATGTCGTGGCCGGCCATACCGTGGCCGCCCATGTCTTGAGCCGCCAAGCCGGCGGGCATGGCCGTGGCCTCGGCGTCCTCCACGTCGAAGCGCACGTCCTCGCTGGCGTGGACTGCCCGGAACTCCCGACCGTCCCCCGTGACCATCGGCGCGAGCGAGTAGACCGGCTTCCCGTCCGGGTCCCGGTAGTAGACGACCGGGCCGGACGGGGCGGCGGGCCGGGCCGCCGACGGCACCAGGCGCGAGAGGCCGTCCCGCGCCCTGTCCACGAGCGCGGTCGGCAGGCTCCCCGCCAACCGACCCGCAAGGTCGGACACGGCGGGACCGTCGTGTCCGGTCCAATACCCGGCGGCCCCCGCCGCGAGCGCGGAGAGGGCTCCGGCAAGCCATGCGGACCGGTTCATTTCCCGGCCTGGATGATCAGCTTGTCCTCGACCGTGCCGGTCTCGCCCTGGACCTTCGCGGCCAGCGACAGGCGCCAGCGGCCCTGCATGCCGAGATGGGCCTTGAAGCGATAGATGCCGGGCTCGGTCGAGGGCACCTGCTCGACCTTGGTGGCCATCTCCTCCATGGCGTCGGGGGCCATGTCGAGCCGCTTGGCGAAGACCACGGCGTCGGTCACCGGCTTGCCGCTGCGCTTGTCCACCAGCCGGACGGCGAGGACGGCATCGCCGACCTTGGCCTCCTGCTGGACGAGTTGGAACTGGTAGTCCTTGGTGTCCGCGAATGCGGATGCGGTGAGGGCCGGCACCGACAGCACGGCACCGAGCAGCGCCGCCGTGAGCGGGCGCGCGAGGGTGTTCTTGGTCACGGGTGTCATCTCCTGGACGCGATGGGTGCCGGCGCGCAGGCGCGCGGCATCGTGCCGGCGCTCACGCCGGCGGCATCGGGTTCAGGCTCGGGGAGGCTCGGGTAGCGGCGTCCCGTGCACGCTCGCGAACGGGGGTGGCGCGGGCCAGGCCACGGCCGCCCGCGTTCCGACGGGCGCCGGGAGGACGACCGCCGTGGGCAGGAGCGAAGCGACGGAGGCGAGGCACAGCGCCATCAGCGGGCAGCCCTTGGCGCAGTCCGGCCTGGCCGCCTTCTCGTGCGGACAGCAGGGCATGTCGTCCATGGCCATTTCCGCCATGTCGACGTGACCGGAGGCGTCGTCGGCCATGCCCATGTCGGGCATGGCGTGGCCGTGATGGTCGTGGACGGCGGCCGGCATCGCGGCGTGCATGCCCGCGGTGGCCGCAGGAGCGGTCACCGGCGTCAGGGCGAGACTGAGGACCGCCAGGAGCGGCAACAGTCGCCGGAGGGCGAGCCAGAACGTCACGAATTCAGGATGCCAAATTCCGGGCCGGCGCGAAAGTCCGGACGACGGTCTCAGGAACGGCGAACGCGCCGGTTGGTTGCGCTTGGCTCAGGCGGCCTCGGCCGGATAGCCGGCCTCTGCAATGGCCCGTGCGATCCGGTCGGCCGGTCCCATGGTTCCCGACACGGTGACCAGCTTCGACCCGAGGTCGACCTCGACGCCTGCGTTCGGCTCGATGGCCTGCACGGCGCGGGTCACGGACTTGGTGCAGCCGCCACCCCCCATCTTCTCGACCTTGAAGCGGACCATGACGCTCTCTCTTGGATGACGTCCCGATCAGATGGAGCTTCCAACCGTGGGAAGGTCAAGGGCGTCGTCGAGCTCGGTTCGAGCGTCCCGATGCGGAAACCGGGCCCGGTGGGCGCCGGACATCCGACTGGATCGTGCATCCGCGGCCCATCCATACCTAGGCCAGCTTCAGCCGCAGCAGCCGTAGGGCATTCCCGGTCACCAGCACGGTGGCGCCCGTGTCGGCCAGGATGGCCGGCCAAAGGCCGGTGACGCCGGCGATGGTGGTGACCAGGAACACCACCTTGAGGCCGAGCGCGATGGCGATGTTCGCCCGGATGTTGGCCAGCGTCCGGCGCGCGAGCTCGACCATGCGCGCCACGTCGGCGACGCGCCCGTGCAGCACCGCGGCGTCGGCCGTCTCCAGCGCCACGTCGGTGCCGCCGCCCATCGCGATGCCGACGTCGGCGGCCGCGAGCGCGGGCGCGTCGTTGATGCCGTCGCCGACCTTCGCCACGACCGCACCGCCGGCCCGGAGCCCGCGCACGATACCCTGCTTGTCCTCCGGCAGGAGCTCCGCCCGCGCCTCGATGCCGAGGGCGTCGGCCACGGCCCGGGCCGTGCGAGCGTTGTCGCCGGTCAGCATGAGGCTGCCGATGCCCTCCGCTGCGAGGCGGTCGATGCCCGCCTTCGCATCGGCCCGAGGTCCGTCCCGCATCGCGATCAGGCCGGCCGCCGCCCCGTTCGCAAGGAGCACGGACACCGTCTTACCCTCGCCTTGGAGGACGGAGACCCGCGCCGCCTCCCCGGGCGCGAACGGCGCGCGGGCGGCCACCTCGCGCGGAGAGCCGAGGAACAGGTCGATGCCGCCGACCTTGCCGGCGATGCCCTTGCCGCCAAGGGCCTGCGCCTCGAAGGCCGGGGGGACCGGCGCCCCGACCTCGGCGGCCTTGGCCAGGACGGCCTTGGCCAGCGGATGGGAGGAGCCGGCCTCCAGCGCCGCGGCGAGCGACAGCACGTCCCGCTCGGACCGTCCGCACGCCACCACGTCGGTCACGGCCGGCTTGCCCTCGGTCAGGGTGCCGGTCTTGTCGAACGCGACCGTCGTCACGGCGGCGAGGCGCTCCAGGACGGCGCCGCCCTTGATCAGGAGACCGCGTCGCGCGCCGGCCGAGAGCCCGGCGGCGATGGCGGCCGGCGTCGAGATCACCAGCGCGCAGGGGCAGCCGATCAGCAGGATGGCCAGCCCCTTGTAGATCCATTCGCCCCAGGGGGCCCCGGCGAGAAGCGGTGGCGCCACGGCCACGAGGGCCGCCACCGCGACGACGGCCGGCGTGTAGACCTTGGCGAACCGGTCGATCATCCGCTCGGTCGGCGCCTTCGCCTCCTGCGCCTCCTCGACGAGCCGGACGACCCGGGCGATGGTGTTGTCGCGCGCGGCCGCGGTCACCCGCACCCGGACGACGCCGTCCCCGTTCACCGTGCCCGCGAAGACCGCGTCGCCCGCCACCTTGGGCCTCGGCACGCTCTCACCGGTCACGGGCGCCTCGTCGACCGCGGTCTCGCCATCGAGGACCGTCCCGTCCGCCGGGACCCGGTCGCCGGGGCGAACCAGCACGGTCGCCCCGACGCGGAGGCTCGCCGCCGGAACCCGCGCGGTCGCGCCATCCCGCTCCAGCAGGGCGGTGTCCGGCACGAGGCCTGTGAGCCCGCGGATGCCGGCCCGGGCACGGCCTGCGGCCACGCCCTCCAGGACCTCGCCGACCAGGAACAGGAAAACGACGGTGGCCGCCTCCTCGGTCGCCCCGATGGCGGTGGCGCCGACCGCGGCTATCGTCATCAGCGTCTCGATGGAGAACAGCGTGCCGTAACGGGCCGCCGACAGGGCCCTCCGGGCGACCGGCACCAGCCCGACCGCCAGGGCGGCGAGGAAGGGCCAGCACCCGGTCGCGGGCGCGACTTGGCCGACGAGGTAGGCCAGCACCAGGGCCGCGCCGCAGGCGAATGCCAGCAGCGCCTTTGGCGCTCGCCACCAGGGGAGATCCACGGCCTGTTTCCCCGGTGTGGCGGCGTCCGGGTCCTCCGCGCCGTAGCCGAGACCGCGTAGCGTCGCGGCGATGGCCCCGGCGCTCGTCCCCGAGCCATGCCGGACCGTGAGGGTCTCCGTCGCCACCGACACGTCCACCGATTCGATGCCGGGGAGCCGCCGGATCGCCGTCTCGACCTTGGCCGCGCAGGAGGCGCAGTCCATGCCCGAGACCCGGAGGCGCGTCGGGGTCGCTTCGATCCGCTCCAGGGTCGCGGCGTCGCGCATGAGGGGTGCCTTCCGTATCGCCTGGGGCGACCCTAATTCCTCTAGCGACTAGAGGAGCAAGCGGCATGAGGCCCATCGCCATCGGGGAGCTGTCGCGCCGCACGGCGGTGAAGGTCCCCACCATCCGGTTCTACGAGGGGCGAGGGCTGCTCCCGAGGCCGGAGCGCACGGACGGCAACCGACGCAGCTACGGCGAGGCCGACGTGCGCCGCCTACGCTTCATCCGGCACGCGCGGGCGCTCGGCTTCGAGATCGAGGACATCCAGGCCCTGCTAGACCTCGCCGGCCAGCCCGACCGCCCCTGTGGCGAGGCCGACGCCATCGCCCGCAAGCACCTCGCTGACATCGACGACCGGATCGCGCGGCTCACCGGGCTCCGACAGGAGGTCCAGGCCATGGTCGAGCAGTGCTCGGGCGGGCACGTGCGGGAATGCCGGATCATCGAGGTCCTGGCCGACCACGGCGAGTGCTTGCACGAGCGGCACTGAACGCCGGGGCGCGACACCACCCTCGGGGCGGGACTTCCGACGTTCGGCCCGAGTGTCAACTCGACCGCCAGAGCCCGGCGACGAGGGCGAGGTTGGTCAGCGCCAGGATCATGAGCGACCACCACAGTACGTCCGGGCCGGAATGGGTCATCACGAACGCGCCGGCAGGCGGCGCAAGCGCCTGCGCGACCAGCCCCGGCCGCGCCAGTCGGCCGACGACCAGCGGGTAGCGCACGGGACCGAACAGGGCCAGGGGCACCGTCCCGCGTGCGATCGAATAGATGCCGTTGCCGCCGCCGTAGAGCACCAGCCAGACCCCGACGCCGGGCAGGCCCAGGGCGAGCAGCATCAAGCCGAGGGCGACCAGAACCAGGGCTGCGGTCAGGGTCCAGAGCGGGTGGTGGCGGCCCTTGAACGACATCTCCACGATGCGGGCGCCGACCTGCGCCGGGCCGATCAGTGCCCCGTAGGAGACCGCCGACGCCAGCGCGACGCCCCGCGCCTGCAGGAGTGTCAGCAGGTGCACCGACACCAGCGACATGATCGCGCCGCCGAGGATCAGCACCCCGGCGAACAGAAGGAACGCCCGCCGCTCCGCACCGGACAGCGGTCCGGCGCTGGCCTGTTGGCGCTCCGCCGCCATCGGCACCGCCGACACCTTCGGGATCAGCAGCAACACCAGCGGCAGCGTCACCCCGATGTGCAGGCCGGCATAGGCCAGGCAGGCGCCGCGCCATCCGACATGGGCGACTAGGAACGCAGAGAGCGGCCAGCACACGGTGCTGGCGAACCCGCCCCACAAGGTCAACGTCGTGATCGCCGGCCGCGCCTCCGCGCCGTAGAGGCGGCCGAGGGTGGCGAACGCGGGATCGTACAGCCCGCAGCCCATGCCCAGGCCGAGCAGCAGCCAGCCGGCGAGGTAGACCGGCAAGGCCGGGGCCATGGCCAGCGTAATCAGCCCGGCCGCGAGCAACAGCGCTGCGAGCGCCAGGACGGGCCGTCCGCCCCGCCGGTGGATCGCCGCCCCGACATGCGGCGATGCGAACGCTGCGACCAACAGGCCGAGCGACAGGCCGCCGACCACCCAGGCCAAGGGCCAGCCGGTGTCCTCGGCGACCGGTCCGGCGAGCACCGCCGGCAGGTAGAACGACGACCCCCACGTGAGGATCTGCACCACGCCGAGGGCGGAGATCACCGGCCATCGACGGGCCTCGGCCACGGGCGGGCTACCGCGGGCCGAGCAGTGGCAGCCACGCCGCCAGCGCCAGCAGCGTGACCAGCAGCACGGGCGGGGTGATGACCAAGCCGACCTTCATGTACTGGCCCCAGGTGATCCTCTGGCCCTTGCTGTCGAGGACGTGCAGCCAGAGCAGCGTGGCGAGGCTGCCGATGGGCGTGAGCTTGGGCCCGAGGTCGCAGCCGATCACGTTGGCGTAGACCATCAGCTCGCGGGTCAGCGGCGACAGGTCCGGCGCCTGCTGGATCGAGAGCGCGCCGATCAGGACGCTCGGCATGTTGTTCATTGCCGACGACAGGATGGCCGCCGCGAAGCCGGTGCCGACCGTGGCGAACCACGGGCCGTGCCCGGCGAGCCAGACCAGGCCCTTCGCAAGCGCGTCGGTCAGGCCGGCGTTCCGGAGGCCGTAGACCACCAGGTACATGCCAAGGCTGAACAGGACGATCTGCCAGGGCGCCTCGGTCAGCACCTTGCTGATCCGGATGGTCCCGCCCTGGTTCGCGAGCAGGAGGAGCACCGCCGCGCCGGCACACGTCACGGCCGACACCGGCACCCCGAAGGGCGCGGTGACGAAATAGGCCAGGAGAAGCACGCCCAGAAGCGGGAACGCCGCCCGGAACACCAGTGGGTCACGGATCGCCTCGGCCGGGCGCTCCAAGGCGTCCACCGGATAGGTCGCCGGCACGTCGCGCCGGAAGTAGGCCCACAGCACCACCAGCGTCGCCGCAAGGGACACGAGGTCCACCGGCCCCATCACGGCCGCATACCGGCCGAAGGTGACGGCGAAGAAGTTCGCGGAGACGATGTTGACGAGGTTGGAGATCACGAGCGGCAGGGAGGTCGAGTCCGCCACGAACCCGCAGGCGACGATGAAGGCGAGCGCCGCCGCCGGCGTGAAGTCGAGCCGGCGCAGGATCGCCAGCACAATTGGGGTCAGCAGCAACGCGGCGCCGTCGTTGGCGAACACGGCCGCGATGGCTGTGCCGAGGAGCACGACCAGTGGGAAGAGCCGTCGGCCCCGGCCGCCGCCCCAGCGGGCGATGTGCAGGGCCGCCCAATGGAAGAACCCGGCCTCGTCGAGAAGCAACGAGATGATGATGAGCGCCACGAAGGTGAAGGTGGCGTCCCAGACGATATGCCAGACCACCGGGACGTCGCCGGGGTGGATCACGCCCGTGGCGAGGGCGACGCCTGCGCCGGCCAGCGCACTCCACCCGATCCCGAGGCCCTTGGGCTGCCAGATGACGAACACGAGTGTGACGAGGAACAGGGCGAGCGCGAGCATCCGGGCGTTTTCTTCTTATGGATCGGTGTGAGGCTCAGGCGGTGGCGACGCGGCGGCCGCGCTCGTCCACGACTCGCTCGCCGTCCTCCTTCACGAGCTCGCCCTGCTGCCCGGGCAGCAGGTCCAGCACCGCCTCCGAGGGCCGGCACAGGCGCACGCCCTTCGGGCTGACCACGAGCGGACGGTTGAGCAGCACCGGATCCGCCGCGACCGCGTCGAGGAGTTGCCCGTCGGTCAGCGCCGGATCCCCCAGGCCGAGCTCGGCGAAGGGCGTGCCCTTCTCACGCAACGCCTCACGCACCGTGATGCCGGCGCGGGCGAGCATCCGCTCGATGAGCGTCCTGTTCGGCGGAGTCTTGAGATACTCGACCACGTGCGGCTCGATGCCGGCGTTGCGGATCATCGCCAGGGCGTTGCGGGACGTGCCGCAATCCGGGTTGTGATAGATCACGACGTCGAACGGCTCAGGCATGGGCAGTCTCTCCGGTAGTGCAGTCGCAAACAGCGAGCGCGGCGACCGCCGGGGCGCAGACCTCCGGATGGCCCTGGCAGCAGTCGCGCATGAGGAACTGGACGAGGTCCGACAGCGCCGGGTAGGCGGCGCTGTAGATGATCGAGCGGCCCTCGCGGCGGGACGTGACCAGCCCCGCGTGGCTCAGTTCCTTGAGGTGATGGGACACGGTGGCCGCGGACACGCCGACCGCGTCGGCCAGGACGCCGGAGGCCAGCCCCCCGGGCCCGGCGGTCACCAGCGCCCGCACCAGACGGAGGCGGTGCTCCTGCCCGAGGGCCAGGAAGGCAGCGAGGGCTTGCGTCTCGTCCATCATCTCTACAATTATCAAATTACCGTTTGAACGTACAGGAATGCAGATCCTTGGACAAGCCCGCACAGCCCTTCACAGACGGCCTGCCGAACCTGAGCGAGGCGCAGTTCGAGGCGCCGACCGCGGAGCGGGTCTCGGCGACGGCGCCGCTCACCCATGCGCCGCGCTTCCTGATCCTCTACGGCTCGTTGCGGGAACGCTCGTTCAGCCGCTTCCTCGCCTTCGAGGCGGCGCGCCTGCTGGAGGCGATGGGCGGCGAGGTGCGCATCTTCCACGCGGACGGGCTGCCCCTGCCCGACGACGCCACCGCCGACCACCCGAAGGTGCAGGAGCTCCGGCAACTGTCGATCTGGTCCGAGGGCCACGTCTGGGTCAGCCCCGAGCGCCACGGCACCATGACCGGCGTCATCAAGAGCCAGATCGACTGGCTACCCCTGTCGGAGGGGTCGGTGCGCCCGACGCAGGGCCGAACCCTCGCGGTGATGCAAGTCTCCGGCGGCTCGCAGAGCTTCAACGCCGTCAACGGCCTGCGCGTCCTCGGGCGCTGGATGCGGATGATCACCATCCCGAACCAGTCGTCGGTGCCGATGGCCTATAAGGAGTTCGATGACGCCGGCCGCATGAAGCCGGGGCCGCTGTACGACCGGGTCGTGGACGTGTGCGAGGAGCTGATGAAGTTCACGCTGCTGACGCGGGGCCGGGCCGAGTACCTGGTTGACCGCTACTCAGAGCGGAAGGAGCGCGAGCCCGAGCGCCTCAAGGGCGTCGCTGCCGACATCGGGTTCGTGAAGCGGTAGGTGGGCCCGGCCGTGTGGCGACGCCTCGTCCCGCCATGCGCGACAGCGCCGGCCAGTCGAGGAATTCTCCGGTTCCGAGACGCAACCCACAAACCACAAACCACCCAGAGGATCGCACGTTAGGTTGTGCGATCCCAAGACGATGCGCGGAACTTTGGTGAAATGGGCAGGTGACTTTGATGTTCGGCCTGCCAGCCCCTCTCAGTGATAAAAGCGGATTATAGGGTCGATTGTCACTGAGGGCTGGCGAGACCCTGACGCATGGCGAGGGCCGGGCTCCGCAGGGGCCCGGCCCTTTCTCGGCATGTGCGCCCTCGCACGCCGCCGTCGTCTCCGTTGCGCCGCACCTTGGCATCGCCGCGCCGCAGCGCCACCTCGGCGCCGGAACGAACCGGATGCGGCCCCCACGTCGCACCAGCACGAGGTAATTCATGCCATCCCTGCTCGACCCGATCCGCATCGGCGCCATCGAGGCGAAGAACCGGATCTTCATGGCCCCGCTCACCCGGGGCCGCGGCACCCGCGAGCACGTGCCGACCCCGATCATGGCCGAGTATTACGCCCAGCGTGCCGGCGCCGGCCTGATCCTCACCGAGGCCACCGGCATCAGCCAAGAGGGCCTGGGCTGGCCGTTCGCGCCGGGCATCTGGTCCGACGCCCAGGTCGATGCGTGGCGGCCGATCGTGAAGGCGGTCCACGACAAGGGCGGCAAGATCGTCTGCCAGATCTGGCACATGGGCCGGATGGTCCACCCGGACTTCCTCGGCGGCGCCAAGCCGGTCTCGTCCTCCGCCACCACGGCGCCCGACCAGGCCCATACCTATGCCGGCAAGAAGCCCTACGGTGAGGCCCGCGCCCTGGAGGTCGCCGAGATCCCGCGCCTGCTCGCGGATTACGAGCGCGCCACCGCCAACGCGCTGGCCGCCGGCTTTGACGGCGTGCAGATTCACGCAGCGAACGGCTACCTGATCGACGAATTTCTGCGCGACGGCACCAACCACCGCACCGACCAGTACGGCGGCTCCATCGAGAACCGGGTGCGGCTTCTGCGCGAGGTCACCGAGGTTGTGGCCAAGGTCGCAGGGCCCGAGCGCACCGGCGTGCGCCTCTCGCCGAACGGCGCGATCCAGGGCTGCAACGATTCGAACCCCGAGCCGCTGTTCGTGGCCGCTGCGCAGGCGCTGGCCGATGTCGGCATCGCCTTCCTGGAGATGCGCGAGCCGGGCCCGGACGGCACCTTCGGCAAGGCCGACCATCCGCCGATCGCCCCGGCGATGCGGCGCGTGTTCCGCAACCCGATGATCCTCAACGCCGATTACGACGGGATCAGCGGCCAGAAGGTGCTGGATGCCGGCGCGGCCGACGCCATCGCGTTCGGTCGGACCTACATCGCCAATCCGGACCTCGTCGAGCGGATCGCCAAGGGTGCGCCGCTCAACAAGGACAACGCCGCGACGTGGTACAGCCAGGGCCCCGAGGGCTATGTCGACTACCCGACCCTGAGCGAGGCCCGCGCCGCCTGAGACGCCTTCGGCCCCGATCCGCTGCCGCGCCCACAAAAAGCGTGGCGGCAATGTGCGGCGGTGCCTAGGCAGGCGCCGTCCGCGCACCTATTTGGGGAGCTGGATCATGGATGTGCCGGCTCCTCACGCGCTCGCGGCTTCCGAACCGACCGACCGGCGCTGGAGCGCCGCGGCCCGGATCGCGGAGCTGCGCGACCTCGCCATCCTCGATTCGGAGCCTGAGCCGCTCTACGACGACCTCGTGCGCGTCGCCGCCTATGTCTGCCGCGCGCCGGTTGCCCTCGTCAGCCTGGTGGATGCGGAGCGGCAATGGTTCAAGTCGGAGGTGGGTCTCGGCAAGCGCGAGCTGCCGATCAACTGCTCGGTCTGCGCCCACACGATCGAGGCCGGTGACGTCCTCATCATCCCGGACCTGACCGCCGACCCGCGGACCACCGAGAACCCGCTCGTGACCGGGGGGCCGGCCTTTCGATTCTACGCAGGCGCGGTGATCCGCGGCCAACACGGCATTCCGCTCGGCGCCCTGTGCGTGCTCGACCGGGCCCCACGGCCGGACGGGCTCGACTCGGAGCAGACCGCGACCCTGCTGGCGCTGGCGCGGCAGATCTCGAGCCTGCTGGAGCACCGCCGGACGCTGGCGCAGGTCGCCGCCCGCGAGGCGGAGATCGCCGCGAGCGAGCGTCGCTTCCGGGTGATGACCGCGGCGATGCCCCAGATGGTCTGGACCACGCTGCCGGACGGGTTCCACGACTATTACAACGACCGCTGGTACGAGTTCACCGGCGTGCCCTACGGCTCCACCGACGGCGAGGGTTGGAACGACGTGTTCCATCCGGAGGATCAGGAGCGGGCCTGGACCCGGTGGCGCCACTCGCTGGAGACCGGCGAGCCCTATGAGATCGAGTACCGCCTGCGCCATCGCGGCGGCGACTACCGCTGGACGCTGGGCCGCGCCATGCCGATCCGCGACGCGGAGGGGCGGATCGAGCGCTGGTTCGGGACCTGCACCGACATCGACGACCTGAAGCGTGCCGAAGCCGAGGCGCGCAAGCTCGCCGCCATCGTGGAGACCTCGAAGGACTTCATCGGCCTCTGCACCCTGGAGGGCGAGATCACCCATCTCAACGAGGCGGCCCTGGCCCTGGTCGGCCTGCCCGACCTCGCCGCCGCGCGCCGGCACAGGATTCCGGATCTCTTCACGGACGACAGCCGCCGCGTGCTGGCCGAGACCGTGATGCCGGCGGTCCGCCGGAACGGCTTCTGGGAGGGCGAGCTGGCCTTCCGCCACTTCGGAACGGTCGAGCCGGTGGCGGTCCTGTACAACATCTTCCCCGTGCGCGATCCGACCGGGGCCGAGGTCGGCTATGCCACCGTCACCCGCGACCTGCGCGAGGCCAAGCGCGCCGAGGAGGCCCGCGACCTGCTGATCCGCGAGCTGTCGCACCGGATCAAGAACATCTTCGCGGTGGTCGGCGGGCTGGCCGCGCTGACCGCGCGCAGCGATCCGGCCGCCAAGCCTTTCGCGGCCGCCTTCCGGGAGCGACTCGGCGCCCTGGCGCGGGCGCACGAATATGTCCGGCCGCACTCCCCCGACAGCGCCCCCGCGGTGGCGGGCCAGACGGTCCTGGGGCTCATGCGCCTGATCATGGCCGCCTATGAGGAAGGCGGCCGGGCTCGGGTGGCGATCTTCGGCGACGATGCCGAGATCGGCGAGCGCACCGCCACCGCCCTCGCGCTGATCATGCACGAGCAGGCGACCAACGCGATGAAGTATGGCGGCCTCTCCACCAATGAGGGCGGGGTCTCGCTGATGGGGCGCCACGAAGCGGACCGCTACACGCTGACATGGCAGGAGGCGGGCGGCCCCCCGGTCGTCGGCGCTCCGTCCCGCAAGGGCTTCGGCACGGTCTTGGCCGAGCGCAGCGTTGCCGGCCAGCTCGACGGCGTGCTGGAGCACGACTGGGCGCCGGGCGGGCTGCAGCTGCGCCTCAGCGTCCCGATCGAGAACCTGCGGACCTGAGATGGCCCGGGAGCCCGCGCGTGGGCCTGGCCTCATCGTCCTCGATTTCGACGGCACCCTCGCCGACAGCTTCGACTGGTTCTGCTCGGTCCTGAACGGCGTGGCCGACCGCTACCGCTTCCGCCGCGTCGAGGCGCACGAGGTCGACGGGCTGCGGCGGCAGGGCGCCCGTGCGATCGTCGCCCATCTCGGCATCCCCCGCTGGAAGCTGCCGCTCATCGCCCGCCACATGCATGCCCTGGCCGCGCGCGACGCCGCGCGGATCGCGCTGTTTCCCGGCGTCACGGCGATGCTCGCCGAGATCGCCGAGGCGGGCGTGCCGCTGGCGATCCTGTCGTCGAACCGCCTGGAGACCGTCCGCCGCGTGCTCGGGCCGGACAACGCCGCCCGCATCGACGCCTATGCCTGCGGCGCTTCGATCTTCGGCAAGGCGCGCCGGCTGAGGGCGCTGCTCGCGCGGACCGGGATCGCGGCGGACCGGGCGCTCTGCATCGGTGACGAGATCCGGGATCTGGAGGCGGCGCGAGCCCTCGGCTGCCCGTTCGGCGCCGTGGCCTGGGGCTACACCGATCCGCGGGCGCTCGCGGCGCTCGGACCCGAATACGTGTTTTCAGAACCCGCGGAGATCGCCCGCCTCGCGGCGGGCGCCGCCGGTCACAGGCCGCGGTTCGCGCCCGGCACGACGCTGGCGCCGTTGCCGCTGCCGAACGGCTCGTAGCGGGTCAGGCCGCGGAACAGCTGGCTGAGGAAGGCCCGGTCGGCGCCGCTCGTCGGCGTGGTGCGCTCGATGAAGTCGAACACCCGCCCGTCCTGGAGGCCGTAGAGCGCCACGCGCTCGACCTTGAAGCCGGGGCTGAAGTAGACCGCCGTGACCTTCTGGTCCTCGACCTGCTCGCCCATGAACATGATCGTCCGGCGGGTGTTCTGGGAGATGTAGTACCAGGACTTGTTGCCCACCGTGGAGACTGTCGACGGCGTGCCGAGAATCTGCAGCACCTGCTCGGGGCTCATGCCGGGCTTGATCGTGGCGAGTGCGGCCTGATCGACCTGATAGCCGTGGCGCAGCTCCTCGCCGATGCAGCCGGACAGGCCGGCTCCCGCAAGGCCGAGCAGGGCGAGGCGCGCGAAGGACTGGACGAGACGGCGCCGCATCGGGCCCCCAGAAAGCGTGTGGACGGACGGGACGCAACCGAGGCCGCCGGCACGGGATTCCGACGGCGCTTGCGCCCTGGGCGTGGGTTGCCGTACCGCGGGGTTATGGCTTTGACAAGGCAAGCTTGGCCACAGGCAGCCGACATCCGTGCCGGGTGCGGCGCCGTCCGATTTTTCACCCAGGGGTGCCCATGATCGCCGGGTTGTTCCGCCGCGCGAACGCGCGCCGCCGCGCCGTCGAGGGGCTGCACCTTGCCCTGAGCATGGCCGCGCGCCAGCCGGGCCTCTACACACGCCTCGGCGTCCCCGACACCGTCGAGGGCCGGTTCGAGGCCCTGTGCCTCCACGCGATCCTGGTCCTGCGCCGGCTGGGCCGGCTGCCGGCGCCGGCCGCCGAGGTGGCGCAGGATCTCGTCAATTCGGTCTTCACCCAGCTCGACGCGTCCCTGCGCGAACTGGGCGTCGGCGACATGGGCGTGTCCAAGCGGATGAAGAAGCTCGGCGCCGCCTTCTACGGCCGGGCCACGGGCTACGACGCCGCCCTCGACGCGGGCGACACGGCGGCGCTGCGCGCGGCACTCGTCCGCAACGTGCTCGGCGGGGAGGGCGACGGGACGGGCCTCGCCGCCTACGTCCAGGCGGTCGACGCGGCCCTGGCGGCGGTTGACCTCGACGGGTTGCTCGGCGATGGGCCGCCCTTACCGGCGCCGGACGGTTTCGCATCCCCTTTCGCGCCCATTGAGGACAGAGCATGACACCGCGCATGACCCGGGACAGCAGCCAGGCCAGCGGCCCGCTCTCGCGCTGGGTGAATGTCGAGCGCCTGCCCCAGGGGCACGGCACCGCCATCGTGGAGGCGAGCCCGGCCGAGTGCGCGGCCCTCGCGGCCGATTTCGGGATCCCCGCCATCCGCGACCTGGTCGGGCGGTTCGAGATCGCGGGGTCGACCAGCCGGCTCACGGTGACGGGCCGCGTGGAGGCCGTGGTCACGCAGGTCTGCACCGTCAGCCTCGAACCGTTCGAGTCGCCGGTGCGCGAGCCGGTCGAGGTCGTGTTCACCGATACCGACCGGCTCGCCGGCACCGATGCCGGGGACGCCGACATCCCCGACCCGCTCGTCGGCGGCCGCATCGATTTCGGCGCGCTCACCGCGGAGTTCCTGGCGCTGGGGCTGGACGCCTATCCCCGCAAGCCCGGCATCAGCTTCGAGCCCGTGGTCGTGGGCGAGGACGCGGGACCCCTGGCCGGGCTGCGTAAGCTTCGCGACGGCGAGGGCTGAGCGCCGACGCCTGCGCACCGCGCGGCTTCGATCGCCTGACCGCTGCACGGCCCCGGAAGGACGGGGGATATTTCGCACGTCCTGGCAGTCCCGCGCCCCGAGCGATCAAGCCTCCGCTTTGCGATGAGCCGGCGCGTGCCGCCCGAATTCATTTGCCCGCGGGCTCGGTATCGCTATGGTCCGCCGCGCCCGACAGGGCTATCTCGTCCCTGTCCGCCCCTTTTCCCGCCGAGACTTCGCGACCCGCCTGAACGACATGTCTCAACGCGTGTGCATCTCGCTCGACGCCATGGGCGGCGACCACGGACCCTCCACGGTCGTGCCCGGCGCGGCCCTCGCCCGCGAGCGCCATCCCGGCACCACCTTCCTGATGTTCGGCGACGAGGCGGTGATCGCGCCGCTGGTCGCCAAGGAGCCCCGGCTCAAGGATTGCGTCGAGATCCGCCATACCACGGTGTCCGTGGCCATGGATGACAAGCCGAGTCAGGCGGTGCGCCAGGGCCGGGGCAAGTCGTCCATGTGGCAGGCGATCCAGGCTGTGCGCGACGGTCAGGCGGATGCCTGCGTCTCGGCCGGCAACACCGGCGCCCTGATGGCGATGTCGAAGATCTGCCTGAAGACCATGTCGGGGATCGAGCGCCCTGCCATCGCGTGCCTGTGGCCGACCCTGCGCGGTGAGAGCGTCGTGCTGGATGTCGGCGCCACCATCGGCACGGATGCCGAGCACCTCGTCGAGATGGCCGTGATGGGCTCGGCCATGGCCCGCATCGTGTTCGACCTCGACCGGCCGACTGTCGGCCTGCTCAACGTCGGCACCGAGGAGATGAAGGGCAACGAGGCCGTCAAGGAAGCCGCCCGGATCCTGCGCGAGATGGAGAGCCCCGGGCTCAGCTATCACGGCTTCGTCGAGGGCACGGATCTCGGCCGGGGCACGGTCGACGTGGTCGTGACCGAGGGCTTCACGGGCAACATCGCCCTCAAGACCGCCGAGGGCACGGCCAAGCAGATCGGCAGCTATCTGCGCGCGGCCATGACGCGGACGCTGGCGGCCAAGATCGGCGCCCTCTTCGCAAGGCAGGCCTTCCGGGCGCTCCGCGACAAGATGAACCCGAGCCGGGCCAATGGCGGTGTGTTCCTCGGCCTGGAAGGCATCGTCATCAAGAGCCACGGCTCCGAGAACGCGCAGGGCTTCGCGGCCGCCATCGATCTGGCGCACGACATGGCGCGTCACGACATGATCCGCACGATCCGCGAGAGACTCGACCAGACGGCGGCCCTGGCGCCAGCCTGAACGGGCCGGTGCCGGCCTGAACAGCCGGTGCCGGCCTTAGAGGCCCCTTGGGCGGACAGGATGGAAATCGGGCGCCTGCGGCGACACACCTGACGGGTGTGAACCCGCGCTGCCCGGGAAGGACAATGATGGCGACCCTCCGTACAGACCCCGAGCCGAATCGGCGCGTCCCGGACCTGCGCTCGGTGGTGGTCGGAACCGGATCGTGCCTGCCCGCGCGCGTCGTGACCAACGCCGCCCTGGCCGAGCTGGTGGACACGTCGGACGAGTGGATCGTCCAGCGGACCGGCATCCGCCAGCGGCACATCGCGGCGGCCGACGAGACGACCTCGGTGCTCGGCACCCGGGCTGCCCAAGCCGCCCTCGACGATGCCGGCCTGACGGCGGCCGACATCGACCTCGTCATCTGCGCGACCTCGACCCCGGACCATACCTTCCCCTCCACCGCGACCCAGATCCAGGCCGCGCTCGGCATCCACCAGGGCGCCGCCTTCGATCTTCAGGCCGTCTGCGCCGGCTTCGTGTTCGCGGTCTCGACCGCCGACAAGTTCCTGGTGACCGGGGCGGCCCGCCGGGCGCTGGTGATCGGCGCCGAGACCTTCTCGCGAATCGTCGATTGGGAGGACCGCACCACCTGCGTCCTGTTCGGCGACGGGGCCGGGGCGATCGTGCTGGAGGCGCGGGAGGACGCGGATGGCCGCGGGGTCCTCAGCAGCAGCCTGCGCTCGGACGGGCGGTACCGCGAGAAGCTCTACGTCGATGGCGGACCCGGCTCGACCGGCACCACCGGGCGCCTGCGCATGGAGGGCCGCGACGTGTTCCGGTTCGCCGTCGGGCAGGTCACCGACGTGATCGTCGCGGCCTTCGCGCAGGCCGGCGTCACCGCGGACGACCTCGACTGGTTCGTGCCTCACCAGGCCAATCGCCGGATCATCGAGGCCTCGGCCGACAAGCTCGCCATCGCGCGGGAGAAGATCGTCCTGACGGTGGACCGCCACGGCAACACCTCGGCGGCCTCGATCCCGCTGGCCCTCGACGTGGCGCGCCGGGACGGCCGCATCCGCGCGGGTGACCTGGTGATGATCGAGGCGATCGGCGGCGGGTTCAGCTGGGGGGCCGCGCTGATCCGCTGGTGACGCGTCCGGAGACACACCGAAACAATTCGGTGTGTCGGTGCGGTTGACCGGGGGCGGAGCGCCGATTAGCGTGCCGGATCATAGGGATACGCCTTCAGCGTTCGGTGCGGCCATAGATGCTGCGCCATGCGCCATGGGGCGAGCGATGCGGGCGAGGGGACACGGCATGGCAGGCAAGACGGTGACGCGCGCCGACTTGAGCGAGGCCGTCTACCATCAGGTGGGCCTGTCCCGGACCGAGTCGGCCGCCCTCGTCGAGACCGTGCTGTCGGAGATCTGCACCTGCCTGGCGAGCGGCGAGACGGTGAAGCTGTCCTCCTTCGGCTCCTTCGTGGTGCGCAGCAAGGGCAAGCGCGTCGGCCGCAATCCCAAGACCGGTGTGGAAGTCGCGATCGAGCCCCGCCAGGTGATGGTGTTCAAGCCGTCGAACGTCCTGAAGGCGAAGATCAACGGCCTCAACGGCGCGGACCAGCACGACGACGATTGAGGCGGAGCGGGTCCGCGCAGGGCGGGTCGTGGACGCGGTGCTGTCCCGGAACGCAGTGGGATTCCTGCGCCGGTCAGGCTTGAGTACGGCTCCGCGACCCGGCAAGATCGTGCCGCCTCCAGCCGATCCGTAAGACCGCCATGCCGCCAGCCCTCGCCGAACAGACCGACGAACCGCCGGCCGGGACCGGCGAGAAGAGCGCACACGCGTTCCGCACCATCAGCGAGGTCGCCGAGGAACTCGACGTGCCTCAGCACGTGCTGCGTTTCTGGGAAACCCGCTTCGGACAGATCCGCCCCGTGAAGCGGGCCGGGGGGCGGCGCTACTACCGGCCCCAGGATGTCGAGCTCGTTGCCGGCATCCGCCATCTCCTGCACGTGCGGCGCTACACCATCGCGGGGGCGCAGCGGGTGATCAAGGAGAACGGCATCCGTTTCGTCCAGGCGGTGGGTCGCGGCGAGGCCGTGGCCGCCGAGCCCCTGTTCCAGGAGGGCGAGGCCGAGGCGGCCGCCATGAACGAGCCGATCGGGATCTCCGACCGCGCCGCCCTCGCGGACGTCCTGGAGGAGCTGCGCGTCTGCCGCGCCCTGCTCGACGGCTTGCGTGAGATGCCCGGCGCGGAAGCCTGACCGACACTGCGGAGACCCCTGGGCGCTTCGGAGCCGATCATACACGCGGCAGGCGAACTTTTCGGCAACAACTCGCGTTGTCGCCCGCATGGCCGCGCCCAAACCCAAGCTGTCGCCCAGCCAAGAGCTGATGGCCCGCATCATGCGGATCGTCCGCACCTGTCCGGAAGCGGCGTCCGAAGTCCTGGAGCTGATGTTCCTCGTCAGCCAGATCGAGGCCGCCACCAACGTCGACCGGCACTACCGCGACGCGAAGCGCGTGATCAGCCGCCTGCGCAACCCGCTCTGGGAGATGGGACCCACCGATCGGGAGAAGCTGCTCTCGGCCGCGGAGGCGATCCGCCGCGTGTGCCGTCTCGCCGAGGACGAGATTCCCGCCACGCCGATCGCGGATGCCGGCGAGCGCGCCCAGGTCGAGGCGCGGCTCGCCACCGCCCTGGCCGGGGAACTCGACGCCGCGCAGATCGCCCGGGTCACGGGGATCGTCGCCGCGGCGCTGCAGAATTAAGCCGCCGGGATAGCCCTCGACGCTCGTGCGCGGCGTCCCCACATGGTCTCGACCGATGAACGGGGCACCGGGCGGCGTTTCCGGAGACAGGCCCCGGATCGGCACCGGAGAGACGCTGCCATGATCGCCCTTCGTCCGTTCGCTGCGCTCCTCGTGGGCAGTCTGGCCCTCGCCGGGCCGGCGCTGGCCCAGTCCCCGGCGAACCGAACCAAGACGGTCGCGCCCGGCAAGTCGGTGCGGCTTGAGATCGCGCCCAACCTCAAGAAGGATTGTTCTCCTGGGCCGATGCCCGAGTTCAAGGTTTCCGGGCCGCCGAAGAACGGCTCGATCATCACCAAGGTCGGCAAGCTGAAGACGCCGGCGAGCTATCGCTGCCCCAACAAGGAGGCGGCGGTGCAGGCCCTGTTCTACCAGCCCAACAGCGGGTTCACGGGGTCCGACGAAGTGACGTTCGAGGTGAAGAGCTCCGACGGGCAAGTCCAGACGCAGACCGTGAAGATCACGGTCGGAGCAGCCGCCGCCAAATCGGGCGACGAGTCCAAGAAAGAGGGCACTGATTTGTGAGCCGAGTCGGCGGTTCGCGGGCCGGGTCCTGTTTTGCCGCTTCCAGCACGCGGCGCGAGACGGCGCGGAGACTCGTCCGCGTCGCGCTCAGCACCCGTGGGTGTTGCAAGCAATCGACATGCCGAGCGCCATGCTCGCCGCACTGCGACAAAAGCGGGCCTGTCGGTTGCATCCAAGCCGAGACAGGATGAAGCTGTCACGGTCTGAGAGGGTTATCGAATGCCCATGCATGCGACGAACGACCTTTTCCAGAGCTTCGTCCGAGGGTACGAGGCCCGCCGCGACACGGAGATGACGCTCTCCGAGTACCTCGAGGCCTGTCGCGACGAGCCCCTGATGTACGCCTCGGCCGCCGAGCGCATCCTGGCGGCGATCGGCGAACCCGAATTTGTGGACACATCCAAGGATTCGCGCCTCGGCCGGATCTTCATGAACCGGACGATCCGCACCTACCCGGCCTTCCGCGAGTTCTACGGCATGGAGGAGACGATCGAGCGGATCGTCTCGTTCTTCCGCCATGCCGCGCAGGGCCTGGAGGAGCGCAAGCAGATCCTCTACCTGCTCGGGCCTGTCGGCGGCGGTAAGTCGTCGCTGGCCGAGCGGCTGAAGCTCCTGATGGAGGTTCACCCCGTCTACGTCCTCAAGGCTGGGGACGAGGTCTCGCCGGTCTTCGAGAGCCCGCTGGGCCTGTTCGACCCCGAGACGATGGGCGAGGAGATCCAGAAGCGCTACGGCGTCCCGCGCCGGCGGCTGACCGGCCTGATGAGCCCCTGGGCGCTGAAGCGCCTCGACGAGTTCAACGGCGACATCTCGCGCTTCAAGGTGATCAAGGTCCGGCCCTCGCGCCTGCGCCAGATCGCCATCGCCAAGACCGAGCCGGGCGACGAGAACAACCAGGACATCTCCTCGCTGGTCGGCAAGGTCGATATCCGCCGGCTGGAGACGTTGTCGCAGGCGGATCCCGACGCCTACTCGTATTCGGGCGGCCTGAACCGGGCGAACCAGGGCATCCTGGAGTTCGTCGAGATGTTCAAGGCGCCGATCAAGATGCTGCACCCGCTGCTCACCGCGACGCAGGAGGGCAATTACGTCGGCACCGAGAATATCGGCGCGATCCCGTTCACCGGGGTGATCCTGGCCCACTCGAACGAGGCCGAGTGGCAGACGTTCAAGACCAACAAGAACAACGAGGCCTTCATCGACCGGATCTACGTGATCAAGGTCCCGTATTGCCTGCGCGTCACCGAAGAGCAGCACATCTACGAGAAGCTGATCTCCGGCTCGGAACTGTCGGACGCGGCCTGCGCGCCCGGCACGCTGGAGATGCTGGCGCGATTCTCGGTGCTCTCGCGCCTGCGGGAACACGCCAATTCCAACGCCTTCTCGAAGATGCGGGTCTATGACGGCGAGAGCCTGCGCGAGGTCGATCCCCGCGCCCGCTCGATGCAGGAATACAAGGATACGGCCGGCGTCGACGAGGGCATGGACGGGATCTCGACCCGCTTCGCCTTCAAGGTGCTCGCCGCGACCTTCAACCACGACACCACCGAGGTCTCGGCCGACCCGGTGCACCTGATGTACGTGCTGGAGCAGTCGCTGCGCCGCGAGCAGCTCCCGCCCGAGACCGAGAAGAAGTACCTGGAATTCATCAAGACCGAGCTGGCCCCGCGCTACGCGGAGTTCATCGGCCACGAGATCCAGAAGGCCTACCTCGAATCGTACCACGATTATGGGCAGAACCTGTTCGACCGGTACATCGACTACGCCGATGCCTGGATCGAGGATCAGGACTTCAAGGACGCCGAGACCGGCCAGCTCATGAACCGTGAGCTCCTGAACCAGGAGCTGACCAAGATCGAGAAGCCCGCCGGGATCGCCAACCCGAAGGATTTCCGCAACGAGGTGGTGAAGTTCGCCCTGCGCTCCCGGGCCCAGCACGGCGGCCGCAACCCGAGCTGGACCAGTTACGAGAAGCTGCGCGAGGTGATCGAGCGGCGGATGTTCTCCCAGGTGGAGGAGCTGCTGCCGGTGATCTCCTTCGGCTCCAAGAAGGACGGCGAGACCGAGAAGAAGCACGGCGAATTCGTCGATCGCATGGTCGCGCGCGGCTATACCGAGCGGCAGGTCCGCCGCCTGGTCGAATGGTACATGCGGGTGAAGCAGGCCGGCTGAGGCGTAGGGCGCCCGGCCGGGTCCAATCCGGCCGGGCCAGAATCGACCCTCCGCTGCCACAGTTTCGGACGACCGGCCGGTGAGGATCTCAGGCCCGTTGCGGAAGAGGGATCCCTTCCTCCGGACGCAACATGGTACGATACGGGTCCGGACCCGGCCGGCACACGCGGACGAGGGTTTTCGCAGCGGATGCACATCGTCGACCGACGTTTGAACCCGGGCGGCAAGAGCCTCCCCAACCGCCAGCGCTTCCTGCGCCGTGTGAAGGACGTGGCCCAGCGCGCCGTGCGGGAATCCGCCCGCGAGAAGGACATCAAGGATCTCGGCAAGGACGGCCGCGTCAGCGTGCCGGCGGACGGCGTGCGCGAGCCGCGCTTCTCTCGCCAGCCCGGCACCGGCCTGCAGGATCACATCCTGCCCGGCAACAAGACCTACGTGGAGGGCGACACGATCGAGCGGCCGCCGGGTGGCGGCGGCGGTCGCGGCTCCGGCGAGGGCGGGGAGGGCGGCGAGAACAGCGAGGACGCATTCCGCTTCGTGCTCACCCGCGAGGAGTTTCTGGAGCTGTTCCTCGAGGATCTGGAACTGCCGGACCTCGCCAAGCGGCGCCTCGCCATCGTCGAGACCGAGGGACTGCGCCGGGCGGGCTACACGGTGACCGGCTCGCCGGCGAACCTTGCGCTCACCCGGACCCTACGCAACTCGATGTCGCGGCGGATCGCCCTCAAGCGCCCGAAGCCCGAGGAGGTCGCGGCCCTGGAGGCGCGGCTCGATGCGCTCCCGGAGAGCGACCCTGAGCGGGCGGAGCTGGAGCAGGCGCTGCTGAAGTTGCGCGAGCGCGCGAAGCGCATTCCCTATGTCGATCCGATCGACCTGCGGTTTCGCCGGTTCGAGCCCTATCCGCGGCCAATCGCTCAGGCCGTGATGTTCTGCCTGATGGACGTGTCCGGCTCGATGACCGAGCACATGAAAGACTTGGCCAAGCGGTTCTACATCCTGCTGCACATCTTCCTGACGCGGCGCTACCGCCACGTCGAGATCGTGTTCATCCGCCACACCGATCGGGCGACCGAGGTGGACGAGGAGACGTTCTTCGGCTCCCGCGAGACTGGCGGCACGCTGGTTTCGTCCGCGCTGGTCGAGATGAAGCGCATCATCGCCGAGCGCTACGACCCCAACGACTGGAACATCTACGCGGCCCAGGCCTCGGATGGCGACAACGTCTCCTCGGATGCGCCGACCTCGACAGAGCTGCTGCGCTCGCACATTCTGCCGGCCTGCCAGCACTTCGCCTATCTGGAGGTCGGGGACGAAAACGGCCCGCGCGCCGGCTTCGTGGAGCACCGCACCACCTTGTGGCGGACCTACGAGGCGATCGCCAAGGCCGGCGGCCCGATCGCCATGCGCAAGGTCAACCACCGCCGGGAGATCTACCCGGTCTTCCGCGAGCTGTTCGGGCGCAAGGATGCCCGGGCGGAGGCGGAGGGGTGATGATGACCCGCGCCGCCTCTTCCTCCCCCCTCTGCGGGGCGAGGGAATTCCCGTCCCGTGGGGACACGGGATACGCTCTGGTTGATCGGGAGGCCGCATGACGCTCGTCAAGGCACGCACGCCTCAGATCATTTCGGGCACCCAAAAACCCCTCTTCACCGGCAACGACTGGGATTTCGACACGATCCGCCGCATCCACGACGCCTGCGAGGCCGTGGCTGGGCCACAGCTCGGCCTGTCCTGGTACCCGAACCAGATCGAGATCATCACGGCCGAGCAGATGCTCGACGCCTACGCGTCGATCGGCATGCCGCTGTTCTACAAGCACTGGTCGTTCGGCAAGCATTTCGCCCAGCACGAGGCCGGCTACCGCCGCGGCCTGATGGGGCTGGCCTACGAGATCGTCATCAATTCCGACCCGTGCATCTCCTACGTGATGGAGGAGAACACGGCGACCATGCAGACGCTGGTCATCGCGCACGCCGCCTTCGGCCACAACCACTTCTTCAAGAACAACTATCTGTTCCGGCAGTGGACCGATGCCGAGGGCATCCTCGATTATCTCGACTTCGCCAAGGGCTTCATCAGCCGCTGCGAGGAGCGCTACGGCCACCAGGCCGTGGAGCAGGTGCTCGACGCCGCGCACGCGCTGATGAGCCAGGGCGTCCACCGCTACCCGCGCAAGAAGCGCCCCGACCTCGCCTCCGAGCAGCGGCGCGAGCGCGAGCGGATCGAGCACGGCGAGCAGATCTACAACGACCTCTGGCGGACCCTGCCGCAGAAGATCGGCACGGCGCGTCCGGACGTGGCCGCCGAGCGGCGCAAGGCGCTGCTCGAACTGCCGCAGGAAAACATCCTGTACTTCCTGGAGAAGGCCGCGCCGCGTCTGCGCCCCTGGCAGCGGGAGATCCTGCGCATCGTCCGCCTGGTCGCCCAGTATTTCTACCCGCAGCGCCAGACCAAGGTGATGAACGAGGGCTGCGCCACCTATTGCCACTACCGGATCATGAACGCCCTGTCGGAATCCGGGCAAATCACCGAGGCGGCCTATCTGGAGTTCCTCCAGTCGCACACCAATGTCATCCGGCAGCCGAACTACGACGACCGCTCCTACGGCGGCCACAACCCCTACGCGATCGGTTTCGCGATGATGCAGGACATCGCCCGCATCGTGGAGCAGCCGAGCGACGAGGACCGGGAGTGGTTCCCCGACATCGCCGGAACCGGCGACGCCATGGCGGTCCTGCGCGACTGCTGGGAGAATTACCGCGACGAGAGCTTCATCCAGCAATTCCTGTCGCCCAAGCTGATGCGCGACCTGCGGCTGTTCCACGTGGTCGACGATCCCGAGGAGCCGGAATTGCGGGTCGAGGCGATCCACGACGAGCGCGGCTACCGCAAGCTGCGCCGTGCCTTCGCGCGCCAGTACGATGTGGCGTGGCTCGACCCGGACATCGAGGTGGTGGACGTGGACCTGGAGGGCGACCGGCGCCTGATCCTGCACCACAAGGCGATCAACAAGATCACCTTGCAGAAGGACGACGCCAAGCGGGTCCTGCAGCACCTCGCCGACCTCTGGGGCTACGACGTGGTGCTCAAGGAGGTCGAACCGGCCACCGGCACGGTGCTGGGCGAGATCACCGCCAGCGCGCGGCCGATCTTTTTCTGACCGGGGCCGCGGCAGGGCTGATCCGATCCGAACATCTCAGGACGAGGGAGACGGAGGGATGGGGCCGCGGATTGCCTCACGGTAACGCCCATGCTGCAAGGGGCCATGACCGCCACGATCCTCACGCTCGCTGAGACCATCGCCTTTCTCGACCGCGAATTCCCGCAGATGCAGGCGGGCGGCCGCGCCTACCATCTTGAGGCGGTTGGTCCGCTCTCGGCGCGGATGCGGCTCGAAGCCCAAGAGCGCTTCCTCCGGCCCGGCGCGACCGTATCGGGGCCGGCCATGATGGCACTCGCCGACTACGCCCTCTACGCGGCGATCCTCGCCAATATCGGCCCGGTGGCGCTCGCCGTGACGACGAGCCTGAGCTTCAACTTCCTGCGCAAGCCCATCTCGGGGGATCTCGTGGCGGAGTGCCGGTTGCTCAAGCTCGGGCGCCGCTTGGCCGTGGGCGAGGTGCTGATCAAAGCCGCCGCGAGCCCGGACCTCGTCTGCCACGCCACCGGGACCTACTCGATCCCGCCCCGCTGAGGCGGTATCCCGCGTCGTCTTTGCGAGCGGAGCGACGCGATCCAGCAGCGCCACGTTCGCCGATGTTGCGCTGCCCTGGGTTGCGTCGCTTCGCTCGCAAAGACGGGAGTCCGATCAGCCGGCGCGCGCCTCGCTGAGCCGGGCCGCGTAGCGGGCGATCAGATCGACCTCCAGGTTGAGCCGGTCGCCTTCGCGCCGCTCGCCCCAGGTGGTGACCTGAAGGGTGTGGGGGATCAGCAGCACCGAGAACAGGTCGCCCTGGACCGAATTCACCGTGAGCGAGGTCCCGTCCAGGCAGACCGAGCCCTTCTCGGCGATGAACTTCGCCAGAGCCGCCGGCGCCCGCAAGGTGAAGCGCTCGCTGGCGCCCCAGGCATCCGCCGTGACGCTCTCGCGCGCCACGATCTCGGCGAGGCCGTCGACATGGCCGGTAACCAGATGGCCGCCGAGTTCGTCGCCGATCCTCAGGGAGCGTTCGAGGTTGATCCGCGTGCCCGTGACCCAGGAGCCCACACTGGTGCGCGCCAGGGTCTCGGCGGCGGCGTCGACCGCGAAGACGCAGCCGCCCTCTTCCGGCTCCACCGAGACCGCCGTGAGGCATGGGCCCGCGCAGGCGATCGAGGCACCGAGTGCGATCGTCGCCGGGTCGTAGGATGCGCGGATCGCGATCCGGCGCAGGTCGCCCTCGCCTGCGACCGAGACGACCGTGCCGATGGCGCTGACCAACCCCGTGAACATCGCTTACGTCCTGTTGCGTTCGTAGGTCACGGCCGCATCCGGCCCGAGCCTGAGCCGCTCGGCCTCGCGGAACCGATCGCCTGCCAAGGCCTCCGCCAGGAACGGGCCCAGTGCCGGAAGGCCGCCGGCTGCGCCGAGTTCCACCGGTCCGGTGACAAGCGTGCAGGCCTCGATCAGATCGGCCCGCGCCAGCGCGTCCGCAAGGCGGGGGCCGCCCTCGCTGCACAGGCGCGTCAGTCCGCGCTCGCCCAGATGCGCCAGGGCGGCCGTCAGGTCGATCCCGCCGGTCGCGTCCGCCGGCACCGTGGCGACCTCGACCCCCAGCGCCTCCAGGGCGCGCTTGGCATGGGCCGGGGCGGAGCGGGTTGTCAGCACCAGGGTCGGCGTGTCGCGGGCCGTCCGGGCGAGCACGCTGGCCGGGGAGAGCCGCAGATGCGTGTCGAGGACGATCCGCAGGGGCGAGCGCGCCGCCAGCCCCGGCAGTCGTACGGTCAGCGACGGGTCGTCGGCCCGGGCGGTGCCGATGCCGATCAGGATCCCGTCCGCATGCGCCCGCCAGAGATGGACCGCCCCGTCCGCCACCGGCCCGGTGATCCGCAGGCGCTCGGGACCGGCGGCCGCGCAGAAGCCGTCGCGGGTCCGGGCGAGCTTCAGGTGCAGGGCCGGCCGGCCGCGCGTCACCCGGGTGATATGGCCGACATGGTCGCGCGCCGCCGCATCCCGCAGCAGCCCGGTCTCGACCGTGACGCCGCCGGTCCGCAGCAGGGCGTGGCCGCGGCCCGCCACCCGTGGGTCCGGATCCTCGATCGCGCTGACCACCCGGGCGATCCCCGAGGCCAGGATCGCGTCGGTGCAGGGCGGCGTGCGGCCGTAATGCGAGCAGGGCTCCAGGGTGACGTAGAGGGTCGCACCGCGGGCGGCGTCGCCCGCGGCGGCGAGCGCCAGCGGCTCGCCGTGCGGGCGCCCGCCGGGTGCCGTCGCCCCCGTCCCCAGGATCCGCCCCGTTCCGGGCTCGACCACGACGGCGCCGACCGACGGGTTCGGCCAAGTGGTCCCGAGCCCGCGCCGACCCAGCGCCAGGGCGAGGCGCATGAAATGCGTGTCGTCGCTCATGAGCGTCCGGCGCGGCGGCGTCCCGATGTCTCTGGCTCCGGCTCGACCTCCGGTTCGGGCGCGCCCGCCGGCACCGGGGTGCCGTCGCTCAGCGTGCCGAGCAGGTCCTCGAAGTCCTTGGCCTCGCGGAAGTTCTTGTAGACCGAGGCGAAGCGCACGTAGGCGACATCGTCGAGGCCCTTGAGCCCCGCCATCACCAGCTCACCGATCGCCTCGGAGGTCACCTCCGGCTCGCCCGCGCTCTCGAGCTGCCGGGTGATGCCGTTGACCAGCCGCTCGATCCGATCGGGATCGACGGCGCGCTTGCGCAAAGCCACGTCGATGGAGCGCTGGAGCTTGTCCCGGTCGAAGGGCACGCGCTTGCCGGAGCGCTTGAGCACCACGACCTCGCGCAGCTGCACCCGCTCGAAGGTGGTGAAGCGGCCGGCGCAGTCGGGACAGACCCGGCGGCGCCGGATCGCGGCGCCGTCCTCGGAGGGCCGCGAGTCCTTCACCTGGGTCTCGGAGCCGCCGCAATAAGGACACCGCATGGGTTTCGCGCTCGGGCATGGAAACGGCCGCGGACCGGTCGGGTCCGCGGCCGTTTCCTAATCCACTCGGGGGGCGGGCCGGAAGGTCAGCCCCGCTTGGGCTTCAGCCGTAGATCGGGAACCGGTCCGTCAGCGCATGGACGCGGCGCTTGACGTCGGCCTCGACCGCGCTGTCACCCGCCTCGCCCTTGGCGACGAGACCGTCCAGCACCTCGACGATGAACCCGCCGATCTGCTTGAACTCGGCGACGCCGAAGCCGCGCGACGTGCCGGCCGGGGTGCCGAGCCGGATGCCTGAGGTGATGGTCGGCTTCTGCGTGTCGAAGGGCACGCCGTTCTTGTTGCAGGTGATGTCGGCCCGCGACAGCGCGGCTTCCGCCGCCTTGCCGGTCAGGCCCTTCCGCTGCAGGTCGACCAGCATCAGGTGGTTGTCGGTGCCGCCCGAGGTGATGTCGTAGCCGCCCGACATGAGCGTATCGGCGAGCGCCTTGGCGTTCTCCACCACCTGGCGGGCGTAGATCTTGAACTCGGGCTTCAGCGCCTCGCCGAAGGCCACGGCCTTGCCGGCGATGACGTGCATCAGCGGGCCGCCCTGGATACCGGGGAAGATCGCCGAGTTGAACTTCTTGGCCAGCGCCTCGTCGTTCGTCAGGATCATGCCACCACGGGGACCGCGGAGGGTCTTGTGGGTCGTGGTGGTCACCACGTGGGCGTGCGGGAACGGCGACGGGTGCACGCCGGCCGCGATCAACCCGGCGAAGTGGGCGGCGTCGACCATGAAGTAGGCGCCGACCGAATCGGCGATCTCGCGGAACTTGGCGAAGTCCCAGTGACGCGGATAGCCCGAGCCGCCGGCGATGATCACCTTCGGCTTGTGCTCCTGCGCGAGCTGGGCGACCTGCTCCATGTCGATCCGCTGGTCGTCACGGCGCACCGTGTAGGAGACCGGCTTGAACCACTTGCCCGAGACGTTCGGCGGAGCGCCGTGCGTCAGGTGGCCGCCGGCCGCGAGGTCGAGGCCCAGGAAGGTGTCGCCAGGCTGCATCAGCGCCAGGAACACGCCCTGGTTGGCCTGGGACCCGGAATTCGGCTGCACGTTGGCGAAGCCGCAATCGAACAGGCGCTTGGCGCGCTCGATCGCGAGGTCCTCGGCGATGTCCACGAACTGGCAGCCGCCGTAATAGCGCCGGCCCGGATAGCCCTCGGCGTACTTGTTGGTCAGCACCGAGCCCTGCGCCTCCAGCACGGCGCGGGAGACGATGTTCTCCGAGGCGATCAGCTCGATCTCGTGCTGCTGGCGGCCGAGCTCCTTGGCCACGGCCTCGGCGATCTCGGGATCGGCTTCCGTGAGGGGGGCGGCGAAGAAGCTGTTGGAGAAGTGCTTGTCGGCGGCGGTACCGGCGCTCATGGTCTGCCTCTGTTCTGGTAGGGGCGATGCCCGGCCTTTCGTCGGCGTGCACGGGCGGGCTTTGAAGGTGGGATTCCTACACGCACGGGGCGATCAGGCCAAGCACAGGCATTTTGCGCGCGCACAAAGAATAATTTGCCGCAGGCCGTAATCCCCCCTTCGACCCGGTCGGGCCTGTTTTCCTAGTTGTTCCCTCAATCGCTTGATAGAAGGAAAAGATTCATGGAATAAAACATGAACGAATCGAGCGAACGATGCGCGATGCGAAGTCATGATCCAGATTTGATCCTGGCGTATTCCATTGCGGAACTTCGCTTGAGCTTAGCTTTCGTCGCTTTTGAACTTCTGGATAGCAGGGCTGGATTCCGACCGGACCAGCCTCGAGGCTGCGATGGTCGATGGTGCGGAGAGGGCGGCTCGCTCACCGTCGTTCGCAAGGATCGCACGGGTGACCCTCGGATCGACGGTAAGACGGATGAGATCCTCGATATTCTGACGGACGTCGTCGAGAGCACGGAGCCGGGAGAGGGGTTCCTCTACGGGATTAGGATCCACGCGAACCTGGCGGCCCGACTGCGCGCGCTGGATCTGCCCGGAATCGGCAGGCACGGTGTCGAGCAGAGCTTCGCCGCCGGCGACATCGTCCGCCACGGCCTGTCGGGCAGCATTCGCACGGATGTCCTTCTCCGGGATGGCCGGACCAGTGCGGCTCCCATCAAGGCGATCTGGGACATCAAGACCGGTGACGAGGGACTGTCGCCAAGTCGCATCCGGGCCCTGCGGGCTGGCGCAGGTGTCGACGCCACCGTCCCCGTGATCGAGATCCATCTGTTGCGCGGCATGTCCGTCAAGAGCCGCGTCTCTGTCGCCGTCACCATCGGAGTCGTGATCGCATGAGCATGGAAGCGTATGCACTGTGTCGGCGGCCGCTCGCCAGCGTGTCGGAATGGCAGGCCGGTCTCGATGCGCTCGGCCTCGATCTGCAATTGCGCTCGGATAAGATCCCACCAGCTTTGTCGGGACACCTGCCGGCGACGCGGCGTGGCCGGGAATCGGGCTTCGAGTGTTCGAACATTTCACTCTCAGAACTGAGAGACTTCTATCCGGACATCGACTTTGGCGGCTCGTGGTCCTGTGCCTATGCCTTCAACTTCGGCACCATTTCGGAATCCATCGGCGCCCTGATGGCCATTGCCGCTTGCGTGCACGTGGTGCGAGGGCTCGCCTACTATCCGGAGGACGGCCGCCTGCTGAGCGCTGATCAGGCGGTCCAGTACGCCCGCGATACGGTGCCGGGGATCGAGGATCTGGAAGTGCGGCTCGGGGCTGGACAGGCCTGAATCAGGATCACGCGACCTTCCGAAACCGATCCGCCTGAAAGACGCCGGCAGGGCAACCGCGCCTGTCAAAACCTTCCTCTGCCTCAAGCGGCGAGGTTCGTCTCGATCAGCACCGTCTCGGTCTCGAACGTGGCGGCATGCCATACCCCGGCGGGGAAATGGAACACGCTGCCGGCTGAAAACGGCTTGCGGCCCTGCTCGGTCTCCAGGAGGCCCGAACCGGAGACGACCTGCACGAACTGCTCGTGCTCGTGGCTGTGACGCGACGCCGAGACGCCCGCCGGCACCACAACCCGCACGAGGCTCGCGCCAGCGCCCGGAATGGCACGCTTGGCGACGCCATTCTCGGCGCGGCTCTCCGCGCAATTGGCCCAGGCGGTCAGGTGGTCGGTCATCGTCGCATCGCCTTCGCGGCAGGACATGTGGTCCGGACCCATCGGGTCCCCGGCAACTTGAACCCGCGTGCCCTCGTCAGCCGGTCCCGCCGGACGGCCGCCCGCGCCGGGGTTTGGGCGCCCCCGGATCGGGGGGCGGGGAAGTGGGCTTGCTGCCTTGGGGCGCCGCGCCCGTCGCCGCGCCGGTCGACGGCCAGAAGGTCTCGAACAGCTCCTGCATCGCCCGGATGTTGTTGCCCTGGACCTCGGCGCCGGTGCGCAGCATCTGGTGGATCATGTCGGAGCCGGCCTCACCCATGGTCGCCTCCGGGGGCTTGGGAGCGGGCTTCGGCGCCGGCGCCGGCTCTGCCGCGGGCAGGAAGGCCTTGGCCATCTCGGTCCAGGCCGGGCCGAACGGGAACGGCACGGGCGGCGGCGGCGCGCTCGGCCGCGCCTGCGCGGGTTCGGCCTGCGGCTGGTTGAGCATCACGTGGACGATGCTGGCCACCACGGCGCCCGCCATCATCGGCAGCATCTGGCGCAGAACCTGGGCGCCGACCCCGCTGGTGGCCGAGGCCTGCCGCAGGACCGCCTGCATGAGCTGGGCCGAACCGAACATCTGGCCGAGGGCGTCGAGCCCTTGCGGGGCCGCGGGCCGGGCCGCCCCAGGCATGCCGAACATCCGGGTGAAGCTGGTCGGGTCCATGCCGACGCTGCGCTGGAGGCCGAGCGTCAGGGCTGGCATCAGCGCCTCGAAGGCGCGGGCCGTCTGCTCGTTCGTCAGGCCGAATTGCTGGGCCATGGCCTGAAGCCCGGCTTCACCCTGCGCCTGGAACATCTCGAGCGGGTTGAACATGAGGCCTCGATCCTGCCCGGGTCGGACCGGCCGGGACAGGGCATCGTGACCGTTTGCGCAGGGAAATACCAGTTCTGACCCGCGAAACCTGTGTCCGGCCGCCGCGCCCTCAGCTCAACGGCTCGGGATGGGCGTGGCCCGGCGGCAGCTGCGCCGCCCGCTGGGACGCCTCTGCCGCGCTTTCGAGTTCGCGCCGGCGCGGGCCGCCCCCCTCCAGCCGATCGACCGTGCGGCGGGCCAGCAGGATGCCGAGCGCCCCGAAGACCAGCGAGCCGAGGCCCATCCCGGCCACCACGCCCCGGGGGCCGTAGAGCGACGCGCCGAGCATCGCCGGAGGGACGGTGCCGAGCGTCGCCCGCCCCCAATTCAGCAGCGTCGAACGGAGGGGAAAGCCGAGATTGTTGAAGGCGGCGTTGCCGAGGAACAGAAGCCCGTTGAAGAACCAGATCGCGCCGCCGACGAGGCAGAAGAAGCCGAACAGCTCGGCCGCGACACCGTGCAGGCCGAACAGGGCCGCCAGCCAGCCGCGGGCGAATGCCAGGACGAGCCAGACCACCGTCACGTAGGCGAGCGTCACCCGGACGGCCTCTCGCAGGACACCGCGCATCCGGTCGAACCGGCCCGCGCCCCAGTTCTGGGCCAGGATCGGACCGATCGCGCCCGAGAGCGCGAACAGGCCGCCGAAGGCCACCGGCGTCAGGCGGTCGATCACCGAGGCGGCCGCGACCGCATCGGCCCCGTAGCCGGCAAAGAGGCGCGCCAGGAACGCGCTCGCCACCGAGGGCGCCAGATTGGTGAGGATGGCCGGGCCCGCGACGGTCGACAGGGCGGCGGCGTCGGACGGGAGGTCGGCGAGGCGCGGCCGACCCAGCAGCCCGTGGCCGGCAACGCCGCGGATGCCGACCGCCACGAAGGTGGCGCGCGCCACGCAGACTGTGATCGCCGCGCCCTCCACGCCGAGGCCGGCCCCGAAGATCAGCAACGGGTCGAGGAAGGCCGTGATCACGGCACCCGCCAGGGTGACCATCATCGCCTGCCGCGCCTCGCCGACCGCGCGCAGGAGGCCGGTAAACAGCATGCCGGCTGCGAGCAGCACGTTCGACGGCAAGGTGATGTGCAGGAACAGGCGCGCCACACTCAGGGCTTCGCCACGGGCGCCGATCAGGGCTAGAAGCGGGTCGGCGAGCGCGGCGATCAGCACGGCGATCAGGGCCGAGACGAGGCTGCCGAGGGCCAGCGCGGAAGTCGAGAAGCGGCGCGCCGCCACCGGGTCGCAGGCGCCGACCGCCTTTCCGACCAGGGCCCCGGCAGCGATCATCAGGCCGATATTCACCGCCGTGGCGAAGAACTGGACGATGCTGGCGAAGCCGACCGCGGCCGTCAGGTTCGGATCGCCGAGCCGCGAGACGTAGAACAGCGACAGCAGGTCGACGACGAAGATCGCCATCAGCCCGATCGAGCCGGTCGCGGCCATCACGATCACGTGCCGGAGGATCGAGCCCGTGACGAAGCGGCCCGTCCCGGCGGCGGGGGACCCGTCAGACATCCGCGCCGTCACGCATCCCGGGCGCTGCCTTCAGACTCCAGCTCCGCGTCGGGATCGCCCTCGACGTCCGCGCCGTCGGTCTCCTGCGGGGCGAGGGCGGGCTTCTCCAGCACCCTCTCGGCTGCCTCGCGCCGATCGCTGCCCACAAGGTCGCGGGTCTCGGTGCTCAGCGCCCGCGCAGGTCGCGCCGGGGCGGTCAGCGGCTCGGGCTTGAGGCCGGCCGCAGCCCCGCGCATCCAGCTGGAACCGTCCGGCAGAGCGCCGGCCTGCTGCAGCACAAGGCGGGCGATGTCGCGCTTGCGCACATCGTCGGCCCGCGCCGCGGCCGCCTCCGGCGACAGCCCGAGACCCTCGAGTGCCGCCCGTCCGAAGGCGAGGGCGGATTCGGAGGTCTCGCGGATCTGGTAATCCACGTCCCGGTTCATCAGCTCGACGGCGTGCAGGCGGTCGTAGGCGCGCACGAAGGTGCGCACGCTGGAGAATTCCTCATGCACGATGTCGACGATCTTGAGGGCGCCCTCGCGGTCGTCGGCGCAGATGCAGACCAGCTCGACCCGCCCGATCCCGGCGGCCCTGAGCACGTCGAGACGCGTGCCGTCGCCGTAATAGATGCGGAAGCCGAAGCGCGTGGCGGCGCGCAACTGCTCCACGTCCTTGTCGATCACCGTGACGGGGATGCCCTCGGCCAGCAGCACCTGGGTCAGCACCTGCCCGAACCGCCCGAAACCGATCACCAGCACCCGGGCGTCGCCGCTCTCGGCGAGTTCGGAGGCGGGCTCCTCCATGTCGTGCGTGGTCCGCGCGTTGCGCCGCTCGATCAGCTTGTCGAGGCCCTTCGCGGCGATCGGCCCGATCAGCATGGTCAGCGCGGCCAGCGCCACCGCGAAGCGCGTCGCCTTCGCGCCGGTGAGCCCGAGTTCCTCGGCCTGCGGCAGAAGCACGAAGGCGAACTCGCCCGCGGGCGCCAGGACGGCGGCGCCGCGCAGCGCACCGAGCGTGTCCGAGCCGAACAGCCGGAACAGGCCGGCCACCAAGGCGACCTTGACGAGGATCGCCGCCAGCGTCGCGCCGAACAGGGCGGGCCAGACCTCGCGCACGAGGGCGCCGTCGATCGACATGCCGACGCTCATGAAGAACAGGCCGAGCAGCATGCCGCGGAACGGCTCGATATCGGCCTCGAGCTGGTGGCGAAAGTTCGACTCGGCGAGCAGGATGCCGGCGAGGAACGCGCCCATGGCCATCGACAGGCCGACCTGCTCCATCAGCAGCGCCGTGCCGAGCACCACCAGCAGAGCCGCGGCGGTCATCACCTCGCGGGCGCCGCTGGCGGCCAGCAGCCGGAAGAACGGGTTCAGGCCGTAGCGGCCGACCAGCACCACCGTGAGGATCGCGGCGAGCGCCTTGCCGGTGGACATCGCCGCCTCGCCGAGCCACGACGCATCTGTCGCTCCGCCCGCCGAGGCCAGCAGCGGCATCAGGGCCAGGATGCCCACCACCGACAGATCCTGGAACAGCAGCACCGCGAAGGCGCGTCCGCCATAGGCGCTGCCGAGGTCGCCCCGTTCCTCCAGCAGCTGCAGCGCCACCGCAGTAGCCGAGAGCGCGAGGGCGAGGCCGATCACCGCGGCAGCGCCGAGAGCGAGGCCCGCCAGCACGCCGGCACCACCCAGCACCAGCGCGCAGACCACGAGTTGCGCGGCGCCGAGCCCGAAGATGTCGCGGCGCATCGAGACGAGCTGCGACAGGTGCAGTTCCAGGCCGACGATGAACAGCAGCAGCACCACGCCGATCTCGGCGACGCTGGCGGCGGTGTCGGGCTCGGCGATCAGCGACAGGCCGGACGGCCCGATCAGCACGCCGGCCACGAGGTAGCCGAGCACGGCGCTCTGGCCGATCAGCCGGAAGACCGGCACGCCGATCACGGCCGCCGACAGGAAGGTCAGGACCGGCGGCAGGAAGCTCGCATGTTCGACGGGGCTCGCCATGAAGATCGTCCTGGCGGTTCTTCTAGGGTTCGCGCGCGTGGAGCACCCGCTTAGCGCGCGCGGCGCCGCGATGCGAGCCATGCGCGGGTGCCGTTCGGCACCCGCGGGGTTTCCGCGTGCCGCGCGATCAGACCAGAAGGCGCGGGCGGGCCCGCCGCGAGCCGTCGATGAACTCGAAGCCGCCGGCCGCGCTCAGCATGTGCAGCCGCGAGCCGGGCCAGGCGGCCCCGGGCTCGAGGCGCGTTTCGACCCGCTGCGCGTAGCCGCCCTCGTCGAGGCGCAGGATCCGGGCAAGGCCGAGGGCCGCGCCGTAGCCGCCGCGGCAATCCTGGACCGGCCGGATCAAGGCGCCGTCCCGTTCCACGATTGCGCCGGCCGCGCGGGCCGAGCCGACATCGATCAGCACCGGGTTGCGCCGGTGCGGGATCCAGGGACCGCGGAAATCCGGCGCGTGCCAGAGATGCAGGGTGTCCGAGTAGCTGCCCCCGCCGGCCCGGACCGTGGCGAACAGCCACCAGCGGCCGCCGTGCTGCAGCAAGGTCGCGTCGCTCGCCACGACCCCGTCCACCAGAACCCGCTCATGGACCCAGCCGCGGGGGAAGTCGGTGGCCCGGTAGAGGTCGATCGTCCCCGAGGCGTGGGATTCCGGGATCATCCAGACCTGCCCGTCCGCCTCGAACACGAACGGGTAGGAGAGGTGGGTCTCGAGTTCCAGGACCGGCTCCGGTCGCCCCTGCGGGCCGTCGGCCGCGAAACGCACCGCCGAGATCACCCCCTTGCCGCGGCGGTAATCGAACTCCTCGACGAACAGGGTCACGTCCCCGTTTCGGGCGATGGCGAAGGGATCGGCGTAGAAGCGGCGCCCGTCGTCGGGCAGGTCGATCCAGCCGCCCTCCGGATGATGGCGCAGATCGATGAGGTCGGGGCCGGCGAGCCGCCGCCAACCGACCCGCCATTGCGGGCGGTGGAAGCAGAGGGCGTAGAGCCGGCGGGCGATCTGCCGGGCAAGCCCTTCGGCGGCGCGCCGTCCGACTCCGAGGCTGCCGAGGTCGAAGGGGTTCCCGGGCTGCAGTGGCGCCTCGCTCCCGTCTGGAAGCCGCGTCACGCGGGCGCCGTCGAGGGCGGCCACGATCAGCGTGATGGTCCGCGCGAGGTAATCCTCGAAGGCCGCCAGCATGACCGTGTGTGATTCCGCGCCGAGACGCCCGACCGCCACCGGCGCGCCGTCCAGCCCGCGCAGGGCCGCCACGGGCGCCCGCCCGCCGAACAGGGCGGCGAGAAGGCCCGCCTCACCCGGAACGCCATCGAAATCGAGCCGCCATGTCGCGGCGCAGGCCGGATCGGCAGGGATTTCCGAGAGATCGAGGACGATCTCGCTCTCGCCCGCTTCGGGGCCGGCCTCGTAGGACGCCAGGGCGACCGGCTCGGCCGCGGTGGCCAGGCCCGGCCGTGGCAACCCGTGGATCGCGGCCTCGAGCCGGAACAGCAGCTCCGCATTCGGCGGAAGGCCGCCCGCCTCCGCGCTCCAGGCGATCCGGATCCGGCGGTCGGGCCGCTGCCCGAGCTGGTCGAGGAGGCGGATGTGCCAGCCGCGCAGGGATCTGCGGTTGAGCCGCACGGTGACCGTCCGGACGATGGGACAGGGCTCGGAGATCCGCGTCTCCGGATGGGCCGGAGCCCGGCCGCCGCCGACGTAAGGCCGATCCGTGCCGCCGATCGTCCGCTCCATCAGCAGTGAAGCCTCGCCCCCGACAGACCGGTTTTCGTAACGACGTCCACGGCGTCCAGGATCCTGAAAGCGCCCGCCGACACCGCCGATACGGTCGCTGCAGGCTCGAAATCTGTTGCTCGCCGGCACGATCAAGCAAGAGAGGCTGACTGTCTACCGGTAGAAGCCTGCCACGCGGACGGATTTCTGCGGACATCATGGAAAAGAGTCGGGTTTTCTCCGCTCTGGTAAATCGCCGTTACAGCACCGTGATAGCGTGTCGCGCGGTCGCCGGTGTCCGCCCGGGAACTCGCCGTTCGGCTTGGCCGTTCGCTACCGAAGACGTGATGTGGAGACAGGTCATGATGCGCAAGACGCTGGCGGTGCCGTTCGCGGCGATGCTCCTGGTCGCCGTCCCGGGTGCGGCTTTCGCCTTCGGGGGTGGAGGCGGCGGCGGTGACAGCGGCAGCGGGCTCTCGCCCTACGCGGCGCTCAGCGGCAATGACCGCTCGGCGGGGGTCAACAACGGCAATTACCGCGATCCCGCCCTCGACCCGTATATCCGCGCCTACGATCCGGAGGCTGCGGCGCGCTACGCCGCCCCGCCGGCCGCTCAGCCGCGCCTGCGCATGCGGCCCTATTACGGCCACCCGTATTGAGGCGCTTCGCCGGATCGCGGCGGGTCCTCCCGTGAGGACCCGCCGTCCGTAGGTCCTCAGGAACGCTCGGTCTTCGTCGCGGCCCGGACGCGCTTGAGAGTCCACTGTCCTCCCGACGGCTTGCAGCCGGTGCCGCGCACGAACCGGCTGCGGCCCGGCGCGACAACCGAGGCGAGGAAGTTGCGGCAGATCAGGTCCTCGGCGACGTAGGGCAGTCCGGTCGGATTGACGGTCCCGTGCAGGCCGGTCTCGGGATTGTCCCACTTCACCGGACGGCCATTGCCCTGCGGGTCCAGCGCGACCCCCAAGGCCGCGCGGGCGCGGCGCCAATCCTCCTCGACGAGATCGTCCCCGAAGCTCATGGGGCGCTTCTCGATGCTGCCGGTGACGACGGGCTCCTCGACCACCCGCGGCGCCTCGCTGACCTCACCGCGGAACACGAGCAGCGGCTGGCTGCATCCGCACAGCGCGACCGTCAACGACAGGACCGACAGGGACGCGACGATATGCGACCGCCGGCTCGGCTCTTTACACGCGCATCGCCGCATTACACCTGACTCACGACGGGCTTTCCGCTCGACCGAACATGCCGATGTCGGTGCCCCCTCAGGCCCCTGGACGCGGCAGGCAGGAGTCTTGGCGTGGATCAGTTAAGGACCGATGACCCGAAGCGTGCGGACTTCACGCTGAGCGAAGACCCCGTCGCGCTGTTCGCCGCCTGGATGAAGGAGGCCGAGGCCGCCGAGCCCGAGGATGCGAACGCGATGGCGCTCGCCACCGCCGGGTCCGACGGGTTGCCGGACGTGCGCATGGTGCTGCTGAAGGACTTCGATGCGCGCGGCTTCGTGTTCTACACCAACACCCAGTCCACCAAGGGCGAGGAGCTGGCCGAGAACCCCCAGGCCGCGCTGGTGCTGCACTGGAAGAGCCTGCGTCGGCAGGTGCGGGCCCGGGGCCCGGTCGCACCGGTGACGCCGGAGGAGGCGGACGCATATTTCCAGAGCCGCCGCCGCGAGAGCCGGCTCGGCGCCATCGCCAGCCAGCAATCGCGCCCGCTCGCTGATCGCGACACCTTGATGAGCGCCGTGGCGGCCTTGTCGGAGCGCTACGGGGACGGGCCGATCCCGCGCCCGGCGCACTGGACCGGCTTCCGCATCGCGCCGGTGAGCGTCGAGTTCTGGCAGAACGGCGATTTCCGCCTGCACGACCGGGTGCGGTTCACCCGGACTGGCGACAGCTGGAGCCGGGCGCGGCTCTACCCCTGACCCCAGCCGAAACGAAGAGAGCCCCGGCAGGGCCGGGGCTCTCGCCTCGCGTGACAGGTGGCGACGAGGCTCAGGCCTCCTCGCCGTCCTTCTTCTCGCCGTCCTCGGCGGCGGCCTCTTCGGCCTTGTCCTCGGCGGCCTCGGCCGACTGCGCCTCGGCGATGGCGGCCTCCTCGGCCTCCACCTCGGCGCCCAGCACGGTCGGCGGCACGATGTTGGCCACCGGGTCGGTCGGCGCGCCGGTATGGGTGCCGGCCGGGATCTTGAGGTCGGAGACGTGGATCACGTCGCCGATCTGGCGGCCGGTCAGGTCGACCTCGATCGCGTCCGGGATCTGGTCGGGGGCGACGTCGAGGCTCAGCGTGTGGGCCACGATGTTGAGGGTGCCACCGAGCTTCTTGATGCCGGGGGCCGCGTCCTCGTTGACGAAGTGCACCGGCACCTCGACCGTGACGGTCTGACCCGAGACGACGCGCAGGAAGTCGACGTGCAGCGGCACGCCGCTGACCGGGTCGAGCTGGAAGTCGCGCGGGATCGCGCGGACCTTCGCGCCGCCGGCGTTGATCTCGAACAGCGTGGTCTTGAAGCCGCCGGCGTAGATCAGGGTGCGGGTGCGGATGAGGTCGATCGCGATGGATTGCGGCGGCTGGCCGCCCCCGTAGACGACGGCGGGAACTTGGCCCTGGCGACGAACGGCCCGGGCGGCCCCCTTGCCGACCCGGTCGCGTGCCACGGCCTCAAGCGTCTTCACAGCGCTCATGGCGTGATCCTTTACGAATGCTGGAGCCGGAAAACGAAAAGGCCGCCCCTGGCGGACGGCCACATCCTTCCCGGCGCGCCCCTGCCTCCAAGGGTGTCTCGGGGGCGCGCCGTGCGCATACACGGGCGGGGAAGGATTGGCAATGCGGCGGCGAGGAGCGATGGCCGCCTCGCGGCCCGGCTGCCCAGATCCTCTCACAGGCCGGTCAGCGCCCGCCGCGCCCGGCGCTTCTGCAACCACAGGGTCAGACCGAGCGCCGTCCCGATCACCAGCGCCGAGACCGCCGTGGTGACCGTGCCGAGCGCGTAGATCTCCGGCGTCGTCACCGTTGTGGTGAGGCCCTGCAACTCCAGCGGCAGGGTGTTGCGGCCGCCGATCGCCTGGCTGGTGCGGGCGAGCTCGTCGAACGACAGGGTGAAGCCGAACAGCGCGACGCCGACGAGGGCCGGCGCGAGGATCGGCACCACGACGTGCCGAAGCGTCTGCGGGCCGCTGGCGCCGAGGTCGCGGGCGGCCTCCTCATAGGCTGGGTCGAACCGGTTGAACACCGCGAACATGATCAGCAGGCCGAAGGGCAGCGTCCAGGTGAGATGGGCTCCCAGCGCCGAGGTGTAGAGGCCCATCAGCGTGCCGTGGTCCTGCAGGAACCCCCAGCCGGTGGCGGCGGCGAGCGCCTTGACGGCGTCGTCGAGGAGCCGGAACTCCAGGCCGATGCCCAGCGAGACCACGATCGAGGGCACGATCAGGCTGGACACCGCCAGGGCGAAGACGAGGCCGGACCCGCGAAAGCCCTTCCGGAAGGCGAGGCCGGCGTAGAACGCGATTCCCACGGTGAGCGCCATGACCACGAGGCCCAGGGCCAGGGAGCGCCGCAGCGCCGCCCAGATGTCGACCACGCCGACGCCTTCCCACAGCTTGGCGAACCAGTGGGTCGAGACCCCGTTCATCGGAAAGGTCAGGCCGCCGGACGGGCCCTGGAAGCTGAGCGCCAGGATCGTCAGCGTCGGCCCGTAGAGGAACAGGACGTAGAGGGCGAAGATGGCCGCCAGCAGGTAGAAGGCGCGGCCGCGGGGCTGGTCCATCGCTACAGCTCCCGCCGGAGATCGATCATCCGGGTGAGCCCCAGGATCATCAGCAGCACGGCGGCGAGCAGCACCACGGCGTTGGCGGCGGCGGCCGGGAATTGCAGGTAGGACATCTGCACCTGGATCACCTTGCCGACGCTGGCGATCTGCTGGCCGCCCATGACGCCCACGGTGACGAAGTCGCCCATCACCAGCGTCGTCACGAAGATCGTCCCGATGGCGATGCCGGGCTTGGCCAGCGGCAGGATCACGTTCCAGAGGATCTGCGCGCCGGACGCGCCGCCGTCGCGCGCCGCCTCGATCAGCCGCCGGTCGATGCGCGCGAGGCTGTTGAAGATCGGCACGATCATGAACACCGTGTCGAGGTGCACGAAGGCCAGGACCACCGCGAAGTCGGAGTAGAGCAGTCCGTCGATCGGCGCGCGGATCAGCCCGAGGGTGCGGAGCGTGTCGTTGACGAGGCCGTTGCGGCCGAGCAGCGGGATCCACGAGATCATGCGGATCACGTTCGAGGTCCAGAACGGGATCGTGCAGAGCAGGAACAGGCCCATCCGCACCGTGCCGGAGCGGATGTGGAAGGCCAGGAAGTAGGCGATCGCGAAACCCAGCGGCAGGGTGATCGCCAGCGTCAGCACGACGAACTTCACCGTCGAGAGATAGGTGCGCACCGTCGTGCAGAGGTCGGCCGACAGGCAGCCGTCGAACACGTCGGCGTAGTTCTGCAGGGTCAGCGCCGGGATGATCTCGTACTCGTTGTACTCCCAGAGCGAGACGATCCCGGTGAGCACCAGCGGCACCACCAGGAAGACCAGGAAGACGAGGGCCAGCGGGGCGGCCTGGAGGTAGGCGAGGGCGCGGCGGCGGCGGCGGGGCGACGCGGCCGGGCTTGCGGTCTGTGCCGCGGGCGCGGCGGCGGGCAAGGCGAGATCTGTCATCGGATAGACCCCATGCGAGCCGACGCATCCCTCCGCCCTCTGCGGGGGAGGGGGGAGCCGGCGCCCACCGCCCTCACGCCGCGATGAACTCGTTCCACTTGCGCACCATGTAGGTGTTCTCGTCCATCACGGCGTTCCAGCAGGCGACCGCGCCCATCCGCGCGTCGAAGGAGCCGCCGTCGCGGGTGGCGCCGGCCTTCTCGATCAGGGTGCCGTCGGGGCCGAGGATGTCCTTCTCGGCGGCCTTCCCCTCCATCCAGAAGGCCCACTCGTAGGGCTGCATGTTCGCCTGGGCGGTCTCCAGCACGGCCGAGTAGTAGCCCTGCCGGTTGAGGTAGGCCCCGGCCCAGCCGGACAGGAACCAGTTGATGAAATCGTAGGCCGCGTCGAGCTTCCGGCCGCTCAGGGTCTTGGGGATGCCGAAGCCAGAGGCCCAGGCCCGGTAGCCCTCCTTCAGCGGCTGGTAGGTGCAGGGCACGCCCTGCGCCCGCACCTTGGTGACCGCCGGCGACCACATCGACTGGATCACCGTCTCGCCCGAGGCCATCAGGTTCACGGATTCGTTGAAGTCCTGCCAGAAGGCGCGGAACTGCCCGGCGCGCTTGGCCTCGATCAGCACCTTGATGGTGCGGTCGATCTCGGGCTTGGTCATGTTGCCCTTGTCGCCGTAGGTGTAGTCGCCGGTCGCCTCCACCACCATGGCGGCGTCCATGATGCCGATCGACGGGATGTTGAGGATCGAGGCCTTGCCCTTGAAGGCCGGGTTCAGCAGCTCCTTCCAGCTCGTCACCGGGATCTTGATCAGGTCCGGCCGGATCCCCAGCGTGTCGGCGTTGTAGACGGTCGGGATCAGCGAGATCCAACCGGTCTGTTCGCCGGCGAATTTCTTTGAGTCCTGGCCTTCCAGGTAGAAGACCTTCCGGGGCGCGGTGCCCTGGTCGCCGATCTTCTTGCCCGCCACTTCCCCCTTGGTGAAAACGGAAGAGATCTTGTCGGCAAGTTTGATCCGCTTGGCGTCCATGCCCTGCAGGTTGCCCGCGGGCAGGATCTTCTTGAGGCTGAAATATTCTGTGTCGATCAGGTCGAAGGAGTTCGGCTGGGTGACCGCCCGCTTGGTCACCTCGTCGGTGACCACCGGTATGTACTCGATGGTGAGGCCGAGATCCTCCTTCACCTTCCGGGCGATGTCGGCGGATTGGTTCACCGCGGTGCCGAGGTAGCGCAGGGTCACGGGCTCGGCGGCGTGCACGGCCGGGAAGCCGGTCACCGGCGTCGCGGCCAGCGCCGCGGCCCCCTTCAGGAGCGTGCGCCGGCTCGGCTTCTGGGGGAGGTCCATGGTCGTCTCCGTTAGGCGTCGAGGCGGTGGGCGGCGGCCGCGTCCCAGCCGACCGGGATCGTGTCGCCGGGGTGGAGCGGGCGGGCCGCGAAATCCGCGTCGCTGAGGATCGCCGTGAGGGCGGCGGGGCTCTCGGGCGCGCGCTCCAGCCCGTCGGCGTCGAGGCCGACATGGACGCTGGTGCCCTGGTACTCGACCGCCACCACCCGGGCCGGCAGGGCGGCGGGACCGGCCTCGGCGCCGAGGCGCATCCGGTCGGCCCGCACGGCGACGAGCCCCTCGGGCAGCCGGATCACGTTGTGGCCGCCGATGAACCGGGCCACGAAGGCGGTGGCCGGGCGCTCGAACACGGTGCGCGGGTCGGCGGCCTGCTCGATCCGGCCGGCATTCATCACCACCACGAGGTCGGAGAGCGCCATCGCCTCCTCCTGGCTGTGGGTGACGTGGATGAAGGTGAGCCCCAGCTCGGTCTGGATCCGCTTCAGCTCGACCCGCATCCGCACCCGCAGGAACGGGTCGAGGGCGGAGAGCGGCTCGTCGAGCAGCAGCACCTTCGGGCCGGTGACGAGGGCGCGGGCGAGGGCCACGCGCTGCTGCTGGCCGCCCGAGAGCTGGGTCGGCAGGCGCCCGGCGAGGTGTCCCATCTGCACGAGGTCGAGCATGGCCATCGCCTTGGTGCGGCGCTCCGCCTTGCCGATCCCGCGCATCTTGAGGCTGAAGGCGACGTTGTCGCGCGCGTCGAGATGCGGGAACAGCGCGTAGCTCTGGAACATCATGGCGGTGCCGCGCTCGACCGGGGCCGCGTCGCCCACCGCCTTCGGGCCGATCACCACGTCGCCCGCGCTGGCCCGCTCGTGGCCGCCGATCATCCGGAGCGTCGTGGTCTTGCCGCAGCCGGAGGGGCCGAGCAGGCAGCAATAGGCTCCGGACGGCACCTTCAGGTCGATGCCGTCGACCGCAATGGCCGCGCCGTAGCGCTTGGTCAGGCCGATCAGCTCGACATCCATGTGAGGCTCCCCCCGGGGATCAGGCAAGCGGCGGGCCAGCGCGGCCGTCAGGCATCCCGCCGCTCGGCCGGATCGACCGCCCGGTCGAGCACGCGCCCGCGCCCCGGCTCGGACAAGACCTTCCCATCCTCGGCGATCACCTCGCCCCCCGCGATGGTCATCACCGGCCAGCCGGTGACGTCGAAGCCTTCCCAGGGGGTGTAGTCGGAGCCGTGGTGGAGGATCTCCTGGCGGATGGTCTCGCGCCTGTTCGGATCCCATAGGGTCAGGTCGGCGTCGAAGCCCGGGGCGATCGAGCCCTTGCGCGGATACAGCCCGTACAGCTTCGCGTGGTTCGTGGCGGTCAGCGCGGCGAACTGGTTGAGGCTGATCCGCCCCTTCGAGACGCCCTCGGAGAAGAACACCGGCAGCCGCGTCTCGATGCCGGGGATGCCGTTCGGGATCCAGCGGAAGGAGGTTTTTCCGCGCGGGTTCAGCTTGCCCTGCGGGTCGTCGTAACGGAACGGGCAATGGTCGGACGAGACCACGTCGAAGATCCCGCGCCGGATCCCCGACCAGACCGCCTCCTGGCTCTCGACGTCCCGCGTCGGCGGCGAGCAGACGTATTTCGACCCCGCCATGGGGTCGTCCTGGCCGAGCCCCTTCATGTCCTCGGCCGTCAGCGTCAGGTATTGCGGGCAGGTCTCGGCCCGGATCTTCAGGCCCCGCGCCTGCCCCCAGGCGATCTGCTCGGTGGCCTCGCGGCCCGAGACGTGGACGATCACGATCGGCAGGTCGATCAGCTCGGCGTGGCTGATCGCCCGGTGGGCCGCCTCCCGTTCGACCACCTCGGGCCGCGACAGGGCGTGGCCGTAGGGTCTGGTCTCGCCCGCCCGCTCCAGTCGCTCGCTGAGGTAGCGGATCGCGTCGTAGCCCTCGGCGTGGACCATGACCCGGGCGCCCTGCCGCCGCGCGACGTGGAACACGTCGAGGAGCTGGCGGTCGTTCAACACGAGGTCGTCGTAGGTCATGAAGACCTTGAACGAGGTATAGCCGTCGGCGACCAAAGCCGGCAGCTCTTGGCCGAGCACCGCCTCGGTCGGGTCCGAGATGATCATGTGGATCGCCACGTCGACGTGGCACTGGCCCTCGGCCTTGGCCCGATAGGCGTCGACCGCCCCGCGCAGCGACGCGCCCCGGGGCTGGAGCGCGAAGGGCATCACGCAGGTGTTGCCGCCGGCCGCCGCCGCCCGGGTGGCGCTGGCGAAGTCGTCGGCCATGACGATGCCGGGGCCGGAATCCTGGGCGATGTGGACGTGGCTGTCGATGCCGCCGGGCAGGACCAGCAGGCCGGAGGCGTCGATCACCCGGGCGGCGTCGGCGATGCCCTCCGCCACCGCGACGATCCGGCCGCCGCGCACGCCGATATCGGCTCGCACGGTGTCGCCCGCCGTGACCACGGTGCCGCCGCGGATCGCGAGATCGAATTGGGGCATGCCGCTCATTCCTCCGCGCTGCCGGGCGCGTCTCGGGGGACGGATGCATGGTCCGCGCCGATTCGCGCTACGGGAAGGAGGTCATAGGCCTGCGACGGAATCTAGCGCGCCGCCGCAGCGCGGAGTCCGGACGGTGCCGCCGCGTGAAACTGGCGCCAGACGCGGCGCATGTGCCGGGCGGAGCCGAAGCCGGCCCGCTCGGCGACCTGCTCCAGGCCGAGATCGCTCTGCGCGATCAGGTCCCGGGCTAGCGCGACGCGGGACCGGTTGACCGCATCCGTCACCGTCATGCCGGCGTGGAGCCGGAACAGCCGCGCGAGGTTGCGCGGGCTCGCCCCCGCGACCCGGCCGAGGAGCGCCGGCGACCAGTCCCGGGCGGGATTGGCGGTGATCGCATCCTGGGCCCGGTGCACCACCGGATGCAGGTGGCTGCGCCCTTCGAGCCAGGGCGAGAGCTGGGGATCGTCGGGACCGCGCCGCATATACACGACGAGCGTCCGGGCCACGGCGACCGCCGTCGCCGGACCGGCCCATTCGGCCACGAGGTGCAGCATCAAGTCGATGCCGGCGGTGACTCCGGCGCTGCTGAGCCGGTCGCGGTCCTGCACGAACAGCCGGTTCTCCCGGACCTGGGCGCGGGGCGCCGCCGTCCGCAGGCGGTCGCAGCTGGCATGGTGGGTGGTGCAGGCGTAGCCGTCGAGGAGCCCGGCCCGCGCCGCCAGCAGGGCGCCCTCACACACGGTCACCACGCTATGGCCCGGCCGGATCACACCGCGCAGCCACGCGACGATCTCGGCTTCGGCGGTTGCATCCTCCGCCCAGTCCGGCGCGCCGCCGAGCACCCCCGTCGCGGAGCCCGGAAGGAGCACGACCGTCCCGTCGGCCACCGTCTCCGGCAGCGGCCCGGCACCACCCAGGTCGAGCCCGATCGAGCAGCGGGTGAGCCCCCGCGGTGCCGCGTAGGCCACCGCGAAGCCGACGCGGTCCTGGACGGTGCCGGCGATCCGCAGCACCTCCAGCGGGCCGGCGAGGTCGAGCAGCAGCGCGCGCGGCGGCAGGACCACGAGGACCGCGATGCGCCGCCCTGCCTCGCTCATGCGGCGACCGGCAGGTCCGGGCCGGCCAGCGCCTGGTCCACCGAGGCGATCCGGGCGAACCGGTCGGTCAGAACGAGCTCGGTGCGGGCCTTGATGTCGTCTGCGCTGAAGCGGCGGCCGTCCGGATGGGTCATCGCGAAGGTCAGGGTGGCCTCCGTCACGTAGTCGACCTGCCATCCGCTGTCGGAGGCGTGGCGGGCCGTGGTCTCGCAGCACTGCTCGGTCCGGATGCCCGACACGATCAGCCGGCGGATGCCGTGCCGCGTCAGCCAGTCCGACAGGCCGGTCTCGACCAGGGCGCTGTGCCGGCGCTTGTGGAAGGTGGCCGTCGGCGCGATCACGACCGGCTCGAGGGTGCGGACATGGCCGGAGGCGCGGGAGAACGGGCCGCTCTCGGCCGTGTGGAAGACCTGCAGGATCGGGATCTGCCGCGCGGCGGCGCCGTCGATGAGCGCCTGCAGGCGCTCGGTGAAGGGCGGGACATCGGCGTCGTTCCAGAAGGAGCGGTGCCGGAAGGATTCCTGGACATCGATGATCAGCAGCGCAACATCGGACATTTCGTGTCTCCCGCTCGGTGAAGCGAGCTGCAGCATCCACCGGCCAGACGTGGCGGAAAAGAAACCGCGCCGCCAACCAGCGGACATATCCGGCCAAATTCCGGCGCGCAGGAGCAGCCTATGACGGGACGTCCCAAGACCCTCTTCGTGCTGACCGGGGCCGGCGTCTCGGCCGAGAGCGGGCTCGGCACGTTCCGGGACCGCGGCGGGATCTGGGCGCGGTTCGACCCGATGAAGCTCGCCACCCCGGAGGCCTACGCGGCCGACCCCGGTACGGTGCTCGACTTCTACGACCATCGCCGTCGCGGCGTGGTCGCGGCCGAGCCGAACGCCGCCCACGTCGCCTTGGCGCGCGCCGAGGCCCGGCTCGCCGCGCAGGGCGGGCGGCTGTTCCTGTGCACGCAGAACGTCGACGACCTGCACGAGCGGTCGGGCTCGCGCGCCGTCACCCATATGCACGGCGAGCTGCTCAAGGCCCGCTGCTGCGCCTGCGGTGTGGTCACCCCGTGGCGCACCGACCTGACCCGGGCGGACAGCTGCCCCGCCTGCGGCACGCCGGGCCGGATGCGGCCGGACGTGGTTTGGTTCGGCGAGATGCCGATGCACCTCGACGCGATCGAGGCGGCGCTGGCCGAGGCCGACCTTTTCGTGGCGGTGGGCACGTCGGGGGCGGTCTACCCGGCCGCAGGTTACGTGCGGCAGGCCCGGGCCCTCGGCATCCCGACCTGCGAAATCAACTTGGAGCCGTCGGACAACGCCGATGCCTTCGACGCGGCGCGCTACGGACCGGCGAGCGAGGCGCTGCCGCGCTATCTGGCCGATCTTGGTCTGTAACGAGCCAAACGCCGGCAAGCGCCTGGGAAGACTGGGTTTTTGATCCAGGGATCGGCTGCTGCGGGCGCGCCGCAAGGCCCTGGCGCCTGCGAATCACGTCCGTGCGAGCTGTCAAGAACTGTTCGGACAGTTGCCCACCGGTTACAATGGCCAAGCTTGGGCTCGGCGTCGCGGCCCTCCCGAGCGTTCGTTGAAGCCACAAGGGGAAGCTACGACCCATGCAGCACTTCACCGTAACCGACCGCGAGCGTGACACCGTCCTGGCGGCTTTGCGCTATTACCAGTTCTACCGGATGCAGGGGCATCCGTTCGACCCCCGTCAGGATCACCTGATCGACACCATCGCCGGCCGGGCCGGCGATGCGCTGGACCTGGCCGAGATCGACGATCTCTGCGCCGGCCTGAACGGCAACCCGCACGCGCTCGCCGCCGCGGCCGCCTGAGCCTCCCTCCGGGGCGGCCGCCGCCGTCCCCGGCTGCCCCGCCGCCGGCCCTGGGATGAGGCCGGAGGACGGGCCGCCTCCGAGATGAGCGGGCCACCGCCGCCGGAGCCGAGCTGTCCTCACAGGGGCCGTGCTTCGCGCCCGACCGACACTTCGCCGACGCGCAGCCGGGATGATCCATGGCGCGTCGGCGCGACGGGCGGGGCCATGCGGTGGCCCCCCCCCGAAAGGCCGGTTTCGCAGGACGTCGAAACCTGGCCTGCCGGACGCGCGACGGCCGCAGGGCCGGGCCTTCCGAGAGCGCCGAGGCCGAAGATGCGGTCGGGTTCGGCAGGGATCCGCCGCGGCGTCCGAGAGCGTCACCACCGCGCGGGTCGTCTCGGTGGACGTGGCTTGGACGCGGTGTCCGAACTTTCTGCGCGGCAGGCGAGACTGCTCTGGTCCTAGCTCTCACGAAGAAGACGGTGGAGATATGCCACGCGCCTTCCCTCTCCCGCAGAGGGGTGAGGGATACGTTGCCGACCGCGCGCTTCCTCCAACAGGTACGTGCGGATGTGCAGGCTCTCTCGAGAAATCGGGCCTACGCCCCTTACCGCAGGGAAAAACCCGGTCGGCTACCGAGACCTCATGGCGCCTTCTTCAGCTGCTGCTCGGAACGGGTGAGCGCCGCCTCGCAGCCCTGCGCGTCGCCCTTCGAGTCCGCCGTGCGGGCCTCCTCCAGGGCGACCTTCGCCTGCTGGGCGGCATCCGCCCCCTGGCCGGCCTGGGCCGACTTCTCGGGCGGCGCCTCCGGAGATTCGTTCGCCCGCTGCCCCTCCGTGCCGGTCAGGCCTTCGCCACCGCGCTTGGCGGCGTTGCCCTGGCCGCTGGTATTGGCGGAGATCGATTGGGTCAGCTCGGACTGGACGCGCTTCGAGACGCTGTCGATCCGGTCGCCGCACGGTGAGGCGAGGGCGGGGGCCGCCGTCAGGATCAGGCAGGCTGTCAGGGCGGGACGCATCATCGGATCGGGTACTTTCCAAAAACTTGGGGCCGCGGGTTCCCCCGCGGCCCCAACGTCTCGCGACGGGTGACGGTTCAGGCGCTCAGCTGATCGCGGATGGGCAATTGCCGGACCCGGCGACCGGTGGCCGCGAAGATCGCGTTGGCGATCGCCGGCGCCACCGGCGGCACGCCGGGCTCGCCGACGCCGCCGAGCGGCCCGTCCCAGTTGCCGCTTGGCACGAGGTGCACACGGACCATTTTCGGAGCGGCGTCGATCCGGAGGACCTCGTAGCCGTCGAAGTTGTTCTGCACCGCCCGACCCTGCTTGAAGGTGATCTCGGAGGTGAGGGCGAGCCCCATCCCCATGACCACCGCGCCCTCCATCTGCGAACGGATGCGCTCCGGGTTGACCTGCGGCCCGCAATCGACCGCGATGTCGATCGCCTTCACCTTCACCTGACCCTTGTCGTCGACCTCCACCTCGGCCGCCACCGCCGTGTAGGTGACGAAGCTGTAGTGGCCGGCGACGCCGAGGCCGGTGCCCTTGGGCATCTCGCGACCCCAGCCCGCGCCCTTGGCGGCCGCCTCGATCACGCCGCGCAGGCGGCCGGTCTCGATCGGGTAGCGCTTCGGGTCCTCACCGTAATTCCAGACGTCGCCGATCTCGGTCGGGTCGATCTTGCGATCGGGGCCGATGAGCTCGAGCAGGTACTCCTTCGGCTCGCGGCCGGCGGCGTGCGCCAGCTCCGACACGAAGGACTGGATCGCGAAGGCGTGCGGGATGTTCGACACCGAGCGGAACCAGCCGACGCGGACATGGGCGGCGGCCTCGGGGTTCTCCAGCCGCATGTTCGGGATGTTGAGCGGCGTGTTGACCAGCCCCATCCCGAGCTCGAACGGCAGCTCGTGCTTCGGGTCGGGCGCGAAGATCGAGCCGATCGTCGGCGCCACCGAGCGGTGCAGCCACGCCACCGGCATGCCCTTCTCGTCGAGGCCGGCCTCCAGGTGCTCCACCGAGATGGTGTGGTAGAAGCCGTGGTGCAGGTCGTCCTCGCGGGTCCAGGCGAGCTTCACCGGCGCGCCGCCGACCGCCTGGGAGCACAGCGCCGCCTCGACCACGTAGTCGGGCTTGGACTTTCGCCCGAACCCGCCGCCGAGCAGCGTGACGTTCACCTTGACCTTGTCGTCGGGCAGATTGAGCGCCTTCATCAGCCGGTCGTTGGCCGCCTGCGGACCCTGGACGCAGGCCCAGGCCTCGCAATACCCGTCCTTCACGCGGGCCACGGCCGCCGGGGGCTCCATCGGCGCCTGGGCGAGGTGGGGCACGAAGTACTCGGCCTGGACCTTGGTCTTGGCCTTGGCCAGGGCGCCGTCGACGTCGCCCTGCGTCCGCACGACCTTGCCGGGCTTGCGGGCTGCGGCCTCCAGCTCCTTGCGGAACGCGTCGGTGTCGTAGCCGGCGTTCGGGCCGTCATCCCAGGTGATCTTGAGCGCGTCGCGCGCCTTCAGGGCCGCCCAGGTATTCTTGGCGACCACCGCCACGCCGCCGAGCGGCATGAACTCGGACGGGATCTCGCCGCCGTCGATCTTGAAGATCTTCACGACGCCCGGGACCTTCTTGGCCTCGGCGTCGTCGAAGGACTTCACCTTGCCGCCGTAGACGGCCGGGCGGGCGACCACCGCGTACAGCATCCCGTCGAGCTTGGTGTCGAGGCCGTAGATCGCCTTGCCGGTGGTGATGTCGAAATTGTCGATCAGCCCGACCTTGCCGGTGCCGATGTAGCGGAAGTCCTTCGGGTCCTTCAGCTTCACGTCGGTGGGGACGGGCAGCTCGGCCGCCGCCTGGGCCACCGCGCCGTAGCCGAGGGTCCGGCCCGACTTGGCGTGCGTCAGCGTGTGGTTGACGGCCGTCACCTCCGTGGCCGGCACGCCCCACTGCTTGGCAGCAGCCTGGATCAGCATCAGCCGCGCGGCGGCGCCCGCGTGGCGGAAGTGCTGGAAGAAGTGGCGGGTCGAGCGCGAGCCGTCGGTGTCCTGGTTGCCGAAGCGGGTCTCGTCGCCCCAGGCCTGGACCACCTTCACCTTCGACCAGTCGGCCTCCAGTTCGTCGGCGACCGTGAAGGCCACCGAGGTGCGGATGCCCTGGCCCATGTCGGAGCGGTGGTTGGTCACCGTGACGGTGCCGTCCGGCGCGATGGCGACGAAGACCTTCGGGTCGTCGCGCCAGCCATGCGGCATGCCGTCGGCGCCGAATTTCTGCTGCTTCTGCTCCTCGGTCTGGGTCTCGTCGGCCCGGGCCGGGCGCAGCGAGAGGGCCAGAACCAGGGCGCCGGCGCCGCCGAGGATGCCGCGGCGGCTGACATTGTCGAGGGCCGGCTTGGTGCCGGCGGCGAGCTCGGCGGTGAGCTTGGCGTCGTGAATCACAGGCGCTCTCCCTTGCTGGCGGGTGCCGTCTGGCCGGCGGCCTGATGGATCGCGGTGCGGATGCGCGGGTAGGTGCCGCAGCGGCAGATGTTGCCGCTCATCGTGTCGTCGATGTCCTGGTCGGTGGGCTTGGGCGTGTCCTTGAGGAGGGCCGCGGCCTGCATGATCTGGCCGCACTGGCAGAAGCCGCACTGGGCGACGTTCTGGTCGCGCCACGCCACCTGCACGGGGTGGTTGCCGTCCGGCGACAGCCCCTCGATGGTGACGACCTCCTGGCCGGCGGCCGCCGAGACCGGGGTGATGCAGGCGCGGGTCGCCGCGCCGCCGAGATGGATCGTGCAGGCTCCGCAGAGCGAGACGCCGCAGCCGAACTTGGTGCCGGTGAGCCCGAGCTCGTCCCGCAGGTACCACAGCAGCGGCATGTCGGGGTCGCCGTCGAAGCTGCGCGCAGCCCCGTTCACGGTGAGTTTGATCATCGATGCGTCCTGTCTGGCGGCGCCGGAGCGGCGTTCAGTCGGGTCCGAGCCGGGCCGGGGGCCGATGCCGGCTTAGCCGGCTCACGTCGGCCGGTGCCATGTCGCGACCGGGCCAACGCTCAAGCTCAGAAGAATAACTATTCTAAGTCGGTCCTCGGGCCGGGCGCAACGCAGGGATGGGGTTGGTCATCCTGCCTCGGCCGCGCCTGGGACATGGCGCGTGCGGCGGCGCACATGAGGTTGATCGCGTAACGGCGTTTCGTCCGGGTCCGTCACCGCATGGGTTCATGAAGCGCGGAGCCCTTTCCCGGGCGCATGGCGGGTCAGCGGAATGCGACCCGGGACCCAGCACAAGACAGCGCGCAGCGTCCTTCCAGATCAACTTCGGCCGCTTGCGCGGCGCGTTCTCGTGCTGGATCCCGGATCAGGTCCCGCTTCGCGCCACCTCTCCGGGAAAGGGGACGGTGCGTGGCCGTCTCCACAAGTATTCACGGAGCGCAAGGGCTCTCCCGCATCGCATCGTAGATCCCCCGCGACAGAGGCTCCCGGGCGGTGTCGCCGAGCGTGATCCCATGCTGTGCGCGCAACCGGGCCGCGATCTCCCGCGGCGTCTCACCCCGGTGCCTGCGCTCGATCGCCTCGGCGATGCCGACGGCTGCCAGGGCGGCGAGCCGGCGCGTCCGTGCGTCGGCTTCGGGATTGTTGACGTTGATCGGCATCCGGGTTCGCCTTCGATGCGCCGTGTAGATAATCCCGGCGTCGATCTACATCAGCGGTTGGCGCCACACCGTTACCGGCGTCACCCTTCGAAGGTCTTATCCGCGCCAACCAGGAGATAGCGGCCGTTCTTCGGGATAGGAAAGCCGTATCCATCGCCCGGCTTCTCGAACACTAAGATGCCAGCCTTGTGATAAGCGCTGCCGTAAAGTTCAATGCCGATTTTCTGCAGTGTTAGATGAATAGCTTGCACAGAATTCACGCCGGCGCCAAAACTATCGCGTACGGCATCTGGCCACCCGATCGTGTAGCGGCAGATCCACATGCCTTCGGAAAATTTCGGAGCGCTTATAGATATCTTGCACTCCTTAGTGTCCGTGCCAGCTTGGATTGAGAGTGATCGCTCTGCAATAATGATGATCTCACCATTAAAAATTCAATGGAGGGATTGGGTGGCCGTTCTCGCATGCGACCGGGCGGGCCATTGCTTGTGCATAGCAAGGCCGAAGGCTAGTAAATTTGCAAACAATCAAATCGCGCAGACTCATGTCTGCGTATTCTTCTAGTGCCTTGACGCAGCGTAGAGTTGTTGCTTAAATCAGTTTTTGTAACATCTATTTCTTGAGTGTTTCCGTCTTTTATCCCTCGCCCCGCGCCAGTTTGATGAGCGGGAATGCGGGGTTGATTGGGGTCGTACTCCTTTATCTGTAGCGCAATTCTGAGTTTATCGACGACGTACTGAAGATGGTCCAGTTCTGCGCGCCATGCAGCAATGACACTGTCGATAGCAGGGCCGGTCCGCATTACGTCCTCCTAATGGCCCAAGCAGATATAGGCTTTTTGTCAGAAAAGCAGTAAAAAAGACTATGCACGATCGCACGCGGACGGCAGCTTTCCCAGACGAGTGTTCACCATTTAAATCGGCAATAAATAGTCTGTCGGAATAGAGGATATGGTTTGCAGTATTGAGAATTGATTCGAGCGTGACAACTCAATCCGCATCCATTTTTTATACCGTCACCTGCGTCCCCACCTCCACCACCCGCCCGGTCGGGATCTGGAAGAAATCCGTCGCGTCGTTGGCGTTCTTGGCGAGCGTGATGAAGATCCGGTCCTGCCAGAGCGGCATGTTCGAATGCGCCGCCGGCCGGATCGAGCGGCGGGACAGGAAGAACGAGGTCGCCATGATGTCGAACTTGAAGCCCTGGCGGCGCAGCAGCACCAGCGTCTTCGGGATGTTCGGCGTCTCCATGTAGCCGAACTTCATCACGACCTTGTAGAAATGCGGGCCCACCGGCTCGATCCGGACCTTGTCGGCCTCGTTGGACCGCGGCGTGTCCACCGTCTCGACGGTGAGGATCACGTTCTTCTCGTGCAGCACCTTGTTGTGCTTGAGGTTGTGCAGGAGCGCCGCCGGGGCGATCTCGGGGTCGCTCGTCAGGAACACCGCGGTGCCGCGGACGTGGTGGGGAGGGCTCTTCTCCAGCATGCCCACCAGCTCCACGAGCGGCACGTCGGTCTTGCGGGTCTTGTTGAACAGGATCGTGACCCCGCGCACCCAGGTCCACATCAGGATGATGAGGCCGCCGGCGAGCAGCAGCGGCACGTAGCCACCCTCCACCACCTTGATCAGGTTCGAGAGCAGGAACAGGAATTCGAGGATGATGAAGGGCAGCATCACCGCGGCGGCCGCCACCGGTGACCAGCCCCACATCCGCCAGATCACCAGGAAGGTCATGGAGGCGGTGAGCAGCATCGTGCCGGTCACCGCGATGCCGTAGGCCGAGGCCAGCGACGAGGAGGTCTTGAACAGCACCGCCAGCAGCACGACGCCGATCATCAGCAAGCCGTTGATCTGCGGCAGGTAGATCTGGCCGGCATGCGATTCGGAGGTGTGGCGGATCTCAAGCCGCGGCAGCAGGCCGAGCTGGATCGCCTGCCGGGACAGCGAGAAGGCGCCGGTAATCACCGCCTGGCTCGCCACCACGGTGGCGAGCGTGGCCAGCACCACCATCGGCAGCAGGCCCCAGACCGGGACCAGCTGGAAGAACGGATCGGCCGTGTCGGGCTTCTCCAGCACCAGGGCCGCTTGCCCGAGATAGTTGAGGGCGAGGGCCGGGAAGACGAGGCAGACCCAGGCGACCTGGATCGGCTTGCGGCCGAAATGCCCGAGATCGGCGAACAGGGCTTCGGCGCCGGTCACCGCCAGGAACACCGCGCCCAGCGCTACCAACGCCCCGCTGCCGTGGCCGAGCAGGTAATGCACCGCGTACCAGGGGTTGACCGCTCGGAACACCTCCGGGTGCAGGCCGATATGCGGCAGGGCCGCGAGCGCCATGGCGACGAACCACACCACGGTCATTGGCCCGAAGAAGGCCGCGACCTTGGCGGTGCCGCGATTCTGCACGAGGAACAGCGCGACGATGATCGTCACGGTGATCGGCAGCACGTAGTCGTTCAGGGCCGGGGTGACGAGCTTCAGCCCCTCCACGGCCGAGAGCACAGAGATCGCCGGGGTGATGACCGCGTCGCCGTAGAACAGCGAGGCGCCGAGCAGGCCCAGAATGAACACGATGCGCGAGCCGCCGAGCGCCTTGCGGGCCAGCGCCATCAGCGAAAGGATGCCGCCCTCGCCGTTGTTGTCCATGCGCAGCAGGATCGTGACGTACTTGATCGTCACGATCATGAAGAGGGCCCAGAGGATCAGCGAGACGGTGCCGATCACCTCCTCGGGCAGCAGGATGCCGTCGGTGCGGGCCGGGACCAGAGCCTCGCGGAACGCGTAAAGCGGGCTCGTGCCGATATCGCCGTAGACGACCCCGACGGAGCCGACCAGCAGCGTCCAGAAGCCGGCATGGCCGTGGCGCGTCTCGGCCTTTTCGGGGGCATCGAGCGAGCCGGAGGGCACCGGCCCCTGCGTCGGCGCCGGGCTGTCGGCGCCGTTCGAGGCCGGGCCTGGGTCGCGCGCGGCGTCGGGCGCTGCGGGCGCGGGCTGGGCTGCTACGCCGGGTGCGAAGGTTTGGCTCATGCGGATGTCGGAAGCTCGGGCGTGGCCGGCGCTTCGCGGTTCGGCTCAGGGGCCAATCGGGGCCGGGCAGAAAACGCGAAGACTCCGCCGAACCGCGCGGGCCGGCCACCGGGCCGACCTTTCACGGGATCGTGGCGCGTTGCTACCACGGTCGCGGGCAGGCGGAAACCGTGTGCATCTGCGAAGAGCGCGGGGCTGGGTCTCGGCGCGGGGACCGGGCTATAAACATTAATTCGGCGCGTCAGGCCCAGACCTGGCCGCCGCCCCGTCATCCCGGGGCCGCGGAGGGGAGCCCGGGATCCGGAGCCGCCGACGCGCTCAGACTTTGCACCACCAGCGGTTCTGGTTTCCGGGCTCACCTGCGGCGCCCTGAATGACGGTGCGGGAGACTGGTCCTCCGCCGGTCGAAGGAGACCCGCCCCGCGCCTCACTCGGCAGCGGTTCGCGTCCCGCCCTGCTGGCCGAATCGGCGCTGGATGTAGTCGATCACGATCGTCTCGAAATCCTTGGCCAGGGTCGGGCCGCGCAGCGTCATCGCCTTCTTGCCGTCGATGAAGACCGGTGCGGTCGGGGTCTCGCCGGTCCCGGGCAGCGAGATACCGATATCGGCGTGCTTCGATTCGCCCGGGCCGTTCACGATGCAGCCCATCACGGCGACGTTCAGCCCCTCGACGCCCGGATAGGTCTTCTTCCACTCCGGCATCGACGTGACGATCCAGTTCTGGATGTCGCGGGCGAGTTCCTGGAACGTCGTCGAGGTCGTGCGGCCGCAGCCCGGGCAGGCCGCCACCATCGGCACGAAGGTGCGGAACCCCATCGTCTGCAGGAGTTCCTGGCTGGCCTTCACCTCGACGCTCCGGTCGCCGCCGGGTTCGGGGGTAAGGGAATAGCGGATCGTGTCGCCGATCCCCTCCTGCAGGAGCACACCGATGGCGGCCGAGGCGGCGACCAGGCCCTTCGAGCCCATGCCGGCCTCGGTCAGGCCGAGATGGATCGCGTAATCCGAGCGGCGCGCCACCTCGCGGTAGACGGCAATAAGGTCCTGAACGGCCGAGACCTTGGCCGAGAGGATGATCTTGTTCTGCGGCAGGCCGAGCTCCACGGCCCGGTCCGCCGAGCCGATCGCCGAGCGGACCATCGCCTCGCGCATCACCGCGCGGGCATCGATCGGGCGCGGCAGCTTGGCGTTCTCGTCCATCAGGTGGGTGAGCAGCTCGCCGTCGAGGGAGCCCCAGTTGGCGCCGATCCGCACGGTCTTGTTGTGCTTGATCGCCTGCTCGATGATCGCCGAGAACTGCGTGTCCTTCTTGTCCTTGAAGCCGACGTTGCCGGGGTTGATCCGGTACTTGGCCAGCGCCTCGGCGCAGGCCGGATGGTCGGCGAGCAGCTTGTGGCCGATGTAGTGGAAGTCGCCCACCAGCGGCACGTGGACCCCGATCCGGTCGAGGCGCTCGCGGATCTTCGGCACTGCGGCGGCCGCCTCGTCGCGATCGACGGTGATGCGGACCAGCTCCGAGCCGACCCGGGCGAGCTGGGCGACCTGCGCCACGGTGGCGTCGATATCGGCCGTGTCGGTGTTGGTCATCGACTGGACGACGATCGGGGCGCCGCCGCCGACCGTGACCGCGCCGTCGCCCTCGCCGACCGTGACGCCGACCGTGCGGTGGCGCGGGGCGGGACCTGCGACCTCCGGTCCGCCACCGGCCAGCGGGTTGTCGGCGGGGATTTCGGAACGGGTGGCTTCCATGACTTCCATCGTGGACCTTCGCGTGCGCGTCTCGCGGGCCGTGGGAGCCCTGATGGCTGCCAGACCGGTCCGGGGACGCGCCTCGCCGGGACTTCGGGGCTGCCTTGGGTTAGCTGCGGACGACCCGGCGCCGCGTCAAGCCGGCGCCGCGCAGGACAGCATCGCGCATGACAGCATCGCCGCTGTCATGTCGTATCCGGGCGCCGATGTCGAGTTTGCCCGGGATCCCGCGAGGTTTTCGTCGGCACCTGTTGCCGATTCGCGCGAGGCTGGCCCGGGCCGGGCTTCGGTCCGCAACGCTGATGCGCGGTTGATGCTGCAGTGCAGCATCCCATCTTCAGTCCTGTTCGAGGAGACCATCATGAGCGAGCAGTCCGGCGAATTCGCGCCGCAGAACCCCGCGACGGCCGTGCCCGAGGCTCCGGTCTCGGACGGGATCGAAGCCGTCTCCGCGCAGCCGGCCGGTCCGGCTCTGGCCGGACCTCTGGCCGAGAAACCGGTCTCCCTGGCGCTGCAGGGTGGCGGCGCGCATGGCGCGTTCACCTGGGGCGTGCTCGACGCCCTGATCGAGGACGGGCGCCTCGCCTTCGAGGCGGTGACCGGGGCGAGCGCGGGCGCGATGAACGCCGTCGTTCTGGTGGATGGCTGGCTCAAGGGCGGCCCGGACGGGGCCCGCGAGGGGCTGGAGCGGTTCTGGCGCGAGGTCAGCCTCGACGGCGATCTCGGGCCGGCCCAGCGCCATTTCGTGGGCGGCCTGTTCAACTTGTGGAAGGGCAATCCGGTGGCCGAGTTCTGGGCCAAGATGCTGGCGCCCAGCCCCTACGTGTCGAACCCGCTCAACATCAACCCGCTGCGCAAGGCCCTGGCCGAGCAGGTCGATTTCGAGCGCCTGCGCGCGGCCGAGACTGCCGGCCTGTTCGTCTCCGCCACCAACGTCTGGACCGGCAAGCTCGCGGTGTTCGAGCGGGAGCGCCTGACCGTCGATCACCTGATGGCGTCGGCGTGCCTGCCCACCGTCTTCCAGGCGGTGGAGATCGACGGCGTGCCGTACTGGGATGGCGGCTATCTCGGCAATCCACCCCTCTACCCGCTCCATCGCGGCGCCCAGACCCGCGACATCCTGCTCGTGCAGATCAATCCCGTGGAGCGGCGTGAGACGCCGCGCACCGAGAGTGAGATCCGCGACCGGCTCAACGAGATCACCTTCAACGCCAACTTGATGCGGGAATTGCGGGCCATCGACTTCCTCGACGGGCTGATCGAGGAGGGGACGCTCGGCCAGGGGCAATACCGTCGGGTCCTGGTCCACCGCATCGACGGCACCGACGCGCTGGAGGCGTACAACGCGGCGTCCAAGCTCGACGCGCGGTGGACCGTGTTCAAGCGCCTCCGCGACAAGGGACGGGCCGCCGCGCAGGCTTGGCTCGCCGAGAATTACGCGCGGGTCGGCCGGGACTGCACCGTCGATCTGCAGCAGGCGTACCAATAAAGATGCATATCTCGGCATCAGTTCGCAAATTGCGTGATTAAAAATCGACTATCTTGTGCGTTTAGCGGCGATAAAATAAGCGAAAACTTGATTTCGATCTCGATTTATTCTGGCGGTTGTGCGTGCAGGCGGCGGCTTTTTGAGGAGACCGCTTGATTTTTACAGCAATCATCTCCTTGGTCCTCGCGGAATGGTTGCCCGGTCGGGTTGCCATCGTGCGGGCGAGAGCGGATCATGGGCATTCGACTGGTCAAACTCAGGATCAGCATGAAAATCGCGCTGATCATGGCGGTGATGCTGGCGATCACGGTCGGCGTGTCGGTGATCTCCCTCAGGAACGTCGACCAGATCGAGGCGACCGAGGCTTGGACGGTCCACACCCATGAAGTTCTCTCCGAGATCGGCCGGATGACCACCGCGATGATCGACCGTGAAACGGGGCTGCGCGGCTATCTGATCGCCGCCGATCCTCGCTTCCTCGAGCCCGACGCGGCCGGCCGGAAGACCTTCGCGGCGGCTTGGGAGGCGGCTCGGGATCTGACCATGCGCAACGCGCAGCAGCAGGCGAGGCTCGCGGAGCTGAAATTGCTGGCCGAGGCTTGGAGCCGGAACGTCGCGGATCGCGAGATTGTCCTGATGAAGGATCCGGCAACGCGGGACGAGGCACGGCGCATCGAGAGCTCGGGGGCCGGAAAGGGGGCGATGGACGGCCTGCGCGCAAAGGCGGCTGAGCTGACGAAGGCCGAGCAGGACCTCCTCAAGGTCCGTACCGCGGGCTCGATGGCGGCCATCGCGTCGTCGCGCACCGCCAGTCTCGGGTTGATGGTGTTCGCGGCCTTGGCCGGGCTGGCGCTCCTGCAGCTGAGCATAGCCCGTCCGATCCGCGCGATAACGGGCGCAATGACCCGGCTGGCCGCGGACGAGCTTTCGGTGGCCGTGCCAGGTGTCGGACGCGGCGACGAGATCGGCGCGATGGCCGAGGCCGTGCAGGTCTTCCGCGACGGGCTTGCCCGGGCCAAGGACCTGGAGTCGAAGACGGCGGAGGCGCGGGCGGCGCTGGAGGCCCAGCGCAAGGCGGCGATGCGTGAGATGGCCGACGGCTTCGAGGCGGCGGTCGGCGGCGTCGTGCGCGCCGTCTCCGCGGCTGCGACCGAGCTGCAATCCACCGCCGAGACCATGAGCGTGGCCGCAGCCGAGACCGCACGGCAATCGACCGCCGTGGCCTCGGCGGCCGAACAGGCGGCCTCGAACGTCAACACGGTGGCGGCGGCGGCCGAGGAACTCGGCACCACGGTCGCGGAGATCGGCCGTCAGGTGCAGAGTTCGGCGGACTTCGCCGGTGCAGCCGTCGCGGAGGCGGGAAAGTCCGCCGACCTCATGCGGACGCTGCGCGCTGGCGCCGCCCGGATCGGCGACGTGATCGGTCTGATCTCGGGCATCGCGGCGCAGACCAACCTGCTGGCGCTCAATGCCACGATCGAGGCGGCACGGGCCGGCGAGGCGGGACGCGGCTTCGCGGTGGTGGCGAGCGAGGTCAAGGAACTGGCGGGCCAGACCGCCAGAGCCACCGAGGAGGTCGCCAAGCAGATCGGCGAGATCCAGTCCTGGACCGGAGACGCGTCGGACGCGATCGCAGTCGTGGTCGGCCGCATCAACGAGATCAGCGGGCAGGCTGGCGGGATTGCCGCAGCGATCGAGCAGCAAGGCTCGGCGACCCAGGAGATCGTCCGGAATGTTGGGCAGGCGGCGCTTGGGACCGGGGAGGTCACGGGCAGCATCGCGGGCGTGGCCCGCGCGGCCGAGGGCGCCGGCGCGGCCGCGGCGCAGGTCCTGGACTCGGCCTCTGGACTCACGAACCAGGCCCGAAAGCTCGACTCGGAGATGCGCCGGTTCATCGACTCGATCCGGGCGGCCTGAGGCGCGGCCGGCGCCTGCGACGAATCGACATCACGGAGGGACGAAACCCCACGCGGTCCGGCACGTTCCGGCGTCGGGCGCGCGGGCGCTCGCCGGGAACGAGGCTGCCGTCATGACATTGCTGCGCCGGGAGGCCCTGATCCTGATTGGCGCCGGGCTTGCCGGCGGCGCCCATGCCGCCGATGGGCCGCGAGCGACGGATTTCGGTTTCGATACACCGGAGGGCGGCCCGATGCCTCTCTCGGCCTATGCTGGCCGACCGATCCTCGTGGTCAACACGGCGACGGCCTGCGGCTATGCCGGGCAGCTCGCCGGCCTTCAGACGCTGTGGACCCGCTTCGGCGACCGGGGATTGATGGTCATCGGTGTGCCCTCGCCGGATTTCGGCAATCAGGAGCCCCTGGACGGTCCGGCCATCGCGGAGGCCGCCCGGAAGAACCACGGCGTCACCTTCCCGCTGACCGCCAAGACCCGCGTGCGGATGCCGGGCGCCCACCCGTTCTACCGTTGGGCCGCAGCCGAACGCCCGGCCGAGACGCCCCGCTGGAACTTCCACAAGTACCTGATCGCCCGCGACGGCAGCCTCGCGGCAGCCTTCGCCACGCAGGTCGAGCCCACCGATCCGCGCGTGATTTCGGGGATCGCCGCCACCCTCGACCAGGCCTGAGCTCAGCCGTGCGCGCGCGAAGGGATTAAACGTCCGCGTGTCCGCGTTCACACCCTATGGCATCGGATAAGAACAAGCGTCCCGACCTTCTCGATCTGCTCGTGCCGCTGCGGCGCTACGCGCGGTCGCTCACCCGCGACACGTTGCGGGCCGACGACCTCGTGCACGACACCCTGGTGCGCGCCCTGGAGATGCAGGGCACGCTGCGCCCGAACACGAACCTGCGCACCTGGATGATGACGGTGCTGCACAACGCCTTCATCGACGAGCAGCGCCGCAGGCAGGTCGAGGCGCGCCACGCCGACACGCTGGTCCGGATGTCCGACGACATGGCGCCGCCGGCCCAGGAGGGCCGGGTCCGTCTCGCCCAGATCCGGCAGGCCTTTCTCACCCTGCCCGAGGAGCAGCGCGCCGCCCTGCACCTCGTGACCCTGGAGGGGATGGCCTATGCCGACGCGGCCGCCGTGCTGGGCATTCCGATCGGCACGCTGATGTCCCGCCTCGGCCGCGGCCGGGCGGCGCTGCGGGCCTTCGAGGAGGGCGCGCGGACCGACCCGGCCGCCGGTGAGGCAGGGTCCGGCCGATCCCCCGAGACACGGCGCGGGCCACCGTCGGCGCTGCGGCTCGTCGTGTCGGACGAGCCGCAGCGCCGCTCGGTCTGGCCGCTCCGGCGCGCCGTCGGTGAGGTCTGAGGATGGACCGGCACCGCGCGCGGTGCCGGCACGATAGCACGATTGCGGCCGGCGGATCGCCCTCCGGGCTACGCTGGATTCGAGGACTTCACGATGATTGATCCGATCACAGACGACGATCTCATCGCCTTCGTCGACGGGCAGATCGACCCGATGCGCCGCCTTGAGGTCGAGGCGCATCTGGCGGCCGATCCCGCGGCCGCGGCCCGCGTGATGGCCGAGATGCACGACCGCGACGCCCTGCGGGCCTGTTTCGAGCGTGTGCCGGGACCCGGGCCCGACCGGACCGTCGCCTTGGCGCGCCGCTTCGACCGGAACCTGCGCTGGCGCCGGGTCGCCTCGCGCCTGAAGCGGGCCGCCGCCATCGTGGTGCTCGTCGGCGCCGGATGGCTCGCCCACGACGAGATCGGCCGGTTCGGCGTGCCCGATACCCTGGCGGCGACTCCGGATCCGACGCTGCTGTCGGATGCCCGGCAGGCCCGCGCGGTGGCACAGCTGCGCAAGAGCATCGCCGGGCAGGGCGACGGCCCGGTCTACGACCGGGCGCGCCTCCGCACCGTCACGGGCATCGACCTGCCGGCCCTTCCGGACGGCTGGCATGTGCGCGACATCCAGATCTTCCCCGCCCGGCACGGCACCGGCATCGAGATCGCCCTCGACGCCGCGACCTTCGGCGAGGCGTCGCTGTTCGCCACCCGCGGGATCCGCGGCGGCCCGGCGACGCTCACCGGCTCGGACGACGGCGACGTCGTCTCGTGGAATGCCGGCGACACCGCCTACGCCCTCAGCGGCCCGCGGGACGACGCGGACCTGCGTCAGGCCGCAAGCCTCCTCGGGGCCGGCGCGGCGATCCGCTGAGCCCGCTCTGACCAGACCCTGCCCCCCCGGCAGGGCCCTCGACAGGGCGCCCCGGCGGGTGCCAAAGATCGGCCATGCAGGCCGTCGGTTCAGGACACGAGGATGACGGGCTCGCCGCCCTGTTCGCGGCGGCCCGGTCTGTGCGCGAACGGGCGCACGCCCCCTATTCCCGCTTCCGGGTCGGCGCCGCGCTCCGAGACGAGTTCGGCGCGATCCATGCCGGCTGCAACGTCGAGAACGCCGCCTATCCGGTCGGCACCTGTGCGGAGGCGGGGGCGATCGCCGCCATGATTGCTGCCGGCGGCCGGCGGGTCACGGCGATCCTGGTCTGCGGCGACGGCGCCGGCCTCGTGACGCCCTGCGGTGCCTGCCGCCAGCGCATCCGCGAATTCGCCTTGCCGGACACGCCGATCCACGCGGCCGGCTCGGAGGGCATCCTCCGCAGCTTCACGCTGGCGGAGCTTCTGCCCGAATCCTTCGGTCCGGAGACGTTGGGTGAGTGAGGCGGCTGCCCTCGACACGCTGCGCGCCGCCGGCTTCGCGGGACCTTACGCCTGCGCGGTGGTGACCGGGACCGGCCTCGGCGGCATCGCGGCCGCCCTCGAGGACGCGACCGCCATCGACTATGCGGCGATCCCCGGCTTTCCGGGGCCGGGCGTCAGCGGCCACGGGGGCCGGCTGCACCGCGGCACCCTGGCGGGACGGCCCGTCCTGGTGTTCGAGGGGCGGGCCCATGCCTACGAGCACGGCGATCCGGCGGTGATGCGGGTGCCGCTCGCCTGCGCCCGGCAGCTCGGTGCCCGACGCCTGCTGCTCACCAACGCCTCCGGTTCGCTACGGCCCGAGACCGGCCCCGGCAGCCTCGTGCTGCTCGCCGACCACATCAATCTCTCCGGCCTGAATCCGCTGATCGGTGAGGCCAGCGACGCCCGCTTCGTGCCGATGACCGAAGCCTATGATCCGGACCTCCGGGCGCGGCTCCGCGCGGCGGCCGCGGCCTGCGGTGTGCCCCTGGGGGAGGGCGTCTACGCGTGGTTCTCCGGCCCGAGCTTCGAGACGCCCGCGGAGGTCCGTATGGCGGGTATCCTCGGGGCCGATTGCGTCGGCATGTCCACGGTGCCCGAGGTCATCCTCGCCCGCTTCCTCGATCTGCCGGTGGCGGCTGTCTCGGTGGTGACGAACCTCGCGGCCGGGATTGCCGGGGGCGCGCCGCACCACGCGGAGACGAAGGCGGTGGCAGCCCGCGCCGCGGCGGATCTGGGACGCCTGGTCCGGGCCTTCGTGGCCGGCCTGCCCGACGGAGACGTGTCCGATGACTGATCCCGAAGCCGGCGCGGTCGCCCGCCGGGCGCTGCCGCTCCTCGACCTCACCGATCTCGGCGAGACCTGCACCGAGACCAAGATCGACGCCCTCTGCCGGGACGCGAAAAGCGGCGGCGTGGCGGCGATCTGCGTCTGGCCCCGCTTCGTCGAGCAGGGCGCGCGAGCGCTCGCGGGCACCGGGATCCGTGTCGCCACGGTGATCAATTTCCCGGCCGGCGGCGAGGATTGCGCCCGCGCCACCGACGACACCGCCGAGGCCCTGCGCGACGGGGCGAACGAGATCGACCTGGTCCTGCCTTACCGCGCCCTGCTGCGGGGCGACACGGCTCTCGCCCGCGACATGGTGGAGGCCGTGCGCGACACCTGCGGCTCGGCGATCCTCAAGGTGATCCTCGAGACGGGCGAGCTCGCCGACCCGACGCGGATCCGGGAAGCCAGCCGGCTCGCCCTGGAGGCAGGTGCCGACTTCCTCAAGACCTCCACGGGCAAGAGCCCGGTCTCGGCGACTCCGGACGCCGCCGAGGCGATGCTCACGGAGATCCGCGCGAGCGGCCGACCGGCGGGCCTCAAGGTCTCCGGCGGCCTGCGCAGCGTCGCCGACGCCGCGACCTACATGGCCCTGGCCGATCGGGTCATGGGGCCGGGCTGGATAACCCAGAAGACCTTCCGGCTCGGGGCGAGCAGCCTGTTCGGGGCGCTGATGCAGGCGCGGGAGCTCTGAGGGTGCGGCTCCCCCAGGAGACGATCCGCGCCAAGCGGGACGGCCAGTCCCTCGATCCCGAGGAGATCCGCGCCTTCGTCCAGGGCCTGACCGACGGCGCGGTCGGCGAGGGACAGGCCGCGGCCTTCGCGATGGCAGTGTTCTTTCGCGGGCTGGCGCTGCCGGAGCGGGTGGCGCTGACCCGGGCCATGGCGGAGTCGGGCCGCGTCCTCACCTGGACCCTGCCCGGTCCGGTGCTGGACAAGCATTCCACCGGCGGGATCGGCGACACGGTGAGCCTGCCGCTCGCCGCCATGGTGGCGGCCTGCGGCGGCTACGTGCCGATGATCTCCGGACGGGGGCTCGGCCATACCGGCGGGACGCTGGACAAGCTCGGCAGCATTCCGGGCTATGACGCAACGCCGGGCCTCGACGCGTTCCGGCGGGTTGTCGCAGATGTCGGCTGTGCGATCATCGGGCAGACGGCCGACCTCGCCCCGGCCGACCGGCGCCTCTACGCGATCCGCGACGTGACCGGCACGGTGGAATCCCTCGACCTGATCACCGCGTCGATCCTGTCGAAGAAGCTCGCCGCGGGCCTCGACGGGCTGGTGATGGACGTCAAGCAGGGCTCCGGCGCGTTCATGGAGAGCCTGCCCGCGGCGCGGGCGCTGGCCGAGAGCATCGTCACGGTGGCCGGAGGCGCGGGCCTGCGCACCACCGCGCTGATCACCGACATGGATGCGCCGCTGGCCAGCGCCGCCGGCAACGCCGTCGAGGTCGCCTACGCGATCGATTATCTGACGGGCCAGCGCCGCGAGCCGCGCTTCCACGCGGTTACGCTGGCGCTCGGGGCCGAGATGCTTGTGGCCGGCGGTCTGGCGCTGGATCGGGACGCCGCCGCGGGGCGGCTGGAGCAGGCACTCGCCTCGGGCCGGGCGGCCGAACGCTTTGCCCGCATGGTCGCGGCCCTCGGCGGGCCGAGCGACCTTCTGGAAAAGCCGGCCCGATCGCTGTCCGAGGCGCCGGTGCAGCGGCCGGTCCATCAGAACGGAACCGTCGCGGCGGTCGCGACGCGGGCGCTCGGCCTCGCGGTGATCGAACTCGGCGGCGGACGCACCCGGCCGGCGGATCCCATCGACCCACGGGTCGGCTTCACGGAGCTCGCCGCTCCCGGCGCGTCCGGCGGCCTGCTCGGGATCGTCCACTCGGCCGACGCGGCCGCGGCCGATCGGGCGGAGGCCGCCCTGCGGGCCGCCTATCGGATGGGGGATATGCCGGCGGAACGGCCGGCCGTCATCGAGCGGGTGAGCGCCGGCTAGCGTCCGGCCCGTCGAGCGGACGCACCCGGGCGGGAGCCGGGCGCGGCTGCGGTGTCCTGGAAAGGCGCGCCCCCGCTCACGGGGAATGCGCGCACCTCATGGGCTTACCAGCGGCCGTGGCCGTGGCGATGGCCCCAGCCGCCGTGATGGTGACGCGGGCCGAAACCATGGTGGCGCCAGCCGTAATGGTGCCCCCGACCCCAGCCGCCGTGATGGCGCGGGCCGTAACCGTGATGACCCCAGCCGCCGTGGCGGTGGCCGTAGCCATGACCGTACTGGACAGTCTGGATTTCGCCGGAGCCCTGCTGCAATCCTGCATCGCGGCTCAGAGGCGCGGCCATGGCCGGCGCCGCGAGAGCAAGGCCGCCGAAGGCCAGCGCTGCCGCCAGGCGGGTGCGTGCGGTCTTGGTGAACATCGAGGTCCTCCTGTTCCACGCCGGGCGCGTTCGCGCGTCCGGCCATGTCGCAGGTGTGAACCCTTCCAGTTGACGCCAACGTGAGCTGCTCGCTCAGGCCGTGTTCAGCTCGGCCCGGCCGTCGCCTCCGAAACGTCTAGACTACTCTGCGGTCGGGAGCCTCGGTGGCGCACGGGTCCCCACGCGGTCATCCCGGGGCCGCGCAGCGGAGCCTGGAATCCAGACCCGCCGACGCGCCAGGATTTGCCATACGCAGTGCGTCTGGCTTCCGGGCTCGCCTGCGGCGCCCCGGAATCACGGGGTCGTCGATCACTGCCGTCTGGAAAAACGTCGCTGGAGCGGTGACCGTGATCAGCTCAGGGCCGGCGGTAGACCCAGACCCGAGCCGGCGGCAGGTTCAGCCAGACCCGGTTCGAGCGGTCGGCGGTATAGCTGCCGGCCTCGCAGCGGGCCGGGATCGGCGGCACCACCGCGTAGGTGAACTGCACGAACGGCGCGCCCGGCTGCATCAGGTCGTGGGCGGTGTTGAGCAGATCGAGCCGCTGCTCCAGCGGCTTGGTGAACAGAGGCAGGCTGGAGATCGTCGCGGCGGCCGGCTCATTGAGCACGGCCTTGAGGCTCGCGCGCATGTCGTAGGCATCGCCGCGGATCACCGTGACGCCGGGGAACCGGTGCGTCAGCAGGCGGCAGAAATCGGGATTGAACTCGACGAGGATCAGCCGCTCCGGCGCGACGCCGCGCCGGATCAGCGCCTCGGTCACCGGGCCGGTGCCGGGCCCGAGTTCGACGACGGGGCCTTCCCGCCGCGGATCCACATAGGATGCCATGGTCCGGGCGAGCATCTTGCCCGAGGGTGTCACGGCGCCCGTCACCAGCGGCCGCTCGAACCAGGAGCGGAGGAAGCGGGCCTCGTCCTCCAAGGGGTCGCGCCGCGGCCCGAAAATCGCGCTCCTGGCGGCAGGAGCCTTCGCGTTGGGACGGCGGAGCGGCGGCAAGTCCTGGATTCCTTGATGCCGGATGAGAATGAAAGGCTAACGGCCGGCGCTGTCTTACAGTCAAGCCGGGACGGCGCCTAGGGTACGCAGGCCACGCCGGCAGCATGCATAACAGGTCTTCCCGGGTTTGGGATCCAACCTCACGGACGGACGGCGCCGCCGAAGAAGTCCCGCACCTTCGAGAAGAAGCCCGCGGATTCGGGATGGTTCTCCGGGAGGGCCGACTGGTCGAACTCCTGGAGCAGCTCGCGCTGGCGCTTGGTCAGGTTCTGCGGGGTCTCGACGAACACCTGGATGTAGAGGTCGCCGACCTCGCGCGAGCGGAGCACCGGCATGCCCTTGCCCTTGATGCGGAACTGCTTGGCGGTCTGCGTGCCCGCGGGGACGCGCACCTGGGTCTGCGAGCCGTCGATCACCGGCACGGTGATCTCGCCCGACAGTGCGGCGGTGACCATCGAGATCGGCACCCGGCAGAACAGGTCCGCGCCGTCGCGCTGGAAGAACTCGTGCTGCTTGATCGACAGGAAGACGTAGAGATCGCCTGCCGGCCCGCCGCGCAGGCCGCTCTCGCCTTCTCCGGCGAGCCGGATCCGCAACCCGTCATCGACGCCCGCCGGCACGTTGATCGAGAGCGTGCGCTCACGGTTCACCCGGCCCGCGCCCTGACAGGTGGTGCAGGGATCGTCGACGATCTCGCCGCGGCCGTGGCAGTTCGGGCAGGTGCGCTCGATGGCGAAGAAGCCCTGTGCGGCCCGGACGCGCCCGTAGCCCGCGCAGGTCGGGCAGGTCCGCGGCTTCGAGCCGGGCTTGGCGCCGGAGCCGTCGCAGGCCTCGCAGGTCACCGAGGTCGGAATCTTGATGGTCTCGGCCTTGCCGGCGAAGGCTTCCTCCAGGGTTATCTCGAGGTTGTAGCGCAGGTCGGCCCCGCGCTCGCGGCCCGGCGCGCCGCCGCGCCCCCGTGCGCCGCCGGCGGCACCACGGCCGTCACCGAAGAAATTGTCGAAGATATCCGACATGAAGTCGCCGAACTCGTTTCCGAATCCGGGTCCGCCCGCGCCGCCCTGGCTGAAAGCCGCGTGGCCGAACCGATCGTAGGCGGAGCGCTTCTGGCCGTCGGAGAGGCATTGATACGCCTCGTTGATTTCCTTGAACTTGATCTCGGCGTCCTTGTCGCCGGGATTGCGGTCGGGATGATAGGTCATCGCGAGCTTGCGGAAGGCGACCTTCATCTCGCTTTCCGTGGCGGTCTTGGTGACCCCCAGGATCTCGTAATAGTCCCGCTTCGACATCCCGCCCTCAGGTGCCTTTCCGTCGGCCCGAACTCCGGATCGCGACGCTTCTACTATCGCTCCGTCATTCCGGGGCGCCTGAGGCGAGACCGGAATCCAGAAGCGCCGACGGTACAGACCTTCGATCGGTCGGCGGATCTCAATTCCGGGCTCCGCTTCGCGTCCCCGGAATGACAGAGCCTTCGGATCCGCGGCCCACGCAAACGCAGGGCCGGATCGCTCCGGCCCTGCGCGGTCGTATCAGAAATGCGCCTCAGGCGCGCTTCTTATGGTCCTTCTCGTCGACCTCCTGGAAGTCGGCGTCGATGACGTCGTCCTTCTTCTCGGAGGCCGCCGCCTCGGCCCCGGCATCCGGGCCGGCCGCCTGGTTGGCGGCGTACATGGCCTCGCCGAGCTTCATCGAGGCCTGCATCAGGTCCGTGGTGCGGGCCTTGATCGCCTCGACATCCTCGCCCTCGAGCGCGGACTTGAGCGCGGTCATCGCGGTCTCGATCGCGGCCTTGTCGGAAGCCGGGACCTTGTCGCCGTACTCGGTCACCGACTTCTCGGTGGCGTGGATCAGGCTCTCGCCCTGGTTCTTCACCTCGACCAGCTCGCGGCGCTTCTTGTCGGCCTCGGCATTGGCCTCGGCGTCCTTCACCATCCGGTCGATATCGGCATCCGAGAGGCCACCCGAGGCCTGGATGCGGATCTGGTGCTCCTTGTTGGTCGCCTTGTCCTTGGCCGTCACGTTGACGATGCCGTTGGCGTCGATGTCGAAGGTCACCTCGATCTGCGGCATGCCGCGGGGCGCCGGCGGGATGCCGACGAGGTCGAACTGGCCGAGCAGCTTGTTGTCGGCGGCCATCTCGCGCTCACCCTGGAAGACCCGGATCGTGACGGCGTTCTGGTTGTCCTCGGCCGTCGAGAAGGTCTGGGACTTCTTGGTCGGGATCGTGGTGTTGCGGTCGATGAGCCGGGTGAACACGCCGCCCAGCGTCTCGATGCCCAGCGACAGCGGGGTCACGTCGAGGAGCAGGACGTCCTTCACGTCGCCCTGGAGCACGCCGGCCTGCACGGCGGCGCCGATGGCCACGACCTCATCCGGGTTGACGCCCTTGTGGGGCTCCTTGCCGAAGAAGGCCTTCACCACCTCCTGGATCTTGGGCATGCGGATCATGCCGCCGACCAGCACCACCTCGTCGATCTCGGAAGCCGAGACGCCGGCATCCTTGAGCGCCTTGCGGCAGGGCTCGATCGTGCGCTGCACCAGATCGTCGACCAGCGACTCGAACTTCGCGCGCGAGAGCTTCAGCGCGAGGTGCTTCGGGCCGGTGTTGTCGGCGGTGATGTAGGGCAGGTTGATCTCGGTCTGGGTGGCCGAGGACAGCTCGATCTTGGCCTTTTCGGCGGCCTCCTTGAGGCGCTGGAGGGCCAGCTTGTCCTTGGTCAGGTCGATGCCCTGCTCCTTCTTGAACTCGGCCGTCAGGTACTCGACGATGCGGTTGTCGAAATCCTCGCCGCCCAGGAAGGTGTCGCCGTTCGTCGACTTCACCTCGAAGACGCCGTCGCCGATCTCCAGGATCGAGACGTCGAAGGTGCCGCCGCCGAGGTCGTAGACCGCGATCGTGCCGGACTTCTTCTTGTCGAGGCCGTAGGCGAGCGCCGCCGCGGTCGGCTCGTTGATGATGCGCAGCACCTCGAGGCCCGCGATCTTGCCGGCGTCCTTGGTGGCCTGACGCTGGGCGTCGTTGAAGTAGGCCGGGACCGTGATGACCGCCTGCGTGACCGGCTGGCCGAGATGCGACTCGGCAGTCTCCTTCATCTTCTGCAGCGTGAAGGCGGAGATCTGCGAGGGCGAGTACTTCTTGCCGTCCGCCTCGACCCAGGCGTCGCCGTTGTCGCCGCGGGCGATCGTGTAGGGCACGAGGCCCTTGTCCTTCTGGGTCATCGGGTCGTCGTAGGTCCGGCCGATGAGCCGCTTGATGGCGAAGAACGTGCGCTCGGGGTTCGTGACCGCCTGGCGCTTGGCCGGCTGGCCGACGAGCCGCTCGCCGTCGTCCGTGAAGGCGACGATGGACGGCGTGGTGCGCGCGCCTTCCGAATTCTCGATAACCTTGGGCTGCGTGCCTTCCATCACGGCCACGCAGGAATTGGTGGTGCCGAGGTCGATGCCGATAACTTTACCCATGGTGGGATCCCTCTTTGTGTCGCGTTCAAGCAGACCGCCGAGCCCCGAAGCAGCTCGGCCCATGGCGGTGTACGAAGGTGATGTGAGTATGGGACCCGGGCCGGATCAAGGGCCGTGAACGGCTGAAACCCAGCGCGCAATCCCGCGTCGAGGGCGATATAAGAAGCCCGCAACGTGCTCGCAAGGCGAAGCCTGCGTGCCGCGAAGGGATGGACGCAACGTCGCTATCCCCTTGTGTTCCCGTCAGGATATCGCTCGCGGCCGCGGTCTGGCCCGATAGCGTGATGGCATTTTGTTGCTTCGCTGCCACCTCCGCGCCATCGCGGGCGTGTTAACGTTTCGACAAGGGGTTGCGTGTGGCCCCGCCACTTCGTGTCCCCGTAGAGAACGATGCGTCTGAACCGCAGCTTCCTGCTCCCGATCCTAGCGGTCGCTGTCGCGATGCCCGCGATGCTGACGTCGCCGCCTGCGCGCGCGCAGAACTTCTTCGAGCGTCTGTTCGGCATCAAGCCGGAGCGGCCGCCGTTGCCGCCCCGCGGCGTGCCCGAGGCTCCGCCACAGGCACCTGCTCCGGGCGCGCCCGGCGAACCGGGTCAGCCTCCGGCGGCCGAAGCGCCGCGTCCGGCGCCCGCGCCGGCACGGCCGGTCGTGCTCAAGACCCCTTCGGAGGACGGGATCCTCGGCCAGGACCTCATGCTGAACGGGTTGTCCGGCTCCCTGAAGCTGGAACGGTCCGGCACCGGGATTACCGTTCGGATCAAGCTGCCGGGGACCAAGATCTCGCAGCCCGCTGACTCGTGCACGGTGCCGCTCGCGGGCGGCAACCCCGTCACGTTGAGTTCCGAGGGCAAGCCCGAGGGCGTCCCGCGTTTCGAGGCAGCCGGCGCGGAGTGTCCGCTGCGATTTGACGTCACCGAGGGTGGCGTCCTGGTCTCGACCCTGGGTTCAGGACCGATCTGCACCTTCTCGGCCGCGGACTGCGCCACGACACCCGCGGGCCTCTGGGGGCCGGCTGCCGCAACCCTGCTCCCGCGGGCCGGCGAGTTCGATACGGGCCGGGGCGTCGCCGACAAGGCCGTACGCGACAATTACAAGCTCATGACGCAGCGGGCCCGGCGCGAGGACGTGCGGCCGATCGTGAGCGAGCAGGCGGCCTTCTCGTCGGACCGCGAGCAACTCTGCCGCACCTATGCCCGGGAGGGCGCGCACGGGTTCTGCCACCTGCGTGTCACGGAGAACCGGGCACTGTCCCTGGCCACCCGCCTCGGCGCCAACACGGCGGTGCCGACCGCCGCGGCCGCGCCGCGCCGGCCCCGGCCGAAGCCCGCCGTCGAGGGCATGAATCCGGACGCGGGCGGCGGTGCCGACGCCGGTCCGGAATAGGCGGCCGCGCCGATCCGCGCCGAATCGCTGGCTGGCGGCGCGCCGCCGTCGCGATTCTTGGCCGGATCAGGCCCGGCCGGCGGTCATCGACAGCATCGCCGGGTCGATGCCGTTCGCCCGCAAGGCGAGGTCGTATTTCGCGTCGAGGTCGGCGTTGAAGATCAGGGCCGGATCGGCCGGGCAGTTGAGCCAGCCATTGGCCATGATCTCGCTCTCGAGCTGGCCCGCCTGCCAGCCGGCATAGCCGAGCGCCAGCACGGCGCTCGCCGGACCCTCGCCGCTGGCGATGGCCCGCAGGATCTCCACGGTCGCCGTCAGGCAGATGCCGTCGTCGATGATCAGCGTCGATTGCTGGATGTGGAAATCGTCGGTGTGGAGGACGAACCCGCGCCGTCCCTCGACGGGACCACCCATCAGGACCGGCATGTGCCCCACGCGCTCGCGCAGGCGGATCGCGTCCGCCTCGGGGGCCACGTCGAGCTGGACCAGCAGGTCCGGCATGCTGATGTCGGTCGCCGCCTTGTTCACGATGATGCCCATCGCCCCGTCGGCGGAATGGGCGCAGACGTAGATCACCGAGCGGGCGAAGCGCTCGTCTGCCATCCCCGGCATCGCCACGAGGAACTGGCCGTCGAGGAAGTCCGGTCCGGTGAGCGCGGAACGCGTGGGCGACGCTGGGTTCTGCATACCCACATGCTACGCGGTGCCCTCCGCTTGTCCAGCGGACAAAGCGCGCGACCGGTCTCCCGCGCCGTCACGGGCACGGGACTTCGACGCGGCTTCCTCGACAGGCCCTGTCCGCCACGCTAGGTCAGGCGCGCTGCTCACGCGCGCGATCTCGGCGCGCGGCAACGAGGAACCCGTGATGATCCAGGTTGGCGACCATCTGCCCCAGGCCACGTTCCGGGTGACCGGTCCGGAAGGCCCGATCGCCCGCACCACCGACGACGTGTTCAAGGGCCGGCGCGTGGTGCTGATCGGCGTGCCCGGCGCCTTCACGCCGAGCTGTCACCGCAACCACTTGCCGGGCTTCGTCACCCACAAGGACGAGATCCTCGGCCGCGGCGTCGACGCGATCGCCGTCACCAGCGTCAACGACGTCTTCGTCCTCGACGCCTGGTCCAAGGCCAGCGGTGCCGAAGGCCTGGAATTCCTCGCCGACGGCAATGCCGACTTCGCCAAGGCGATCGGTCTGGAGATGGACGGCACCGGTTTCGGTCTCGGCATGCGCTCGAAGCGCTACTCCATGCTCGTCGAGGACGGCGTCGTGCGCATCCTGAACGTCGAGGAGACTCCCTCGAAGGCCGAGGCCTCGGGCGCCGAGGCGCTCCTGAAGGTGCTCTGAGCCGGCCTTCCGCCCTCAGCGAGCCCTTTTAAGGCCACGTTCCCCCCGCTTCTGTCTTCGGGCTTTGCCCGAAGACCGGCCTCGAGGACCGCATGGCCTTCCTGAACGACTTGCCTATCGCTGACCTGATCGCGAATTACGGCTACATCGCCATTTTCGTGATCATCACCCTGGAAAGCGCCGGCGTGCCGTGCCCGGGCGAGACGGTGCTGATCTCGGCCGCCGTCTATGCCGGCAGCACCGGCAACCTCAATATCGGCCTCGTGATCACCGCGGCCGCGGCGGCCGCGATTCTGGGTGACAATGTCGGCTACTGGGCCGGCCGCCGCTGGGGCATGCCCCTGCTCCTGCGCTACGGGCACATGATCGCCCTCGATCACGGACGTCTCAAGCTCGGCCAGTATCTGTTCCGCCGGCATGGCGGGAAGATCGTGTTCTTCGGCCGCTTCACCGCGATGCTGCGTGCCTACGCGGCCCTGCTCGCGGGCGTGAACCGGCTGGATGCCCGGCGCTTCTTCGCCTTCAACGCGCTGGGCGGGGTCACCTGGGCGGCCAGCATGGGAATCGGGTCATATTATTGCGGACGCTCGATCGAGCACATCGTGGGTCCGGTCGGCCTGACGCTGCTGGCGCTGGTGGTGTTCGGCGGCCTGGCCCTCTGGCTGTTCGTGCGTCGGCATGAGGCGCGCCTGCTCAGCGAGGCGGAGAGCGCCATTCCAGGCCCGCTCGCCTGAAGCCGTCACATCGCGGCGAGGTCGAGCGCGGCGAGGGCATCGTGATGCAGGAGCAGCACGCCCGTCGCCGTCGCGAGCCGGCGGGCCGCCGGCGTGAACCCGGCATTCGAGACCACCGCGGCCCGGTCGCCCGCCCAGTAGCGCTGGGCCGCCGCCGCTTCCTGCACCGCGGCATTGCCGACGGGCTTGCTCAGCCGCTTGCACTGGACCACGAGGCGCAGGCCGTCACGCACCGCCACGATATCGGCACCCTGATCGCCGCTCGCCGGAGTCCGGTGCGCCCGCCAGCCGGCCTCGACGAGGCGCTCGGCGCAGAAACGCTCGTAATCGAGCCCCGATTCCGGAGCCTCTTCCTCGTCCGGGAGTGCGACTGCAGCGGCCTCGGCCTCGACGATTGCCAGCATCCGCTCGCGCTCCGAGACGGCGAGATCGGCGTAGCGCGGACCGATCTGCGGCAGCACCGTGCGATCGAGGAAGTATGCCCGCTCGCGCAGCCAGCCGTCCTCGATCCTGTTGCCGTAGGCGTCGCAGAAGCTCTCCTGCCGCCGCCGGAGCGCCAGGGTCTCGCCATGCGCCCGGGCGATGCGGCGCACCCGCGCCCGGAAGCGGCCGGGCCGACCGACATGGCGCGTCAGCACCAGCGTGAGCACGACGCCCGTCGCCGCGAAGCCGGGCGTGCCGTACCAGAACCCGAACGGGCAGCCGATCACGGCCGTCCAGAACAGGCGGGCGACGGGGCTGGGCTTGCCGGACATCGGGTCTCGGGAGTGCGGAGGGTCGCTCGACCCTCGCAAGCGCCCCTTGCCCGATACCTAAACCGGGGCCGGAAAGCTGTGGATGCGCGCGGACGCGCTCAGCCCTTCCGGCGCTGATGGCCGAGCCCCATGCTTTTGGCGAGGCTGGAGCGCGCGGCTGCATAGTTCGGCGCCACCATCGGATAGTCGGGCGGGAGGCCCCATTTCTGGCGGTACGCGTCGGGCGTCAGATCGTAATGGGTGCGCAGGTGACGCTTGAGCGACTTGAACCGCTTTCCGTCCTCCAGGCAAACGATGAAGTCCGGCTGGACCGAACGCCGGATCGGGACGGCAGGCCGTAACGCCTCCGCCGGCGCTGCAGCGGGCTGGCTGAGCCCATGCAGGGTCGCATGGACCGCCGCGATCAGGCCCGGCAGTTCCGGCGCGGGCACCGGATTGTTGCGCACGAAGGCCGATACGATGTCGACCGACAGCGTGAGGTAGTCCGGTTGCCCTTCAACCGTGGCATCCATCCCTCGATCTCCTCGCGATCCCTGGCCTCGGCCGCCGGTCTGGGCGGAACGGCCGGAATCTGTTTCTGGTTGGCCTGATACAGGGTAGTTAAGGCGCAGTTACTATGGTGATGTGAATTTGATGGCAAGACCAATCGAGATAGGTTGGCAAGATCCGGTTTGACGACGATAAAGGCTGGTGGATATTGGACATAGTGGGTGGCTCTTTGTGTCCGATCGGGCCGGGAGGCGTGTCCGACAGAGGCGTTTCGATCGGGCATCGCACGTGCGGCGGGCTGCGCGATCTGCTAGAGCGGCGCAGGCCTGGGGGCTCGCCGGATCCCGGTGCGAGCGAGGGACACCGCATGCACGCCGGCACGCATCGCCCACCGGATCTCATCCCGTGACGGCGGCCCCGTGAGCGGCCGGTCGTGAGTACCTATCGGTTCGACAAGCTGCTGGCGCCCCGCTCGATTGCCCTGGTCGGGGCCGTGACGCGGGAGGGCTCGCTGGGTCGCGGGGTGCTGGACAGCCTGCGCGGCGCCGGTTTTCCGGGCGCGATCATGCCGGTTCAGCCCGACCAGGCCGCCGTCGACGGCCTGCCCTGCGTGCCGCGGATCGCGGATCTGCCGGCCGTCCCCGATCTCGTCCTGATCGCGGTGCCGCCGCCGGGCGTTCCCGACGTCGTGGCGCAGGCCGCCGAGATCGGCGCGGGGGCGGCCGTCATCCTTACCGCGCGACTCGGCTCGGAGCCGGACGACCCCGGTCCGACGGCCCATCGGATCGCCCGTGCCCATGGCCTGCGCCTGCTTGGGCCCGACAGCGCCGGGCTGGCGGTTCCGGGCGCCAAGCTCAATGCCAGCCTCTTCGCCCACGCCCCCAAGGCCGGTGACCTCGCGCTCGTGTCGCAATCCGGCACCGTCGCCGCGGCCCTCGTGGAATGGGGCGCCCGCCACGGGACCGGCTTCTCGGCGGTCCTTTCGCTGGGCAGCGTGCTCGATATCGGCGTGGCCGATTGCCTGGATCATTTCGCTGCCGATTACCGCACCCGCGCGATCCTTCTCTGTCTCGACCGGGTTTCGGACGCACGCCGGTTCATGTCGGCCGCGCGCGCCGCGGCGCGCGCGAAACCCGTCGTGGTTCTGCGCGCCGGTCGCCATCGGCCGGACAGCCGGGCGGCCGTGACCCATACCGGCGCGCTGGCCCGCCCGGACGCGGTCTACGCGGCGGCCTTCCGGCGGGCCGGTCTCCTGGCCGTCCAAGATCTCGACGAGATGTTCTCCGCGGTCGAGACCCTGGGGCGCCAGCGTCCGTTCCCGGGCGATCGGCTGGCCATCCTGTCGAACGGCCGGGGCATCGGCCTGCTCGCCGCCGACCGGCTGATCGAGAAATCAGGCAGCCTCGCCGGAGCCGCCGCGGCCGAGGGGCGTCCGGCCGGCAATCCGCTCGACCTCGGCATCGATGCGGCCGGCCCGGCCTTCTCGGCCGCCCTGGGCCCGATGCTCGTGGACCGGACGAGCGATGCCGTGCTGGCGATCCACGTCCCGACCGCCCGCTCGGAGGCCGGCGAGGTCGCCGGCGCGATCGCCGAGACGGTCAAGCGGGCCCGTGCCGGCCAGACGCGCAAGAAGCCGGTCTTCGCGGTCTGCCTGGGCGATGCCGAGGCCGCGCGCGACGCCTACGCCCGGGCCGGGATCCCGCATTTCACCACCGATTCGGAGGCGATCGAGGGCTTCCTGCATCTCGTGCGTTACCGCGAGGCGCAGGACGACCTCATGCGCACGCCGGATTCGCTGCCGCGCGACTTCTCCCCCGACACGGCCCGCGCCCGCTCGATCATCGCCGGCGCCCTCCGCCAGGGCGCCGCGTGGCTCGATCCGATCGCGGTGAACGGCCTGCTGGAGGCCTACGGCATCCCGACCGTTCCGATCACGCTGGCCCCCGACAAGGATGCGGCCGCCGCAGCCGCCTGGCCGATCATCGCGGCGGGCGGAGCCGTGGCCCTCAAGGTCGTCTCCCCCGATGTCGTGCACAAATCCGATGTCGGCGGGGTTCATCTCGACCTCACCAGCGAAGCCGATGTCCGCGCGGCCGCGGGCAGCATCCTCACTCGGGCGCGCCGGGAGCGTCCGGACGCCCGGGTCACCGGTTTCGCCGTGCAGCCGATGGTGCGCAGGGGCCAGCGGCGCGAGCTCATCGCCGGCCTCGCCGAGGATCCGGTCTTCGGCCCCGTCGTGGTCTTCGGCCGCGGCGGCACGGCCGTGGAGGTGATCGACGACCGGGCGCTCGGCCTGCCGCCGCTGGACCTGATCCTCGCCCGCGACCTGATCGGCCGCACCCGCGTCGCCCGGCGTCTCGACAGCTACCGCGACGTGCCGGCGGCCGACCTGCCGGCGATCGCGCTGACGCTGGTGAAGCTGTCCCAGCTGGCCGCCGACCTACCGCAGGTCCGCGAGCTCGACATCAACCCGTTGCTGGCTGACGAGACCGGCGTGCTGGCGCTTGACGCCAAGGTGCGGATCGGCCGCTCCGACAAGCGGCAATACGGCCGCGGCCATCCGCGTTTCGCGATCCGCCCTTACCCGGCGGAGTGGGTCCGCACCCTCAACCTCAAGGACCGCACGATCCGCGTGCGGCCGGTGCGGCCCGAGGACGAGGGCCTGTTCCTGACCTTCTTCAAGGGGCTCGACCCGGAGGATCTGCGTCTGCGCTTCTTCGGGCCGGTGCGCGAGTTCAGCCATGCCTTCCTGGCGCGCCTCACGCAGCTGGACTACGCCCGGGCCATCGCGTTCGTGGCTACCGAGGTCGAGCCGAACGGGGGCGAGCGGATGCTCGGCGCCGTACGGCTGCACGCCGACGCCAATCACGAGAGCGGCGAGTACGCAATCGCGGTGGGCCGCGACGTCCGGGGCACCGGCCTGGCTTTCGCCCTGATGCGCCTGATGATCGATTGGGCGCGCTCGGAGGGGATCGGCCGGGTCGAGGGCTCGGTGCTGGCTGAGAACAGGCCGATGCTGGCCGTCTGCCGTCGCCTCGGCTTCGCGCAGGGACGCGACCCGGAGGATCCCGGCTTGGTGAAGGTGCAACTGCAACTGGCGGGGGTTTGACGTCTGCTCGGATGCAGGGCGCTCCCGCCATCGTCTTCCCGTGGCCGCGGAAGCGGAAACCCGGATCCAGACCCACCGACGCGCCAAGTCTTTCACCGACACAGGGTCTGGATCCCGGGTTCGCCTGCTGCGCCCCGGCATGACACGGACGGGTGGCCCGCGAGGACGTCAGGCTTCGCGCGGCTCCATCCCGAAAGCCGGCACCCATGAAGTGGCCCCTGTCAGCGGCGCTCCGCCGTGGGCTTGGCCGAAGCGGGCTTCGTCGGGCCGGGATTGGCTGCCGCCGGGGGCACCCCGGCGGGTCTGGCCGTCGGCGCAGTGGCGGCCGGCTTCACGAGCGCGGGGACGGCGGCCGCGGGCGGGATCGCGCCGGTGGCCGCAGGTTCCGGCGCCGGGGTGTCGAGATTGTAGATGTCGTCGCGGAAATGCACCTTGCCGTCCGGGGTGGCGTAGCCCGTGAGGTACACGAAGGTCACCGGAACCGGCTTGGGCAGTTTGATGTCGCGGCGCTCGCCGTCGGCGATGCCGGTCTCGATCTCGATCGGCCCCCAGCTCGTGCCCGGACCGTTCGGACCGTCGGTGCCCTGCAGCAGCCACCCGACGAGCTCCTTCACCTGCCCGACGCGGACGCAGCCGTGGCTGTGGAAGCGCACGCTGGCGGCGAATAGCGATTTCGCCGGCGTGTCGTGCATGTAGACGGCAAAGCGGTTCGGCATGTCGATCCGCACCTGGCCCAGGGAATTGTCGAAGCCGGAATCCTGCCGCAGCGTGTAGTTGACGGCCTTCTCGCCCGCCCAGTCGATCTTGGTCGGGTCGACCTCGCCGGTCGCGCCGAGGATCCGGATGTGGTTCTTGGCGAGATAACCGGGATTCTTCCGCATCTGCGGGATGATCTCGTTCTTCACCACCGACGCCGGCACCGTCCAGGTCGGGTTGAAGTTGATGTCGGTGATCCGCGTCTCGACCGCCGGCGTCGCCTTGTCGGGGGAGCCGACCACCGCGACGTAGCGGCGGACCACTGCGCCGTTCTCCACCGCCTCGACGACGGCCGACGGGATGTTGACCACGACGTAGCGCTCGCCGAACGGGAATTTCGAGCCCATCAGCCGAGCCGCCGAGGCGGCGAGCTGACGCTGACGCACCGGGGCCGGCACGTTGAGCGCGTTGATCGTGAGGCGGCCCAGAATGCCGCTGTCGGGCAGGCCGTGGCGGCCCTGGAAGGCCGCGATCGCCGCCACGAGGGGCGGGTCGAGGCGGTCGCTCGGGGGCGCGTCCGCCGCCAGATCGCCGGTCAGGGTCAGATGGTGGCGCAGCGCCGGGATCCCCGGGCTGCGTTCGCCGGGCTTCAGGCGCGCGAGATCCTCGGGCAGCCGTTCCCAGCCGCCGGCCTCCGCGAAGGCCGCGTAGCGCTCCGCCGCCCGGAGCGTGTCCAGGAAGGTGCGCGACGTCAGCGTCGGATTCGGGTCTGCGGAGACCTTGGCGTAGACGAGGGGCGCCGGCTCACGCGGTTTCCTCGCCGCTTCCTGCGGCTTGCCCTGGAGGGACCTGGATTCGGGGGATGCCGTCTCCGTGGGCTTGGGCTCGGTCGGCTTTGCCTCGGGACCTTTTGCCTCCGGCACCTTGGTTTCCGGAACCTTGGCCTCCGGGCCCTTGCCAGCCGATGCGGCGTCCGGGCTCGGTGGCACGGAGACCGGAATGGCGCGCGGAGGGATCGGCCCCGGAGGCGGGCTGGCCGCCGGGACGGCCGCGGGGGCACCCTCTGCCAGCGCCGCGACGGACGTGCCGAGCAGCGCCAGGAGCGACAGGCCCGCACCGAGAAGGGCGCGCGGGCCGGCAGGACGGCGGGGTGGGACCGGGACCATACGCAACACTCCCGACGCGCTCAGGCGGCGCGACCGGGACGGATGATGGGCCGGCGTGGTTACCAATCTCCTCCGACCCCGAGAGCGGTCCGAGATCGGGATTCACGATCCCGCAATTGGTCCAGCCGCGTGAGGTTTCGTGCGGATGTTGGCCGGCGCGAAAAGGGCGCTAATACATTTTGTGATTGGCTGGCTTCGGCACCCTCGTCTTCGCGGGCGGCGTGCAGCCATCCAGACAGCGCCACGTTCATCGACGGCGCGCTGCCCCGGGTGACGCTTCGCTCGTGATGACGAAACGGGTTGCCTCGACCGAGGCGGTCAATCGGACACCGCATGGCTGGTCCGCCGTGGCAGCCCAGGCCCAAACAGGAGATCGGTCCCCAGAATGCCGCATCCCGGAGACCCGCGTCCCGCCGCGATGCCCTACCTGCCGCAGCTCGACGGGGTTCGGGCGCTCGCCATCCTGATCGTGTTCGCGGCCCATTGCGGCTACAGCCACGTCGTGCCGGGCGGCTTCGGCGTCACAATCTTCTTCTTCCTCAGCGGCTACCTGATCACCACGCTCCTGCGGATCGAGCGGGCGCGGACAGGTGCGGTCTCGCTCCCCGCCTTCTACCTTCGGCGGTGCCTGCGCATCCTGCCGCCGATGTACCTGACGCTGCTCGCCTCCGGAGCGCTCTACGCGGTGGGCGTCCTCGACTGGATGCCGGTCGAGCCGGCGGCGGTGCTGGGCCAAGTGACCTTTCTGACCAACTACCCCGGCCTGTTCGGCACCGAGGCGGTGCTGCCGGTGCCGCTCTGGAGCCTCGCGATCGAGGAGCACTTTTACCTCGTCTTCCCGCTGGCCTTCGTGCTCTGGCTCGGGCGCCTGCGGCCGCACCGGGCCGCGCTCGCCTGCCTGGGACTCTGCGCGGCGGTCCTGGCGATCCGGTGCATCAATGTCTGGCGGCTGCCGGATTACAGCCTGAACTACAGCTGGACCCACACCCGGATCGACGCGATCCTGTTCGGCGGCTGCCTGGGCCTGTGGAACAACCCGGTGATCCCGGCCGACCGGGCGTGGCGCCCCGCGCTCTGGCACGTCGCGGCGAGCCTGGCGGTGATCCTCGGGACCCTGGCGGTCCGCGACCCTGCCTTCCGCGAGAGCCTGCGCTACACGCTCCAGAGCGCCGCCCTGTTCGTGCCCTTCGCTTACCTGCTGCACGGGGAGGGACGTCTGGTGCAGCTGCTGGCGAGCCGGCCGATGCGCCGGCTCGGGCTATGGTCTTACAGTTTCTACCTCGCGCACATGACCGTGGTGGCGCTGGTGCTGCACCTGAGGCCCGGGCTCCACGGGATCGGGCTGATGCTGGCGGCCTTCCCGGTGACGCTGGTCTGGTGCTGGGGCATGTACGGCCTTGTCGAGCGCCCATGCGCGCGTCTCCGTCGCCGGCTCCTGGTGGACCGGCCGCCGGAGCCGAGTCTCGTCGAGGGCGGCCGCCGGGCCGGCGTCACGCCCGCCTGAGTTTGTCGCGGGCGGTCCTGTGATCCGGCGCGGCCTCGAAGGCCGCCTTCATCGCGTGCCAGAGCGGCTTGCGCTGGAACTGCGCGTCGAGCGGCAGCGCCCGCTGCGGCAGGCCGTCGGGCCGCTTGCGATAGGGGTGGTCGTTCAGCCACGTATCCGGGTCGTAGATGTCCCAGGTCACGACATCGAGGCAGGCGGGCTCGTCCAGCACCACGTCGAGGAAGCGGCGGGCAAAGTCGGCCACCTTGCGGTCGCGGGTGGCCACGTCGGACGGGAATGCCCGGTCGTCGATGTCGAGCTCGGTGATCTCGATCCCCAGTCCCATTTGGCCGATCTCCCGCAGGAAGCGGCGCAGCTGGCCCTGGTCGATCGGGATCGTGCTGGTGAGATGTGATTGCAGGCCGAAGCGCCGGATCGGCACGCCGCGGGACCGCATCGCTTCCAGGCGGCGCAGGACCTTGGTGCGCTTGGCCTCCATCCAGGGCACGCCCTGCTCCACGGCGTCCTCGTTCCAGGTGCCGGCGGCCGCGGGGTCGGTCTCGTGCAGGATCCGGAAGGCGAGATCGACGTAGCCGGGGCCGATCGAGGCGAGCCACGGCGAGTCGCGCAAGCCCCCGCCGCGGTCGGGATCGGCCTCGTTGCCGAGGATCTCGTTGACCACGTCCCAGGCGACGATCTGGCCCCGGTAATGGCCCGCCACCGTCTCGATCCAGCGCCGCATGAAGTCCTCGGCCTGGACGGCGCTCGCCCGGCCGAGCAGCGGCCCGACCCAGGGCGGCAGCGCCGCATGCCAGACGAGCGTGTGGCCGCGCATGCGCTGGCCGTTCCCCCTGGCGAAGCGCAGGAGCGCGTCGCCGCGGGCGAAGTCGGTCTTGCCGGGCGCCGGCAGGACCTCCTCCATCTTCATCTCGGTGCCGCAGACGAGGAGGCCGCACTCGCGCGCCACCGCCTGCCGGTAGGCGGGTGTCGCGTCGAAGCGGTGGAACGGCACCTCGCAGCCGTACGTCAGGCCCTTGGCGGCCGCAGCGGCCTGGAGGCTGTCACCCGACCAGGATGGCCGGCCGAGGGGCCCGAACCCGGCCGCGCCCGCCGCCCCCGCCGCCGTCGCGAGGCCGAGGGAGGCCGCACCGATGAGGATTGACCGGCGGCTCGGGGGAGGGGGCATCCGGGTCCTGAAGTCCAAAGGGCGCAGCCTCACCCTAACAGAAGCCGCCCCTGCGACGATCCGCGGCTTCTGCGGGGTTTCGATACGCTGCCGCGAACTCGCCTTCCTCCAGGCTCGCCCCATCTGAAGGGCGCCATCCAGCCGAGGACCGAGTCATGAGCCAGCATCCCGCGATCAGTCCCGGTCGCAACGCGGTCGTCACCGGTGCTGCGAGCGGGATCGGGCTTGCCGCCGCGCAGGCCTTCGCCCGGGCCGGCATGAACGTCTGGCTCGTCGATCTGCCGGGACCCGCTCTGGACGCAGCCCGTGCCGCCGTGGCCGAACTCGCCGCCGTCGAGGTCCGCGCGGTGCCGACCGACGTCGCGGATCGTAGAGCCATGGATGCGCTGGCGGCCTCCGTGGCCAAGGCCGGCCCGCCCGCCGTGGTGATGCTGAATGCCGGCATCGAGGCCGGCGGCACGCTGTTCTCCGACGCCGACACCTGGACGCGGATCCTCGGCACGAATCTCGGGGGCGTGGTCAACGGCATCCACGCCTTCGCGCCGGCCATGATCGAGGGCGGCAAGCCCGGCGCGCTCATCGTCACGGGCTCGAAGCAGGGCATCACGACGCCGCCGGGCAACGCGCCCTACAACGTCTCGAAGGCAGGCGTGAAGGCCGTGACCGAGGCGCTCGCCCACGAGCTGCGCAACCGCGCGGGCTGCCAGACCACCGCCCACCTGCTTATCCCCGGCTTCGTCTACACGGGCCTGACCAAGGCCCGCGGCGTCGCCGAGAAGCCGGCCGGCGCCTGGACGCCCGAGGAGACCGTGGCCTTCATGCTGGAGCGGCTCGCCGGGCAGGATTTCTACATCCTCTGCCCCGACAACGAGACCACGCGAGCCCAGGACGCGAAGCGCATCGCCTGGGCGTCCGGCGACATCATCGAGAACAGGCCCGCCCTGTCGCGCTGGCATCCGGACTACGCGGAGGCGTTCAAGCGGTTTATGGAGGGCTGACCCATTCGGCGTGGCGCGGCCCTGGGTTGCTTCGCTGCGCGCGCAAGGACGGAGCGTGACGCCATCGGGTTGACCGGACCTGTCGCAGCCTCGACCCGATCCGGGCAGCGCTGACCTGCGCCCCTCGTCTGGCGAAGCCCTTGCACCCAGGTTAGGTGAGTGCGACGCAGCAACCGCACGAGTCAGCGCACGCCAACCGGGAGCCGCTCTTGGCCACGATCATCCCCGTCGCCTCCTTCGACTGCGTCGTGTTCGGCGCGACCGGCGATCTGACCGCGCGAAAGCTTCTGCCGGCCCTGTTCTACCGCTTCCGGGACGGCCAGATCCCCGAGACCAGCCGGATCATCGGCGCCTCGCGCTCGGAACTGTCCCTCGATGCCTTCCGCGAGCATGCCCGCGACGCGCTGAAGCGCTTCGTGCCCGCTTCCGACCTGACCGAGGACGCCCTCGCCCGATTCCTCGACCATGTGGATTACGTCGCGGTCGACGGCGCGGGCGAGAGCGGCTGGGACGACCTCGTGGCCAAGCTCGACGAGCGGCCCGGGCAGGTCCGACCCTACTATCTGGCGACCTCACCCGACCTCTACGGCTCGATCTGCCGCAACCTCGCCACCCACGGGCTCGTGGGCGAGAAGTCCCGCGTCGTGCTGGAGAAGCCGATCGGCAAGGACCTGAAGTCGGCCCGCGCCATCAACGACGCGGTCGGTGAGGTCTTCCCCGAGTCGCAGATCTTCCGCATCGACCACTATCTCGGCAAGGAGACGGTGCAGAATCTGCTCTCGCTCCGCTTCGCCAACACCATCTTCGAGCGGCTCTGGACCTCGGACGTGATCGACCACGTCCAGATCACGGTCGCCGAGACGGTGGGGGTCGAGGGCCGGGCCGGCTACTACGACACGTCGGGCGCCATGCGCGACATGCTGCAGAACCACATCCTGCAGCTGCTCTGCCTCACCGCCATGGAAAGCCCGCTCAATCTCGAGGCGAACTCGGTCCGCGACGAGAAGCTGAAGGTGCTGCGCGCCCTCAAGCCGATCACCACGCACGACATCCAGAGCGCGACGGTGCGCGGCCAGTACGTGGCGGGCGCCGTCGACGGCAAGCCCGTGGACGGCTACCTCGCCGAGCTCGGCCACGAGAGCCGGACCGAGACCTTCGTGGCCATGAAGGTCGAGATCCAGTCGGGGCGCTGGGCCGGCGTGCCGTTCTACCTGCGCACCGGCAAGCGCCTGCCCCAGAAGCTCTCCGAGATCGTGGTGCAGTTCCGCGCCTCGCCGTTCTCGATCTTCCCCGAGGAGGCCTTCGGCCGCGAGCCGAACCGCCTCGTGATCCGCCTGCAGCCGCAGGAAGGCATGAAGCTCGAGGTGATGACCAAGGATCCGGGGCCCGGCGGCCTGCGCCTGCGCCCGACCGATCTCGACATCTCCTTCGAGGAGACCTTCAAGCAGCGCTATCCCGACGCCTATGAGCGCCTGCTGATGGACGTGGTCCGCGGCAACGCCACCCTGTTCATGCGCCGCGACGAGGTCGAAGCCGCCTGGGCCTGGGCCGACGGCGTGCTCAAGGCCTGGGCCGACCGGCCCGAGGCGCCGCGGCCGTATCCGGCCGGGAGCTGGGGGCCGACCGCCGCCATCGCGCTGATCGAGCGCGACGGTCGGACCTGGCACGAGGAATTGCGGTAGCGCCACGCGCCGGCTTACGGCCAAGCTGCCTTGATGCGGTCAAGCCCGATGTGAAGACTGTCTCTGCCGCCGATCACTGCCCCGCGAGAGGGTGGATCCGGTCTGCACGAGGGATCATCACATGCTGGACATCCATCAGGACGCCGCACGGGTCGAGCGCCGCCTGGAGCGTTCGGTCGCTGCCGCCCTGCGCGTCATCGCCGCCGCCCATGTCGAGCGGCAAGCGCCGCCGGTCTCCGCCGCGCGCCGCCGCCTGAGCGAGGTCTACGGCGCGACCCGGCTGGCGCGGCGCCTGGAACAGGAGCGCCGGACCGCCTGAGCGCGCTCGGCGAAGGGACGACGGGATCACACGGCTGAATCCCAGGTCTCGCTGAGCGGGGCCGGCCCCCGGACCAGCCGAGCGCGCAGCACGACATCGCCCGTCGGCATCGGGTCCGGCGGGCGCCACTCGACGTAGATCCGCCATCCGCCGGTCTGCGGCACGAAGTTGGCCACCGGCTCGTGCATCGTGCCGGCGCTGGCCGAGACCTCCGCGGCGACGTCGTCGTCGGGGCCTTTTGGCAGGCCTGGGCCCTCGAAATCGATCACGCAGAGCCGCCGCTGCGGGTTCGGCGGGTTGGTCGGGCGCAGGCGTTCCGCCGAGCCGAAGCGCGTGGAGGTGACCCTCGCGAGGGCGGTCTCGGGGATCGCCGTCACCGGCTCCGCTCCGACCGTGGTCAGGCCGTAGGCGAGCCGCAGCGGGGTACCGGGCTGCGCCGGAGCCGCCGGCACGAAGGCCGCGACGATGTTGTCGGCGTATTCTTCGCCGGAGGGGATCTCGTAGAGCTGCACCGCGCCCGCCGCGAAGGCACTGTCCGCACGATCGGTCGCGACCCACAGGCCGGGCCGGGCCTCCTGGCGCGCCTCCACGTCGAGATAGGCCTCAAACCGTCGCTCGCGCTGCAGCAGCCCGAAACCCGCCAGCGGCTTGGCCGCGAAGGCGGAGATCTGCGGCTGGCTGCGGCCGTTGACCAGAGGCCGCCAGAGGCGATCGACCCGCGCTGGATCGCCCCCGGCTGCGACGCAGAGCCCATCGGAATCGTGCACCTGCGGTCGGAAGTCGTCGAACGGCTTCGCGCCCCGGGCGCCGGGTCCGTTCTGGCCGTGCAGGAACATGCTGGTGAGCGGCGCCAGGCCGAGCTTCGCGAGCGGGCGACGCGGATGGAGCGCCGCGGTCACAGTGATCCGGGCCGGATCGCCGGGGGCGATCTCGAACCGGTAGGCGCCGGCCAGGCTCGGACTGTCGAGGATGGAAAGCACCGTCAGGGTGCGTGCCTCGGGCTGCGGCTCGCAGATCCAGTGGGCGATGAAGTCGGGAAATTCCTCGCCCTCCGGGGCTCCGGTGCCGATCGCGAGCCCGCGGGCGGAGAGGCCGTATTCCTGGTTCGCCGCCCGCAACCGGAAATAGGAGGCGCCGAGGAAGACCAGGAACTCCTCCTGGAAGCCCTTCGGACGCCACGAGGGCGTGTCCGGGAAGGCGTAGTGCAGGCGGAAGCCCGCGAAGCCGAGATCCGGCGCGAAATTCTGGCCGGCGAGCCGCCGGCCGAGGTCGAACAGCCGGCTCTCGTAGGGGATCGGGCGTGCCGGCCCGCTCAGGGGTTGGAGGTGGAGCGCCACGCGCTTGCGCTGCAGGAAGCCGCGGTGGAAGAACTGCGCGCTGAAGTTCCGGCCGAGGTGCAGGCTCTCGCCCGACCGGAACGTGATCGCCCGGTAGCCGTCGTAATCGAGGGCCGCGAGCGCGGGCGGCAGATCCTCGGGCGGTGCGACGTAGGCGGCTGCGGCCAGGCGCGCCGCCTGATCGGACAGCGTCTCGAACGTCATCGCGCCACCCTGCGGCGGAAGCGCCGACCCGGCCCACGTTCTGGACCCATTCAGATCGGCCGCGCTAGGTAGAACCGTGCCGGCAGCCGCGGTCAGGACTGTTCGAAGAACGCGGCGCCGGGAGGGGGGATTGATCCGTTCGGCTTCCGGCGGCCCGTGCGGCCGGGTCGGCTCCGTGTCCTCACCCCGCACATCGGTATTCACGGTCATCGGTTCCCGGCCTCGCGCGGCTGGGCGGCCGGCAGCCTTCCACGGTCGAGTTCCTCGCGCCATGTCCTCACGCGTCACCTCCTCCGCCGAGCGGCCGCATCGGAACGCAGGCCCGGTCACATCCGATCCGTCGGCCGCGGTTCCGCATCACGAGGTCTGGACGGATTCGCGACCGGCGCGCGTACTCCGGGTCCGACGCCTCGCCCTGGCGGTACCGAGCCTTGTCACGGCTGGCGGTCTCGCATGGCTCGCCGCGCTCGCCTACCCGGCGGGTGTCAGCCCGCTCGCCTGGGCGGTGCTGGTGCTGTTCAGCCTCGTCATGGGCTGGCAGGCCTTTGTTGCCTGCCAATACGTCTACGGGCTCATCGCCGGCGTCCTGGGAGACCGGGCCAAGTCGACGCTGGAGCTTCGCTCCGAGCAGGCCGACCCCGCGATCGCGGGAGCCGGACGCACCGCCGCCGTGGTGGCGATCCACGCCGAGGACGCGGTGGCGGTGTTCGCCCGCCTGCGGGTGATGGCGCGCTCGCTGGCCCACGCCGACGCGCAGGGCATCGACATCTTCGTTCTCTCCGACACGCGGGACGGCGCGATCGCTGCCGTCGAGGAGCACGAATTCGCCCGCATCCAGGCCTGGGCGGCGGCCGACCCGGTCCTGCCGAGGATCCGCTACCGGCGCCGAACCGAGAATGTCGGCCGCAAGGCCGGCAACATCGGCGAGTTCTGCCGGAGCTACGGCGCCGAGTACGCCTTCATGATCGTCCTCGACGCGGACAGCCTGATGACGGGCGCCGCGATGACCCGGCTCGTGCGTCTGATGCAGGAGAGCCCCCGCACCGGCCTGATCCAGACCGTGTCGTACGCGGCGGGCCGGGACACACTGTTCGCCCGCATCCAGCAATTCGCCGTCCGCCTCTACGCGCCGCTGGCTTTGCGCTGCCTGGAGACTTGGCAGGGGCCGGAGGGCAGTTACTGGGGCCACAATGCGATCCTGCGGATCGAGGCCTTCGCGGCGAACGCGCAGCTTCCCAAGCTCCCGGGGCGGGAGCCGCTCGGCGGTGAGATCCTGTGCCACGACATCGTCGAGGGCGCCCTGATGGTCCGCGCCGGCTGGGAGGTGCGGCTGCTGCCCGAGCTGGGCGGTACCTGGGAAGAGATGCCCACGAATCTCGTCGACCTGCTCGGCCGCGAGCGGCGCTGGTGCCAGGGCAACCTCCAGCACCTGCGGGTGCTGCCCTGGACGGGACTCCGCGCCGCGAGCCGCTGGCATCTCCTTGTCGGCATCCTCTCCTACGGGATGATGCCCCTCTGGATCGCTTTCGTCGGGCTGGCCGCCTGGCAGGCTGCGCGGACCGGCGATCTCGGCCTGCTCGCCTACGGGTTGACCGGACAAGGCGGGGCGGCTCATGCGCTGGCGATCCTCAGCGTCGCCGTGCTGGCGCTGCCGAAGCTCCTGAGCCTTGGCCACGTCCTGGCGGCGCCAGAGCGCCGGGCTGCCTTCGGCGGGACCCGGGCGCTGCTGGCGAGCGCCGTCCTAGAGCAGGCCGTGTGGGTTGTCCTGTGGCCGGTCCTGACCCTGTTCACCGCCGGCGCCGTGGTCTCGACCTTCCTGGGCCGGGTGGTGCGCTGGGAAACGCAGGATCGGGATGACCGGCAGGTCTCCTGGGCGGAGGCCTTCCGGCTTCAGGCCGACGCCGTGGTGGTCGGAGCCCTGATCGGCTTCGCTCTGGTCCTCGCCGGCAATGTCTGGCTGACGCTCTGGATGGCGCCGCTCGCCGTGGCCCTGATCACCAGCCCGGCCCAGAGCGTCTGGACCAGCCGCGCCGATCTCGGCCGCGCCGCGCGGGCTCGGGGCCTGTTCCTCACCGCCGACGACACCGCACAGGCGCCCGAACTGGCCGAACTCGCCCAGATTCGCGGGCTGCCCGCCGCGCCGGCCCCGCTCCGCCTGGCCCCGCGCGAGCCGGCCATCTGGCTCGCTGCCGACGAGGCCTGACACGGCCCCGCTTCGTCCTTCCGGGTTGCCGCAGGCGAGCCTGGAACCCAGAGCCGCGCTCGGAGCGAGGTACTGGCGCCGCGGTGCGTCTGGATCCCGGGTTCGGCTGCGCGGCCCCGGGCTGACGCGGTGAGACGGCAGCCACGTCTCCGCGCGGTAAGGCTGCAAGCGGCAAGGCTGCAAACGCGCCTTCGCGCTGCCCGCCGAACCGGGCGCGGCACGGGTCGCGATCGTCAGGGCCCACGGCACGCATCCCCACTCTTATGGCCAAGCTGCCACAGTGTTGCCATCGAGTCACGGGCGGGCGGAACCGCCTGGACGGGTCGGTTTCAGGCTTGGTTTTAGGGCACGAGCGTTTACCCAATGGCGACGATCGGCACGGCATCGTGCCCCGGTATTCGCCGCGTTCCCGCCATATTCCGCGCCTGCCCCGAGAGGCTTTGATGCGTCGTTTTCTTCCCGCCCTGATCGGGCTTTTTGGCGCGGCCGCGTGCGCCGCGCCGGCTCTGGCTTACGAGATCGACCCGCTGACGCGCCAGCCGCTGAACGACGCGCTCACCGTGCGGGTGCGCCCGCAGGCCGTCGAGACCGTCGCGGTGCCGGTGGCCAACGCCTCGCTCAACGCCGCCGACCCGCTGAGCGCCGATGCCGCGGTGCCGCAGATGTCGGCAATCCCGCGGGAGACCGTGGCCTATAACGGCCCCTACGGCGCCGGCACGATCGTCGTGTCGACGGCCGAGCGGCGGCTCTACTACGTGCTAGGCGGCGGTCAGGCCCTGCGCTATGGCGTCGGCGTCGGCCGGCCGGGCTTTACCTGGGGCGGCGTGCAGACCATCACGATGAAGCGCGAATGGCCGGATTGGCGTCCGCCATCGACCATGCTGAAGCGCCGGCCTGACCTGCCACGCTACATGAAGGGCGGTCTTGAGAACCCGCTCGGCGCCCGGGCGATGTATCTCGGCGGCTCGATCTACCGGATTCACGGCTCCAACGAGCCGGAGACGATCGGCACCGCCGTGTCGTCGGGCTGCATCCGCATGACCAACGAGGACGTGATGGATCTCTACACCCACGCCAAGGTGGGCACGAAGGTCATCGTCCAGCGCTGATGGTCTTCCGGATTTGACGGGAGGGCCGGCCGCGAGGCCGGCCCTTCTGCGTTCAGGCGGCGGGCAGGGTCACCAGCGTATCCGGGCGCTTCACCTCGATCTCGATGAACGCGATCGGATGGTCGGACCCGTTCATCACGTCGTGCCGGATGCCCGCGGGACGCATGTAGGATTGCCCGGCCGCGAGCGCCGTCTCGCTGACCGCCGCGCCGTCATGGACACGCAGGATCCCGTCCACCAGCATCACCACGAAATACGGCCAGCCGTGCTCGTGCCAGCCGGTCACGGCGCCGGGCGGGAAGTCCCAGCGTGTGATGCGCACGGTGGCGTCGTCCTGCTGGACGGTGGGCGTGGCGGGTATGGTGCAGGCGAAGGCCATGGGGGCTCCGAAGGTGGTGGGCGACTCGACGCGCCCGCGCCGACGCGATGCAAGCCTCTGGCCTTCGCCAAGTTGCAAATCGACCCGCGCCGTCATCGCGAGCGCAGCGAAGCGACCCAGGGAGGCGCGACCTCTGAGATCGTGGCGCCGCTGGATTGCTCCGCTCCACTCGCAACGACGCGGCTTGGGGCCAGAGTAAGCTGGAGCGGCTGCCCTCAGTGGCACCCGCAGGAGCCCGAGCCGCAGCCCCCGCCCTGCTTCACCGAGGCGGTGCGCGCGGTCTCGCGGTCCAGCCCGCGCTCGGCGAGTTCGGTGAGGTAGGTGGTCCAGCGGGTCTCGTACTCGCGTCCCAGCGTGTGGAGGTAGCCCCAGCCGTAGATGCCGGTGTCGTGCATGTCGTCGAAGCCGAGCTTCACCGCGTAATTGCCGACCGGCTGCACCGCCAGGATCGCCACGGCGCGCTTGCCGCCGATCACCTTCCGCTCCAGCGGCGAATGGCCCTGCACCTCGGCCGACGGGCTCGAGACCCGCAGGTACTCGGCCGGAAGGGCGTAGCGCGCCCCGTCCTCGAAGGCGACGTTGAGCACCCGCCGATCGGCCGACAGGCGGATCTCGGTCGGCCACAGATCCTCGGTCACGGGCCACACTCCTCACGCAATCTGGGGCTGCGGCCCGGGACCTGCTTGCCCGCGACCGCTTAGGGCATCATATGCCGGACGATGCTCGATGACAGCTCCCTGACGCCGCAATCGTTCGCGGTCGGCGCGCCCGCCGGGCCCGCGCCGCTGATCGACCCGTTCCAGCGGGCGATTTCCTATCTGCGTATCTCGGTGACCGATCGCTGCGACTTGCGCTGCGCCTACTGCATGTCCGAGCACATGGAGTTCCTGCCCAAGCGCGATCTGCTGACTCTCGAGGAACTGGACCGACTCTGCGGCGTGTTCATCGCCCGCGGCGTGCGCAAGCTCCGGATCACCGGCGGCGAGCCGCTGGTGCGCCGGGACATCATGCATCTGTTCCGCCGCCTCTCGCGTCACCTCGAGTCCGGGGCGCTGGAGGAGCTGACGCTCACCACCAACGGCACGCAACTCACACGCTACGCCGACGAGCTGGCGAGCCTCGGCGTGCGCCGGATCAACGTCTCGCTCGACACCCTCGACCCGGACAAATTCCGGGCGATCACCCGCCGCGGCGACCTCAAGGTGGTGCTCGACGGCATCGCGGCGGCGCGGGCGGCCGGGATGAAGGTGAAGATCAACGCGGTGGCGTTGCGCGATGTCAACGCCGACGAGATCCCCAGCATGATCGCCTGGGCGCACGGCCTCGGCATGGACATGACGCTGATCGAGGTCATGCCGCTCGGCGAGATCGAGGCGGACCGGACCGACCAGTTCCTGCCCCTGTCGGTCGCCCGGCAGCGCCTGGAAACCCGCTACACCCTCACGCCGCTGCCCGACCGCACCGGTGGCCCGGCGCGCTACGTGCGCGTCGAGGAGACCGGCGGGAAGCTCGGCTTCATCACGCCGCTGACCCACAATTTCTGCGAGAGCTGCAATCGGGTGCGCCTGACCTGCACGGGCCAGCTCTACATGTGCCTGGGTCAAGAGGATTCGGCCGATCTCCGGGCGGTCCTGCGCGCCTCGCAGGACGATGCGGTGCTGGCCCAGGCGGTGGTCGAGGCGATCACCCGCAAGCCCAAGGGCCACGACTTCGTCATCGAGCGCCAGCGCCCGGCGGCCGTGCCGCGGCACATGAGCGTGACGGGGGGGTAGAAGCGCCGTCCTTGCTTCGCTTCGCCAGCAAAGACGGGAGCCCTCACATCTCCTCGTCGGCGTAGCGCGACGGTTGCCGCCCGCGCTGCCCGGAGCCCTTCCGCGGCGCGCCCGCGCTGATCCCCGCCACCAGGTCGGCGATGTGGCGCAGCGTCTCCACCGACAGCGCTTTCTCGCCCTCGCCGCGACCCTGCGGGATCAGCGCCTTGGCGAAGCCGAGCTTCTGGGCCTCCTTCAGCCGCGATCCCGCCTGTGCGACCGGCCGGATCGCGCCGGAGAGCCCGATCTCGCCGAAATACACCGTCTCGGGCGGCAGCACGGCGCCCGACAGGGATGAGACCAGGGCGGCCGCCACCGCGAGGTCGGCCGCGGGCTCGGTGATGCGCAGGCCGCCGGCCACGTTCAGATAGACGTCGTGGCTTCCGAGCCGGATGCCGCCATGGGCCTCCAGCACGGCGAGCACCATCGACAGCCGGTTCGGGTCCCAGCCGACGACCGCCCGCCGGGGCATGCCGAGCGAGGAGGGGGCGACGAGCGCCTGGATCTCCACCAGCAGCGGCCGCGTGCCCTCCATACCGGCGAAGACCGCCGTGCCGGCGGCCTGATGGTCGCGGCCCGCCAGGAACAAAGCCGAGGGGTTCGGCACCTCGCTCAGGCCCGCATCGGTCATCTCGAACACGCCGATCTCGTCGGTCGGCCCGAACCGGTTCTTCACGGCGCGCAGGATGCGGAAATGGTGGCCCTGGTCGCCCTCGAAGGAGGCGACCGCGTCGACCATGTGCTCCACCACGCGGGGACCGGCGATCTGCCCGTCCTTGGTGACGTGGCCCACCAGGATCACCGCCGTGCCGGTGGTCTTGGCGAAGCGGATCAGCGCCTGGGCCGAGGAGCGGACCTGCGTGACCGTGCCGGGGGCCGATTCCACCGTCTCGGTCCACATGGTCTGGATCGAGTCGATGATCGCGAGCGCCGGCGGCCGGCCCTGGCTCAGGGTCTCGACGATGTCCTCGACATTGGTCTCGGCCGCGAGCTGCACCGGGAGCGCGCTGAGCCCCAGCCGCTCGGCCCGCAAGCGCACCTGCCCCACCGCCTCCTCGCCCGAGATGTAGGCGACCCGCTCGCCCGTCCCCGCCATGGCGGCCGAGGCCTGCATCAGCAGCGTCGACTTGCCGATCCCGGGATCGCCGCCGAGCAGGATCACCGAGCCGCGCACGAAGCCGCCGCCGGTGACCCGGTCGAGCTCGCCGATTCCCGAGGGGATGCGCGGCGCCTCCTTGGCCTCGCCGGTCAGCCCCTCCAGCGGGAACACGCGGCCACGATTGCGCGACGGCCGGGTCGCGGCCGGCCCGGATTGGCCGGTGGCGGAGGGTGCCTCCTCGACGATCGTGTTCCAGCCGTTGCAGGCCTCGCAGCGCCCGCGCCAGCGGTTGTAGACCGCCCCGCAGGATTGGCAGACGAAGGTCTGGTGGATCTTGGCCATGGCTCGGTCGGGTCCGGGCGTCGCGAGCTTTCGGGACTGGCCGTCATTCCGGGGCCGCGGAGCGGAGCCCGGAATCCAGAGCCGCCGCGGTGCCCCGTTTCGATGGAGGCGCCGCGCTTCAGCGAGAGGCGCTGGCGGTTCTGGATTCCGGGTTCGCCTGTGGCGCGCCGGAATGACGGAGTGACCTCTCAGCGCGACGGGTGAATCAGCAGGACTCTACATAGGTTCGAACATAACGAGAACCCAGGCCGGTGAGAATCTCGTAGCCGATCGTCCCGGCAGCGCGGCCGACCACGTCGATGTCGAGAGCGTCGCCGATCAGCACGGCGGTGGCGCCGCGCTCCGCCGTGGGTGCCGCGGTGACGTCGAGGATGATCAGGTCCATCGAGACGAGGCCGAGGATCGGGCACGGCACGTCGCCGACCAGCGCCTGCCCGCGTCCGCTGATCGCCCGGGGGAAGCCGTCGGCATAGCCGAGCGAGAGCGTCGCCAGCCGGCTGGGCGCGGCGGCGGTCCAGCGGCCGTTATAGCCTGCGGTGGCGCCGGCCGCGACATCGCGCACCTGGGCGATCATCGCCTCCAGCTTCACCACCGGGCGCATCGGGTTCGCGGCCCCGGGTGTCGGGTTGCCGCCGAACAGGGCGTAGCCCGGCCGCAGAAGGTCGTGCTCAGCGCCGCCGAGGAAGACGCCGGATGAATTCGCCAGCGAGGCGGTCAGGGCCGGATAGGCCGCACGCACCCGGGCGAAGTCGGCGATCTGCCGGGCATTGACCGGATCTTGCGGCTTCTCGGCGCTGACGAGGTGGCTGAGGATCAGGTCGATGCCTGAAGCCGCGATCCGCGGGTCGCCCGCGAGGTCCAGCGCCTCCGGCACCGACAGACCCAGCCGATTCATGCCGGTGTCGACATGGAGCGCCGCGGGCAGGCGCCCAGCCGAGAACGCCGCCCAGTCCGACAGTTCCTCGATGCTGCCGAGGACCGGGCGCAGGTTGTGCGCCGAGAAGGCCCCGGCAGCGCCAGGGGCGAGGCCGTTCAGCACGTAGATCGCGGCCTCCGGCAGGGCGGCGCGGGCCGCGACGCCTTCGGACAGGTGGGCGACGAAGAAGGTCCTACAGCCGGCCGCCCAGAGGGCGGGCCCGACCCGAGCGATGCCGCAGCCATAGGCGTCGGCCTTCACCACGGCGGCGCAGGCGGCACCCTGGCCGCGCGCAGCGAGGGTTCGCCAGTTCGCCGCGATCGCCCCGAGGTCGATCGTCAGCCGGGCCCCGTGGGCGCCGATCTCCGTCATTGGTCCGGCTTCGACCACGCAGACCCTCTCCCTCCGCTCGCGACCGGGATCCCGGAAGCACAGGCCTGACCCATAGCATCCGGACGGCGCGGGGGTGAGCCGGGTCCGCCGCGAGCTGGCCTGCACCCATCGCTAGGTCCGTCTGATCAGGGGGGCTGATGCATGGACGGCACAGCTCCGGGCCGAGGCGCGTGCGCCAGGGTGACGGCAGTGGTCCGGCTTGGTATAAATCCACTGCGGTCCGGGGGAGCCGCACGGCCGACGCGCCATCCTCTCGGGTACCAAAAGCTCAACGATGCCGTTTACCGTTCTGGATCTCGTCGTGCTCGGCATCGTCGCGGTCTCCGCGCTGCTCGCGGCCGTGCGTGGCGTCACCCGTGAGGTGCTGGCGATCGTCGCCTGGGTGGCCGCCGCCGCGGTCGCCTGGACGCTGTACCCAATGCTCCTTCCCACCGTGAAGCAGCACGTGAACAGCGACACCGTCGCGCTGGTCGCCTCGATCGCGGCGATCTTCCTCGGCACGCTGATCATCGTGTCGATCATCACGGTGAAGATCTCGGACGTGGTGCTCGATTCGCGTATCGGCGCGGTCGACCGCTCGCTCGGCTTCCTGTTCGGGGCGGCTCGCGGCTTCCTGATCTGCGTGATCGGCTGGGTGTTCCTGTCCTGGCTGGTTCAGGGCAAGGTGCCCGACTGGGCCGCGCAGGCGCGCTCGCGCCCGATGCTGGAGAAGTCCGGCGACGCCCTGGTGGCACAGCTGCCCGAGAACCCGGAAGGCTTCCTCAAGCAGTTCAAGAAGCCGAAGACCGGCGCGCCGCCCAACGAGGCCACCGACGCGCCGGCCGAGACCGATCCGGCGCCCCAGCGCCGAACCGAGACCGCGCCGACCCCGACGCGACGCTGATCTGCGGTATTCGCCGTAGGTCGGCGCACGCGGAGCGCCTAGATAGCGGTTCCGGGGTTGATCGGATTGTATCCGCGACGACCGGCGCGCCGGCCCGTCGCCGCCGGGTCCTGTGAGTGATCGACCGCCTCATGTCACACGCCGCCAATCCCAGCGCCGATTTCGACCTCGATGGCGACACGCTCCGCGAGGAATGCGGCGTCTTCGGCATTTTCGGGCACCCGGAGGCCTCGGCCATCGTGGCGCTCGGGCTGCACGCCCTGCAGCACCGCGGCCAGGAGGCGGCCGGCATCGTCTCCTTCGACGGCTCCGTGTTCCACTCCGAGCGGCGCCCGGGCCTCGTGGGCGATTCCTTCTCGGACGGCGAGACCATCGCCCGCCTCAAGGGCCGGTCCGCTATCGGGCACGTGCGCTACTCGACCACCGGCGGGACGATCCTGCGCAACGTGCAGCCGCTCTTCGCCGAGCTCGCCAGCGGCGGTCTCGCGGTCGCCCATAACGGCAACCTGACCAACGCCCTGTCGATCCGCCGCGACTTGGTGCGCGACGGCGCGATCACCCAGTCGACCTCTGACACCGAGGTGATCCTGCACCTCGCGGCCCGCTCGCGGAAGCCGCGGATCATCGAGCGCTTCATCGACGCCCTGCAGGCGATCGAGGGCGCCTACGCGATCGTGGCGCTCACCAACAAGAAGCTGATCGGCGCCCGCGATCCGATGGGCATCCGCCCGCTGGTGCTGGGCGAGCTCGACGGCCGCTACATGCTGGCCTCCGAGACCTGCGCGCTCGACATCATCGGCGCCCGGTTCGTGCGCGACATCGAGAACGGCGAGATCGTGGTGATCTCCGAGGAGGGGATCGAGTCGATCCGCTTCGCCGACGCCGTGCCGATGCGGCCCTGCATTTTTGAGTACATCTACTTCGCCCGGCCGGATTCCGTGGTGAACGGCAAGAGCGTCTACGGCGTGCGCAAGGCGATCGGCAGGGAGCTCGCCCGCGAGGCCGCGGTGGCGGCCGACATCGTCGTGCCGGTGCCGGATTCCGGTGTACCCGCGGCGCTCGGCTTCGCGCAGGAGACCGGAATCCCGTTCGAGATGGGGATCATCCGCAACCACTATGTCGGCCGGACCTTCATCCAGCCGACCCAATCGGTCCGCGAGCTCGGCGTGCGGATGAAGCACTCGGCCAACCGCGCGGCGATCGAGGGCAAGAGCATCGTCCTCGTCGACGACAGCCTCGTGCGCGGCACGACCTCGGTGAAGATCGTCCGGATGATGCGCGAGGCCGGCGCCGCGGAGGTGCATTTCCGGATCGCCTCGCCGCCGATCACCTACCCGGACTTCTACGGGATCGACACGCCCGAGCGGGAGAAGCTGCTCGCTGCGACCCACGATCTCGAGGGGATGCGCGAGTATATCGGCGCCGATTCGCTCGCCTTCCTGTCGATCCCCGGCCTCTACCGGGCGATGGGCGAGGAGACGCGGGACACGGCCTGCCCGCAATATACCGACCATTGCTTCACCGGCGAGTACCCGACCGGATTGACGGACCTGTCCATCGCGGGGCCGAAGCGCTTCGCCATGCTGGCCGAGGCGGACTGACAGGATCTGGGGGTTCCGCGCGAACGGGCATCCCCCGCGCGCGGAAATGCGCTAGGTCCTGCGCATGGCTGAGTCTCAGAGACATCTCGAAGGCCGCGTCGCGGTCGTCACCGGCGCATCCCGCGGCATCGGGCGCGCCGCAGCCCTGGCGCTCGCCGGGGCCGGCGCCCACGTGATCGCGGTGGCGCGCACGGTCGGTGCCCTGGAAGAGCTGGACGACGCGATCCGCGCCGCCGGCTCCAGCGCCACCCTCGTGCCCTTCGACCTCTCCGATTACGAAGCCATCGACCGGCTCGGCGCGGCGATCAACGAGCGCTGGAAGCGGCTCGACATCCTCGTCGGCAATGCCGGCATCCTCGGTGCGCTCATGCCGATCGGCCACATCACCCCGAAGATCTGGGGGCAGGTGATGGACGTGAACGTCACCGCCAACTGGCGCCTGATCCGCTCGCTGGACCCGCTGCTGCGCATGTCGGATGCCGGCCGGGCGATCTTCGTCTCCTCGGGCGCATCGTCGAAGTGCCGGCCCTATTGGGGACCGTACTCGGTCTCGAAGGCCGCGCTCGAGGCGCTGGTCCGCACCTACGCGGCCGAGAACGAAACCACGGCCATCAAGGCGATGCTGCTCAACCCCGGTCCCCTGCGCACCGGGATGCGCCGCTCGGCGATGCCCGGCGAGGATCCGGAAACCCTCCGGACGCCCGAGGACCTCGCTCCCCATTTCGTGCGCCTCGCCGCGCCGGACTGGACCGAGACCGGCAAGCTCTACGATTTCCCCACCGACCGGGTGCTGAGCTTCCGTGCGCCCGAATGATCGCGGCGGCGATTGTTTGATGGGGGTGTCTCCCCCAGCCCCAGATCCTGAGGTGACGGAGCGAGGCGGAGGCCTTCAGAAGTCTCGCGCTTCTCTGGATCCCTCCTTCGAGGCCCGCTGGCGCGGGCACCTCACGATGCGGGATTGGACGGGACGAACCGGTTTCCTTTCAGTGAGTGGCTTCCGATGATCGACGTCCGCTGCATCTGTGCGATCGGCCTGCGCGGCCAGCTCGGCCTCAACGGTCACCTGCCCTGGGAAGGGAACACCGACCCGCTTTTCGTCGAGGACGTGACGCGCTTCTTCGCGCTCACCATGGGCCATGTACTGATCGCCGGGCCGAAGACCGTGGCCTCGGTGCCCGAATTCGCCTTCAAGGACCGCACCATCGACGTGATCCGCAGCCACGAGGATCCGGAAGCCGTGCTCAAGCGCTACCCGGGCCGGCGGATCTTCGTGGGCGGCGGCATTGCCGTGTGGAACGTCTACGCGAAGTACATTCAGAACTGGGACATCACGCGCCTGCCTTATGACGGCGACGCCGACCGCTGGTTCGATCCCGCGTGGCTCGTCGGCGGCCCGCTGCGGGCCGCCTGAGGCGCACGTTCCACGCCGGACGGCGCCGCCCCGCCCGCGGGGGGAAGCAGCGCCATCAGCGCCTGCAGAGGAGCGCTGGCCTCCCCTGACCATACGAGATGGGTCCGGTTGAGGCGCAGATGCGCCGGCAGCGGATGGCGCTCGACCGCACTACCCACCACCGCCTGATCGAGCACCTCGGTCGGGATGATCGCGACGCCGGTGCCGGCGGCCACGCAGGCCACGATGGCGTGATACGAACTCATCTCCAGGATCCGTGCGGGTGAGGCCCCCGCCTCGGCAAGCCATTCGATCAGGCGCTGGCGGTAGGAGCAGCCGTGCGGAAACGCCACGAGAGTCTGCCCGCTCAGCGCGGCGGCGTGGCCGACCCGGGGGACCTTCCGGCCGGTGATCAGCACCAGATGCTCGTCGAAGGCCGGCACCGACGACAGCTTTCCGCGCTCGAACGGTTCGGACACGAAGGCCGCCTCGATCTCGAAACGCTCGAGTTGCTGGAGCATCGCGCGGGTCGTGCCGGTTCTCAGCTCGATGGTCACGTCGGGGTAGCGCGCGTGGAAGGCCGACAGGATCGGCGGCAGCCGCGCGCCGGCGGCACTCTCCAGCGAGCCCAGCCGCAGCAGCCCGCCCACGACGCCGCTGCGCAGCTCCTGCTCGGCGAGGTCCGCCAGGTCCAGAAGCTTCTCGGCATGGCCCAGGAGCGTCCGTCCGGCCTCGGTCAGAACGAGGTTGCGGCCCTGGCGGCGGAACAGGGCGACCCCGAGCCGCTCCTCGAATTGCTTGATCCGGGTGGTGACGTTCGACGGCACGCGGTGGAGCAGGCTCGCGGCCCGCGTCACGCCGCCCTCGCGCACCACGCAGCGGAAGATGTGCAGGTCGTCCAAGTCCATCGTTCTCATCGAGAGAACGATACCTCAGAAGAATTCACTTTTTCAACGGGGTTGCGGCGTGCTCAATCCGTCCGATGAGCTCCCGCGATCCCTCCTCCCGTCCCGTCGACCCGGCGGCCCTGGCCGTCGTCGGCAGCGGCCTCGTCGCCCTGGCGGTCGCCATGGGGATCGGCCGCTTCGCGTTCACGCCGCTCATGCCGCTGATGATGCGCGACGGCACGCTCAGCGCCGCCGCGGGCGCCGAATGGGCGGCGGCGAACTATGTCGGCTATCTGGTCGGGGCCCTGACGGCCGCGCGATTTGCCGGCAACCCGCGCCGCGGATTGCTGCTGAGCCTGCTCGGCGTGGCGCTGGCGACGCTGGCGACGGCGGCAGCCGACAGGGCCGCGGCGCATGTGACGGGCGCGGGATTGCGCGCGGCGACCGGCGTGTTCAGCGCCTGGGCCCTGGTCTGCGCGAGCAGCTGGTGCCTGGCCGAACTGGCTCGGCGCCGGGCCCCGCAGCTCGGCGCGTGGATCTACGCGGGTGTCGGGCTCGGGATCGCGCTGGCCGGCACCCTGGCCTGGCTCGGCGGCCGCCAGCCGGCGGACTGGCTCTGGCTTGAACTCGGCTTGCTCGCCGCAGCGGGGGCGATCCTCGCCTGGTGGCTGCCGCGAGTGCCGGATGCGGCCTCGGACGAGCAGGTGGCCCGCGAGGCTGCGGCGACGGCCCATGGCGGCCGGAGCGGTCAGCTCGGCTTGGTGCTGTGCTACGGCACGTTCGGGTTCGGCTACATCGTGCCGGCCACTTTCCTGCCCGCCATGGCGCGGGCCCTGACGCCGGATCCCCTGGTGTTCGGCCTCGCCTGGCCCCTATTCGGGCTTGCGGCGGCCGTCTCGGTCGCGGCCGTGGCCTTATGGCTGCCGCACGTGCCGCGCCGGCGGCTCTGGGCAGCGGCCCAGGGCATCATGGCGCTCGGGACCGCCTTGCCCCTGGCCGTCCAGGCCCTCTGGGCGGTCGCGGTGTCGGCGATCTGCGTGGGCGGCACCTTTATGATCGCCACCATGGCCGGCCTGCAATTGGCGCGCGAGGCGCGGCCCGACAATCCGACACCCCTGCTCGCCCGGATGACCACCGCCTTCGCGACCGGACAGATCGTCGGCCCGCTGCTCGTGCGTGGCATCGGTCCCGGCCGCTGGGCCGGCTGGGACGCGCTGAGCTGGGCCGGCGCGCTCGCGACCCTCCTGCTGGTCGCAACGGCCCTGTGGCTGTGGCGCGCCGCGCGACCGGACCCCACGAGCCTCCGGTCGGCCTGATCCCGGCACGTCCGGGTCCGCGCGCCGGATCGGTTCGGTCCCGTGAGGTCGAAACTGCGTTCGCGGCGTCTATCTTGGACGGATGATCGTCCGGAGACCACGATGAGCGCCCACAGCTACCGCTTCGGCATCGAGGAGGAGTACTTCCTCGCCGATGCCGAGACCCGCGGGACGCCGCGGGGCGACCTCGCGACCTTCCATGCGCGGGTGAAGGCGGAGCTGCCCGAGACCGGGCGCGAGCTGGTGGCCGCGCAGGTCGAGGTCTGCACGCCTCCGCTCACCGACGCGCTGGCTGCCCGGGAGAATCTCGGCGGCCAGCGGGCGCAGCTCGCCGGCATCGCGGCCGAGAACGGGCTCCGCCTGCTGGCCTGCGGGACCCATCCTCTGGCGCGCTGGGCCCGCCAGACCGCCACCGACGGGGCGCGGTACAAAGGGATCCTGTCGGATGTCGGCATCGCGGCCCGGCGGGCGCTGATCTGCGGGATGCATGTCCACGTCGAGGTGCCGGATCCGGACGCGCGCATCGACCTGATGAACCGGCTGCTGCCGTTCCAGCCGCTGCTGCTCGCCCTGTCGGCGTCGTCGCCCTTCTGGCAGGGCGAGGCGACGGGGCTGATGGCCTATCGGCTCAGCATCTTCGGCGAGCTGCCCCGCAGCGGCCTGCCGGAGCTGTTCTCCGACGCGGCCGCCTACGAACGGTTCGTGTCGATCATGACCCGCTCCGGGGCCATCGCCGATCCGAGTTTCCTGTGGTGGTCGCTGCGGCCGTCGATCAAGTTCCCGACGCTGGAGCTGCGCATCGCCGATGCCTGCACGCGCCTCGACGATTCCTTGTGCATCGCCGCTTTGTTCCGGTGCCTCGTGCGCCTGTGCGTGCGCCGAGCGGACCTTCATGCCGGTTTGGATGGGGTCTCGCGGGCCCTGGCCTCGGAAAACCTGTGGCGCGCCCAGCACAGCGGCGTGCGGGCGACGCTGATCGATGAGGCGCGCGGCGAAGCCGTGCCGTTCGCGGAGGCGCTGGAAGCGGTGCTGGCCCTGGTGGTCGAGGATGCCGACGCGCTCGCCTGCGCCGAAGATGTGGCCCGCGCGCGGAGCATCGTCGCCGAGGGGACGAGCGCGGACGGTCAGATCGCGGCCTACGAGCGGACACTGGCCGAGGGGCAGGACGAGCGCGCCGCGCTGGCGTCTGCGGTGGACTGGATCGCCGAGGCGGCGTGCTGAGGGGCTCGTAGAACCCGGGTCACCCGGAATCCGGATCAGCTTTTGTCGAACGGGTTCTGCGAGGTTCGCAGGCTCAGCCGGATCGGCGTACCTGGCAGGTCGAAGGCCTCGCGCAGAGCGTTCACGAGGTAGCGCGTGTAGGATTTCGGCAGGGCGTTGAGCTGGTTGCCGAACAGCGCGAAGTGGGGCGGCCGGCTCTTCACCTGCGTGGCGTAGCGGATCTTGATCCGCCGGCCCGAAACCGCCGGGGGCGGATTGCGCGAGGTCGCCTCGTTCAGCCAGTCGTTGATGCGCGAGGTCGAGATGCGCCGGTCCCAGACCTCCGCGGCCTGCACCACCGCCTGCATCAGCTTGTCGACGCCGTCGCCGGCGAGGCCTGAGAGCGGCACCACCGCGACGCCGCGCACCTGCGGCAGCAGCCGGGTGCAATCCTCGCGCAACTGCTTGAGCAGCCCGGGCTGGTCGGCGACGAGGTCCCACTTGTTGAGGCCGATCACCAGGGAGCGGCCCTCGCTCTCCACGAGGTCGACGATGGTCAGATCCTGCTTCTCGAACGGGATCGTGGCGTCGAGGAGCACCACCACCACTTCGGCGAAGCGCACGGCGCGCAACCCGTCCGAGACCGCCAGCTTCTCCAGCTTGTCGTCGATCCGGGCGCGGCGGCGCATGCCCGCCGTGTCGTGCAGCTTGATGCGGCGCCCGCGCCATTCCCAGTCGAGCGAGATCGAGTCGCGGGTGATGCCGGCCTCGGGGCCGACGAGCAGGCGGTCCTCGCCGAGCATGCGGTTGATCAGCGTCGATTTGCCGGCATTCGGGCGGCCGACGATGGCGACCTTCAGGGACCGGCCGCCGGGGGGGGCCGCGTCCTCGTCCTCGTCCTCTTCGTCGTCGCGGTGGGGCAGGGCGCCCTTGAGCGCCTCGTGGAGCTCGCCCAGGCCCTCGCCGTGCTCGGCCGAGAACGGGATCGGATCGCCAAGCCCGAGGGTGAAGGCCTCGTAGGCCCCGGCGAGCCCCGCGCCGCCCTCGGCCTTGTTGGCGATCAGGATCACCGGGCAGCCGGCCCGGCGCACCAGCTCGGCGAAGGGCTGGTCGGCCGGCAGCACGCCGGCGCGGGCGTCGATCACGAACAGCACCACGTCGGCGGCGAGGATCGCCGCCTCGGTCTGCATCCGCATCCGGCCGGTGAGGGTCTTCTCGTCCGCCTCCTCGAGGCCGGCGGTGTCGATCACTCGGAAGTGGAGCCCGCCGAACGCGACGTCGCCCTCGCGCCGGTCGCGGGTGACGCCCGGGCGATCGTCGACCAGCGCGAGCTTCTTGCCCACGAGACGGTTGAACAGGGTCGACTTGCCGACGTTCGGCCTCCCGACGATGGCGACGGTCGGCATATCCATGGTGGTTCTCGAACAGTCAGAAGTGAGATCAGCGCGTGATCGGCGGGGGCGGCGCGGCGGCTTCGGGCTTGGCCTCGGTGACCGTGACGGGGCCGCCCGCGACGATCGCCGCGTAGACCTCGATGCGCTCGCGCAGGTTCCGCGGGGTGTCGGGATCGGCCACGATCTGGTCGAACCAGCGGCCAGCGTCCTCGTAATCGCCCTTCTTCAGGGCGGCGAGGCCCAGCATCTCGCGGGCGGTGTGGCGGAACGGCGTGCCGGCGGCCAGGCCCTGAAGATTGGCCAGCGCCGGGTCCGGGTTCGGCCCGTCGAGGCGCAGCAACGCCGCGCGCAAGCGCGCAAGGTCGCGCAGCCCGTCGCCGAGGCCGGTATCGTCGGCGAGCTTGTCGAACTCCGCGGCCCCCGCCGACGCATCGCCCTTGCCGGTCTCGGCGGCCGACCGGAACCGGGCGAGCAGGCGATAGCCCGCGGGGCCCTGCGCCTCCAGGGCGTCGAACACCTTGTCGGCCTCCGCGACCTTGCCGTCCTTGGCCAGGCGGTTGGCATCGTCGAACTGCACGGAGGCGGTCTCGGCGGCCGCGCGCTGCTGGTTCTGCCAGTAGCGCCAGCCCGCGACGCCCGCCACCAGGAGCACGGCGAGCGCGATGATCACGCCGCTGTAGCGCTTCCAGATCTGGAGGATCCGGTCGCGGCGGTAATCCTCGTCGACCTCGCGAAGGAACTCGTTGTTCTCGGCCATCGTATCCCGGCCCGCCTGTATGGGCGCGCCACCTCGTACCTCGATTGGGCCCCGCGCCTAACACACGGGCGGCGGGTTGGCGACAGCGGTGTCTCAGGCCGGTGTTCCTGGCCAGACCGGCACGCCGATCACCGGATAGTGCAAATAACGCGCGAAGACGAACCACACGGCCGTGCCGATCACCAACGCCAGGATGTCGTTGCGCCAGCCATGGGGCGCCGCGACCGGGCCGGCGTGCTGGGCGACGACGGCACCGGGAGCGAGCGCCCGGCGCTTGGCGCTGATCCGCGCCGAGACCGCCCAGGCCAGGAAGCCGCCGAACAGCAGGATCGAGCCGAGATCGCCGTTGGCCAGGAGATGCGCGGTGGCCCAGATCTTCACGGCGAGCAGCATCGGGTGCTTGGCCTTGGCGCGGATATGACCCGGCAGGTAGGCGGCAGCGAGGCACACGAAGGCCAGCCAGACCAGGATCAGGGCGAGGTGGCGCGTCCAGACCGGCGGGTCCCAGACCGGGATGTAGCCGGCGAGCCGGTAATCGTGGAAGCCGACCCCGATCAGCACCAATCCGAGCAGCGACAGGGCTGTGTAGCCGAGCTTGTAGCGGCCCTCGCCGACCTGGTCGACGATCGCGGCGCGCCGGGTGCGGGCCATCGAGAAGGCATGCGTGCCGATGAACAGCACGAGCCCGAGGATCAGGAGAACCATGGGAGACTTTCAGTCAGGCCGCCGGTCGGCAAGCACTCTGTAATGGTTCTCAAGCGAATCTCGCCCCGTTTGTCCAGGCGTGGCCGGGACGCAGCCGGATGGCGGCCATGGGCGTGGCGGACTGGATCGCACGGGAATGGCGCGGTGGTGTCGCACTGTGGCCGAAGGGATTTGGGCGGGCCGCGCCGCGCACACTCCCTCCCCCCTCTGCGGGGGTGGGTGGCCCGCGAAGCGGGTCGGCCGCGGGGAGCAAGGGTGCAGAACGAGGCTGTAACCTCCATGAGGGCTGCGACCACGCCCGACGCGTCGCTCCCCACTTGCGGGACTACGTCTCGGCCCGACCCCTGCTGACGCAGGGGCCCTCCTCCCCCGCAAAGGGGGGAGGGGGGCCGTCGCGCGTCGCATGCGCGGCACTGCTGATCCCGACTTTCTTACCCCTCCCAGCCCAAGCCGCCTCCGAGCCCCCGCTCTCGGCCCTGACGCTCGTCGGTCCGCCGTCGATCGTCTTCAAGGCCGGCCGCGACGCCTGCGACGGGGCCGATGTCCCGGATGCGCCGGCCCGCGCCTTCCGCGACGCCTCCGGCGCGGTGGCTCTCTTCGGCCTGCATTACCGCAACCGTGCGCTGCGGGGGCCGGATCTGGGCCATCTCAAGCTCGACTGCACGGTGGTGCTGGATTCCGGCGAGAAGTCCGATCCGGCCGTCTACGACGACCGATCCTGGATCACCGCCACCTGGACCGAGGACGGCAGCCACGTGGCCGCGATGCTGCACCACGAGTACCAGGCCAACGAGCATCCCGGCCGCTGCCCGGCCGGGACCTACATGGCCTGCTGGTACAACACGATCACGGCGGCCGCCTCGGCGGATGGAGGGCGCAGCTTCAAGCGGAAGATTCCGCCGGTCGTCGTGGCAGGCGCCCCGTTCCGGCAGGAGGTCGACCAGGGCCGGCATCGGGGCTTCTTCAACCCGTCCAACATCGTCGCGGACGGGCGCTGGCGCTACTTTCTCGCCTCGACCACGGGCTGGACCCGCCCCGGCAGCGACCAGGAGGCGGGTGTCTGCCTGTTTCGCAGCGACGATCCCGCCGACCCGGCGCGCTGGCGAGCCTGGACCGGCACCGGCTTCGGTGCAGCCTTTCCAGACCCGTATCTGGCCACCCGCCCGAGCCCGGCCACCTGCCGCCCGGTCGGACCGTTCCCGGGACCGGTCGGGGCGGTGGTCCGCCACCGGGGCTCGGGCGCCTGGATCGCCGTGTTCATGGCCAAGGCGGGGGAAGGATTTCCGCGCTCCGGCTTCTACTGGACCTCCTCGCGCGACCTGATCACCTGGGACAGCCCGCGCCTGCTCGTGGAGGGCGCCACCCTGTATGACGACCCGTGCACGGCGACGGCCCCGCTCATCGCCTATCCGTCAATCCTCGATCCGGATGCCAAAGGACGCAATTTCGACGATGTCGGCGACAGCGCGATCCTGACCTACGCGAGCCTGCGCATCGAGGGCTGCACCATCACCTCCGACCGGGATCTGATCCGCCGCCCGGTGGCGATCCGTGTCTGGCCCTGATCCGGCTAGACCCAGACAGGCCCGGCGCGTCAGGCAGGCCTTCCGGCGCGTCAAGTCGGATGCATCCTCTCCGACCAGACCGCGCCCGCCACCATCGTCGATGCGGAGGCGACAGGAGCCGACGGCTATCGTACGCGGCTCTACGGATCGATCGAGCCCGGCGACAGCCAGGACGGCGCTCCGGCCTCGGCCGTGCCCATGGGCAGGCCGATCCGCTGGAAGAGGACGGTTCCGAGAGTCACGCTCAGCATTAGCGCGGTGGCCGAGAGCAGGAATGTGGTCGCCCGGGCGTAGGGGCGCCCGACATGGATCAGCATGCAGCCGAAGGAGAAGATCGCGAGGGCCTGGAGCAGATGCTGCACGGAGACGCTCCTTTCTAGCCGCGCATGCGCGGTCCGGGTCGGTGTTCAGCGTCCATCCTCGGCGTGAAAACGCGGTTAAGGTCGGGTATAGGGATCGTCCCGAGGGACGGGTCGCGAGAGGATCCCGCATGAGCGCATCGAGGGTTCCGGAGGACTCCAGCCGCCGCGCGGCCGCGGTCGAACCGCCGCCCCGCGACACCGCCCTCCTCGGGGCGGGTGCCATCGGGGCGGGTGCCGTCGGGGCCGGAACGGTGGGGGCCTCCGCCCTGGGCGCCCTCGCGATCGGGGCTGCGGCGATCGGCGCGATCGCGCTGGGCGCCTTCGCGATCGGCCGCCTCTCGGTCGGCCGCGCCCGGGTCGGTTCCCTGCAGGTCGGGTCCTTGGATATCGACACGCTGACGGTGCGGTCGCTCCGCCTGCCGGACCGCGATCGCGACTGAGGCGCGCGGCCGGCGCCGCCTCGGACCGTGAGGACAGGAGGATACGATGACCGATCCGAAACCGCCTTTCCGCCCGACGGATGCGGTGGACGTCCTCGGCGAGACCACGGGCGATTTCGTCCTGCCGCTCTGCCTGCCGCAGCCGAGCCTGCTGATCGGCGAGGATTTGGCCATGGTCGTGCTCGACACGATCCACGGCCAGCGGGTCGGCCTGCCCCTCAGCCCGCAGGGCGCCGCGGATCTGCACGCCGTGCTGGGCGAGGCCCTGCGGCTGCTCCAGGCGCGGGACGGCGGCTCGGTCCAGTGATGCGAGCGGCTTCCGGAACCAAGATCCGGCGGCGCCCCGCACGCTAAGGCTTCGTTGAGGCCGGAGGCGTAACCAGAGCGCGAACCTCCCGCGTGGCGGCCGATGCGCGCTCCGTTGTTCCTGCTGCTGCTGGTCTGCGCCGCGCCCGCGCAGGCGCGGCCTGCGACCTTCCTGGCCGTGCACGCGCTCGGCATGGCCGCCCTGCCGCCCATTCCGCCAGCATCCACGCCTGTGCCGGCCGCGGATGCGCGCGCCCGCTTCCTGCCGCTGATCGCCCGCGAGGCAGCCGGAACCGGTCTGCCGCTGGCGGTGGCCGACGCCGTGGCGCGGATCGAGAGCGGCTACGATCCCACCGTGGTGGGCAGCGTCGGCGAGATCGGGCTCATGCAGGTGAGGCCCACCACGGCGGCGATGCTCGGCTTCCGCGGCACCGTCGCGGAACTGGCGGCGCCGGAGATCAACGTACGCTACGGGGTCCGCTACCTCGCTGAGGCCTGGCGCCGGGCGGACGGTGATCTCTGCCGCGCCCTGATGAAGTACAGGGCCGGACATGGGGCGGAGGTGATGTCGCCCCTGTCGCAGCTCTACTGCGCCCGCGCCCAGGCGATCCTCGCCGATCCCGAAGCGCGGCTCGCCCCTGCGCATCCTCGCCCGGCCGGGTCGATCCGCCTCGCCGCCGGAGAGTCGGCCGCCGCGCATCGGGAGCGGGCGGATCCCGTGCCGGCAACGCCGCGCACGTTCTGGGAGGCGCACCGGGCTCGGATCGCCCGGCTCAACGCCGCCGTGGCGGCGCGCTGGCGCGCCCGCGGCTGGAGCGCCGAGAGGAGGCCCGCCGCGGCAGACCCGTCCTCCGATCCCGCCGGCGGCTGACGCGGACGGGCTGGCCCGTTCAAGCCTCGCCGTCGATCCCGGGCCCGTCCGACCGCGCGCCGCGGGCAACCTCGCGCATCGCGTCGTCCGGCAGGGGCCGCTGCAACCGAAGCGCCTCGGCCGTTGGTGCTTCGAGCCAGGTCGCCCATTCCTCCGGATTGGTCAGGAGCACCGGCATCGCCTTCGGATGGACCGGGCCGACGACGCCGTTCGCCTCCGTGGTCAGGAACGCGAACACCCGGTGCTCCTCTGCCACCCGGTCGGGGTTCTCGCGCTTGGTCCCCCGCACGCCCGTCCAGGGCCGCCAGATGCCCGCAAAGGCGAAGAGCGGCCTCTCCTCATCGAGGGCGAACCAGACCGGCGTCTTGCGCGGCTTCGTGTCGGCGTATTCGCTGAAGGCGGTGACCGGCACGAGGCAGCGATGGGCCGGCCCGAGCCAGGGGCGCCAGTGCGGGCTCGCCGTGTTGCGCACATTGGTGACCGGCTGTTCGCCGAAGGCCTTCGGCCCCGGCATGCCCCACCGCATCATGGCGAGGTCCCGGCCGGCCGCGCCGGTATGCACCACCGGCGCCAGCTGATCGGGAAAGATCGCCGGCAGCGGCGGCAGGTTGCCGGTGCGGTCCTCCGCGATCCCGAAGGCCCGGCGCAGCGCCGCGGGTCCGGTGCGCAGGCTGTAGAGGTTGCACATCGTGATCCCGGATGGTTCGCCCGGCGCCCAGCCGCGCCGCGCGACCGCCTATACACGCTTCCAGCGATGCGGCGCGGGCAGGCCGGCCGTCAGTCCACGCCCGGCAGGTGGATTGTCCAGGGATCGGCGAAGACGTGCTCCTCGAGGTTCACGCCCGGTCCGCCGCGGTCGATGACGACGAAGTCCTGGCGCGCCCCGAACGGTGTCAGCACGCCGTGCCACGTGCCGCGGGCGTAGCAGATTCCCTGGCGGGGTGCGGTAACGAAGGCCTGGGGCCGGCCGGGCCGGCCATCCGCGTCCGGGCAGACCACGACCAGGAACGGGGCGGCGCTCAAGGGGACGAAGGCCTGCGCGCCGAGGGGATGCCGCTCGACCAGGGTCAGGCGCAACGGCAGCGGGTAGGGCTGCGCCTCGACCAGCCCGATCACCGTGCGGGCGCCGTCGCCCACGACCTCGATCGCGGCGAGATCGTGGAAGCGGCGCGCCATGCCGGCATTCATCGGGCGCGGCGCGGTGCCGGCCGTGTCGATCACCTGCCCGAACGGCGCGAAGGCCTCGGCCGTCAGCGGCCGGGCCGTGATAGAAGGGGCGTCCGGCCGCGCGCTCATCGTGCGGGACCGCGCAGGGTGAGGGCCGGGTGCCGGTTCACGTCCTTGTAGAGGAGGTAGCGGAAATGGCCGGGGCCGGCCGCATAGCAGGCCTGGGGGCAGAAGGCGCGCAGCCACATGAAGTCACCGGCCTCGACCTCGACCCAGTCGCGGTTGAGCCGGTAGGCGGCCTTCCCCTCCAGCACGAACAGGCCGTGCTCCATCACATGCGTTTCCTCGAACGGGATCGTCCCGCCCGGCTGCATGGTCACGATATTCACGTGCATGTCGTGGCGCAGATCCTCCGAGGCGACGAAGCGGGTCGTCGCCCAGGCGCCGTTGGTGCCGGCCATGCCGGCCGGCGCGATCGCGGATTCGTGGGTCACGAAGGCGTCCGGCACGGCGAGGCCCGGCGCGGGCTCGTAGATCTTGCGGATCCAGTGGACGCGGGCCGGCTCGGCGCCGCCGTTGCGCAGGCTCCAGGCCGCGCCGGGGGGCAGGTAGGCGTAGCTGCCCGGTCGCAGGGCGTGGCTCCGGCCCTCGAGACTCAAGCTCAGGTTGCCCTCGACCACGAACAGCACGCCTTGCGCCTGTGCGTCGGGTTCCGGCCGATCGCTGCCGCCGCCGGGAGCGACCTCCATCAGGTACTGAGCGAAGGTCTCGGCGAAGCCCGACAGGGGGCGTGCCAGGATCCAGGCCCGGGTGCCGTCCCAGCCGGGCAGGAAGCTCGTCACGATGTCGCTCATGACGCCCCGGGGAATGACCGCGTAGGCCTCGGTGAAAACCGCGCGGCCGGTCATCAGCGACGTCTGCCCCGGCAGGCCGCCGCAGGCGGGATGGTACGTCGATGCGGTCATGACAGGTCTCCGATGATCCGCCGGGCCGGGACGCCGCGGTCAGGCGGATTGGGGGTGCGGGATGGGCGCATCGAGGATCACCGCCGTATCCGTCGCCGGCTCGCCGTCCAGGACGCGCCGGGCCCGCGCGCGGTCGATATCACCTTCCCAGGCGGCGATGACCACCGTCGCCACGCAATTGCCGATCAGGTTGCCGAGCGCCCGGGCGATCCCGACGAACCAGTCGACCGACAGGACCAGCACCAGCCCGATCACCGGGATCTCCGGCACCGCCGAGAGGGTGGCGGCCAGCACCACGATGGCCGAGCCGGGCACGCCGTGCGCGCCCTTCGAGGTCAGGAGCGCGATGCCGAGGATCAGCATCAGATGGCCGAAGGACAGGTCGGTGTTGGTCGCCTGCGCGATGAACACCGTGGCGAGGGTGAGATAGAGCGAGAAGGCGTCGAGGTTGAACGAGTAGCCGGTCGGGATCACCAGGCCGACGGTGGAATCCTTGATTCCGAGCCGCTCCAGCTTGCGCATGACCTGCGGCAGGACGCAGTCGGACGAGGCGGTGCCGGCCACGACCGTCAGCTCCTCGCGCAGGTAGGCGAGGAGCTTGAAGATGCTGAAGCCGGCAAGCCGCAGGATGGTGCCGAGCACCACCAGCACGAAGAACGCGACGCCGGCGTAGAACAAGGCCACCAGCATGCCGAGCTGCTTCAGGGATACGATCCCGTACTTGCCCACCGTGAACGCAACCGCGCCCAGCACGCCGAGGGGCGCGAGCCGGACGATGAAGCCGACGATCTTGAACAGAACCTCGGTGATCCGCTCCAGGCTATCGGCCAGCGGCTGACCCCGTTCGCCCAGCAGCGACAGGCCGGCGCCGAACAGGATCGCGAGGATCAGGACCTGGAGGATGTCGCCCTTGGCGAAGGCGTCGACGAAGGTCGTCGGCACGAGCTTCATCAGGAAGTCGACAGTGCCGGTGACCTGCCCGACCCGCTCCGTGTAGCCGGCGAGCGACTTGGCATCCAGGGTCGCCGGATCGATGTTCATGCCGTGGCCGGGCGCGAACAGGTAGGCGAGGACGAGGCCGAGCGCGAGCGCGATGGTGGTGACCACCTCGAAATAGATCAGGGCCTTGAGCCCCACGCGGCCGACCTTGCGCAGGTCGCCGGCGCCGACGATGCCGTGCACGACGACGCCGAACACCAGCGGCGCCACCACCATCTTGATGAGCTTGATGAAGACGTCGCCCAGCGGTTTGAGCGCGACCGCGAGATCCGGCCAGACCATGCCGAGCACGATGCCGGCCACGAGGGCGACCACCACCTGCCCGAAGAGCGACGCGAAGAAGCGCCCCATCGCAACCTCCCTGATAGTCTCGGGTCGCTCTTGCCGTGCCACCCGGCCTCGCGGCGTCGGCGGCGTGCCGCGGCCGATCAGTGGCGTTGTGCCGGGCGGAGACGTGTCGACTCTACGCTCAGCACAATCCTTCCGGTGAATTGAGACGTCAAATATATCTTTCGTCTAAAATCATATGTATTTCATATCAATATGGAACTTCGGCACCTGCGCTACTTCTTGGCCGTGGCCAAGCATCTGAGCTTCACCGCGGCCGCGGACAGCCTCGGCGTGGCGCAACCGCCGCTGAGCCAGCAAATCCGCGATCTCGAGGCGGAGATCGGCACAGCCCTGTTCGAGCGGACCACGCGCCGCGTGGCGCTGACGCGGGCCGGACTGGACTTCCAGGCGCAGGCGTCGGCCATCCTGGAGAAGGCCGGCGAGGCCGTCGACCGGGCCCGCGCCATCGGCGCCGGCACGGCCGGGATCCTCAATGTCGGGCTCACGGGCTCGATGCTCGCCGGACCCCTCGGCCGGGCGATAAGGGGCTACGCGAACGCCTATCCCGGCGTCGATCTGCGCATCCACGAGATGTCGCCGGACCGGCAGATCGCGATGCTGAAATCCGGTCAGACCGACGTCAGCTTCCTGCGGTGCCCGCCGCACGATGCCGACCTTGTGAGCGAACTCGCGTGGCGGGAGACCGTCAGTCTCGTCCTGCCCAAGGATCACCGCCTCGCGACAGCGCCGGTGAGCCTCACGGATCTGCGGGACGAGACCTTCGTGTTCCTGCGGCTCACCGACTCGCTGTTCGCCCAGTCCCTCTGGGATTGCTGCGTCGCGGCCGGGTTCGTCCCGCGGATCACGCACCAGACCGTCGAGGCGGCGTCCCTGACCAGCCTCGTCGCGGCCGGGCTCGGCGTGGCGATCATCCCGGAATTCGTCGCCCGGCTGGCGCATGTCGACGTCGTCTACAAGCCCATCGCCGGACCACACATCCGCGCCGACGTCTACGCGCTATGGACCCGGCCGCGGCAGCCGCTGGTCGAACGCTTCCTCGATCAGGTCCGGATCGACGGCCGCCCGGCGGAACGATCCGCCGATCGCGCGGGTCAAGATCCGAGCGACATGCGCAGCGGCGGCTCGACCTCCGTCGGCAGCGGCGAGACGTAGCCGGCGGCGCCGACCCGGCGGGCGAGGTCCGCCTTGGCGGCGTCGCGCAGAGCCGCGTCGGTGAGCGCCCGGGCGCCGGTGGCGGCCATCGCCTTGGCCACCTGCACCATCGCCTTGTGGGCCGCGGGCGTCTTTCCCTGCGCCACCACCTGCCAGGTATGGAACGGCGTGCCGATCGCCACCGTGGGTGCGTGGGCCTGGACGGTCGGCACCACCCAGCTCACGTCGCCGACATCGGTGGAGCCGACCGCCGGGTTGCGCGGCGCGTCGAGGGGCACGAGGAAATCGGCCAGCGGTGCCTCGTTGCGCGGCATGCCGATGGCGCGGAACACGGCGTCGATGTCGCCGTCGGTCAGCGTCGATCGGATCTTGCCCGCGAAGTCCCGGTCGGCCTCGTCGAAATGCGGCGGCCCGAGCTCCTCCATCACGCCGTGGAGCGCTTGCTCCAGCGGCGTGTTGCCCAGGAGGTTCGACACCGCGCTGACGATCCGCACCTCGACCGCGGTTTCGGTCATCAGGGCGGCGCCCTGCGCGATCTTCTTCACCCGCTCCACCAGCGCCAGCATGCCGGGGAGATCGCGGGCCCGGATCGAGTAGCGCACCGTCGCGCCGGCCTGGACGACGTTCGGGGCGATGCCGCCGGCGTCGAGATAGGCGTAGTGGACCCGCGCGTCGGAGGGCATGTGCTCGCGCATGTAGTTCACGCCGACGCTCATCAGCTCGACGGCGTCCAGCGCCGAGCGCCCGAGATGGGGCGCGGCCGCCGCGTGAGCGGTGCGCCCGGTGAAGACGAAATCCGCCCGGGTGTTGGCGAGCGCCACCGGCGGCGCCACCTCCCAGAAGCTGCCCGGGTGCCAGGAGATCGCGATGTCGGCATCCGCGAAGGCGCCGGCGCGGACCATGAACGCCTTGGCGGCGCCGCCCTCCTCGGCGGGACAGCCGTAGTAGCGCACGCGGCCGGGGGTGCCGGTCTCGGCGAGCCAGTCCTTTACGGCGGTAGCGGCCAGCAGGGCCGCCGAGCCGAGGAGGTTGTGGCCGCAGCCGTGGCCGTGGCCGCCCGCCTCCACCGGCCGGTGCTCGGCGACGCCCGCCTCCTGCGACAGGCCCGGCAGGGCGTCGTACTCGCCGAGGAAGGCGATGACCGGCCCGCCTTCACCGGCCTCTCCCATCACGGCGGTGGGGATGCCGGCGACCTGCTCGGTTACGCGGAAACCCTGGTGGCGCAGCTCGGCGACGTGCTCGGCGCAGGACCGCGTTTCCGTGTAGCAGACCTCCGGCATGCCCCAGACCCGGTCGGACAGGGCGATCAGCCGCTCCGTCTGCGCGTCGACGTGGCGCCACACGGTGTTGCGGTTGTCCATTTGTCGTCTCCCGGAAGGTCGCGCGTCGCGTTCGCGCCATCATAGCGGGCTCTGCGCCGTCATCGCGAGGGCAGCGAAGCGACCCAGGGCTGCGCGCGGTCAGGGGACGTGGCGCTGCGGGATTGCTTCGCTGCGCTCGCAAAGACGGCGGCGTCGCGCTGCTCGGCTCGGTGCGGCAGGAGAGGGACTGGCATGCAGGGCCGGGGCCATGCTGTGCACGAAGCGAACCTTCCTCAACACGTTTCAGTTGAACCGTCACTGGCCCGCCCCTTGCCAAGGCCGCCACCGGAATGTTGCTGTGCCGCGCGTGGCGGTCAACGGGATGCGTACATGGACGAGCGGGATCTGCGCGGCCTCATCGGGCGGGTGAAGGACGGCCGCCTGTCGCGGCGCGCCTTCGTGCAGCGGATGGTGGCTGTCGGCCTCACCGCGCCTATCGCCGGTCTGATGCTGGCCGGGAACGGGGTTGCGATGGCGGCCGATATCCGGGCCGGCTACAAGCCGACCAAGGCCGGCGGCGGCGGTGCCCTGAAGCTGCTCTGGTGGCAGGCGCCGACGCTGATCAACCCGCATTTCGCCATCGGCACCAAGGACCAGGACGCCTCGCGGATCTTCTACGAGCCGCTCGCCGCCTGGGACCCGGACGGCAACCTCGTGCCGGTGCTGGCCGCCACGATCCCGTCGAAGGAGAACGGGGCGCTCGCCGCCGACGGCCGCTCGGTGGTCTGGACGCTCAAGCCCGGCGTGACGTGGCACGACGGCAAGCCGCTCACCGCCGACGACCTCGTGTTCACCTGGGAATACGCCCGCGACCCCGCCACCGCGGCGGTGACGGCCGGCTCCTACAAGGATTGCAAGGTCGAGAAGATCGACGACCTCAGCGTCCGGGTGCTGTTCGACAAGCCGACGCCCTACTGGTGCGACGCCTTCGTGGGCATCGTCGGGATGGTGCTGCCGAAGCACCTGTTCGGACCCTACAGCGGCGCCAAGTCCCGGGACGCGCCGCAGAACCTCGCCCCCGTGGGCACCGGCCCGTACCGGTTCGTGGAGTTCCGGCCCGGCGACATCGTCCGCGGCGAGCGCAATCCCGAGTACCACCTGCCGAACCGGCCGTATTTCGACACGGTCGAGATGAAGGGCGGCGGCGACGCGGTCTCGGCCGCCCGGGCCGTGCTCCAGACCGGCGAGTACGACTACGCCTGGAACATGCTGATCGAGGACGAGGTGCTGAAGCGCCTGGAGACCGGCGGCAAGGGCCGGGTCGACGTGGTCTACGGCGGCAAGCTCGAGTTCCTGCTGCTCAACGCCACCGACCCGAACGTCGAGGTCGACGGCGAGCGCGCCTCGATCGCCACCAAGCACCCCGCCTTCTCCGACCCCAAGGTGTGCCAGGCGATGAACCTCTTGGTCGACCGCAAGTCGATCCAGACCTACATCTACGGCCGCACCGGCAAGCCCACCGCCAACACGGTCAACGGCCCGGAGCGCTTCGTCTCGCAGAACACGCGCTTCGCCTTCGACCCGGCCAAGGCCAACGCGCTCCTCGACGAGGCCGGCTGGAAGAAGGGCTCCGACGGCATCCGCGCCAAGGACGGCAAGAAGCTCAAGCTGCTGTTCCAGACCTCGATCAACGCCCCGCGCCAGAAGACCCAGGCGATCATCAAGCAGGCGGCCGCGAAGGCCGGCATCGAGATCGAGCTGAAATCGGTGACCGGCTCGGTGTTCTTCTCCTCCGACCCGGCCAACCCCGACACCTGCACGCATTTCTACGCCGACATGGAGATGTACGCCTACAGCATGACGCAGGCCGATCCGGCGATCTGGCTGCTCATGTACGCCTCCTGGGAGGTGGCCCAGAAGGCCAACAAGTGGCAGGGCCGCAACGTCGTGCGCTGGCGCAACGACGCCTACGACAAGGCCTACAACGCCGCCCAGAGCGAGCTCGACCCGGTCAAGCGGGCTGCACTCCTGATCACCTGCAACGACCTCGCGGTCTCCGAGAACGTGCTGCCGCTGATCCACCGCGCCGAGGTCTCGGCGGTGGGCGCGACGCTCACGGCGCCCCGCAGCGGCTGGGACAACGACCTGTCGTTCCTGCCCGACTGGTACCGGGAGGCCTGAGCGGGAGCGCGGGCCATGGGCGCCTACATCCTGCGACGCCTCCTGATCGCGATCCCGAGCCTGCTCGGCATCAGCCTGATCCTGTTCACCGTCCTGGCGCTCGCGCCGGGCGACCCGTTCGGCGAGCTCGCCAGCAACCCGAATGTGCCCCCGGAGGTGCGCGCGGCGCTCCGCGTCAAGTTCGGCCTCGATGACCCGATCTTCACCCGCTACCTGCACTGGCTTACCGCCATGCTGCAGGGCGACTGGGGCTTCTCCTTCGCCAGCCGGGTGAACGTCGACGCGCTGATCCTGCAGCGGCTGCCCACGACCCTGTTCGTGGTCGGCTCCTCGCAGGTGCTGGCGCTCCTGATCGCCGTGCCGGTAGGCCTCTATGCGGCGCGCCGGCCCTACTCGCTGGCCGACCAGGTCGCCAACACTTTGGCCTTCGTGGGTTTCTCGCTGCCGACCTTCTTCACCGGGCTGCTGTTCATCCTGCTGTTCTCGATCAAGCTCGGCTGGCTGCCCTTCGTCTACCAGGCCGACCTGCCGGGATCCGGCCTGCCCTGGATCTGGGCGAATGTCCGGCAGGCGATCATGCCGGTGGCGGTGCTGGGCTTCTTCCAGGCCGCGTCCTACACCCGGTACGTGCGCGCCTCGGCGCTGGACGTCGCCCGCCTCGACTACGTCACCACGGCCCGCGCCAAGGGCCTGACCGAGGGCACGGTGACCCGCCGGCACATCGCCCGCAACGCGCTGATCCCGGTGGTGACGCTCGTCGCCCTCCAGATCCCGGCGGTGTTCGGCGGCGCCATCGTCACCGAGCAGATCTTCCGGATCCCCGGCATCGGCTCGCTGCTGATCGACGCCATGCTGGCCAACGACACGCCGGTGGTGATGGCCGTGACCTTCGTGTTCGCCGGCCTCGTCATCCTGTTCAACCTCGTCGCGGACCTGCTCTATGGCTGGCTCGACCCTCGCATCGCCCTCCGATGAGGCGGTGCCCGTCGCCCGCGCGCCGGCCTCGCCGGGGCGGGAGACGTGGCGGCGCTTCCGGCGGCACCGGCTGGCGCTCGCCAGCGTCGGCGTGCTGGCACTGCTCGTCGCCGGCGTGGTGTTCGGCGGCCTGCTCTGGCCGGTCGCCATCGACGACATCGACTTCGCGGCCCAGCTCCAGGGTCCGTCCTGGGATCACCCGTTCGGCACCGACGATCTCGGCCAGGACCTGCTCGCCCGGATGATCTACGGCGGCCGGATCTCGCTCGCCGTGGGCTTCGCCGCCATGGCGGTGGCGAGCCTGATCGGGGTGCTGGTCGGCGCGCTCGCCGGCATGTCGCGGCGCCTCCTCGACCCGGTGCTGATGTGGCTGACAGACCTGTTCCTGTCGCTGCCGCAGCTGCCGCTGTTGCTCCTTGTGATCTACCTGTTCCGCGACAGCCTGAAGGCCGTGTTCGGCACGCAGGGCGGCGTTTTCCTGATGATCGTCGTGGTGATCGGCGGCCTGCGCTGGATGCCGGTCGCTCGGCTGGTGCGGGCGCAGTTCCTGAGCTTGCGCGAGAAGGAGTTCGTGGAGGCGGCCCGCTCGCAAGGGGCGACGACTGGGCACCTCGTGCGACGCCACATCCTGCCGAACGCGCTGGGGCCGGTGATCGTGGCGGCCTCGATCGAGGTCTCGTCGGCGATCATCGCGGAATCGACCCTGTCCTTCCTGGGGCTCGGCTTCCCGCCCGACATTCCGACCTGGGGGCGCCTGTTGTTCGACGCCAAGGATCATCTCGACGTTGCGCCGCACTGGGCGCTGTTCCCGGGGGGCGCGATCTTCCTGACGGTGCTGTCGATCAACTTCATCGGCGACGGCCTGCGCGACGCCCTCGACCCGCGGCGTGTTCTCTAGCGATGGCTGACCTGGTGGACCCGATCCTCTCCGTCCGCGACCTCACCGTGTCCTTCCGCTCGGACGGGCGCTGGCGCGAGGTCGTGCACGGCGTCTCCTTCGATGTCGGGCCCCGCGAGACCGTGGCGCTCGTCGGCGAATCCGGCTCCGGCAAGAGCGTCAGCGCCCTGTCGATCCTGCGCCTCCTGCCGCGGGACGCGAGCCGCATCGGCGGCAGCGTGCGCTTCGAAGGCCGCGAGCTGCTCAATGCCCCCGAGGCCGAGATGCGGCGGGTGCGCGGCGATTCCATCGCCATGATCTTTCAGGAGCCGATGACCTCCCTGAACCCGGTCCTGACCATCGGCTTCCAGATCGCCGAGGCGCTGATCCGGCACCGGGGCCTATCGCGGTCCGCCGCCGAGGCGGAGGCGCTCCGGCTCCTCGACAAGGTCCGGATCCCGGCCGCCCGGTCGCGCCTGCACGAGTACCCGCACCGCTTTTCCGGCGGCATGCGCCAGCGGGTGATGATCGCCATGGCGCTCGCCTGCCGGCCGAAGCTCCTCATCGCCGACGAGCCGACCACGGCGCTGGACGTCACGATCCAGGCCCAGATCCTCGACCTCATCAAGAGCCTGCAGGACGAGGAGGGCATGTCGGTCCTGTTCATCACCCACGACATGGGCGTGGTCGCCGAGATCGCCGACCGCACCGTGGTGATGTACCGGGGCCGCGCCGTGGAGGCCGGACCGACCGCGCGGATCTTCGGCGCCCCGGCCGAGCCCTACACGCGGGCGCTGCTGGCCGCGGTCCCGCGGCTCGGGACCATGGCGGGCCGGCCCCGCCCGATGCGCTTCCCGGTGGTCGACCGGGCCACCGGCCTGGCGGCGCCGACGCCCGAGACGCCCGACACCGTCAGGGCCGCCGAGCGCCCGGTGCTGGAGGTGCGCGACCTGACCACCCGGTTCGACATCCGCTCCGGGTTTCTCGGCCGCGTGACCGGCCGCGTCCACGCGGTGGAGCGGGTCTCCTTCAGCCTCGCGGCCGGCGAGACCCTGGCGCTCGTCGGCGAATCCGGCTGCGGCAAGTCCACCACCGGCCGGTCGATCCTGCGCCTCGTCGAGCCGCTGTCGGGTTCGGTCCTGCTCGACGGCGAGGACATCATCGGCCTCGACCCGAAGACCCTGCGCACCCGCCGCCAGCGCATGCAGATGATCTTCCAGGACCCGTTCGCCAGCCTCGACCCGCGCATGAGTGTCGGCGCGGCGGTGGCGGAGCCCCTGCTGATCAACCGCCTCGCGACCGCCCGCGAGGCGCGCCGGCGGGCCGAGGACCTGCTGGCGCGGGTCGGGCTGCCTCCCGAGACCGCCAAGCGCTTCCCGCACGAGTTCTCCGGCGGCCAGCGCCAGCGCATCTGCATCGCCCGGGCGCTCGCCCTGAACCCCCGCCTGATCGTCGCCGACGAGGCGGTCTCGGCGCTCGACGTCTCGGTGAAGGCGCAGGTCGTGAACCTGATGCTCGATCTCCAGGCGGAGTTCGGCCTCGCCTACCTGTTCATCTCGCACGACATGGCGGTGGTCGAACGGGTGAGCCACCGGGTGGCGGTGATGTATCTCGGCGAGATCGTGGAGATCGGCCCCCGGGCCGCGATCTTCGGAAACCCGCAGCACCCTTACACCAAGAAGCTGCTGGCCGCCGTGCCGGTCCCGGATCCGGCCCGGCGGGGCGCGCGGCACGCCCTGCCGGACGACGAGATCCGCAGCCCGATCCGGGCCCCCGACTACGTGGCGCCGGAGCGCCTCTACCGGGAGGTCGGGCCCGGCCACATCGTTCAGGATTGGGGGGCCGACTGGGCCGAAGCGGCGCCGGCGAACGCGGCCGCCTGATCAGGCTCCGCCCCTGATCGCGGCGCGTCACTCGGCCGGGATGAAGCACAACGTGCCGGCGCGGCGCGTCGGCTTGCCGGTATCGTTCGTGTGGTTGACCCCGTCCATCACCGGCACCTCCGGGAAATCGAACGGGCTGACCCCGTCCAGGCACGCCGCGTTGACGGCGTAGAGGTCTTGGTTCGAACGGCGCTGATGATGCGTGTAGATCCCGCATCGGGAGCAGAAGAAGTGCTGCGCCGCTCCGGTGTGGAAGCGGTAGCTCGTCAACGTGTCCGCGCCGTGGACGATCCTGATCCCGCCCTTCTCGGCCATGACGACGACGGCCCCGCGCATCCGGCAATAGGAGCATGTGCAGCGGCGGGCCGAGGCGAGGTCGTCCGTGAGCCGCGCCTCGAATCGCACGGCGCCGCAATGGCATCGGCCAGACCGAATGGTGATGTCGCCCGCCATGGCGCGCGTGTCTCCCGTCAGATCATGTGCCGAGCCGATTCGTCGGGCGCATCCACGCGCATCGGTTCAGCCGGCGGGTGAGGCTCGGATCCAGCTTCCGTCACTGATCCCAACGGGCGCAGGTTGCCAGCACCACCCGCTGCCTGGACACGTCGTCAGGCTTGATGCGCTCCGCTCGACCCGATGATCCGTTCGGATCCGATCGCCGTCCCCAGGGGCAGCGGGGCGCGGATTGTGGTGGGACGATAATGCGTGGCCCCTGACCGAACAATCCATCAAGTCGTCACGCGTCACGTGAGGAAATCGCACGCGACGCCGGCAAGCATTCGCGGCGCGTGTGTTCGTCAAGCCGCCTTGCGGCCGAGCTGGATGGCCTTGGCGATCTGCGAGCGCTGCTCGGCGTAGCCCGGAGCGACCATCGGGTAATCGGCCGGCAGTCCGTATTGCGCCCGGTAGCGCTCCGGGGTGAGCCCGTGCGCGGTGAGGTGGCGCTTCAGCGTCTTGTACGATCGGCCGTCGATGAAGCTGATCAGGCCGTCACGCTGAATGGACTGGCGAACCTGGCTCGGCTCGGCCTCCCTGCGCTCGGGACGCACCGTATCGGTCGAATCCGCGAGGGCAAACAATGCCGCATGCACGCTTTCCAGGAGGGGGGGCAGGCTGGTGCGCGGTATCGCGTTGTTGGACAGATACGCCGCGACGAGGCGCACCGCCGCCTGGCGCATCACGCGACCTAGATTTTGATCCTGCCCGCTCGGCTCGACCGCCTTCATGGTCAACGTCTCCGGTTTGCGTCGGCAGATGCAATACTCGGACATTATTGGCTGTCAACAGAGCGTGAGGCTCGGTCTAAGCTCTGGTTCTGAAATTCATAATTTCAAATACCGATAGCGGACATCGCTACGAGTAGAGGGGTTCCGCTTGAAAAGTCTGAGATATCATCGATCTCTCGGGGGCGGGATTTGTCCTTGCCCCCTGACGGGGTCGCGCGCTTCTGCCCTCAGGGGCGGAGGATCGCGGCGCGGGCGTCTGCGGGCGAGTCAACCAGCCAGGCTGTAACGGCCGGCTGCCGTCCGGGCGTTCCTGGGCGAGCGGGGCCGTGTCATTCTGACCGAAACCGGGAGGATGACATGAGATGCGGGCGCGGCCTTGCTCTGGCGGGCTTCTGTGTGGCGGGCACCCTGAGCCTCGCGGGCGCCGCGGCGGCGCAGGAGGTCAAGCGGACCGAACTCGGCCGCATGCCGGTCTCCGGCGATGATAGCCGGGAGATCGTCATGCAACTGGTCGAGGTTCCGCCAGGGGCGACCTCGCGGCGGCACGTCCATAACGGCGAGGAGGCCTTCTACGTCATCGAGGGCGGCTCGGCGCAGATGCCCGGCCAGGAACCGAAGGAGCGGCCCACGGGCGAGCGCGGGATCAACAAGCGCGGCGTCCCCCATGCCGGCTACACGGTGGTCGGCGACAGGACCCTGAAGATCCTGTCGGTCTACGTCGTCGACAAGGGCCGGCCGCTTCAGGAGGCCGCAGAATGAGCCGGCCGCTTCAGAAGGCCGGCCACATCCGTGGCGACAATGTGTCGAAAGCTTGACAATAAGGCTCGAATCACATTATAGCTTGACCGTTGCGTTGCGGATACACCGCCCAGGACCCTGGAGGTTCGGATGTGCGCGCGGAAGACCTACTACATCTTCGTCAAGGCGGCCGACGACCGGCAGTTCTGTGCCATCCGGCAGGATCAGCCGATCCCGCAGATGATCGACGGCGTGCAGTGGATGTATGTGAGCTGCATCGACACGTCGCGGGATCGGCCCTTCGGGTTCGACGTCGACGCGGCACATGAGGCCATGCGCCACCGCGGCGTCTACTTCTACCGCCGCGAGCTGATGTTCCGCCGCGCCAACTTCCTCCTCGAAGCCGCCTGATGGCGGGTTTGCGCGGGCGACGCCGCAAGGCCGCGCGCGTTCGGGCCGGTGCGGCCATCGTCGTGTGCGGGGTCGCGGCCGGAACCGGCCTTAGGTCAGGCGCGGTGCAGGCCCAGGTGCCGGCGCGGATCGGCACCTGCATCGCCACCACGATCACGCGGATCGGGACGCGGTTCAGCGACCGGCTGGTGAAGCCGCAGGCCGGCGGTATCGACGAGGGGACCAGCGTCGATCTGAAGAACGGCGTCTACGGGATTTCCTACGCGTATGTCGAAGCCATCGCGCGGTCGCGGGTCGGCGACCGCGCGATCACCTGCCTCGTCGCCCTGCCGACAGGCTGCCCGAAGGGCGACGATCGCGGGAAGATGTACACCACCACCAACCTGCGGACTCTGGACTCCTGGACGTTGCCGGATTCGCAGCACATGTGCGGCGGTGCCTGAGCCCGCCGCGCACCCATCGTGGGCTGTCGCGTGTTGACCCTGGGCTTGGGCCGGGTCTCGGGCCTCGACCGCGGGAGGGCGGGCTTTGTCGTTCAGGATGGGTTTTGCCGCCGTCGTGGCCGCGGCGTTGGTCGGAGCGCCGGCTGCGGCCCGGGCATGGGGTGTTCCCGGATGCACCAACCTGCCGGAATACAATCGGGCGCTGGGCGCCTTGCAAGGCATGACCAGCGCCTGCGACATGAGCGTCGAGGAGGCACGCCGCGTGATCGCGGCTCATGACGGCGTCGCCGCGGCCCCGCCTCCGAACGTGGCTCCGCAAGTCGTGCCGAGGCCGCGCGTCCGCCACCGCCATCACGGTAAGCGCGGGCATCGCAGGACGGCGATCCTCCGGCACCGCTGAACGGACGTGCAGGACCGGCGGGTCTAGTGCTCGCCCGACGGGGCCGCTGCGCGGGTGCGCGCCCAATCCCGGTCGCGCTCCGCCTGCCGGGCCCGCTCCTCGGCCGCGTAGGCGTCCTGTTCCGCGCGCTCCCGCTTCCGCTGGCGGTCGGCGGCGGCCGCAGCCCGCTTCCGCCACGCTTCGGTCTCGGCCTTCTGGCGCGCCAACTCCTCGACGGTGATGGGCCTGACCGGCTCCTTCGGCTGCGCCCAGGCATAGGGACGGCGGGCTGAGGGCGAGGGCCTGGCTTCGGCGCGCGGTGCCTCTCGCCTTTGCCCGAACGCCCGGATCGCCTCGGCCAGCGTCAGGCCGGCGCCGCGGGCGATGCGTTCGGCGGCCGCGCGGGCGGCCGTCCGTTCGCCGGCCGTGGCGCCGTGCTCGGCGAGCACGAGGCATTTCTCGAACCGATCCCGGTCCGCAGGCGTCATGACGGACTTCATGGCCGACGTCATACCGCCAAGCCCGTCGATCTGTCCCGCTGCGCATCCCGAGGACGCGGCGTCCGACCGAGACCGGCCGGGGCCCGGGATCGACGCGCGGTCCCGGGCCCCTCGGTTGCGCCCTCAGTTCGGCTTCGCGCTCGCCACAGTGTTGGTGAAGCTGTAGCTGCCGAGCTTCTCGCCGACCACCTGCACGGCGCCGTCGGTGAGCGTGTTCAGCCGGCGGGAGCGGATCTTCATCGTGCCGGACAGGCCGGCGAACTTGCCCGTGCCGCCGATCCACTCGCCCGTGCCCTCGTTCGCCGCCCCAAGAGGCTGCACCGGGTAGTCCCACTTCTCGAAGACGTGGTCGCCGTCGGCATCGACGTAGTCGCAGTACCCGTGGTTCTCGAACATCTTGCTGTTGTTGTCGATCAGCGGCGCGGAGGTGCAGCGGCCGGCCATGTTGTGCAGGAGCTTGCCGCCGGTCTCGTTGACAGCCGTCATCATGTTGATCGTGGCGGAGGCCATGCGGTTCTCGCCGATCATCACAGGTTTCGGTGCGGCCGGAAGCGTCGATGTGTAGGTGATCCGGAACTCACCCTGCCGCGGCATGTCCTCCGCAGTCGACGGTACGGAACTCAGAAGCAGAACTCCGAGTGTCACGGCCGGACCCGTGACGAGCGACATGGCTTGGATGTCTTTTCTTTTCACGATGACCTCCCTGTCAGGCGCAGAGAAGGCCGTTCGGCATTGATCGGTCTGCCGAGATCTGGCCATCCGAATCGGTTGCGCCATTTGGAGAGTGCTGCCGATGAAATAAATATTCAATAGTTTTATGTGAATGATATTTTATATTGTTCATCCGAGTACGTAGCGATCCGAATTCGTGTCCAGGAGATGGTGCGGCCCGCGGTGACGTCGGCTCGCTTGCCCGCCGAGCTGCACGGCCGGGGGCCGCTCGTCGCGAGCCGCCGCGGCTCATGGCCAAGGGTGGCGCGGGCTGTGCGCCAACATCCGCAGACGTCGGCATCCGGACGCATTGGATTCATCGCCCGCTGCCGCGACGGGCGCGGTGCTCCGTTCGGTTCGGGACCTGGAGAGCCTGCTGCCCAGTCGCCCCGATCCTGGGCCGCACCCGTGTCGGCATGGCGGTGCGCCGCCGGTCCGGCCGACGCGGACCGGCCGGAGGGCCTCACTGCGCGACCGGTGAACCGGCTGCACCCCGGTGACGTCCGCGGCCGGTGCTCGAAAGCACAGGATGGCAACCGGAAGACCTTACCCAGGCCACGGGCCGGCTATCCGGCAGAGAGTCGCGCCGGATCTGGATCCGGGCCGAGCACACATTCGTGAAGAAACGCTTCCTCTGTCTGGTTGTTTCGGATGCACTCTCGGCCTTTCGCAAACGGCCGGACATCATCAGGCGACGTCTCGATCGGGCCGTCGCCGGAGGATGATATTGCTTGCGGTTGAAAGGAGGTAGACATGCGAATGAAGATTGCAGGCGCAGCACTCCTCGCGCTCGGCACCCTGACCGCCACAATGGGCACGGCGGACGCCGCGCAGGGCTGCGGCCCCGGGTTCCACAGGGGCTTCTCCGGCTGGTGCAAGCCCAATTGGCGCCCCTACGCCTACCGCCCGGTCTATTACGCACGGCCGGTGGTCTACGGCTGGCACCGTCCCTGGGCCTGGCGCCACGTCGGTTGGCACCGCCCCTGGGGCTGGCACCATCATGGCGGCTGGCGTCACGCAGCTTGGCACCGCGGATGGTGATCGGGTGAACGGTGCGGGGCCGGTACGCGTGTGCCGGCCCCCTCCAGGACGTTCGATCGCCCCTAGGCATGAGACCCGGCCCGGCGCGTCGCGACGGCTTCGAGCGCGCGCAGGCCGGCGTCGATCAGGATCGCCAGCGCCGAGACCACGAGGCCGCCCTGCAGGACGTAGGCGGTGTTTCCGGTGAGGAGGCCGGAGACGATAACCTCGCCGAGGGTGCTGGCCGCGACGGTCGATCCGATCGTCGCCGTCGCGAGGCCGATGACCGCCGAGAGCCGGATCCCCGAGAGGATCATCGGCAGCGCGAGGGGCAACTCCACCCGCACGAGCCTCTGGCGGTCGGTCATCCCCATGCCGCGTGCCGCCTCCAGGAGCGCCGGATCGAGGCTCTCCAGGCCGGTCAGGGCCGTCTCGAAGATCGGCAGCAATCCGTACAGGACGAGGGCGATCAGCGTCGGGACCGTGCCGAACCCGAAGATCGGCACCGCCAGCGCCAGGACGGCCACGGGCGGGAAGGTCTGGCCGAGATTGGCGAGCGCGCGGGCGAAGGGCAGGACGTCGCGCCCGGCCGGCCGGGTCGCCGCGATCGCGGAGCCCAGGGCGAGCAGGCTGGCCGCCAGGGTCGCGGCGGCGACCAGCAGCAGGTGGTTGACGGCCAGCGTCAGGAGCGGGGTCTGCGCGTAGATCGGCGGGGTGCCGGCGGGCGCGAGCGGCCGGAACAGCCCCGCGAACGCATCCGGCGCCGCCAGGAACGCGACCAGCAGGACGAGGAGTGCGGCCTTCGGGATCGACGCCCGGCTCACGGACACGCACCCTGCGCCTCGAGGGTCGCCCGCGTCACCCGGCCCAGGATGACGCCGTCGCGGCTGACCGGCAGGGCCGGGCGCTGCGACCAGAGGCTCTCCGCCAGGGCGTCGCGCACCGAGGTGCCGGCCATGATCGGTGCGCCCGGGGCCGGGCCGGGCTCGACGAGATCGTCCACGATCCGCAGGGCCATGAGCTGGAAGGCACGGTCGCCGCGGCCGAGCAAGGCACCGACGAAGTCCGTCGCCGGCGCGCCGACCAGAGCCGTCGGGTCGGCCTCCTGCACGAGGCGCCCCCGGTCCATTACGGCGATCCGGTCGCCGAGGCGCAGGGCCTCGTTCATGTCGTGGGTCACCAGAACGATGGTGGTGCCGTAGCGCTTCTGGATCGCCTTCAGGTCGTCCTGAGCCTGGCCGCGAATGATCGGATCGAGGGCGCCGAAGGGCTCGTCCATCAGCAGGATCGGCGGCTCGGCGGCGAGCGCGCGGGCGACGCCGATCCGCTGCTGCTCGCCGCCGGAGAGCGCCGCCGGAAGGCGGTCCCGGTAGAGCGCCGGTTCGAGGCGGAACAGGGCGAGGAGCTCGTCGACCCGCGCGGCGATTCGGTTCCGGTCCCAGCCGAGGAGCTTGGGCACCACGCCGATATTCTCCGCGACGGTGCGGTGGGGAAACAGCCCGTGCCCCTGGATGGCGTAGCCGATCCCGCGGCGCAGCGCGTCGGGCGGCACGGTCCGGACGTCCCGGCCCGCCACCCGGATCGTGCCGGCGCTCGGCTCGACGAGGCGGTTGATCAGCCGCAGCAGGGTCGTCTTGCCGGATCCCGAGGTGCCGACCACCGTCAGGATCGTCCCGGAAGCGATCTGCAGGCTGACATCCGCCACGATCGTGCGGCCATCGACGACGCGGCTGACATGCATGAGTTCGATCATGGCGTCCGGTCCGCTGCCCGGCCGCGGCTGAGGTCGATGACCGCATCGAGCAGCACCGCCGCGCCGCTCGCCATGACCACCGTCGGCAGCGCGCCGAGCAGCACGAGGTCGCCCGCATTCTGGCTGATGCCCTGGAAGACATACACGCCGAGTCCGCCGCCGCCGACGAGCCCGGCGATCACCGCGAGCCCGATATTCTGGACGAGCACGATGCGGATCCCGGTGAGGATGGCGGGGAGGGCGAGCGGCAGCTCGACCTGCGCCAGGCGCTGCCGGTCGGTCATGCCGACGCCCCGCGCCGCGTCGCGCACCGGGTCGGGCACGGCGTCGAGGCCGGCGACGGTCGCGGCGGTCACCGGCAGGAGCGCGTAGGCGAACAGCGCCACGAAGGCCGGCGCGGCGCCGATCCCGGCGATGCCGAGATCCGCCGCGCCTGGGACCGTCCGGCCGATCCAGGCGAGGGGGGCGATCAGCATCCCGAACAGGGCCATCGACGGGATCGTCTGCACGACGTTGAGGACCGAGAGCAGCGCCGCCCGCAGGGCGGGAACCGGGCGCGCCAGGATCGCTGCCGGGATTCCGACCAGGGCGGCGGCGGCCACCGAGGCCAAAGCGAGGCCGGCCTGGGTCCGGACCTCGCGGCCGAACGTGTCGGAACGGCTCACATATTCCCGCAGCACCGAGAGGTTGTCCCATAAGCCGGAGCGCAGGATGAGCCCCGCCAGGGCGGCGACGAGCGCCAGCGCGCCGATCCGCAGAACGGGGCTCGGCCGCAGCCGCGCCAGCCCGTCGCCGGCCGCCAGGCCGGCGGCCGCGAAGGCCAGCCACCAGCCCGCATCCGGAGAGATCCGGCCGTAGCGGTCGCCGGAGGGCGTCAGATGATCGGCCGCCCAGCCGGCTGCGAGGCAGAGCATCGTGAGCGCGGCAGACCCGGCGGCAAGGCGCAGGCCCGGTGCGATCCGCAGCGCGAGCAGCGGCGCGGCACATCCCAGGACGGCGCCGAGCGCGAGGGCTTGGCCCAGGGGCAGGGCCGACCACGCCGTCAGGGGCGTGCCCAGCGCGATCCGGTTGGGGCGCGCCGTCACCAGCGGCAGGGCGAGGAGGCCGAGTCCGAGGAGGGCGGCGAAGACCGAACCCAGCGGGTCGAACGCCGGCCGAGCCGGGCGGAAACTGACGGGCGCCCGGGTCGCCCTGTGTCCGCCCATCCGATGCTCCGAGCGCGGCCGTAATGGGCCTGCACTAGAGCGGTTTCCGGCCGCCTTGCAATCCGGGGCGTCCCTGAGACCCGGCTGCGGCTGCCGGTGCCTCGGGCACGAAGCCGTTCCGCCTGAGGAAATCCGCCGCGACGGACGAGGCCGGCTCGCCGCCGAGTTGCACGCGGCCGTTGAGCTCCTGCAGCGTGGCCAGGTCGAGCCTGCGGAAGATCGGATCGAGCACCGTGGCGATCTCCGGATGCGCCTTGAGAACCGGCCCGCGGACAACGGGCGCCGGCTGGTAGACCGGCTGGATGCGCTTGTCGTCCGCCATGACGACGAGCCGGGCGACGGTGAGGCTGCCGTCGGTGCCGAACACCATGGCGGCGTTGGTGCCGGAGGTGCCCCGCATCGCCGCGGCGATCGTGCCGGCGGTGTCGCCGCCCGACAGGATGACGAGCTGGTCCGGCCTGAGCGCGAAGCCATAGGCCTTGCCGAAGGCCGGGAGCGCGGCCGGCGTCGACACGAATTCCGAGGACGCGGCGAGCTTGATCGCTCCGCCGCCGGCCACGTAGCGGCCGAAATCGCTCATCGTCCTCAGGCCGTTGGCCTGGGCGATGTCCGCGCGGACCGCGATCGCCCAGGTGTTGTCGGCCGAGGCCGGATCGAGCCAGGCGAGGCCGTTGGCCTGGAGATCGAGGTTCCTGGCGGTCTCGTAGGCGGCCTTCGGGTCCTTCCAGACCGGAAGGTCGGCCTTCCCGAAGAAGAACGCCGCGTTGCCGGTATATTCCGGGTAGATGTCGATCTGGCCCTCGAGCAGGGCCTGGCGCACGATCGGCGTGGCGCCGAGTTCGATCTTGTCGACGGTCGGCAGGCCCTTGGCCTTCAGGGCCTGCAGGATGATGTTCCCGAGGACGCCGCCCTCCGTATCGAGCTTGGACGACACGACGATGCCGGCCGCCTGCGCACCGGCTGCCGCCAGAAGCAGCGCGAGGAGTCCCACCAGGAGCCGCGTCGTCATCGTGTGAGACATCCCGTCTGCGCCATCCGATCATCCATAGCGCGTTTTGCCGCGGAACTTAGGACCGGCCCCGGCGAGGAGGCCGTCAAGCGCGAAGTGCCGCGCGTCGCGATAGGGCGGAGACGCAGGTCCAGGACGGACGGCCTGGCGCGGAGTGCCGCACCCTCGGACGTCGAATACAGCGCATGGTCTGTTTCTTTCTATGCAACAGTCCGAAACATAACACAGATTAGCGTATAACGGATGAAAACTGATCTTTTCCGAGGCTGCGGAAGAATATGGCCTTCGAGATAGGGAGTTTGATTAACGGGTCGCGCTTAGGCCGGGAGCTTCGGAGCTTGCCATGCGATCCGTCTACACGTGCCTCACAGAGGCACATGATCACCGCCTCATCCTCCTCGCCGCGGGCATCTGCGTCACCGGCGTCTACGGCTCGTTCTCCGTGGCGGCTCAGGCGGCGCGCTCGGCGGGGCGAGCTGCCTGGACCTGGGGTGCTGCCGCCATCGTGGCGTCAGGCTGCACCGCCTGGGCCACACACATGGTCGCGCTGCTCGCCTTCAGGCCCGGCATGCCCGCCGGCTTCGAGCCGACCCTCACGGCCCTCTCGCTCCTCATCGCCATCGCGGGCATCGGGATCAGCATCGGGCTCGTGATCGGGCAGCGGGATCGGTCGCGCCGGTTCGCGGCCGGCCTCGCCCTCGGGATCAGCATCGCGGCGCTGCACTATCTCGGCGAGGCTTCCTACCTCGTCGCCGGGACCGTGACCTGGGATCCGATCCTCGTCGCCGTCTCGTTGTCGGCGAGCCTGCTGATGTTCGGCACGGCCCTGATGGTCGCCGGAGAGCGGCGGCGTCCGTGGCGCCGGGCGGCGGCGCCGCTGCTGCTCGCGGGGATCGGAATCCTTCATCTCGGCGGCATGGCGGCGATGACGCTGACCTTCGATCCGGAGCGACCGCTGCCGCGCGAGGCCGTCCCGCCGGAGATTGTGGCCCCGATCGTCGCGTGCGTCTCCTTCGGGCTCCTGACCCTCGCCATCATCGGGCTGCGCCTGACCCTGAACGCCCGGGCGCAGGCCCGGCGGGACCAAGAGCGCCTGCGCGAGCTCGCCAACCTCGCCGTCGAAGGTCTCGCCGTCTGCGAGGGCGAGACCATCAAGATCGCCAACCGGAGCCTGGAGCAGATGTCGGGTCTCGGCGCCGGCGCGCTGAACGGCCGCCGCCTCTCGGATGTCCTGCCCGGCCTCGTCGTCTCGGCGCTGCCCGAGCGCGAGGAACGGGAGGCGGAGCTGGTCGGCGCCGACGGCCAGAGCGTGCCGGTGCGCGTCCTGCGCAGCGAGGTTCCGCTCGGGAGCGGGCTCCAGACCGTGCTGGCCGTCCGCGATCAGCGGGAGCGCCTGCAGACCGAATCGCAGATGCGCATGCTGGCCTATTCGGACGCGCTGACCGGCCTGCCCAATCGCGCCCATTTCCACGACCTGCTCGCCCGCCACGCCGCGTCCTGCGGCGAACGCAACCAACCCTTCGCGGTCGTCGTCCTCGATCTCGACCGGTTCAAACTCGTGAACGACACGCTCGGGCACGGTCTCGGCGACACGCTGCTCCGCAAGACGGCCCAGCGCCTCACGGCGGCGCTGGGCGGGCAGGACGTGGTCGCGCGGCTGGGCGGCGACGAGTTCGCGGTCCTGCAGGCTGCCCCGGACGGTCCCGAGGCGGTGCACGCTCTGGCCGCGCGCATCATCGAGCTGATCGACCGCCCGTTCCTGATCGACGGCCAACTCGTCAATGTCGGTGTCTCGGTCGGCGCCGCGCTCGCGCCGGCGGATGGCGGCGAGCCCGGCACGCTGCTGCGCAACGCCGACCTCGCGCTGTACAAGGCCAAGGCGGATGGCAAGGGCATGTTCCGCCGGTTCGATCCCACGCTGGATGCGCGCGTCCAGGCCCGGCGCAGCCTGGAGGCGGATCTGCGCCGCGCGATCGCGGTGCAGGAATTCGAGCTGCACTATCAGCCCCTCGTCGATGCGCGCTCAGGCCGGATCACCGCGGCGGAGGCGCTGGTGCGCTGGCGCCATCCGGAGCGCGGCCTCATCCCGCCCGCCGATTTCATCCCGCTGGCCGAGGAGACGGGCCTGATCGGACCGCTGGGACAATGGGTCCTGCGCACGGCCTGCACCCAGGCGGCCCGCTGGCCGTCGCACATCCGGGTCGCCGTCAATCTTTCGCCGACCCAGTTCCGGGATCTCCGCCTCGCCGAGACCGTGAAGGCGGCGCTCACGGCCTCCGGCCTCGCCGCGGATCGCCTTGAGCTGGAGATCACCGAGGGCGTGCTGCTGGCCGACGAGGACCGCACCCTCGCCACCATGACCCGCTTGCGGGCGGCGGGCGTCAGCATCTCGATGGATGATTTCGGAACCGGCTATTCCTCGCTGAGCTACCTGCGCCGCTTTCCCTTCGACAAGATCAAGGTCGACCGATCGTTCGTGCGGCAGCTTCCGGGCGACCCGGAAAGTGCCGCCATCGTCCGGGCGATCATCACCATGGGGGCGTGCCTCGGCATGACCATCACGGTCGAAGGCGTCGAAACCGCGGAGCAATTCGCCTTCACGGCCGCTTCGGGCTGCCACCAGGTGCAGGGCTATCACGTCAGCCGGCCGCTGCCGGAAGCGGAGTTCCTGTCGTTCGTCGACGCGCGCGAGGCCGCATGACTCCTCTGGACCGCTCCGATCTGTTCCGGCTGGTCTACCGGAGCCGCAGCGCGATCGCGGGCAATCCTGCGGAGGTGCAGCGTGTCGTCGACGCCATGGTGGCGACGTCCCGGGATCGGAATGCCGGGGCCGGCGTCACCGGTGCGCTGCTCTTCGCCCGCCTGCACTTCGTGCAGGCCCTGGAAGGGCCGTCCCCGGCCGTGGAGGCGATCTTCGACCGGATCTGCTGCGACCTGCGCCACACCGGAATCGAGGTGGTCGAGTGCGGTCCCGTGCTCGAGCCGGCCTTCGGTGGCGGCGCCATGAGCCATCTGGTGCCGGATGCCGATGCCGGGGCATTGCTGGACCGGCTCGACAGCGAGGCCGAATGCGTCGAGGCCGCCGCGGCGGCGATGAAGCTGATGCTGACGCTGCTTCAATCGGCCGCTTCCGAGCTGAAGGAGCACGAAACGCGTCCATCCGCGCGCGCGTCCTGAGATCCGGGCGCAGCTCGCCTGGGAGCCGATTCCCCTCGGGTTCTCGCGGTGACGCTGGCGCTTCGGGAGGAGGGCAGGGCGCTTGCAGGGCGTGATCGCGTCAAGCGACCATCGGTGTGCGAGCCCGAAACGGCTGGCGAACATGCCGGCCTCAACGCCCACGCTTCACGCGAACTTCGCGGCATCTCTGTCGAGAAAGATTCGATCAAATCTTCGAAATCCTGTTAAAATCCATTAACCTTTACATGAGCCTGCAGTGAACGCCTTCGATCTGTTTGATTTATACTCGCACAGGTTGTTTTAAGATCGAGCCGAGTGAGGCGTATGTCATATTCGATCTTCGTTCGTGATCGCGTCCGGATGGATGGGCGCTCACCGCAACTCCTGGCCTATGACATCCATGATCGTTCGGCGGCGGCGGTGCTCGTGTCGGTGATCGCCACCTCGTATCGGGATCATGGATTCAATCCCGCCACCCGCGTGCACTGGTTCCGGTCCGACGGCAGCGTGCACGAGATCTATACCTGGCCTGAGGCCTGAGGGTGCTCTGAGCCGCGCCTCAGCCCTGGATCAGGTGCCGCAGAACGTCCGGTAGCCGACGCCGCCCCCCGCGGGGGCCTCGGCGTAGGGCGCGTTGTCCGGCTGGTCTGCGTAGGGCCGGGACAGCACGCTCAGAAGCGCCTCGAAAGGCGCGAAGTCACTCCGTTCCACGGCGGCCTCGATCATCGCCTCGATGCGGTGGTTGCGCGGGATGAAGGCCGGGTTGACCGCCCGCATCGCGGCGGCGGTGGCGGCTGGGTCGCGGACCTCCAGGGCCAGCCGCTCGCGCCAGCGGACCGCCCAGCCATCGAAGGCCGTGGGGTCGACGAACAGGTCGCGCACCGCCGCGTCGGCCTCCGGCCGCTCTGCCGCCGCGCACAGGTTTCGGAAGGTCAGGGTGAAGTCGGCCTGGTTCTCGGCCATCCGCTTGAGGAGGTCGCCCGCCAGCGCAGAATCGCCCTCGTGACTCTCGTCCAGACCGAGCTTGCGGGAGAGGCCGCCGTGATAGGCGGCCTCGAAGCGCGCCGCGTAGCCGGCGAGCGCCGCTTCCGCCTCGGCGACCGAAGCGGTCTCGTCGTCTGCGAGCAGCGGCAGCAGGGTCTCGGCCAGCCGCGTCAGGTTCCACAGCGCGATGCGCGGCTGCTCGCCGTAAGCGTAGCGCCCGTTCCGGTCGATGGAGCTGTAGACCGTTCGGGGATCGTAGGCATCGAGGAAGGCACAGGGGCCGTAATCGATCGTTTCGCCGGCGACCGACATGTTGTCGGTGTTCATCACGCCGTGAACGAAGCCCACGAGCAGCCAGCGCGCCACGAGTTCGGCCTGCCGGGCGATGACGGCCTCCAGCAGCGCCTGGTAAGGGTTCGCGGCCTGCGCGGCGTCCGGATAGTGCCGGGCCACGACGTGGTCGGCGAGCGCCCGCACGCCCTCGACGTCGCCCCGTGCCGCGAAGAACTGGAAGGTGCCGACCCGGATGTGGCTCGCGGCCACGCGGGTCAGGACCGCGCCGGGCAGCAAGGTCTCGCGAACGACAGCCTCGCCCGTTGCCACAGCGGCGAGCGCCCGCGTCGTCGGAATGCCGAGTGCCACCATCGCCTCGCTGACAACGTATTCGCGCAGCACCGGCCCGAGCGCCGCGCGGCCGTCGCCGCGCCGGGAGAACGGCGTCGGGCCCGAGCCCTTGAGTTGGATGTCGCGGCGCTGTCCCAGCCGATCGACCACCTCGCCGAGCAGGATCGCGCGGCCGTCGCCGAGCTGCGGCACGAAGTTGCCGAACTGGTGCCCGGCATAGGCCGCCGCGATCGGGTCGGCGCCCTCCGGCACGCCGTTCCCGGCGAGCGCCGCCACGCCCTCAGGGCCCGACAGCCAGTCCGGGTCGAGGCCGAGCGTCTCGGCCAGCGCCCGGTTCAGCCGGATCAGGCGGGGCGCCGCCACGGGCGTCGGCGCGCGGCGGGCGTAGAAGCGCTCGGGCAGGCGGACGTAGCTGTTGTCGAAGGGGAGGGCTGTCATCGTCGGCATCTATGAAAGGAGTGACGGGCGGGCAAGCGGAGCCGCACGGCGGGTGCGGGGTCAGACAGCGCAGCGGATCCCGGTGAGCGACTCGGAGACCGACCAGAGCCGCTCCGCCGCGGCCTTGTCCCGGGCGTGCGCGGCGATGTCGGCGCGGGCCGGAGAGCCCTTCAGCTCCCAGACCCCGTCCGGCCCATAATAGGCGCCGCCCTCCGCCTCTGGCGCCGTCGCGGCGAAGAGCAGCGGCAGCGCGCCCTGCGCGGCGGACTGGCCGATCACCGAGAAGATCGCGTGGCCGGCGAGCTGCTGGACCGGCCCGGCCCGGTCACCGCGCCGGAAGACATCCGTGCGGGCCGCGCCGGGATGGGCCGGGACCGACCGGATCGGCAGGCCGGCCTTCTTGAGCCGCCGGTCGAGTTCGAGGCCAAACATCAGCATCGCGAGCTTCGACTGCCGATAGGCGCGCTGCGGGCCGTAGGAGCGCGAAAGCTGAAGATCGTCGAAATGGATCCGCCCGGGCCTGTGGGCGAGGCTCGCGACCTCGACGATCCGCGAGGCCGCATCCCGTCGGACGAAGGGCAGGAGCAGGCCGGTCAGGGCGAAATGGCCGAGATAGTTCGTGCTCAGCTGGCGCTCGAACCCGTCCTCGGTCTCCTCGCGGTTCGGCACGGTAGCGATGCCGGCGTTGAGCAACAGGATATCGATCGGCCGGCCCTCGGATTGCCACCGCTCGCCGAAGGCCCGCACGGAGGCGAGGCGCGCCGTGTCGAGGGTCTGGGATGCGAGCCGGGCGCCGGGGTGTCGTTGCCGGATCGATGTCATCGCGCGCTCGGCCTTCGCCGCATCGGTCCGACACGCGAGGGCCGCGGCCGCGAGCAGCGCCCCGGCCAGCACGTCCGGCAGATAGTGGCCGCCCGCGCCGATCGTCGCGACGATCACGGCGGCGTTGAGCAGGATCGCGAGGGGGCCGAGCACCGGGACCGGTGCCAGCGCCCAGCCCGTCAGGATCGCCAGGCAGACGTGGAAGGACGGAAATGTCGCGAGGCCGCGCAGGTCGCCAAGCGCGAGCGTCTCCAGCGTGCCGGTCCGCAGGCGCGCCACCGGCTCCAGGTGCCAGAGCGCCCCGACCGTCTCCAGGTGCTCCGCCGGGACGATCCGCGGCGCATAATACGCGTAGGGCCCCAGCGCCGGCAGCAGCGCGGCAAAGAGCACCACGCAGAGGAGCGTGACGGAAAACAGCCGGATGTAGGTCCATAATCGCCCGAGCCGGCGGGTGGCGCTCAACGCGATCACCACGAGGCCGACCTGCGGTCCGCTGGAATGGTAGGCGAGCGCCAGCCACCACGACAGGGTCGGATGCCGGGCCAAGAAAGCCACATAGCCGGTCCAGTCGAAGCCGAGGCCGGCCTCGGACCGGGCCAGCGCGCCGTCGACGAAGGGCAGCGCGAGCCCCGCCGCGAGGAAGTGCAGGACCGCCACCGGGACCGTGAAGACGACCAGGAACCCGCTCGCCAGGGCCATGCCGCGCAAGGACGGGTCCGACTTCAGCGTGCCCAGGCAGGCCGCAGCGACCAGGAGGACCGCGACGGCCACCGCCGCGAGCGCGAAACCCGCGGGTTCGGCAGCGATCCGGGCCATCCGCATCCAGACGGCATCGATCCCGAGGATGACGAGGACGAGCGCCCAGAGGCGGGGATCGGGGGCTGCGATCCCGGAGGTGTGCCGGCGCAGGCTCCGGAGCCCGGGGCCGGCTCGATCAGGCATGGCGGGCTCGCGGCGGGCCTGAACGACCCCGTCTTGACGCATGATCGGGTCCAGCTCGCCCGACGCAGCCGATGCTTGGCCGCGACAGGGAGACTTCCGAAGGCCGCGTTGGTTCGCGCGCGGACGCTTCGGATCCGTCCGCACTGACCCGGGCGATCTAGCGGCCCGAGGCCGGCGCTTCTCCGCTCGTCGGCGGCTTGCCCGTGCCGATGGCGCCTTCGGTAGGCGGCACCGCGGAGGGATGGGTCACGGCCTCCGTGGCGGTCTTGCCCGGGTCCTGCGTGTCGGCAGCGGGCTTGCCGGCGATTTCGGCCGGCGGTGCCTGCCTGGGGCTGGTCCTGTCCTGCGCCCCGACCGTTGCCGGGAGGCCGAGCACCGTCGCGGCGGCGAGAAGAAGGGCGGGGATCGATCGGTTCAAGCGTGGCTCCCTGGGGTTCAAGCGGGGCAACGGCTGCCCGCCCGCCTCGTTCCGGGCACAGTATCCCGCTCCTGCGGTCCGCCGGGCATCCGCCACAACTGCCGGCGGGGGTGACGAACCCGAGAGGCATCGACGGCAGGCCGCATGCCCCACGACCTCGAGATCCGGACGATCGAGCGCAAGGCGGGGCCGAACGTGCCGGCGGGCGGCGTTCCGGCCTCGACTCGCGAGAGACCGGGCCGGAACGCTCACGCCTCGGCGTTGGCCTTCTTGGGCTTGCGGCCCTTCGCGGTCTTCGTGCCCCGACCGGCCGCCTCCGACGCCGCCGGGGCGGTTTCGGACAGATCCGCACGCTTCGCGGCCGGACCCCGGCGCTTGTGGCCGAGGCCGGCATTGCGGGCGAACTCGGCGCGCATCGCCGAATATGCCGAAGCCGTGGTCGGATAGTCCGGCGGAAGACCGTAGCGCTGCCGGTACTGCTCGATGGTCATGCCGTTGCCGGTCAGGTGACGCTTGAGTGTCTTGTAGGGCTTGCCGTCGATGAAGCTGATCAGCGCGTCCGGCGTGACCGACTTCTTGATCTGTGCGGGCGTCGCCTTCTTGAGCTCCGGCTCAGCCGGAGCGGAGGTCTGGCCAAGACCGGTCAGGGCAGCATGAACGCCGGATAGAAGCGTCGGCAGATCGGGGACCGGAACGGAGTTGTTGGCCACGTAAGCCGAAACGATGTCGGCGGTCAGTTCGACCAAATCGATCTGGTCTTGGTTCGGGAGTGAAGTGCTGTCGTCCATTGGCGCCTCTCACGCGGGAGTGTGCCATGAACGTGGAGTATCTTCTCCGCAGTCAAGTGCTTATCTGCAAGAAGATAACCGATAATCGCCGTTATCTACCGTAACTACGGGGGAATACCAACATAGATCAAGGGTCCTGCTGTGCGCAGATAAAATGAGTTACAGAGCGCTACGCGGACCGTTTTTCGCGCACGAGCGTGTCGGGCAGGATGGACCAAAGAGCGGGCGGAAATTTACGCTGCGTTTACCCTGCCGTGGTCTGTGGGGAGGCCGCTCCGACTTTGGGGACAGAAGCCGAACGGCAGGCGGGTCGAGCTCTGCCCCCTGAGGCTCGACCCGCGCCTTCGCCCGCCCTCAGGCGCTGGCGGCATCTCCGAGCGGCGTGGCGACGGCGCCCCGCTTGCTGGACGGAACGACAGCCTGAAGAACCCGTGTCGGACCAGTCCCGTATTCTGCCCGGTAGGTCCGCTCCAGGGTCATCAGCGTCCGCATGGGCGCCTCCGCCAAGTCGAGCAGGCGCGCGTCTCGCCACCGAAGCTTGGTCAGGCCGCCGCGACCGAACCAGCGCGGCCTCTCTTCCTCGACGAGCAGGACCAGCTTGCCCGTCCACGTCTTGCGAAACCAGAACCGTCCCGTGAGCTTGCCTGCGCCGAACATGCCACACCTCGCGTGTGAGCCCCGCGTGAGCAACGCTCGGAAAGCGCGGCAGTTTCCCAGTCCAGACGCGGGCCGGCCGCTTCAAACGGGCCGGCGCCGGACCGGACTCATCCGCCCGCCCGAGCGGTCAGGCGGCGGCTCGCCAAACCTGCGAGCGCGAGGCCCGCGACCGCACCCGCCAGCGCGGCACCGGCCTTCACGAGGAAGTCGTCGAACCGGCCATGGCGGGTGCTGGTCAGGGTCTGCGCCGCCTCGAGGCCGCCGGCCAGGAGGATGCTGCCGATCAGGATCCGGCGCCAGTGCTTCGGATAGCTCACCATCATGAGCAATCCGGCCAGGGCATAGGCCGCAGCCCGCTCGACGCTGGGATCGGCCGTCACCACCGGCCGGAACCCGAGCGGCACGAGGGTGACGGTAGCGATGAGGGCGACCAGGATCCAGGTCGCGGCCCGAACGAGGCTCAGCCGCTGCATGTCCGATCTCGGCATCGAAGCTCCGTAACATTGCACTGACAGCATGAGCCTACAGTGATCATCGACCGCGGCTTGTAGCATATTGGTTGCCGAGGACCGGAAGACCTGATCATGCGCCGGCTGCTGATCGTTGCCACCCTGCTCGCCTTCGCGTCGATCCCGGCTGCCATCGCGGCCAACCCCACGCGCGACGTGCTGTGGGTCGCGCTTCAGGGTTGTGTGCTCGCCAAGAAGGCGGCCGGCCGGAGCTTCCCGTGCCTGTCCGTCGATCTTGGCGACGGAGAGCGTCCGGGAACGGCGGTGCTGCGCGCGCCGGGCCAGGCGACCCATACGGTCGTCATGCCGACCGACAACGTGTCGGGCATCGAGGCACCCGTGCTCCAGGGGCCCCACGGTGTGGCCTACTGGCGGGCGGCGCTCGAAGCCCGGCACGCGGTGTCGGACGCGCTGCAGGGCCGGCTGCCCATCGCGGCGGTTGGCCTTGAGGTGAACTCGGTGGGCGGCCGCAGCCAGGATCAGCTGCATATCCACCTCGACTGCATGCGCCGGAGCGTCATGGCTGCCCTGAAGGCGCACGGACCTGCGGTCGGCGAGACCTGGGCGCCGTTTCCGATCCCGTTTGGAGAGACACAGTACCTCGCCCTCCGGGTTCCGGCCGATAGGGTGGAGGGTTTCAATCCGTTCGCGGCGCTCGCGCGCGTATCGGGCTGGCAAGGGAAGCTGCATGACGCCAGCTTCGCGGCGGTCGCGGCCGACCCCGAGAGCCCGCAAGCCGGTATGATCGTCCTGGCCTACAGGATGCCGGACGCCAGTGCCGAGGATCTGATGGATCACAGCTGCCGGGCAGCCCGATCGCACCGGGCCGACTGAGCCCGCGGCGCACCGAGCAGGCCGTACTGTTGCCGATACGTTCTATCCGGCTGGCCCGATGATAGGGCATAGGGAAGGCATGCGCATGCCGGTGCTCAGCCTGTCCGCGATGCTCCTCCTGACCGCCGCTCCGGCAGTCGCGACACCGGCGGCCAATTCGGCCGATCCGCGTGCGCTGGAACAGGCTTGGCATCGCTGCCTGCGCGAGGCTTCCGCCCACCAGCCGTCAGGGCAGGGCCGTGCCGGCGACGAGCGGAACGCCCTCGACGAGTGCAAGCCCCGCGAGGATGCGCTGGTCGCAGCCCTTATGTCGGGTCGCGGTGCCGAGGATGGCCGCAGCGGAACGGTCTGGGCGCGCACCTGGGCGGCCTTCGTGGAGCCGCTGACAGCCTGGTTCGGTACGCTGCGGCGCTGAGCGCCGCGGCCCTCCGGACCAGCCGTCTGGTCACGACGTCGACCACTCGCGCTTCACCTCGTCGGCCGGCCGGTCCAGATGAACCTTGCCGTCGGTGACGGACTGCACGAAGTCGAGCGGAATATAGTGGTGCAGGCCGCCCGCCGCGGCATCGCGCTTCGTCAGCTTGATCTCGCCTTTGTCGACATGGTCGACGGTCCCGACGTGAACGCCATCAGAGCCGACCACCTCGGCATGTTCTTGGATCTGCGCAACATCGGCCATCAGGATCCTCCCGGTTTCTCCAAGACAATCGTGCCGGTCCGGACGCGTTCCGAGCTGAGGACGCACCGCGACGAACCTTGGGTCGAAGCCGAAAGTCCTGCCGGCGCGGGCCGCTCAGCGGAGGCCGCGATCCGGGCACGCGCGCGCGGACAGGACCGGCTGCCGCAATCATCACGTCCGCGCCTTGAGACCCAGGACGATGGGAAGGATCCCGTCATGTCCGGATGCGAACAGCTGGCCGCGCGGCCGGTCAGGCGCCGCCGATGCCGGTGGTGACCTTGCCGGTGCCCTGTCACTCGGCACTGGTCTTGTCGGCGATCGTGCCGGAGCCGCCGCAAGCGCGGCACAGGTTCTCGCCGGCTCCGGAAGTGCCCGGAGGAGCCTCGTCGCCCGGTTTGGCAGGGTCGGTATCGCCCATCGTCCTCTCCCTCCTGAGGTGTCGTTCCTCGACATGATTCAGTCTGAGCGGGAGGATGCCGTTCCTGTTCGCGCCTAGGCTCAGGCCAAACCCGGGAGAGCGGCCAGTCGCCGCGGCGTCACACCGCGCCGGACGTGCCGAACCGCGGCGTCAGTGGATCGTTGGGCGATCATGACTGACCCGACCCCTACGCCGCACCGGGATCCCATCGTCGAAGCGCGACGCCGCGAGATGGCCACCGAGCATCTGCTGTTCGGGACGATCCGCTTCCTGGCTCAGCGCCATCCGGAACTGCTGGACGAGCTGGAGGGAAGCCTCGACCACCTCTGGGACAAGGTCGAGGGCGAGGCGCGGGATGATGCGGCCGTGCGCAAGATCGCCAGCCGCATCGTCAAGAGCTTACGGGCCGAGCGGTAGCCGGCCCGGTCCAGCGTCAGCGCTGGGCGCCGTCGTTCAACCGGATGGTCGGGATCATCTCGACAGCCTTCGCGGTCACACGGTCGAAGACCTCGCCTGTCAGGCCGCGTTCTGTCGCCAATTTCCTGATGCGCTCCGCATGCTGTGAAAGTGTGAGACCGAAATAGGTCTTGCCGGGCGCCTGTTCGACAGCCTCGTTCGCCACGCTGTAGCTCCTGTTCATGGTGAGTGGGGTAATTGATTTGGTCGAAGGCGCGCGCGCCTTCAAGGCCTCGGCGGAGCCTCGGGGCGCGGTCTTGAACGGTCGTCGGGGCTGCGCCGCGTCTGGTCGCGGGCCCGTCGGGATCGAACCTAGCGGGAGCAGCCGATGCAGATGCCGCGGGTGATGGCGTCGTTGCGCTGTTCGGTGGCGTCCCGGCGCTCGATGCTTCCGGTCTCGTTGGCATTGAGCGCGCCTGGATTCGGCACCGTCTGGCCGGTCGCTGCGGTGTGCGGCGCCTTCGCCGCCGATGTGGGGCCGCCGCCGGTGCCGGTCTGGCTGATAGGCTGAGCGAAGGCCGGTGCAGCGCCGAGGACAAAGGCCGCGGCCAGCGTGAGGATCGTCGATCTGCGCATGTGAACCTCCCAACACGGCATGCGTCTGCCTGCATGAAATCGACGCATCCGAGCGGCGGAAGTTCCCGCGCTCGACCGCGCTGCCTCCTGACGGCATATCGGTCATGGCTTAAGACAGGCTGCGGGCTGCCAACGGGGGTGGGTGGATGACCAACGGCGAGGGCACCGGAGCGCCGAAAGCGAAGATCGCGGAGGTCCAGCGCCTCGCGACGGCCCTCGCGGCCCGGGTCCGCTACGCGCAGCTCGTCGGGCGACCGATCTACGAGGGGCAGATCGCCGCCCTGGTCAGCGCCGCGCGCCTGATGGACGAGGCGAACGCGCCCTGGCCGCCCATGGTGGAGGAGGTGCTGACAGAGCTCGCCAAGTCCCTCGACGGCGTCGACCCGGCCCCGGAGCCCGGGGGACCTTGAACGCGCTGCGCCGAGGGCCACCCTTCTCCGTCTCTCAGCATCGGGATCGAGGCAGGCTAGCGATGGAGTAGGGTACCCCAGGGGTCGATCGGACGGCCCGCACGATCGCCGAGAACGTTCACGCCGCCTATTGGCCCGAGGCGCAAGGGACCGAGCACCCGCAGGTCGAGCAGACATTCCGGACGCGCCTCGTCGAGGCGATCCGGCCGGAGATCCCGGGCGGCTCGCCCGGCGCCATCATCGGTGCCGTCAATGCCGTGCTGGACGCCCTCGAGCAGCAGAACCCAGGGCTTCGCGGCCCGCGGGTCAGCGCCCTGAACCGGGCGGAGGGCGCGGTCGGGATGGATCCGCCCGTCGCCCGGTGCAGGGCTCTGCGCGCGCGTCGAATGCCGCGTCGTGCTCACGGGTCGCCGACGCGGGTGCCGTGCGGCTTCTGGATCATCCGGCCGCGCGCCGCCGGCCCCTGAGCCGGATGCGGAACCGCGCCGGCGCGCTCAGCCGAACGCGCCGAGCCAGCGCAGGGATCGCCGCAGATGGGCGGCGCCGTCCCGCATGAACCACAGACCGTGAGCGAACACGACGCGCTCGGGCTTCAACGCGAGGAGTTCCGAGACGGCCTGCGCGGCCGCGCGGCGCCGCAGCCTGATCACGAGGCGCAAATAGGGCGGCGGCTGCCCGTCCGGCGCGGTCATGCGGGCGAGGCGCAGGAGCGGGCGCACGAGCGCCGGCATCTTGGCCGGTTCCAGGTTGAGGACGAGGTCGGTCAGGATCAGGGTGCGGCTCGCCCCGTGGAAGAACGCGACCTCCCGGAAGGAGAGGCCGCCCGGTACCACAACCTGGCGCAAATCCGCGGCCCATTCCGGGGGCGGCGCGTCATCGAGTACCCGATCGATGCGCAGGCCCGAGCGGCGGACCTGCCCGCGCTGGCGCAGGTTCGGGGCCGCCCAGGTCAGGGCGTCCGGACACTGCGTCTGCCACTCCTTCAGGAAGGTCCAGTGGGCGATGTTCGGCGCGACCATGTGGCGGATGGGTCCCAGCGCGGCAATGTCCTGGTGCAGCCGCGGGTCGTAGCGCGTGGGCGAGTGCAGCCAGATCGAGCCGTCGCGGAGCCGGATCACGGTCATCCGGACGGGGAGCGGGATCCCGAGGGCGCGCAGCGGGCCGCTGTCCACGATCCAGAGGCCGTCGGCGACGGGCTTGAGCACGTCGAGGGGTGGATAGGTCGCCTCGGGCAAGAACGGATTCTCCGAAGGAAAACAGGCGGCCTCCTGCGCCGGGGCCGGCACTACGGGAACACCGGAGACCCGAGGGGTTTCCCGGGTGGGTCCGGTCCCTGCTCCGTCAAGGCTCTCGAACTGGGTCGCGCGATGCGTTCTGATGGGTCGGGTCAAGGTTCTCGGGTGCGAAGGTCCGCCACCGTGCCGAACGGAGGCAGGAGGCAACGGGCTCATTCTGCGCATCGTACGCGCCTGGCGGTTCGGTTCGAATCGGCCTGGCACTACGGGACAGAGGGCGTGCCGCGCCCCGGCTCAGAGACGTCTGAACGGCGCAGGCGTTGCGTTCGACCTCTACGCCTTACCGACCGCCATGAGCGCGAAGGCGTAGATCAACGCGACCTCCTCCAGCCGGTCGAACCGGCCGGCGGCTCCGCCATGGCCGGCCTCCATGTTGATCCGCAGCAGAACCGGTCCGCCGCCCGTCATGGTGGCCCGCAGCCGGGCGACCCACTTGGCCGGTTCCCAGTAGGTCACCCGCGGGTCGGTGAGCCCGCCGAGCGCCAGGATCGCCGGGTACTCCTTGGCGGCGACGTTGTCGTAGGGCGAGTACGAAAGAATCGTCCGGAAGTCGGCCTCGCTCTCGCCGGGGTTGCCCCATTCGGGCCATTCCGGCGGGGTCAGTGGAAGCTCCGCGTCCAGCATCGTGTTGAGCACATCGACGAAGGGCACGTCGGCGACGATCCCGGCGAACAGCTCCGGTGCGAGGTTGGCCACCGCACCCATCAGCATCCCGCCCGCCGATCCGCCATGGGCGACGATGCGCTTCTCGGACGTGTAGCGGCCCTCGATCAGCGCCCGCGCGCAGGCGATGAAGTCCGTGAAGGTGTTGGGCTTCTTCTCGCGCTTGCCGTCGAGGTACCAGCGCCACCCCTTCTCGGTGCCGCCGCGAATATGGGCGATCGCGTAGACGAAGCCGCGGTCGACGAGGCTCAGCAGGTTCGTGCGGAACGCCGCCGGCATCAGCGTGCCGTAGGAGCCGTAGCCGTAGAGCAGCAGCGGCGCGCTGCCGTCGAGGGCGAGATCCCGCCGGTGCAGCAGCGAGATCGGAACCTGCTCGCCGTCGGGCGCGGTGGCGAAGAGCCGCCGGGTCACGTAGGCGGCCGGATCGTGCCCGCTCGGCATTCTCTGCCGCTTGCGCAAGGTCCGTGTCCGGCTGCCGCAATCGTAATCCCAGGTCTCCGACGGCGTCGTCATCGACGAGTAGACGAAGCGGATCATCGCCGTGTCGAAGGCGAGCCCGGCGCGCAGGCCGAGGGAATAGGCCTCCTCGTCGAACGCAACCGTGTGCTCGGTGTCGTCGGCGAGGGCGCGCACGACGATCCGCGGCCGAGCGTTCTCGACCTCCAGCCGGATCAGGTGGTCGGCGAGCAGATGCAGGTGCCGGATCATCACACCGGTACGGTGCGGTACGAGGTCGGTCCAGTTGGCGCGGCCCGGATCGTCGAGGGGGGCGGTGACGATCTTGAAGTCCTCGGCGCCGTCGGCGTTGGTGCGGATGAACAGCCGGTCGCCGCGATGCTCAACCCCGTAGATCAGCAGCGGCGTGCGCGGCTCGACGAGGCGTAAACGTGCGCCTTCCGCGTGGCGGTCGAGCAGCCGGACCTCGGAAGTCTCATGGTCGCTCGCCGTCACGTCGAGGAACGCGCCGGACTGGGTCTTGCCGATATGAACGAAGTAGCCGGCATCGGCCTCCGTGTAGACCGTCTCGTCTTCCGACTGCGCGGTGCCCAAGCGGTGGCGCATGACCTTGGCAGGCCGATGGTTGGCGTCCACCGCCACGTACCAGAAGCTTTCCCCGTCCGCGGCCCAGACCGCCTCGCCGGAGGTCGCCTCGACGCGGTCGTCGGTGTCGAGGCCGGTGGCGATGTCGCGCACCCGGATCGTGTAGAGTTCGGACCCCTTGGTGTCGACGCTCCACGCGAGCCGGGTGTGATCGTCGGAATGCACCGCGGCGGCGATTTCGAAGAAGGGCAGGCCTTCGCCCTCGCGATCGCCATCGATGAGGATGGTCTCGTCCGGATCCGGCCCGGATTCGGGTACGTCCGGTGCGGCCGCCGGCCGGCGGCAGACGAGCGGGTGCTGCCCGCCCTCCCGGTGTCGGGTGTAGTAGGCGAACGGCCCGTCCGGATCGGGCACGCCGCTCTCGTCCTCCTGGATCCGCCCGCGCATCTCGGCAACCAGCCGCTGGCGCAGCTCCGCGGTCCCGGCGAGCGCCGCTTCGGAGAAGGCGTTCTCGGCCTTGAGGTAGGCGGCGATGTCCTCCGGGAGGGCAGCCGGGTCCTTGAGGACGGTCTGCCAGTTCTCGGCCTTCAGCCACGCGTAGGAGTCGATGACTTCCTGCCCATGGACGCTGAAGCGCCGCGGCCGGGCTTCGGCGACCGGCGCGCCGATGGATTGAGCGTGCAAGCCGTGGCCGATCTCCGTCATCGTCTCTCCGTCAGATCCCCACACATCCGGGTCAGGGGATGTGTCCCGACGGGCGCCGCGATGCAAGGCGGTCAGGGCGCAGGCCTGGGGCCCGCAGCGCGCGTCTGGCGGAAGTGGGGGGCGCGAGGTTCCGTGCCGATCCGCCGGTCAGTCCATGGCCGTCCAGAGGAACCTGGAACCGTTGACGCGGGCAATCCAGGCCCGTTCGCTGTTCCCGGCTCCCGAGCGGCCTGCGCCGCCCCGGAAAGACAGTGGCGGTCGCGCATCGGGAGCCGGTGACAACCTCGGGCGTTGAACCGCGGGCTGTGGCGGCGATCACAGCTGCCGGTTCGACGCCGAGGTGCCGATATGGTCGCGACCCCAGACTCGCAGGACGATCACCCCGAAGCGGATCTGGAGCGGGTGAACAACCTTCTCGCAGAATGGGCGGCGCGTTCCGCGACGACCAGCGCGGCGCTGATCGATCGCCTTGAGGCGATGGGCTACGCAGTTCGGGGCAAATCGGAAGACGAGATCGCCGACGTCCTGCATCAGCCGCCGACGGGGCGCCCGCAGACCAGCTCAAGATAGCTGTGAGTTGTAGGTAAATATACCTTGACGGCTGAAAACTTTCTGAGAGGATAGGGCCGTCGCGTTCCCGGCTCGTTGTCGCTGGAACAAATCATGAACAAACTGAACGACCACAAGCTTGCCAGGGCCGTATCGTCGCATCGCCGTCGCACCCCTTCGAGCAACCTGCCGGCCGAGGCGGCACGCCTGCTGGCGCGGCTCGGTGAGGCCGGCGCTTACGCGCGGCCCGATCCGCTCGTCGAGAATGCCCTGGTGGCTCGGCGCGGGGGCGAGGGGATCTCGGTCGGCAGCGGGCGCTTCGCGACGGCGTCGGGCCGAGTCCTGGCGGCCGAAGATCTGGCGGCGTGGAATGCCGCCGGCACACAGCTGACGATCACGGCCGCCGGTCGGGCGCGGCTGCGGCGGCAGGCCATGCCAGGCGACATGGCTTTCGCCGCGCAGCACCAGGACCTCACCGTGGTTGAAGGAAGTCCGGAGCCGGTGTTGCGCAACGCGTCGGAGAATCCCCTGTCCTGGATGGTGCGCCGACGGGACCGGGATGGAACGCCGCTGATCGACGCGGCCTCCTTCGAGGCGGGCGAGCGGTTGCGCCGGGACATGACCGCGGCGGCATTGCTGCCGCGCATGGGAAGCGAGTTCGGTGCCGCGCGCGTCGACGGCGGCGGCCCGCGCGACCCGGCCTCCGCGGCGGATCACGTGATCGCGGCCCGGCAGCGGGTGCGCGGCGCCCTCGACGCGGTCGGAAGCGACCTGTCGGGTCTGCTGATCGACCTGTGCGGTTTCCTGAAGGGTTTGGAGCGGATCGAGGCGGAGCGGCGCTGGCCGGCCCGGTCGGCAAAGGTCGTGGCCCGCATCGCCCTCGGGCGGCTCGCCGAGCATTACGGCCTGGAGCGGGAGGCCACCGGTCCGAAGCGCGGGCGAATGCGGTTGTGGCGGGGGTGAGCGGGCCCTATCGGGGCCACGGTCGCCGATAGGGAGCCGCCGCGCTGCGCCCGCGAGGACGGGGGCGGTTTCTCAGGTCTCCGCGGCAAGCCGGACCGCGTCGCGATGGATGCGCTCGGCCATGGCCCGAACGCCGTTCGAGCGCTTCGAGGTCACGTGGGCGCCGAAGCGCAACTGCCGGAACAGGTCCAGGCCGTCCATTTTGGCGGCTTCCTGCGGGGTCTTGCCGGTGTAGAGCGCCACCATCAGCGCGACGAAGCCGCGGACGATGAACGAGTCGCTGAAGCCGTGCAGGACCAGTCGAGGGGTCCCGCCGGACGGCTCCGCCTTCGTGTCGATCCAGACCTGGCTCTCGCAGCCGTGGACACGGTTATTCTCGGTCCGCTCATCCTCGGGCATGGGCGGCAGGGTGCGGCCGAGCTCGATCAGGTACTCGAGCCGCATGTCGTCGTCCTCGACGATCTCGAAATTCTCGATGATGGTGTCGATCGGGGGAAGCATGCTCGGCCGGATCCAGAGTGATCTGCGCCGCTATAGGCCGCCCGCGCCGGTGTGGCGACAGGGCCCCGCGCCGCGGGTGTTCATTGCGCGACTTGACCCGACGTCGGCAAAGTCAGGCGCAGGGGATCGGCCGGGCTGGCATCGCCCTGGACAGCGATTTCGGCCTGGGCCGCGTAGGCAGCGATCAGGCGTGGCCCGAGTTTCGGCACGTTCGGCCGGCCCGAGGCGGCCATCTCGCTCACGCCGGAGACGATCCCTAGGCGCAGGGGCTCGTTGCCCGCAGCCTCCATGTCGATGGTGATCGAGCAGGCGACATGCTCGGCGGTGGCGTCGAGGCATTCGGCCACGATCTCCGCGACGATCATACCGAGGGCGTTGGCGATGCGCGGCTCGACCAGCCCGTTCCCCGACCCACCGACCTGGACGCTGATCCGCCCGGCCCGCCGGAGCTGCCCGAGCCCTGAGGCGAGGCGGTGCAGATAGTCCTTGAGATCGATCGACGCGATGTGCGGCGCCTCGTGCAGGTGCTGCTGCACCAGCGCGATCGCCCGGACCCGCTGGCCCAGGGCCTCGAAGCTGCCGCGGCAGGCATCCGGCGCCGCCCGGCCGTAGAGGCCGATCAGGCTGACCATCACCTGCAGATTGTTGCGGACGCGATGGTAGACCTCGGCGAGGAGCGCCTCCTTCTCGGCCAGCGCGTGCTCGATATGCTCCTCCGCGTGCTTGCGGTCGGTGATGTCGAAGCAGGAACCCAGATAGCCCTGGAACCGGCCGTCCTCCATGAGGGGGCGGGCGGTGTCGAGCAGCCAGCGGTACTCGCCGTCGTGCCGGCGTAGCCGGAACTCCACGGTGAAGGGCTGCTGCGCCTGGAAGGCGGCCGCGACGACCTTGGCATGCCGCTCGAAATCCTCGGGATGCAGTCCGCTGCGCCAGCCGAGGCCGAGTTCCTCTTCGAGGGGCCGCCCGGTGAATTCCAGCCAGCACTCGTTGTGGTGGATCGCGTGGCCGTTCTCGTCGGAGCGCCACATCATCAGGGGAACGACATCGGCGAACCGCTTGAAGCTCGCGCTCACGGCCGCCGCCTCCGGGGTTCCCGGCGTCGCACCTGTTCCACCTCTCCCCTCCGGACCGTCGTCCAGCGGCTCAGCCGTTCCGAACCCTGGTGGCTGACCAACCATTCGTGACCCGATTCGCTCTGACAGGATGTATGAGACGGGGTGACCGCATGCGGATGGCGCCGGTCAACGTGCCGGCCGGATCGCCGTTCCGGCGTCAAGCCGTGTTTGAGGCGGTCATTCACAAGTATTGGCCTGCATCGTCCCTGCGGCGTGTGGGCCAAGCCGCTAGACCCCGCCCGGACCCGCCGCCTCGGTCCTTGCAATGGCCAGCTGTGCCGTAGCCCGCATCGCGGCTGCGCTCGCGCGCATCTCGGCGATCTGGGCTCGCATCTCGGCGACCAGCCGCCGCCCCTTCCGAACCTCCGCCAGGCAGGCGAGGGCTTCGGGGACCGGGTTGGGCCTTCCAGGCCTGCGCCCGTCGTTCAGCTGCTCGTTGAACGGTACCTCGATCGGGTCCGTGCCGTCCGCATCGCAGATCAGGAACGCGCCGGCGAGCTCCGCCGTGCCCGCGTTCAGCCGATCGACGCACAGGTCCGGAATCGTCCGACAGGCTTCCAGATAGGCCACCTCCGGACTCGGCCGGTCGAGGCCGAACGCGTCGCGCTCGCGACCGCGGGGGGACGCAGGTGGAAGAACAACAGCGGCATGGCCTCAGCGCACCGGATCCGAGGGGGCGTGGGCGCGATGCAGATAGTCGGGCCGGAACTCGCAAAAGGCCGCCAGGTGGTCGGGATCGGGAACGTGCACCCGACGCCGGTCCAGCATGGTCAGGCCGATGTCGCACAGAATCCGCAGGGAGCGGTTGGCATGGACGGGCGTCATCCCGGTCACGTCGGCGAGGTCGTCCTGGGTCAGCGGCCAATCGAAGCCGGGCGCGACGGGTTCGTCCACGGCCTGCAGGCGGGCGCGCACCTCGCAGATCAGGTGGGCGATGCGGGGGGCTGCCTGACGCAGCCCGTTGTCGATCAGGGCCTGACGCAGGAGGCTGTCGGTCTGGAGCGTCGACCAGCGCATCGGCCGCGAGATCCCGGCGCCGGCGCGGCCGATAGTGCCGCGCATGAGCGGGAGGTTGACCCGCATCTGCACGGTCTCGACACCGGCCCGGTGCTGGATCGGCCCAAACAAAAAACCCGCCGCGCAGGGCGGCGGGTTTCGGGGTCCGGCGACGCGCCTAGAACGGGATGTCGTCGTCGAGGTCGTAGCCGCGGTTGCCGCCGCCGCCCGAGGAGGCCGGAGCCGGACGCCGTTCGCCGCCCTGGGCACGGCCGCCGCCGAAATCGCCGCCCCGGTCACCACCGCGATCGCCGCCGCGGCTGATCTGGCCGCCGCCCTCGTCCTCGCCGGCGACGTCTCCGCCGCCGCCGCGCCCGTCGAGGATCGTCATCTCGCCGCGGAAGCGCTGGAGCACCACCTCGGTCGTGTACTTCTCGACGCCGGAATTATCGGTCCACTTCCGGGTCTGGAGCTGGCCTTCGATATAGACCTTCGAGCCCTTGCGCAGGTACTGCTCGGCGACGCGGGCGAGGTTGTCGTTGTAGATCACGACCGAGTGCCACTCGGTCTTCTCCTTGCGCTCCCCAGTCGCCTTGTCCTTCCACGACTCGGAGGTGGCGAGCCGCAGGTTGCACACCGGATCGCCCGAACCGAGGCGGCGCATCTCGGGGTCGCGCCCGAGATTGCCCACCAGAATCACCTTGTTGACGCTGCCCGCCATCGCTCTCTCCTGACCGTACGGATCTCACAGGGCATCTGCCCGGCGGCGCGCGAACCATGCGCCCGGGCCTCCGGAGCGGCAACCGGCGGGACGGGCTTGTGCCCGCTTTCCGCAGTGCCGCGGGATTTATTTGTTCTACATCCGTTCCAATCCGCCAGCAAGATACGGCTATGACACGCGCACGACCAGCTTGCCGAAATTCCGGCCTTTCAACAGGCCGATGAACGCCTCCGGAGCGTTCTCCAGCCCCTCGACCACGTCCTCGCGGTAGCGGACGCGCCCCTCCTGGATCCAGGCGCCGACCTCCTGGCGGAACGTCTCCGCCTGCGCGGCAAAATCCCAGACGATGAAGCCCTGGATGTGCAGCCGGTTGGTCAGAACCGAGCGCATCAGGCCGGGCAGGCGGTCGGGGCCGGGCGGGATCTCGGTGGCGTTGTAGGCCGAGACGAGGCCGCAGACCGGGATCCGCGCGAAGGGGTTGAGCAGCGGCATCACCGCGGCGAAGACGGCGCCGCCGACATTCTCGAAATAGACATCGATACCCTTGGGGCAGGCGGCCGCGAGCGCCCCGGGCAGATCGGCGCCGCGGTGGTCGACGGCGGCGTCGAAGCCGAGCTCCTCGGTGAGGTAGCGGCATTTGTCCGGACCGCCGGCGATCCCGACGGCGCGGGCCCCCTTCAGCTTGGCGATCTGTCCGACGAGCGACCCAACCGGGCCGGCGGCCGCGGCCACCACGACCGTCTCACCGGCCTTCGGCTGGCCGATGTTGAGCAGGCCCGTATAGGCGGTCATGCCCGGCATCCCCAGGACGCCGAGCGCCGTCGAGGGCGGGGCCGCGGCAGGATCGATCCTGCGCGAGCCCTTGCCGTCCGTGACGACATAGTCCTGCCAGCCCGCGAAGGCGGTCAGCAGGTCGCCCACGGCGTGGTCCGGATGGTGCGATGCGACGACCTCGCCCACCGTCTCGGCGGTGATCGGCGCGCCGATCTCCACGGGGGCCGCGTACGATTTCGCGTCGCTCATCCGGCCGCGCATGTAGGGATCCAGGGACAGCCAGCGGGTGCGCAGGAGGACTTGGCCGGGTCCGGGCTGCGGCACCGGCACCTCCTCGAGGCGGAAATTCTCGGGCCGCGGCTCGCCGTGCGGGCGCGAGGCCAGGACGATGCGGCGGTTCATGGCGGTGGTCATGACGGACTCCCGGAGACTGGCTGCCCCCGATCTGGGGCGCCCGGCCCCGGCGGCAAAGGCGTCGGCGTGATCTCATGCCAGGATTGCGCGTTGTCCCGGCTCTGGAGCGCGGAGCGGTGGCATGCGGCGGACGGCCCTGGGTCTCGGACTGACGGTCCTCGCAGCGGGGGCGGCCTCCGCGGGCCCGCTCGACGCCTACCGGGATCGCGCGCGCGTTCTGGTCCTGTCGGCGCCTGATGCCGGGGACGCGCAGTTCCGGGCGCAACGGGCCGCGCTGGCCTCGGTCCGCGCCGGCGTCGCCGAGCGCGACCTCGTGGTGCTGGAAGCGGTCGGTTCCGGGGCGGAGGCGCGGGCCCTGCGCGAGCGCCTCGGCCTCCCCGCGGACAGCTTCCGCGCGGTCCTGATCGGCAAGGACGGGGGCGCCAAGATCACCGAAGCGGCGCCGATCGCGCCGCAGCGGCTGTTCGCCACGATCGACGCGATGCCGATGCGCCGGACCGAGATGCGCGAGCGCCGTTAGGGCCTCGGCCGAGACCTGATCCCCTGTGCACGGCGGGGCCGCGGACACCAACGGTTAAGCCTACCGGCCTATCACCGAAACGTGTCGACGGCCGCGAAACGGCCGTCCGTTGAGGCCCGCCAGGACGCTCGGACGAGACGCTCGAATCGATGACCCGACAACAAGTCGCCACCGCCATCCGCCGCCTCGTCGACCTGCAGGTCGAGGATATCGAGCGCGCGGTCCGCGACGGCCACAAGACCATCGCGCTGAACGAACTGGCGGATCTGAACCGCCAGCTCAAAGCCTTCGCGGCCGCGCTCAAGAAGGCGCCGGTCCGCATCTGAGCCGGCTTCGAATCGAGCCCGTCGGTTGAGGCATCGCGCTCCCTCCCGATGGGCGGGGCGCGGTTATCCAGGATGGCGCGACCGCGGCTCTCGTCGCGCCGCTGACTTGCCAAGCTCCGCGCGCACCGTCGGCGATGCCGGAGCATGAGCCGCGGACGGGAGCAGGCGGGGCCTACCAGCGGGGCCCACCCCAGCGACGGGGCGGGATGTCCTCCGGGGGCAGAGGCGGCGGCCCGCGGTCGACGACCGGCTCGTCGCAAACCCGCACCCGGCGCAGCACCGGCGCGCCATCCGGATCGAACCGACGGCGTACGAATTCCCGGCACGCTTCTGGGGGCGCCGCGGTGAAGCGGGGCCCTCGGAATTCCGGTTCCGGCCGGGGTGGCGGCGGAGGCGGCCGGCGCTCGGGTTCGTCCTCCTGAGCGAGGCCGCCATCGTCGCGCGGCGGATAGGGTCCGTCGAAATCGGCGGCCAGCGTCGGGCCGGCGGCGAGGAGCAGGGCGCAGAATCCGGTGCGTACGAGGAGACGACGAGCGGGCACGGCGGCCTCGGCTTGATCGAGCGCGCGGGGATCGCGGCCCTCATCACCGGAGATTGCGCCGGACTGCCTGAACCGCCCCCGCGGGGCGATGTCGGCTGCCGTTCAGCCGGCTAGTTCTGCAGCGCGTTGACCTCGCACTGCGCGTATTCCGAACTCGCCTTCACGTAGGCATTGAGCTTCTGCAGGTAGGCCTCGGCGATCGGCCGGAAGGCCTGCGCCTGCAGATTGTAGGCCTTGATCGCGTCGTTGTAGCTGTAGGCCTCCCAGCCCGGGCAGCCCTCCTTGGTCTCGAGGCAGGCGGGCTTGGCCGGCAGCGCCGGTTTGGCCGGCCGGGCGGCGGCCGGCGGCGGCTCGGGCGGCGTGCAGGATGTGGCGGCCGGCGCGGGGGCCGTCTGCGCCGTCGCAGCGGGCGCCGCCTTGGCAGCCGGCTTCGCGGCCGGGGCCGCGAGGGCAGCGGTCGGCGCGAGCAAGCCCGCGATCAGAAGAAGCGTGCCGCGCATGGCGTCCTGGAAGCTCCGCTGGGCCCGCGGCCGCCGGCGGCGGAGGACCGGGAGCGGGTTCTGCGGCATCAGGCCCGCGGCGACAAGGGCTCTGCCGCGGCTTCGCGCGCGGGCACCCGGCGGGGCGGGGCGGCCGGCCGTCTGCCCGGCGCCTGCCCTTCGGCGCGCGGTCTCGGGCCCCGCACCAGCGCCACGGCCGGCAGCGACAGCCCGACCGCCAGCACCCACCAAGCCGGCCGGATCGGACCGGAGAAGTCCAGGTTGGCCGCGAGCACGAGGTTCGCCGGGACGCCGCTGGCGAGACCGTACCACGCCGCCTCCAGCCCTGCGGTCGCGAGCGCGGCGAGGACCGCGAGCAGGAGCAGCGACCAGGGCCGCTCCGGCCATCGGAAGCGCCGCATCACCCGCCAGCCCATCAGCAGCAGGAACAGCCCGGCGGAGAAGACCGGATCGGTGACGTCGATCTTCGACTGCAGGAAGTAGTGGACCAAGGCCAGCACGGCGATCGTGTAGACGAGCCGGTGCAGCCGGTTCCAGTTCGGGCCCAGGTTGCGGATCGCCGCGTCCGTGGAGGTCAGGCCCAGGGCGATCAGCCCGATCAGCGCCACGAAGCCGATCGTCAGGTAGAGCCGGAGCGCGATCTCCGAGACGACCTTGGTCAGGATCAGGTTCTGGTCGACCGCGTAGAGGGTGAGATGGGCCACCGCGTAGGCCATCACGGTGATGCCGAGCATCCGCCGGACGACCAGGACCTTCGACCAGTCGGCGATGCGGCGCAGCGGCGAGATCGCCAGGGAGAACAGCAGGAAGCGCACCGCCCACTCGCCGGTGGCGTGGATCAGCGCCGTGATCGGCTTCGCGCCGAGCGCATCGAGCCGATAGGCGGCGGCGAGATACAGGGCCGGCGCAATGCAGGCGAGGAACACCGCGAGCTTCAGCCAGGAGATTCGGCCGGCCCGGTCGAGCCAGGGGAGGGGGACGGCCAAGCGGTCGATCATGGTCTCGAACATGGCGCTCGTGAGGGAGGCGGGCGGCGGTTTGCCCCGGGCGAGAACGATCGCCCTGCAGCATCGGTGCCGGCACGGGTCGGTTCGCCGCGGTCACAGTCAGGTTACACGTGGTGGTTGACCTCAGCGTCGCCGCGGCGAATTAGCGTGGTGACGGACACCGGATGGATCCCATGCAGTACCGCAAACTCGGCCGCTCCGGCCTCAAGGTCTCACCGATCTGCCTCGGCACGATGATGTTCGGCGGCCCGACCGACGAGGCGACGGCCGGCCGCATCGTCGGCAGCGCCCGCGAGGCGGGGATCAACTTCATCGACACGGCCAACGTCTACACGGAAGGCCGCTCGGAGGAGATCACCGGCCGGGCAATCAAGGCCGAGCGCGACGCCTGGATCCTGGCCACCAAGGTCGCCAACCCGACCGGGCAGGGCGTCAACGATCGCGGCCTCTCGCGGGTCCACGTGATGAAGGCCGCCGAGGACAGCCTGCGCCGGCTCGGCACCGACTTCGTCGACATCTACTACCTCCACAAGGAGGACCACGACACGCCGCTGGCCGAGACGGTCCGGGCGATGGCCGACCTCGTGCGCGCCGGCAAGATCCGGCATTTCGGCGTCTCCAACCACCGCTCCTGGCGGGTCGCCGAGATCTGCCGCCTGTGCGACGAGATCGGGATCGACCGGCCGGTGGTGAGCCAGCCCTATTACAACGCCTTCAACCGCATGCCCGAGACCGAGCACCTGCCGGCCTGCGCGCATTTCGGGCTCGGCGTCGTGCCGTACTCGCCGCTCGCTCGCGGCGTGCTCACCGGCAAGTACGATCCTGACGCGCCGCCGCCGGCCGAATCCCGTGCCGGCCGCCAGGATACGCGCATGATGCAGACCGAGTGGCGGCCCGAATCGCTGCGCATCGCCCGGGCGCTCAAGGAGCACGCCGAGGCCCGGGGCATCACGGCCGGCCAGTTCGCCACCGCCTGGGTGCTGAACAACCGCCTCGTCACCGGCGTCATCGCCGGCCCGCGGACGGAGGCCCAGTGGCAGGAATATCTCGGCGCCCTCGACTATGCCTTCACCCCCGAGGACGAGGCGCTGGTCGACGGCTTCGTCGCCGCCGGCCACCCGACGACGCCGGGCTACAACGATCCGGCCTATCCGCTGGAGGGACGGGTGCCGCGGAGCGGCTGAAGCCGCTTGAGAGCAGCCGATCACCTGACCTGAGGTGCGGGCGCAGCGAGGCTCGGACGCGGGCTCCCGGGTTCGCCGCGGCCACTGGAGGGCTCCTTCGAGGCCTCCGCTGCGCTCCGGCCCCTCAGGATGCGGGCGAGAATTGGCAGAACCCGGCCGCGCGGTGTCGCGGATCCACCTTGCACTTCCGACTGAGGCTCGCTATCTAGCTCTCAACAGTTCTGATGGCAGTCGCGAGGCTGCGGTTCGGGAGTGGGCCCCACCGGGTCCGCTCTTTTTTTTCGCCGCACATCCTCTCGCCGCAGAGGCCGCACGCTGCGGACGGGCCACGCAGAACGCCGCGAAGGTTGCGCGCTCAAACCCATGTCGTCCGAGATCGAAGCGGATCTGTCCGAGAAGCGCCTCGTCCGCGAGGCCGGCGTCGCCGCGCGCGTCGCGCAGGCGATCGAGGGCCCCCTCCAGGGTCTCGGCTTCCGGCTGGTGCGGGTGAAGGTCAACAACATCAACGGCTGCACCGTGCAGATCATGGCGGAGCGGCCGGACGGGACCTTCACGATCGCGGATTGCGAAGCGGTGAGCCGCACGATCTCGCCGATCCTCGACGTCGACGATCCGGTGGGCGGCGCCTACAACCTGGAGGTCTCCTCGCCCGGGATCGACCGGCCGCTGGTGCGGGTCTCGGACTTCGCCCGCTGGGTCGGCTACGAGGCCAAGGTCGAGCTGAGCCCGCCGCTCGACGGGCGCAAGCGCTTCCGCGGGATTCTCGGCGCCCCGGATCCGGCTGGGCTGACGGTCCCGATCGATCTGCCCGACGTCAAGGAAGGGCTGCCGAGCCGCATCGACCTGCCCCTCAAGAACCTCGCCGAGGCCCACCTCGTCCTTACCGACGAGCTGGTCCGCGAGTCGCTTCGCCGCGGCGGCCCGCCCGCCGAGGATGAGGCGGACGAGGACACGGACGAGGAATTCGCCGAGGAGAGCGCGTCGCCGCCGGTCCGAAGCCCGTTCCGCCCGCAGGGGCCGAAGAAGGCCAGTCCCGCGCCGAAGCCCAAGCATCCGGCCCGGACCGGTCCGAAGAAGCCGGTCGTGACCAAGGCGTCCCGGCTCAAGGACCGCGACTCCCTGCACTGAGACCCCAGCGTCGGCCGCCCCGCGGCCGGCCCGAAGATTTGACGGAAGAGAAGGACCGACACCGATGGCCGTCGTCAGCGCCAACAGGCTCGAACTCCTCCAGATCGCCGACGCGGTCGCCCGCGAGAAGGTGATCGACCGCTCCATCGTGATCGACGCGATGGAGGAGGCGATCGCCAAGGCCGCCCGCTCCCGTTACGGCGCGGAGACCGACGTTCACGCCGAGATCGACAACAAGACCGGGGCGCTGCGCCTGTCGCGTCACCTCCTGGTTGTCGATCAGGTCGAGAACGACGCCCGCGAGATCACCCTGGATCAGGCCCGCCGCTACAATCCGGGTGCGTTGGTCGGCGACGTCATCTCCGACACCCTGCCGCCCTTCGATTTCGGCCGCGTGGCCGCCCAGTCGGCCAAGCAGGTCATCGTTCAGAAGGTGCGCGACGCCGAGCGCGCCCGCCAGTTCGACGAGTACAAGGACCGCATCGGCGAGATCCTCAACGGCATCGTCAAGCGCGTCGAGTACGGTAACGTGATCGTCGACCTCGGCCGCGGCGAGGGCATCGTGCGCCGGGACGAGATGATCCCGCGCGAGACCTTCCGGCCCGGCGACCGGATCCGCTCCTACCTGTTCGACGTGCGCTCGGAGGTCCGCGGCCCGCAGATCTTCCTGTCGCGCTCGCATCCCCAGTTCATGGCCAAGCTTTTCGGCCAGGAAGTGCCCGAGATCTACGACGGCATCGTCGAGGTGAAGGCGGTCGCCCGCGATCCGGGCTCCCGCGCCAAGATCGCGGTGATCTCCCGCGACGGCAGCATCGACCCGGTCGGCGCCTGCGTCGGCATGCGCGGATCGCGCGTGCAGGCCGTGGTCGGCGAACTCCAGGGCGAGAAGATCGACATCATCCCGTGGTCGGAGGACGAGGCGACCTTCATCGTCAACGCTCTCCAGCCCGCCGAGGTGGTGAAGGTGGTGCTCGACGAGGAGGCCGACCGCATCGAGGTGGTGGTGCCGGACGACCAGCTGTCGCTGGCGATCGGCCGCCGCGGCCAGAACGTGCGCCTCGCCTCGCAGCTCACCGGCTGGGACATCGACATCCTCACCGAGGCCGAGGAATCGGAGCGCCGCCAGAAGGAATTCGCCGAGCGGACCCAGGAGTTCATGGAGGCGCTCGACGTCGACGAGACCGTCGGCCAGCTGCTCGCGGCGGAAGGCTTCCGCAACGTCGAGGAGATCGCCTACGTCGACATCCAGGAGCTGTCCGGCATCCAGGGTCTCGACGAGGAGACCGGCACCGAGATCCAGGCCCGCGCGCAGGATCATCTCGCCCGGATCGAGCAGGCGCACGATGCGCGCCGCACCGAACTCGGCGTCGCCGACGAGCTGCGCGAGATCGAGGGCATCACCACGCCCATGATGGTGGCGCTGGGCGAGAACGACGTGAAGACCATCGAGGATCTGGCGGGCTGCGCCACCGATGACCTTGTCGGCTACACGGAGGGCCGCGGCCCCGAGGCCGTGCGCCATGCCGGTTATCTCGACGGATTCGACCTGTCCCGCGCCGAGGCTGAGGCCCTGATCATGGCCGCCCGCCTGAAGGCCGGCTGGATCGAGGCCCTGCCGGAGCCGGAAGGCCAGGACGGCGCGGAAGCCGCCGACGGCAATGAGGGTGATGAGGCCGCTCCCGCACAGGCCGAGGCCTGAGCGAGAGGCGGCGCGGAGGCGCGATGGTCGCGGTCGACACGACCCCGCCCGAGGACGGGCTGGTTGCCGGGGGGCTCGATGCCGGCCCCGGCCGCCGCGCGCCTGAGCGGACCTGCATCGTCACGCGCGTCGCCCAGGCGCCGGAGGCGATGATCCGGTTCGTGCGCGGGCCCGACGGCAGCGTCGTGCCCGACCTGCGTGCCAAGCTGCCGGGCCGCGGCGCCTGGGTCAGTGCCCAGCGCGAGGTCGTCGCCACGGCGGTGCGCAAGAACCTGTTCTCGCGGGCCTTCAAGGGGCCGACCCCTGCCGCCCCCGACCTGCCGGACCGGATCGCCGCGGCGCTCCGGGCCGATCTACGGCAGGCGATCGCGCTCGCCAACAAGGCGGGCTGCATCGTGGCGGGCTTCTCGAAGGTCGAGGCGGCGATCGGCGGCCAGCCAGGCGCCATCGCGGTGATTCACGCCGCCGAGGCGAGCCCGGACGGCCGGCGGAAGATCGCGTCGGCCTTGCACCGGCGTCACGGTGGGGCCATGTCAAGGATCCCGATCATCGATGACCTGTCCGAAGACGAATTGGACATGGCCTTAGGTCGGGATCATGTGATACACGCTGCGCTCGTCGCAGGAGCCGGAGCCGCCGGCTGCCTGTCGCGTTGGCGTCGGCTACGCTCCTTCGAGGGCGCCGCCGCGGCGACCGGGGAGCCCGATCCAGCCCGAATCGGCGGGATCGACGAAGCCTCACGTTGACGACGCAGGATGGATTTGGCCGGCGCCACCGGGCGTCGGTTCACGGGACGATGGAAACCCTCAGGGTTCAGGCTGAATGAGCGATACGAATAACCCGGGCGACAAGACTCTGAATCGGACTTCCCCGAAGCCGCTTTCCCTCAAGCGGCCGATCGAGGCGGGCACCGTGCGTCAGAGCTTCTCCCATGGCCGCTCCAAGCAGGTCGTGGTCGAGACGGTGAAGCGCCGCGTCATCGGCGCGGCACCGGCCGCCCCTGCCCGTGAGCCTGCCCCCGCTCCGCGTCCGGCAGCCCCTGCGCCGACGACGCCGCCCCCGCGTCCGGCGCAGCGCGCCGCCTCGGGCGTCGTCCTGCGCACGCTGAGCGAGCAGGAGAGCGCGGCCCGTGCCGCCGCCCTGGCCGACGCGCAGCGTCGCGAAGCCGAAGCGCGCCAGCGGGCGGAGGCCGAAGCGGCGGCGCGCCGCCGCGAGGCCGAGGAGCAGGCCCGCCGCGAGCGCGAGGCCGCCGAGGCCCGCCGTCGCGAGGAAGAAGAGCGCAAGGCCGCGGCTGCGGCCGCAGCGGCCGAGGCGGCGGAAGCCGCCAAGGCGGCCGCAGCGGCACCCCCGCCCGCACCGGCGGCACCGACCCCTGCTGCTGCACCCGCCGACGAGGCGCCGGCTGCCGCGCCGACCCGCCCGGCTCAGGCTCCCGCGCAGCCCGCCGCTGCGCCGGCCCGCCCGGCTGCTGCGGCCCAGGCCCGTGCGGCCGCGCCGGCCCGCCAGCCCGACACGGCCCGCCCGACCGGCGCGCGGCCCGCGCCTGCCGCCGCTTCGCCGGCTGCTCCGCGCCCGCCGCTGACGCCCCGTCCGTCCACGGGTGAGCCGCGCAAGACCATCACGGCTGATTCGCGCAAGCCGCGCGACCTCAACTTCATGGCCCGTCCGGCCCCGGCGCCCGAGCCGGAGAAGAGCGCGACGCCGGCGACCGCGGCGCGCCCTGCCGGTGCGGGTGCGGCGGCGCGTCCGGCCGGACGCGGAGCCCAGACCAACGACGACGAGTCCGAGACCAAGCGGGTCATCCGCCGGCCGGGCATGCCGCTCAAGATCATCACGCCGCCCAAGACGCCGAAGTCTCCGGGTGGCGATCGCAACCGCGGCCGTCTGACCATCGCCACCGCCACGTCGGGTGAGGACGAGCGCACGCGCTCCGTCGCCTCGTTCCGCCGCCGCCAGCAGCGGATGAGCGGCCGTGGCCATGTCGAGCAGAAAGAGAAGCTGTCCCGCGAGGTGACGATCCCCGAGACGATCACCATCCAGGAACTCGCCAACCGCATGTCGGAGCGGGCCGTGGACGTGATCCGCATGCTGATGAAGCAGGGCGAGATCCACAAGATCACCGACGTGATCGACTCGGATTCAGCCCAGCTCATCGCCGAGGAACTCGGCCACACGGTGCGGCGCGTCGCCGAGTCGGACGTCGAGGAGGGCCTGTCCTCCGACGAGCCGGATCTGGAGGAGGATCTCGATCCCCGTCCGCCGGTGGTCACCATCATGGGCCATGTCGATCACGGCAAGACGTCGCTGCTCGACGCGATCCGCAAGGCCAACGTGGTTGAGGGCGAGGCCGGCGGCATCACCCAGCATATCGGCGCCTATCAGGTCGCGGCGCCATCCGGCGACATGATCACCTTCATCGACACCCCGGGCCACGCGGCGTTTACGTCGATGCGCGCCCGCGGCGCCAAGGTCACCGACATCGTGGTGATCGTGGTGGCGGCCGATGACGGCGTCATGCCCCAGACCATCGAGGCCATCCAGCACGCCAAGGCGGCGGGCGTCCCGATGATCATCGCGGTCAACAAGATCGACAAGCCGGATGCGAAGCCGGAGCGGGTCCGCACGGAACTGCTGCAGCACGACATCCAGGTCGAGTCGATGGGCGGTGAGACCCTCGAGTTCGAGGTCTCGGCCAAGACCGGCGCCGGCGTCCCGGAGCTCCTGGAGGGTATCCAGATCCAGGCCGAGATCATGAACCTGCGCGCCAACGAGAAGCGCGACGGCGAGGGCACGGTCATCGAGGCGCAGCTCGACCGCGGTCGCGGCCCCGTGGCCACGGTTCTGGTCCAGCGCGGCACCCTGTTCACCGGCGACATCGTCGTGGCGGGCGCCGAGTGGGGCCGCGTGCGCGCCCTGATCGACGACCTCGGCGAGAACGTCCAGTATGCCGGCCCCTCGGTGCCGGTGGAGGTGCTGGGCTTCAACGGCACGCCCGATGCCGGCGACCGCGTCACCGTGGTGCCGAGCGAGGCCCGCGCCCGCGAGGTCACCGAGTACCGCGCCCGCCAGAAGCGCGAGCGTCAGAACGCCCGGACCGGCGGTGCCAACCGCTCGCTGGTCGACATGATGCGCGACCTCAAGGAAGGCGCCGGCCGCAAGGAGCTGCCGGTCGTCATCAAGGGTGACGTGCAGGGCTCGGTCGAGGCGATCTCGGGCGCGCTCGAGAAGCTCGGCAACGACGAGGTCGCGGCCCGCATCCTCCTGTCGGGTGTCGGCGGCATCACCGAGTCCGACATCACCCTGGCGCAGGCCTCGAAGGCGGTGATCATCGGCTTCAACGTGCGCGCCCTCAAGGAGGCCCGCGAGGCCGCCGAGCGGGCCGGCATCGAGATCCGGTATTACAACATCATCTACGACCTTGTGGACGACATCAAAGCCACGCTGTCCGGGATGCTGCCGCCGACCCTGCGGGAGGATCGCCTCGGCGAGGCGACGATCCAGGAGGTGTTCGAGGTCTCGAAGGTCGGCAAGGTTGCGGGTTGCCGCGTCACCGACGGTACCGTGGAGCGCGGCGCCCATGTCCGCCTGATCCGCGACAGCGTCGTGATCCACGAGGGCAAGCTGAAGACGCTCAAGCGCTTCAAGGACGACGCGAAGGAAGTCACCTCCGGCCAGGAGTGCGGCATGGCCTTCGAGAACTTCGAGAACATGCGCGCGGGCGACGTGATCGAGTGCTACCGGGTCGAAGAGATCCGCCGCACGCTCTGATAGTCCGGACCGGTCCGGACAGGGCGGCCGCGGCACCTGCCGCGGCCGTCTTTTCTTTTTTTCAGAACGTGAGCCGGCCACCCCAGCGGCGCCGGCCCGAGACAGAATGGCCCAGAAACCGACTTCCACCGGCCCCTCGCAGCGCCAGCAGCGCGTGGCCGAACTCGTGCGCCACGCGCTCGCCGAGGTGCTCCAGCGCGGTGACATCCAGGATCCGGTGCTCGGCACGCATGTCGTGACCGTGCCGGAGGTTCGGATGTCGCCCGATCTCAAGCTCGCCACCGCCTACGTCATGCCGCTCGGCGGCCTCGACGAGGCGCCGGTGATCGCTGCGCTGGAACGGCACCGGAAAGTGCTGCGCCAAGAGGTGGCGCGACGCGTGAACCTGAAATTCGCGCCGGAACTGCGCTTCCGCCGCGACGAGACATTCGATGAGGCGGCCCGCATCGATAAGTTGCTGCGGGACGAGCGCGTGCAGCGCGACCTCGAGACCGGGCGCGACGACGAACCGGAGACCGGGACGGGGCTTTGAGTGCCGTCACCGAGCAGAAAGGGACGGGGCGTCGACCCCGGGGACACGCGGACATGACGGTTTCCATGGAAGATCAGCCGCCGGCCGAGCGCGCCGCTCCAGCTCCGGGCGCGGAGCGCCGGAGCCCGGAGGGGCGGCGCCCGCAGCGCGGCCCCCGACCGGACCGGCCGAAGCGCCGGGACGTCTCGGGCTGGGTGATCCTCGACAAGCATGTCGGCATGACCTCGACCCATGCCGTCGCGGTGGTGAAGCGCGCCTTCAACGCGAAGAAGGCCGGCCATGCCGGCACCCTCGACCCGCTGGCCTCCGGCATCCTGCCGATCGCGCTCGGCGAGGCGACCAAGACCGTCCCATTCGTGATGGATGGCCGCAAGGCCTACCGCTTCACCGTGCAGTGGGGCATCGAAACCGACACCGACGATGCCGAGGGGCGACCCGTGGCGACCAGCGACGCGCGACCCGACCGCGCGGCGGTCGAGGCGGCGCTGCCGGCCTTCGTGGGGGCGATCGAGCAGGTTCCGCCGCGTTACTCGGCGATCAAGATCCAGGGCGAGCGCGCCTACGATCTCGCCCGCGAGGGCGAGGTCGTCGAACTCGTCGCCCGCCCGGTGCAGATCGATCGGCTCGCGGTCGTCGAGCATGACGGCGAGCAAACGGTGATCGAGGCCGAATGCGGCAAGGGCACCTACGTGCGGGCGCTCGCCCGCGATCTCGGTCGCATGCTCGGCTGCTACGGCCATGTTTCGGCCCTGCGCCGGACCCGCGTCGGCCCCTTCTCGGAGGCCGAGGCCTGCCCGGTCTCCGTGCTCTCGGAGGGCACCCCTGAAGCCGCGCTGGCCTATCTGCGTCCCGTCGAGACGGCTCTCGATGCGATCCCCGAAGTCGCGGTCTCGCGCGATCTGGGCCTGCGCCTCATGCGCGGCCAACCGGTGATCCTCCGGGGCCGCGACGCCCCAGTCGAGGGCAAGGCGTTCGCGACCTGCGCCGGAATCCTGGTCGCCGTCGGGGATGTCGAGCGCGGCGAGCTGGTGCCGCACCGGGTGTTCCACCTCGGCGGCACGGCCCCCGGCCGCAGCGCCTGACTCGGTGACCCCGCGCCGCCGGCGACGGCGGGTGCGGGGTTCCGGCCGGTTCGGATCGGGCTGAGGCGCGAGCGCGCAGGCGGAACGAACCTGGGCCGTGAGACTTTGGCCCCGGCGAAATGTCCGGGGTGGTGATGCGCGAACGCGATGTCGATGTGGCGGTGATCGGGGCCGGAACGGCCGGCCTCGCCGCGCATCGCGCCGCCACGGCTGCGGGTGCCCGCGCGGTGCTGATCGAGCGCGGACCGGGTGGGACCACCTGCGCGCGGGTCGGCTGCATGCCCTCCAAGCTGCTGATCGCTGCCGGTGCCGCCGCCCACGCAGCCCGCAGCACCGATCTGTTCGGCATCCGGGTCGCGGGCGTCACCGTGGACGGCCCGGCGGTGTTGAAACGCCTCCGCGCCGAGCGCGATCGTTTCGTCGCCAGCGTCTTCGAGGGGCTCGACGCGCTGCCGGACGACACCCGGATTGCAGGCAATGCCCGCTTCATCGACGCGCGCACCCTGATCGTCCAGGATCAGGCGGAGATCCGGTTCCGCACGGCTGTCATCGCCACGGGATCGAGCCCGGTCGTGCCGGACCCGCTCAAGGGATTGGGCGAGCGCCTCCTGACCACCGATACCCTGTTCGAGATCCCCGACCTGCCCAGCTCGCTGGCCATCCTCGGCGCCGGCGCCGTCGGGATCGAGATCGCCCAGGCGATGGCGCGGCTCGGCGTCGCGGTGACGGTCATCGATGCCGGGGACACCGTCGCCGGTCTGTCCGAGCCTGACCTCAACCGGCAGGCGATCGAGATTCTCGGTGCGGAGTTCGCGTTGCACCTCGGCGCCCGTATTCGGGAGGCCGCGCCGGACGGCGACGGCGTGCGCGTCGCCTGGACTGATCGTGCCGGACAACCGCAGGTCACCCGGGCGGCCCGCATTCTCGCCGCAGCGGGACGGTCCCCCAATCTCGCTGATCTCGATCTCGCGGCCGCCGGCCTGCGCGTCGGCGAAGGTGGGGTGCCGGATTTCGACCATCGCAGCCTCGTCTGCTCGGGGGCGCCCATCCTGATCGCGGGTGACGCGGATGCCTGGCGGCCGGTGCTGCACGAGGCGAGTCGACAGGGCGCGATCGCCGGAGCCAATGCGGCCGCCCTGGCGGCGGGCCTTGCCGTCGAGGCGCCTGCGCCCCTGCCAGGCTTCGCCCTCGTGTTCACACACCCGCAGGTTGCAGTTGTCGGAGCGCCTCACGATCCCACGGCGCAGGACCGCGTCGTTGGCGGAATGGACTTTTCCGGTCAGGGGCGGGCCCGCGTCGAGGGCCTGAACCGCGGGGGCATCCGTCTCTGGGCTGATCGGAACGGCCGACTGCTCGGCGGAGAGATGCTGGGCCCCGCCGCGGAGCACCTTGCGCATTTGTTGATCTATGTTCTTGCCGAAGGCCGCACGGTTCGGAGCCTGTGCGAGCATCCGGCATATCATCCTACAGTTGAGGAAGGACTTATGAGCGCGTTATCCGACCTCAAACAAAAGATGTACGAGTGTTGATCTTGTCGCGACCACAATCGTTGCGCTTAACCGATTGCGCCGTCATATCCGACTGAATGAGCTGGTTTCGTTCCTGATGCCGCCGAGCCAGGCCCCCGACATCGGCGTCGACCTCGACGTACTCGCGCCCGACGCGATCGACCGCCTGGACCAGGGCGTCATCGGTCTCGACGCGGCCGGAGCCGTCGTGGCGTTCAGCGAAGGCGCGAGCGCGATCTCGGGCCTGGCACGCGACGCCGTCCTGGGGCGCAACTTCTTCCGCGACGTGATGCCGGGCACCAACGTCCCGAGCTTCCGGGGCCGCTTCCTCGCCGGCGCGCGCCGCGGCGCCCTGGACGAGAGCTTCGACCATGTCTTCGGCCGGCTGCCCCAGCCGCTGCGCGCCCGGGTCCATATGCGTCACGGAAGGGCTGCTAAGGGTCGCGCGGTGACGTGGCTGACCATCGATCCGCTCGAGAGCCTTGGGGCCGGCCAGTCGCGCGAGGCCGTGATGACGGCGATCGGGCAGCGCGTTCGGGCCGAGCCGGTGGATGCCAGCATCTGCGAGCGTGAGCCGATCCACATCCCCGGCTCGATCCAGCCCAATGCCGTGATGCTCGCCGCCGATACGGTGAGCCTGCTGATCCTCGCCTATTCGGCCAACGTGTTCGAGATCGTCGATCCGGCCGAGCCGCCGCTGGCGGGCCGCCCGCTCGCCGATGTCCTGCCGGTGGCGTTCATCGAGGCGGTCCAGGCGCGTCTGGCGGGCGGAACCCTGGATGACGGCCGCTCGGTACGTCGCCGGCTGCTCCTTCCGGGCCGGAGCACGCCTTACCATGCCGTCGCCCATGCCCATGCCGGCCGGCTCATCGTCGAACTCGAGCTGGAGCCGGACTCGGTCGACGATTTTGCAACCGCCAGTCAGGTCGACGTCGAACTTGCGGTCGGCCGCCTGCGTGAGGCCGCGACCCTGGCGGATGCCGCCCGGATCGCCGCCCTCGAGATCCGCGCACTGACCGGCTTCGAGGCGGTGCTGGTCTACCGGTTCGACACGGACTGGAACGGCGAGGCGGTGGCTGAGGACAAGACACCCGATTGGTCGCGGAGCCTGCTCGGCCTGCGCTTTCCCGCCTCCGACATCCCCGCTCAGGCGCGTGCCCTCTACACCAAGGCCAAGAGCCGCTTCGTGATCGACCGCGACAGCGTGCCGGTCGGTCTGGTCACGGCGCCGGGCGCCGGAAACGGCCCGATCGACCTCACCTTCGCGCAGCACCGGACGCTGTCGCCGATCCACCTGGAGTACCAGCGCAACCTCGGCGTGAACGGGTCGATGTCGATTTCGATCATGGTCGAGGGACGGCTCTGGGGCCTGATGATCGGCCATCACCGCCGTCCACACTACGTCACCCCGGAGACCCGCTCAGCCGCGGCGGTGCTCACCGACGCCTTCGCCATGCGGGTGCAGGAGATCGAGTCCCGCCGGCTCTGGGACGAGCGGCAGGCCCATCTCGATGTCGAGGGGCGCCTCGTGCGTGGGCTGACCCGCTCCGACGATTTCGTGGCGGCCCTGACCGGCGGCGCGACCACGCTCCTCGATCTGTTCAACGCCTCGGGCGCCGCCATCGTCTCGGGCGAGCGGGTCACGCAGATCGGCCGGACGCCGCCGCCCGACATGATGGCGCGGATCGCCGACTGGCTGCGGGAACGCGTTCCGTCGGGGGAGAGCGTCTACGGCAGCAACGCTTTCACCACCGAGTACCTCGCGGCGGCGCCCCACCGCGAGATCGCCAGCGGCCTGCTGGCCGCCTTCGTGGACGAATCGCGCGAGAACCTGCTGCTCTGGTTCCGTCCCGAAGTGCCCAGCACGGTCACGTGGGGCGGCGACCCGCGCAAGCCTGTTCTCGCCGGAAGCGGCCCTGTCGCCGTGCTGCCGCGCCGCTCCTTCGAGCGCTGGGTGGAGGAGCGCACCGGTTTCGCGAGTCCCTGGGCGGAATGGCAGCTCCAGCTCGCGGCCTCGCTGACCGAGGCCGTGGAGGGTGTCGTGCTGCGCCAGCGCCGCAAGATCGACGAACTGACCAGCCTTCTGGCCGAGAAGGAGCGCCTGCTCGAGCAGAAGGATTTGCTGACCCGCGAGATCGACCACCGGGTGAAGAATTCCCTGCAGATCGTCTCCGCCTTCCTGCAGATGCAGCGGCGGCAGATCGCCGACGGCGAGGCCCGGCAGGCCTTCGCCGATACCTCCGCCCGGGTGATGAGCGTCGCGCGGGTGCATGACAGCCTGTACCAGGCCGAACGCTTCGACGAGGTCGATCTCGGCCAGACCATCGAGAGCCTGTGCAACGATCTCGCGGGGCTCGCCGGCGACGGGCACGCCGTGGATCTGTCCGCGGAGCCTGGCCTGATGGTGCCCTACCGCAAGGCGGTCGCGCTCTCGCTGATCGCCACGGAACTCGTGACCAATGCCTTCAAATATGCCGCGAACCCGGCCGGCGGCGGTCGCGTCGAGGTGAAGGTCTCGGCCTCCGGTCCCGGCGAGATCCAGCTCCGGGTCTGCGACGACGGCGCCGGCCTCCCCGACGACTGGGCCGACGCCAAGGCCCGCGGCAAGGGCTCGGGGCTGGGCATGAAGCTGATCCGGGCCATGCTGGACCAGATCAATGCCCGGCTCGACGTCGCCAACAATCCCGGCGCCTGCTTCACGATCACCGCGTGAGCGCCGCCGCAGCGATGGTCCGCGACAGCCTGCATGCCAGGCTTCGGGCGGCGACGGGACCGGCCCACCAAGCCCTGGAGGATTCCCTCGACTGGCGGGCGCGCGTCGCGACGCTGCCGGGCTATCGCACCCTGCTGGCACGGCTCCACGGCTTCCATGCGGCCTGGGAGCCTGTGATCGGCGCGGCACTCGCCGACGAGGCCTTTCTCGCACCGCGCCGCCGCCTTGCGCTGCTGGCCGCGGACCTCCACCATCTCGGGCTGGGTCCGGACGCGGTGGCCGCCCTGCCGCTGCCGGAGCTCAACGATCGCGACGGGCCCGTGCTTCGGGGACCCGCCGCGGCCACGGGGGCGCTATACGTGCTGGAGGGCTCGACCCTGGGCGGCAAGGTGATCGGCCGGCACATCGCCAACCTGCATGGCCTCTCCGGGGCCGGGCTCGCCTATTACCGGGCGCATGGCGCGGCCGCCGGGTCGATGTGGGCGGCCCTCCGGGCGCGGCTCGAGATCTTCGCGGACGATCCGGTGGCGGAAGCGGAGCTGACCGGTGCCGCAATCGCCACCTTCGCGGCGATGCGCGCCTGGCTGAATCCCGCGCCCGAGGGTACAGCCGGCCACTGAGCGCCGCAGATACGGCCAGCGGGCGTGCGGGCTTCCCATGTAAGCCAGCAGGCCCGGCATTTGACGGCCTGCATCGGAACGGCTGTCACTGCGGGTGGATCAATCCCGTCGAACAGGCCCGCTCACCGATGCTCGTCTTCGCGCTTCCCGCCTTGCTCGCTGTCCTGGCAGGAGCCGGCCTCGTCCTGCAGCAGATCCTGAACGCGAACCTGCGCGCCGGGCTCGCCTCGGCGTCGTGGGCGGGCTTTGCCAGCTACGCGGTCGGCCTCGGCTGCATGGCGCTCCTGGCCGCAGCCCTGCGCGATCCCGTGCCCACGGCGAGCGTGGCGGGGCGCATTCCGTGGTGGACCTGGACCGGCGGCCTGTTCGGTGCGCTCTTCATCGGGCTGGCGATCCTGCTCGTCCCGAAGCTCGGCGCCGCGACCTTCTTCGCCCTTTTGGTGACGGGGCAGATGCTCGCCTCGATCCTGTTCGATCAGTTCGGCCTGCTCGGCTTGGCGCAGCGATCCGTCGATCTCCCGCGGCTGATCGGGGTCGGGCTCCTGATCGGCGGCGTCGTGCTGATCCGCCCATAGGAAGCGCGGCGGGCTCTCTACGGCGTCTCGGCCAGCAAGCCGTCGACGAACTGCGCCAGCCCGGTGCGGCGTGCGCGCTTGAGCCGCTCGGCCGCCAGGATCCCCTGGAGAGCCTTGAAGGCGTTCTGCAGGTCGTCGTTGACGATGACGTAATCGTACTCGACCCAGCGCTGGATCTCGGTCCGGGCGTTGGCGAGACGCTTCTCGATGGTGTCCGCCGAATCCTCGGCCCGGCGCTCGAGACGCTGGCGCAACTCGGCCATGCTGGGCGGCAGGATGAAGGCGGTCACGACATCCTGGGCCAGCTTCGCGCGCACCTGCCGCGTGCCCTGGTAATCGATGTCGAAGATCATGTCCCGGCCGGCCCCGAGCACTTTCTCCACCGGCCGGCGGGGCGTCCCGTAGTAATTGCCGTGGACCTCGGCCCATTCGAGCAGGTCGTCGCGGCTGCGCAGGTCCTCGAACGCCTCGCGATCGATGAAGTGATAATGGCGCCCGTCGATCTCGGACGGGCGGCGGGAGCGCGTGGTCACGGAGATCGACAGGTCGAGCGCCCAGGCCGGATCCTGCGCGATCGCCCGCGTCAGGGTGGTCTTGCCCGCCCCGGAGGGCGACGACAGAATCAGGATCAGCCCACGCCGCGCGATGGGGTTGGCGGCGCCGCCGGCCGGCTCGGTCATGCGCGTGGCTCCGCGGGGTTGGGCATCCATATCCTCACGTCTCGACCCGTCATTCGATGTTCTGGACCTGCTCGCGGAACTGCTCGACCACCGCCTTCAGGTCGAGCCCGATCCGCGACAGGGTGATGTCGTTGGCCTTCGCGCACAGGGTGTTGGCCTCGCGTCCGAATTCCTGGGCCAGAAAGTCGAGGCGGCGGCCGATGGCGCCGCCGGCGGCCAGCAGCTCCTGGGCGCTGGCAACGTGCGCCCGGAGGCGGTCCAGCTCCTCGCGCACATCCGCCTTCCCGGCGAGCAGCATGGCCTCCTGATGCAGACGGTCGGGATCGAGGCTGCTGCCGCCCAGCGCCGCCACGGCGGCGGCCAGGCGCGCGCGCACCGCCTCGGGCTGGCGCGCCGGGTTGTCCTCCGCAGCCTGCGTCAGCGCGGCGATCCGGGCGACCTGGGCGCCGACGACCTGCTCCAGCTGCCGGCCCTCGGCGCGGCGCGCCTCGACGAGATCCGCGACCAACCGGACGACGCCCTCGGCGAGATCCCGGGTGAGCGCCTCGAGGTCCGTCGCCTCGTCTTCCGTCTCGATCACGCCGCGGATGCCGAGCAGCCCGTCCAGGGTGGCGGGCGCCACGCCCTCGGGGACCGGCACCCGGGCCACGGCTTGCGCCAGGCTGGCCAGAAGGGCCTCGTTGATCCGGACCCGCGACGTCGCCTCCGGCCGGGTGAGGGCCAGCGTCAACTGGCACTGGCCGCGGGTGAGGGTCTTCTGGAGGGCCGTGCGGGCGGTCTCGCCGACGCCGTCATGGCCGGTCGGCACGCGGACGCGCACGTCGAGGCCGCGCCCGTTGACGCTGCGGACCTCCCAGACCCATTGCACCGGCCCGGTGGTGCCCGCCGCGCGGGCGAAGCCGGTCATGCTCGCGATCTGGGCCATGGCGACCCCCATCCCCCCTCGAAGATCGGGGCCTGTAGCACGGATCTGTGGGTGGGGAAGAGGTCGGTCGGTTCGTCGGCGTCGGCGCGGGCTTCGGAGGAGAGCGGCGCGGCGGGATCACGCGCCCGGCTGACCCTGCGTGACCGCCGCCGCATCCATCCACATCAGCTCGATCACGTGGCCGTCGAGATCCTCGAGGGTGCGGCCGTACATGATCTCGCCCATCGCCTGCGGGGCCCTGAGGTCGGCGCGTCCGCCGGCGTCGACCGCCCGCGCGACGCGCGCATCGACCGCGGCCCGGCTCTCCTCGGACAGGCAGATCAGCACCTCGGTGGCGGCGCGGGCGTCGGCGATCGGGCGCGGCGCGAAGCTGGCGAAATGCGCGTGGCTGAGCAGCATCACCACGATCGCGTCGGAGAACACCATCGCGGCGGCCGTGCCTGGCTGGGAGAAGCGGGCGTCCCGCTCCGCCCCGAGGGCCGCGTAGAAGCCGGCCGCCCGCTCGACGTCGGCGACGGGCAGGTTCACGAAGATCATCCGGGACATGCGGCGCTTCCTCCCGCGGCAGGCGGCTCAAGGTCGGGCCGCGTATCTCGAAAACGGCCGGACCGCGATCCGGCCCCGGCCGTCAGCGCCGGCCGCGCTGTGCCGGTGCCGGCTCGGCGAGGGCCGGGACGGTCTTCGGCGAGCCCAGATCGTAGCTGCGGTTCTTCAGCGGATCGAGTCGCGTGCCCTCGGAGGCGTCGAACGCCCGCGAACTCGGCGCCCCGGTCTCGAGGAAGGCCGCGTTCGTGTTGGTCCCGTTGGCCGCGGGCGCGCCGCCCGGCGCGTAGGCCGAGGCGCGGCCCGGCGTCGCCGGATCGGGGCCGGGCTCGACCTTGTCGACCGCATCCGGCGGCGCCTGCCGGTTCTTCTCCACCGCGCGCCAGCGTGCGACGTTGCGCTGATGCGCTTCGAGCGAATCGGCGAAGGCGTGCCCGCCGCTTCCGTCCGCCACGAAGAAGAGGTCCTTGGTCCGCGAGGGGTTGGCGACCGCCTCCAGGGCGGCCCGGCCGGGATTGGCGATCGGCCCCGGCGGCAGGCCCTCGATCACGTAGGTGTTGTACGGCGTCGGCCGGTCGATTTCGGACCGCATGATCCCGCGGCCGAGGGTGCCGCGGCCGCCCACGAGCCCGTAGACGATCGTCGGATCGGATTGCAGCTTCATCCGCTTGTTCAGGCGGTTGATGAACACGCCGGCCACCCGCGGCCGCTCGTCGGCCCGGCCGGTCTCCTTCTCGACGATCGACGCCAGGGTGACCATCTCGGCCGGGGTCCGGACCGGCACGTCGGCGCTGCGCCGGAGCCAGATCTGGTTCAGCACCTCGCGCTGCTTGGCCTTCATCAGGTTGACGATCTGCTGGCGGGTGGCGCCGCGCTCGAACTTGTAGGTGTCGGGCAGGAGCGAGCCTTCCGCCGGGATGTCGCCGATCTCCCCCGCGAGCACGTCGTTGTCGTTGAGGCGGGTCACGATCTGCTCGGAGGTCAGGCCCTCCGGGAACGTGATGGCGTGCTGGACCTGCCGGCCGGTGGCGATCGTATCGAGCGTGTCGGCGATGCTCGCATGCGCCCTGAACACGTACTCGCCGGCCCGGAGCGCGGGCCTGCCGCCGAACCGGGCGGCGAACTCGAACAGGCCGGTATGGTCGATCACGCCCTCGCGCTTCAGCGTGTCGGCAATCTCGCCCGTCCCGCTGTGGGTCGGGATCACCACGACCTTGTCGGCCGCGAGCGGCCCCGGCTCGCGCACCTGCCTTTGGAACAGCGTGATCCCGATCATCGCGGCGATGGCGAGGACCACCGCGAAGGTCAGCGCCCCGCTGATGATGCCCACGAGCCCGCTCCGCTCGCGCTCGGGCTTCTCCGGCGGCGGCGGGGCGGCGGTCGGCTTGATCGCCTCGCCGGGCGAGCGCGGCGAGAGCCGCTGCGGCAGGGCCGGCCCGTCCGTCGGATCCAGCGCGGTGGTCTCGGGCGCGGGGGGCTTTGAGCGGCGGAAGAACATCGGGATCCTGTCTGGGCCCGCGCGACCCGTGACGCGTCGCGGGCCGGGATCGGCTGCCCGCAACCGGGTGCGCACGTCGAGGGCTCCGACCCTAGCCGTGTTTGTGGCGAAAATGCCGTTTTGCGGCGCGAGAGGCGACGGATCGATGCCCTCAGTCGGGGGGCTGACAGGCGGTGCAGAAGAAGGTCGAGCGGTTGGCCTGCACGATGCGGGTGATCGCGCCGCCGCAGCCCGGCCGGCTGCAGGGCAGGCCGACCCGGTCGTAGACCCGGAAGGCGTGCTGGAAGGCGCCCGAACGACCATCGGTCTGCGCGTAGTCGCGCAGGGTCGAGCCACCGGCCTCGACCGCCGCCTCCAGGACCGTCACGATCGCCTTCGCCAGGGCGTTGGCCTTGGCCGTCGGGCGACCGTCGGGCTTGGCGAGGCTCCCGGCCGGCGCTTCCGGATGCAGGCGCGCCCGGTGCAGCGCCTCGCAGACATAGATGTTGCCGAGGCCCGCGATCAGCCGCTGGTCGAGGAGCGCGGCCTTCAGCGGCGCCGACTTGTGGCGGAACAGCCGCGCGATCACCGCCCCCGTGAGCCCGTCCAGGGGCTCGACGCCCATCCGGGCGAAGTGGCGGCAGGCGGCGAGATCCGCGCTCGGGACGAGATCCATGAAGCCGAAGCGGCGGGCATCGTTGTAGGTGACCGTGGCGCCGCTGCTCATCGCCATCACCACGTGGTCGTGCTTGGGGGTGCCCTGGGCCCCTTCGAGGTAGAAATCTCCCGGCGACAGGTTGCGGCCGTCGGGCAGCGCCACGTCGAACCGCCCGCTCATGCCGAGATGCATGATCAGCGTCTCGCCGGAATCGAGGTCGGCGGTCAGGTACTTGGCCCGGCGCGCGAGATGCGTGACGGCGCGCCCCTCCAACCGGGCGGCGAAGCGCTCCGGGAACGGGAAGCGCAGGTTGGCCCGGCGCAGGGTGACGCGGCTGAAACGCGCGCCGACCAGGGCGGGCGCCAGGCCCCGGCGCACCGTCTCGACTTCGGGAAGCTCCGGCATCTCTCGAACGGCTGTGTGCACGGCGCCGCGTGCGCCGTGTGTCGATATCGGCGCGAACGGGCCCTGCCGCAACAGCATGGCCCCGCGCGGTTTGACGCCCCATTGGGTCGAGCAAGACGGCCAGAAGGCGCCTCGGGGCGGGGGAGGCCGAAGGCCCTGCCCCCGTTGGACGATCCAAGCCGGAACGCAGCGCGATGCCCTATCGGCGCCGCAGGCGCACATACAGCGCGCCGCCGCCACCGTGGTGGCGGGCGGCCTCCTCGAAGCCGAGGACGATTCCGCGCAAGTCCGGCCCCCGAAGCCAGTGCGGCACGCTGCGGCGCAGGACTCCGCGCTCGGCGAAGGCCTCGGAATAGCCCGGTCCGCCCTTGCCGGTGACGACCAGCACGTAGCCATGTCCGGCGGCCCGCGCCCGCAGCAGGAAGCCCGTGAGCGCGGCATGAGCCTCCGCCTGCACCATCCCGTGCAGGTCGATCCGCGCCTCGATGGCGAGGCGCCCGCGGCGCAGGCCGACCTTGGCGGTCCGCTCCAGCCCCGCGCTCGGCGTGTTGTGCTGCGGCGGCGCCTGATAGGGGGCGGCGGTCACAGGATGCAGCGGTGACGCTGCCGGCTTGGGCGGAGGCTTCGCACGCGGTTTCTTGGCGACCGGTGCCGCGCTCGGCTTCAGGATCGGGGTCGACAGTGCCGGCATGGTGGCACCCGGCGTCGCCGGGACAGGGGCGGCATCGGGGATCGGCGGCGCGCGTCCGGGCAGCGGGGTCACCAGCTTGGCGATCGCGTCCCACAGCCGGACCTCGCCCGCGCTCAGGCGGCGCCCGCGGCGGGGCGGCCTCACGGCGCCCGCTCCTGCGCCGGGTTGCGCTTCGGCAGCAGGACCACCAAGCCGATGGCGTCGCGCAGGTTTCCGGCGACGATGCCGGCCTTGGCACCGGTGCCGACGAAGAGATCGCCGCGGGCCGGCCCGACGATCGCCGATCCGGTGTCAGCGGCGATCACGAGGCGCCCGGCCTCGCCTCCGGCTCGATCGGGCAGCTTTCCGGCGAGCCAGAACGGCAGCCCGTAACGCCACAGGCCGGCATCCACCGCGAGGCTGTAGCCGGGGCTCAAGGGCGCGTTCGCGGCGCCCGGGGGACCGAGAGCCGGATCCGCCACCTCGGCGAGGCGGAAGAAGATGTAGGAGGCGTTCGCACGGATCAGCCGCCGGCCGGCGTCGGGATGGTCGCGCAGCCACCCGGTCCAGCGGGCGAGCGTCAGGCCTTCGAGGGGCAGGTGCCCCGCCTGCACGATCAGCTTGGCCACCGCCGTGTAGGGCTGACCGTTGCGCCCGTCATACAGCACCCGCACCGCGCGCCCGTCCGGCAGGCGGACACGCCCTGAGCCCTGCACCTGCAGCACGAGCAGATCGACGGCGTCGCGCAGCCACAGGATCGGCCGTGCGCGCGCGCCGAGTGCCCCGTCCTCGATGGCGGCGCGGTCGGGGTAGGGAACGAACCCGGCGGGGGTGGCCCGTGCGGCCCGCAGGGACGGATCGAGGCCGGGGCGGGTCTCGCCGGGGCCGAGGGAGACGAGATCGTCGGGGCGGGCGAGCACCGGCGTCGGGAACTCGGCGGCGGCATCGAGGGACCCATCGAGTTCCGGCTCGAAATAGCCGGTCAGGAAGCCGGGCTGCCCGGCTCCCGGCCGCTCCACGCGGAACGCGTCGAAATGGTCGCGGAAGAACGTGGCGGCATCCGGCACGTCGCCCACGGACGCCGCGCAGGCCTCGGCCAGGGCTTCGGGATCGCCCGCCACGCCCGCGGGCTGCGGCAGGGCTGGCGGCGGCGCGGCGCAGACCCGGCGGAAGGCGTCGCGCGCGGCGCCGGGATCCGAGCCGGGAAAGCCCGGCAGGGTCTCGATCGCCACGGGTGTCAGGACGGCGCCGCCGATCCTCTCCGGGGCGGCGCTGGCCGGACGGGACAGGACAAGCGGGGTCAGGATAAGCGCGGCGGCGACGGTGGCCGGAACGGTTCCGAATGAGAGGCCGGATGAGAGGCTTGGCAGCGGCACGGCCGGGCTGCCACGCGTTCAGGCGCCGGCCTCGGTGGCCACGAGCTGCCAGTTCGGGTCGCGCGAGCCGAGGGTGCGGGCGAAGGTCCAGACATCCGGCACCTCGACCACGGTCTCGGCGCTGCCGTCGACCACCTTGCCCTCCGCGTTGCGGGTGGCCGTGATGAGGTTCGACAGGAAGCGCACCGTCACCTGCGCAACACGGTTGCGCACTTCCACGGCGACGATTTCGGCCTTGTCGATCGAGACGAAGGTGGTCTCCAGCGTCTGCCGGTTGCGCTCGCGCTCGACGATCGCCCGCTCGAACGCCTCGCCGACCTCCTTGGACAGGAGCCCGCGCAGGGTCTTCCGGTCGCCCTTTGCGAAGGCGATCATGATCGCCTCGTAGGCCGATTTGGCGCCCTCCAGGAAGGTGCGCGGATCGAAGCCGGGCTCAGCCTGGACGCAGGCCTCGAGGCCGCGCGCGATCTCGGAGCCGGGCTCGGCGATCCCGCGCCAGTCCCGAGGCGCCGCGGCCGGCGGCGGCGCGGGCTGAACCCGGTCGGCGCCCGGCAGGCGCACCACGTTGTCGCCCTCCGACCGCGCCTGGGGCTCGGTCCGGCTGCGGTCGACCGGCTTGAACGGCGAGCGCTCCGCTCCGGTCTTCTGGCCGAGCACCGAGCGCAGACGCCAGATCACGAAGACTGCGAGCGCGAGGAAGATGATGGTCGTAACGTCGAAACTGTCCTGCATCACCGATCCGATGGTGGCCGCGGCAAGACCCTGTGCCGGTTGCTCAGGTCAGACGCGGTGCGGCGCCGTCGAGGCGCGCATAAATCCTGCCGACTCATATCCGACCAACGCGTCCGGAGCGAGCCGGTTGTACACGTGCGGTGTCGGCTCGCGCGGCTCGATCCCGATATGGGTCGCTCGGGTCGGCAACGCCAGCGTCGCACCAGCTCGCTTGTCCAGGGATGGTCCGCGTGTTAGCGGCCCTGCCGTTTGGGCAGTTCCGCGGCTTTATCCGGCGGCACCCGCCGCGACACCAACACGCGCCGGCCGCGCCGGCTGATCGAGAAGGATGATCCGCATGGCCGATTCTCCGGCAGCGAACGGCAACGGCGGCGGCATGCCGCAGGGCGACGTGCCGACCATCAACGCCCTGGCGCAATACACGAAGGATCTCTCCTTCGAGAATCCGAACGCGCCGCGCTCACTGCAGCCGAAGGAGGGCCAGGGGCCGCAGATCAACATTCAGGTCAACGTCAACGCGCAGCAGCTCTCCGAGACCGATTTCGAGGTCGAGTTGAAGCTCGAGGGCGATGCCAAGGTCCAGAACGAGGTGCTGTTCGCCTTCGAGGTGACCTACGCGGGGGTGTTCCGCCTGCTGAACATCCCGGCCGACCAGATCCATCCGGCCGTGATGATCGAGTGCCCGCGCCTGCTCTTCCCGTTCGCCCGCCAGATCGTGGCCGAGGCGGTGCGCAACGGGGGCTTCCCGCCCCTGTACATCGACCCGATCGATTTCGTCGGTCTCTACCGGCAGAAGGTGATCGAGCAGCAGGGCGCCCAGGGCCCGCTCGCCTCCTGAGGCCCACGACCGGCGGCCCGTCAGCGGCCGCCGGGGTTGCGGTAGGCCGCCGCCAGGGCGCGCAGGGCCTGGGCGGCGCTCCCGTCGAGGCGGCGGGCGCGCAGCACGATCCAGGTCCGGGGCAATTCGGGCAGGCCGAGCCGCGCGCCGACCTCCGCGGCGCCCGGGGGCGCGGTGCTCGGCGCGAGGGCCGCGATCGCGAGGCCGGCCGTGACCGCTGCCCCGACCGCCAGCACCCCGCCGCCGACGAAGACCTCGGTCCAGGGCAGGCCCGCCGCGTCGAGGACGCGCGTCGCGGCACCCCGGACATTGCACGGACCGGCGAGACCCGCGAGCCGCAGCGGCTCGCCCGCACGCGGCGCGGGAAAGTCCGGCGCGGCAAACCAGCCCAGGCGCTCCTCCGCCAGCACCGTTCCGTCGTGCCCGGAGGCTGATTCCGTACGGAGGATCACGGCGTCGTAGCCGCCCTCGCCGGGCGTGTCGAAGGCGCTCGCGAGATCCCGCGAAGGCACGATCCGCACCTCCGTGACGAGACCGGCCCCGTCGAGGCCGAGCCGCCTCAGCAGCGCGGGCAGGCTTGGCCCGGCGACGTGGTCGCTGATGCCGAGGCTCAGCCGGGCCGGCACCGTCGCGGCGACCTCCGCCAGCGCGCTGTCATGTGCCTCCAGAAGCCGCCGGGCCGCCGGCAGGAACTGTGCCCCCTGACGGGTCAGGGCGACGTGCCGCGGTGTCCGGTCGAGAAGGCGCGTGCCGAGCCTGTCCTCCAGGCGCTTGAGCCGCAGGCTGATCGCCGCCTGCGAGGTGGCAAGCGCCTCGGCCGCACGCGTGAAGCTGCCGAGATCGGCCACACGCACGAAGGTCAGGACACCGTCGAGATCGAGGGGAGGTACAGTCATAAGCAAGTGAAATGACAGATATCGTCTGCGATATGTCGCAGTTATCAAACGACCGTGCAAGCCTGTCGACCCCAACGAGGTTTGCCCGATGCTGATCGCCCGATACCGTCACCGCCTGCCGGCCGACTACGACATGAAGCGCATCCGTGATCGCGTCGCTGAGCGGGCGCCCGCCTGGGACGCCATCCCGGGGCTGGTCTTCAAGGCAGTCACGATCGAGGAGCAGGCACGGGCGGGGGCGGCGAACGCCTACAGCTCACTCTACCTATGGCAGGATGCCCGCGCGGCCGCCGCCTTCCTGGCCGCTCCGGCTTTCCGGGCCGTCGTCGACAGCTTCGGGCGGCCGCGCGTCGAGACCTGGCTGCCCGCGGCCGTCGATTTCGGGCCTGCCACCACGGCCCTTTTTCTGTCGGAGGAGACGCGCCTCGTTGCCCCCGAGGAGGATCTCGCCAGTCTGAGCGAGGCCGAACGGTCGCGCGGCCGCGCCATCGCCGGCGAGACAGGCATCCTCGGAACATTGGCCGGCCTCGATCCCGAGGTCTGGCGGCTGACCCGCTTCACGCTCCGGTCTGAGCCGCTCGCCGGTACGCCCGCCGTCGCGATCGCACATCTCGCCCATCCCGGCCTCGCGGCGGCGCGCGGCCACTGATCACCCGGCTTCCTTGGAGTGTCTCGATGCCCCTGACCCGTATCTCCCTGCGCGCCGGCACGACGGAGGCTTATCGCGCCGCCCTCGTCTCCGGCATCTACGCCGCGATGCGCGAGACCTATGCGGTGCCGGACGGCGACCTGTTCACGGTGATCCACGAGCATGCGGCGGCGGATTTCATCTTCAGCCCGGAATATGTCGGCATCCGCCACGGTGAGAATCTCGTGATCGTCCAGATCGTCGCGAGCGCCACCCGCAGCACCGCACAGAAGCGGGCCCTCTACGCCGCCATCGCCGGCAATCTCGGCCGCGATCCCGGGTTGGATCCGGCCGAAGTCGTCATCGTCCTCGTCGAGGTCTCGCCCGAGAACTGGTCCTTCGGTCACGGCCTGATGACGTATGGACCTTCCGAATCCTGACCGCGCGACGCGGATTCGTGCGGTCCACAGGTCCGGCGGCATCCGTGCGCGGTTTGGTGACGCGACGGGCGGCCCGGGCTTGACCGTAACCGGGGGCAAGTCCAGGTCCGGGGCCCGAAACGGCTCCCGGATCGCATGGCTCCCACCGCTAACCTTGCCCTGATCAACCTGTTCATCGGGGATATCCAGGGCGGCCTCGGGCCGTTCCTGGGAACCTGGCTGGCGGAGGCAGGGTCTTGGAGCCCCGCGCGGGTGGGGTTCGTCATCACCCTGGTCGGGTTCGGCACTCTGTTCCTCAGCGGCCCGTTCGGCGCCCTGGTCGACCGCTCGCGCTCGCCGCGCCTCCTGATCGCCCTGGCCTGCGGGGCGATCCTGGCGGGCACGCTGCTGCTGCTTCCGGCCCGCAGCTTCCCCGCCGTGCTGTGCGCACAGCTTCTCGCGGCGGCGGGCGGCACCCTGCTGCTGCCCGCCGTCGCGGCCCTCACCCTCGGCATCGTCGGCAAGGACCGTTTCCCGAAGCAGCAGGGCCGCAACCAAGCGTTCAATCACCTCGGCATCCTGATCGCAGCCGGCGGCATCAGTCTCGGCACGGGCTATTTCGGCCCCGCAATCGCGTTCTGGGTCCTGGGTGGGATGGCGGTCGCGGCGATCGTCGCGACGCTGACCACACCGACCGGCGCCTGGAGTCGCCGCCGGGCCGTCGGCTGGAAGGAGGACGACGCGGATGAGCCGGAGCGCAGCGGCATCCGGCAGGTTCTCGGAAACCGCCGGCTGCTGGTGCTGACCGTGGCGCTGACCCTGTTCAACCTCGGTAACGGCGGCATGCTCTCGCTGCTCGGCCAGAAGCTCGTCGCCAGCAACGCGGACGCCACCACCTGGACGGCCCGCTACGTGATGGTTGCGCAACTCGTGATGGTGCCGGTGGCGCTGTTCGCCGGATCGCTCGCCGACAGGCGGGGCCGCCGCCAGATGTTGATGGTCGCTTTCGCGGTCCTGCCGGTCCGCGCGCTGATGTCGGGCCTGATCGACGATCCGGTCTGGCTGATCGCCGCCGAGGTGCTGGACGGCGTGGCCTCGGGCATCGTCGGCGTCGCCGTGCCGGTGGTGGTGGCCGACCTGACCTGGGGCTCAGGCCGGACCCAGACGGCGCTGGGCAGCGTCAATGCGGTGCAGGGCGTCGGCGGCGCCCTGTCGAGCTGGTACGGGGGCTTGGCGTACAGCATGGTCGGCTGGACCGGCGCATTCCTCGCCCTCGGATTACCAGCGCTCGTCGCCTTGGCGCTGGTGATCTGGCTCGACGCAACCCCCGAACCCGGTCGCCGTCGCCGTCGGCGGGAACGGCACAGCGCCGCCGTCCAGAGGGCTTGAGCCGGCAGCACGATCCAAAGGTTCGCATCGACCCGTCTCTGCGAGCGCAGCGTAGCATTCCAGACGGCGCTGCGCTCTCCGGCCTCGCGCGCCACTTCGCGACGCGCGCAGACGGCGACGTCGCGAACAGCGGGCCCCTGGAAATGCGAAAGCCCGGCCGAGGCCGGGCTTCGGAATGACGTTCGTGTCGATCAGCCGATATGCGGGCTGCCGGTGGCGGCCGGGAAGCGATCGGCCAGGGCTCGGCGCAGCTTCTCCAGGGCGCGGTTCTCGATCTGGCGGACCCGCTCCTTCGAGATGCCGAGGCGCTGCCCGAGGGCTTCGAGGGTCGCCTGATCCTCGGCGAGGCGACGCTCGCGCAGGATGCGCAGCTCGCGCTCGGACAGCACGGTCAGCGCCTGCTGCAGCCAGCTGAGGCGACGCTCGCCATCGACCGTCGCGCTCACGGTCTCGTCCGGCAGGGCCGCACCGTCGACCAGAAAGTCCATGCGCTCCGAGGAGGCGTCGTTGTCCTCGCCCACGGGGGCGTTGAGCGACATGTCCGGACCGGACAGGCGCGCGTCCATCAGAGCCACGTCATCGCGAGAGACGCCGATGGCGCTGGCGATGCGGCGGTGGATCTCGTCACCGACATGCTCTTCGGTCGATTGCATCAGCCGGGCGCGCAGCCGGCGCAGGTTGAAGAACAGGGCCTTCTGGGCCGACGACGTGCCGCCGCGTACGATCGACCAGTTGCGCAGGATGTAATCCTGGATCGAGGCCCGGATCCACCACGTCGCGTAGGTCGAGAAGCGAACGTCCCGCTCGGGCTCGAAACGGGCGGCCGCTTCCATCAGGCCGACATGCCCCTCCTGCACGAGATCGGCCATCGGCAGGCCGTAATGACGAAAACGCCCCGCCAGGGCGATGACGAGGCGCATATGGGCCGAGATCAGGCGGTGCAGGGCGCGCTCGTCACGATCGTCCTTCCAGCGGACGGCGAGGCCGCGCTCTTCCTCCCGGGCCAGGAAGGGCGCCTCCATGGCAGTCCGTATGAACTGCCGACGAATTCCCGCGATCTCAGCCATCCGCCTGCCTCTTGTTGTCGAGTGCTGTTGCGGCGCCGGACCTGCTGCCCGGCGCGCAGGCGTCACCGAGGGGCGACGCCAGGCAACCGACAACGGAAGGCTCAACGCGAAAGTTCCGCCGCGTTGCCCCAGAATGCGACAGCCGCCCGGCCACGATTTCGTGTTCTGTCGGGATGACATGGGCTTGGCCGCCGCTCTGTCCAGTCCCCGATCCTGCGAAGATGCCCCGGCGGCCGGCAGCGGCGGCGTCTGCAGCCCAAAAAAAACCCGGCCACAAGGGCCGGGTCTGCTGTTGTCTCAGGGCGTGGCCGGCCTCAGGCCGCCTCCTCCTGAATGTCGTCGCCTTCGCTTTCACCCTCGGCTTCAGCCTCGGGCTCAGCCTCGCTCTTGGCCCGCCGCGGCGACTTCGCGAGGCTCTGCTCGATGAGCTTGAGGGCCTCCGTCTCGGTGATGCGGTTCACCGAGGAGATTTCGCGCACGATCCGATCAAGGGCGGCCTCGTAGAGCTGACGCTCGGAATAGGATTGCTCGGGCTGGGCCTCGGAGCGGAACAGATCGCGCACCACTTCGGTGACGGCCAGCAGGTCGCCCGAGTTGATCTTGGCCTCGTATTCCTGGGCGCGGCGCGACCACATGGTGCGCTTGATCCGGGCGCGCCCGGTCAGCAGGTCCAGCGCCTTCTTCACCAGCTCCGGCTCGGCCAGCTTGCGCATGCCGACGCTGTTGGCCTTCGCGGTGGGGACGCGCAGAACCATCTTGTCCTTCTCGAACGACACCACGAACAGCTCAAGCTTGTAACCCGCGATCTCCTGCTCCTCGATCGCGGTGATGCGACCGACGCCGTGGGCCGGATACACGACAGCCTCGCCGGTCTTGAAGCCCTGCCGGCCTGTGGTCGTCGTCTTCTTGGCTGTGGTCATGCGAGAAGGGCCTCCACTGGCGCGCAGCATTTCGATGCCGCGCGAAACCGTGTTCTTCCGGGCGGGACACCCGGTTTGCCTCGCCGCTCCCAGGACGCTCGCGCGATGCGAGATCCCGGGCGTTCCCCGGCGCGGCCGCGCAAAAGCCTGGAACGTCCGCCGAAGTCGCCTTCAGCGGTCGGTTGCGTACCACTCCTAACCCACGAAGATCGAAGGTGTTTCGGCTGGAGGAAGCACGTCAGGCGCAAGCGACGGCAGACAGATTGTGTACCACAATCCGGCGCGCAGATCAAAGCATACCTGAAGACGCACACGCATGCCCTGCGCGGCGCGGAAGAGTTTTACACCGGCGCGGCCGGGCAGAAATGCCGCCGCCGCGGATCAGGGCTTCGTAAGACGCAGGCCCAGCTTCGCCACCGCACACAGTGGTCTGCCGGCAAATCTTTCCTCGGTCAGCGAGCCTGGCAGAGTTTCGGCGGGCAAGCCTGCGAGGCCGCCCCCGGCTCAGTCACCGGAGCCGGGGTTGGACGAGAAGTGCGCCTCGAACTTCCCCGACTTGCCGTCCCAATCCTTGGCGTCGGAGGGGGCTTCTTTCTTTTGCGTGATGTTGGGCCAGGTCTTGGCGTAGTCGGCGTTCAGCTTCAGCCACGTGTCGAGGTTCGACTCGGTATCGGGCTTGATCGCCTCGGCCGGGCATTCCGGCTCGCACACGCCGCAATCGATGCACTCGTCCGGGTGGATGACGAGCATGTTCTCGCCTTCATAGAAGCAATCCACCGGACAGACCTCGACGCAGTCCGTGTACTTGCACTTGATGCAATTGTCGGTGACGACGTAGGTCATCGGATGTCTTCGTCCTAAAACACGACTTGGCCCGGGCGGAGCCTGGGGACGGCCCGCACGCCCGGGTGGCGCTGCGAGGGGACGCCGGTGAGGTCCGGCGCGGAGCCGGGCTTCGAAGGCCACGGCTCTAGACCCTGCCTCCCGGGCTGACAAGCGCGCGGGCGCCGCATGTTGCGCTACCGATCGCTCTCCGGACGGTTGTGGCCCCGTCTCATCACTCGGTCGCTTCCGCGTGGACGGAACCGCCCGACAGATCGTCGTAGAGAAGCCGCGCCTCAGGGGCCGGTCCCCGCCGCGCACCGAGCCCGAGGACCCGCACGGCCAGCGTGGCGTGGGGCGCGGCGACCGTCACCACATCGCCGATGCCGATTCCCTTCGCCGGGTTGTCGGCGCGCGTCCCGTTCACGCGCACGAAACCGTCCGAAGCCAGCCGCGCGGCGAGGGACCGGGTCCGCGCGAAACGTGCGAACCACAGCCATTTGTCGAGGCGCTGCCGGTCCTCCCGCATACGCGGGGATCAGCGCTTCCCGCCGTCGCCGGCTTCGAGCTGGGCCTTGAGCGCGGCCAGCTTGGCGAAGGGCGAATCCGGATCCGGCGCTCGTTCCCGACGCGGCGGCCGCTGATCCGGCCGCGGACCCGCATGGCGCTGCTCGGCGCCGCGCTGATCGTCCCGGCGCTCCGGCCGGCCGCCCTCGAAGCGGTCGCGACGGGGGCCGCGATCCCGTCCGGGACGCGGTCCGCCTTCTCCGCCCTCGGCTGTCCGGCGATGCTCCGGCCGGCCGCCCTCGGGACGTCCCTGTCCGGAAGGCTGGGCCTGCTGGCCGGCGTCGCGGCCGCGACCGGCCCCGCGGGGACGGTTCTGTGGACGCTGATGGGCCGGGCGCTGATGGCGCTGCAGACGCCACACCTCGATCTGAGGCACCTCCGCGGTCGGCTCGCCGTCCGGGGTCGCGGTTTCGGCGGCCGCCTCGGCCGCCCTCTCGCCAGCGCCTTCGGAGGCCCCTTCGGCGCTGGCTTCGGCCGGCTCAGGCTCGGAAGGCTCGGAATCTGGCTCGCTCTCGGCCGCGACAGGCTCCCGGGGCGCTTCGGCCGGCTGATCCACCCCGGCGGCGGAGTCCGCGGCCCGTGTCGTATCCGCTGCCGGTTCCGCAGCGGCCGCCTCGGCCATGGGTTCCGGAGCCGGGATCTCGGCGGGGGGCTCCTCGGCTCCGCTTGTGGGGACGCCTTCCGCTGAGACGTCCTCCGCGGAGGCGTGGGCGTCCTCGGCGGAGTCTTCGCCGCGCTCGGCGGTTCCCGCGGAGGTCTCATCGTCGGCCGGTTCGGCGGCATCCGCCTGCGCGGCGACCGCCTCGTCGGCGGAGGTCTCGGCGGCCGCTGCCGGCACGGCCGGCGCGGTGGCGGCGGCCGGGACGAGCGGCACGGTGATGGCCGGGCCGGGGCGCGCCTCGGAATTGTAGCCCAGCGACTTCAGGATCGAGGCGAAATCCTCGCCCGAGCAGCCGACCAGCGAGGTCATGCCGACGGTGGCCACGAAGCCGTCGCCGTCGGCGGTGCCGTCCGGCGGGGCACCCGGCGTGGTGCCGGGCCGGTAGGCGATCGCCGGGCGGATCAGGTCGGCGAGCCGCTCCAGGATGTCGACGCGCACCGCCCGCTCGCCGCTGACCCGGAAGCCGGCGGCGCGGTAGAGCCCCTTGGCGATCTCGCGATCGACCTTGATCGACGTGCGGCCGGACCCGGCCAGATGCGCGATCTCGTCGAGGCCGCGCTGGTCGAGGCCGCCGTTCCGGAGGGCCCAGAGCTGCGCCGCGAGCGTGCGGGGCGCCGGCTTCAGCAGGGCCGGCAGGAAGATGTGGTAGGCGCCGAACCGGACGCCGTGGCGGCGCAGCGCCCCGCGGCCGTCCTGGTCGAGGCTGCGCATCTCCTGCGCCACCTTCGAGCGCTCCAGCACGCCCAGCGCCTCGACCACCTGGTAGCCGATCCCCTTGGCGAGCCCGGTGATGTCGGCCGCGGTCTCGATCTCCATGAGCGGGCCGAGCAGGCGCACGATATAGGCCTTCAGCCACGCGTCGAGGCGCGCCTCGACCTTCTCGCGATGGGCGCCGGTCAGGCTCTCGTCCGCCAGCAGACGAATCTGCGGGGCGAACAGCTTCTCGCCGGGCGTGAGCTTGGCGACGGGTGCGCCGGTCCAGCGGATCGTGCCGTCATGCGCGAGCACGAGGGTCGAATCGGCGGTGGCGCCGAACCGGTCGGCCCGCGCCTCGATCTCGCCGGCAAGCGCCTTGTCGGCTGCACTCCTCAGGGTCTTGGCCTCGTGCCCCTCAGCGCTGGCATCGGGAACGAACAGGAATCCGTGAAGGTGGCCGACATGCTGACCCTCGACGGTGACGTCACCGTCGGCGGTAATCTGGGCTTCGAGCATCGTGTTCTCTCTCAGGCGCCGCATCAGGACGCTTGTGCGCCTGTCCACGAAGCGGCTCGCGAGGCGTTCGTGCAGGGCGTCGGACAGCCTGTCCTCTACCCGACGCGTCTCGCCCTGCCAATGTTCTGGGTCGCGCAGCCAATCGGGACGGTTTGCCACGAAGGTCCAGGTGCGTCCCTGCGCGATCCGGCGGGACAGCGTGTCGATGTCGCCGTCGGTCCGGTCGATCATCGCCACCTGCTCGGCGAACCACGTGTCGGGGATCCGCCCGGCCATGCCCTTCATGAGGAATCGGTAGAGCTGGGCTACGAGGTCGGCATGCACCTGCGGGTGGACCTTGCGGTAATCCGGCACCCCGCAGACGTCCCAGAGCCGCCGGACCGTGGCGCCGCTCCGCGCCATGTCGCGGATGTCCTCCTCCTTCATCAGGATCTCGAGGGCCTGCTGGTCCTCGCCCATCGGGGCGCGGGTCAGGCCCGATTCGCGCGGGTGCTCGTCGAGGCTCGCCTGCAGCGCCTCCAGGTTGGCGAATGCGAGATCCGGATTGCGCCATTGCAGGATGCGCAGGGGGTCGAAATCGTGACTCTCGAGGCGCTCCACCAGCTCGGGCTCGAAGGGTGGGCAGCGGCCGGTGGATCCGAAGGTTCCGTCCGCGAGGTGGCGCCCGGCCCGGCCGGCGATCTGGCCCATCTCGGCGGGGGTGAGCTTGCGGAAGCGGGTGCCGTCGTATTTCCAGTTCGCCGCGAAGGCGACGTGGTCGACGTCGAGGTTGAGGCCCATCCCGACCGCGTCGGTGGCGACGAGGTAATCCACGTCGCCCGCCTGGTACATCTCGACCTGGGCGTTGCGGGTCCGCGGCGAGAGCGCGCCCAGCACCACCGCGGCGCCGCCGCGCTGGCGGCGGATCAGCTCGGCGATGGCGTAGACCTCCTCGGCCGAGAAGGCGACGATCGCCGTGCGCCGGGGCAGGCGCGAGAGGCGCTTCTCGCCCGCGAAGGTCAGCTGCGACAGCCGCGGCCGGGTGGTGGTGTGGACGTTCGGGATCAGGCTCTGGACCAGCGGCAGCACGGTCGAGGAGCCGATCAGCAGGGTCTCCTCGCGGCCGCGGACGTAGAGCAGCCGGTCGGTGAAGACGTGGCCGCGATCCATGTCGGCGGCGAGCTGGATCTCGTCGATGGCGACGTAGGCCACATCGAGGTCCCGGGGCATCGCCTCGATGGTGCAGATCCAGTAGCGCGGCCGGTCCGGCTTGATCTTCTCTTCCCCGGTCACCAGCGCGACCTTTTCCGGGCCGACCTTGGCGACGACGCGCAGGTAGACCTCCCGGGCGAGCAGCCGCAGCGGCAGTCCGATCATCCCGGTCGGGTGCGCGAGCATCCGCTCGATGGCGAGATGCGTCTTGCCGGTGTTTGTCGGCCCGAGGACCGCCGTGACGCCGCGGGCGCGGGCATCGCGGGGCAGCGAGCGGCTGGGCGAGGGGCGAAGCAGGGCGTCGATGGTCGGCGGTTCCTTCGGACGGGAAGGCCGTCGCGGCGCCGGCAGGGCGCGGAGCGGGGGAGGTTCGGGCGGCCGGTCGCGTCAGGGACGATACGGCCGGATCGATGATCCCCCATATGGGATGCCGCCCCCACCAGGTCCAACAGGTCCACCCTGCGGCGTGACGAGCGGGTACACGTCGATCTGCGTCGTCGGTGTCCCGGGCTGGGGCGCAAGGTCGGCGCAGAGCGTGTCGGGCATCGCCACGAGGGGGCCGCGGCGATGCGCGACGATCTCGGCGGACGAGTAGGCGTCGCCGCCGCAACCGGATGCCGCGGTGCCGGCGGTCAGCGGCTGCGCGGCGGCCGGGCCGGCGAGGACGGTCAGGGCGAGGGCGATTCGGAGAGCAAACGGGTGCATCCGCCGATTATCGCGCGGCCGGTGAAGATTTCATCCACGACCGCCGTCGTTGCGAGCGGAACGAAGCAATCCAGCAGCGCTACGCCGACCCGTCCCGCGGCGCCCTGGGTCGCTTCGCCGCGCCCGCGATGACGGAGGTGCAGCGGCAATCGAAGGCTTCGACCGGAAGCGGCTCAATCCACGCCTTCGACCAGCACCACCTCACCGATCCCCGCGGGCCGGCGCTTCTCGATCGCGGCCTGATACTCGGGCGAGAAATAGTAGGTCCGTGCCGCCTCGTAGGATTCGAATTCCAGCACGACGTTGCGCGGCCGGGCTTCGCCCTCCAGCGCTTCGCTGCGGCCACCGCGAACCAGGGGCTTGCAGCCGTATTGGCGCATGGCCTCGGAGGCCATGGCGGCGTATTCTTTGTAGGTCTCCGGGTCGGTGACCGTCATCCGGACGATGATGTAGCCTTTGGGCACGGGCTGACCTCCCTGGCGCGGCGACCGCGCCGGGCGGGAGTGCCGGGAAAGCCGGCGCCGGTCAAACCGCCGCTACTGCCCCGGCAGGCTCGCCTGCGCGACGCTGCTGCCGGCGGCGCCGGCCGTCCCGGTCGTGGCCGGATTGCCGCCCTGGCTCCAGCGCGTGGCCTCGATGATGTTGGTGCCGATCGTGGTGAGCACGGAGATGCGCAGCGGGATCAGGACGCGCGTCCCCGCGACGGGGGCGAGCCAGACCGACATCTCGCGGTTGTCCTCCATGAACTTCACCCCCGGCCGGTCCGGCCGGTGGCCGGCCACCGCCTGATAGCGGGCGTTGCAGACCAGCACGGGGCCGGCATAGCCGGGCTTCTGCACCGGGCGGGTCTCGGCATAGCTCAGCACCACATTGAAGCGGGTCGCGCCGTCGAAGACCGGCAGCGTCCGGTTGCAATTGTCCGGATCGAGGGGCTCGCCGCGCCCCTGTGTCGGCATCAGCAGGGCGCTCACCGGGTCGATGATGCCGCGCTTGTTGGCCGGGGTGACCGGCACGCGGTCCTGCATGTCGATGAGCGGCGGCGTGACCTCGGCCTGGACCACGTTGCCATGCGCCAGGGCCATGCGCACCGCGATGCCGGAACTCGCCGTCTGCGTCGCGATCGCGAAGGCGCCGGGCTGCGGCGCGGCCGAGAAGCTCCCGGAGGCCCGAGCCGAACCCTTGCCGCCGGTGATCGCACCGACGAGGCCGGTAAGCACCGCCGACACGTCCATCGCGTAGCGGTCGCGGTCGAAGGACCCGGCGAGACGCGCCGTGCCGATCGGCAGACCGGCGAGATTGATGCCGTAATCCACCGCCACGGTCGCGGCGGCCGGCGCAACCCGTTTCCCGCGTGACCCGCGCGCGGCGGCATCGGCCGGGGCCGCGAGGGCCGCGACCGCGAGGAGGCTGCCCGCGAGGCGCCCGACAGCGTGCTTCGTCACTGGCTTGATCATCCGACGGATTGGCGTGGCGCTCATGATCCGGATCGCATCCCAGGGCGGGCGGCCCAAGGCACCCGCTCGAACACACCCGCTCGTCGGCATCCTCTCGACGCCCGGAGCCGGGAGAGGCACCTTCCTGCAGGTGGAAGAAGGCTATATCCCGGCATCGTGGTTAACAGACCGTTGGGCGGCCCGGGGCGCCGTCCCCGGCCGACGGCACCTTGACGCGGCGCCGCTTCGTCGCCTATAGGCTCGCGCCTTCAACAGGACTCCGCCGGACCTGGAACACGCAATGGGCGCCGCCCGCTGCGACGATGATCGCGCCGGTCGCGATCGGGTCTATTCGGGCGGAACGAGACGGGATCGTTTTTTATCATGGCACGCCGCTGCGAACTCACCGGCAAGGCCGTTCAGGTCGGCCACCTCGTGAGCCACTCGAACCGCAAGACCAAGTGCCGGTTCCTGCCGAACCTGTGCAACGTCACCCTCCAGTCCGACGCGCTGGGCAAGCGCGTCCGCCTGCGGGTCACCGCGCACGCCCTGCGCTCGGTGGAGCACCGCGGCGGCCTCGACGCCTTCCTGATCAAGGCCGGCGAGGGCGACCTGTCGCAGACCGCCCGCCTCCTGAAGCGCGAGATCCACAAGAAGCTCGCCGAGGCCCCGGCCGCCGCGGCCTGAGGCTTCGGGCTTCGCGCCCACCATATCGGACGGGTTGAACCGCCGTGGCCCTGGAGGCCGCGGCGGTTTCCGCTTGCGCGTCAGGCGCACTGATCGGGAGGGCCCGTTCACGCGCTCATCCTGAGATGCCCGCGTCAGCAGGCCTCGACGGAGGGCTCCAGGAATCGCGCGGCTGGGTGGAGGGCTTCTTCGAGGGCTCCGCTTCGCTCCGGCACCTCATCCTGAGGTGCCGGAGCGAAGGGGCCTGGGACCGGGGAAGGCCCGCGGGGACCGTCAGCGCCGGCCGCCAACCGCCCGCAGCATCCGGCCTGTCGGCGCGGACGCGCCGTCCTCCTCGAACAGCTCGGCCAGCTTCTCGGTCATCGCCCCGCCGAGCTCCTCGGCGTCGATGATCGTCACAGCGCGGCGGTAGTACCGGGTCACGTCGTGGCCGATGCCGATGGCCAGCAGCTCCACGGGCGAGCGCGTCTCGATCTCCTCGATCATCCAGCGCAGATGCCGCTCCAGGTAATTGCCGGCATTCACCGACAGGGTCGAATCATCCACCGGCGCGCCGTCGGAGATCACCATCAGGATCTTGCGCTGCTCCGGCCGACCCAGCAGGCGCTTGTGCGCCCAGTCGAGCGCCTCGCCGTCGATGTTCTCCTTGAGCAGGCCCTCACGCATCATCAGCCCGAGGTTCTTCCGCGCGCGCCGCCACGGTGCGTCGGCCGACTTGTAGACGATGTGGCGCAGGTCGTTCAGGCGGCCCGGATTCGGCGGCTTGCCGGCGGCGAGCCACGCCTCGCGGCTCTGGCCGCCCTTCCAGGCGCGGGTGGTGAAGCCCAGGATCTCCACCTTCACGCCGCAGCGCTCCAGCGTCCGCGCCAGGATGTCGGCGCAGGTCGCCGCCACGGTGATCGGCCGGCCGCGCATCGAACCCGAATTGTCCAGCAGCAGCGTGACGACCGTATCGCGGAAATTGGTGTCCTTCTCCTGCTTGAAGGAGAGGGGCTGATAGGGGTCGATGACCACGCGCACGAGCCGCGCCGGATCGAGCTGACCCTCCTCCAGGTCGAAGTCCCAGGCGCGATTCTGCTGGGCCAGCAGCCGCCGCTGCAGCCGGTTGGCGAGGCGCCCGACCACGCCCTGCAGGTGGGAGAGCTGCTTGTCGAGATAGGAGCGCAGGCGCGACAGCTCGTCGGCGTCGCACAGCTCCTCGGCGTGGATGACCTCGTCGAACCGGGGGTTGAACACCCGGTATTCGGGCCCGCGCGCCTCGTTGCCCTGCCGCTGCGGCGGGTGCGACGCCTCCGAGGCCTCTTCGGACTCGGCATCGTCGGATTCCTCGGGCAGCTCACCCGATGGGGCGTCGGCGGATTCCTGGGCGCCGTCCTCGATCTCGTCGGAGGCCTCCTCGGAGGTCTCGATCTCGGCGCGCTCGCCCTGGCTCTTCTCCTCCGAATCGCCCTCGCTCGGGTTCTGCTCGTCGTCCTGGGCGTCGTTCTCGTCGTCGTTCTCGTCGTCCTCGGCGTCGAACGGCGTCTCGTCCGACATGTCCAGCGAGGTGAGGAGGTCGCGTACCGAGCGGGCGAACTTGCGCTGGTCCTCGATGGAGCCCAGCAGCCCGTCGAGGTTCGGGCCGGCCTTGGCCTCGATATGCGCGCGCCACAACTCGACGATCTTGGCCGCGGCCTCCGGCGGCTGCTGGCCGGTGAGGCGCTCACGCACCATCAGGGCGACGGCATCCTCCATGGGGGCGTCGGCCCGATCGGTGATGTTTTCGTACTTGCCGCCGCGATGGTAGCGGTCCTCCAGCATCGCCGTGATGTTGCTGGCCACGCCCGCCATCCGGCGCGAGCCGATCGCCTCGACCCGGGCCTGCTCCACCGCGTCGTAGACTGCACGGGCGGCGGCGTTCTCGGGGGCGAGGCGGCGATGCAAGGCGACGTCGTGGCAGCCGAGGCGCAAAGCCATGGCGTCGGCGTTGCCGCGCAGCACCGCGACGTCCTGCGCCGAGAGCTTGCGCGGGGGTTCAGGCAGACGGGCCTTGTCGCCGGTCAGCGCCGGCCGGTCGGTGGCATAGGTGACCTCGACCTCGGAGCGCCGGGCGATGGCGCGCAGGCACCCGGCCACCGAGCGCTTCAGGGGCTCGGCCACGGGTTCGCGGCGCTCGCCGGGCTTGCGGTTGGAGATGGACATGCGGGCTACCGGTCGACGTCGAACGCGAAGGGGCGGTTCAGGATCTCGTCCCAGCTGTAGGGACACTCAGCGGGCAGGGTTTTGGGCGACCGCTTCATCTGCCGGACCGCTCCGAGACGGCCGAGACGGAATGCGTCTTGCCGAATCTCGTCGAGGCTCGACCTCAGGCCGGGGCTCCTCCGCATCTGGATGCGGGCGCGCTCCCGATGCCCGGCGATGCTGAGAGCCCAGTTGCGGCTTCGCTGCGTCGGTTGATGGTCCCACTGCAGCATGTGCAGGACGGCGATCTCGACCGCCTTCTGGAGCCGGTGAGACTCGCTCAGGCCCACGTCGCGCAGCTCCTCCGCGATCTTATCGAGGTCGCGCGCGTCCACCCGGCCGCCGCGGGGCAGCGCCACCTGCTCCTGGGCCCCGGTATAGATGTCGTCCGCGTAGCGCGTCCGTCCCGCGGCCTGCGGAGCCGCCGGGGCGTCCTCGCGTGTCGGGGCCGGATGCGCCATCGCGTCCTCCATGCGGGTCAGCTCAGCGCGACGTTCACCGCGCTCTCGGGCAGCTCCTTGCCGAAGGCGCGCTGGTAGAACTCGGCCACCAGCGTCCGCTCCAGCTCGTCGCACTTGTTTAGGAAGGTCACCCGGAAGGCGAAGCCGATATCCTTGAAGATGTCGGCGTTCTCGGCCCAGGTGATCACCGTGCGCGGGCTCATGACGGTGGAGAGATCGCCGTTCATGAAGGCGTTGCGGGTGAGATCGGCCACGCGCACCATCCGGTTGACGATGTCGCGGCCCTGGTCGCCCCGGTAATGGACCGCCTTCGAGAGCACGATGTCGACCTCGCGGTCGTGCGGCAGGTAGTTCAGCGTGGTGACGATCGACCAGCGGTCCATCTGGCCCTGGTTGATCTGCTGCGTGCCGTGATAGAGGCCCGACGTGTCGCCGAGGCCCACCGTGTTGGCGGTGGCGAACAGCCGGAAGGCCGGGTGCGGGCGGATCACGCGCTTCTGATCGAGAAGCGTCAGCCGGCCCGACAGCTCCAGCACGCGCTGGATCACGAACATCACGTCCGGGCGGCCGGCATCATACTCGTCGAACACGAGCGCGACGTTGTTCTGCAGCGCCCAGGGCAGGATGCCGTCCTGGAAGGCGGTGACCTGCTTGCCGTCCTGCAGGACAATGGCGTCCTTGCCGACGAGGTCGATGCGCGAGACGTGGCTGTCGAGGTTGATCCGGATGCACGGCCAGTTCAGCCGGGCGGCGACCTGCTCGATATGGGTCGACTTGCCGGTGCCGTGATAGCCGGTGACCATCACGCGGCGGTTGCGGGCGAACCCGGCCAGGATCGCCAGCGTCGTCTCCCGGTCGAAGATGTAGTCCGGATCGAGATCCGGCACATGCTCCTCGGACTCGGCATAGGCCGGGACCTTGAGGTCGAGGTCGATGCCGAAGACATCGCGGACGGAGACGGTGCGGTCGGGCAGCGCGGCGGGCGTGGCGTCAGAGAGCATTCGGAACCTCGTGAGGCGCGGGCGCTCCACTCCCAAACAGTGAAGCATCCGCGCGGAAGAACGTCGAGCCGGGCCTCCGCGGCGGGGCGGAGCCATCCTTAGACGGCGGCGCGCTCGGGCGCCACCGACCGGCATGGATCCCATATAGGGTTCCGCTGCGCGGTTTTCCCTATCCTGGCATTGAACCGGCGTGCATCCTTCGTGCCGTTCAGCAGAGTCCGGCCGCGCGCAGGACGTCGTGGGCACGGATGATGTCGCGCAGCCGCTCCTCGAAGGACCGGTCGCCACCGTTGGCGTCGGGGTGGAAGCGCTTCACCAGCACCTTGTACTGCGCCTTGATGGCGGCTGTGTCGGCGCCCTCCTCAAGACCCATCACGTCGAGGGCGCGGCGCACCTTCGCCGAGTGGCGGGGCTTCTCCGGCTCAGGCGGACGGGCGCGCCGCCGCGCGTCGCCGACGCCCTCGCCGCGCAGGATGCCGAGCGGATCGACATAGGCCCAGTCCCGAACCGGCTCGTCCGCCGGCTTGGCCTCGCCGGTCCGGTTCACGCCCATCGCCCAGGTCGGGCGATGTCCGATGATCGCGTCCTTCTGATAGGCCTGCACGGCGGCATCGTTCATGCCGTCGAAATAATTGTAGGTGGCGTTGTAGGCGCGGACATGATCCATGCAGAAGCGCCAGTACTGGCCCTCCGCCTTGCGGCCCTTCGGCGCCCGGTACAGGCCCGGCTGCGTGCAGCCCGGACTCTCGCAGACGCCCTCGGCCGCCGGCTTCGGCTCGTCGCAGGACGGTTTGATCCGGATGCTGTCGAACAGGCGCGAGTTGAGATCCATGGCGGGCCGATTATGAGGGGGCAGACCTGAGACACAAGGGCACCGGGCCTGATGACGCATGCGCGGGATCGGGCTTGACGGCGGCCCACGAACACGACGCGAGGGCACGATGGCGGATGGTGCGGGCGCGGGGGGCACCCTGCGGGACTGGATGGAGGCGCGGCTGCGCGAGCAACTCGCGCCGGCGCGCCTCGACGTGATCGACGAGTCGCATCTGCATGCCGGCCATGCCGGAGCACGGCCGGGGGGCGAGACCCATTACCGGCTCGACATCGTCGCGTCGGCGTTCGAGGGCAAGAGCCGCGTCGAGCGGCACCGCTTGGTGAACGCGCTTCTGGAGGATGCGTTCAAGCGCGGCCTCCATGCCCTCGCGCTCCGGGCCCGCACGCCCGCCGAGGCGACCTGAGCCTGTCCGCCTTCTTCCGCTGCGCGGCGCGGGTCCGACAGGGCTCACCCTCTCTGCGAGCGCAGCGAAGCAATCCCGTCGGAGCCACGCATTTCGCCGGTGCGCTACACTGGATCGCTTCGCCGCGTGCGATGACGGAGGGGGGCACGGAGACGATATGGTGACGCGGCCAACGATCTGCACCGGCCCGATCGTCGGCCCTGCACCCGACGAGCAGGCGCGCCGTGCCTTCGCCAGCGTGCCGGGGAGGCCGCCATGTCCCTGCAGGTGACGCCGCGGATCGCCATCGCCGACGACGAGATCGAGCTGTCCTTCATGCGCGCGTCCGGGGCCGGCGGCCAGAACGTCAACAAGGTCGAGACTGCGGTCCAGCTCCGCTGGCCGGTCCTTGGCTCGCCGTCGGTGGACGACCGCGTCAAGGCGAACCTCGTGCGCCTCGCCGGACGGCGGATGACCAAGGACGGCGTCCTCGTCCTCGCGGGCCAGCGCCACCGGACGCAGGAGCGCAACCGGGCGGACGTCCTGCAGCGCCTCGTCGAGCTCGTGGCGGAGGCCGCCAAGCCGCCGCCGCCGATCCGCCGGCCGACGAAGCCCACCCGGGGCTCGCAGGAGCGGCGCATCGGCGCCAAGAAGAACCGCGCCACGATCAAGCAGGGCCGGGGCAGCGTTCGGGATTCGGACGGCTGAGCGGCCCCGCTCAGTGGATCGCGTCGATCACCTCGGCCTTCGGGCTGGCATCGGGCGCGGGCGCCGAGCCCGCCACCAGGGTGCTCCCCGGCTTCGCGACGGTGAGGGCGATGGCGATCAGGGCCAGGATGGCGGCGAGCGCCGCCGGGAACAGGAACGCCGATTCGCCGTAGCGCAGGTCGAGCAGACCGCCCAGCACTGCGCCGGTGCTGAGGCCGGCCCAGAGCGGCGCCTGGATCCAGAACGAGGGTGCCACCGTGCCGAGCAGCAGGTTGGCGCAGCCGGTGCCGAAGCGCACGACCGCGCCGGTGACGTAGGTCAGCGCCAGGGAGCGGCCGCCCTCGTCCTGGAGTGTGGCGTTCTGGAGTCCCAGAGCCAGCACGATCGGGTAGGCGTGGAGCGGGTACGCGAAGGTGCCCCACGGCATCAGCAGCCCGCCGGCCAGCAGCAGCGCCTGCAGGGTCAGGAGGACGGCCAGGCGCCAGCGCCCGACCCAGGCGGCGATCAGCGTGCCCAGGAAGGCGCCGAAGCAGAAGACGCTGATGGTGCTGGCGACGCGCGTGACGTTCTCCCAGTCGCCGTTGGCCACCGCGACGCCGAAGCGCGTGGTGTTGCCCGACATGAACGACATGAACAGCTGCGAGAATTCCAGGAAGCCGATGGAATCGGCGCAGCCCGCCAGGGTGGCGAGCGCGATGGCGAAGGGAATGCGCGTGCGCGGATCGGCCGGAAAGGAGCGGTCCGCTGGCGGATCGGGCTTCCGCTCGGGCGCGTCGCCCCCCGTCCTGCTGCCGTAATCCGCCATGCTGATCCCCCGATTCAGCGGCTGCGCCTGTCGCAGCCGACTGACAATGGACGAATGGCCAAGCGGTTTCATGCTGCTGTGCGGCGCAACACAACGACGCGCCCCGGGACCGGCCGGCCGGCCTCCCGCCGGACGTCGGCGGGCCGCAATGTCAGGGTTTCAAGGCCGGCTCCCGCGACTGCCGCCGCGATATGAGCATCGGCGTGGGCGTAGCGGCCGTCCGGGCCCAGGGCGGCGCCCGTACCGTCGTGGGACTGCACCGTGAAGGCGGCGAGGCCGCCCGGCCGCAGCACGCGGCCCATCCCGGCCAGGACGGGGCCGAGATCGGCCACGTAGATCAGGACGTCGGCGGCGAGGCAGAGATCGGCCGAGGCGGCCGGCTCATCGCCCAGAAAGGCGGTCAACTCGCCCGCGACCAAGCGGTCGTAGAGTGGCCGCTCCTTCCAGAGCTTGGCCCGGGCAAGGGCCAGCATGCCCGGCGAGAGATCGACGCCGACGAGATGGCCGGCCCGGTCGCGAATCGCCGCGCCCATCAGGCCGGTGCCGCAGCCGAGATCGAGCGCCGTCGCGAAATGCGGGGGATCGTTCGGAAGCGCGTCCCGGACGAGGTCCGGGCCGACATAGCCGAGGCCCTCCACCAGATGGCGCTCGAAGCGCGGCGCGTAGCCGTCGAACAGAGCCCTGACATAGGAGGGCGAAAGGGCGGGAAGCCCATCGCTGCTGCCCAGGCGCACGAGGTGCGCCCGCACACCGAGGGTGTCGTCCGGGTCGATGGCAAGGGCGCGGGCATAGGCCCGGGCCGCCGCGGCCCGCAGGTCCGGATCGCCGCCGGGCTCGGCCAAGGCTTCCCGGGCCCGGCCGAGGAGCAGCCAGGCGGCCGCGTAGCGGGGGGCGATCTCCAGAACCTGCTCGGCGAGATCCGCCGCTCCGGCAGGGTCGCCCTCCGCCAGACAGGCGTCCGCGTAACGATAGCGGCGATCGGCGAGGAGATCGCCGGAACTGAGCTGCGAGGCCATGCGTCTGCCGGATCCGGGGCGCCTATATATCGGGGCTTCCGGCGGACTCCACCGGTAGCACGGGCCCGATGCCGATACGCGCCAGCGATCTCCTCACCCTGACCCGCGAGGGTCTCTATTGCCCGCTCGGGCGTTTCCACGTCGATCCGACCTGGCCGGTGGAGCGCGCGCTGATCACGCACGGCCATGCCGACCACGCCCGGTCGGGCCACGGCCACGTCCTGGCGACCCCCGAGACCCTGCGGATCATGGCGGTGCGCTACGGCGCGGATTTCTGCCGCCAGCGGCAGGAGGCGAGGCTCGGCGAGCCGATCCGCATCGGTGATGTCACCGTGCGCTTCGCGCCGGCCGGACATGTGCTCGGCTCCGCGCAGATCGCCATCGAGCGGGACGGGGTTCGGGTCGTGGTCTCGGGCGACTACAAGCGGGCGCCGGACCCGACCTGCCTGCCCTTCGAGGTGGTGCCCTGCGACGTGTTCATCACCGAGGCGACCTTCGGTCTGCCGGTCTTCACCCATCCCGACACGCGCGGCGAGGTCCGCAAGCTCCTCGACTCCGTGGCGCTGTTCCCGGAACGCGCCCACATCGTCGGCGCCTACGCGCTGGGCAAGGCGCAGCGGGTGATGGCGCTCCTGCGCGAGGAGGGCTGGGACCGGCCGATCCACCTGCACGGCGCCATGGAGAAACTGACCGCCCTCTACAAGGAGGAGGGGGTGCCGCTGGGCGACACGCCGAAGGTGGTGGCCGCCGAGCGCAAGGACATGCACGGCGCGATCGTGATCTGCCCGCCCTCGTCGATCCAGGACCTGTGGTCGCGCAAGTTCCCCGACCCGGTGACCTGCTTCGCCTCGGGCTGGATGCGGGTGCGCGCCCGCGCCCGCCAGAAGGGCGTCGAGCTGCCGATGGTCATCTCCGACCATTCGGACTGGCCGGACCTGTGCCGCACCATCCGCGACACCGGCGCCGAGGAGGTCTGGGTCACGCACGGCCAGGAGGACGCGCTGGTCCACTGGTGCGGGACGCAGGGTATCCGGGCGAAGCCGCTGCACCTGCTGGGCTACGGCGACGACGGCGAGGCCGAGCCCGCGGTCGAGGCGGAGGCGGCCGCGTGAACGACTTCGCCCATCTCCTCGACCGCCTCGCCTACGAGCCGCGCCGCAACGCGAAGCTGCGCATGCTCCAGGATTACTTCGCCCGGACGCCCGATCCGGAGCGCGGCTACGCGCTCGGCGCCATGACCGGCACGCTGAGCTTTCGCGAAGCCAAGCCGGCGCTGATCCGCGGGCTGGTGGAGGAGCGGATCGACCCGGTGCTGTTCCGGCTCTCGCACAATTACGTCGGCGATCTCGCCGAGACCACGGCGCTGATCTGGCCCGCCACCCCTCTCCCTCCCCCCTCCGCGGGGGAGGGGACCCTGCGCAGCAGGGGGGTCGATGGGAGCGACGGCGCAGAAGCCGGCCTTGGCCTTCATGAAGGCGGTGCCTCCTCCGAAGGCGTCGCTCCCCTCTCCCGACCCCCGCTGACGCGGGGGCCACCCTCCCCCGCAGAGGGGGGAGGGGATGCGCGCGCAGGGATTGGCCACAACAATCCCCCACCACACGTCCCCACCCTCGCCGAGGTCGTGGAGACGCTGGCGACCATTCCGAAGCGCGACCTGCCCGGCCATCTCGCCGACTGGCTCGACGCCCTCGACGAGACCGGGCGCTGGGCGCTCCTGAAGCTCGTCACCGGCAACCTGCGGGTCGGCGTCTCGGCGCGTCTCGCCAAGACCGCGGTGGGCGCGCTGGGCGGCCACGACGCCGATGCGGTGGAGGAGGTCTGGCACGGGCTGACCCCGCCGTTCGAGACCCTGTTCGCCTGGGTCGAGGGCCGGGCCGAGCGGCCCGAGACCCGCAACCCGGCCCCGTTCCGGCCGCCGATGCTGTCGCACCCGATCGAGGAGGAGGCCGACCTCGCGAAGCTGGAGCCGGCGGCGTTCTCGGCCGAGTGGAAATGGGACGGCATCCGCGTCCAGCTCGTGGGCGGTCGCGACCGGGCCGGCGAGCAGGTCGGAAAGGTCTATTCCCGCACCGGCGAGGACATCACCGGGGCATTCCCGGATCTCGCCGAGGCGATCACCTTCACGGGCGCCCTCGACGGCGAGCTCCTGATCCTGCGGGAGCGCCGGGTGCAGAGCTTCAACGTGCTCCAGCAGCGCCTCAACCGGAAGGCGGTCACGGCCAAGCTCCTGGAGGAGTTTCCCGCCCATGTGCGGGCCTACGATCTCCTGACCCTCGACGGCGACGACCTGCGGGCCGAGCCCTTCGCAACCCGCCGGGAGAAGCTGGAAGCCCTCGTCACCCGCCTCGATCACGCGCGGATCGACATCTCGCCGCTGGTGCCCTTCGCCGATTGGGAAGCGCTGGCCGCCGCCCGGGCCGATCCGGGTTCCGTCGGCGCGGGCGAGGATGCCGACGCCATCGAGGGCGTGATGCTCAAGCGCCTCAACAGCCCCTACCTGCCGGGCCGGCCGAAGGGACCGTGGTGGAAATGGAAGCGCGAGCCGCACATCGTCGACGCGGTGATGATGTACGCCCAGCGCGGGCACGGGAAGCGCTCGTCCTTCTACTCGGACTACACGTTCGGCGTCTGGCGCGAGGCGCCCGAGGGAGGCGACGAGCTGGTGCCGGTGGGCAAGGCCTATCACGGCTTCACCGACGCCGAGCTCGCCAAGCTGGACCGCTACGTCCGCAACAACACCACCAAGCGCTTCGGCCCGGTGCGCGAGGTTGCCCACGGGCGGGAGGCGGGGCTCGTCCTGGAGATCGCGTTCGAAGGTGTGCAGCGCTCGACCCGGCACAAGTCGGGCGTGGCGATGCGCTTCCCCCGGGTCAGCCGCATCCGCTGGGACAAGCCGCCCGCGGAGGCCGACCGGATCGACGTGCTGGAACGGATCCTGGCCCGCGGCGAGCGCGAGGTCGCGCCGGGCGCGACGCTGCTGGAGAAGAGCGCATGAGGCAGGGCAAGATCGGTCCGGTGGAGCTCCTGGCCTCCGGCCGGGTGGAGCGTCACGCCAGCGGGCGCCTGACCATCGCGACCACCGGGGAGGGGTTCACGGATTTTACCGGCGCGGTGGCGGAGTTCGTGCGCGGGAGCGGCATCCGCGACGGCCTGGTCACGGTGTTCTGCCGGCACACCTCGGCCTCGCTCACCATCCAGGAAAACGCCGATCCGGACGTGCAGACCGACCTGATGACCGCGCTGGACGGGTTTGCGCCGCGGAACGCCGGCTACGTCCACGGGGCCGAGGGGCCCGACGACATGCCCGCCCATATCCGCACGATGGTCACGGATTCGGCCCTCAGCGTCCCGCTGATCGACGGACGGCTCGCGCTGGGCACGTGGCAGGGAATCTACCTGATCGAGCACCGCGACCGGCCGCACCGGCGGGAGATCGTGCTGAGTGCTGTCGGCGCCTGACCGGTCGGTCCCGTCGCCGCGCGCAGCGAAGCGACCCAGGTCGGCCCGCCCGCCGCAGGCGCGGCGCAGCTGGATTGCTTGGCTCCACTTGCAGGGACGGCGCCGGAGCTCGAACACGGTCTCGAGCCCGCAACACTCCGTCACACACGGCCGGTTAACCATAGCGGGCGCTTATGCTTCTCCGTCGGATCGGTTCTTGCCGGTCCCACGGACGGAGACCCCGATGAGCCTCTACGACGCGCTCTCGAATTCGATTTCCGGCGCCTCGGCGCAGTCGCTGGCGCTCAACAACATCTCCGGCAACATCGCCAACACCCAGACGGCGGGGTTCAAGACCACGGAGACCAGCTTCGCCGACATGCTGGCGCAGTCGGCGAAAGCGCCGCAACAGGCCGGGGGCGTGGCGGCGAGCACGCGCAACAGCCTCACCATCCAGGGCACGGTGCAGTCGACCGGCGTGTCGACCAACCTCGCCATCTCGGGCAACGGCTACTTCATCGTCCGCGACAATACCGGGACGGATCAGAGCCCGACCTTCACCGGCGAGACCGGCTATACGCGGCGCGGCGACTTCGCCCCGGATGCCAACGGCTTCCTCGTCAACGGCGCGGGCTATTACCTGTTCGCCGGGCCATCCGCGACGGCGCCCGTCACGGTTCCCACCGGCGCGAACACGCTGGCCAGCCTCGCCGTCTCGCCCGCCGGCACCCTGACCGGCACCGCCGCCGATGGCAGCGCCGTGCCGCTGGGCGCCCTGACGCTCGCGCAATTCGGCCCGCAGGACAATTTGACCGGGCTCGACGGCGGGACCTACGTGGCGAACGGCCGGTCCGGGACGCCGAGTTACGGCCTCAACGGCGCGACCGTGACCGCCAGCGCCGTGGAGCAGTCGACCGCCAGCATCACCGACCAGTTCTCGAAGATGATCGAGACACAGCAGGCCTACACGGCCAACACCAAGGTCATGAGCGCCGCCGACCAGATGCTCCAGGACGCCATCGCGATGTACGCCTGACGCGGCCGCGCGTCACAGCACCTTCAGCGGGTCCTTCTCGGGCGGCGGCGGCGCCACGTCGGCGCGGTTCCACCAGCCGCCGCCCAACGCCACGAACAGGGCCGCGGTGTCGGCGTACTGGGTGGCGCGCGCGCCCGCCGAGGTGACCAGGGCCGAGAGGTAGCCCTGCTGAGCGATCAGAACCTGCGAGGAGGTGATCGCGCCCGCGGTGTACTGCTTGCGGATCAGCCCCAGGCTCTGGTTGGTGGCGCTCACCGCGGCATCGGCCGCGGCCACCGCCCTGGCATCGGCCTGGAGCGCCCGCAGGGCGTCGGCGACGTTCTGGAAGGCGGTGATCACCGTCGCCTTGTACTGCGCCTGGGCCTGCGTCAGGGACTCCTCCGACGCCCGCTGGCGCCGGAACAGGGTGCCGGCATCGAAGATCGGGGCCGTCGCCTGCCCGATGATCGTGAAGAACGCCGCGCCCGGATTGGTCACCTGCGCGATCCGCGTCGCGCTGGAGCCGCCCGTGGCCGTGAGGCTGAACTGCGGCAGGCGGTTGGCCACCGCGACGCCGACATTGGCGCTCGCCTCCTGCACCAGCGCCTCGGCCGCCTTCACGTCGGGCCGCTGCTGCACCAGCCGCGAGGGCAGGCTTACCGGCAGCTTCGTCGGCAGGCGCAGGGCGGCGAGGTCGAAGGTCTCGCTGACCTCGTCGGAGGGCAGCCGTCCGGCCAGGGCGGTGAGCAGGTTGCGCTGCTGGGCGAGGGCCTTCTCCAGCGGCGGCAGCAGCTGCTGCGACAGCGCCAGCGCGGCCTGTTGCTGGATGACGTCGGCGCCGGCGATCTGCCCCAGGGAAAGCTGCTTGTTGTAGAGCTGCAGAACCTCGGTCTGGGCCTGGATCACCTTGCGGGTGGCGTCGATCTGCGCCCGCAGGGCCGCCTCCTGGATGGCGGCGGCAACGACGTTGGCGGTCAGGCTCAGATAGGCCGCCTCCAGCTGGAAGCGCTGGTTCTCGGTGGTGGCCTCCAGGGACTCGATCTGGCGCCGGTTCCCGCCGAACACGTCCGGATTGTACGAGACCACTGCCTGCGGCGTGGCGAGGCTGTAGAGATAGTTGGTCTGGTTGTTGAGCGGCGATTGCAGGTCGAGGCCGGGTGCCAGCGCGCCCTGGATCTGCGGGGTCGCGGTCAGGCTCGGGTAGAGGGTGCCCTTCTGGGCGAGCACGTTCTGCTGCGCCACCCGCAGGGAGGCCTGGGCCGCCTCCAGGGTCGGGTTGTTGGCCAGCGCCTGCTCGACGACCCGGTTCAGCGCCTTCGAGTGGAACAGGGTCCACCATTGGCCCGGGATGTCGGCGCCCGAGACGAAGCTCTGGTCGGCCGAGCCGCCCTGCCGGGTGCGGATTCTGTCGGCGGCCGACGGGTTCTTCAGCGGCTCCTTGGTATAGCGGCTGACCGGCGGATCCTCCGGCGGAACGAAGTTCGGGCCGACCGCGCAGGCCGACAGGGCCAGCGTGGCCGCCAGCCATGCGGCCGCCCGTCCGCACCTGTTCGGCCCAACGCTCACCATTCCGCCCCCGAAAGCCTCACCCTGGTAGAGCGGCGCGGCGCGCAGCCAAGTCAATGCAACTGTCCCCAGGTCGCGCGCGCGGCGCGGGCGTTGTGGCGCCCCTGCAACGCGCCGCGCGGCCGTCCTGGGCCGGTTCACGCGGCGACCTGATGCGCGGTCCGCGTCCGCGCGTCCGGGTTCGGGCGGCGCTGCGAGAACAGCGAGATCAGCACCGGCACGACCACGAGGATCAGGTTCGGCGCCAGGATGATGCCGCCGACCACCACGAGCGCGAGCGGCTTCTGCACCTGCGAGCCGATGCCGGTGGAGACCGCCGCCGGCAGCAGGCCGACGCAGGCCGCCACGCAGGTCATCATCACCGGGCGCATGCGCACCACGGCGGCGTTCCAGACGGCCTCCTGCTTCTTCCAGCCCTCGTCGAGGAGCTGGTTGTAATAGGCGAGCAGGATCACGCCCTCCATGGTCGAGATGCCGAACAGCGCGATGAACCCGATCGCCGCCGAGATCGAGAACGGCGTGCCGGTCAGGAACAGGGCGAAGATGCCGCCGATCATCGCCATCGGGATCACCGACAGGGTCAGCAGCATGTCGGCCACCGACGAGAAGTTGATGTACAGGAGCAGCGCGATCAGCAGCAGCGTGAGCGGCACCACGAGGCTGAGCCGGGCCGCCGCCTCCTTCAGGTTGGTGAACTGCCCGACCCATTCCAGGCGGTAGCCCGGCGGCAGGTCCACGGCATCGGCGACCTTCCGCTGAGCTTCGAGGACCGCGCTGCCGAGGTCGCGGCCGCGCACCGAGAACTTCACCGGGATGTAGCGCTCCTGGTCCTCGCGGTAGATGAACGAGGCGCCCGAGACGAGGTCGACGTCGGCGATCTCGGAGAGCGGCACCTGGATCACGCCGCCATTGGGGTTCTGCGCCCCCACGGCGATGTTGCGGATGCCGGCCAGCGACGAGCGGTACTCCTTGGCGAGCCGCACCCGCATGGGGAAGTGGCGGTCCGAGCCGTATTCGTAGAGATCGCCCGCGGTCTGGCCGCCGATCGCCGCCTGGATCGTGGTGTTCACGTCGCCGATGGACAGGCCGTAGCGGGCGGCCTTGTGGCGATCGACGTCGATCCGGACCGTCGGCTGGCCGAGGGATTCGAACACCGACAGGTCGGTGACGCCCTGAACGGTAGCCAGCGCCGCCTTCACCGCATTGGCGGTCTTGGTGAGCTGCGCGAGGTCGTTACCGTAGATCTTGACCGAGTTCTCGCCCTTCACGCCCGAGGCGGCCTCCTGGACGTTGTCCTCGATATACTGGGAGAAATTGAACTCGATCCCGGGAAATTCGGATTCCAGCTTCTTGCTCAGGTCCTGGATCAGCGTCTCCTTGTCGAGACCCTTCCGCCACTGGTCGATGGGCTTGAGCGGCGCCAGGAACTCGACGTTGAAGAAGCCGGTGGCGTCGGTGCCGTCGTTCGGGCGGCCCTGGTGCGACAGGACGGTGGTGACCTCCGGAACCTCCTGGAAGATCTTGCGCATGCGCTGGACGTAGGAATTGCCGGCCTCCAGCGAGATCGAGGACGGCATCGTCCCGCGCACGTAGAGGTTGCCTTCCTCGAGCCGCGGCAGGAATTCCAGGCCGAGATTGCGGGCCGTCAGTCCCGAGACCAGCAGCACCGCCAGCATCACGGCGAGCGCCAGGACCCGGTTGCGCAGGCCGAAGGCCAGCACACGCTCGTGGCCGACGCGCAGCACCCGCACGATCAGCGTGTCGCGCTCTTCCAGGTTCTTGGGCAGCATCAGCGCGGAGAGCGCGGGCGAGACCGTGAAGGTCGCGAGCAGGCCACCGAGCAGCGCGTACGCGTAGGTCTTGGCCATCGGCCCGAAGATGTGGCCCTCGACGCCGGTCATCGTGAACAGCGGCAGGAAGCCGACGATGATGATCGTCGCCGAGAAGAAGATCGCCCGGTTCACCTCGCGGCCCGCGACCGCGATCGTGCCGAGCCGTCCGGTCAGGCCGCCGGGCGGGACCTCGCCCTTCACGTGGTCGGGCTCGGCGATGTGGCGGAACACGTTCTCGACCATGATCACGGTGGCGTCGACGATCAGGCCGAAATCGATGGCGCCGAGCGACAGCAGGTTGGCCGAGTCGCCGCGGATCACCAGGATCAGGATCGCGAAGCCGAGGGCGAACGGGATCGTCGCCGCCACGATGATCGCGCTGGTGAGCGAGCCGAGGAACAGCCACTGCACCACGAAGACCAGCACCACGCCGAAGACCAGGTTGTGCATCACCGTGTGGGTGGTGGTGTGGATCAGGCCCGAGCGGTCGTAGATCCGCTCGATCTTCACGTCGGGCGGCAGGATCGTGGAGCCGTTGATCTTGTCGATCTCGGCCTCGACCCGCTCCAGCGTCGGCAGGCTCTTGCCGCCGCGGGTCATGAGCACGATGCCCTCAACGATGTCGCGCTGGTCGTCGTGGCCGACGATGCCGAGGCGCGGCGCGTTCGACACCCGCACCTCCGCCACGTCCCGCACCAGCACCGGGGTGCCGTTGACGAGGCTGATCATCGTGTCCCGGATGTCGTCCATGTCGCGGATCAGCCCGATGCCGCGCACCACCGCCGATTGCTGGCCGACATTCAGCGTCTGGCCGCCGACGTTGATCGAGGCGTTGTTCAGCGCGTTGGTCAGCTGCACCAGCGTCAGGCCCTGGGCCTGGAGCCGGTTGAGGTCGACCGCGACCTCGTATTCCTTGGCCTTGCCGCCGAAGGCCGTCACGTCGACCACGCCGGGGATCGCCTTGAACCGGCGCTGCAGCACCCAGTCCTGCAGGGTCTTCATGTCCATGGGCGAGTAGCCGGCCGGGCCGACCAGCTTGTAGCGCATGATCTCGCCCACCGGGCTCGTCGGCGAGATCTGCGGCGTGGCGCCGTTGGGCAGCGTCGGGGCCTGCGACAGGCGGTTGAGCACCCGCTGCAGGGCCTGCTCGTACGTGTACTCGTAGTTGAACTGGACCTTCACGTCGGACAGGCCGAACAGCGAGATCGTGCGCACCACCTGGGCGTTGGGAATGCCGGCCAGCGCCACCTCGAGGGGGATCGTGATGTAGCGCTCGATCTCGTCCGCCGACTGGCCCGGATTCTGGGTGATGACGTCGACGAGTGGCGGGACCGGGTCGGGGTAGGCCTCGATGTTGAGCTGCGTATAGGCCCCGTAGCCGATGCCCAGCATCACCACGAACATCAGCACCACCAGCACGCGCTGGCGGAGCGAGAAGACGATCAGGCTGTTCATCGGACCGAATCCTCGCTCAGGACGCCTTTTCGCCGCTCGCCGCGCGGTCGATGAACAGGGCGCCGCGGGTCACCACCTGCTCGCCCGGGTGCAGGCCCTCGATGACCTGGGCACTGTCGCCGTTGATCAGTCCGAGCTTGACGTCCCGTGCCTCCACGGCTCCGTCCGGCCGCGCCACCCAGACGTGGGTGCGGTCGCCTTCGTACACGACGGCGCCCACCGGCACGCTCGGGCTCGGCTCGCCCTTGCCGGTGACGATCGTGTAGGTGGCGAACATCTCCGGGCGCAGCACCCGGTCGGGATTGTCGACCTCGCTGCGCACCGCGAGCCGCCGCGTCGCCGGGTCGAGGCTGGAGGCCATGTAGTTGACCCGGGCCTTGAACACCCGGGCGCCGAAGCCCGCCACCTTCGCCTCGACCTCCTGGCCGATGCGGATCTTCGGGATCTCGCTCTCGCGGACATTGGCGATGAGCCAGACGGTCGACAGGTCGCCGATCACGAAGACCGGGTCGCTGGAAGCCGACAGATACTGCCCGGTGCCGACCTTGCGCTGGACGATCGTGCCGGCGATCGGTGCCCGGATCTGGGTCTCGGGGCTCATTGAGCCCTTCTTCTCGAAGGCCACGATCTCGGCATCGGTCTTGCCCAGCAGCCGCAGGCGATTCTTGACGGCGTCGAGGGCGGCTTCCGCGGTCTTCAGGTCGCTCTGGGCGGCGATCACGTCGTTCTGGGCGGATTGGTAATCCTTCAGCGCCGTCGCGTGCGCCTGGAACAGTTCCTGCTGGCGCTGCGCGATGGTCTGGTCGAGCTTCAGAAGCGCCTGCTGTTTCTGAAGATTGTTCAGGGCCGCCTGATAATCGTTCTGCGCCTGGACCATGTCGGTGGCCTCGAGCGTCAGCAGCACGTCGCCGGCCTTCACGTCGTCGCCCGCGCGGGCCAGCACCTTCGTCACCCGGCCCGCATAGGGCGACACGACCGGGACGTTGTCGTCCTCGTTGAGGGCGATGCGCCCCTCCGCGGTGCCCTCCGGACGGAAGACCTGTGTGGCGACCGGCAGGATCTCGAAGGCGGCCCGCTGCTCCTTGGTGGGCCGGAAGATCCGCTCCACGACCCCGGCCTTCTCCGCATCGATCCCGGGATCCGGATTGCTCGGTGCGAGCAGGCCGGTCAGCGCGGCGACAAGGCCCGACGTGCCTTCGCGAACCCGGTCGGAGAAGGCGAACGCCGCCCCTGCCGCGGCCGCGAGCAGCAGGAGGATGAGGAGGAGCCCCGGCCCCCGGCGCTTGCGGCGGGGTGCGGCGATCGCCTCATCCTGGTCCAGCGGATTTCGGGCGTCCATGCGAATGATCTTCCGGGTCCGGGCGAAGAGACCGGGTTGACTGACAAGTGTACGATTCGCGCCCGGACGAAGCCCACATCAATGCGATCGGCGGTGCTTTTCTGTGGCGGACCGCGCGGAAGAGTCCGTGCGGCTTCAAATGCCTAGAGCAAAGCTTGTCTGACGCGCAATCGATCGGGAGCCGTGGTCGCGAAACCGTGTGGCTCCGTCTTCCTTTGACGGGATTTGTTACAATATGACAACGCTCATGGGCGCTCCGCGCCCGTCCGCTGACCCCATCGAAGAACCCGCCATGACCGACACGAGCCCCGTTTCCGCCCAAGCTGGATCTGCTGCCGGATCCGCCGCCGGTAAGATCCCGGTGACCGTGCTCACCGGCTATCTCGGCGCGGGCAAGACCACGCTCCTCAACCGGATCCTCACCGAGAACCACGGTAAGCGCTACGCCGTGATCGTCAACGAGTTCGGCGAGATCGGCATCGACAACGACCTCGTCGTCGGCGCTGACGAGGAAGTGTTCGAGATGAACAACGGCTGCGTCTGCTGCACGGTGCGCGGCGACCTGATCCGGATCATGGATGGCTTGGTGAAGCGCCGGGGCAAGTTCGACGCGATCATCGTCGAGACCACCGGCCTCGCCGACCCGGCGCCCGTGGCGCAGACCTTCTTCGTCGACCAGGATGTGGGCGACGCCGCCCGGCTCGACGCCGTGGTGACGGTGGCCGACGCCAAGTGGCTCTCAGACCGCCTGAAGGACGCCCCGGAGGCGAAGAACCAGATCGCCTTCGCGGACGTGATCCTGCTCAACAAGAGCGATCTCGTGTCGCCCGCCGACCTCGACCGGGTCGAGGCCGAGATCCGCACCATCAACCCGCTGGCGAAGCTCCACCGCACGCAGAACTGCGCCGTGCCGCTCGACGCCGTGCTGGAGCGCAATGCCTTCGACCTCGACCGGATCCTCGACGTGGAGCCCGACTTCCTCGAGGAGGGGCACCACCACCACCACGATTCCGATATCCGGTCGCTCTCGGCGAAGATCGAGGGCGAGGTGGATCCGGAGAAGTTCATGCCCTGGATCTCGAACCTCACCCAGGTCCAGGGACCCGACATCCTGCGCTGCAAGGGGATCGTGGCCTTCCCGAACGAGCCGAAGCGCTTCGTCTTCCAGGGCGTCCACATGATCCTCGACGGGGACGTCCAGGGCGATTGGGGGCCGAATGAGCCGCGAGTCTCCCGCGTGGTGTTCATCGGGCGCAACCTCGACGAGGCGGCGATCCGCGCCGGGTTCGAGAGCTGCCGGGTTTGAGGCGCGGCGCGTCGAATCGCGCGTATCCACCAAACGACGAGGCTCCCGCGGACGAATCCGCGGGAGCCTCGACATCTCAGCACGCGACGTGAAGCGCGAAGACAGCCTTACTTGATCAGGGCGAGCAGCGCCTTGCCGGCCTTGGAGTTCAGCTCCTTGGCGTCGAGGGTGCCGTCGCCGTCCGGATCGGCCTGCTTGAAGCGCTCGCCGACCGCAGCGAGGTATTCCTTCTTGTCGAGGGTGCCGTCGTTGTCCGGATCGGCCTGCTTCACGCCGGCCTTGCTCAGGCGGCCCTTCAGCTCACGGGCATCGAGGGTTCCGTCGGCGTCCTTCTCCAGGCGGTCGAAGGTCGCCGAGGCAACCGCCTCCACTTCCTTCAGGTCGACGGTGCCGTCGTTGTCGGTGTCGATCATCTTGACCGCGCTCGCACCCGTCGCCGGCTTGGCCATCGCGGCCGGGATCGAAAGGCCGGACAGCGCGAGGGTCACCGCCGCGAAACCACTGATAAGCCGAAGGGTCATTGCCAGATGCTCCCGAATTTGTCTGCTCGAGCGTCCTAGCTGGCAACCGGCTTTGCTGCAAGTGCGAGATTGCCGATTCCTCCCGGATTGCCATGTCTCGGGGCGGGCCGGCATAGACAACGGAAGGCCAGTCGGTGCCGGGCTTTCAGAAACGGTGAGTGATCGGAAGGAGTGCGGCGGCCCGAAACAGTATCCGGCCCCGCGGCAGACGACGCATCGATTGCGCCTGCCACGAGATCGCCTTCCGAGGCGATCGCCAGAACGAACCCGCTCGTACCGGAGCGGCCTGCCCAAGTTCAAACGCGACTCGCGACAGGCGGTCATGCCGGGGGGCCGCAGATGAGCCTGGACCACGAGGGGCACGCCGACGGCAGGCAGCCCTTAGAGCCGTTCGCGATCGGGTTGGGACGGGTACGATAGCCGAGCCCGTGCCGCACGAAGCGCAGGTCCCCTCTCCCATCGGGGCCAAGGATGGCAAAGCGGGTGATTTTCATCTCCCGTTCGGGACAATGTCTCCATCTTGGTTTCTGCGTCTCCGCGTCATCCCGGGGCCGCGCAGCGGAGCCAGGGATCCAGACACGCCGGCGCGGCAAGGCCTTGCGCTGACAGCGGCTCTGGGTTGCCCGCCTCCGGCGTGCCTGTCCGGGTCCGGGCTCGCCTGCGGCGCGCCGGACTGACGGGAGCTTGACAGGCCCATGCCATCGTCAGGACCTTCAATCGTCTCACGCGTCGAGCCCGTAGCCCGTACAGGGGGCCCCTGGCGCGGCTGTCGCGACCGGGATCGCCGCCCTTCCGAACCGTCGCAACACGATCCGGACCGGCTCTAGTACTACAGTTGCAGTTTTTGGCGTGATCGGAGATGGGCTGCCCGTGCCGCGGCCTGATGCCGTCGTCGCCAGAGGGACCATGCAAGCAGCAGCGCGCGCATGGGGGCAAAAGCGAGGACGAGGCGAGCGAGCAGGTGCCTGATCTCCGGGACAGAGAGCGGTGGCAGGTGCTCAGGCGGGTTTGGTGGTGGAGGGCGCCTCAAGCGGCCTCGACGGCGGCGACCGGACTCGTTTCGTTCGGTTTGCCAGCTGCGGCGCGCACCAACTCAGCGCGCAACCGCGCGAGGAAGGCGAGCGCGGCCATGCACAGTGTCATGTGACGGTGCCACCCGTCCCAGGAGCGCGCCTCGCAGTGGTCGAGGCCGAGTTCGCCCTTGGCGGTGCCAAAGCAGGTCTCGATGGTCCAGCGCAGCCCAGCCACCCCGGCCAGTTCGGACAGCGTGGTCTCCATGGGCGCGAACACGACGTAGTAGGCGCGCTCGAACGGTTCGCGCAGGCTGCGCCGGATCAGCAGCCAATGGTCCCAAGGCGGCGTCTGCAGGCGCAGCAGGCGCACCCGCGCCCAGTCGTAGAGCCGCGGCCCCTTCGCGCCCTCGCCGGCGGCGTGCCGGTGCCAAGCGGAGGCCGGCAGTGCGTCGGCGATGGCGGACGCGTCGCGGGTCGCGAAGCCATCCGCGACCGTCATCAAGCGCTCGTTGCTGCGCACCGCGAGCACATAGGGCTGCTCGCGCGCCTCCAGCATCATCCGCAGCCGCTTGTCCGACCCGTACAGCGCATCGGCCAGCACGAAGGCACAGGGCAGCCCGGCGTCAAGGGCGGCAGCGATCAACGCGCGCGCGATCGTGGGCTTGGTGGCAAACGCCACCGCCTCGGGCACGCCGGCCTTGGCGCGCCGCGCCTGATCGGCGGCCCAGGCCTCGGGCAGGAACAGCTGCCTGTCGATCAGCGCCTGGCCGTAGCGACTGGCATAGGCCAGGAACACACCGACCTGGCAGTTCTCGATCCGCCCCGCCGTGCCGGAGTACTGCCGCGCCACGCCGACGGAGTGCGTACCCTTCTTCAGAAAGCCGGTCTCGTCGACCACGAGCACCGCATCGGGGTCGGCCAGGGCCTCGACCGCGTAGGCGCGCACGAGATCGCGTGCCGCATCCGCATCCCACCGCCCCCGTCCCAGCACGGCCTGCAACCGATGCGGCCGTGCCTCACCCGCACGCTCGGCCAGGAGCCAGCCCGTCTTGCGCTCGACGCCGGAGAGGAGCCCGTCGAGATAGTGCCCGATCGACATGCGCAACTCGCGCCGCCGCACGCACAGCCCAACGCGATCCTTCAGGGCTGTGAGCTCACGCTCCCAGGCCAACAGCGAACCAGACCAGGACGCCACCGACATCGCTAAGCCTCCGCTCTTGCAGACGCTCAGCGGAACACATCAGCCATCAATCCGCAACTGTAGTACTAGGCACGAGCGAATCAGAACCGACCGCGTGCGCCGGTCCGGCTCCCGGGCTCCGCTGCGCGGCCCCGTGAGAATGGACGTGAACGAGGCCGGCCCGCGGCCTCGGCCCGATCAGGCGAGCGTGGCCAGATCCTGGAACCAGTGCTGCGCCTGGACATAGTTCTTCACCCGCGGCGAGAGCGCGTGGGGATTGGTGTCGTGCACCACCCAGACCTGGACGGCATCATCGACGACGATCTCGTGGATCCGCGCCAGCAACCGGTTCTGCTCGTCCATATCGAGGCTCGCCTTGACCTTGTCGCAGAGGGCATCGACTTCCGGATTGCGGTAATGGCTCCAGTTGACCCCGTTCGGAGCGATCTGCTTCGAATCATAGAAGCGCAGGATCGCGTAGAACGGGTCCGAGGTGACGTAGGCGATGTTGCCGGCGCTCACACCCTTGAGGCTCGGATCCGCCGCCCCCTGGCGCCAGGCCGTGTAGGCCACCTCCAGCTCCACGGTCTTGAATTCGACCTGGATGCCGATCTCGGCCCAGCTCTGCTGCAGGAACTCGTTGATCGGCAGGGACAGCATCTGGCCGGTGCCGCCGGTCGGGATCAGGATCGTGGCCTTGACCGGATTCTTGACCGAGAAGCCCGCCTCCTCGACGAGCTTGCGCGCCGCCTCGACGTCGGTCTTGATCTGGAAGCCCGGCTTGCCGAACCACGGGCTCGACTGCTGTACCTGCCCAATCGCGGGCTGGGCGAGACCGCCCATCAGCTCGACGACCCCGGCGCGGTCGATCGCGAGGTTGGCGGCCTTGCGCAGGCGCAGGTCGCGCCAGGGCGAGCCCTCCAGCATCGAGAGGTGGTAGTTCCAGACATGCGGCGTGTCGTTGCCGACGACGCGCATGCCGGCGGCCTTCAGGCGCGGCACGGCATCGGGCGCCGGCGACTCGATCAGGTCGACATTGCCGGACAGGAGCGCGTTCACACGGGCGAGGTCCTCCGGCACGCAGGTCAGCGTGAGTTTCGACAGCTTCGGCACCCGCTTGGGGTTCCAGTAGCCGGCGTTCGGCAGGAGCTCGAGGCGCACGCGCGGGACCAGCTGGCCCATCCGGAACGGTCCCGTGCCCGAGGGCTCGAAGGCGAACTTCGCCCAGTCCCGGCCCACCTTCTCGTACTGCGCCGGCGAGGAGATCAGGAACCAGAGCATCTGGTAGGGGAACAGGCTGTCGGGGGTCTTGGTCGTGACCTGAACGGTCTTGGCGTCGAGTTTCCGGTAGCTCGCCACACCGGGCAGCCGCGGGCGGACCTGGGCGGCCTGGCGCTGGTCGAAATGCGGCGCCTCCTTGTTGAGCACCTTGTCGAAGTTCCAGATCACCGCGTCGGCATCGAAGGCCGAGCCGTCGTGGAACGCCACGCCGTCGCGCAGGTGGAAGGTCCAGACCTTGGGATCGGCCGGATCGCTCTCCCAGGCGGTGGCGAGCCCGGGGACCATCTTGCCCGGCCGGTTCGCGACGTCGAGCTCCCAGGCGACCAGCGGGTCGTACAGGGTCAGGCCGGTGAACTGGTAGCCGCCCGCGCCCCGGTCGGGCTGCCCGGTGGTGAGCGGCAGGTCGGTCATCGAGATGCCGTAGGTCAGGCTGCCCGGGGCCGCGCCCTGTGCGCCGGCCCGGCCCGCCGCCCCGAAGGCTGCGAGCGCCGCGCCTCCGGCCATCAATGAGCGGCGTGTCGGCTTGATCGGGTCCATCGTGTCTCTCGGCTGAAAGCGGCTGCACCGCATGGAGCGGCACACGCCGTTCAGACGCGCGGCGGCGATCCAGGCGCCGCTGATCCATGCTGCATACAGAATGATGCACGCATCATGCCTAAATCGGCGGCAGCCGGCTCGCCGGCGTTCAGGCCTGCCAGACCTGACCGGGCCGCAGAGCCACGAACCGCTCTGGCGGGATGTCCGCCTCGGCGAGTGCCGCCGTCAGCGCCTCGGCGGGCCGCGCGACACCCTCGTCGGTCAACTGGAACGTGCCCCAGTGGTGACCCAACCCCTGCGCGGCGCCGAGCAGCGTGAAGGCTGCGACCGCCTCGGCCGGATTGACGTGCTGCGCCTGCATGAACCAGCGCGGCTCGTAGGCCCCGATCGGCAGGGTCGCCAGCCGGGGCGGCCCGAAGAGAGCCCGGATCTCGCGGAAGAGCGCACCGTCGCCGAACCCGGTATCGCCGACGTGATAATGCACGCCCCGGGGCGAGGTGATCACGAAGGCGCACCACAGCGCCATGCGCCGGTCGTTGACGCCGCGGGCCGACCAATGGTTCGCGGGCGTCAGGTGGACCTGCAGGCCGTTGCCGAGATCGACCGACTGGCCCCAGTCGCGCGTCTCGACATGCATCGTGTCATCGTAGCCGCGCAGGATGGCATCGTTGCCCAGCGGCGCCACGATCAGCGGCTGATGCGCCTGCCAGATCCGGGCGAGGCTCGGCCCGTCGAGATGGTCGTAGTGGTTGTGGGTGATCAGCACCGCGTCGATGGGCGGCAGGTCGGCCAGTGCGATTCCCGGCGGGTTCACGCGCTTCGGCCCTGCGAAGCGGACCGGGCTGGCGCGCCTGGCGAAGACCGGATCGATCAGGATGTTGCGGCCGGCGACCTGCACGAGGTAGCTCGCATGGCCGATCAGCACGACCCGCAACCCGGAGACCCGCTCGGGGGGGCGGTCCGCCGGAAACGGGCTCGGGAACGATTTGGGCCAGCGCTCGCGCTGACGCTTGGCCTGCCAGCGGAGCACGTCCGGCAGCGACTTGTCGGTCGCCTGATCGGGCGAGAAGAACCGCAGCCCATCGAAATGGTCCGAGGTCGGTCCGTCGTAATAGGGGTTCTTGCCGCGCCGGTGCGCGGCATAGCCGACACCGCCGAGCGTCATCACCGTGGCCGCGCTGGCGACCGTGAGCAGGCTGCGCCGTTTCATGGATCGGAGATGGCCGATCTCGCGCCCCGGTCAAGTTCTCATGTCTTGCGGCAGCGAGCCCCAGGGCGAGGTCGTCGCAGGATCGCTCAGTCGACCATCTCGGCGGCCAGCGACAGGCGCGCCCGGTAGACCACCTTGCCGACGCCGTCGCGGACGCAGGCCACGTAATCCTGACGCTCGACATCCGGCAACATGTCGCGGGCGATCGCCGACATGATCCGTGTGACCTTGGCGCGCGCGGCCGGCAGGTCCGGCAGATCGAAGCCGACCTCGTCGCGGATCGGCTGCAAGCCGTCATGAAGGTCGATGAAGAAGCGGGGCATCGGCGCGAGGCATCCCAAGTAGATGTACAGCGCCGCAATGATTGCTCTTGGTATGGTTAATAGGATCTTAAATCGCCGGATAGACGCGGATCGATGCTTGGCCCAGCCGTCAGGACCGCCAGCGCAGCTCCCGCCGCTCCAGAGGGTTCGTGAATGGTCGCCCGTCACGCACGGATTCGAGCGCCTCGCGCTTGAGGCGGAAATACCATTGCGACGGCAGGTCGCCCTGGCCGAACAGCACCATGGTCGGCTTGCGGTCGAGCCCGTCCTGCGCGTGCTGGAGCACCTGCTGGTCCTGGGTGAGGAACTGGCGCATCAGCGGGCGCGCGACGGGCTTGAGCAGGTTCAGCGCCGGCATGCTCCAGTACAGGGCGTTGGTCAGCAGCGTCCGGTCCGGCGTCAGCGGGGTCGCGAAGGTGTAGTTCGCCACCCGCTTGGCGCCCGCGCGGATCCGCTCGAGGCGGACGCCCGGCAGGCGGAACTCGATCTCGACCTCGGGCACCCCGCCGAGCAGGCGATAGACCGGCGAACTCGTCGTGGTGGCGTGGCTCGTCATGACGAAGCCGTGGGGGACCGGCTGGAAGGTCTTCACCTTCTCGCGGAGCTGCTTGGAGGGCCGGAACCACCAGGAATCGTGGACGAAAGCGACATGGCCCGGATCCACGAGGCTCAAGGTCGTGAGATCGAAGGAGGCCTCGACCACGAGCTCGACCACGAGAGATCCCGCCGGCTCGAAATCCAGCTCCGGAACGGCCGGCACATCGCCAGCGGCGGCCCCGATATGCGGGTTCACCCAGAGGAAGCCGGCGCTCTCGCGGACGGGGAAGCGCTGCACCTGGATGCGGGAGAAGTCGGCGGCATCGTGCTCCGACAGGGTCGGGACATCGCGGCAGCGACCGTCCGTTCCGAAGCGCCAGCCGTGGAAGGGACACATCAGTGTGTCGCCGTCGAAGCGGCCCTTCGACAGGGCCATGCCGCGGTGCGGGCAGCGGTCACGCAGCGCGAAGGGGCTGCCGTCGGGGGCGCGGCCGATCACGATCTGCTCGCCGTTCAGCGCCACGGCCCGGAGGCCGGTCCGGCTCCCCGCCTTACCCAGGCTCCGGGACTGGCCGACGCAGTACCACGCGTTGCCGAGCGGCTGGCGCATCGCGTCGGGATCGAGCGCGGCCTCGTCGGGGGGACGCGGCGGATGTGTGAAGGGCGCGTTCAATGGGGTTCGGGCTGACTGCGATCCGACCGTCATACGCCCAGCCGCCCGGGCGGCAAAGCGCCGGCGCGGGGGAGGACAAACGGGCGCAGGGGCAGGGCTTCACAAGCCGGGTGCGCCCACCTAACTTCGCCTCACCCGCAACCAACGAAAGGAGGTGATCCAGTGTCTCATTGTCATCAGCCGTGTGTCTCGGCTCATCGGACCTGGACCGTCGCCTCCGGCGCGTCGCTCTAAGACGCGTCAGAGACCCGATCTCGGGACAGTTCCGCCGGACATGACGGTTCGGCAATGGAAGGGCCACCCTCTCGGGTGGCCCTTCGGCTTTTCAGGGGCCTGTCCGGACGGCCTCAGCGCTTCTGGCTCTGGAACAGCGGCTGAGCCAGCGCCTCCGTGCGGGCCCGCCACAGATCGCGTTCCTCGCGCAGGCCATCGCGCTCGCCCGCCAGGGTGAGGCGCTCGAGCCGAAGCGCATCGCGCTCGGTGATCGCCCGGTCGCGCTCGGCCCGCATCTCTTCCCGTTCGATGCGGAACCGCTCGCGCTCCCGGCGGAACTCGTCGCGCTCCGCACGGATCTCCTCCTGCTCGGCCCGCAGATCCTCCATCGAGCCGATCTCCTCGCGGATATGCTCGCGCAGCGTGCGGATCTCCTCGGCCAGGATCCCCTGGAGCTCATCCTGGCGGTCGGCCTCCACGCGAAGCTTGGCCTTGAGCATCATGTTCTCGGCCATCAGCTCGGACACGTCGGCATCCTCGGCGTCGGCGCGGGGCGCCTCGGCCGGTTGCACGAGCCGCGGCGCCCAAGTCTCGGCCGAGCGACCGGCTTTCGGCTCCGGATGCGGCTCCTCGGTCCGCGCGTCGCCGCGCAGCTCGGCCGGAGCCTGAGACTTCATGGCAGCGAGCCAGTCGCGGAGCGGGCCGGGCGCGGAGCGCCCGCCGGCCTCGAGCGGCGGTGTGGAGCGGGCGGGTTCCGACATGGGAGGCGTCCTGAGCGAATACCCAGCGATGACAATCCGAACATGCTTAACGATCGGTAAAAGTTAATCGCGATCGGACGCCCCGTTTCGGGCCGCGCTGGCGCGCCCCGGCGGCCCGCGGGACGAAAAATTGACTTTCTGCCTCATCGCGGCTACGCCCCGCCCTCCCGATCCGTAGCAGATCGACCGATGCCAAGCCGACCGGTCCCCCGAGGCCGGAGGTCAACGCCCGACAGCGCGTCTGCGCCCTCGGGCGCGATGGGTGTTGGCCTGATCCGCCGCGACGGGGTCCGCCGGCCGAGGCACCCGCATGACGCGAGATCAAGAAGCGTTGAAGATCGAGGACGCAATCAACGAGACCTGCCCGTGGTCGGGCAAGCCGATCTCGGCTGACTCGCTGACGCTCTACAACGGTGCCGTCGTCGGCTTCTGCAACCCGGGATGCCGGGACAAATTCGCCAGCGCCCTGCGCAGCTTCGAGGCCGCCCTCCAGGCGCGCCGCGTGGAGCGCGCCGGCCTCGAGCAGTAACCCCGGGTCCAGCGCATGTTCGAAGGCCTGTCCGACCGCCTCTCCGGCATCCTCTCCGGGCTGACCCGCCGGGGTGCCCTGACCGAGGCCGACGTCACCGCCGCCATGCGCGAGGTGCGCCGGGCCCTGCTGGAGGCCGACGTCGCTCTCGAGGTGGTCCGCGGCTTCACCGACCGGGTGAAGGAGAAGGCCGTCGGTGCCGTCGTGCTCAAGTCGGTGACGCCCGGCCAGATGGTCGTGAAGATCGTCAACGACGAGCTCGTGGCGATGCTCGGCACCGACGCCGAGACCGTCGACCTCAACGCCCCCGCCCCGGTGCCGATCCTGATGGTCGGCCTGCAGGGCTCGGGCAAGACCACCACCACCGCCAAGATCGCCCGGCGCCTCTCGGACCGCGAGAAGCGCAAGGTGCTGCTCGCCTCCCTCGACACCCGCCGCCCGGCCGCCATGGAGCAGCTCGCGGTCCTGGCCAAGCAGGTCGGCGTCGAATCCCTCCCGATCATCGCCGGCCAGTCGGCGGTGCAGATCGCCAAGCGCGCCATGGACGCCGCCCGTCTCGGTGGCTTCGACGTGGTGATGCTCGACACCGCCGGCCGCACCACGGTGGACGAGGGCCTCATGGCCGAGGTCGCCGAGGTGAAGGCCGCGACCCGGCCGCACGAGGTGCTGCTGGTCGCCGACGCGCTCACCGGTCAGGACGCGGTCAACACCGCCCGCGCTTTCGACGAGCGGCTCGGCGTCACCGGCATCGTGCTGACCCGCATGGACGGCGATTCCCGCGGCGGCGCGGCTCTGTCGATGCGGGCCGTCACCGGCAAGCCGATCAAGCTCGTCGGCGTCGGCGAGAAGGTCGACGCGCTGGAGGAATTCCATCCGTCCCGCGTCGCCAACCGCATCCTCGGCATGGGCGACATCGTCTCGCTGGTCGAGAAGGCGGCCGAGACCATCGACCACGAGCAGGCGCTCCGCACCGCGGAGAAGATGCGCAAGGGCAAGTTCGATCTCGAAGACCTGTCCATGCAGCTCGCCCAGATGGAGAAGATGGGCGGCATCGGCGGCCTGATGGGCATGCTGCCCGGGATGGGCGCCATCAAGAAGCAGGTCGAGGGTGCCAACCTCGACGAGAAGATGTTCAAGCGCCAGCGCGCGATCATCTCGTCGATGACCCTGCAGGAGCGCAAGAACCCCGATCTGCTCAAGAACAGCCGCAAGAAGCGCATCGCGGCGGGCTCGGGCGTCGACGTCTCGGAGATCAACAAGCTCCTGAAGATGCACCGGACCATGGCCGACATGATGAAGGCGATGGGCCAGGGCAAGCGCGGGATCGGGCAGGCACTCGGCTCGATGTTCGGCCTCGGCGGCGGTGGGATGGGCGGCGGCATGCCTGGCCTGCCACCCGGCATGCCGGAGCCGACCCCGGAGCAGATCGCGCAGCTCGAGAAGCAGTTCGGCGGCAAGCTGCCGCCGATGCCGCCGGGCTTGGGCGGGGGCGGAATGCCCAAACTTCCGGGGCTTCCGGGCCTCGGCGGCCCGAAACTTCCGGGTCTCGGTGGGTTCATGCCGGGGAAGAAGAAATGAACGTGCTCGCGGCGCAGGCCGTCGATCCCGAACTCGCGCGCTTGCGGGACAGCATCGACAATTTCGATGCGGCGCTGATCCATCTCCTCGCCGAACGCTTCCGCTGCACGCAGCGGGTCGGCGAGCTCAAGGCCCGAAAGGGGATCCCCCCTTCCGATCCGGACCGGGAGGCCCGTCAGGTCGCCCGGCTCCGCAAGCTCGCGGTCGACGCCAAGCTCGACCCCGACTTCGCCGAGAAGTTTCTGGCCTTCGTGGTCAAGGAAGTCATTCGGCACCACCAGTCGATCAAGGCGGACCACGAGTCCCAGATCGAGCAACAGCGAAAGTAGTCAGACCATGGCCCTCAAGATCCGTCTCACCCGCGGCGGCGCCAAGAAGCGCCCCTACTACCGTATCGTCGTCGCCGACGCCCGCGCCCCGCGCGACGGCCGCTTCATCGACAAGGTCGGCGCCTACGACCCGATGAAGGCCAAGGACGATCCGGCCCGCATCATCCTTGACAACGAGAAGATCCAGAGCTGGCTCGCCAAGGGCGCGCAGCCGACCGACCGCGTCCTGCGCTTCCTCGATCAGGCGGGCCTCGCCAAGCGCCCGACCCGCAACAACCCGCAGAAGGCCGAGCCGGGCGAGAAGGCCAAGGAGCGTGCCGCCAAGCGCGCCGAGAAGGCCGCAGCGCCCGCCGAGGACGCCGCCGCGTAAGGCGCTCGGTCATGGCGCGCCGCCCCGCAGGTCCCACGCCCCGCGACGGCGGCCGCCGTGGCCGCACGAGCACGGCGATCGGCGCGATTGCGCCGGGCGCCGCAACTTCGCCCAAGGCACCGGCCCCCAAGCCGGCGCCGCCGCCCGTGCCGCCCGATCCGAACCTCGTCCTCCTGGGCGAGTTCGGGCGGGCGCACGGCCTCACCGGCGAGGTCCGGCTCAAATCCTACACCGGCGATCCACGGGCGATCGCGGGCTACGGCCCCCTGCAGACGGCGGACGGGAGGACCCTGACGCTTGCCGAAGTGCGCCCCGCTCCCGGTACATCGCCCGACATGCTGATCGCCCGCGTCGAGGGCGTCTCCGGCCGCAACGCCGCGGAGGCGCTCAACCGCGTCGCCCTGTTCGTCCCGCGCGACCGTCTGGCCGCGCCCGAGGATGACGACGAGGTCTATGCCGCCGACCTGATCGGCGCCACGGCGGTGGACGAGGCCGGGACGCCCATCGGGGTGATCGTCGCGGTACCGAATTACGGCAGCGGCGACCTGCTGGAATTGCGTCCCCCGGGCGGAGGTGCCACCGCGCTCCTTCCCTTCACGAAGGCCTTCGTGCCCGTTCTCGACCTGGCACAGCGCCGCGTCACCGTGATCGCGCCGGAGGACCTGTTCGCCCCGTCCGGCGAGAAGCCCGCCGACGATCCAGGCTGAGACGTCCGGTCGGCGTCGTGACGGCCGGATTGCTTTGCTCCGCCGATGTGGGCGGCGCCGTCGGCCGGGAACGGTTTACCGGCCTCCCAATCCTGCATCCGGGCTCACGCCGCGCGCAGCTGGCGAATGGCGCGCAGGGCGGTCGCACGCTGGACCTCCAGGCGCCGGATCAGCGGCATCAGGTCGGCGCCCGCATGGGCGGCGGCCTCGACCTCGCGGCACAGGCGGGACAGGCCGACGAAGCCCAGGAGTCCCGCCGCCGCCACGAGCGCGTGCGCGTCGTGGGCAATTTGAAGCCGATCGGTCTCGCTCGGCCGGAAACGCTCCGACAATTCATTCGCCAGGAGATCGAGAAGCGCTGCCACGCGGTCGGATCCGAAACTCACCTCCATCTCGCCGAGCACCGCGGCGTCGAGGATGGCGGAATCGATCTTCGCCCGGCGGCGCGGCTCCTCCGACCGTGCCGGACGGCGCGCCCCCGGTGCCGTCCAGCGGCTGATCGTGGCGAAGAGGTCGGCCCGGCGGAAGGGCTTGCCGACATGATCGTCCATGCCGGCCTCGCGCAGCTCCTCGATCTGCGCCGGCAGGACGTTGGCGGTCATCGCCACGATCGGGATGTCACAGGCCGGCGGCGCGAGCGCTCGGATCCGGCGGGTGGCGGTCAGCCCGTCGACGCGGGGCATCTGGACGTCCATCAGGACGAGGTCGTAGGCGCGGCCCGCGGCGACGGATGTCCCGACCGCCGTGATCGCCTCGGCTCCGTCCCCGGCCACATCCACCGCGTAGCCCTGGGATTCGAGAACCGCGCAGGCGAGTTCCTGGTTGAGCGGCACGTCTTCCACAAGGAGCAAGCGGAGCGGCGCGGCTTTCGGAGCCGTGCGGGCTGCGGCCTCCACGACCGGCGGCGATCGCAGGGCTACGGCCGTCTCCCCGCCGGCGGGCACGCCGTCCGCGCCGGCGATTTCTGCGCTTCGCGGCAGGATGAGTCGGAGCCAGAAGGTCGATCCCTCTCCCTCTCGGCTCTCGACCCCGATCTCGCCGCCCATGAGCGTGACGAGGTGGCGCGAGATCGCCAGTCCGAGGCCGGTGCCGCCGAAGCGGCGGCTGATCGAACCGTCGACCTGGCTGAAGCGCTTGAACAGCCGGTCCTGCTGCGCCGGCGCGATGCCGATGCCGGTATCGGTCACGGCGAACCGGACGACGTCGCCGGGAGTACCGTCCGGCGCGAGGCTCTCGCCCTCCCGCTGCACGGTCACGGTGACGGAGCCGGCGGGAGTGAACTTCACGGCGTTGTTGAGGAGGTTCAGCAAGACCTGCCGCAGGCGGCCGGGGTCGCCGACCACGAAGTTCGGGAGGGCCGGATCGATCCGGGCCTCGATGGCGAGGCCGCTCCGGAGCGCGCTGCCACGGACGATCGAGACCGTGCCGTCCACGATCGAGATCAGCGGGAAGGAGACCGGATCGAGGGTAAGTTCCCCGGCCTCGATCTTCGAGAAGTCGAGGATGTCGTTGACGACGGTGAGCAGCGCCGCGCCCGAGCTCTGGATCAGCTCCAGACGGCGCCGGTCCTCGTTCTGGATGGTGCTCTCGTCGAGGAGGAGATCGGCGTAGCCGAGGATTCCGTTCAGCGGCGTGCGGATCTCGTGGCTCATGGCAGCCAGGAACTCGCTCTTGGCCGCGCTTGCCCGCTCGGCCTCTGCGCGTGCAGCCTCCGCATCCCAGGTCGCCGCGCGCAGGGCGGCCTCGGCGGCCTTGCGTTCGGTGATGTCGAGATGCAGGCCGACCATCCGCTGCGGCTGGTCCTCGGGCCCGAACAGGGTCCGCCCGCGGGCATAGAGCCAGCGCTCGCCCACCCGGAACTCGGCCGCGTAGGCGGTGGAGGTCTCCACCGCCCGCCGGATCTCGTCCCAGACATCCCCGACATCGTCGGGATGGAGGAGCGCCGTCCAGTCCGCCGCGGCGAGCGCGTGGGGTTCACCCAAATCGGACAGGCCGTGCATGCGCGCGCTCTCGGGACTCAGGGTGGCGATCCCCGTGCGCATGTCCCAGTCCCAGGTGCCGGCGCCCGCGGCGTCCAGAGCGATCCCCAGAAGGCCGCGGGCCTCCTCGACCGCCAGCCGTGCCGTGACGATGTCGTCGACGTCGAGGGCGGTCCCGAGCCACTCCGCCACCGCGCCGCTCGCGGGATCGAGCCGGATCGGGATCAGCGCGATCTTGTGCCAGCGATAGGCGCCGTCGTGGCGCCGGATCCGCCATTGGCCGCTGTAGCCCGTGCCGGTCTCGACCGCCCGGTTCCAGGCCGCCTCCATGGCGGCGGAATCCTCCGGATGGTTGCGGACGAGGCGCTCGGCCCGCTCCGGCCCGATCGCTCCATAGTAGCTGTGGAACTGCGCGTTGGCGTAGGTCGCCTGCCCGTCGCCGACCCGCATGGTCCAGACCAGGAGCGGCAGCGTCTCGGCGAGGCTGCGGTAGCGCAGCGCGCTGCGGCGGACCTCGTCCTCGGCGCGCCGACGGTCGGTGACGTCGATCAGCACCCCGACGAGGCCCGCGACCGCGCCGTCCCCGCGGACCATCCCACGGACGACCACGTGGCGGGTCTGCCCGTCGGGCCGCAGCAGCCGCGCCTCGAAGTCGAAGCTCCTGCGGTGGGCGACGGCCTCCGCGACGATCGCCTCGATCCTGGCACGGTCGTCGGCATGGTAGATCTGCGCGAAGCCGGAGAGCCGGGGCGGCGGCGTCTTGGGGTCGCGACCGGCGATCGCGTGGAGGCTGGCCGACCAGACCTGCTGACCGTCCGCGAACTCGACGCGCCAGTTGCCGATGCTGGCGAGTTGCTCGGCCATCGTGAGCTGGTGGTTCACCGCCTCCTGGGCGCGGGCGCGGGCGTTGATCTCGCGGTGCTGCTCACGGATCAGGGCCTCGCGGATGACGCCCTGCTCGATCTCGCGGCCCCGGCGCGCATTGGCCTCCGTCAGCCGCAGATGGGCGACGACGATCTCGGCGAGGTCGCGCAGGGCCGCCTGGTCGGCCTCCGAGAAGGTGGCGCGGGGCTCGGGATCGGCGAGGCAGAACGTGCCGATCCGCAGCCCCTCCTCGAGGCTCAGCGGAACGCCCGCGTAGAAGCGGATTCCGCCCGCGCGGGTGACGAGCGCCGCATCGCGAAATCGGGGATCCAGCCGAGCGTCGGGAACGACCAGCACGGCATCGCCGCGGATCGTATGCTGGCAGAAGCTCTCCGCGCGCGGCATCCGGACCGGAACGTCGGCGCACGGCGTTTTCAGCCATTGATGCGTGTCGTCGATCAGCGCCACGAAGGCGCTGCGCACGCCGAACAGGCGGCGGGCCGTGCGGCAGACGGCGTCGAAATGCGGCTCGGGCGGCGTGCCCAGGATGCCCAGGGCGTTCAGGGCGGCGAGCCGATCCGCCTCAGTGTCCGGCTGTGTCGTCACGTACCGTCTCCCGGTGCGGATGCGCCGCTCGGCGATCAGCTCGGCCGCAAGCCAGCGATGACCCGGCCGCGCCCGCGTTTCAAGCGCGCCCGGCCTGCGACGTGGTCGCGCGCACCCGCGCGGCCTCCAGCGCCCAGACCATGCCGAGCATCATGTAGACGTGCCGCCATTTCTCGATGTCGATCTGGAAGGCCTGCAGGAAGAACATCAGCAGCGCCGGCCAGACGATCTGCGCGTGCGCCCGGACGGGCGACGGCCGCATCAGGAGCCGGAAGCCGACCACGCTGGTCGTCAGGACCAGACCGATGAAGACCGCGCCCCCGAGCCAGCCGCCATTGGCGAAGGATCCGATGTAGGAATTGTGCGGCTCCAGCCCGAAGACCAGCCGCCAATGCATCGGGCCCATCCCGAACGGCCGCTCCAGCAGCATGGCGAAGCCCCGGATCTGGTTGCCGAAGCGGCCGGTCTCGCCCTGATCGTAGTCCTGGGTCAGGGCGGCGCGGGTCTCGAACATCTTGTGGACGTGGTCGACCGAGAGCAGGGCGATCACCGCCACGGTGCCGAGCACGATCGTCGCCAACGTCAGGAACGCGATGCGCCGGCGCAGGCGGGGCGAGGCGCTGCCCGCGTAGACCGACCCGACCATCAGCAGCACCGCCACGACGCTGCCGCCCCAAGACCCGCGCGAGAACGACAGGAAGATGCCGGCGACGATGATCAGGAGCCCGGCGAGGGAGATCAGCGGCCGCCGCGTGGAGCCGGTGAGCAGACCGTGCATCAGGTAGAGGGCGCCCAGCGTCAGGAACGATCCGAACACGTTCGGGTCCTGGAATGTCCCCGAGGCGCGGTCGTACTTGTAGAACAGGTCCTCGATTCCGAGCCATTGCAGGTAGCCGACGATGCCGAGCGCCGCAGAGAACACGCAGCTCGCGGTGTAGGCCTTGAGCGCCAGCTCCATTCGGGCGTGGGTGTCGTCGGCGAAGAACATCGCGAAGAAGATGCAGGTGACCGAAAGGTAGATCAGCTGGATCGTCCAGGTGACCGGGAAATCCTCGTTGAGGTACGGCAGCAGCGCCGTGACGATCGCCGCGAGATAGAGCAGCAGGAGCGCGAGCAGCGGCACCGTCCCGCGGTGGAGGCGCACGCCGAGGCAGAGCCACAGCACGATCGTGGGGATCGCCACGGCGTCGTAGGGCGACGTCTCGGAGAAGGCGAAGCAGGCGAAAAAGATGAAGGCCGCGAACAGCGCCTTGGCCAAGCCCTCGACGGCCGCCAGGAGCGGGATGCCGGCCGTCATCCCGGACGGGACCGGGGCGCCGGGCGCTGCGGTATGGGCCATGATACGCGGGCTCCGCGAGCCGATTACGCAGGCCCGCAGCCGCCAGACTGACACTCAATGGTTGAGATTCGGCTTCGGGATCGAGGTGGATGAATCCGCGGGCGATGAAGAGCGCGCGCGACGGATCCGCGTCTCTCCTTTGTGGGCGAGGGGATGCACAGCATGCTCTTTGTCCCCCCTCCTGTTCGCGCAGATCCCCCCGAGCCGTTCAGCCTCCTGACGTGTTGCGGTCGAGGAAGGCGCGGAGGTAGCCGCCGGCGGCTTCGGCGCGCTCGACCGCCAGCAGATGCGCGGCCCGCGGCAGAACCACGAGCTCGGCCTGGGGAATCCCGCCGCAGATCTCCTGGGCCATCGCCGGAGGCGTCGACGGGTCGTCGCGTCCGGCGATCACCAGGGTCGGCGCCGTGATCGCCGAGAGAGACGGCCGCAGATCCATGCGTCCGATCGCGCCGCAACAGACTGCGTAACCCGCCGGGTCGCAGGCGAGGAAGTGGTCGCGGATCGCCTGAACCGTCATCGGCGCGCGCCGCGCGAAATCCGCGGTGAACCAGCGCCCCAGCGTCGCCTCGACGACCGCTCCGGTCCCCTGGGTCCGCACGGTCTCGGCACGCTCGTTCCATGTCTGAGCGCCCGGCATGTGGGCGGCGGTCGCCATGAGGGTCGCGCTGAGCGGCCGTGCGGGATCGGCGCTCGCGAGCGCCTGCACAATCATGCCGCCGAGCGACAGGCCCACCAGATGGGCCCGGCCGAGGCCGAGGGCATCGAGCAGCCCTGCAAGGTCCTGGGCCAGGGTGGCGATCTCCGTGGGCGCATCGCGGGTCTCCGTGCCGCCGTGGCCCCGCGTGTCGTACCGGAGGGTCCGGTACCGTCCGCCGAGCGCCGGGAGCAGGGCGTCCCACATCTCCAGCGTCGCACCCAGCGAGTTCGAGAAGGCGATGACCGGTGCCCCCTCGGGTCCCTCGAGGAGGTACCGGAACGAGAGTCCGCCGATGGTGATCTGCGGCATGCGTTGATCTCCGAGTGCAGGTCCGGGCCGCGGTGCGGCGCGCCGTCAGGAAGCAGGTCCCGTCAAGATAGGCCCCGCGCCGGCGTGTCGAGGCTCCCGGCGCTGCGCCCGCGCACGGCCTCGGCGCTCGAGAGGCGGCGGCTGTCCGGGGATCTCGCGGCTGCGCGTCCCCGCGTGCCAAATGCTCGTGAGCGGGCAAAATGGCGGGGATGCCGATACCTTGCTGGCTGTCGGGACCAACGTCGACTCCGCACCGCCGCGCCCTGCGATGACGATGCAGTGAGCCGCGCGGTGCGGACGGGCGATCCCGGACCGGCCTTCGAGATGGGTCGACGCGGCCCCTCCCGAATGGCCCGACAAGCCGCCTGTGAGCCGGAAGGGACGAGCGATGCACGAGCCTTCGATCGGGGAGTCCATGAGAACCCTGCCGACTTCTGGGACACCGTTGCCGGAACGGTGACCGCCAGGGTCGAGCCGGTGATCGGCCGGGGCGAGAAGCAGCGCGGCCCGGTGATCGACCACCTGCGTGACCTCGCGGTGCCGGCCCGGCGTCAGTGCAGCAGTCGGGAGACGGGGCAGATCATCGCCTCTTGCCGGCGGCGTCTCGGCGATTGCAGCAAGATCGGGCTGCCCGACGGGTCGTTCACGCGGGGCTGAGTTTCGCTACGCCGACGGGGGAAACGCGAGCCGTTCCCGATCGGGTTCGGCCGGAGGCGATGGACGTGCCCGAGCCGGACGAATCGCGGGGCCCGCTCCCGTGCGGGCTAGGGGCGGTTCTGAATTGCCCGCCTCCGGCGTGCCCCTCCGGATCCGGGCTCGCCTGCGGCGCCCCGGAAAGACGGGATTGCTCAACCCGCCCAGGCCATCGGCAGGCCGATCCATCGTCTCACGCGTCGAGCCCGTAGCCCGCACGGGAGAGGGGGCATGGCGCGGCTGCCGCGACCGGGGTCGCCTTCCTGCAAACCGTTGCCACACGATCGGAAACGGCTCTAGGAGCGGCGTCCCGGCGTGGCGACTTGGAGTCGCGATGCCCGCGACCGGATCAGGAAGAGCGCGGCTGCCACCGCCCAGGCCGCACAGGTCGGTGCGATCCATTGCTGCAGGTTCGGCAGGGACCAGCCGTACAGGAACTCGGCGCCGAGATGCGCCTGAACCGCGTCCCAGCCGGCATGCTTGATGTCGTGCTCGCGCTGTCCGGCCTCGCGGCCGTAATAGTAGGTCGAGACCAGGAGCGCCGCGGTGCCCTCGGGACGGGGCGTGCGCAGGAGGATCAGGGCCACGGCCATCCCGGCGGTCTCCAGAACCGCCGTCATCGCGTGACTCGCCGCCGGGTTCGCGATCATGAAGCTGATGAGGTTTTCGAGCATGGCGGCCGCATACACCAGGGCGGCCGATGCGTCAGGGATAGGTGTCGAGGAGCAGCCCGTGGCCGAGCCCTACGATCTTGACCGTTTCGTCGCGGCACAGGAGGGCGTCTACACGCGCGCCCTCGCGGAGCTGCAGGCCGGGGAGAAACGCAGCCACTGGATGTGGTTCATCTTTCCCCAGATCGCCGGCCTCGGGTCCAGCCCGAAGGCGCAGCGTTACGCGATCGGATCCCTGGGCGAGGCCGGCGCCTACCTCGCGCATCCGGTGCTCGGACCGCGGCTGCGCACCTGCACGGCGGCCGTCAACGCCGTGGCCGGGCGGTCGGCGCACGCGATTTTCGGCGCCCCCGACGACGTCAAGTTCCGCTCCAGCATGACGCTGTTCGCCGCCGCCGCGCCGGACGAGCCGCTCTTCGCCCAGGCGCTGACGCAGTATTTCGGCGGCTCGCCCGACCCGCTGACGCTCGCCAAGCTCGGCCGGGTCTGACGCCCTACCGGCCCCACAGGCCGACCCGCTCGGCCCGCGCCTGCTCCTCGGCCCCGAGCAGGTCCGGCGGCGCATCCTCCGAGGCGCGGGCGCCGCCGGCCGTCAGAATCAGCCCGGCGAGATCGTCGCCCTCGATGCGGCAGCGGGCCTTCGCGCCGTCGGAGATGCCCGTGCAGACCACCTCCCGCCGCCGCAGGTAGCTCGCGAGCTGGCGGGCGAGGTGGCCGCGCTCGCCCTCTACCCCGAGGAGGCGCACGACGCGGCCGCGCAGGTTCAGGGTCCCGGTATCGATCACCTCCGGCACGCCCCGGATCTCGCCGGCCGGGGTCGGATCCGCCACGGCCGCCACCGCGCGGGGCGGCTCGGCCCGCTCCGCCGAAGGGCGCGGCTTGCCCTTGGCGAGCTTCTCCGACGCCCGCTGGACGAAATCGTGGAAGATCCCGGCGGGCATCTCGCCGCCGAACATCCGGCTCATCGGGCTGTCGTCGTCGTTCCCGATCCAGACCCCGACCACGAGGTCCGGCGTCATGCCGACGAACCAGGCATCGCGGAAATCCTGGCTCGTGCCGGTCTTGCCGCCGATGATCTGGCCGGGCACCCGCGCCGCCCGGCCGGTCCCGGACTCGACCACCGCCTGAAGCGAGTCGAGCATCATCGTGCGCGGCTCCTGCGCGAGCGTCGCCCCGGGTGCGGGATCGGTCTGCACGTAGAGCGGCTGCGGTGCCGCCGCGCGGATCGCCTGGATGCCGTAGGCCTGCAGCGGGGTCCGGCCCGAGAGGACCGATCCGTAGGCCCGGGTCATCTCCAAGAGATTCACGCCGCCGGAACCCAGGACGAGGCTCGGCACGTTCGGCAGGTCAGACTGGATGCCGAGCCGGCGCGCGGTGGCGATCACCGCCGGGATGCCGACCTCCTGGCCGAGCTGGGCCGCCACCGTGTTGATCGAGAGCGCGAAGGCGGTCCGCAGCGGCACCGGGCCGCGATAGCGACCGTCGTCGTTCTCGGGCTCCCAATTGCCGATCTGGACCGGACGATCGACCAGGACGGATTCGGGGCTGTAGCCGTTCTCGTAGGCGGTCAGGTAGACCAGCATCTTGAACAGCGAGCCCGGCTGGCGCTTGGCCTGGACGGCGCGGTTGAACTGGCTGTCCTCGTAGTCGCGGCCGCCCACCATGGCGAGGATCGCGCCCTCCTTCGACAGCACCACCATCGCCGCCTGACCGACCTTGCGGCGCCGCCCGTCCTTGTCGAGGCGGCGGGCGACGATGCCCTCGGCGAGGCTCTGGAGGTCGAGGTTCAGGGTCGAGCGGACCGTGACGTCGCCGTCCTTGCCGGCGAGGCGCTTCACGTCGCCGGCGATCATGTCGAGGAAGTAGTTGGTCCCGGGCGGCGTCTCGGGCGGCGTCTTCAGGGTCACGCTCTGCCGGCGGGCCGCATCAGCCTCAGCCTGGGTGATCGCGCCGGTCTCCACCATGGCCTGGAGGACCACGTCCGCCCGCTCCTTGGCGCCGCCGAGGTTGCGGGTCGGGGCGAGCTGCGACGGGGCGCGCACGAGGCCGGCCAGCATGGCCGCCTCGGGCAGACTCAAGGCCTTGGCCGGCTTGCCGAAATATCGCCGCGCAGCCGCATCCGCCCCATAGGCGCCGGCGCCGAAATAGGCGGTGTCGAGATAGCCGAGCAGGATCTCGTCCTTACTCATCGTCGCCTCGACGCGCAGCGCCAGGAAGGCTTCCTGGACCTTGCGCCAGAGCGTCTTCTCCTGGTTGAGGGAGGTCAGGCGCGCATATTGCTGCGTGATCGTCGATCCGCCCTCGCGCACGCCGCCGCCCGTGACGTTGCGCCACGCCGCCCGCGCGAGCCCGCGCAGGTCGAGGCCCCAATGGCTGTAAAAGCGCCGGTCCTCGATCGCCACGATCGCCTGCGCGAGATGGGGCGGCAGGTCGGCGGCGGTGAGCTTCTGGCCGCGGAAGCTGCCGCGCGTGGCGAAGACGCGCCCGTCATCGGCCTCGACGGTGATTGCCCGCTGGCCGGTCTCAACCACGGCCCCGCCGAGCGGCGGCAGGGTCAGGAGCGCGACGAGCAGATAGAGCGTCAGCGCCAGGACCGGCAGCAGGATCGCGGCACCGGCAGCGAGAAGGATCGGCCGCCGCCGCGCCGGTCCGCGCCGGAGCGTCCCGGGCTCGGCGTCAGGTCGGTCCGCGGCGGACGGTGCGCTGGGCCGGATCTCCGACCGAACACGATCCGGTTTGCGCGCCAGGAGCGCGCGAGTGCGGGCGGATGCGACGCCTCCGAAACGCGCGATCCCGCGTCCGCCCGCGGCGAGCAGGACCCACAGGTGCCGCAACAGGTCGAGAGCAGCGCGCCGCGCCTCGCGGGCAGCCAGGCGCGGATCGGCGGCATCGGCCCCCGGCACGCGCATGGCCTTCGGATCTGACGGTGTCGGCCCGTCGGCGGGGGCGCGCTCCGGCGCGTCGGGCGTCATCGCATTGCAGGGTCCGGGACCGGCCGTTCCGGTCGAGGACGTCTTCTAGGCTGCTTCCGGCCCCGTGTCCCGCAATCACCGCGGTGCGATCGGGCCCGGAGGTCGATCCTGACGCGGCCGTGTGGATCGCGCCACGGATCCGGCCCGGATCAGCGCCCGGTCGGGGTGATGGACGGCCCGTTCGCCCCGTGCCGGCTCCGAAGCTGGAAGGCCAAGATCAGCAGGAGCACGCCGAAGGCGAAGGTGTAGGCGCCGATCCACCACGTCAGCACCAGGGCCGACATGCCCGGCTCGAGGATCAGCGCGATCCCGAACAGGATCGACACGACGCCGCCGAGGACGAGCCACCAGCGGCCGTAATGGAGGTGCAGCCGGAAGGCGGCGGCAATCATCAGGCCGCCGGTCACCAGGGCCCAGACGGCGAGCAGCAGCACGAAGGCCCAGACGGCGGCCGCCGGGACCAGCACCGCCGCGACACCCACGATGATGTCGACGAGGCCTTCCAGCAGCAGGAAGCCCCAGCGCTCGTGGCGCTGCGCCGCCCGAACCGCGCCGACGATGGCGAAGACGCCGTCGGCGAACATGTAGGCGGCGAAGAACAGCACCAGCGACAGCACGAAGGCGCCGGGCGCGATGAAGGCCACGGCGCCGAACAGGATCGCGACGACACCGCGCAGGGCGACGAGCCACCAGTTGCGGGCGAGCGCCGCGCTCATGGCATCGAGGCGCGCGGCTCCGACGAGCGGGACGCCGGATGGCGACGTGGCCGTCGGGCCGGAATTGGGTGTCGGACTGCTGGTCATGGCGGAACTCCAGAGCGTATTGCCGTTAGCGGCAGAGGTTCCGGGCGCAGAACGCCGCAGTGCGGCAAGCGTTCCTGGGGCCGGCGACCGCATCATGGAACCTTGGGCCAGCGCTCGGCTTTTGCAGTGCGAGGCGGGCGATATGCACTGTCCGGCCACCGTCAGGGGCCGGCCCACCGGGCGACGATTTCCCATGTTTGACGATCAGCGGCAGGCCTCCGAGGCGGAGGCGCGCGTGCGGCCGGGCGATGGCCGGGCCGATGCGGTCGATCGCGATGTCGTCGATCGCGATGTCCTGGATCTCGGTCGGCCAGCCCACGCGCGCGAGACGGCGCGCAAGCCCGGGTCGGAGAGCGAGGATCAGGAGGCGGATCAGGACGCGCCGGAGGCGGAGAACGACGAGAGTGCGGATGAGGAGGAGGGCGAGGAGCGGCGGCCCAACATCCTGCGCCGCCATCCGTTCGCGTTCCTGCTGGGTGCGCTCGCGGTGGCCGCTCTGTGCGTCGGCGTGTTCTTCTACTGGCTCCTGTACATGCACCCGTACGAGAGCACAGACGACGCCTTCGTGGACGCGCGCAGCATCTCGATCCAGCCCAAGGTCGGCGGCTACCTCGTCGACGTTCCGGTCACCGACAATCAGCACGTCGAGGCCGGGCAGGTGCTCTTCCAGATCTACCAGCGCGACTACCAGATCGCCCTGGAGCAGGCGAAAGCCCAGGTCGCGGCCGACGATGCGGCGATCAAGAACATCGATGCCCAGATCCAGGCGCAATACGCCAACATCGACGTGTCGAAAGCGCAGGTCGCCACCGCCGAGGCGGCCCTGAAATTCGCCCAGGAGGATGCGGCCCGCTACAAGGACCTCGCCGAGCGCGGCTCGGGCTCGATCCAGCAATCGCAATCGGCGACCTCGACGCTCCAGCAGCGGCAGGCCGCGCTGCAGAGCGCCAATGCCAGCGTGGTCGCCGCGCAGAAGCAGATCGGCTCGCTCCAGGCGCAGAAGGCCTCGACGCAGGCGCAGCTCGCCCGCGACACGGCGCAGGTCGAGCAGGCCGAGCTGAATCTCGGCTACACCACGGTCCGTTCCGTGCAGTCCGGCCGCCTCGTCCGGTTAACCGGCGGCATCGGCCAGCTGGCCCAGGCCGGCCAGACTCTCGCGACCTTCGTGCCGGACGACATCTGGGTGACAGCGAATTACAAGGAGACGCAGATCACCGACATGCGTCCGGGCCAGCCGGTCGACATCGCGATCGACGCCTACCCGGGCCGCAAGATCCACGGTACGCTGGCCTCGGTGCAGCCGGGCTCCGGCACCGCCTTCAGCCTTCTGCCGGCGCAGAACGCCACCGGCAATTACGTGAAGGTGACGCAGCGCATCCCGGTGAAGATCGTCGTCAACGACTGGCCGACGGACGTCGCGATCGGCCCGGGCATGTCGATCGTCCCGACCATCACGGTCCGGTGAGCGCGATGGCCCCCAAGGGCGGGTCGGCTGCACCCGGGCGGAAGCCGAACGCCGGTAACAGTTCCTCGGGCAAGCCTTCTTCGGGCAAGCCTTCTTCGGGCAAGCCTTCTTCGGACAAGCCTTCTTCGGACAAGCCTTCTTCGGACAAGCCTTCTTCGGGCAAGGCGCCAGGCGGCCACAATCCCTGGCTGATCGCCGGCGTGGTGGCGCTGGCGACCTTCATGGAGGTGCTCGACACCACCATCGCCAACGTGGCGCTCCGCTACATCTCGGGCGGCCTCGCGGTCGGGCCCGACGAGGCAGCTTGGGTGGTGACGAGCTACCTCGTGGCCAACGCGATCACGCTCACGGCCTCGAGCTTCCTGGCCAAGCGCTACGGCCGCAAGGCGTTCTTCATGTGGTCGGTGGCGTTGTTCACTGTCTCGTCGCTCCTGTGCGGCTTCGCCTGGAGCCTGGAATCGCTCCTGTTTTTCCGCGTGCTTCAGGGGCTCGGCGGCGGCGGCATGGCGCCGCTCGCCCAGTCGATCCTGGCCGATTCCTTCCCGCCGGCGAAGCGTGGCCAGGCTTTCGCGCTCTACGGCGTCGCCATCGTCGTGGCGCCGGTGATCGGGCCGACGCTCGGCGGCTGGCTCTCCGACAACGCCTCCTGGCACTGGTGCTTCCTGATCAACGGCCCCGTGGGCGTGATCGCGCTGGGGCTGATGTACTGGCTGATCGAGGACAGCAAGGCGGCCAAGAAGGAGCGTCGCGCTCTGGTGCGCAAGGGCATCCGCTTCGACATCGTCGGCTTCGTTCTGGTCGCCCTGTTCCTCGGCTCCCTGGAGGTGATCCTCGACGAGGGCCAGCGGAAGGACTGGTTCGGCACCTCGACGCTGATGAACCTGTCCGGCGTTCTGATGGTGGTCTCGTTCGTGGCCATGATCCCGTGGCTCCTGAACAGGAAGAACCCGGTCGTGGACCTGAGCCTGCTGGGCAATCGCCAGTTCGGCTCGTGCTTCCTGGTGATGATGTTCACCGGCGCGATCCTGATCTCGACCACGCAGTTCATCCCGCAGATCACGCAGGAATATTACGGCTACACCGCCACCCTGTCGGGTCTCGTCCTCGGTCCGGGCGGCATCGTCACGGTGGTGATGATGTTCCTCACCGGCCGGGTCTCGGCCCATGTGCAGCCGAAATGGCTGATCGCCGCCGGCATGACCATCGTGGCGCTCGGGATGTACGACCTGACGCGGCTCAACGGCACGACGACCTTCGCGTTCTTCGCGTGGTCGCGCGTCTGGATCGGCATCGGCCTGCCGATGGTGTTCCTGTCGATCACCTCAGCCTCCTACGAGGGCATCCGCAAGGACCAGACCGATCAGGCCTCGGCCCTGATCAACGTCGCCCGCAACGTCGGCGGTTCGATGGGCGTCGCGCTCGCCCAGAACATTCTCGCCTATCGCAGCCAGTTCCATCAGAGCCGGCTGGTGGAGAACATCAACCCGGCCGAGCCCGCCTACCAAGAGACGATGCGGCAGGCGACGCAGTACTTTTCCGAGCACGGCTATGTCGGCGTCGAGGCCCAGAAACAGGCGACGGCCTGGATCGGCAGCGTGCTGAGCACGGAAGTCGCCTACTGGGCCTATATCGACGTGTTCTGGGTGCTGGGCATGGTTGCCGCCTGCGCAGTGCCGCTGGCGCTGAGCCTGAAGAGCGTCAAGCTCGGCGGCGGGGCTCCGGCCGGAGGGCATTGACGAAAAGGGCCATACCTCGGCCCCCGTCGATCCGCGCCGTCAATCCGGGGCGCCGAAGGCGAGCCCGCAACCCAGAGGGATGGCAGGGTGATGCCTGCGATGCCTCCCTCACGGTACCCGCTCGCGCCAGGACGAAGACCCGGTCCTCAAACCCCGTCCGGCGGCAGCGCCTCGGTGACCTGCACGCGGCGGCTACCCGCAGCCTGGCCCGCCTCTTCGGCGGCGATTTCGGTCTGAGCCGGCCCCTTGTCCAGGGCCTCGGCCACCGCCGCAACGCCCTTGTAGCGCGTCAGGCGCCGGTCGATCATGTCCTCGATCCGCCCGTGCAGTTCGGCCACGGTCAGGCTGCGTCGCTTGCCGCCGGTCTTCTCGGTGAACAGGCTGCGATTGGCCCGCGCCGCGCTGCGGAACTCCCGCCCTGCGACTTCGTCGGGCTTCTCAGAGGAGAGCGACAGGAAACGTCCGGCGCTGGCCGTGCCGAGGAAATGCGCGAGGTAGAGTTCGGTGGTGGACAGGGCCCGGCCGACCCGCGCCTCGATCCGCTCGCGGTCGCGCTTGATGAGTTCGGCCGCCATCAGCGCCGCCACACGCGGATCGTTGCGCAGGCCGAGAACCCGATTGCGCATGCCGGCCGTCACGGTGATCGCGGAGCCGCGGCCCTTCACGGCGGCGGCTTCCTCGGCGAGCCCGTAGCGGGCGCCGTAAGTGCGGATCATCTCCAGCCAGGTGCGGGCGACGAACTGAAACAGGCCCTGCGCCGACGAGGTCGCGGCCTTCGCGTCGGTATCGAAGCTCGATTCTTTGTCGGCCAGCGCCATCATGTAGACGGGATCGACCCCGGCCTCGTCGGAGGCCTTCACGATCGTGTCGACCACCTTGCCCGGCACGCTGCGCGCGCCGAACTGGACGGCGGCTTCGCCCTGCTCCTGGGTCACGCGCGGCAGGGCGGCGAGGTTGTCCTGGATCAGCGCCGTGGTGGCAGGCTCCTGCTCCGGAACGGGCAGGCCGCTCCAGGCGGCATAGGCTTCGGAAGAGGCGGCCTCGATCGGCGCGGCTTCCCTCGTAGAGCTGGCGAGCGTCTGCGCGGCCCGCGGGCTGGTATCCACCCGGTCGTGAGCCTGCGCGGCGGGCGCGAAATAGGCCGGTGCGAAGGCCGCTTGCGGCAGGCCGAACCCGGCGATGAGGCCCAGGGCCAGCGTTCCAGAGAGCCGGCGGATCCCGTTTTGGCCTCTGCGGCGAAGTGACCGGCGCTCTGTTCCGCGTCCGGCCCGCGGCAGCCACGCCACGGTTTCATCCTCACTTTGGCTCACGATCGGCGCGAGTCGGCTCACGTCGTCGGCGCAACGCGCCGGCTCCGGGAAAACCCCCATTACTGGTCCTCTTCAGAATTTCCTTTGTCGGCCCGGCGTCTGGCGTCCGGGTCCTTGGAAGCGGCGGCCGTATCGACGCCGGCCGTGACCAGAATGGGACGGCTCCGTGATCCAAGCGTGGCACGGTCAACGAAGGGTTAACCCTGCTTTTTAAGGCCGCCGTAACGCCGCGATCGCGCCGCGCTCTGAGGATTGGAGGCGCAAAGTTGTCGCATTCGGCTTGGAACGCCGCACGTCCGAGCCAGTTAGGTACCGCCCGGGGGGGCCGAACTTTCCGTCCCAAGACGCCACCCGCGTCCCCACAAGGACATCAGTTTCCAATGAGCATGCAGTCCGGTCGCCGCGTCGGTGTCGCGTTCGTTGGCATGGGAGGCGCCGTCGCCACCACCGCCATCGCCGGCATCGAGATGATCAAATCCGGCTCGAACCGTCTCGACGGGCTGCCGCTCGCCGGCCTCTCCGTGGCGGGCCTGGCCGATTACAAGGATCTCGTCTTCGGCGGCTGGGACCTGAACGGTGACGATCTCGGCGCCGCCGCGAGCGGCCACGGCGTGCTCTCGAAGGACGATATCGAGAACGGTGCCCAGATCCTGAAGGGCATCACCCCCTGGCCGGCGGTGGGCAGCGCCAAGTTCTGCAAGAACATCGACGGCCAGAACCGCATCGTCGCCAAGGACCATCGCGAGGCGGTCTCGGTGATCGCCAACGATCTTCGCCGCTTCCAGAAGGAGAGCAACCTCGACGACGTGGTCGTGGTCAACCTCGCCTCCACCGAGCGCTGGCCCGACCTGAACGACCCGACCCTGAATTCGACCGCCGCCTTCGAGAAGGGCCTGGATTCGAGCGACGAGGCGATCTCGCCCGCCATGCTCTACGCCTACGCGGCGATCAAGAGCGGCATCCCCTACGCCAATTTCACCCCGAGCGTGGCGGCGGACGTCCCGGCGCTCCTCGATCTCGCCAAGGAGCTGAACGTCCCGGTGGCCGGCAAGGACGGCAAGACCGGCCAGACCATGATGAAGACGGTGCTGGCGCCCGCCTTCAAGGCGCGCGCGCTGCACGTCGACGGCTGGTTCTCGACCAACATCCTCGGCAACCGCGACGGCCTCGCGCTGAACGACCCGAACTCGCTGCAGTCGAAGCTCAACACCAAGGGGACGGTGCTCGATTCGATCCTCGGCTACCCGGTCGAGGACCACCTCGTGCACATCCACTATTACCGCCCGCGCGGCGACGACAAGGAGGCCTGGGACAACATCGACGTCACCGGCTTCATGGGCCAGCGGATGCAGATCAAGGTGAACTTCCTCTGTAAGGACTCCATCCTGGCCGCTCCGCTGGTCATCGAGATCGCCCGCGTCCTCGACCTCGCGAACAAGCGCGGCGACGGCGGCGTGCAGGAGCAGCTCTCGACCTTCTTCAAGGCCCCGATGGTCAAGAACGGCCACGGGCCGGAGCACGCCTTTGGCAAGCAGGAGAAGATGCTCCACGACTGGCTGGGCGTGCACTGAGGCATCCCGCATCGACGGGCACGGTATGAACTCGGTACGGCCGCATCGTCGATGACGGGCCGGAACCGGCCCCCTCTCGCCTGCGGGAGCGGGTTGGGGGGACGAGAGCGCTCGGGATCGGGCGCGCCATTGACGTACGGTCACGGCGCGCCCATCCGGACAGATCTGATCCCTCACCCTGTCCCTCTCTCGTACGGGGGAGGGAACCCGCGTCCCGCTGGACGAGGGCTGAGTCCGTCCGAGGCGCCTGTGAGGGCGTCAGAGCCTCATCCGGTCGAAAGAGACGATGCCTAGCGAGAATCCCCCGTCCCAATCCGGAGCTTCCGCGCCCGAGGCTTTGCGCGACCTCCTGATTGAGATGAACGATCTCAAGCGCGTCCGCTCGGCCGGCCGCCAGGGGTCGATCGCCGAGCGGCTGTTCGCGCAGGGCTGGGGGCTGCTGACCGGCGGCGCCGCGCCCGACGACGTCGCCCTCGACATCACCGCCACCACGCTCGCTGCAACGCGCCTCTGCGACCTCGACGCGGCCTTCCTCATTGCGGCGGGACTCTCGGACGAGGCCGCCTCGGCGGTGCTGGTGGCGGGCTTCGACGCCGTGACCCTAGACCTCGATCGGGAACTCCGCGCTCGCCTGCGCGCCCGGCTCGCGCCGCGTCCGGCGGGCCAGCCCGGGCCGCTGCCGGGCTTCGTCGGGGCCCTGGCGCAGCAGCCGCGGGCGGGCGTCACCTGTCCCGGCCGCGCCCGCATCCTGCTCGAGCCGCCGGAGAACCACGCCGAGCATTGCCTGATCGTGGCGGTCTACGGTGTCTGCCTCAGCCCGTTCTACCGGGCCGATCCCGGCACCGTGTTCCTGGCCGCGATGGCCCACCACTTCCACAACGCCGCGATGCCGGATGCCGGCTTCACCGGCGAGATGCTGCTCGGCGACCATCTCGGCCCGATCATGGCCACCACCACCGCCTGGGCGCTCTCCGAACTCGCCGAGCCCCTGCGGGGTCAGGTCGAGCGCGCCCGCGCGGTCCTGCCGGACGACGCCACCGCGGAGGGGCGCGCCTTCCACGCGGCGGATTGCATCGACCGGGTCCTGCAGATCGCCCAGCACCTGCGCGGGGCCTCGACCACGATGGGGATGGTGCTCGACGAGTGGGAGCTGGTCCATGCCGGCCCGGTGAAGGGCTTCCACGACCGTGTCCTCGCCGACATGCGCATCCCTTGATCGCCGGATCCATCCGCCCATCTGCCCGGGCGGTGCCGAGAGCCATGATCCCGTTCGAACTCACATCGCCGGATACCGGCAACCCGCTGAAGGCCGACGGCCCGCACGCCCTGCGCGACGCGGAGACCGGCGCGCGATGGCCTGTGATCGACGGCATCCCGTATCTGCGGATCAACCGCGAGGCGCTGATCGAGCGGGTGCTCGCCCATCTCGACGCCGGCGAGCCCGACGAGGCGCTGGCCGCCCTTCTGGTCGATCAGGATGATTGGTGGAACGGCCCGCCCGCCGATGCCGCCGGGATCATCCGGCTCATCAAGACGCGCCGTGAGGCGACCCTGCGCGACGCGGTCGAGCTCCTCGGCTGGGGCCGCGTCGGCGACTATTTCCTGCACCGCTGGAGCGACCCGACCTTTCTGGCCGGCCTGTCGCTGCTGGAGGCGCACTGGAACGAGCCGATCTGCGTCTTCGAGTTCGCCTGCGGGATCGGTCACTACTTGCGCGAGCTGCAGCGGCGCGGTTGCAAGGTCGCCGGCGCCGACGTCGTCTTCGCCAAGCTCTGGGTCGCGCGCCACTGGGTCGTGGCCGAGAAGGCGCAGCTCGTCTGCTTCGACGCTGGCTCAGCCCATTGGCCGATTCCGGGCGCACCGGTCGATCTGGTCGTCTGCAACGACGCCTTCTACTTCCTCGACGACAAGGCGGCACTTCTCGACTGTCTGCGCCAGAACGCGGGCGATGACGGCTGGCTGGCGCTGAGCCACATCCACAACCGCGACTGCCCGGGCTTCTCGGCCGGCCGGGCGGTGTCCGCCGAGGACATCGCCGAGCTGTTTCCGGATGCCCTGGTCTACGACGACGCGGAGCTGACCCGGGCGCTTGTCGAGGTCCGGGCGCCGGCGCCGCAGGAGCCCACCGCCTTGCAGCGCTGCGAGGCGTTCTCGGTGGTGTGCGGTCCCGGCATGCGCCCGGCGCCGCGCGCTCTGGTCGATGGCCTGACCCTGCCGAAGCCCGGGACGGTCCTGCGGCTCAACCCGCTCTATGCGCCGGTGGACGCAGAGGGGGGAGGGACGGGTGCGGAGCCTGCAGCCCGCTACGTCATCCGCTGGCCTTCGGAGCGCTACGAGGCGGAATACGCCCCCCGCGCCACCTATCCGCTGCGCTCGCCTGGCCCAGAAACCCTGACCTTCGCGGAAAGCCTCGACGCGGCGGAGATCCAGCGCGTCCGCGTGCGCGAATTCGTCGACCTGCCGGAGCGGTGGTGATGGATGTCGTCGGCTGGGGCATCGTCGGTTACGGCTGGGTCGCCCGTGACTATATGGAGCCGGGCATCCGTGCCGCCGGGCACCGGCTGATTGCAGTCTGCGATCCCAATCCGGAGAGCCGCGCGGCCGCCGAGCGGGCCGGCGCCGGCGGGCACGCCGATCTCGCCGGCCTGATCGCCGAGCCCGAGGTCGAGGCGGTCTACGTGGCGACGCCGAACCATCTCCACCGGGCCGCCGTCGAAGCGCTGGCGGCGGCCGGCAAGGCCATCCTGTGCGAGAAGCCCATGGCGGCGACGCTCAAGGACGCCGAGGCCATTACCGAGGCCGTCGAGTCGCAAAAAATCTTCTACGGGACGGCCTTCGACCAGCGGCACCATCCGGCCCACCGGGCGATCCGCGCGCAGATCGAAACCGGGCGGCTCGGCACCGTGACGGCGGTGCGGATCGTCTATGCCTGCTGGCTCGGGCGCGATTGGTCGGAGGCCGGCCAGCCGAACTGGCGGATCGACGCCGCCCAGGCCGGGGGCGGCGCCCTGATGGACCTCGCCCCGCACGGGCTCGACCTCGTGGACTTCCTGCTCGGCGAGCCGATCACCACCATCGCGGCCCTGACCCAGACCAAGGCCCAGGATTACGCGGTCGACGACGGCGCCCTGCTGATCGGGCAGACCGCGGGCGGGGCCCTGGTGAGCCTGCACGTCGCCTACAATTACCCCGACGCGTTGCCCCGCCGCCGCCTGGAGGTGGTCGGCACGAAGGGTTTGCTGATCGCCGAGAACACGATGGGCCAGACGGCCGGCGGGTCGCTGACCTTCATCGACGGCGCCAGCGGGCGCTCCGAACCGCTCGCCTTCGACGCCGACAGCTCGCCCTTCACCGCGCAGGTGCGCGCCTTCGGCTCGGCCCTGCGCCGGCCCGAGGAGCGGGCGGCGTACTCGGCGTCCCGAGACCTTCACACGATGCGGCTCGTCGCCCGCGCCTACGGGCAGGGCTAGCGACTGCAGGACAGGATGAGCAAACGTCGAGCAGCAACCGATTCAGTCCAAGCCGCACCCTCATTCTGAGGTGCCCGCGCCAGCGGGCACCTCAGAATGAGGTGGTGTGTCGGACGAAGGTGGGCAGGCGTTTCGAGGCAGACGGGAACACGACGTGAGCAACGCAGACGCCTTCCACGACCAGGACGACCGCGCCCGCCACGAGCGGATCAAGGCACCGCGCCCCTATCGCTTCGGCGCCAAGCGGTTGATCGAGGGGCTGCCCGAGACCCTGCCCGACCCGGTCAAGGCCTATCTCGACGTTCTGCCCGAGGGCCGCATCGTCGGCTTCCCGCTGGCGCCCCTCGATCGCACCGGCATCCCGGTCTGGTTCGTGGCCCTGTTCCTCGACGACCCGTACTTCGTCGGCGCGATGCCGTCGGGCATCGGCTACGGCGCTACTGACGATGAGGCGCTGATCGGTGCCGTGGCGGAGATCGCCGAGAACCTGATGCCGTCGCTCGCGGTGCTGCCGCGGGCCAAGGAGCGGGCGAGCTACGCCGACCTCGTGCGCGTCTACGGCGCGAAATCCGTCGCCGACCCCCTGACCCTGTGCCTGCCGGCCGGCTCCCCGGTCGGTCGCGACACGGTGCTGGAATGGACGCCGAGCGTCCGGCACGCCACCGGCGAGATCGTGCTGATGCCGCTCGACGTCGCCGCCACCGACTATTTCGAGCTGTCGGAGGGCTACAAACCCTTCACCAACCTGATTACCAACGGTCTCGGCGCCGGGCCCGACGTGCCCTTCGCCCTGGGCCACGGCGTGCTGGAGCTGCTCCAGCGGGACGGCAACGGCCTGCTGTTCCGAGCGCTGGACCAGGGCGTGATGCTCGACCTCGACGGCATCGGCCTGGAGAACGCCGCGATGCTGGCCGGGCTGAAGGAGCTGGGAATCCGGGCCCTGCCGAAATTCGCCACCGACCAGTTCGGGCTGACCAACCTCTACGTCGTCGGCTACGACGAGGATCCGGCGCGCACCCCGGCGCCGATCGCCCTCTCGGCCTGCGGCGAGGCCTGCGATCCGGACCGGGAGCGGGCGCTCCGCAAGGCGCTGCTGGAGTTCCAGGCGGCGCGGGTGCGCAAGACCTTCGGGCACGGCCCCCTCGACATGGCCGCCACGGTAACGCCGCCCGGCTACGTCGATGCGTTCATCCAGAAGGCGCTCCCCAGCCTGGACCTGGAGGAGAGCCGCGCCCTGCAGGCGATGCTCGAATGGATCGAGATGCCCGCGGCCGACCTGCGCGGCGTCCTCGCCGACACCGTCTACTCGCAGCGGAGCACCAAGCGGTTCTCGGAGCTGCCCTCCACCCCGGCCCCGGATGGCCATGCACGGGGCAGGATCGCCTGCGACCGGCTCATCGAGGCCGGGTTCGACGTGCTCTACGTCGATTGCACGCCGCCGGGCGGCCGGGTCGGCGTGGTCAAGGCGATCGTGCCGGGGCTCGAGGTCGAGACCATGAGCTACTACCGGATCGGCGAGCGCAACACACAAAAGCTCCTCGACCGCGATCACCCGCTGATCCGCTTCGGCACCGAGAGCGAGACCCTGCGGCCGGTGCGTCTCACGCCGGAGGCCCTGGAGCGGTTCGGCGGCCAGCCGCTGTTCGACACGGCCCTGGCGGAGACGATCGTCGGGCGGCACTATCCGCTGTACCGCGAGCCGGAATCGCATCACGCGCCGTTCCGCCTCGCCCAGCGGCAGGGGAGGGCGGCATGACGCTCCGGTTCGCCTACAATACCAACGGCGCGGCCAACCACCGCCTCGACGACGCGCTCCATCTGATCAAGGCGGCGGGCTACGACGGTGTGGCCCTCACGCTGGACATCCACCACCTCGACCCGTTCGCCGAGACCTGGGCGGCCGAAGCCGGCCGGGTGGCGAGCCTGCTGGAGAGGCTGGAGCTGACCTGCGTCATCGAGACCGGCGCCCGGTTCCTGCTCGATCCCAACGCCAAGCACGAGCCGACGCTGGTGACGGCCGATGCCGCTGGCCGCGCCCGCCGGGTCGGTTTCCTCAAGCGGGCCGTCGAGATCGGCGCGATGCTCTCCGCCGAGGCGGTCTCGTTCTGGGCCGGCGTGCCGAAGCCCGGCGTCGATCACGACGAGGCCCGTCGCTGGCTGGAAGAGGGGCTGCACGAGGTCGTGACCTTCGCCACCGAATCCGGGGTCGTGCCCTGCCTGGAGCCGGAGCCCGGCATGCTGATCGAGACGCTGGACGACTATGCGGCCCTTGATGTGCCGGGGCTGAAGCTCGCCCTCGATACCGGCCACTGCCTCGTTACGGGCGAGCGCGAGCCGGCAGCAGCGGTGCGCGAATTCGCCGACCGGATCGGCACCGTGGCGATCGAGGACATGACGCGCGGCAGCCACGTTCACCTGCCCTTCGGTGAGGGCGACATGGACGTGCCCGGCGTGCTGGAAGCGCTGGAGGAGATTGGCTTCGGCAAGCTGATCTGCGTCGAGCTGTCCCGTGAGAGCCACCGGGCCGACGTGATGATCCCGCAGGCGCTGGACTACCTGCGCGGCTGCCGGCGCCCCGGACCGGTGCTGGCCGGGAAGCAGGAGACGCGGCGGCAATGGCAGTGAGGGGGCACTCGCTTCTCTCCTCCCCAGGCGACCGCGGGCTTGCCCGGAATCGCTCAAGCTTGCGGGGAGGAGCCGGAGGTGGGGGTAGTGCAGGCTCGAGCACCGCGGGGCCTTCTGCGCCGCCCCCACCCCTGCCTTTCCCCGCGAGGGGGCGGGGAGACCATCCGATTGCGACCCCGGGCGGCGTAAGGATATGAGAATCCTCTTCCTCAGCCGCCGCTACTTCCCGGCTATTTCAGGGATGAGCGTCTACGCGCAGAACCTGCTGCACGAGCTGGTCGATGCCGGCCACGACGTGACGATGATCTCGCAATACCGTGGCGACGCCTTCGGCACCCGCGTCTACGGGGGCGGACCGCCGCCGCCGGTTCCGGGCGCGCGGGTGATCGGCCTGGAGCAGCTCGGCGAGCAGACCTCCGGCGATTTCGAGCGCGACATCGACACGATGGTGGACGCCATCTGCCGGGAACACGCGCAAAAGCCGTTCGACATCCTGCACGCGCAGTACGGCTATCCGACCGGCTGGGCGGTGCTCCTCGCCGCGCGCAAGCTCGGGGTGCCGAGCGTCGTCTCGATTCAGGGCGGCGACGGTCACTGGGTGGGATCCTGCTGCGAAACGCACCGGGTCGCCATGTGCGAGGTGCTGGCCCACGCGAACGCGCTGCTGATCGGCGGCGCCTCCTTCGTGGACGAGGTCTGCGAGCGGCTGGGATCGGATCCCGCCCGCTTCACCATCGTGCCCGGCGCGGTGGATACCGACCGGTTCGCGCAAGGCACGCCCGACGGGCTGCCCGCGCCCCATGCCGGGCCGGTGCGGCTGTTTTATCACGGCCGGGTCGACCGCCGGAAAGGCGTGCTCGACTTCATCAGCGCCTTGGCGATCTTGCGCGAGCAGGGCACGCCGTTCGCCGCCACGATCTCGGGGATCGGGCCCGACGTGGAGCCGGCCCGGGCGCTTGCCGCCGAGCTGGCCTTCTCGGAGCGGGAGATCGCCTTCACGGGCTACGCCGAGTACGGCGCCGTGCCGGATCTCTACCGCCGCGCCGACGTGTTCGTCTCGCCGACCTACGCGGAGGGGTTTTCCAACACTATCCTGGAGGCGCTGGCGGCCGGGCTCGCCACGGTGTCGTGCCACGCGGTCGGCGTCTCGGACTGCCTGCGCGACGGCGAGAACGGGCTGCTGGTCGATCCGGGCGACGTGCCCGCGCAGGCTGCCGCGCTCACCCGGATCATCACGGATGCGGACCTGCGCCGCAATCTGGCGACCGCCGGTCTGGAGGAATGCCGGCGGGTCTATTCCTGGCATGCGGTCGGGCGGCAGATCATGGACGTCTATGCCCGGGTGCTTGGCGACCGGCCGGCCACCGACTTCGCGACGGACCTGCCCGACGATCCGACCTGCCGGTTCCGCGCCGAGCCGCATCTGCTCTGAGGATCAGCCAAATTCCGGAAAGCCAACCCTCCGCCTTTGCCGAGGTGCCCGCGTGAGCGGGCCTCGAAAGTGCTCCAGCCAGTCGCGCGACTCCTGGAGCCGCCCCTCGAGGCCTCCGCTACGCTCCGGCACCTCAGGAAGAGGCGGAGGGTTGGATGTTGAATCGCCGATAGGCCCTGAACCATGTCCACCGCGCTCGCCCTCTCGCCCCATCTCGACGATGCGGCTTTCTCCTGCGGCGGCCTCCTGGCGAGCCTGGGGCAGGCTGGCTGGCGCGTGGTGATGGCGACCCTGTTCACCGGCAGCGTCGCCGATCCGCGGGGCTTCGCGCTGGCCTGCCAGCTCGACAAGGGTTTGGCGCCGGAGATCGACTACATGTCCCTGCGCCGGGACGAGGATGTCCGCGCCGCCGCCGCGCTCGGCATCGCGCCGCCCGTGCACCTGCCGTTCCCGGAGGCGCCCCACCGGGGCTATGGCTCTGCGCCGGAGCTCTTCTCCGACACCCGGGCCGACGACGGCGTCGCGACCGCGCTCGCCCCGGCGCTCGCGGGTCTGATCGCCGCGGAGAGTCCCGATCTCATCCTCGCCCCGCAGGCGATCGGCGGCCATGTCGATCACGTGCAGGCGGTCCGGGCGCTCCGCAGCCTCGCCGTCCCGACGCCGGTCCTGTGGTGGCGCGACTTCCCCTACACGGTGCGGGAGGCCATGCCGAAGGCGCCCCTCGCCGGCCTGTTCGCCGCCCTCGCCGAACCGAGGATACGCCTCAGTGCGGACGCGCAGGCCCGGAAGCGCGCGGCCTGCGCGGCCTATGCCAGCCAGATCGGCTTCCAGTTCGGCGGCGAGGCCGGACTGAACGCGCGGCTGGCCCGCGAGGCGGGGTTCGAGCGCTTCCGCCTCTCGGGCCGGCTCGATGCGGCGATCCCGGGTCTCGATGAGGGCTGAGCCGCAGGCGCCGAAAGCGCTGGCCGATCCCGACGCCCTCGCGGCGCGCCGCGCCCTGATCGGGGCGCCGCACATCGCGCCGATCCGGGCGCTCGCGGACCGGATCGCGGCGGAACGCGGTGCGCCGGTCCCCGTACCGGATCCCTTGGATGGCGGCGTCGGCGCGCGGATGCTCCTCCTTCTCGAGACGCCCGGCCCGGCCGTGCTGCGCACCGGCTTCGTCACCCGCGACAGCGCGAACGGCACCGCCGCCAACCTGTTCCGCTTCCTCGCCGAGGCTGGCATCGCCCGGGCCGACACGCTGATCTGGAACGTCGTGCCCTGGCTGATCCACGAAGCGGGCGCTCTCAACCGCGCCCCCCGCCGGGCCGAGGTCGCGGCGGCCGGACCGTATCTGGCCCCGCTCCTCGACCTGCTGCCGCGCCTCGCCGTGGCGGTTCTGGCCGGCCGCTTCGCCGGCGAGGCGGCGCCGGCCCTCGCGGCCCATCGCCCGGCTCTGCCGGTGATCCGGGTGCCGCACCCGAGCCCGACCAATCTCTGCACCGCGCCGGACGTCCCGGCTCGGATCCGGCGCGGCCTCGCAGAGGCCGCCGCAATCCTCGATCGGCCGGCCAGTTGAGGATAGAACGCCTGTCCGGGCTGTCCCTTCCCTGGCCTTGCGCGCCCGTTCGGCCTACATGCGGGGCAACGGGCCGCGGTCCGGGAGACTCCGGCACGGGCAGATGTCCTGCGGCCGGGCCGCGCAGCCGGAAGGGCGGACGCCGAACGGCATGAATTTTCAGGGACAGCACCGGAGCGCGGCCGAGAACGCCGAGCCGGTCCAGCACGACCCCGCGGCCGCACCGCGGAAAAGCCGGCGCAGCCGCTATGCCTGGATCGGCACGGCCGCCAGCATCGTGCTTTTCGCGGTCTCCCTCGGCGTGCTGTGGAAGCTCGTCCAGAGCGTGAGCTGGGCCGAGGTCCAGACGGCCATCAAGGCGGCGACGTTCGAGCAGCTCGGCCTGGCCTTTCTGTTCGTCGGCATCAGCTACCTGTTCCTCACCGGCTATGACGCGCTGGCCCTGCGCCAGCTCCGGATCAAGGTGCCCTACCGAATCACCGCGCTCGCCTCGTTCACGAGCTACGCGGTGAGCTTCACCCTCGGCTTTCCCCTGCTGACCGCCGGCACCATCCGCTACTGGATCTACGCCCGGCAGGGCCTGTCCACCGCCAAGATCGCGGCGCTCACGGTGATCGCCGGATTCACCTTCTGGCTGGGCATGGGTGTTGTGCTGGGCCTGAGCCTGATCATCGAGGCGGGCCAGCTCGCCGGGCTCGCCTTCACGTCGATCCGGATCAACCAGAGCGTGGGGCTCGCGGCGCTCGCCCTGGTGCTCGGCTACCTCGCCTGGGTCTCGGCCAAGAAGCGCAGCATCACGGTCAAGCACTGGCGCCTGGAACTGCCCGGCGCCTCGGTCTCCATCGGCCAGATGATCGTCGGGATCGGCGACGTCTGCGCGGCGGCGGCCGTGCTCTACGTCCTGCTGCCGCAGGAGACGACGCTGGGCTTCACCACCTTCCTGGCGATCTACGTCCTTGCCGCGATGCTGGGCATCGCGTCGAACGCGCCCGGCGGCATCGGTGTGTTCGAGGCCACCGTGCTGCTCGCCCTGTCGAGCCTGCCGCGCAACGAGGTGCTGACCTCGCTGCTCCTGTTCCGGGGCTGCTACTACGTGGTTCCGTTCGTGATCGCCCTGGCGATGCTCGGCCTGTACGAGATCGTCAAGCGCGCGGGCGGCGCGCGGGACCCCGGACCGCCGGAGGGCACCGCCGGCCCGTCCGGCCGGGCGTGGCACGACGAGTCCGGGCCCCGCTGACCGGATCGGCCGGCCCGCCATGCCCGATCGCCCGCTGCCCGATCGCCCGCTGCCGGAGCATCTGCGCGGTTCCCCGGCCTGGACAGGCGCGGCGATCGCGGCCGGGCTATTCGGGCTCGCGGACGCCCTGGCCGGGCACCTTGACCTGCCTCTGATCCTCGCGGGCCTCGGCGCGGTCTGCGTCGGCGGCTGGCTGGCCGGCCGCGACCGGGCCCAGTCACCGCCGCGACCCGCCGCGGCCGCGCCGCGCAGCGCGGTCGCCGAGGCGCTGCTCGCCCACGTGCCGGACCCGGTGATCCTCGTGGACCGCCGCACCCTGGTGGTGGAGGCAAACCCCGCCGCCCGCGCGCTCCTGCCGGCCCTGCACCAGGCCCGGCCGCTGTCTTTCGCCCTGCGCGACCCGGAGGTCCTCGATGGCGTGGAGGCGGTGCTGAGTTCCGGCATGCCCCGCCGCATCGCCTTCTCGACCCGGATTCCCCTGGAGCGGACCTTCGAGGTTCAGATCGGCGCCTTGCCGATGCCCGACGGGTCGGGCGTCAGTGCCGTGCTGTTCCTGCGCGATCTGACCTCGGCCCGCCGGCTGGAGGCGATGCGGGTCGATTTCGTCGCCAATGCCAGCCACGAACTGCGCACGCCGCTCGCGACCCTGATCGGCTTCATCGAGACCCTGCAGGGGCCGGCCCGCGACGACGCGCAGGCGCGCGCGCGCTTCCTGGAGATCATGCGCGTCCAGGCCCTGCGCATGACGCGGCTGATCGACGACCTGCTCTCGCTGTCGCGGATCGAGCTGCGCGAGCACGTGGCGCCGACCACGGTGGTCGATCTCGGGGCCCTCGCGCGGCAGATGGTCGACGCCCAGGGGCCGCCCGCCGAGGCCCGCGGCGCGTCGATCCGGTTCGAGGACGGGGCCGGTCCCTACCCAGTGCCCGGCGATGCCGACGAACTCGCCCGCGTGATTGAGAACCTGATCGAGAACGCGGTGAAATACGGCGGCGGTCAAGTCAGCGTCGGGCTGGCCCGGGAGGAGGATGCCCGGCTCGGCCGCCGCATCATCCTGTCGGTCGCCGATGACGGGCCGGGCATCCCGCCCGAGCACATTCCCCGCCTGACCGAGCGCTTCTACCGCGTCGATGTCGCGTCGAGCCGGGCGCGGGGCGGCACGGGGCTCGGGCTCGCCATCGTCAAGCACAGCCTCAACCGCCATCGCGGCCGTCTGGCCATCGAGAGCGCCATGGGGCAGGGGACGATCGTGCGGGTCAGCCTGCCGGAATACGGTGCCGCCGCGCCGCTCCAGCCGGCGGCCGATCAGGCATAGGCGCCGATCCCCAGCTTCGCCTCGACGCGCCCGATCCAGCCGCGGACCGCCGGATAGGGTCCGAGATCGAAGCCGCCCTCATGCGCCATGCGGGTGTAGGCGACGAGCGCCACGTCGGCGAGCGTCAGGGCGTCGCCCGCCATGAAGGCGGAGCGCGCGAGCGTCCCGTCCATCAGCCGCAACGCGTCCGCGCCGCGTTCGGCGAGTTTCGGATCCAGATCCTCCGGTCTGCGCTTGAGATAGCGGAGCTGGTAGCGCCGGACCGCGATGTAGGGCTCGTGGCTGTACTGCTCCCAGAACATCCATTGCAGCATGCGGGCGCGGTCGAGCGGCGCCTCCGGGATGAGCGGGGAGCCCTCCGCGAGGTAAACGATGATCGCGTTCGATTCCGACAGCACCGCGCCGTCGGGGAGGACCACGACCGGCACGCGCCCGGCCGGGTTCAGCGCCAGGAACTCGGGCGTGCGCGTCCCGCCGCCCGGCACGTCGACATCGCGCCACGTCGCGGGAATGCCGAGATGGGCGGCGACCCATTTGACCTTGAGGCAATTCCCGGATCCCGGATCGCCGTAGATCGTGAGCGGCTCGGTCATCCCTGTCCTCCGCAAGGTTGGTGAGGGACCCTGGCTGGCCACGTCCGATTCGACAACCGTCGCCTCGGAGTGGTCGCTGCGCACCGCCCAACCGCCCGCGATGCCCCTTGACCTTCCCATGATGGGAACCCCCATCTCACCGGGACTGAAAGCTTCGAACGGAACCGCCGCCATGTCGGACCCCGTCACCCTGACCCTCCCCGTCGCGGGCATGTCCTGTGCCTCCTGCGTCGGCCGCGTCGAGCGCGTCCTCGCGGCATTGCCCGGCGCCCGCGACGTGGCGGTGAACCTCGCCACCAACCGCGCCAGCCTCGTCCTGGGGGGCGGCGCGCGACCATCCGATGCCGCGGCGGCGCTGGCGGATGCCGGGTATCCCGTTCCCGAGACGCAGAGCCTGCTGGCGTTGGAGGGCCTGTCCTGCGCGAGCTGTGTCGGCCGCGTCGAGCGGGCGCTCGCCGCCGTGCCGGGCGTGACCGGCGCCAGCGTCAACCTTGCCGCCGGGCGCGCCGTGGTGCGCCATCCCGAGGGCGTCGTGGCGGTTGCCGATCTGGTGGCGGCCGTGGAGGCGGCGGGCTACGCGGCGCGATCCGTCGATGCGGCGCAGCCGATCGACCCGGCGGCCCGGCATGACGCCGAGGGCCGAGCCCTGCGCCGCGACCTGATCGCCGCGGCGCTCCTCTCCGCACCCGTGGTGATCCTCGACATGGGCGGCCACGTTCTGCCCGACCTGCATGGCGGCGTGGTCACGGCCCTGGTCCAAGCCGTCCTGACAACCCTGGTCCTCGCCGGGCCCGGCCGGCGGTTCTTCCGCAAGGGGATCCCGGGGCTGCTGCGCGGCCACCCCGACATGAACGCCCTCGTCGCCCTCGGGGCCGGCGCCGCCTACCTCTACTCGCTGGTCTCGACGCTGGCGCCCGGCGTGCTGCCGGCGGGCGCGGCTCATCTCTACTTCGAGGCCAGCGTGCTGATCGTCACGCTGATCCTGCTCGGCCGGACCCTGGAGGCGCGCGCCAAGGGGCGAACCGGGCAGGCCATCGGCCGGCTGATCGACCTCGCGCCGAAGACCGCCCGGGTCGTGCGGGACGGCGCGGAGGCTGAGGTGCCGCTCGCCGCTCTGCGCGTCGGCGACGTGGTCCGGGTGCGCCCGGGCGAGCGTGTCGCCGCCGACGGTGTCGTGGCCTCCGGCACCAGCCACGTCGACGAGAGCATGATCACCGGGGAACCGGCGCCGGTGCGCAAGGCGCCGGGCGACCGGATGGTCGGCGGCACCCTCAACGGCCGCGGCAGCCTCGATCTGCGCGTCGATGCGGTCGGGGCTGCCACGGTGCTCGCGCAGATCGCCGCCATGGTCGAGCGGGCCCAGGGCGGCAAGCTGCCGATCCAGGCGCTGGTCGACCGGGTCACCGGGCGGTTCGTGCCGGCGGTGATCGGGATCGCCGCGTTGACCTTTCTGGCCTGGCTGCTGCTCGCGCCGGCGCCCGCCCTGGGGACGGCGCTGGTCAACGCGGTGGCCGTGCTGATCATCGCCTGCCCCTGCGCCATGGGCCTGGCGACGCCGACCGCCATCATGGTCGGGACCGGGCGCGCGGCGGCGCGCGGCGTCCTGTTCCGCGATGGCGCGGCGCTGCAGCGCCTGCGCGACGTGCGGGTCGTCGCCCTCGACAAGACCGGCACCCTGACGGAGGGGCGTCCCCGGGTCACGGATTTCGCCCCGGCCGAAGGCGTCGCGGCGGACGAGGCTCTGGCCCTGGCGGCCGGCCTCGAGACCCGCTCGGAACACCCGCTGGCCGGCGCCGTCGTGGCGGCCGCCCGTGAGCGCGGCCTCCCGGTGCCCGAACCGGACAGCTTCGAGGCGGTGGACGGGTTCGGAGTCGCTGGCCGCGTGGCCGGCCGGGCCGTGGCGCTCGGCGCGCCGCGCTATCTCGACCGGCTCGGGATCGTGCCGGATCCAAAGCTCGCCGGCCGCGCCGAACGGCTGGCCGAGGCGGGACGGAGCCCGGTCCATCTCGTTCTGGACGGCCGCCATGCCGCCGTGCTGGCCCTGGCCGATCCCGTGAAGGCCGGCGCCCGCGAGGCGGTGGCGGCGCTGAAGGCGCGTGGCCTCACCGTCGCGATGGTGACGGGCGACGATCCCCGCACCGCTGCGGGCGTCGCCGAACGCCTCGGCATCGACCACGTCGCCGCCGGGGTTCTGCCCGGCGGCAAGGTCGAGGCGGTCCAGCGGTTCCGGGCGGCGCACGGGCCGGTGGCCTTCGTGGGCGACGGCATCAACGACGCGCCGGCGCTCGCCGAGGCCGATGTCGGGCTGGCGATCGGGACCGGCACCGACATCGCGGTGGACAGCGCCGACGTGGTGCTGATGTCGGGGAGCCTGGACTCCCTCGTGGAGGCGCTGGCTCTCTCGCGGGCGGTCATGGCCACTATCCGCCAGAACCTGTTCTGGGCCTTCGCCTACAACGCCGCGCTGATCCCGGTCGCGGCGGGCGTGCTGGTGCCGTTCGGCGGCCCAGCCCTGTCGCCGATCCTGGCCGCGGGCGCCATGGCGTTCTCGAGTGTCTTCGTCCTCGGCAACGCTTTGCGGCTGCGCCGAGCCGGCGGCCGGCCGGCATCGGCCGAGGCGGCGGCATTGACCCCGAGGGCTGCATGAGCGCGGCGATCCTGACGATCGGCGAGGCGGCGCGGCGCACCGGCGTCTCGGCCAAGATGATCCGCTGGTACGAGGCGACCGGCCTGCTGCCGCCGGCCGCGCGGTCCGATTCCGGCTACCGCCATTACGGCGAGGCCGACCTGCACACGCTGCGCTTCATCCGCCGCGCCCGCGACCTCGGCTTCAGCGTCGACGCGATCGCCGACCTGCTGGCGCTCTGGCGTGACCGGGACCGGCCGAGCGCCAGCGTGAAGGCGATCGCGCAGGAGCAGATCGCGGACCTGCGCCGCCGCATCACCGAGCTGGAGGGCATGGCGCGGGCGCTGGAGCATCTGGCGGGCGCCTGCTGCGGGGACGAACGGCCGGACTGCCCGATCCTGGACGACCTCGCCGCGGCGGATCGGCCGCCGGAGGCGCGCCGTCAACGGGCCCGGGGGTTGTCGGAGCGCCGGCGTGCATGAGGCTCGATGTGAGCACATTGAGCGCGTCCTCCGAGCCGGAAGCCCGGCGCAAGCGCGTCGCCGATGAGCGTGCCAAGCTGACGACCACCTATATGAACAGGCTCGCCATCGCGGCTCTCGCTGTCGGTGGGTGCGCGCCGTTTATCGCGCTGCTCGGCATTGCCGCCGAGCAGCGTGGGTTCGTCACCGGCGCACGCCTGCTGCTCGGTGTTTGCTCCTTGACGAGCGGTACTCGACTTTGAATGGCCCGGTCCCGTCTCGGGGCCTCGGACCCGTAACGACATTTCAGTTCGCGGGTCTTCTCGCCGGTCCGCTGGCGGGGCTCGACCTCGGCCGGGGCATGTTCGAGCTGACCGGCAAGGTGCACCGACGCGTCGGGCCGCCGTCGGCTCGCCCGTCCGTCAGCGTTCCGCCCCGAAGCGCGGCCGTTGACGCCGGCTCTGGCCCCGGCTTTGCTGGAGGCCGAGACCCGAAGGCCACGAGAGCCCCGACACGATGCCCGTCCTCGAACGGATCCGCGACTTCGCCGACACGATGCAGGGGTGGCGCCACGACCTGCACGCCCATCCCGAACTGCTCTACGACGTGGAGCGGACGGCCGGATTCGTGGCCGAGAAACTCCGGTCCTTCGGTTGCGACGAGGTGGTGACCGGCATCGGCCGAACCGGGGTGGTGGGCGTGATCCGCGGCAAGGGCCGCGGCTCCAACCGCGCCATCGGCCTGCGCGCCGACATGGACGCCCTGCCCATCCAAGAGGTGCGGGACCTGCCCTACCGCTCCACGGTGCCGGGCATGATGCATGCCTGCGGCCATGACGGGCACACGACCATGCTCCTCGGAGCCGCCAGGTACCTCGCCGAGACCCGCGACTTCGACGGCGCCGCGGTGCTGATTTTCCAGCCCGCCGAGGAGGGCGGCGGCGGCGGCGAGGCCATGGTCGAGGACGGGCTGATGGAGCGGTTCGGCGTCGAGTCGGTCTACGGGATGCACAACATCCCCGGCATGAAGATCGGCACTTTCGCGGTCCGGCCGGGGCCGATCATGGCGTCCACCGACCGCTTCACCATCACCATCGAGGGCCGGGGTGGCCACGCGGCCCTGCCGCAGAACGCCGTCGACAGCGTGCTGGTGTCGAGCCACGTGATCATCGCCTTGCAGAGCATCGTGTCGCGCAACCTCGACCCGGTGCAGTCCGCGGTGGTCTCGGTCTGTACCCTGGAAGCCGGCGAGGCCTTCAACGTGCTGCCGCAGACCGTGACCCTGCGGGGCACCGTCCGGACCCTGTCCCAGGCGGTGCGCGCGCAGGTCCGGGCGCGGATCGAGACCCTGGTGGCCGAGATCGCCGCGGGCTTCGGCGCGACCGGCGTCACCGAGTTCGGCGGCAGCTACCCGGTCACCGAGAACCACCCGGCCGAGACGGTTTTCATGGCCGACGTCGCCGAGGCTGTGGTCGGTGGGGAGAACGTCGACCGCGCGGTGGCGCCGATGATGACCGCCGAGGACTTCTCCTACATGCTCGAGCGCCGCCCCGGCGCCTACATGTTCATCGGCAACGGCGACAGTGCCTCACTCCATCACCCGCATTACGACTTCAACGACGCGGCCGCGCCGTACGGGGCTTCCCTGTGGGCGCGCCTGATCGAGACGGGGCTGCCGCTCACGGCCTGACACGCCTGCCGACCCTCGCCGAGGCCGTCCCGGTCTGGCTGCGGGTGGCGGCCCTGTCGTTCGGCGGCCCGGCCGGGCAGATCGCCGTGATGCACCGCATCCTGGTGGAGGAGCGGCGCTGGATCTCGGAACGGCGCTTCCTGCACGGGCTCGGCTTCTGCACGCTCCTGCCCGGGCCGGAGGCGCAGCAGCTCGCGACCTATATCGGCTGGCTGATGCACGGGCCCGCGGGCGGCTTGGTGGCGGGCGGGCTGTTCGTTCTGCCGGGGCTCCTCGCCCTAATGGCGCTGAGCTGGCTCTACGTGCTGTACGGCCATGTCGACGTCGTCGCCGGCCTGTTCTTCGGGCTGAAGGCGGCGGTGCTGGCGATCGTGCTGCATGCCCTCTGGCGGCTCGGCGGCCGCGCCCTGCGCGACCGGACGGACCGGTTCGTCGCCCTCGCGGCCTTCGTGGCGATCTTCGCGCTGGCGGTGCCGTTCCCGCTGGTGGTCATCGCGGCCGGCCTGCTGGGCCTCGCCCGCGGCCGGCGCCCGGCCGCCGAGACCGGCGCGGCGCCTGCGGACGAGGCGGACGCGATCATCGGCGAGGCGGCGCTGCCGCGGGAGCGCGTCGGCGCCGCGGCCTCGCTGCGCGTGGCTGCCCTCTGGCTCGCGATCTGGCTCCTGCCCGTCGCGGCGCTGCTCGTCCTGCCCGGCGTGCCGCCGGTCTTCGGCCAGGTGGCCCTGTTCTTCTCCAAGATGGCGCTGGTCACCTTCGGAGGCGCCTACGCGGCCCTGGCCTACGTGGCTCAGCAGGCGGTGGAGCATTACGGCTGGCTGCAGCCCGGTGAGATGCTCGACGGGCTCGGGCTCGCCGAGACCACCCCCGGCCCGCTGATCATGGTGCTCCAGTTCGTGGGCTTCCTGGCGGGCTTCCGGGCGCCGGGAAGCCTGCCGCCGCTCGTCTCCGGGACGCTCGCCGGGCTTCTCACCACCTGGGTCACCTTCGTGCCGTGCTTTCTGTGGATCTTCGCTGGCGCGCCGCTGATCGGGCGCCTGCGCGGCAGTCGCCGGCTGTCGGGCGCCCTGTCGGCGATCACCGCCGCGGTGGCCGGCGTGATCCTCAACCTCGCGGTCTGGTTCGGCCTGCGAACGCTGTTCCGCCAGGTCGAAACGGTACCGCTCGGGCCGCTGCGCCTCGACCTACCGGTGCCGACGAGCCTCGATCCAGCCGCCCTGGTGCTGACGCTCGCCGCCATCCTGGCGGTGTTCCGCTTCGGCCTCGGCACGCTGCAGACCCTGGCCCTCTGCGCAGGCGCGGGCGTGCTCCTGCGGCAGGCGGGGCTCGCTTGAGCCGCACCGTCATCGCGCGCGAAGCGACCCGGGCTGCGCAACCTCTATCAGCGTGGCGCTGACAGGATTGCCTTGCTCGCAAAGACGAGAGGCGATCAGCCGCCGTAGCGCGCCTTCAGCAGCGCGTAGGTCAGCCGCGCGGTCTGGACCTCGCCGCCCTCGGGGCGACCGGGCTTGGTGGACGGGTTCCAGCCGTACAGGTCGAAATGGCCGTGGGCCCTGGTCTTCGGCGCGAAGCGGCGCAGGAACAGCGCGGCCGTGATGGCACCCGCGAACGGGCCCCCCGAGACGTTGTTGAGATCCGCCACCTTGGAATCGAGCAGGCTCGCGTAGGGCGCGTGCAGCGGCATGCGCCAGACAGGGTCGATCGCCCGCAGACCGGCCTCCACGACGGCCCCGGCCAAAGCCTCGTCCTCGGTGAAGAAGGCCGGCAGGTCGGGCCCGAGCGCCACGCGCGCAGCACCCGTGAGCGTCGAGAAGTCGAGGATCAGCTCCGGGCTCTCCGCGTCCGCCACGGTCAGCGCGTCGGCGAGGATCAGCCGGCCTTCCGCGTCGGTGTTGCCGATCTCGACGCTGAGCCCGGCCCGGCTCGGCAGCACGTCGCCGGGGCGGAAGGCGTTCCCGGAGACCGCGTTCTCCACGGCGGGGATCAGCACGCGCAGGCGCAGGTTCAGGCCCGCGCCCATCACCATGTCGGCGGCGGCCAGCGCCGCGGCGGCGCCACCCATGTCTTTCTTCATCAGCAGCATCGCGGCGGAGGGCTTGATGTCGAGGCCGCCGGTATCGAAGGCGACGCCCTTGCCGACCAGGGTCACGCGCGGCGCGTCGGCCGGTCCCCAGGTCAGGTCGATCAGACGCGGCGCCCGCGGCGAGGCGGCCCCGACCGCGTGGATCAGGGGAAACTCCCGTTCCAGGACATCGCCCCGCATGACGCTGATGGCGGCGCCGTGGCGCGCGGCGAGCGCCCGCGCCGCAGCCTCGATCTCGTCGGGCCCGAGATCGTTGGCCGGCGTGTTGACGAGGTCGCGGCCCATCGCCACCGCGGCGGCGATCCGCTCCACCTCGGCGGCATCGATCCCGGCCGGTGCTGCGAGGCGAGCCTTGGTCCCCCCCGCGGCGCGATAGCGGCCGAACCGGTAGCTGCCCATCAGCCAGGCGAGGGCGGCCTCGGCAGGTTCGGGCGCGCCCTCCAAGCGAAAGGTGCCTTCGGGCAGCAGGCCGGGCAGCTTGCCGGCGAGCAGCCGATCATAGGCCGCCGCCCCCGGATCGCCGAGGCCGAACAGCACCCGGGTGAGGTCGCCATCCGGGCCGGGCAGCAGGGCAAGGCTGCCCGCCTTCGGCTTGAACCCGACGGCGTTCGCGAAGCTGCGCTGGATCGGCTCCAGGGCAGCCTCAGCCTCGGCCCAGTTCGCCGTGGTCACCAGGGTGACCGGCACGGCCTGCGTGTCGCCGGGCAGCAGAGCGGGCGTCGATGCCTGGGTATCGGCCTGGGTCATGTGCCTCTCATGCGCCGCTGAGTCCGGCGGCTTAACCGGTGATTAGGGTTAACGCTCTATCACCGGCCGGCCGGGGGCGTGAAGCATGCGCCAGAGCCCGCGGCTGAGCTGGCGGCGGAGCGCACGATGATGACGGCCCTGATCCGGGTCCCGGGACCCGCGGCATCCGCCGGACGCCGGGTGACGCTCTTGGCGCTGTTCGTCGCCCTGGGCCTTGCCGGCTGCAACACGCGTTCCCCCGAGACCACCGGCTCGATCGGCGAGCCCGCCGGACGGCCGTCGGCCGCGCGACAGGAGACCGCGTCCCTGGCCGAGCGCTTCAACGCCAATCCCGGCGACAGCCGCGCGGCCCTCGCCTATGCCCGCGCCCTGCGGGCGAACGACCAGATCAGCCAGGCTTCCGCGGTCCTACAGCAGGCAGCCCTGCGCAACCCGCGCGACACGGCTCTGCTCGGCGCCTACGGGAAGTCGCTGGTCGAGGCCGGCCGCTTCCGGGAGGCGATCGACGTGCTCGCCAACGCCCATTCGCCGGCCGCACCCGACTGGCGTATCCTGTCGGCGCAGGGCTCGGCCTCCGCGCAGCTCGGCGAGCAGGCCCGTGCACAGAGCTTCTACGAGGCCGCCCTCAAGATCCGGCCGAACGAGCCCTCGCTCCTGTCCAATCTGGGCCTGTCCTACGCCCTCTCGCGCAATCTCGACCAAGCCGAGCAGACCCTGCGGCTCGCCGCCGACCAGCCCGGCGCGGATGCGCGGGTGCGGGCGAACCTCGCCATGGTGCTCGGTCTCAAGGGCCGGTTCGCCGACGCCGAGGCGATCCTGCGCCGCGACATGAGCCCCGAGGAGGCGGCCGCCAATGTCACGTCCCTGCGCAAGCTCGCGGCCCAGCCGAACCGGTCCAAAGCGTTGTCGGGGGGAAGCGTCCCCGGCTAGGGCCGCGATGGCGCCTGCTGGATTGCTTCGGCGGCATCGTCGTTGCGAGCGGTGCCAAGCCATCGACCACAGCCGCCCCGTCATTCCAGGTCGCCCCGGGCGAGCCCGGAACCCAGAACCGCTTTCGGTGCCGGGTTTTGGCGACGCGGCGGATCTAGATCCCGGGCTCCGCTGCACGGCCCCGGGAAGACGGGCTGAAGCGGCTCCGAGGTGGCGCGGCAGACCTGAACGTCCGTCACAACCAGACGCGGCCGGGCTGCCTCGGCTCGTCCGTCGCATCTCCGACAGGAAAACGCACCTGTCATCGCGACCCGGTAGCGGCCAGATTCGAAAAGTTCTATATCGTTCCCTGGCTGCGCCGCGCGGCATCACGGGCGTCCAAATCGCCCCCGCGCATCGTCTCCTGCCCGGGCACTCCCGGGGCGGCGCGCGCCCGTCGGGCGCTACACAGGCCGAACACAACTTCGTAGCGCAGGTCTTGCCTGCGCGTGTTCGACAACCCGCAGCGAGGATAGAACCAGCCGTGCCCTCACTCGACAGCTTCAAGGCCCGCCAGACGCTCGAAGCCGGCGGCAAGACCTACACCTATTATTCCATCCCCGAGGCCGAGAAGAACGGCCTCGCGTCCGCTGCCGCGCTGCCCTTCTCCATGAAGGTGATCCTGGAGAACCTGCTGCGCTACGAGGACGACCGCTCGGTCAAGAAGGCCGATATCGCGGCGGCCGTCGGCTGGCTGGAGCAGAAGGGCAAGGCCGAGGTCGAGATCGCCTTCCGCCCCGCCCGCGTGCTGATGCAGGACTTCACCGGCGTCCCGGCGGTGGTCGACCTCGCTGCCATGCGCGACGCCATGGTGGCGCTCGGCGGCGATCCGCAGAAGATCAACCCGCTCGTGCCGGTCGATCTCGTCATCGACCACTCGGTGATCGTCGACGAGTTCGGCACCCCGAAGGCGCTGGCCGACAACGTTGCGCTCGAATACCAGCGCAACGGCGAGCGCTACACCTTCCTGAAATGGGGCCAGTCGGCCTTCGACAATTTCTCCGTCGTGCCGCCGGGCACAGGAATCTGCCACCAGGTGAACCTGGAATACCTGTCGCAGACCGTCTGGACGAAGTCCGAGAACGGCTCCGACGTGGCGTATCCCGATTCGCTGGTCGGCACCGATTCGCACACCACCATGGTCAACGGCATGGCGGTGCTGGGCTGGGGCGTCGGCGGCATCGAGGCCGAGGCGGCCATGCTCGGCCAGCCGCTGTCGATGCTGATCCCCGAGGTCGTGGGCTTCAAGCTGTCGGGCAAGCTGCCCGAGGGCACCACCGCCACCGACCTCGTGCTCACCGTCACCCAGATGCTGCGCAAGAAGGGCGTGGTCGGCAAGTTCGTGGAGTTCTACGGCCCCGGCCTCGACGACATGGCTGTTGCCGACCGGGCCACGATCTCCAACATGGCCCCCGAATACGGCGCGACCTGCGGCTTCTTCCCGGTCGACCAGAAGACCATCGACTTCCTGACGGTCACCGGCCGCGCCGACGACCGGATCGCCCTGGTCGAGGCCTACGCAAAGGCGCAGGGCATGTGGCGCGACGCCCAGACCCCCGACCCGGTCTTCACCGACACGCTGGAACTCGACATGGGCGAGGTCCGGCCCTCGCTCGCCGGCCCGAAGCGTCCGCAGGACCGGGTGCTGCTCGACGGCGCCAAGCCGGGCTTCGCCGCCTCGATGGAGACCGAGTTCAAGAAGGCCGCCGACATCGCGCGCCGCTACCCCGTCGAGGGCACGAACTTCGACATCGGGCACGGTGACGTGGTGATCGCCGCGATCACGAGCTGCACCAACACGTCGAACCCCTCGGTGATGATCGGCGCCGGGCTGCTGGCCCGCAACGCCGTTGCCAGAGGCCTGCGCTCCAAGCCGTGGGTGAAGACCTCGCTGGCGCCCGGATCGCAGGTTGTCGGCGAGTACCTGGAGAAGTCGGGCCTGCAGGAGCCGTTGGACGCGCTGGGCTTCAACCTGGTGGGCTTCGGCTGCACCACCTGCATCGGCAATTCCGGCCCGCTGCCGGAGGCGATCTCCAAGGCGATCAACGACAACGACGTCGTCGCCGCGGCGGTGCTCTCGGGCAACCGCAATTTCGAGGGGCGCGTGAACCCCGACGTGCGGGCGAACTACCTCGCCTCGCCGCCACTCGTGGTCGCCTACGCGCTCGCCGGCTCGATGCAGATCGACATCACCACCGAGCCGCTGGGCCACGATGCCGACGGCAAGCCGGTCTACCTGAAGGACATCTGGCCGTCCTCCGCCGAGGTGCAGCAGTTCATCGAGGAGAATATCACCTCGGCCCTGTTCAAGTCGCGCTACGCGGACGTGTTCGGCGGCGACCAGAACTGGAAGGACGTCGAGGTCACCGAAGCCGAGACCTTCGCGTGGAACCCGGGCTCCACCTACGTGCAGAACCCGCCCTACTTCGTCGGCATGGAGAAGACCCCGAAGCCGGTCGAGGACATCGCGGACGCACGAATCCTCGGCCTGTTCCTCGACTCGATCACCACCGACCACATCTCGCCGGCGGGCAACATCCGTGCCGCCTCGCCGGCCGGTGCCTATCTGCAGTCGCATCAGGTCCGCGTGCAGGACTTCAATCAGTACGGTACGCGGCGCGGCAACCACGAGGTGATGATGCGGGGCACCTTCGCCAATATCCGCATCAAGAACCAGATGGTGCGGGACGAAACGGGCAACGTGGTCGAGGGTGGGTGGACGCACTTCCAGCCGTCAGGCGAGAAGATGTTCATCTACGACGCGGCGCAGAAATATGCCGAGCAGGGCACGCCGCTGGTGATCTTCGCCGGCAAGGAATACGGCACCGGCTCGTCGCGCGACTGGGCGGCGAAGGGCACGAAGCTGCTGGGCGTCCGCGCCGTGGTGGCCGAGAGCTTCGAGCGCATCCACCGCTCCAACCTCGTCGGGATGGGCGTGGTGCCGCTGGTCTTCCAGGGCGACACGTCCTGGCAGTCGCTGGGCCTGAAGGGTGACGAGACCGTCACCATCAAGGGGCTGGCCGGCGAGCTGAAGCCGCGCCAGACGCTGATCGCGGAGATCAAGTCCGCCGATGGTTCGGTGAAGCAGGTCCCGCTGACCTGCCGGATCGATACCCTCGACGAGCTCGAGTACTTCCGCAACGGCGGCATCCTTCCTTACGTGCTGCGCTCGCTCGCGGCCTGATCAGGTCGGGTCGTCCCACAAGGGAGATCGCAACCAACGCATCATCCCGGGGCCGCGCAGCGGAGCCCGGATCCAGAGTCGCCGCGGTGCCAGACAGGGCACCCATTGTGGCTCTGGTTTCCGGGCTCGCCTGCGGCGTCCCGGAATGACGGCGCGACGAGCGGGCGTCGGGGTGGCTCGGACGATAGGAGGCGGCGCTCAAGGGAGCGTCGCCTTATTTACTTTCCGGATCGTCCGTTTCGTTTGCGCGCAACCTTGTTTGGCACGTGCGGCGCCCCATAACCCGGCTCCTGAAGCCAGGATGGGACCCCGATGAAGCACCTCAACAAGACCCTCGTTGCCGCCGGCCTGACAGCCCTGCTGTCGAGCGTGGCCTTCGCCGCGCAGGTCGAGCGTGTCCGCGGCACGGTGGATAAGGCCGACGGCAGCACGCTCACGATCAAGACCGACGACGGCAAGTCCGAGACCGTCGACGTGAGCGGCGCCAAGTTCGCCTGGGTGGTCCCGTCGAGCCTCGACGCGATCAAGGACGGCGTCTTCATCGGCACTGCCACCAAGGGCGAAAACCCGATGACCGCCCTGGAGGTCGTGCTGTTCCCCGAGTCGATGCGCGGCACCGGCGAGGGCCATTACGGCTGGGATTCGATCGCAGACCAGACCGCGGGGGCCGGCGCCAAGGTGAAGAGCGCCATGACCAACGGCACGGTGAAGGCCGAGACGTCGAACGCCCCAAAGGTCAAGAGTGCCATGACCAACGGCACCGTGAAGGCCGACAAGGCGGCCTCCGGTGGCGAGCGCACCTTGACGGTGAGCTACGGCAAGGACGGCTCCAAGGAGATCGTGGTCCCGTCCTCGGCGCCGATCGTCGCCTTCGAGCCGGCCGACAAGGCGATCCTGACCCCGGGGTCCAAGGTCTTCGCCGTGGTCGCCAAGGATGGCGCCAAGGCTGAGGGGAAGCTGGTGGCCGTGGGCAAGGATGGTCTGACCCCGCCCATGTAACGCGAAACGGTTCGCCCGACGGATTGCGTCGGGCGGGCCGAGATGCTCTGCGGAGGATGGCTCCAACAGAGCGCCGGAAATCCCGCTTGCGCCTTCATCCTGAAATGCCGGAGCGAAGCGGAGGCCTCGAAGGAGCCTTCCAGCACTCGCCGCGATCCCTGGAGCTCTCCTTCGAGACTGCTATGCAGCACCTCAGGATGAGGGCGCGCGGCGAAGAGCCCTACAGCGCGCTGCCCGGCGAGATGGCTGGCCGGGCATTCGCGTGTCAGCCCTTCAGGGCGACGGTGAAATCCGCCTCGGTCTTCGACCGGATCTCATCCTCGGTGACGCCGTCGGCGAGTTCGATCAGCTTCATGCCGCCGTCGCCCTTCTTGTCGATGGTGAACACGCCGAGATCGGTGATCACGAGATCGACCACCTGGGTCCCGGTCAGCGGCAGGTCACAGGCTTTCAGGAGCTTCGGGCTCTCGGTGCCGTCCTTGTTCCTGGCGACGTGCTCCATCACCACGACGACGCGCTTCACGCCCGCCACCAGGTCCATGGCGCCGCCCATCCCCTTCACCATCTTGCCGGGGATCATCCAGTTGGCGAGGTCGCCGTTGCCGGCGACCTGCATGGCACCGAGGATCGACAGGTTGATGTGCCCGCCGCGGATCATCCCGAAGGAATCGGCCGAGGAGAAATAGCTCGTCGTCGGCAGCGCGGTGATGGTCTGCTTGCCGGCGTTGATCAGGTCCGGGTCTTCCTCGCCCTCGTAGGGGAAGGGACCCATGCCGAGCATGCCGTTCTCCGACTGGAGCTGTACCGACATGCCCTCGGGGATGTAGTTCGACACCAGCGTCGGGATGCCGATGCCGAGGTTCACGTAGAAGCCGTCCTCCAGCTCCTTCGCGGCACGCGCCGCCATCTGCTCGCGGGTCCAGGCCATGGTGATCTCCTGATAGCGTGGCGCGCTCACGCGCGGCCGGATCTGGCTTTCCCCTCCCCCTTGTGGGGAGGGGTTAGGGGCGGGGGCGGTGCAAAAGGCACCGCGGAGCCTCATCCGGCGCCACCCCCACCTCCGGCTCCTCCCAGCAAGGGGGAGGAGAGAAGCATCTGATCAATGCGTGCCGCCGCCGGCCGCGGCGGCCGGAGTGCTGTCGCCGCGCTTGCGCGTGGTGCGCTGCTCGATGCGCTTGTCGCGCACGCCCACGTCGACGATGCGCTTCACGAAGATGCCGGGCGTGTGGATCGTGTCCGGGTCGATCTCGCCCGGCTTCACGAGGTGCTCGACCTGCGCCACCGTCATCTTGGCCGCGGTGGCCATCATCGGGTTGAAGTTGCGGGCGGTCATCCGGTAGCGGAGGTTGCCCTCGGTGTCGCCGGTATGGGCGTGGACCAGGGCGATGTCGGCGAACAGGCCGCGCTCCATCACGTAGTGCTCGCCGTCGAACTCGCGGACCTCCTTCCCCTCGGCGACCTTGGTGCCGACGCCGGTCTTGGTGAAGAAGGCCGGGATGCCGGCACCGCCGGCGCGGATCCGCTCGGCGAGCGTGCCCTGCGGGTTGAACTCGATCTCCAGCTCGCCGCCGAGATACTGCCGGGCGAATTCCTTGTTCTCGCCGACATAGGACGAGATCATCTTCCGCACCTGGTGGGTATCGAGGAGCTTGCCGAGGCCGACGCCGTCGATGCCGGCATTGTTCGAGACGATTGTGAGGCCCTTGACGCCCGAGAGGCGCACCGCCTCGATCAGTTCGTCCGGGATGCCGCAGAGGCCGAAGCCGCCGCACATCACCATCATGTCGTCGCGCAGGAGCCCAGCCAAGGCTGCGGCGGCATCCGTGTAGACCTTCTTCATCGAACCGTCCTTTTCCCGCCGGGCCTGACCGGCCGAAACTTTGGCAAGCGCGTTTCGTCGCGCCTGCTGTTCCCGATTCCGCCGGCGAAATCCAGTGCTGCGCCGCTTGAGCCGGTGCGGTCCGGGTTGATCCGTAACCGCCACGGTCTGGGGAGGGATCGGCGGCTTCGCGCAGGTCCGGCAGACAAACGCCGCGAACGGCGCTAGAACACCCCCTCGACGTGCAGACCCTGCCGGGCCGCGACGGCTTGAGGGGGCCTGGCGCGGCACCCGGCTTCCGGCCGCAGCCGCGGCCCGTCTGGAGCATGATGTCGCTGCGCCGCCCGACCCTCGTCCTCGCTCTCGGGAGCCTGATTGTTGCCGGCCTCGGTCTGCGCGACTGGCCGATCGACGGCGTCCGGGCGACGGCCTTCGCCGGCCAGACCCTCGACGCTTACGGGCTGACCCTCAGCGCACAGGGGCCTGCGAGCCTGACCGTGCTGCCTCTGCCGCGCCTGACCCTCGGCCGTGTGCGGATTGCGGCCGGGACCGCAGGACCGGCCCTGGCGGAGGAGGGCCGCCTGAGCATCGACCTCGATCCTTTCGGCCTCCTCAGCGGGCACGCGGCAATCGGCGGCCTGCGGCTCGAAGGCGCGCGCCTGTCTGGAGAGGCCGCTGATTGGGGCGGGCCACTGGCGCGCCTCGGTGCGCAGGCCCGGTCCGGTGTCGCGGCCCGGCCCCGCCGGATCATCCTTACCGGCGCGCGGATCGCGGAGGGCGCGGAAGTCCAGGATCTCGATCTGGACATCGCTTGGCCCTTCTGGAGCGCATCGGCCGAAGGTCGCGCGAAGCTGACATGGCGGGGTGTGCCGACGCAGGTCGCGCTCACGCACCTCCGGCCTGCCGACTTGGCTCTCGGCAAGCGAAGCCCTTTCACCGCGGACGTGACTTGGCCGGGCGGCAGTCTGGCGGCGGACGGGACCGTAGCGGTTCCCCCGGGCGCGGCCGCGCTGCCCAATCTCGTGGGTCAGGTGCGTTTCGAGACGCGCTCGCTGCCGGAGACCTTGTCGTGGATCGGCGGGGACGTCCCGCTCTCGCCGCTGGCGGGCGCGGTCTCGGTCACCGGCAGCTTCGAGACGGCGGAACGGTCCGTGTCCTGGCCGAGCCTGCGGGTCGGATTTGGCCAGAACGTCCTGGAGGGCGCGGGCGCCGTCGCGCTCGGTCCGGGCGATGCGCCGCGGCTGTCGGTCCAGGCAACGCTGGCGGCCGAGACGCTCGATCTCGCGCCGCTGGTCGAGGACCTCGTGCGGCTGTCCGAGTCTCCATCCGTGCCGCTGGCCTTGGCGCCGTTCACCCGGGGCGATCTCGACCTGCGAGTGTCGGCGGCCGAGGGGCGGGTCGGTCCGGTTCCCGTCCAGGACCTCGCGGCGAGCGTCCTGGTTCGCGACGCCGCGATGGAGGTCGCGGTGAATCGCGCGCGCGTTCAAGAGGGCACCCTCAAGGGACGGATGACCCTGGTGAGCGGGGCCGACCCGGCCGAGACCGAGATACGTCTGCAGGGAAGCGTGGACCACCTCGATCTCGGGAGCCTGTCCGGTGAGACGGGCGCCTCGCGCTGGGTGATGGGTCCCGTGCAGGGGCAGTTCTCCCTGGACTCGAGCGCCCGCGACAGCGCCAGCCTCGTGTCTCATCTCGGCGGACGGGCGACCTTCTCCGTCGAGGGCGGCGCGATTGCCGGACTCGATCTCGCCGACGTCATCCACCGCAACGGCGCCATCGCACCTGGCGCGCTCGCGCGCCGTAACAGCCGGACCGCGTTCGAGCGCGCCGCAATCACCTTGCGCTTCACAGACGGGGTCGGTGCGATCACCGAAGCGGGACTCATGGGGCCGAGCATCGGCGCGACCCTGCATGGTCAGGTCTCGCTGCCGGAGCGGCGGCTCGACGCCAGGGGCAATCTCGCCCTGCGACCCGCGTCCGCCCCGCCGCGTGGTCTGCTGTTCGCGGTATCGGGACCCTGGAGCGCACCGGCCGTCCAGATCCTGGCGCACGGCGAGGCCGCGGAAGCCGCGAGCCGGCCCGGCGAGGCGATGCTGCCCGAAAGCCTCAAGCAGCCGGCGACGCTCGGCCTGCCCGGCAATGCCCGCGCCTATGCTCCGTAGCACCGCGATGGCGTCGGTCATGGCCAAGCTGTAAGATCGGGCTCCGAACGCCTCCATGATCCCCATGCGCCGCCTACTCATCGAGGAACCCGTCACCCGTGCGGGGCCGCTGGCCCGGCGGTTGGCGCTGTTCGCCATCGTCGTGACCGGGCTCGCCCTGATCCTGGTGCGGGATCCGCGTGCCGATACCGATGCGGCGCTCGCCGCCCTGGTAGCCGGGTTCGGTGTCGCGCTGGCGGCGGCGGCTGCCGCATTGTTCGCTTTCGCCCGGGTTTGGCGCGAGGGTGCGCGCGGCCTGGGCGCCGCTGTCGCCGGGCTGATGCTGTCGCTCGTCGTCTTGGGCTATCCCGCCTTCCTGGCCCTGCGCGGTCTGCGCCTGCCCGCCGTTCCGGACATCACCACCGACATCGACAATCCGCCCGCCTTCTCGCGCTCGCGCGCCGCCTTCGCAGCCCGCGGCGGACGTTATCCGCCGGATCCGGGACCGGCGCTCCGCGATCGCCAGCGCGGCGCCTATCCGCAGATCGCGCCACTCACCCTCGATATCGGCGCCGACGAGGCGTTCGAGCTGGCCCGCAAGGCCGCTCTCAATCGGCACTGGCAGATCGTGGAGGCGATCCGGCCGGGCGGCCGCACCGGAAACGGCCGGATCGAGGCGGTGGCGCGGGGACTGATCCTCAACCTGCCCGACGATGTGACCGTGCGCATCCGTCCCCGTGCCGACGGGGCGCGGATCGACGTGCGCTCAGCCTCACGGCTCGGCGGACGCGACTTCGGCAGCAACGCCGACCGGATCCGCGCCTACCTGGACGATGTCGCCAACCTGGCCCTTGCGGTGAAGTGACCGCCGGGCGCGAACGCGTTCAGGCGGGCGCGTAGGTTCCGTCCAGCCGCGGTGCGCCTTCGGACGCGGCGAGGCCGCGCCCGACCAGATCCTCCAGGTGGGCGAAGACCGACAGGGCCGCGGCGCCTTTGAGGCGCGGATCGAGCCCCTGGTAGATCGCCGCGACGATCTCGGCGATCCGCGTATCGCCGGCGGCCAAGCGCGCGCGAATCGCGGATTCGCGCTGCCGTCGATGGCCCGCGAGGCCGCGGAGAAACCGCGCCGGATCGCGGACGGGACCGCCGTGGCCCGGCCAGTAGAATGTCTCGGTGCGGCCCCGCAGCTTGTCGAGGGAGGCCATGTAGGACCGCATCGAGCCGTCCGGCGGGGCCACGATCGTCGTGGACCATGCCATGACATGATCCCCCGAGAACAAGGCCTGCGACTCCGGCAACGCGAAGGCGAGGTGGTTCATCGTGTGGCCGGGCGTTTCCACGGCCACCAGCGTCCAGCCCGGGCCTGAGACGATATCACTCTCCGCCATGACGCGATCGGGCGTATGGACCCGGTCGGCGCTCGCGTCGAGCATCGGCAACTCGGCCTCGGACAGTGCCCGAGCGGCCCTGTGCGGCGCGCACCCGAGAATCGGTGCGCCGGTGCGGGCGGCAAGGAGTCGCGCCCCGGGAGAATGATCGCGGTGCGTGTGAGTGACCACGATGGCCACAACCCGCTCATCCGTGAGATCTCGGAGCAGCGCATCGATGTGGGCCGCGTCGTCGGGTCCCGGATCGATGACCGCGACGCGGTCGCGACCAACCACGTACGTGCAGGTGCCGCTCGCCGTGAACGGTCCGCCATTCGGCGCGATCCGTCGCCGGATCAGCGGCGCCACGGCTTCCAGCCGATCCGGCTGCGGCATGGATCGATCGAAGGTCAGGCTGATCTCGTCCGCATCGGCCATCGCTTTCCCCGGGCGAGATGGTCGGCCGCTCCTAAAGCGACTTTCGGCTGCATCCGCAATCGGGAGGCTGCCGAAGCCCCGCAGTACGGCGAGGTCCCCACTCTGCAGGGTCCAGGAGTCCTAGGCTGCCACCCTGCGCGTCGTCGCTTCAACGACGCACAAGACGGGGCGGCTCTGCCATGCGATCCGGGCCAAGCCGCAGCCTGAAGGTAAGGCCGACTGCATCGCTCGGCCCCAGACCAGACGGGATGGTGCTGCTCAGCGCAACCGGTCCGAGCGGCGAGCGCGCACGCGGACCGGCACAGGAGCGGGCGACAGGACGAGGCCGAGAAGCGCGGCACGCAACGCGTCGGCGGCCTTGTTGGCAACCTCGGCGAGGCGGTTCGCCATCGCGGCAGCCTCTGATCGAACGGCACTCTTGGCAGATTGCGGCATCGCGGATCCCGGATCGAACCTGAAGACCTATCTTCGAACGCTAGCGCCTTCGTCCCGTTCCGTCACCCATCGTCGCGCCCAGATCAGCTCGCCCGATCTGCGCACAGGAGTCCGTCAGGTTGGCGGAACCGGAGCGAAACCTTGGCGTTTTTGTGTTCAGAACGGCGCGGCCCGCCCGCGTTGGCACTGTTGAAGGATACAAACGATGCTCGGTTGGGCCGTAACTTTTCTCGTCGTTGCCCTCGTGGCGGCTCTGCTTGGTTTCGGCGGCATTGCCGGTACCGCGATGGAAGCTGCGAAGCTCGTCTTCTTCGTGGCGATCGTCCTGTTCGCGATCTCGGCCGTGGTCGGCCTGATGCGGGGCCGCTCGCCGACCCTTTGAGAATAACTGTAGCAGCCTGAATGGTCTCAGGCCGGTGAAGTAAGATCGAAAGGGCTGCCGCGCGACGCGGCAGCCCTTTTTATCGGCCCGGCTTGTCCAGTGGGCGGGCATCTGCGCCCGAGCCAGGCGTAAGGGGCTGACCGGCCGATTAAAGGATGGAGGCCGTCAGGCCTTCTCGCGGTCGCCGCTGTCGAGCTTGGCGATGAGATCGGCGAAGCGGTCCGGCACCGGTTGCTGAGCGATCGTGTCGTACATGGTACGCAATTGAGAGACGATTCGGTTGCGCGTGTGTTCGCTCAATCCGGTGCGGGATGCGGTGCGACCGATCGTCGAAGAGGATAGCGCGCTGGGTTCGCGGGCATCGCTGGGCTGGGTCTCAGGCGCGTCGTCCGTGGCGCTGCCTGCACGCCGTTGCAGCGCGCGCGGACGCGCCTCCTCTCCCTGGTCCACCATCAACACGCCCCTTGTTGCCGAAGTCGGCTCGGCCGCATTGTGCTGCGGCTCGACATACGCCATGGCTGCGCCGGCAACGCCTGCCCGCCGGGATCGGTTCCGCCGGGGGGTGGAACGGAGTGCTGGCCTCCGCGTTGGGCGGTAGGCTGCGCAGGACAGAAGGCCGGCCCCGGCAGGCCCTCGGTTGAAGGATCGAGGCGATCGCGGCCGGGCAACACGGCGAGGCACAGGGGATCGAATGTCGACATCGCAACTCGTGGTACAGCACCTGCCGTACCTGCGCCGCTACGCCCGCGCGCTCACGGGTAGCCAAGTGGCGGGCGACGCTTACGTGGCCGCTACCCTGGAGACCCTCGTCAACGAGCCGGACACGCTCGGCCGGAGCACCAACATCAAGGCGGATCTGTTTCGCGTCTTCACGCGGATCTGGAACTCGCTGTCGGTGAACGGCCGCGGTGAGCAGGTCCAGCACGATCTTCCCGCAGAGGTGCGCCTCGGCCAGATCACGCCGCTGCCGCGGCAGGCCTTCCTGCTCTCCTGCCTAGAGGGCTTCTCCGAGGAGGACGCCGCCATCATCCTGGGCGTCGACGTCTCCGAGGTGCGCGATCTCGTCGATGAGGCCGGCCGCGAACTCGCCGCCGATATGGCGACCGAGATCCTCATCATTGAGGACGAGCCGCTCATCGCCATGGATCTCGAGGCGCTGGTCGAGGGCCTCGGTCACAACGTGATCGGCGTGGCACGGACCCGTACCGAGGCGGTCAAGATCGCCGGTGAGGGCAAGCGCCCGGGGCTGATCCTGGCCGACATCCAGCTCGCCGACGGCTCGTCCGGGCTCGACGCGGTCAACGACCTGCTGAAATCCTTCGAGGTGCCGGTGATCTTCATCACTGCCTATCCCGAGCGCTTCCTGACGGGTGAGCGTCCCGAGCCGGCCTTCCTCATCGCCAAGCCGTTCCAGCCTGCCAATGTCTCCGCTGTGATCAGCCAGGCACTGTTCTTCCAGCAGACGGCCCGCCGTCGGGAAGCCAAGTCAGCCTGAGTTTCGTGCCGCGACCGAAATTCTGACGCGTCTCCGGCACCTCCATCGATGCGAAAAACCTCGGCCTCGGCCGAGGTTTTTTGTTGCCGCGTGATCAGCATCGAGTCGCAAAAAAACGGGCCGGAGAAAGCTCCAGCCCGTCGATTAGGTTCCGGCCGATGCACAAGGGGAATGCGGGGAGGACCAGGTGGCCGGGTGTTGCAATAACGGCCGCCGGTCAGCGAGGTTCCAGAAAATGCGCTTTTTCGGCGCGTGTACCTTATGCGCAACAGGGGGCGGCTGTGGATGGCGCGGGTGCGCCGCCGCACCAACGCCCGAGCCGTCATCGAATACTAAAGCCGCATAGACGCGACACAGTCTAGGAACCTGCGATTGCAGGCCGCGTTATCAGAACATCCTGTCAAGCTCTCGCGATGAGGTCGGGGCGATGCTGCGGTCTGGTTTCCTACTGGGCGTGAGTGCTCCTGCCGCCCTCCTCACGGTGCTGGTCCAGCCGATGGTGCGCGACACGGCAGACCGTTGGACGCCCCCGACGCTGACGGCCCAGAGTGTTCAGATGCCCCTCCCGGGCATGCGGCCGGTCTCGCTGGCGATCAGTCCGACCCGCGTGGCGGGCGTTCAGAGGCTCGAAGGCCGGGCTCCCGTCGCCGGCGAGGCCCAGGAGATGGGCATCCAGCCGGTGCTCAAGGCGCCGGTGCGTCGCATGGTCCGCGAGGGCTGCGAGACGGCTCTGAGCTCCCTGGTCGGCCCGGAGGCACGCCGGATGACGCCGGGTCGCTGCATCTCCTGATACCAACGCGCCGCCAGACCGCATAGCAAAAGGCCCCACCGGATCGGCGGGGCCTTTTGCTATGCGAGGATCATCACGACGAAGACGGCGCCGGTCTCGAGGACACGGCGCCGTTACGCGACACAATCGATCGCCTGCCTCACTCGGCGCGGCCGGTACCCGTGGACTGGCCACCCTTACGCCCGGCGGTCGAGGCAAGTTCGCGATCCTGAGAGAACGAGCGCTTCTCGGCGGGCACGCTGCGGCCGCCCTTGCTGGCGATCTCGCGCTGCCGCTCCAGGTTCATCGAGGCAAAGCCTCGCTTCGAGGTCGAATTTCCGGATGCCATCAGTTCCTCCTCAGGCTTCGCTTCACCCCGCAACAACCTTCAGCAATAACCAAGGTTCCTGTGCCGAGACCTGGCCAAGCTTCGTATAGCTAAGCTTGACGGCAACCGGGGTCTTGTTTGCGGCGTTGGTTGTCGATCGACCTGGGTAGACGCCCGTATCTGCCCGGAGGAACGCATGCCGAACTGGTCCCAGGGCCCAGAACGGCGCGTTGGACCGCGCAGGATGCAGGAGGCTTATCGCGTATGACGAACCGTAACATGGTCAAGGATGCCGCCGGTGGTGGCCCCGAGGTGAGGCCGAACACGCCGCCGCTGCCGCCGATGCCGGCCCCAGAAGATTCGGCCACGCCGACGACCCGTGAGGAGCCGGTCGACTCGCCCCATCTGAATGCCAGCCTGAAGCGCGAGACCCCGGCGGCCGGCGAGCACGGCCTTTCGACGCGGCGCTGACCCGGGGTTCAGCCTGCCCGCCTCCGCGCGAGGCGGGTCAGCCCGAGAATGAGGAGACCGATCGCCAGGATCGTCACGAGGCCAGCCACCGTCAGGATGCGCCGAACGAGCGGGGTGTAGACGCCGCGGGCCGCGTCGTAGCCGTAGCAGAGCAGGGCGAGGCGGTCCGCCAATCCTCCGATGCGGCCTTCCCCGGCTTCCGTGAGGGCGAAGCGGAGGTCCCGCCCGGTCAGCGCCAAGGGTGAGAGCACGCGCGCTACCCGTCCGTCGCCTGCGAGCAGCAGGGCGGCGGCCGGATGGGCGAAGCTGTCGGTGCCCGGATCGTACACGGCCGTGTAGCCGAGGGTCCCGGTCAAGCGGGCAAGCGCGGCCGCGGAGACGATCAGCGCTTTGCGTCGGACCGACGCGGCACGTTCGCCCAAGGTGTCCTCGAGCATGCGCCGCGCGGCCGCGGCATCATCGCGCGGGTCGATGCCGACAAGCACCAATGCGGAGTCGTCTGGCGCGAGTCCCGTCGCCGCCAGGGCGTCGGCCGACATCGACACCATCGGGTCGCAGACATTGCCGCAGGTGTAATCCACCGGCAGCAACAGGGTGGGACGTCCCGCCAGCGCCTGCCCCAGTGTCGTGGCCTGACCCGTCAGAGCGTCCGTGACGTTGAGATCCAGAGGGGCCTGCGCTCCCTCCGGAGGCGCAACCGCGACGCGGGCGAGTTCGCTCGGGGTCAGCCGGGCGCAAGCCGGTCCGCTAACGAGCAGGGTGGCGAGCGTCAGGCCTACGCCGAACTTGCGGAGCGGGAAGAGTTGGGCTGCGCCGGGTGCAGGGCTGGACAAGTGCCTGACGAACCGCATGGATGCGCAGACTCGTCTGTTCCCGCCCCGAGACCCGTCGTGGAGCCCACGTATGACCCTCGACACCGAGGTTTCCTCTCTCAAACAGGTGCCGCTGTTCCGTGAAGTCGAACCGGCGCGCCTGAAGCTTCTCGCCTTCACCAGCGAGCGGGTGCATTTCGAGCCCGGGCAGCGCTTCTTCGCCCGCGGCGATGTGGCCGATGCCGCCTACGTGATCCTGAAGGGCACCGCGGAGGTCAGCATCGATGGTCCCGCCGGGCCGGTGCGGCTGGCGCTGCTCGGCCAGGATGCCCTGGTCGGCGAGATGGGCATCCTCGCCGAGCAGCCCAGATCGGCCACCGTGACGGCCGAATCCGCCGTGACCGCGCTTCGCATCGACCGCGGCGTGTTCCTGGAACTCCTGGCACAGTTTCCACAGATCAGCATCGCACTGATGCGTGTGCTGGCGTTGCGGTTGGAGCAGACCAACCAAGCGCTTGCCGAGAGCCGGGGCTGATCAGCCTGTCGGATAGGTGATGAATTCGAGGAGCGAACCGTCCGGATCGCGGAAATAGACGCTGATCCCGGCGCCAGCGGCGCCGTGCCGCTCGACAGGCCCGAGTTCCACCGGCACGCCCGCGGCCTCGAGATGAGCGATCGCGTCCGCGATCGGTCCCGACCATCGGAAGCAGAGATCGCTGTTTCCGGGCTCCACGGGGTGTGCCGCCAGGGGCTCCGCCTTCACGCCGGGACCGTGGCAATTAAGCTGCACGCCGCCGAACCGGTAGGCGTAGCCGTTCCCCCGTTCGATCACCTCGGCGCCGACCACGTCGCGATAGAAGGCGTTGGACCGCGTCCAGTCGCTGATGTGGATCACGCAATGATCGAGGTGGATCGCAGGGCTGAGCGCCAGGGCTGGCGGCACCTCCGCCGCGTCGGGCAGTGTCTCGGTCTCAGGCATCACTCGCCTCCGCGCGCGGCTCGACGAAGCCCCGCTCCGATTGTGAATTAGGGCGCAACCGTGGCCTCGGGAGCCGGCCGCACGCGGCCGGCTGCGGCGGAAAAGCTACATCGTCACCGGCGGGGAGACGGTAGGCAGGACCTGAGGACATTAGCCTGCATGATTGAACCGATGACCGTGACGCGCCCCTCGGCCTGGACCCGAATCCGCCGGATCCTGCTCTCGCGCCTCCTCCTTGCCGTCGTTGCGATCGCGCCCCTCGCAGCCTGCCAGACCCGTCAGGCCCAGCTCGCGCAGGACGACGATGCGGCCTGGTACATCGGCGCGAAGCCCGACAAGCCCTTCGACATCCCCCTGGTCGATACCGGGCGGCTCGATCCGAAGTACCGGCGGCAGCAGGTGAGCTACAACGGCCCCGAGCAGCCCGGCACCATCCTGGTCGACATCGACAAGCGCCAGTTGTTGCTGGTGCAGGCCGACGGAACCGCGATGCAGTACGGCGTCGGCGTCGGCAAGGCGGGCTTTTCCTGGAAGGGTGAGGCCCGGGTCGGCCGGAAGGGCGTTTGGCCGGACTGGAGCCCGACGGCCACCATGGTCTCGCTCAACCCGGACCTGCCGCGGACTCGCAAGGGCGGCGTCGACAATCCACTCGGCGCCCGCGCCCTCTATCTCTACCAGGGTAACCGCGACATCCTGTTCCGAATTCACGGCACCAACGAACCTTGGAGTATCGGCGAGCAGATGTCGTCGGGCTGTGTGCGGATGCTCAACGAGGATATCGCCGATCTCTACGAGCGGGTGCCGGTCGGGACCCGCGTGTTGGTGAAGCGCAACGGCAAGTACCGGGCCTGACGCAGCCGATCTACACGCACAATCCAAGAGCGGTGGTCGGTCCGGATCCCGAACTCGCCGCGCCGCCTTCGGGATGACGGAATGGCTGCGCGGCCCGGCGACCGGGATACGCCCGTCAGCCGGCGGGCTTCTCGGCCGCACCTGCCGCCGGGGGCTCACCCGAGGCCGCGTGGGGGAGCCTGTCGAGGGCGGCCCGGTCGAGGCGGCCATCACCCAGCGGACCGTCCGGCGACATGCCGTCGCGGGCCAGCACTGCCGCGGCCGTGAGGCTTCAGGCCGGTTTCAAACCCGACCGCTCCGGCCCGATCGTCTCGGCGGCCCAGAGCAGGAGCGCCGCGTACAGGGTCACCGCGCCCTGCAGGGTCTCGCGAAACGCCATCGCGCACGATGGTCGCCTCCGGGCAGCCGCACCCGTGGTGTCGGGTGGAACACTTTCGCAACCCGGAAGCGGCAACCTTCGCCTCAAGGCGAACCCCGCGCCGGGGCCGCCCGGCAAAATCGCCACATTGGCGGCGCAGCGTCCCGGCTTCACCAGCCCCCTTTCGCCAGTTCGACCGCCCTCCGCGTGGACAATCCCTCGATGATCAGACCGATGCTCGCCCTGCTCCTCCTCGGCAGCCCCGCCGCGGCGGCGGGCACGATCAGCGGCTCCGCTTCGGTGATCGACGGCGACACGATCGAGGTGCAGGGGACCCGCATCCATCTCTACGGCATCGACGCGCCCGAGATGGCGCAGAGCTGCGAGACGGCGTCCGGGCTGGAGTATCGCTGCGGCCGTCAGGCCGAGCAGGCCCTGCGCACGCGGATCGGCGGCGGCGTGGTCACCTGCGAGCGCCGCGAGGGCGGCGCCGCGGGCCGTGTCGCCGGCGTCTGCCACGTCCACGGCGAGGACCTGTCCGCCTGGATGGCGGCGCAAGGCCACGCTTTGGCCAGCCGTCACGTCACGGCGGCCTATATCCGGCAGGAAGGCCAGGCCTGGGCCACCCGCCGCGGCATCTGGGCCGGCACCTTCGAGAAGCCGGCCGACTGGCGTCAGGATCGGCAGCGCATCGAGGCAAGCGCGGTCGATTAGGGTGTTCTCCGCCGAGGCGTCTCGCCCTTCCGTAAGGCGGGGCGGGTGAACGCGGAGATCCGGAGCCGTTCCGGATGGCGGATCGATCCGGCACGGCTCCAGGTGAGAACGGAACTCAGGCCGTCTCGTCGTGCCCCTCGGTGAATTCCCGCCACAGCAGGACGAGAGCCGCCATCACGGCGGGGCCGACGAACAGGCCCAGCAGGCCGAAGGTCTCGACGCCGCCCAGGATGCCGAGCAGCACCCAGAGGAACGGCAGCTTCGTGGTACCGCCGATCAGGGCAGGCCGCACGAAGTGGTCGGCCACGAAGGTGACGACGAGGCCCGCGACGGCCACCACGATCGCCGCCGTCGCCGAGCCGGCCGCCACCAGCAGGAGTGCCGCGATCGCGATGGCGAGGGCAGCGCCGAACGGGATCATCGCCGCCACTGCCGTGAAGGCGCCGAGCAGCACCGGGTGTGGCACGCCCGCGAAGTAGTAGACGATCCCGAGCAGGAAGCCCTCGCCGAGGCCGACGAGGACGAGTCCGTCCACAGTGCCGTGCACGGAGGCGACCATCTGGCGGGCGACGCGCTCGCCGCGCGGACCGAACAGGCGGTGGCAGGCCGTCAGCGACTGGTCCCGCACACTGCGCCAATCGCGGAACAGGAAGAACAGCGCCACGAGGCTGAAGCCGAACAGCACGATCCGGTGCACCACCTCGCGCCCGAAATTCCGCGACGCGCCGATCACCGAATGGTTCTCGAACCGGTGCAGCAGGTCTGAGCCCGCCTGCGCGTGGCCGAGATTGTCGTTCCACCACGCGGTTGCCTGCGCGGCGCCGTAGGGCAGGTGCTGCAGGAATTCGGGTGCCGGGATGCCGTTGGCCTCCGCGTTGCGCACGAAGTCGGCGACGTCGTGGGCCTCGCGGGCCGCCTGCACGCCGAGGATCGCCAGCGGGGCCAGGAAGACCAGCGCCACGGCGGCCGTCATCAGGGAGGGCAGCAGGATGTTGTGCTTGCCCGGCGGGAAGCGGTGCTCCAGGCGGGTGTAAAGCGGCCACAGGGCGATGGCGAGTACGAGCGCCCAGGCCAGCGCCGGCAGGAAGCCGTGCAGGATCCATAGGCCGAGCGCGGAGAGTGCCAGGACCAGAAGGACGCGGGCTGCTCCCTGAGAGCGCGCCCGCTCGTGGGGCGCCATCGGGGGCGCCGGCGGCGTCGCCTCGATCCGCGCCGGCGGGGCGGCGGGTTTGGTGATCGGTGGCATCCGTCTGACTCCTGGAAACGCGCGGTCGCGCGCGTCAGCCGGGGCCCGCGCGGCCGGAGCGTCCGCACGTCCTCACCCGCAGCGACGCGCGCTTGTGGATACGCGCTGAAACGCCGGGGGAACCGTTGCGGTTGCCGCCCCTGACACCCTCGTGTAGAGGTCGCCGCCATCCGAACGGGGCCGCGTATGAGGCCCAAAGACGTGTAGGGTGGCCGCGCGGGGCGTGAGCGCCGGGCTGCCCGGCGGCGAGGGGGCTTCCCGCCTGACCGATCCGGAATTCGAACAGCCCGCGAGAAGACATGTCCGACGAGCCCTCCCACGGCAGCGCCACTTTCGAGCGCGTGGCCGACATCATTGCCGAGACGGCCGACATCCCGCGCGACAAGATCACGCCCGAGAGTCACGCCATCGACGATCTCGGCATCGACAGCCTCGCCTTCCTGGACATCGCCTTCGCGGTGGACAAGGCCTTCGGGATCAAGCTGCCGCTGGAGCGCTGGACCCAGGAGGTCAACGAGGGCAAGGTCCCGGCCGAGGAGTACTTTGTCCTCAAGAACCTGTGCGCGCGCATCGACGGCCTGGTGGCCGAGAAGGCTGCCAAGGTCTGACCCCCGCACTCTGATTCGCCCCGCCACGCCGGCCCTGCCATGCGCCTCGAATATTTCGAGATGATCGATTCCGTGCGGCTCCTCGACCGGGCCGCCGGGCGGATCGAGGCGCTCGCGCGTGTGCCGCTTGAGAGCCCCGTCTTCGAGGGGCATTTCCCCGGCCATCCGCTGGTGCCCGGCGTCCTCCTTACGGAGACGATGGCGCAGGCCTCTGGCTATCTCGTCCTCGCCCATCTGGATTTCGCCCGGATGCCGTTCCTCACCGGCGTCGACAAAGCACGCTTCCGCTCGTTCGTCGGGCCGGGGGCGGACCTGGTCGTCACGGCGAGCCTCGAGCATGACGGCTCGGGCTACGCGGTGACCAAGGCGGCGATCAGCCACGCCGGCAAGGTGCTGTGCGACGCGGAGCTGCGCTTCCGCACCATGCCGTTCCCGGACGGGCTCGACGCGCCGATGCGCGCTCGGGCCCAGGCGATCGGTCTGTTTCCGGATCCCGCGCAGTTGTGAGCCCGCCATGAACCGCGCCGTCGTCGTCACCGGGCTCGGCCTCGTCTCCTGTGCGGGCGAGGGGGTTGCGGCCCATCTCGCGGCTCTCGACGCGCAGGCGGCCCCCCACACCGACACCGAGACCTTCACGCCCTACCCGGTGCATCCCGCGCCTGCGATCGCCTGGGACGGGCAGATCCCCAAGCGCAGCGATCAGCGCCAGATGGAGGCGTGGCAGAGGCTCGGCGTCTATGCCGCGGGCCTCGCCCTCGACGCCGCGGGCGTGAAGGACGATGCCGGCTTCAAGCAGGCGCTCCACCTCGTCGTGGCGGCGGGCGGCGGCGAGCGCGACTACGCGGTCGATGGCACGATCCTGACGGGCCTGCGGGAGGCGGCCGATCCGGGCGCCTACCTGAACGAACGGCTGCAGAACGACCTCCGCCCGACGCTGTTCCTCGCCCAGCTCTCGAACCTGCTGGCCGGCAACATCGCCATCGTGCACGGGGTCACGGGGGCCTCGCGCACCTTCATGGGCGAGGAATCCGCCGGGGTCGATGCCCTGCGGATCGCCCAGGCCCGGGTCGCTTCGGGCCAGATCGACGCGATCCTGGTCGGCGGCTCGTACAGTGCCGAGCGGCCGGACGTGCTGGTGATCCACGAGATGGGCGGCTACCTCGCCCGCGACAGCTTCAGCCCGGTCTTCCAGCGTGGCGACACCGGCGGCTTCATCCTCGGCAGCTGCGCGGCGTTCCTGATGCTGGAATCGGCGGCCCATGCGTCTGCCCGCGGCGCCCGGGCCCTCGCCCGGCTCGATGCCGTGGCGAGCGACCGGACCCGGCGCGCACCCGGCAGCGTCGCGGCGAGCCTCGACGGCCTCTGGCGGCAGGCTGGGATCGCGGCGCCCGACCACATCCTGTCCGGTGCGACCGGCGTGGCCCCGATCACCGCCGAGGAGCGGGACGCCCTCGGGCGCATCGCGCCCAAGGCGCGGCTGCGCGCCCTCGGGGACGTGATCGGGCACGGGCTGGAGGTGGCGGCCCCGTTCGGCGCAGCGCTGGCCGCCGCTCTCGTCGCCGATGCCGGCGCCCGGGAGGTCGCCGTAACGGTGATCGGGCATCGCCGCGGCGAGGGGGTGCTGCGTCTCGTCCCCGCCTGACCGGATCGCTGATCCACCGCGTGCCAAATGGCACGACGAAAACCACAGGTTTCAAATGACGCCGCGCGCGTAAATTCCGCTCTCCTGCGATGAAGCGGCGGTTCGCACGCGGATGATCGCGTTGTTCCAGTAAGAACTGACCATCGGCCGGCCCGGTGGCCGTGCCAAATAGTTCCTCGCTCTTGCCAAGAAGCCCCGAAGGGTTTATCCGTCGCTTATCGGCACGTGTCCGGATATCTTGGACCGTTACGCCTTCGCAGGGCGGTTCTGACTTTCCTATCGCTATCGGTCGATGTCGGCTCCGTGCCTTGTAGGCGGGTGCCATCTCTCACTATGCCTGCGAAGATCAAGGACTTCCATGAGCACCGGAACCGTCAAGTGGTTCAACGAGACCAAGGGCTACGGCTTCATCCAGCCGGATGACGGCGGCAAGGATGTGTTCGTTCATATCTCGGCTGTCGAGCGTGCCGGCCTGCGTGGCCTGAACGAGGGCCAGAAGGTCACCTACGAGCTGGAGACCGACCGCCGCAGCGGCAAGCAGTCCGCCGGCCAGCTCCAGACGGCCTGATCGCCGTTCGACCCGTCTTTTGGAAGCCGCTCCCTCCAGAGCGGCTTCTTCGCATTTGCAATCCCCCATTGGGGCGCCGGTCTCTGCCGCGCCCGACTCAGGAGCGTCTGTGAGCTTTCCGAACAAGCAGGGTGTCGTCGATCGCCTCGAGACGGCCGCGAAGGCGCGGTCCGAGATGCTGGCGCGGTTCCGGGCACGCCCGTCGGCCGACGATCCCACCGTCCTTGCCCGCCAGTCCGCCCGCCGCGCGGTGGTCGATGCCCGCGAGGCCCGGGCGGCTGAGCGTGCCGCTCTTCGGCAGGCCGAGATCGAGCAGGCCGCTAAGCTTGCTGAGGCCGAGCGCCTCGCCGAGATCGAGCGTAAGCACGCTGAGCAGCTCGCCGCCCAGGAGCGTGCCAAGGCTCTGCAGGCCGAGCAGAAGCTCCAGCGCGACGCGCGCTACCTCGCCCGCAAGGCCAAGGCCCAGAAGCGCCGCTGAGGCGCTTCCGCATCGACACCTCGCTCCCGGAGTCCGGCATGTCCCACAAGTTCAAGATCGGCCAGCGCGTGTGCCGGCCCCGGATCGGTCTCCCCGGCGACAAGGGCGACGGCGAGGTGTTCGAGGTCCTGCGGCTGATGCCGGAGGACCAGACGGGCGAGCCCAGCTACCGGATCCGCACCCAGACCGGGGAGCGGGCAATCCGCGAGAGCGACTTGGTAGAGGCACCCCTCGGCTGATCGGGGCGCGTCCCGGCTTCACCTGAACCGGGGGAGTCTCTCTTGCCAGACCCCTCAGGGAGAGGCTGGAGCTGGGACACCGGCACGGGATCTTCTCGGGGCGGTCCGTCCCTCAGAGCGTCCGGAACATCAACAGGGCGTCGACATGCCCGAGGCTCGGATGCGCGAAGGCGCCCGGGAGCCGGCCCACGACGGCGAAGCCGAGGCTCTCCCAGAGCCGAACCGCCCGGACGTTGGTGCTCACCACGAAATTGAACTGCATCGCCGCGAAGCCGCGGGCTCGCGCCCGGTCGAGGGCATGCGCGCCCATAGCGCGGGCGACCCCACGCCCCGTTGCGGCCGCATCGGTCATGAAGCCGCAATTGGCGACATGGGCGCCCCCGCCCGCCTGGTTGGCGCGCAGGTAGTAGGTGCCGAGCACCGCCCCGTCCGCTTCGGCCACGAAGGTCTCGCGGTCGGCGCCGGTCCAGTAGGCGACGGTGTCGGCCTCGCTCAGGTCGCGGTCGAGCGCGTAGGTCTCGCCGGCGCGGATGGTCGGCATGATGATGCGGGCGATCGCCGTGCGATCGGCTGCGCGGGCCGGTCTGATCTCCAGGCTCACCCGAACTGCTCCCGGAGGATGCGCTCGTCGAGGCTGTGGCCGGGATCGTGGAGGAGTACCAGTTCGGTGGCGCGATCGAGGGAAGTCTCCACCGTGCAGACCCGGCGGAACTCAATATGGTCCGCCACCGCGGCCACCGGCCTGTGAGGCGCGTCGAGAACGTCGATCCGGATCCGGGCATAGTCCGGCAGAAGCGCGCCGCGCCAGCGCCGAGGCCGGAAGGCCGAGATCGGGGTCAGCGCCAGCAGCTTCGCGTCCAGAGGCAGGATCGGGCCTCCGACCGACAGGTTGTAGGCGGTGGAGCCCGCCGCCGTGGCGACCAGCACGCCGTCGGCGATCAGCAGGTCGAGCCGCACGTGTCCGTCCACCTCGATCTTGAGCTTGGCCGTCTGGTGGGTCTGACGCAGCAGGTAGACCTCGTTGATCGCCCGCGCCCGGTGCGAGCGGCCCTCGGTGTCGAGCACGTCCATCACGAGCGGGTGGATGACGCTGCGCTCCGATGCCTCCAGGTGTTCCAGCAGATCGTCGTCCCGGAACTCGTTCATCAGGAATCCGACCGTCCCGCGGTTCATCCCGTAGATCGGCTTCGGGTTGTCCATGAACCGGTGCAGGACCTGAAGCATCAGCCCGTCGCCGCCGAGCGCGACGACGACGTCGGCTTCCTCGGGCGGGACGTGGTCGTAGCGCCGCATCAGGGCAGCGGCCGCCTCGCGGGCATGGCCGGTCGGGCTCGCCACGAAGGCGATCTTCTTGAAATGCGGCATGGCTCAGGCGCAGCCGGTCGTTTGGATCGGGGTCGCGTCGGGTGTCACGTCACGGCTCCAGTCTCATGAGCGAACCGCCCGGTTGACGTTCATACCCTGCAGGCGCCTCACTCTCCGGACGCACGCACATCCGGAGGCATAGCATGGAGCGTCCGCTCCTCGTCTACACCACCTTCCCCGACGCCGCCTCGGCACTCAACATCGGGGAGGCCCTGGTCCGCGAGCGCCTGATCGCCTGCATCAACGTCCTGCCCGGCATGCGCTCGGTCTACAGCTGGAAGGGCGCGGTGGAGCACGGCGAAGAGGTCGCGGCGATCCTGAAGAGCCGCACGGGTCTCGCCGACGCCCTGTCGGTCGCCCTCAAGGCCCGTCACCCCTACGACACGCCGATCATCCTGCACCTGCCGGTCGCCGGCGCGGATGCCGATACGGCGGCCTGGATCCTGACGGAGACCGGCCTCGGCGGCGCGGTCTCGGCGGCCGATCAGGGCGCCTGATCGACGAGGCCGAGACGCGGCACGCATTCCTGAGTTGGCCGATCACCGGGCCCGGTCAGGCGCCGCGCCTCTATGCCGAGGAATCGTTCGCCAAGGGCGAAGCGTTGGGAGGCCGAGACCATGATGCGCGCCAAGGAAGCAGGTCGCGCGGCCGCGCTGGTGCTGGCTTCGGTCGCGTGCGGCGCGGGTGCGCGGGCCGAGGGCACGGGCGGCGAGCCGCCGATGACCATCGCGCCGGCGCCCTCCGGCCCGGCCGGCCTCGCCTCGGCCGACCCGCCTGCCCTGCGCTACGGCGTCCTCTACGCGGACGACCGGGGGCAGAGTCATGTTCAGTATTGCGACCTGAAAAACTTTGTCTTCAAGAGTTACGCGCCGCCGGCGGCGCCGCAATTCGTCGGCATCCCCCCGGGCGAGGTGAAATCGATCAGCTACGCGGTGCTGCCCGTCGGCTATGTCGGCGCATGGCACGCGGCGCCCGGCCCGCAATGGGTGATCACCCTGTCGGGCCGCTGGTCGGTCGAGGCGACGGACGGCAGCGTGCTGGAGCAGGGGCCGGGCGAGGTGCAGTTCAACGCCGATATGGGATCGACACCGCAGGGGCCGGAGAAGCATGTCGGGCACCTGACCCGGCAGGTCGGCGACGTGCCGAACGTGCAACTCATCGTTTCCCTGAAGAAGCCGGAGGCGGCAGCCCCCTCCACCGAGCCGTGTCAGCCCGCATCGCGATGAAGAGCGGATTCCGGCGAAGCGGGCCTCAGGCCCCGCTCACCGGGTAGCTTCGGCCCTTCCAGGTGGCGGCCCCGGCTCGCTCGCCGCGCAGGAGCACGTTCCACTGGATCGCCAGCGCGACCAGAACGGTGGCCGGATGAAGCAGGATCGTCGCCAGCGGCGCCCGCGTCGCCAGAGTGATGGCCGACCGAGTGGCGAGGGATAGAGCCCAGGCCGTTGCGGCCGGTACCAGGGCGGCGGCGGGGATCAGGCCGAGCAGGCCGAAAAGGACGAGGAGCGGCGGCAGCACCTGCCCGCAGCCGAGCAGCAGGGTCCAGACCGGCAGGGCACGGGGCGTGGCCAAGCCCTCATGGGCGTTCTTGGAGAAGCCCGCCCAGGCTTGCGCGAAGCCGTCATACATCCGGCAGGTGGCGAGGCTTGCGGCCGCCGCGAGGTCGGTCCGGTAGCCCGCCGCGCGGAACAGTCGGGGCAGGCGCACGCCGTCGTGCAGGGAGGTTCGGATCGCGCTGTGCCCGCCGGTGGCATCATAGGCCGCGCGGTCGGCGAGGATCAGCTGGCCGCAGGCCGCCCCGAGCGACGGGTCGGGCAGGCGGCGCATCAGCGGCACCGGCAGGTAGCCCAGGAGCAGGAAGTCGATCATCGGGACGGTCAGCATCTCGCCGAGCGTCTCCGTGCGCTGGCGCGGCACCCCACTGACGAGCGTCGCGCCGGTCCGGCGGGCCTGCGCGGCGAGGCATGCGGCGGCCTCGGGTGCGAGGCGCACATCGGCGTCGATAAACAGGAGCTGGCGGCCGCGCGCGAGGCCGGCCATATGGCTGCAGGCGTGATTCTTGCCGGTCCAGCCCTCGGGCAGCGCCGGGACGGCGACGAGGCGCAGGCGCGGATCTTCGATGGCGCGCACGATCGCGGCGGTCGCATCGGTGGAATGATCGTCGCCGACGATCACCTCCACCGGCACCGTCGTGCTGGCCAGAGCCGCCCGCACGGTGCCCGCGATGTTGCCGGCCTCGTTGCGTGCCGGGATCAGGATCGAGACCAGACCGGGATCGGCCTCCGGCGCCGGCCGGCGCAGGACCGCGAGGTTCACCGCCGCCAGCACCGCGGGCAGGAGGGCCGCGGCCAGGGAAACCAGGGCCAGGGCCGTGAGGATCGAATCGGTCATCGTCCGTGCCGGGGTAGGAGGCGGCGCTCTCCCGGCATCGCATGCGGGCGGGATCGGGCGGAAGGGGTCATGGCCCGCGATCCTTGCCGTTCAGGGCACGGTGCGCTGGGTCGAAGCGGCGCCCGGTGAGCCGGGCCGCCAGCCGCCGCCAGAGATCGTAGACCCCGCCGACGCCCTTGCGGCCCGACACGAGGGCGCGGAAGCGGGCCGGCTCGCGGCTGATCACGTCGGCGCTCAGCCGGTCGAGGGTCGCGGTCAGGTCGGCCTCCAGGCGGGCAAGCCGCTCCGCCCGGGGCAGGGCGGCGAGGTCCACGCCTCTGGTCCCGGTCCCGAAAGCCGCGAAAGCCTCGGCACCGCGCTCGTCCCAGAACGCGTATTCGAGCGCGAGCGGCACGAACAGGGTGTCGGGGGCGATCTCGGCCAGCCGTGCCACCCCTGGGCGCAGGGCCAGAGGGCGGGCGCGGGCATCGGCGAAGCGGCCCTGCGCGGTGATCCAGAGCATGCCGTCGGGCTCTGCCAGGATCGCGCGAGCGGCGGCCAGGAACTGCGCGGCCCCGCGGGGCGTGTCGAGGTCGACCGCGAAGGCGCCGATCCGCTCGAAGATGCGGTAACGGGCCAGCATCGCGGCGTCGAACGGTGCCCGGCTCACCCGCTCCGGATAGAGGCGCCCGGCCAGCACGATGATCAGGGCCGCATCCCACCAAGCCGGATGGTTGCAGTAGACGACGATCGGGCCGCGATGGTCCGGGGCCGGCGGCGCGCTCCAGAGCGGCAGGCGCAGGGCGTCAAGATGGCGATGCAGGTAGCGCTCGAACCACGCCACCATGAAGTTCCGGATTGGCAGGGAGACGCGGGGGAGATGCGCATCTCTCGCTCCCCCCATTGCGGGGGAGGATACCCTGCGCAGCAGGGGGGGAGAGGGGCGGTGCGACGGTGCGGGCTCCGGCGCCCGGGATGACCTCTCCGGAACCGGTGCTCCCCTCTCGCGCCCCTCACTGACGCAAGGGCCACCCTCCGCCGTAGAGGGAGGAGGGGGAGGTTCAGCAGCCCTCACGCCGTCTCGCGCAAGGCGCCGCGCGCATCCTGGTCGTGCGCGTCGGCGGCGATCCAGCCCGACATCATCACCATCGGCATGCCGGGTCCCGGATGGGCGGCGCCACCCGCCAGGTAGAGGCCGCGCACTTGGCGCGAGCGGTTGCCGGGCTTGAACGCCCCCATCACCCGCCCGTGCGAGGCGAGCCCGTAGATCGCGCCGTTCAGGACCTTGTAGCGCTCGTGGATGTCCTGCGGCGTCAGGTGGCGCTCGACAACGATGCGCTCCTCCAGGTCCGGCATGCCGCCCGTGCGCTTGAGCTTGTCGAGGATCGTTCGCCGATAGTTCTGGAACAGCGGCCCGTCCGGGCGCCAGTCATGGTGCGGCCGCAGATAGGGCGTGTGCACCAGGACGTAAAGCGCCTCGCCACCGTCAGGCGCCACGCTCGGATCGGTGGAGGAGGGGGCCGCGAGGTAGGCGGTCGGATCCGGGGCCGGCTCACCCTTGTTGTAGATGTAGTCGAACTCCTCTTCCGGGTCGCGGGAGAAGACGAAGTCGTGGTGGTTCAGGTGCTCGTAGCGCTTGTTCAGCCCGAGATAGAGCACCACGCCCGAGCAGGCCGGCTCGGGGTTCTTCTTGGCGTAGACCTTGGCGGCCTCGCCACCGACGAGCTCGCGGTAGGTGCGCACCGAATCCATGTTGGAGATCACCGCGTCGAAGGGCGTGACGCCCGCGGCGGTGCGCACGCCCCGCACCGCGCCGTTCGCGGTCTCGATCCCGGTCACCTCGGTGTCGGTCTTGCAGGTGGCGCCGAGTTCCTGGGCGAGCTTCGCCAGCCCCTCCGCCACCGCGCGGGTGCCGCCCATCGGGTACCAGACCCCGTCGGCGGTCTGCATGTGGGCGATGGCGCAGAGCACCGCCGGCGCGCCGTAGGGCGAGGAGCCGACATACTGCACAAAGTGGTCGAGCATCTGCGCGAGCCGCGCATCCTTGACCTTGCCGCGGATCGTCGAGGCGACGGACGCGTGCATGCGCAGCGACAGCACGTCGCGCAGCGTGCCGGGATTCAGGTTGGCCCGGATGTTGATCGTGTCGAACAGGTCCTCGACCGGCTTCCAGAAGAAGAATCGTTCTGAGACGCCGTGCAGATGCTCGGAGATAGAGATGAATTTCTTGTAGCCCTCGCCGGTGCCGGGGGCGAAGCGCTCCATGTCGCCCGCCATGCGCTCGACATCCTGCATCAGGTCGATGTGGGTGCCGTCGTCGAAGAAGCAGCGCCATTGCGGATCGAGGCGACGCAGGTCCATGTAGTCGTGGACCGAGCGGCCGGCCTCGGAGAAAATCCGCTCCAGCACCCGGGGTACCGTCAGGATGGTCGGGCCCATGTCGAAGCGGAAGCCGCCTTCGTGGAGCACCGCCGCCTTGCCGCCGAGCCAGCCGTTCTTGTCGTAGACCGTCACGCGGTGGCCCCGCGCGGCGGCGACGCACGCGGCCGCGAGTCCGCCGAGTCCGCTGCCGATGACGGCGACCGTAGAATCCTGGCTCATCCTGCTGGGTCGCTCCCCGGGCCCGAGACGGTGTGGCCCGCAGGAGCGAAGCTAGACCTGGGACCGGGCGGGTCAACGCGCCACCCGGTCGCGGCGGCGGCCGGTCAGGCCTCGCCTGTGGACAGGCGAGCCAGGAAGTTGCCGATCTCCCGGCGCCGCAGATCCGCCTCGAGCACCTCGGGGCCGATGCCGTGGCGCCAGGCGAGGCGGCGCGCCGCCTCGGGGTCGCCGCCCTGCAGGGCCGCGATCTCGTCGGCATAGGCCGCCACCGCCTGTGAAGACTCGGCAAGGCCCGCCTCCACGATGCCCGGGCCGCAGAGCCGCAGCATGGCGGCGAGTTCGTCGAGGTCGAGTTCGGGATGGTACTGCGTGCCCCAGAACCAGCCGCTGCCCTGCCGGATCTCGATGGCCTGGATACCGAGCATGCGGTTGCCGGCGAGCACGCGGGCACCCGGGGGCGGCTCCAGGACCGCGTCGGAGTGGATCGCGGGGGCGTCCCAGGTGGCCGGCCGGCCTGCGAGAAGCGGATGGGCCCGGCCCTCTTCGGTCGGGGTGATCGCCCGGGCGAAGCCGTATTCCGGTCCGCGCGGGTTCGCGGCGGCGTGGCCGCCCGCCACCGTGGCGGCGACCTGCACGCCCCAGCACGAGCCGAACACGGCGAGCCCGGCCTCGAAGGCGGCGCGCATCAGGTCGAGCTGCCGGGTCACCGCGGGCGTGCCCTCGGAGACCTTGAGCGTCGATCCGGTGAGGATCAACCCGTCGAAATCCGAGAGGCCCACCGGCAGGGCGGCGTCGGCATCGGCGGGGTTGATGTGCCGGCAGGCGGATTCCGGCGCGAGATCCTGCACCACCGCGGCGTAGGATTCGGCCGAGGTTCGGCCCGTGGCCGTGACATGGCGTTCGCGGGCGGCGCGATCGTTGCCGTCGGCGATAAGCAGGCGGAGCATTCGGGTTTCCGGTGAGCGGGGCCGTGACGGATCAACGCCGGTATGGCTGTACGCGGCATGCCGCAGGAACGGCGCGGATCGTCGCGGCAGGCCGGGCCTCCGCGCCGCTGCATCGGATCTCGGACCTGCCCTGAGCCGCGGGCCGCGCATGCGACCCCGCGAGGCTGCCCAACACCTCCAAATGGGTGATGTGCGGCGGCCGGCCGTGGCGGTACCCATGCGCTGTCGAACTCTGAGACACGGTCGGCGCGGAGGGCAGAATGCCAGATCTCGCTGAGATGGAGCTTTATTGCGCGGAGGCCCGGGAGATCCTGGCTCGCGCCGAAGGCACCCTCGATCGTCTGAGACGGAAGGGTGCCTGCGAGGGCCATCGCATGATGGCGAACCAGGGTCTCACGGCGCTCCGGCATCTCAGCCGGATCATCGAGCGGCACCGCAACCGCCTGGCGTTCGAGGCTCTGCCCAACGCGGTGAGTCCGCCTGCCCCTCAGAAGCGGGTGTGGCGGCCTTTCCTGCGTCAGCGCGCAACCGATGAGGGACGGTTTGTGGGGACTGGGGCCTAGTGGCCGCCCTCCGACTCTTGGCGCCCGCCTCCGGGGACTACGCCCCGCCCGGCATCAGAGCGGTGTGCGACCCAGCTTCCGGGACAAGGCCAGCAGCCGTCTTGTCTCGGTCAGGGTGACCTGCAGCGCCGCGTGCTCCTCTCTGATCGAGAAGATCAGCGACGCGGTGCGCGCCATCTCGACCGCAGCTTTGCCGCGGCGTGCACCTGATCCCGGCGCAGCGGGCTTGTGCCCGCGGTCCAGCACCTCCGTGAAGGGCACGTCCATCAGGAGGTTGCCGCAGGCGTCGGTGATTTCGAACGCGTAACGGGCCGGGTTTGTCTCCTCACGAGCCAAGTCCGCGCTCATCCCCGGAACGGCTCGGCAGGCCCCAAGGTAGGCGGCGTCCACGCAGGGAAGCTCTAGGCCCACGTCGTCCCGCTCCAGCCCGTTTGGGCCGCGCAGGTGGAAGTAGAACAACGGCATCGGTCACCCGCGCTTTCATCATCTCCCGCTTGACCAACGCGCGAGGGTTGCGCCTGGATCGCTGGATGCGGACGATGCGCGTTGATGCCAAAGGTCAGATCTGACCGACGCGCGCAGCCTCCGCGCGGTCGGGTTCGTGCGCTCCGCGGTCGATCGACGGCGGCACGATCCGGAGATCTTGCGCAGAGGCGAGGCTCAGTCGGCGAGGCGACGGCATGTTGAGAGCCCTGCTGATATGGCCGGTGCTGCTCGTCCTGGGGACGGCGATCCCGGCCTTTGCGAAAAGATCGCCTCCGCCCGTGCATCAGGCGGCGGAAATCGAGGCCCTCGTCAACAAGGCGGCCGAGATGCTGGAAGAGCAGGGCACCGGGGCGTTCGACGCGTTCAGGCGCAAGGGCAGCAGCTGGCGCTACGGGGACGTCTACCTGTTCGTCGTCGATCTGCGCGGGATCGTCCTGTTCAACGCTGCCCACCCGAACCGGGAAGGACGCGACCTGCTCCACGAGCGCGATGCCGACGGGAAGCAGTTCCACCGGGACTTCGTGGAGGTCGTCAGCCGGTCCGGGTCCGGCTGGGTCGACTACATGTTCCCGAAGCCCGGCCAGTCCGCCCCGAGCGTGAAATGGAGCTATGTCTGCGCGACCCGTGTCGATGGGGTGGAGGCGCTCATCGGGGCCGGGGTGTATGTCGATTAGCGCCGGGTCGGAGCGATTGCCGCCCTACGCCGTCCGACGCGCCGTCAGCGCGAGCGCGAAACCGAGCCCGCACAGCGTCAGCGCGCCCAGCACGGCGAGCGCCGGGGCTGCGGCGGCAAACCCCTCGCCCAGCGCGTTCTGATAGGCCTCGATCGCCCAGGCATTGGGCGTGAGCCATCCCGCCTGCTGCAACCAGGGCGGCATCAGGAACCGGGGCACCATCGAGCCGCCGACTGCGGAGAGCAGCAGTACCCCGAAGGTCGACGCGAGATGTGCCTGCTGGCGCGAGGCCGCGAGCGCACAGGCCGCCAGCGCCAGGCCGGCCGCCATTGCGGAGACCAGCAGGCAGGCGGCCAGGAAGGCCGGCCAGTGCGGGCCGATCTCGACACCGTAAAGCAGAGCGGCTGCCAGGAAGATCAGGCCGGCCTGGACCAGACCCTGGAGCGTCAGGAAGCCGAATTTCCCGAGCACCACCACCGGCAGGCCGCCGGGGCCGGCCATCAGCCGCTCGGTCAGCCCGGTCTCGCGCTCCTCGACCAGCGACATCGCCCCCTGCATGGCGGCGAAGAGCAGGAACACCGCGGTGATCGCGCCGGCGTAGTAGCTGATGCGGGCATTGGCGGTGCCGGCGGCCGTGCTGCGCCGCTCGACCAGGGAGGCGAAGCTGAACGGCTCCTTCCTGGCCCGCTGCTCGGCGAAGGCGTCTTCCAGGAAGCGCCGCTCGTCGGGACCGATCTTGCCGGTGCGCTCCACGTCGGCGACGATCCGGGAGAGCACCACGTCGGGCAGGGCCTCGTTCAGCACCCGCTGCAACTGGCCGAGGGCGATCGGGGTGGCGAGCGCCTTGGCGGGATTCTCGACCAGCACAACGGGCTGGTCGGCTGGGCCGGGCGCGTCGCCCGCCGGGGTGGCGATCAGGTCGCCGCGAAGAGCCAGTGCCACGTCGACTTCGCCCGATCGGACGGCCTGGGCCACGGCCTCGATGTCCATCGCCGGCAGGCGCGTCACCCGCAGAGAGGGATCGGCGGCCAGCGCGTCCACCAGGCGCCCAGTCGCCGCCGTCTGAGCGAAATCGGCCAGCCCGAGATGGATGCGGATCCGGTCGCCGGTCGCCCCGGAGAAGATCGCCGCGAAGATCGAGAAGATCACGGTCGGCAGCACGAAGGCCATGACCAACGCCGCGCGGTCGCGCAGGAGGCTGAGCGCCATGACCCGGAACGCCGCGCCGATCACCCGGCCGCTCCCGCCCGCAGCGACGTCGATGCCCGTGACGCATCGTTGTCGCCGATGCCGCGGGGTCGAAGGGCGTCGAGATAGAGCGCCTCCAGCCGTGGTGCGCGGACCCGCAATTCGGCAACCGGCACGCCCTGTGCCCGCAGGCTCCCGAGCAGGGCCGCGCCGTCGAGGCCGCCGCGCTCCACCGAACGCCAGAGCACGCCGCCGGGCTCGGCGACCGCGAAGCCGGCGCGGCGCAGCACCGCCTCCGCCGATCCATCCGCCGGGACTGTGAGGCTCAGCTCCCGTTCCGGCGCGCCCGTGCGCAGTTGCGCCAGCAGATCGGCGAGCCGCCCGGCCCGCACGATCCGTCCCTGCGCCAGGAAGGCGACCTGCGAGGCGAGGCGCTCCGCTTCTCCAAAATCATGGGTCGCGATCAGGATCGCGGTGCCGGCCGCCTTGAGCCGATCGAGCACGGCGTGGATCGCGGCCCGCGCGGCAAGGTCGACGCCGCTCGTCGGCTCGTCGAGGAGGACCAGCCGGGGCCGGTTCATCAGGCTCGCCGCGATGTTGACCCGCCGCCGGTAGCCGCCGGACAGGATGCCGACCGGCCGACGGGCAACATCGGCGAGATCGGCCATGTCCAGGGCCGCCTCGACGGCGGCCTTCCGGTCGCGCCGGGGCACGCCCGCGAGCTGGCCGAAGACGCCGAGATTCTCCGATACGGTCAGCTTCGGGTAGAGGGCGATCTCCTGGGGCACCCAGCCGATGGCGCGGCGGGCATCGCCCTCCCGGAACGGGTCCGCGCCCGCCACACGGACGGAGCCGGCATCGGGCCTCAGGCGGCCCGCCACGAGGCGCATTAACGAGGACTTGCCGGCTCCGTTCGGCCCGAGCAAGGCCAGGGTCTCGCCGGATTCAAGGTCGAGGTCGACCTGCTCGAGCACTCGGCGTCCGCGCAGGTCGAGGCCGACGCCCTCGATCCGGACGAGGGGACCCTGCATCAGTTCACCGCTGCGGCAGGGCGCGGCCGAGGCGCACCCGCAGGGCGGAGCCAGGCTCCCGCAGGGCGAAGGCGGCCTCGGCGAAATCCGGCCGCGCCCGGCGGCTCACCGCACCGGAGAAGCCGTACGGTTCCAGCGGCAGGCCGAGGCCGGTGCGATCCAGGCGGCCGTTGCCGTTGGAATCCTGGTAGGCCGCCACCGCATAGGTGCCCGGCGCCACATCCCGGAAGGTGAACAGGGCGCGACCCGCGGCCGCCGCCCCGTCGTCACCGCGGGCGCAGGCGGCTTCCGAGAGGCCACCCTGGCACAGGGCGACGCGCACCCGGCCGGCACCCGGCTCGATCCCGTCCACCTCCACCTGCACGGTCGCGGACGAAGCAGGCAGGGCAGCCGCGCAGAGTGTCGCGATCAGGACGATCCGGTCGCGCAGGGCGATCACGAAGCCTCGCCGGACGTCGCCAGCGGCGCGGTCTCGGGAATCCCCGCCGCCGCGGTCGCGCGGGCACCGGCCAGCTCCTCGATCAGCAGCCGTGCCGAGATGCGCGCGCCCTCGTAGATCACCGGCAGGCCGGAGCCCGGATGGGTGCCGCCGCCGACGATATAGAGGCCGGGCCCGAAGCGGTTGTGCGGCCGGAAATACAGCATCTGCAACAGGTCGTGGGCGAGGTTGAAGGTGGCGCCCTCGTGGACGGCGAAATCCTCCTCCCATTGCGTGGGATCGATGATCCGTTCGTAGCGGATTCGGGACTCGAGATCGCCCAGGCCCAGGATCTTCAGCCGCTCCAGGATCAGGGCGCGGTAAGTCTTCCGCATCGCCTTCCAGTCGATCCCAGCCTTCAGGTTCGGCACCGGTACCAGCACGTAGAGGGCGGTGTGACCGGGGGGCGCCATGCCGCCGTCGGTGTAGCCCGCGTGCTGCACGTACAGGGAGGGCTGCATCGGCAGCGTGCCCTCGGTGATCTCGCGGATATTCTTCTCGTAACCGTCGGCGAGGAGGATCGTGTGGTGCCCGAGACTGTCGGGCATTTTCCCCTCGATGCCGAGATAGAGCATGAAGGTCGAGCAGGAGAGGCGGGCCTTCTTGATCTTGGCGTCGCGCCAGCGCGGGCGCTGCCGCTCCGGCACCAGAGCCCGCACGACCTTGGCGAAGTCACCGTTGATCAGCACCGCGTCGGCGTTGAAGGTCTCGCCGTTCGCCACCAGCCCGCTGGCGCGCTTGCCATCGAACAGCACCTTCTCGACCTTGGTGTTGAGCCGCAGGTCGATGCCGATCCGCGTGGCCAAGCCCGCCATCGCCTCGGAGACCGCGCCGCAGCCGCCCACCGGGTGATAGACGCCATGCTCGTATTCGAGAAACGACAGGATCGTGAACAGGCTCGGGCACCGGAACGGAGACATGCCGAGGTATTTGGTCTGGAACGAGAAGGCGAGGCGCACCCGCGGGTCGGCGAAGTGGCGCTTGAGGTCGCGGTCGACGCTCCGGCCGGGGTGCAGGTAGGGCAGGGCGGCCAGCATCGCCGGGCTCGCCATGCTGCGCAGGGTGTGGAAGGCCTGCTGCAGGATCGGCTTGAAGTAGCCGAGCTTCGTCCGGTTCTCGGTGAAGAAGGCCTGGACGTTGCGGGCGTCGTCCGGCGCCATCCGGGCGATCTCCGCCTCCATGCGAGCGATGTCGCCGGTGGCACGGATCGTGCCGGAGATACCGTCCTGCCCCTCGAAGACGAGATGATACTGCGGATCGAGCCGTTCGAGCTTGATGTGATCCTCAAGCCGTTCGCCGCAGCTCGCGAAGATGTCGGCGAGAATCTGGGGATAGAGGAAGAAGGTCGGGCCGATGTCGAACCGATAGCCGCCCGGCGCCTCGACGGTCTTGGTGCGGCCGCCGACCTGCGAATCCTTCTCGAACACGGTGACGTGGATGCCGGCGCGGGCCAGGAGCAGGGCCGCTGCCAGTCCACCCGGACCGGCTCCGACCACAGCCACCCGGCGTCCGGTCAACGCCCGCAACCCATCCCCAGACTGAAGCAACGCTCTCGACTCCTCACCGAATTTCCGCACCCCTGCGGCCAAGCTAGCCTTGCATCCGCGCACGGCAATTGCAGCCCTTTGTCGCGCGCAGACTCACGTACGCATCCGTACCGTGCGGACGTGAATGGGAGATTCGTGCCAGCGTGCCGATGTGACCGCTCTTGTTCGACCGTTCCGGCTGGAGCACGCGGGAGGCGCTGCCCGATGCCGGGTCCGGTGCCGTCCGGCGGCAAACCCGGCCCTGAAGCCGGCCGGAGCCTGTTCTCGGCGGCCGGATCCGCCCTCCTACGCGGGCAGGACGACGACCTTCGTCTTGACCGGCGTGCGAGCGTAGAGATGGATCATGTCCTGGCTGAGCAGGCCGACGCAGCCGCTGGTGATGCCCGTCCCGATCGATTCGGCGTCGCTGCTGGCGTAGATCGTGTACAGCGTGTAGGCGCCGTTCTGGTACAGGTGGAGGGTCCGGGCGCCGAGCGGGTTGTCGAGCCCGCCCGGCATGCCGCGGGCGTATTTCGCAGCCTCCGGCTGGCGCCGGATCATCTCTGCTGGGGGCGTCCAGGTCGCCCATTCGGACTTGCGGCCGACATAGGCGTCCCCGTTCCACAGGAATCCCTGGCGGCCGACATTGGCGCCGTACCGAGTGGCGGCTCCGTCGCCCTCCACCCGGTAGACGTAGTAATTGGCCGGATCGACGATGATCGTGCCGGGCGCTTCCTTGGTCGCGTAGCTGACGGTCCGGCGATAGTATTTCGGATCGACCTTGCTGATATCGACCGCCGGGATCGGGAATTTCTCGCCGGGCATCGGCCCGTAGGTGTTCCGCGCCTCGGCGAGGAACAGGCTGTCGGAGGTCCCGCAACCGCCGAGCCCGAGCGCGCCGATGCCGAGCGCTGAGCCGACCAGGAACGATCGGCGGCTGAGTTGCTCGGCGCCACCGGGGAACCGCGCGCGCTCGTCCGTTTCGCCGGCACCGGCATTCGCAACGTTCAACAGCATGGTTCCGGACTTCCCATGTCTCGGGGGCCGAAGGGTCTACGCGCACGCGTCCACCGGTCGGCCGTACGGATCAGTGTGAGCCGGTCGGTCCCCGGCGGGACAGGCAAGCTCGGCCATTTCAAGATTGAGAGCGGGCTGAATGCGTCGACAGTAAGACCGATACCGGTCGATGTTGTCGGAAAGAGTACCGGAACCGTTCTTTAACCCTGCCGACCACAGGATCCGCATCTCCGAGGATGCGGGCCGATGCGCAAGACCGTTCGAGCCGTCCTGTGCGGGTTCGTCCTGCAGGCCGCGACGTCTCTGAGCGTCGGACCGGCAATTGCCGGCGACTGCCGGGCCCAGGCCATCGATGTTCTGAAAGCCGCTTCTACGAACGGCTACGCCGTGTTCCGGACCGTCAAGGACAAGGCGTTCTTCCGCACGTGGCTCGATTGCGACGATGCCCAGTACGGCTTGCCGACGGCGGTGCACGAATCGGTGCACCTGATCACCGAGGACGGCGACGCCTACCCGCTCGTCGGTGGCGGGGCAGTCCAGCGGCCGGCCGAGGACGCGGCTCTGTTCGCGCCGGGCCGGATCGCACGGCAGTTCCGATCCAGCCTGTTCGTGGACACGTATCTGCGCCCGAAAGGCGCGACGTCGGCGGCCGACTTCCGCTACCTGCTCGACGAACTCAACGCCTACACGCACGACCTCGACACCGCGATCGCGCTCAAGGATCGGCGCGATCCGGACGTCCAGCGGCACCATCGGGATGGATTGGCGGCGCTGATGAGCTTCGTCGCGCTCTACATCGAGACGGCCGAGAACGACCCGGCCGCCTGGGCAGCGCTGAAGCGTCCGGGAACGGCCGCTGCGGTCTCGACCCTCTGGGCGCAGGCCGAGCACACGATGGTCGCGTCCTGCCGGATCCCGGATTTCGGCGACGAGGACAAGGATTTCCTGGGCAAGCTGTGCGCGGCGCGGACGCAGGGGGCGCTGGGGCGTTTCCTCGGTCGCGCTCCCGTCTGCCCGAAGGCGTGCCTCAATCCGGGCGCGAAAACGGCCAGCCGCGATTGAGCGGCCGGCCGCGGACACGGCGACGCGAGGCCGCCGATAAAGGCTGGGCTCAGTTGCAGCCGCAGCCGTGATAGTAGTTCTGCACGCTGTTGGTCTGGATGTACTGTGCCGGTAGCCGCTGCACACTGTACACGTTGACGTTGCGGATCACCGGCACCGTATGATGATGGACGCGCGTGACGGTATGGACGCGCACGATCGGGCGGACACGCGTGATGTTGTAGATGGGGCGCGTCTTCTGAACATAGTGCGTGCGCTGAACGTCCCGATACTGCGTCCGGTTCGAGACCTGATTCACGGTCCTGACGCGGTAGCCGGGCGACACCGGGCCGCAGCGGTGGCAGCCGGCACGCGCGTCGTCCGCAGTCCCGACGAAGGCCAGAGCCGCGATCAAAGCGGCGCCGGCGGCCGTGATGGTACGCATCATTCTCAAATTCCTTGCTCAAAACGACGTCTAGTCCGCCGTAGCAAAGACAAATCCTTGGACCAAGCCGAATCCAAAAATCTACGTATTGTTTTGGGGGAATTAAGTTGCCGCCCTCTCAAGGCGGTGCACTGGATTGTCCGCAGCCCGCCTCCGACTGCGCGAGAAACGTCGGGCGCTTCCTCGGCCAGACATCGATCTCCGTCGATCGGTGGCCGATGGGGCGGCGGCAGGGAAGAATCCCGCCACCGGACTCCGCTGCACCTCGTCATCCCGTGCATTCGGACCCGACAAAAAAAGTAATTGCAGCGTCCGCGGCGCCTCAGTCTCCGCTCGCGCGGTCCGGCGTCAGTCTTTCCGGATGGTCGGTTGCGGCACCATCGGTACCGGATTGGCCCCGAACCTGTAGGTCAGGCCGGTATAGATCGGGCGCGGCTGCGCCAGGGTCGTGGTCTGCGGATCGTTGATCGGAAGGTTACCCGACGCCGTCTCCGCCAACGTCCGAAGGTCGCGTAGCGGTTGTTCGTCAGGTTGATGATCAGCCCGAAGAACTCCAAGTTCCTGGTGGCTTCGTACTTCGTCGTCAATTGATCAGATGGTAGGGCCTCCGCTTGCGGTTCAGGTTGGACTCGTCACCACGGACATAGGACGACGAGAGGGCCGAGACGGTGAGGCCGAGCGGTCTTTCGCCGAAAACATAAATCCTATTGATTGTTCAGAGATCATTCGGCAGCTTTGGTCGGAAGGATTGGGCAATCTCGCGGTCGAGACGCGGATCTGTCGGGTGGTCTGGCCCGGCCGGCGTGCCGACCGACCCTGCGGCAATCCCTGATGGAGGCCTCGCACCCCGTTTCGCGCGGTCGAGCCGACCCTGGGCGCGGGCGATTGCGTGCAGGGATATCCCCGCAGCGGTGGCGACGTTGAGCGAGTCGAAGCCGGCCATCATCGGGATTCGGATCGGGCGCGCCCGGGCGAGCGTCGCCGCGTCGAGTCCCGGGCCTTCCGTGCCGAGGATCAGGAGCGCCCGAGCCGGTACGGCGCCGTCCTCGAGCGTTTCGGCTGCGCCGGGGCTCAGCGCCAGCGCCTGGAGCCCGAGGGCGTCCGCAACCTCCAGCCAGTCCCGTCCTGCCTGTAGGCGTGCGAAAGGCTGGATCAGCGCCGCGCCGGCCGAGACGCGGATGCTTTTGCGGTAGAGCGGATCGCAGCTGCCCGCATCGAGGAGCACCGCGTCGGCCCCGAACGCGGCGGCGTTGCGGAAGGCGGATCCGACATTGTCGTGGTTGGTCAGACCCGAGAGGCCGAGCACGAGGGCCGGAGCCGGTGGCGGCGGCACGATCGTAGCCGCGTCGGGCTCTGCCCCGCGCAGGCCGATTGCCAGCACCCCGCGGTGAATCGGAAAGCCCGTGACGGCGCTCATCACGGCCTTGGCGGCACAGTAGACCGGCGGCGGTTCCGGGCAGGCGGCGACGGCGTCAGCCAGTCCCGGCCAGCGCTCCGGCGCGAGCAGGATCGATTCCGCGCAGAAGCGGCTCCGTCGGCCGAGGAGCAGGCGCAGGGTCACCTCGCCCTCGGCGATGAAGCGACCGGCGCGGCCGACGAGGTCGCGCTCGCGCATCCGTGCGTAGGCGTCGAGGCGCGGGTCGCCCGGATCGGCGATCGTCTCCGGGACCGTCGCGGTCGCCGCCACCTCAGCCCTGCGCGCGCTCGGTCCGGCTCGCGAGCGGGTCGGCCTCGGCCTTGGTCGGCACCTTCACCAGCGCCTCGCCGTCGAGGACGGTCTCGCCCGCCACCGCGCAGCGGCAGGCGAGCCGCGCGCGTCGCCGCTCGGGCATCAGCTCGGCGACCGTGACGGTGACCTCGACGACGTCGCCGATGCGCACCGGCGCGCGGAAGTTCAGGGTCTGCGAGATGTAGACGGCCCCCGGTCCCGGCAGGCGCGTGCCGAGAACCGCCGAGATCAACCCCGCCGTGTACAGGCCGTGGGCGATACGCGTGCCGAAGGGCGTGCGCGCCGCGAAGTGCTCGGAGAGATGGATCGGGTTGCGGTCGCCGGTGATCTCGGCAAATCCCACCACGTCCGATGAGGCGATGGTCTTCGACAGAGTCTCCGACAGCCCGACCTCGAGATCCTCGAAATAGAGCACGCGCAATTCGGGCAGCATGGCTCGGCAGGCCTCCAGTTCCGTCCGGTCGCCCGTGTGGTGCGGCCGGCCTCTGCAATCCGCCTCGCACGATCGCGCCGCCGAATCCACCCGGACAAAGGCGCAAGAGCCTCGAACTTTCTTGAGCTGCGGGCGCAGATTTCTCAACAGGCCTCGACAGGCGGGCGGCCGTCGGCGAAGACGCGCGCCGTGATCGCCGAAGATGTGCAACGGGCCGAGCCGCCCTCCCTCCGTCCGATCGTCGCCCGCGTGGCGGCGCTCAATCTCGGCTATTTCGGCATCGAGATCGCCGTGGCGCTCGCCATCGGCTCGGTGGCGCTGATCGCCGACAGCCTCGACTTCCTGGAGGATGCGGCGATCAACCTGCTGATCGTCGCGGGCCTGGGCTGGAGCGCGCGCAACCGTGCGCGGCTCGGCACCGCGATGGCGGGCATCCTGCTGCTGCCGGCGCTCGCGGGCGCCTGGGCGGCCTACGCGAAGTCTACCGACTTCGTGGCTCCCGCGGCGCTGCCGCTGACCCTCACCGGCCTCGGGGCGCTGGCGGTGAACCTCGCCTGCGCGCTGATGCTGGCCCGGCACCGCACCGGCGCGGGCAGCCTGACCCGGGCGGCCTATCTTTCGGCCCGCAACGACGCCTTCGCCAACCTCGCGATCATCGCGGCCGGGCTGGTGACCGCCCTCCACCCTTCGCCCTGGCCGGATCTCGTCGCCGCGGCCGGGATCGCGATCCTCAACGCGGATTCCGCCGCCGACATCCTCCGGGCCGCGGCGGCCGAGCGCCGGGCCGCCGGATGACGACACCCATGCGCATCTTCCCGATCTCCGACCTGCACCTGGAGCGGCGGCGGCTCGACCTGATCGCGCCGCCGGCCGAGCCCTTCGACATCCTGGCCTGTCCGGGCGACCTCCACGAAGGCCACCCCGAGCGGGGCCTCGCGGCGCTTCTGCACCTCGCGCAGGGCCGGCCGATCGTGCTGGTGCCGGGCAACCACGAACGCTACGCCCCGACCGGCGACCCGCGCACGGCGCCCGAGCTGCTGGCGGCCCTGGAGGTGGAGGTCGCCCGGGTGAACGGGCTCGGCGCGCGCATCCACCTGCTTCAGAACGCGCAGAGCTGCGTCATCGACGGCATGCGCTTCATCGGCACCACTTTGTGGAGCGACTGGACCCTGGCCGGGCGCTGGCTCAGCCCCGATGCGCCCCATCGCCCCGAGGATCCGGTGGCTTACGCGGCCGCGCGCATGACCGATCCGGTCACCGGCTCCCGGGAATATCTTGGCTCCATCCGCAAGGCCGACGGCACCCCCTGGCAGCCGGCAGACGCGATGGCGGCCCACCGGATCGAGCGGGCAGCTCTGCACGCGGCGCTCCGGATCGGCCATGACGGCCCGACCGTGGTCGTGACCCATCACCCGGCGAGCCCCCTGGCGGCCGATCGGTTCCGGCCCGAGCCCGGGGTCCCGTGGTGGGTGCCGGCCTTCTACGCCTCCACGGCGCTCGACGACCTCGCCGATTGCGAACGGCCGGACCTATGGATCTCCGGCCATTTCCACGCGGGTCACGACCTGTGGATCGGCCGGTGCCGCTGGGTGGCCAATCCGGTTGAGGGGGCAACCTACCGGGCCGATCGCGTCGTCGTCGTCGGCGGCGCGTAGTTTCGTCCGGCGTCTTCCAGTCCCGCCGATCTTTCGACGCGCGCGGGCGGCTACCGTCCGCGGGGCAGATCGCGGTGGGCGGTCTCGTCGGGTACAATCTCGGGCCGGTGAACCTGCGGGCTTATCTCACCCGCGCCGTCGTCGCGTAGAACGCCGGCGGCCGCGAGATCCGCGGCTGGCTGCGGGCGATCGTGCCGCCGTGCCAGGATGCCGCCGAGGTCGAGCCGGGCCGCATCCTAGTGACCCGGCGTCAGGCCGAGTAGGCGCGCCCGTTCGGGTTGCTCCCCGCGTCGTCTTTCCGGGGTGCCGGAATCCAGAGGCACCGCGGCTTCCAAAACGAGTCGCCTCGGCGGCTCTGGGTCCCGGGCTCCGCTGTGCGGCCCCGGGAAGACGGGATGGTTGTTGGTCCGCGCATCGTGGCCCTCGCGGAGGTGTTCCGCGCCTGTCCTCAGCCGTGAACCAGCACGTTGCGGAACTGCCAGGGATCGCGGGTGTCGATGTCCTCCGGGAACAGGCCGGGGCGGTCGGTCAGCGGCGTCCAGTCGGTGTAGACGCCCACGACCGGGCCGAGATACGGGCTCTGAACCTCCAGGCAGCGGCGGAAATCCATCTCGTCCGCCTCGACGATGCCCGCCTCCGGGTTCTCTAAAGCCCAGACCATGCCGGCCAGCACCGCCGAGGTCACCTGCAGGCCCGTGGCGTTCTGGTACGGTGCGATCCGGCGGGTCTCCTCGATGGAGAGCTGCGAGCCGTACCAGTAGGCGTTCTTCTTGTGGCCGTAGACGAGCACGCCGAGCTCGTCGATCCCGTCGACGATCTCGGTCTCGTCGAGGATGTGGTGCTGCTCCTGCACCTTGGCGGCGTTGCCGAACATCTCGTGGAGCGACAGAACCGCATCGTCGGCCGGGTGGTAGGCGTAGTGGCAGGTCGGCCGGAACACCGGCGTCTCGCCGTCGCGCACCGTGTAGTAGTCGGCGATCGAGACGGCTTCGTTGTGGGTCACCAGGAAGCCGAACTGCGCGCCCGCGGTGGGCACCCAGGTGCGCACCCGCGTGTCGGCGCCCGGCTGCAGCAGGTAGATCGCGCAGCGCGAGCCCTTCTCCTGCTCGCGGGCATTGGCGGGCTTCCACGTCTCGTGCGTTCCCCAGCCGAGCTCGGCCGGCTGGTTGCCCTCCGAGACGAAGCCCTCGACCGACCAGGTGTTGACGAAGACGCCGCGCGGCTTCGGGGTCTTGGCGCGTTGAGTGTCCCGCTCGGCGATGTGGACGCCTTTGACGCCCAGATCCTTCATCAGGCCGGCCCACTCGGCCTTGGTCCTGGGCTCCGGCCGCTGCAGGCCGGTATCCTGCGCGATGTTCAGGAGCGCCTGCTTGACGAACCACGAGACCATGCCGGGATTGGCGCCGCAGCAGGAGACCGCGGTCGTCCCGCCGGGCTTCTGGGCGCGGGCATCGAGAATGTCCTGGCGGAGCGCGTAGTTGGTCCGGTCGCCCTGGCTCTTGGACTTGTCGAAATAGAAGCCCGGCCAGGGCTCGGCCACGGTGTCGATATAGAGGGCGCCGAGCTCGCGGCAGAGCTCCATAATGGCGCGCGACGAGGTGTCGACCGAGAGATTGACGCAGAAGCCCTGGCCGCCGCCCTCGGTGAGGAGCGGGGTCAGAACGGCGCGGTAGTTCTCCTGGGTCAGCGCAACCGTCTCGAAGCGCAGGCCGTGCTTCTCGGCCAGCGCCCGGTGGGTGTCGACCGGGTCGATCACCGTGAAGCGCGCGCGGTCGTAGTCGAAGTGCCGCTCGATGAGCGGCAGGGTGCCGCGGCCGATCGAGCCGAAGCCGATCATCACGATGGGGCCGGTGATCCGGCCGTGGATCGGGTGACGGGTCGGCTGGTCGGTCATGCGGGAAGTCCTCGGTCGGGCGGACAGATCGTGAATCCGCGGGGTCTGGCTGGCGGGCGGGTTATGGCGCGCATGTGACAGTGCGGCGACAGGCCCGCGCAGGCGGCGCCGATACGGTCCTGGGGCCGAGTCGCCGGAAGCGCGCTCAATGGCGGCTCAGCCGCCGACGGTCAACCGCGCTGCGGCCTCGGCTCGTGGTCGGAATTCGACCTGTAGACCCACGGCGGTGCGGGCCCGTCAGAGGGGATGCCGCGCCGGGAACCGCCCGAGGAAATGTTAAGCTTCTTCTCATGATTTCAGAACGCGGCATGATTTCGGTGCATGCGTCATGCGCGTCTGATCAGATGGCAGGCGTCAGCTGCGGGTCTCATATTGCGATGCAGCAAGGCCGCCAAGACGGCTCGAGAAGTGGGGTTCGCGGAAGCGCTCGAGATCTCGATTTCGGAGACCGTCATGCTCGCGCTCATCACCTCTCGGATTCCCGGTCCGGCCACCGAGTCCGCCGACCGCGATCCCGGCTTCCTCACCCTCGTTTTTGCCCTCGCCCGTGCCGTCCGCAGCGGCAGTGAGACCGCCTTCGCCCGGCGCTGTGCCCTGGCCCGCGCCGTCGGCGGCCCGAACCCGCTCTGACAGCGTCACGGCCGCGCATCGTGGGTGCCTCGGCGATTGCGTCCCCCCGGCTTGGGCATTAGGCGGCACTGCCGCTCTCTGGCCACGGGGGATCGTGATTCCATGTCGACACATCGCGCGCTGGTGCGCGTCAGCCTGTTCGCGACGCTGGCCCTGGCCGGCTCGACCCTGTCGCTGCGTGCTCAGGATGCCGAGCCGGAGTCGGCTCCGCCCGCCGACGCACCGGCGCAGGCCCGTCCCAAGCCGCGTCCCAAGCCCGTGCCGAAGCCGGCGGCCAAGTCGGCCCCGGCCAAGTCCATTCCGGCCGAGACCGCTGCACCCGCTGTGGCGCAAGCGGCAGCGCCGGCCCATGCCGCTTGGCCCACGGGTGCCAGCTCCGTCAGCGAGAGCTACGGAGACTGGACGATGACCTGCACGCGGCCCGGCGAGAAGGCGATCTGCATCGTGGCGCAATCGCAGGGCGACTCGCAGACCGGGCGCCGCAAGTTCGGTTTCGAGCTCCAGACGCCGGCGAACGGTCGGTCTGAGGGCATCGTGCTGATGCCATTCGGCCTCGCCATCGAACCGGGCGTGACGTTCAAGCTCGACGAGCAGGCCCTCGGCAAGGGTGCACCCTACACGGCCTGCAGCCAGGACGGCTGCTTCGTGCCGATCAGCTTCCCGTCGCTCGCCCTCGACGGCATGCGGACCGCCAAGAAGCTGATCGTGACCGGCCAGAAATCGGGAAGCGCCGATCCCGCCGCCATCACGGTTCCCCTCGAAGGCTTCTCCCAGGCCTTCGACCGCGCTGTCGCCCTGAGCGGCTGAGGATCGGCGAGCCCGCATTCCGGGCTCGCCTGCAGCGCCCCTGAAGAGACCGCGGCGGCCGATGCGGCGCTCCGGCGGATTTTCCCGATACGGTTAAGGCAGCGTTAGCCGGGCGGCTGCAGGATCGCGCCGTGATGTGGCGCCGCGCGCTGCGGCCCCGCCGGTGCCGCGCGCCGGGATCGGATCGGCGAGGCAATGGGATCGGAGGGCGGGCGCCCCTGGATCGGTCGAGGGTTCGTCATGCGGCTCCTGCGCATGGCGCTGTCCGCGCTCGCCCTTCTGGCCTCGGTGGATCCATCGCTGGCCGCCAGACTGATCGGGGCCAAGGGCACCGAGACCGGTACCGGCTCCGGCGGCTATGGCCGGATCGTGCTCAGTTTCGACAAGCCTGTTTCGGTCAAGGCCAAGCTCGCGGGCGGCGTTCTGCTGGTCGGCTATGGCGAGCGCGTCGCGCAGGGGCCCGAACATCTGGCCGACGAGATGCCGGCATACGTGTCCAGCGTCCGGCGCGATCCCGATGGGACCGGCCTGCGGGTCGCCCTGCAGAGGCCCTATCGGGTCAACGTGCAGTCGGCTGGCGAGCGCGTGTTCGTCGATCTGCTGCCGGAGGGCTGGTCGGGCCTTCCGCCGCCGCTGCCGCCGGAGGTCATCGCCGAGCTCGCGCGGCGGGCCAGGGCGGCCGAGGAGGCGCTCAGGGCGCGCATACCCGAACCGGTGCGCAGGCCCCTGTCCGTCGAACTCGCCCGGCTTCCGACGCTGACGCGCCTGTCGATGCGCGTCCCGGCGGATGCCGTCACGACCGTGACCAGCGAGGGTCCGGTGACGCGCCTGCGGGTCGTCGGAGCCTGGACCATCGATCCCGGCGAGATCCGCGGACGTCCGCGGCCCGGGATCGCCAAGCTGGCGACCGAGACCGATGCGACTTCGGCCAGCCTTCTGGTCACGCCCGAGGACGGGTCCACAATCAGCACGGATCGGGACGACGGGGCATTCATCCTCGACGTGGTCCGGCGCAAGCCACCCGAGCCGGCCAAGACGGCCGTCGAGGTTCCCGGGCCGGCCGCCGCGGCTCCGCCGGGTCCCGCCGCATCTCTGCCGGGTCCCCCGGCGGCGACGCCGAGACGCACCGAGGCGCCGGCGGTCCCGAGCGCGTCCGCCGAAGCGCCTCCCCGGCGCCAAGCGGGGACCGGTCTCGTCTTTCCGTTCCAGTCCCTGCCGCCGGCGGTCCTGTTCGAACGCGGCGGCATCGCCACCCTGGCGTTCGAGGCGCCTGAGCCGATTACCGTACCGGCGAGCACCCAGGGGCTGGTCCCGCTGGGCGCGCCGTCACGGATGGGCCCGCTCACGGTGCTGCGTTTCTCCGTGCCGCAGGGGCGTCTGGTCGACCTCAACGTCGTCACCACGGGGAAAGGTCTCGCCTGGGAGCTGTCGGCGGGCGATACGCTGAGCCCGAGCGACAGCATCGATCCCGTTCGCCAGCCCAACGCCTCGGGCCGCGTCACCGTCTCGCTCGGCCTGCCGCGGCCCGGCTCGGCGACATGGCTCGATCTCGACGGCGAGCGCATCGCGGTGGTCACCTCCGCGGCACAGCGGCCCGTCGGCAATCCGAAGAACCGCCGCTTCGTCGATTTCGAGATCCTGCCGAGCCGGCACGGGCTGGCGGTGCTCGCCGGGGCCGACGACCTCGCGGTGCGGTCCGAACTCGATGCCGTGACGATCGGACGGGAAGGCGGCCTCGCCGCCTCCGCGACCGCCCGGAAGGTCGATCCGGTTCTCGCCGAGGCGGGGACGCTCGCCATCGCGCGGGAGGCCTGGGAGCGGGCGCAGGCCGGGAACGTGCGCCAGACCCTGCGCGGATTGGCCAACGCGGCCGCCGCCGCGACGCCCTCGGAGCGCGGCCCCGCCCGCCTCGCGCTCGCGCGCGCCGAACTCGCCAACGGTCTCGATCTCGAAGGCCTTGCGGCTCTCGAGACGGCCGCGACCGACGATCCGCTCCTCGCCGCCCAGCGCGATACCGCTGTCCTGCGCGGCATCGCGCTCGTCCGGATCGGGCGGAACGCGGAGGCGCTGAAGGCGCTGAGCCTGCCGACGCTCGCCGATGATCCCGAGGCCGCCCTGTGGCGGGCCATGGCGGCGGCCGGATCGGGAGACTGGAAGACCGCCGAGAACGGCTTCCTCAAGGTCCTGCCGCTCGCCGCGGGCTACCCTGCCGATCTCGTCCAGCAGATCCGCGCCGCGGCGGCGGAATCGGCGATCGAGACCGGCGATGCCGAGACCGCGGCGGCCCGTGCGGAGGATGTGCGCGATCTGCAGCCCTGGATCCGCGACCGGCTGGCCCTGGTCCGCGCCCGCGTCGCCGAAGCCACCGGCCAGACCGAGGCGGCGCTCGACGCCTATGCCCGCCTGGAGGGCGCCGCATTGCGCCCGGTCTCCGCCGAGGCGAGCCTGCGGGGCGCGCTCCTGGCCCGGGCGGCGGGCAAGCTCACGCCCGAGGCCGCGATCGAGCGGCTGGAACGCCTCGGCCTGACTTGGCATCGCGGCCCGATCGACGACGGCATCACGGTCGGCCTCGCGCGCCTCTATCTCGCAGCCGGACGCTGGCGCGACGCCTTCACGGCGGTGCGCCGGGCGAACGTGCTCGCGCCGAATGCGCCCGCCTCGGAGGCCCTCTCGCGCGACGCGCAGGCCGCCTTCGAGAGCCTGTATCTTACCGAGAGGGGCGACAGCCTCTCGGGTGTCGACGCCGTCGCGCTCTTCTTCGACTTCCGCGAGATGAGCCCGATCGGGCGACGCGGCGACGAGGTGGTGCGGCGGCTGGCCGACCGCTTGGTCGAGCTCGACCTTCTGGACGCGGCCGCCGACCTCCTCAAGTACCAAATCGACAACCGGCTGACCGGACCGGCCCGCTCGGCCGTCGCGGCGCGGCTCGCCACGGTGCGGCTGATGGACGACAAGCCCATGCAGGCGCTGCAGGTCCTCGATGCCACCGACCTTCCGGAACTCCCGCGCGAGCTGAAGCGCGCCCGCGGCCTGGTCCGTGCCCGCGCCCTCTCGGATCTCAGCCGCACCGATCTCGCGCTGGAGACGATCGAGGGCGAGAGCGGCCCCGACATGGAGCGGCTGCGCGCGGACATCTACTGGGGTGCCCGCCGGTGGCGCGAGGCCGGCGAAGCGCACGAGGGGCTCCTCGGTGAGGCCTGGCGGTCGGGCCAGCCCCTGGACGAGACGGCGCGCTCCGATGCCGTGCGCGCCGCGATCGCATACGATCTCGCGGGCGAGGCGATCGGCCTGGAGCGGCTGAAGGCGAAGTTCTCGGAAGCCATGGCGGCGAGCCCGGACGCGCGCACCTTCGCGCTGCTCACCGGCGCCAACCCGACCCAGACCCCGGGCTTCCGCGCCATCGCGGCCCGCGCCACCAAGGCCCAGACGTTGTCGGCATTCCTGGCCGAGTACCGCAAGCGCTACCCGGACAACGCGGTGCCGGACCGGGGCAGGCCGGAGGCCGCGGGTGGCCAGGAGCCGTCGGGCTCCGAGCAGCAGAGCAGCGCCGCGCCGGACGCCAGCGCACCGCCGGGTTGAGCGGCGCGGTGGGGCTCAGCAGGGACGCATGCTGATCCCCAGCTCCAGTCGTGCGGAGCTTGGCGTTGCCCGGAAGTTCGCACGTGGTTGTGGAAGCCACGCTGCCGCGCAGGCAGCCGGTCGGCAAAATGCGAAGGGCTCTGGATCTTCCACCCCGTCATTCCCGGGCGCCGCAGGCGAGCCCGGAAACCAGATCCGCCGGCGCATCACGATCTTGCACCGACAGCGCGTCTGGATTCCGGGCTGCGCTGCGCGGCCCCGGAATGACGGGGTACTTCGTCGCCGGTGCGGATCTGCGGGACCTGCTGGGGATCGGGAAACCCGGTCCGACACGCGCCTACTGCGTCAGGTGGGCGACCTGCAGGGCCTTGTCGAACATGGCGTTGAGGGCGGACGTGATGTCGGCCGGGGAATTGGCCGTGAAGAAGAAGCCCGGCGACGCGCAGCTCTGCAGAGGGGTCGCCAGCGTCGGGCTGAACCCGTTCACCCGGTTGTTCTCCCAGGCGATGCCGCCGCCGTAATCCGTGAAATTGATGATGTTGTACGGGATGTACAGGACCGAGACCGTCGCGCCGGCCTTCTTCAGGGCCGCGCACTGGGACGGGTCGATCTGAGCGGGCTGGGATCCGTCCCAGTTCCCGGCTGCGTAGCCTCTGAACGACGACGGATTGCCTGGGTAATAGTATTTGCCGCCGCTATTTATGGAGTAGTGCTGACCGTTCTGCATGCCGTCGGTTACGAGGAAGACGAAGGGCTTGCGCGCCGCTACGCTGGACCCGTCGTTGAAGCCGCCGGACGCCGTGATGGTGCTCTGCATCTGCGGGAGGACGACCTCGAAATGCGTGCCGCCGGCGCCCGTGCCGGTGCTCGGGTCGTTGTTCGCGTAGAGCTGCGTGGTGCCGGTATCGAGCAGGTTCGTGAGCGCGAGGGGCCACGGCTGGCCTGAGCACTGGGCGGCCGCGTTCAGCGTCGCGATGGAGCTGTTGATGTCGGCCAGAACACCCATCTGGTTGATGAAAGGATAGAGCCCGACCCGGTACTGGTTCTGCATCGTCGGGTTCGAGGCCCGGGTGATGAGGGAGCAGACCGCGCTGTTCAGCGCGTCCGACCGCAGCTGGATCTTGCCCGAAGCGAGGCTCCAACCCTTGAAGCCCGGGAAGTGGCAGGCGAACTGGCAGCCCTGCTTGTAGTCCGACCAATTGTCGGTGTTCTGGGATGCGAGTTTCGCCATGCCGTCGGTCGTCGCCGGCAGGCCCATGGAGCCAGACACGTCGAGCAGGAGGTAGAAGTCGAGGTAGCTCGGGAGGTCCGCCGTGGCCGTGACGAGGTTGCCGAAGGTCGTGGTCGGGGTCCGGAACATCTGGCCGAAGTTGTTCTTGACCGTGGCCGTATAGGTGATCTTCGCGGTGATCGTCTGGCCCTGGCGCGAGATCTGCGGTGCCTGGAGCTGGACCTGCGCGAATGGCACGTTGCCGGTGTTGACCGTGAACGCGTTGGTCGCCTGGGCGGCCCCGGCTGCGAACGCGTTTACGCTCAGGTTGGTCTGGCCTGGATTGGTGGCGAAATAGGCTTTGGTGGCGACGACACCCGCGATGGCGGCCGCGTCCGCGGCGGCATCGACCTTCGCCTTGTCGGTGATCGCCACGCCGTAATCGACCCCGTAGCCGACCAAGCCGATCAGCGGGATCAGGCTGACGGCGAACATGATCGTCACGTTGCCGGATCGGGCGCCGCGCAGGGACGCGGCCCGGTCCCTGAGGCGGCGGGCTGGGTTGCGGATCAGGGGCATTTCGTGGCGATCCCGTCGTTGCCCGTCGGGTCGAGGTCGACGAGCGAGGCGTAGCGCGGTTGCACGTACATCGAGCGGGCGATCCGCATGGCCGGGATGAACCGCGCCCCGAAGGACGGCCGGAACGTGAAGACCACGTCGACCGCGATCAGCGAACCCGGACCGAAGACGGAGCGGGGCAGCGTGGCGCGGTTCGGCGCCGCCGTGTTGTCGGCCGGGAGCTGTGCGGGCGTGCAGGGCCGGTAGTTCCCCCCGCTCGTCCCCGTGCTCGTCCAGACGACCTTGGCGGTGTAGCAAGTGCTCGGGTCTGTGCCGCCCGTGCAATTGGAGGTGGTCTGCGTGAAGTTGATCGACGCGAAGGTGATCGCGATGTCCTGCCACCATTGCAGGCCCTGCCGGGGCGCGTCCCTCATCAGGTAGGGGAACAGGACGAGGGCCGAGTCGAAGCTGAAATGCAGGTCCGTGGCGTTGACGGTGGCCGTTGTGGAATTCTGCGGCGGCTGCGCCTGGGAGATCATCTGGCTGATCGACTGCGCGATCAGCTCCACCTTGCGGGTGGCGTTGATGTAGGTGACGAGCTGGATCCCCGCGAGCATCAGGATCAGCAGAACCGGGAAGATCAGCGCGAACTCCGTCGCCGACACCGCGCGGGTGTCGCCGATGAAGCCGCGCGTCGGCGATGGCAGACCGGCGGACATCAGTACAATTCGTTGCGGAAAGCCGCCGTCGAGACCGTCAGGTAGGCGGGCGCGCCATTGAAGGTCGCGCTGCTGCCGAGGATCGACGCGAAGGCCGCGGGCATGAACGTGATCGGGTAGATCACCAGCAGGTACTGATAGGCACCGCGCGAACCCAGCGTGTACTGCCCTGAGCCCGGTGTCAGCGTCGGGATCGCCAGGCCGCTCATGTCCGACTTGACGAAGCTGTAATACCCGCTCGGCGACCCCCCGGGCTGCACAACGTAGAGGTTGATCATGACGTTGCTGCATTTGAGCACGGCGGGCAGGTAGCCGCACAAGGCTGCCCTGAACCCGGCCTGATCCATGGCCTGGGTCTGGGCAGCGCCGGTCATGATCTGCCGCGAGGCACGTGTCGTGGCGTAATCGAGAGATTGGTTCAAAAAAATTATGGTGGCTACTGTCATAACAAACAGGATAGCCAGGATGAATAGTCCAGCGACGAGGGCGAACTCGACGGCTGCGGCTCCTCCACGATCGTGAGCAAATCTGCGCATGGAAAACATGCGCCTTGTTTGCATGGGAGTGCTAAATGTCGGTTAAAGAAACCCTCAAGACGCCAATGGTAAGTCTAATAGTTGTTATCCACCGTAGCTCTGCACCAGTGAGCCCGCCACCAGGGTCCACCCGTCGACCAGCACGAAGAAGATCAGCTTGAACGGCAGGGACACTGTGGCCGGCGGGACCATCATCATGCCGATGGCCATCAGCACCGAGGCGACCACGAGGTCGATGATCAGGAACGGAATGAAGAGCAGGAAGCCGATCTCGAAGGCGCGGCGCAACTCCGAGATCATGAAAGCGGGGGTCACGATTTCGAGACCGACATCCTCGGGCCCCTTCGGCGTCGGGATCTTCGCGAGGTCGAGGAACAGCTTGAGGTCCTTCTCGCGCACGTTGCGCAGCATGAAGGTCTTGAACGGCGCCGATGCGCGCTCGAAGGCCTGAGCCTGCGTGATCCGTCCGGCGATCAGGGGCTCGATCCCGGCGCTGTAGGCCGCCCGCCCGGTCGGCGCCATTACGAAGGCCGTGAGGAACAGCGCGAGGCTGACGAGCACCGCGGTCGGCGGCGCCGTCTGTGTGCCGAGCGCCGAGCGCAGGATCGACAGCACGACCACGATCCGCGTGAAGGCCGTAGCCATCACCAGCACGGAGGGCGCGACCGCCAGGATGGTGATCAGCGCGACCAGCTGGAGTGCGCGCTCGGTCGTGCCGCCGGCACCCAGATCGAGGGTGACGCTCTGGGCGAGCGCCGGGCCCGCGGCGAGCAGACCGCCGGCCAGCCCTGTCAGGGCAGCCAGGGCGATGTGTCGGCGGCGCGGGTTCGGGCGCGTGGAGGTCGGGCGGGTCGGCACGTCGATCATCGGCGTCACGGGCAATCTCAGGTCGGTGTCGCCGGGCGCACGTTGGCCCGTCGGGCCTCGAGGTTCTGCCATACGAGCAGCGCGGGCAGGCCGAGCACCACGTCGGGCACACGGCGGGCGAGCGAGAGGGCGATGGCGGTGCCGGCATCGATCCCGAACAGGCCGCAGACCAGCACGAGGCCGCCTTCCTGCACGCCGAGGCCGCTCGGCACCACGAAGGCGGCGGCCTTGATCGCCTGGCTGAGCGCCTCGATCACCAGGATCTCCGAGAGGCTGACGTGGTCGATCCCGATGCAGGCCAGGACGACGGCGATCTCGGCCGCGCCGAGGAGCCAAGCCAGCGCGTGCAGGGCGCAGGACTGCGCCAGGTGGCCGCGCCGTCCCGCCGCCCAGATCGCGTCCAGCGCACCCTGAATGCGCTGGCTCGGCTCGGGCCGGGCCTCGGTCTCCGGGACGAAGCGCCGTCCGAGGGCGGCGACGCGATCCTCGATCACCCGCACAACGCCGGTGCGCTGGAGCGCGAAGAAAGCCGCGATCGCCAGTCCTGCGACGGCCAGCGTCCGCAGCGTCCAGTTCGCCAACTCGGCGGCCTGCGCGCCCTCGACCCGGGTCAGGAGCCCGGCCCCCAGGCCGGCGAACAGGCCGAGCGTTCCGACCTGGAACAGGAGGTCGGCGAGCACCGAGGCGGCCGCCAGAGAGCCCGCGATCCCCCAAAAGGTGAGGAGGCGCGCGCCCACGACCTCGCCGCCGACCGAGGCCACGGGCAGCAGCACGTTGATGCCCTCGCGCACGAAGCGCAGGATCAGGCAGGCCGCAGCCGGCGCGGGCGACAGCCCGTCGAGGATGCGCGCCCAGGCGATGCCGCACAGCACGATCACGAGCGCCCGCACCAGCGTGACGCCGGCGAAGCCCGCCACCCCGATCCGCCCGAACGCGGCGGCGACGGCGCCGAGATCGTTGGTCGCCACGAGCCAGATTGCGAGCCCGAGGCCGATCAGCGTGCCGAACAGGGGCAGGCGGCGCAGAACGGCCCGGGCGGCCCGGCTCTTCCAGGAGACGCGGTCGCCGATCACGGTCGGGGCGTGCGGGTTGCGCGTCGGGAAGGGGGCAAGAGCGGCAGCTCCAGGTCTGGGCCGGTCAACGGGACGGCGGCGATTCGTCGGGAACCATCGCCGCTAGAGCGGTATTGGGGCCGAATTCGGGGGCCGAAGGACGAGGCCTCCCGGCTTGGAGCACGGCGGCGAGCGCCTCTTCCGGGCTCGCCGCGGGATCGATAAGAACGACGCGACCGGCCGCGACGCTTGCCCCCGTCGCGACGGCCACCGCGCGCTTCGGGCAGGGGCCGAGACATCCGGATTCCACGATGCAGAGCTTCGTCCGGCTGCCCGTCCGCCCATCCTTGGCCGCCTGCTTCCCGGCCCGCTTCAGAAGTGCGCGGACGGCACGCGGGCGCAGGCCCTGCCGCTTCGCACATTTTCCGCACACCGCCACGATTTCGGTAAACTTGGTCTTGGCCAGAGTCTTGGCCAGAGGCTTGGTCGAAGGCTTGGTCAGGGGTTTGGCCGAGCGGCCGGCGGGGCGGCGATCCGCATCGCCCTCGAAACGAGGTTCTGTCATCATCCGGAGACTCTAAGACCCGATACGGGGACTGGGCTACGGCGCCCGACGCCGCGGTGCGGCAGCCGGAGGCGCCATAAAAAGGGCCTAAAAGAACGGGATCCCGGAGCCGCGCACGGGCCGCCCCTCGGCCGGCGCCGCGGCAGCGGAACCGGCGCAGACCCAGGAACACAGAGCGGATGAGCTTCGACGACGTCAAGGACGACACGCGCGAAGGCGAGATCGTGACGTTCGCCGCCTCGGCCATGCCGGAGCTGCGGCGGAGCGCGGAAACGATTCGTCCGGTTCCGGAGAAGCGCAACGCCCGGGCTCTGATCGCCTCGGTTCGCGAGCGCCTGGACTGGACGCGCCTGCCGGGCCTCGGCCGGCGCGAGGAGGACACGTCCACCTACGGTTCGCGGATCATCCGGCGGGTCAGCCTGTTCGTCCTGCTGCCGACGCTCGTGATCGGGCTTTACCTGTTCGGGTTCGCCTCCAACCAGTACGTCGCCGAGACCCAGTTCGCGGTCCGCGGTAACGTCGAGCCGATGGAGAACATCTCGCTCGGCCAGTACACGAACCTGATTCAGAAGCACAACAGCCAGGACAGCTTCATTGTCCGCGACTACATCGGCAGCCAGACCATGGTCGAGGCGCTGGAGAAGAGCATCGGTCTCTCCAAGATGTTCTCGCGGCCCGAGGCCGATTTTTGGACGCGCTTCGATCCGAGCGACCCGGTCGAGGATCTGACCAAATACTGGCGCAAGCACGTCGAAGCGCATATTGACTCGATCTCGGGCGTGATCCGGCTCACGGTGCGCGCCTTCACCCCCGAAGATGCCTTGACCATTGCCCGGGAGGTGGTGGCCCGGTCCGAAACCCTGATCAACGCGATCTCGAAGCGCGCGCAGGCCGACATGGTCGCTCAGGCTCAGGCCGACGCCGCGACGGCGCAGGAACGTTTGCGCACGGCGCATGTCGCGCTGCAAAGCTTCCGCAACCAATGGGGCGTGATCGACCCGATCAAGTCGGCCGAGGGGACGCTCACCACCCTGAACACCCTGCGGAAGGACAAGCTGAAGAACGAGAACGACCTGCAGATCTTGCGCAGCTCGAACCTCGATGAGCGTTCGCGCTCCATCCAGACGCTGGTTGCCAACGGCACGGCCATCGACCAGCAGATGAAGCTGCTGCAGGACGAGTTGACGAGCACGGGCGCGGCGGCGGGCGGCGCTCCCAACCTCACGGAAGCGCTGCTCCAGTACGAGGGACTCCTGGTCGAACGCACGATCGCCGAGAAGCTCGAGGAATCGGCGAGCGGGATGCTCGACCGCGCCCGCGTCGCGGCCAGCAAGCAGCACATCTTCCTGGCGACTTTCGTGCCCCCGGTCCTGCCGACGGACAGCCTCTACCCCGAGCGGGCCCATACCGTCCTCGTGGCGTTCTTCTGCTTCCTGGTGGTCTGGAGTTCGTGCTCGCTCCTGGTCGCGGGTATCCGCGACCAGCGGATGTAGGTGGCCCCAGTCCGGCTCTGGATCCCGCTCGGCGCGATCTGTAGAGGGAGGCGGCCCGGTATCCGGGCGCCCCGGTGAAATGAGCGAAGTCTAACAGGCCATGTCGGATTTCTCCGATCTCGTCGCGAAGGCGATCCAGCCCTCGATGACCCGGGAGGAGCGCGAGGCGGTGTATACCGTAGTGCGGCAGGCCGTGCTCCGCCTGCAGGAGCGGGAGGCGCTGCCGCCCGACGACCCGCGCGTGGCGCTCCAGCGTCATCTCGTCGAGGAAACGATCCGCGACGTGGAGGGCGATGTCGTCCGCTACGCGTCGCTGCGCAAGCTCGAGGCGGCCTTTGCGGCCCAGAACGCGGCCGACAAGACATCCCAGGCCGGCCGCCGCTAGAGCCGCGCCCGATCGCGCTGCATCATGGGACACACCGGCGATCCACCCCTCGCTCTTCTCGTGAGAGGGGGGGGAGCGCCGCGGAGGCTGCCAGCCGCCTCGCGATCCCTGAATCTCTCCCTCGAGGCGGCTTCGCCGCACTGCAGGCTGAGGGGGATGGATCGGGCGACCAATCTCCGTTTGGGGCCCGTTGCCCGGCGCAACACGTTCGGCCACGGGCCTCGCGCGGTCCGGCGGCCCGGGATCCGCTCAGCCGCAGGCCACGCTCGCCCGGACGGTCCCGGGTTCGGCCACGTCCAGGCCCGACGAGACATACTCGTTAAGCTTGTTGCGCAGGGTCCGGATCGAGATCCCCAGGATCTTGGCCGCGTGAGTCCGATTGCCGAGGCAGTGATCCAGCGTGTCGAGGATCAGGTCGCACTCGACCTGAGCCACGGTTCGGCCGACGAGGCCGCGGGTGGCGGCTTCGGCAGCCTGCGCGGCCCGCGCCGCCGGTCCCTGCGCGGTGATCGCCTCGCCCTCCGGCGACAGGATCGCCTCGGGGCCGATCGCGTCGCCCGAGGCCAGAAGCACGGCTCGGTGCAGGGTGTTCTCCAGCTCACGGACATTGCCGCGCCAGGGATTCTTCAGCACCAGCGCGCGCGCCTCCGCGGAGAGCTGACGGGCCGGGACGCCGTTCACCGCCGCATATTTCTTGGCGAAATGCGCGGCGAGCTCCAGGATATCGGCCGGCCGCTCGCGCAGAGGCGGCAGCTTCAGGGCGACGACATTGAGCCGGTAGAACAGGTCCTCGCGGAACGTGCCCTTGCGGACCTCCTCGACGAGGTTGCGGTTCGAGGTGGCGAGCACGCGGATATCCACCCGCACGGGGGCCGTGCCGCCGACCCGATCGATCACCCGCTCCTGCAGCGCCCGAAGCAGCTTCGATTGCAGGCGCACATCCATCTCGGAAATCTCGTCGAGGAGCAGGGTGCCGCCGTTGGCCTCCTCGAACCGGCCGATGCGCCGGGCGACCGCACCGGTGAATGCGCCCTTCTCGTGCCCGAACAATTCGGATTCGAGCAGAGCCTCGGGGATCGCCGCGCAGTTCACCGACACGAACGGCTTGCCGGCCCGATTCGATTTCTGGTGGACGTGGCGGGCCAGCACCTCCTTGCCGGTGCCGCTCTCGCCGGTGATCAGCACCGAGGCCTCGGAGCGGGCGACCTGCTCGGCGAGCTTGACCACCCGCTCCATCGACGGGTCGCGCCAGATGAAGGCGGCACGGTCCGTAGCAACCGCTTCCAGCACCGCGGCGATCATCTCGGGATCGGGCGGCAGCGGGATGTATTCCTTGGCGCCGGCCCGGATCGCCGCCACGGCGACCGAGGCGTCCGCCGAGACGCCGCAGGCGACCACCGGCGTGCGGATCCGCTCCCCTTCCAGCGCGGTGACGAGCTCGCGGATCGGCAGGCCAACGTCGATCATGATGAGATCGGCGCCGCGGGCGCGCAGGACGTTGAGGCCCTGCGGCACGGCATCCGCCTGCGTCACGGAGGCGCCACGCTGCATGGCGATCTTGGAGGCGGTGATCAGCTCGCCGTTGAGCCGCCCGATCATCAGGAGCCGCATGGTTCGTCCCTCTCAAACATCCTGGCGCGGGTTGCACGCCGTACTGGCGGGCGGCCGTCGCCGGCGCCCATGCCGTAATCTCACGCGTCCGGGCTACTCGCCCTTGACGATCTCGGTCATCGTGACGCCGAGCCGGTCCTCGACGAGGACGACCTCGCCGCGGGCCACCAGCCGGTTGTTGACGAACACGTCGATCGCCTCGCCGACCTTCCGGTCGAGTTCGAGCACCGCGCCGGGCGCCAGCCGGAGCAGGTCGCCGATCGGCATCCGGGCTGAGCCCAGAACTGCCGAGACCATCACCGGCACGTCGAAGAGCTGCTCCAGGTCGGCCGCCGTCTTCGGGGTGGTGGGCGCGTCGCGGATCGAACCCGCCGCGTAATCGGTGTCGTGCTCGCCGAGCTGGGGCAGGCTGAAATCGTCGGACATCCGGGTTCCTTCAGGGGCTCGGGGTGAGGCCGAGGGCATCGAGGACGCACGCCTCGATGCGGGCGCGCTCCCGCACGATGCCGCCGTCGGCCCATTCGATGCGCGCGTCGCCCGCCGCCATGTCGGGATCGCCGAGAACGACGAGCCGGCCCTCGTAGCCGCGCTCGCGCGCGAGGCGCTTCACCAGGGCCTCGGCCTCCTCGACGAGGCTGTCGTGCACCCGCACCACGAGGTGAGGTACGCCGCGCAGGTGCTGGAGCGCCGTCCGGGCGGCCTCGCCGATGCCGGCGAGCGGGGCGGCGTCGAGGGCGTCGCCCGCCACCTTGCGGGCGATCAGCATGGCGACCTCGACCGCCTGCGCCTCGCGCTCGGCGTCGCGCGCGTCGGCCTGGGCGATCAGGCCCGCCGCGGCCAGCGCCAGGCGGGTCATAGCGTCGGCGAGCCGGCCCTGGACCTGCGCCTCGGCCTGGAGCCGTCCCTCCTGGACGCCGCGGGCATGCGCCTCCGCCTCGGCGTGGGCGGTGGCCTCGGCGGCGCGCCGGGTTTCGGCGCTCGGGCGGCCGCTGCGGAAATCGGTCTCGAACAGGAACGGCTTGGCGCTCCGGGCGGATTGGGCGCTCAATAGACCAGCTCCTCCTCGGCGCTATTCTTCGCGATCATGATCTCGCCCTTCTCGGCGAGGTCCTTGGCGATCTCGGTCATCTTCGCCTGCGCCTCATCGACCTCCTTGAGACGGACCGGCCCGAGCGAGGCCATCTCGTCCGTGAGGTTCTTGGCCGCGCGGGTCGACATCTGCTGCATGAAGAAGGCCCGGGTCCGCTCGTTGCCGCCCTTCAGCGCCCGGCACAGGGTTTCGTTGTCGACCGAGCGCATCAGCGTCTGGACGCTGCCCGGGTCGAGCTTCAGCAGATCCTCGAAGGTGAACATCAGCTCGCGGATGCGCTTGGCCGAGCCGCGGTTGGCCTGGTCCAGGGCTGCGAGGAAGCGGCCTTCCGTCTGCCGGTCGAAGGCGTTGAACACGTCGGCCATCATCTCGTGCGCGTCGCGGCGCTGGGTCTGCGCGATGGTCGACACGAACTCGACCCGCAGGGTCTCCTCGATGTGGCGCAGGGCCTCCTTCTGCACGGTCTCCATGCGCAGCATCCGGTTGAGGCAGTCGATGGCGAAGTCCTCGGGCAGGATGGTCAGCACCTTGGCGGCGTAGTCGGCTCGCACCCGCGAGAGCACCACCGCCACGGTCTGCGGGTACTCGTTGCGCAGGAACGAGGCGAGAATCTCCGGATCGACCTGGGCGATCGAGGCCCAGACGCGCTTGCCGGAGGCGCCCTTGATCTCGGCCATGATCAGCGAGACCTGGTCGCTCGGGAAGATCTTCAGGAGCAGGGCCTCGGTCCGCTCGAAATTCGCCGAGATGCCGCCGCTGTTGCCGAGCTTCGTCACGAACTCGATGATCAGCTTGTCGACGGTGGTCGCCTCCAGCGTACCGAGCTGGACCATCGCGGCGCTGACCTTCTTGATCTCCTCCTCCTCGAGCATCTGCCAGATCGGCGCGCCTTCATCCTCGCCGAGCATCAGGAGGAGCGCGGCAGCGCGCTGCGGACCGGGCATGGCCGCATAGGTGTCGCCCCCCGCCGTTGCCAAGGTGTTTGCCAGACCTGCCGCCAATCCTGCCGCCATCGACCTGCTCTCGCCTCCCTACGCGTTACTCTTCCTGGATCCAGGTGCGCAGCACCTCGACGGTCTCGGCGGGGCTCGCCCGGACCATGTCGACCACGCGCTGGACCGTCTCGGCCTGAACTTGGCCGTTGATCTTGGCAAACTCCATCAGCCGCGCCGTCGGATTGTCGCGGTCGATGACCGTGACCGTGGCGCCCGGACCCGTGACCATGGATGCGTCGCCGACGATCCCCATCCCGGGCCCGGCGAGCGACGGCGGCGCCGGAATCGGCGCGAGCACCTGACGCACCAGTGGGCGCACGACCGTGAGGAGGACGACCAGCGTCAGGAGGGCCAGTACGGCGAACTCGGCCATGCGCAGCACGTCCTCCTTGGTGGGGGCGAGCAGCGACTCAATCAGCGTCGGCTCGGTGAATTGCGGCACGCTCGGCGCCTCCGCGAAGCGCAGGTTCACCACCTCGATCTGGTCGCCGCGCGCCTTGTCGAACCCGACCGCGCTGCGCACCAGGGCGGTGATCCGCTCGATCTCGGCGGGTGGCCGGGGGCTGTAGGTCTGCTTGCCGTCGGGCGCGGTGGCGTAGACCCCGTCGACCACGACGGCCACCGACAGGCGCTTGACCCGGCCACCCTCGGCGATCTCGGTCTTGGTGACGCGCGAGATCTCGTAGTTCGTGGTCTCCTCGTTCTTGTTGGTCGCATCCTTCGGAGCGGGCGCCTTGTCGCCGCCATTGGCGCCCGGAAGCTCGTTGCCGACGCTGACCTGCCCGTCGGCGTTGCTGGTCAGCGCCGATTCGGTGCGGGTCTGGGCGGAGCGCACGACGCGGCTCTCGGGATCGAAGGTCTCGGAGCGGCTCTCGATGCGGTTGAGGTCGAGCTCCGCGTTGACCTGAACCCGGGCCCGGCCGGGGCCCACGATGCCGGCGACAACGTCCTCGATCTGGCCGCGGAGGCGGCGCTCAAGGGTGACTTGCCGGTCCTCGAAACCGCTGGCGACGTCGGAGTTTGCGTCCCGGGCGCCGTCCGCCAGGAGCCGGCCGCGCTCGTCGACGATCGAGACCCGCTCGGGCTTCAGCCCTTCCACCGCCGAGGCCGCGAGATGGCGGATCGCCCGCACCTGACCGGCATCGAGGTCGCCCATCAGCTTCAGCACGATGGCGGCGCTCGGGCTCTCGCGGTCGCGCTCGAACAGGCGGCGCTCGGGCAGGACCAGATGGACACGGGCCGCCTGGACCCGGCCGATGGCGCGGATCGAGCGGGCCAGCTCGCCCTCGAGGGCGCGCAGGTGGTTCACGTTCTGCACGAAATTGGTGGACGAGAACGCGTCGCCCTTGTCGAAGATCTCGTATCCGACGCCGGCCTGGGTCGGCAGGCCCTTGCCAGCCAGGTCCATGCGCAGCTTCGGCAGATCGGGACGGGGCGCCAGAATGGTCTGGCCGGCGTCGCCCCGGGTCTCGTAGCGGATGCCGCGGCTGTCGAGCTCACGGACCACGGTGGCGGAATCCTGCATCGACAGGTCCGAGAACAGCACCCCCATGTCCGGCCGCGAGACCCGCAGGATGATGAAGGCGAAGAAGCCGATGAGCGTCAACGTCACCGCCGCCATGGCGGCGATGCGGGCCGGTCCGAGCTTCGTGACGAGATCGAGGACCGGCTTCACGGGAGGGATCGCTGCACTCTGAACGCGAGGCGGACCGCCGTGGCCCGCTCGGCAGAAATTGCCCGGTCCATGGTTAGCGGGCCGTTAATGACCTGTCGTGCCTGCGTCTGAGCACGACGGAAAGCCGAAAAGCCGCGCCCGAGGTCTGGACGCGGCTTTGCAAGATTTCGGCGGGCGGACGCCATCGGCGGTCTCCCGATCGGGCGCTTGCGATTGCGGCCACTCCGTCATTCCGGAGCCGCGACGCGGAGCCCGGCATCCGGAAACGCAGGCGGCTCAAGGCCTGTTACCGTTCCCGGATCTGGATTCGGGCTCGCCTGCGGCGCCCCGGAACGACGGACCGCCACGCATATTCCCTGACTCAGTGCCGGTAATGCTGGATCCGGGTGGTGCGCAGGCCGGCGAGGCCGTGCTGGTCGATGGAGAACTGCCAGCTAAGGAATTCCTCGGTGGTCAGGGTATAGCGCTTGCAGGCCTCCTCCAGGCTGAGGAGACCGCCGCGCACGGCCGCCACGACCTCGGCCTTGCGCCGGATCACCCAGCGGCGGGTACTCGGAGGCGGAAGATCCGCAATCGTCAGGGGGCTGCCGTCGGGCCCGATCACGTACTTCACTCTCGGGCGGCTCGGTTCGGTCATGATACGCTCTACACTCGACTGACCTGTCGAGCATTGAAGGTACTTGCGCCCGCTTAAGAGATGTTGAAGCGAGTCACTCGGATGTGATTCGTTAAGTGCCACTTGTGGACAACCCGATGGTCTGCACGCTGGACAGCGGCACCTTCTGCGAGCCGATCATCAGGACCGGGGTCGTCCCGCTGAGATCAACCTCGTCCACCGTGCCGGTCAGGCTCGTGTCGACCGCGACGCTGGAGCCGGTGGCATCGGTGGCCGAGACCTTGATCGAGTAGGTGCCGTCCGTGGAAGTGAGCCCGGCCGAGGTCTTGCCGTTCCACGAGTAGGTCTGGCTGCCGGCAGTCAGCGAGGTGGTCTGCGTGGCCACGACGTTGTTCTTGGAATCCAGGATGGAGATCACCGCCTTCGAGGCGGCGCGGGCGGGGGAAAGCGTCCAAGAGGCCGTGCCGTTGGAGAGCTGCGCCAAACTGCCATCGGCCGTGATGGTCTTGCCGATGTAGCTGGTGGCAGAGGCCGAGCTCGCCGATTGCGACGCGCTCAGGATGTTGTCGAGGCGATCGTTGGTCTTGAGCTGCTGCTCGACGCCGGCGAACTGCACCAGTTGCTGCGTGAACTGGTTGGTGTCCATCGGGTCGAGGGGATTCTGGTTCTTGAGCTGCGTGGTGAGCAGCGTCAGGAACTGCGTGAAGTTGCTGGCGATCTCGGTGGCGTTGCCGCTGCTCTTCGACGAGGTGCCCGTGTTGGACGCCGTGCTGGTGAGGCTGGATATGCCGCTTGTCATGCCGTTCTCTCCGATGACGCATCGGAGCGCTGGGCTCGGATGCACGATGTCTGCGTGTCGGTCCCCGCGACCGGCTAGATCCTGATGTCGACGCTGCCATAGCCGCGCAGCCACCGCGTCGGTGCGATGTCCTGCGGGGGCTCGGCCTGATCCCGGGTCCAGGTGGCCGGTCCACCGCGGGGCGCATCGCCCTGCTGGCCGCCGCCGCCGCTCTGCGCGCTGCCATCGCCGCGCAGCGACAGGTTCAGGCCCCCAGCCGAGGGATCGAGGCCCGCCTGAGACAGGGCCTGCTGCAACTGGCCCGCATCGCGTTGAAGCATCGCCAGGGTCTCGGGGCGGTCGACCACCAAATGGGTCGTGACCGTGCCGCGCGCCTTGTCGATCTCCAGCTTGACGTCGATCCGCCCAAGCTCGACCGGGTCGAGCCGGATCTGGAATTCGCTCGATCCGTTCATCGAGCGCAGGCCGATGGCGATCGGCACCTGACCCATGGGGATCGCCGGGTCCGTGTGGATAGGCGCGGCGGTCTGCGCGGCAGCGGTTGCGGCATGCGCCGCACTGGACGCCCCGCCAGGCGGAACGCCGGCGTTTGCCGGAGGCGCAGCCGGCACCGCTCCGGCCGCGGCCTGACCCGTATCCGCGACGTTTCTCTGACCGGCCTCGGCAAGAGCCGCGAGGAAATCCTTGCCCTCGCCAGCCGAGGCGACCGGCGCGGCCGCCGGATCGCCGGTACCGGGTTGCACGACCTCGACCGGCGAGGTGCTCTTGCCGGCCTTGCCGGAGGCTGTCGACGTCGCGACTGATGCTGCCCCTGTGACAGATCCCGCCGCTCCGACGATGCCGTTCTGGACGTCACCTGCCACCGAGCCGGAATCCGGCAGTCCGGGTTTTACTGCGCCGGACGCGGCCACTTCGGAGCCGTCCGCGGCCTCCGTTGCGCCGGCCGCGCGGGCCGGGCCGCGCTCGGCCAGCGTGGCGAGCAGTGTCAGCAGCGCGGCTGCGGGATCGGCGGTCGCTGCCGGGGGTACGGCGTTCGCCTGCGGCGGCTGCGCCGCCGCTTCCGCTTGGCGTCCCTGATCGGGCGCCACCTCGGGCGCTTGCTGGCTTGTCTCCCCAGCGGGCGCTGGTGTCGCGCTGGCTTTCGGCGCGACCGGAGCCGCATCGCCGCTCGCCGCTCGGGTCGTGGCGGCCGCTTTTCCCGCCTCCGTCGAGGGGGCGGCCGAGGCGGCCTCGTCCCGGTTTCGCGACGCGCCCGGGTCTCCGAGTCGCGACGCGCCCGAAGCTTGAGCGGAGGCATTTGCCGGCTTGGCGAGGCTTGTACGCCTGTCAACGGCCCGGGCGTCAGCCTGCAGGCTCGCACTCCGCGCGCGCTCCGATGCCGTCCGGGCTGCGTCGGCCTGATCGCGCTGGGCCGTCTGGCGGGCGCGCGCCGCGTCGGTCTGATCCTGCCGCGCGGCCGTCCGGGTGCGCACCTCGACCGCGTCGTCCCGGGCCTGGGCGGCGCTCAGGGCGGCGCCGAACCGGTCCTGCGATGAGTCTCCGGCACGGGACGCGACACCCGCTGCTTCCCAGCCCGAACGCGTGGTGGAGGCGGTCCGCGCGGATGAAATCCACGCGGTGACATCCAATCGATCCGCTGTGCCGCTCGCCATGCCGGGCTCCTTTCGACATCCCACACAGCAAGGCGCGCGCCACCAAACGGATCGGATAAGTCTTTGAAAAATAGATGCTTCTCTTGTCGGGCTGCCGCGCTCTCAAGGCCGAAGCTGCCGTGCGCCCGGCAGGATCTGCCGAGCGGTCAGGGATGGGCGCGCCGGCTGCCCTGGAAAGCAGGGCGAAGTCCCGCTATAGACGCACCGTGCAGCCTGGAAGCTTCCGAGCCGGCGGCTGCGGACCTTCATGATGAACGCCCTCGATCTTCCCAAAGCCCCCCACGAGACGCGCGTCGTCGTCGCCATGTCGGGCGGCGTCGATTCCTCCGTGGTGGCAGGCCTGCTGAAGCGGCAGGGCTTCGACGTGGTCGGCGTGACCCTTCAGCTCTACGATCACGGCGCGGCGACGCATCGCAAGGGCGCCTGCTGCGCCGGCCAGGACATCAACGACGCCCGGGCCGCAGCCGAGCATCTCGGCATCCCGCACTACGTCCTGGATTACGAGGACCGGTTCCGCGACGCGGTGATCGAGAAGTTCGCCGAGAGCTATCTCGCGGGCGAGACACCGATCCCCTGCGTCGAGTGCAATCGCACGGTGAAGTTCCGCGATCTGCTCGGCCTCGCCCGGGACCTGAACGCCGACGCGCTCGCCACCGGCCACTACGTGGCGAGCCGCGCGCTGCCGGGCGGCGGGCGGGCACTGCATCGCGCCCTCGATCCCGCGCGGGACCAGAGCTACTTCCTCTACGCCACCACGGCCGAGCAGCTGGACTTCCTGCGCTTCCCGCTGGGCGAGCTGGAGAAGACCGAGACCCGCGCGCTCGCGAAGGAGCTCGGCCTGTCGCTCGCCGAGAAGCCTGACAGCCAGGACATCTGCTTCGTGCCGCAGGGCCGGTACAGCGACGTGATCGCCCGCCTCCGCCCGGATGCGGCGCGGCCCGGCGAGATCGTCGACCTCGCGGGGCACGTGCTCGGCCGACACGATGGCATCGTTCACTACACGGTGGGACAGCGGAAGGGCCTCGGCCTGTCGGGGCCCGAGCCGCTCTACGTGGTGCGCCTGGAGCCGGATCTGGCCCGCGTGGTGGTCGGTCCGCGCACCGCGCTGGCCACGACCCGCATCCGCCTCTCGGACCTGAACTGGCTTGGCGAGGGCCCGATCGAGGCCGTGCGCGATCTCCCCGTGGCGGTGCGCGTGCGCTCGACCCGGCCGCCGCGCCCGGCGACGCTCACGGCCGGGCCCGACGGCACCGCCGAGATCGTGCTCGCCGAGCCTGAGGACGGCGTGTCGCCGGGCCAGGCCTGCGCGATCTACGCGGATGACGGCCCCCGGGCGCGGGTGCTGGGCGGCGGCACCATCCGGCGCGTCGACGCGTTGTCGGCCCGGCCCCGCGAGGCCGCCTGATCTCAACCTCTGGAAATTGCGAACGATGCTGAGCGAGCCGCAGATGGCCGGGCCGAGCACGGCCCTGATGCGCAAGGCCTATGCCCGCTGGGCGCCAGTCTACGACGTGGTCTACGACAAGCTCACGGAGCCGGCGGCCCGCGCTGCCGTCGAGGCCGCCGCCGAGCACGGGCCGCGCATCCTGGAGGCCGGCGTCGGCACCGGGTTGGCGTTGGGCTACTATCCGAAGGCGAGCTTCGTCTGCGGCGTCGACCTGTCCGAGGACATGCTCAAGCGCGCCCGCGCCAAGGTCCGGCGCCGGAATCTGTCGCACGTGAAGGGCCTCCAGGTGATGGATGTCTGCCACCTGGGCTATGCCGATGCGAGCTTCGACGCCGTGGTGGCGCAGTTCCTGATCACCCTGGTGCCCGATCCCGAGGCCGCGCTGTCGGAGTTCCTGCGCGTGGTGCGGCCGGGCGGCGGCATCGTGCTGGCCAACCATTTCGGCCAGAGCGACGGCCCCGTCGCCCGCGTCGAGGAGATCGTGGCACCGCTCTGCACCAAGATCGGCTGGTCCTCGGACTTCAAGGCTACCCGGATCGAGGCCTGGGCCCGGCGCAACGGCGTCGAGGTGATCGGTCTGAAGCCGACCTTCCCGGGCGGGTTCTTCAAGATCCTGCGGATGCGCAAGCCCGGGTGAGGGACATCGCGCCCGCACCCGTCGCCCAGGGGCGCTGGCGTCGGTGGTTGCGCTGGCTGCCGCTCGTGCTGCTCCTGGGCGTGTCGGCGATCGCGCTCGTCTCGGGGGCCGCGCATCTTCTCAGCCTCGATCGACTCCTCGCCTCGCGCGCATGGCTGCGCGGCTTCGTGGAAGTCGGCTATCTGCGCGCGCTGGTTGCAGCCTACTGCCTCTATGTCGGGGCTGTCGTGGTGTCGGTGCCGGCCACGCTGATCCTGACCATGATCTGCGGCTTCCTGTTCGGGATCCTGCCGGGGGCGCTCACCGCGGTCTGTGCGGCGACCACGGGCGCCGCGATCGTGTTCGCCATCGGCCGCGGACCGGGCGCCGATCTGCTCCGCCGGATCGGCGGGACCCGCCTGGCCGGACTCGCCGAGGGCTTCCGCCGCGACGCCTTCGGTTACATCGTGATCCTGCGACTGCTGCCCCTGTTCCCGTTCTGGGTGACCAACATCGCGCCGGCCGCGTTCGGCGTGAAGATGCGCGTGTTCGTCCTCGCGACCTTCCTCGGTCTCCTGCCGGGCGCCCTCGTCTACGCGACCACGGGTGCCGGGATCGAGGACGTGGTTGCCGCTCACGAGACCGCCAAGGCGGCGTGCCTCGCGGCGGGCGAGGGCGGCTGCGACAATGCCCTGGCGCTGCGGGCGCTCGTCACGCCGAAAATGGTGGCGGGGCTTGCCCTGCTCGCGATCTTCGCCCTGGCGAGCCTGCTGGTGAGCCGGCGCGCCCGACGCTGTTGAGCGCCGCATTTCGAAGCGGTTCATGTGTTCCTGTGTCTAAGAACACATGCAACCGCCTGTGGGGGGTTGCCGTATAGTGCTCACCGTCGGGAGTCTGTATTCCCGCCTGCGAATCTGTGGCTTGCGAACATGTTTTCCGCGAAGGCCGGAACCGGCTCGAGCACCTGCGACTTCCACTCCGCCGATCCCCATCTGCGAAGCCCGCGCGGAGCGTGAACGGCGTGTCCCTCGAGTCCAACACCACGGTCGCGGCCCCGTCGGCGCCGGGGACGGCCTCCGCCCGCGAGGGGCTCGAGCGGCGCGTGGCGCGTCTCGGCCTGTCCGGCCGCCTGTTCCTCGTCACCGTCGCCTTCGTGGTGGTGGCCGAGGTTCTGACCTACGTGCCGGCGGTCGCCAATTACCGCATTGAGTGGATGTCCGACCGCCTGGCCGCCGCCCAGGTGGCGGCCCTGGTCCTGGACGGCAGGACCGGCGAGCCGGTCTCCGAGGCGCTGGAAAGCCGGCTGCTCGCCGGCGTCAACGCCCGGGCGATCGCGGTCCGCGGCGGCGGAGCCCAGCGCCTGCTCGCCATCGAGCCGATGCCGGAAACCGTGGCCGACACCGTCGATCTGCGGGATGTGACGTCCCTGTCCGCCATCCGCGGCGCGTGGCGCACGCTCGTCGCCCCGGTGCGTGAACCGATCCGCGTGGTCGGAGAGGGAGGTATCGGCTTCGACCGGGTCGAGATCATCCTCGACGAGGGGCCGCTGCGCACCGCAATGATCGACTACGCCCTGCGATTGTTGGTCTCGTCGCTGATCATCGCGGCGTCGGCGGCGGGCCTCGTCTTCGTGGTTCTGCAGGTTCTGATCGTGCGCCCGGTCCGGCGGCTCGCAAATAGCATTACGGCCTTCGCCGACGATCCGGAGGATGCCGGCCGGATCATCGCCCCGTCTCGCCGGAGCGACGAGATCGGGCAGGCCGAGCTCGCCCTCGGGCGGATGCAGCGCAGCCTCGCCGACCAGCTCCGCCAGAAGCGGCGGCTGGCCGAGCTGGGTCTTGCTGTCAGCAAGATCAGCCACGAGCTGCGCAATCTGCTCACCGGCGCCCAGCTCCTGGGCGACCGCCTGGAGGGTACCGCAGATCCGACCGTCCAGCGGGTGGCGCCCCGTCTGGTCGGAACGCTGGCCCGGGCGATCCGCTTCTGCGAAGCGACACTCGCCTACGGGCGCGTCTCCGAGCGGGCGCCGCACCTGACCAGCACACCGCTGGCGCCGCTCTTCGCCGAGCTTCCGGATCTCGCGGCGCTGGCGGAACATCCCGTCGCCGTTCAGGTGGCGGCGGACGGCCTGAGCGTCCAGGCCGATCCGGAGCAGCTCAGCCGGGCGCTCGCCAATCTCGTCCGCAACGCCGTGCAGGCCCTGGACGGCGCCGCGGTCGAGGGGGCGGAGGTGCGGGTCACCGCCTGCCGCGAGGAGCCGGGCCGCGTGACCATCCTGGTCGCGGACAACGGCCCGGGCCTGCCGGCACGCGCGCGGGAGAACCTGTTCGCGCCGTTCCAGGGATCCATGCGCTCGGGCGGCACTGGGCTGGGCCTCCCGATCGCCGCCGAGCTGATCGGGATCAACGGCGGCACGCTCAGCCTCGACGGCTGTGAGCCGGGGGCGCGGTTCCGGATCGCGCTGCCGGAGGGCTGAGCCCAGAATCTGCCGGGCCGTCATTCCGGGCTCGCCTGCGGCGCCCCGCAATGACGGCGGCTTCACCACATCCGGGTGCCGGTGAGGCTCCCAAGGTCCGCGCCGCCAGTCTCCGTCATGGTTGCGATGCGGGCACGATCAATCTGATAGCGATGTCCATCGCTTCGCTTGCGCGCGCGCGAACCGCCATGTCTGATCTGCGGCGCGTCCGCAGCCCTACTCGGCCGCGGCGCGAACCGGCTCGCCGACGCGGATGCCGAGATCGGCCAGCAGGGCCGCGTCGTCGTCCTGGCCGTTATTGGCGGTGGTGAGCAGGCGCTCGCCGTAGAAGATCGAGTTGGCGCCCGCGAGGAAGCACAGAACCTGCGCCTCGCGGGTCAGGCTCTTGCGGCCGGCGCTCAGCCGCACCCGGGACCGCGGCATCACGATCCGCGCCGTGGCGCACATGCGCACGAGGTCGAACGGATCCACCGCCGGCTGGTCCTCGAGCGGCGTGCCGGGCACCGCAACAAGCGCGTTGATCGGCACGCTCTCGGGCTGGGGCGCGTGGTTGGCCAGCACCTGCAGCATCGCGGCGCGGTCGGTGATGCCCTCGCCCATCCCGACGATCCCGCCGCAGCAGACGCCGATCCCGGCTTCGCGGACGTTCTCCAGCGTCTGGAGGCGCTCGTCGTAGGTCCGCGTCGAGATGATGTCGCCGTAGAAATCCGGGCCGGTATCGAGATTGTGGTTGTACGAGGTGAGCCCCGCCTCCGCGAGACGGCCGGCCTGGGAGGGTGTGAGCATGCCGAGCGTCACGCAGGCTTCCATGCCCAGCCCGCGCACGCCGCGCACCATCGCCAGCACCGCGTCGAATTCCGGGCCGTCCTTCGGCTGGCGCCAGGCGGCGCCCATGCAGAAGCGCTGGGCGCCGGCGGCCTTGGCGGCGGCGGCCTCGGCCAGAACCGTCTCCACCGCCATCAGCCGTTCGCGGGCGATCCCCGCGCCCTTGTGATGCGCCGATTGCGGGCAGTAGGCGCAATCCTCCGGGCATCCGCCGGTCTTGATCGACAGGAGCGCGGCGCGCTGGATGTCGGCCGGGTCGTTGTGCCGGCGGTGCAGCTGCGCGGCCCGGAAGACGAGGTCCATCAGCGGAAGGTCGTGGATCGCGCGGATCTCGGCCACGCTCCAGTCGTGGCGGATATCGGTCGCGTGCGGGTCGGCGGCTTGGCTCATAGTTCCCTTGAGTGGGATCGGCGACGAAAAATCAAGCGTCTCCGCGCGAAGCGGGCCCCGCGGAGGCTGCGCGCCCGCTCAATCGGTCGGTTGGCCGGCCGAGACCTTGGCGGTCCAGTCGTCGAAGGCGATGACCTTCTGGCGCTGCTCGCCGAGCCGCTCGATGCGCAGCACCATCTCGTCGCCCGCCTTGAGGTACCGCGGCGGCTTCATGCCGAGGCCGACGCCCGGCGGGGTGCCGGTGGTGATCACGTCGCCGGGTTCCAGCAGCATGAAATGCGACGTGTAGGCGACGAGCTGGGGCACGTCGAAGATCATCGTCGCGGTGGAGCCGGTCTGGCGGCGCTCGCCGTTCACGTCGAGGCTCATGGCGAGATTCTTCAGGTCGGGAATCTCGTCGAGGGTCACCAGCCAGGGACCGAGCGGCCCGAAGGTCGGCGCACTCTTGCCCTTGGTCCAGGTCGGACCGCGGTTCATCTGCCACTCGCGCTCGGAGACGTCGTTGCAGATGCAGGCGCCCGCCACGTAGCTCAGCGCCTCGTTGGCGTGAACGTAGCTGGCGCGCCGGCCGATCACGACGGCGAGCTCCACCTCCCAATCGGTGCTGTGCGAGCTCTTGGGGATGATCACCGTATCGTTCGGCCCGCACAGGCTCGACGGCGCCTTGTTGAAGATGATCGGCTCGGCGGGGATCGGCGAGCCGGTCTCGGCGGCGTGGTCGGCGAAGTTCAGCCCGATGGCGACGACGTTCCGGGTGCCGCCAACGCAGGGGCCGAGCCGCACGTCCGGCGGCAGCTTCGGCAGGGTCTCGGGATCGAGGGCCCGCAGCCGCGCCAGCGACTCGGGCGCCAGCGCCGGGCCGGCGATGTCACGGACGATGCCCGACAGGTCGCGCAGCCCTCCATTCGCATCCACGAGGCCGGGCTTCTCGTCGCCGCTCGGGCCGTGCCGGAAGAGCTTCATCGCCGCAATCCTTATCCTTCCCTGGTGCCGGTCTGCGCCGGACGGCGGGACCATGGCCGGGTGCCCGGCCCGGCGCAAGCGCACGGGTCGGGTCGCCGGCCCTCGCGGGGTGTCGCAACGGCGCAACAGGCCGGCGGAAAAGTGCAGATCTGATCGTTTCCGGACCTATTGTTCATAACGAAGAATGTCGGAGACAACTCAAGATTAAAGCCGTGACTATTGATGATCGTCCCGCTGCGCTTGTGCGCGGATGTCTATCGCAGTCGTTCTTCCGCGCCTCGTCTTGGCGCTGGATAGGACGATGATCGTTGCGAGTCAGCCCGTAAAACCGGCACCATGCACGAAACGGCGCCGGATAACGGGTCTCGGGCAAGCAATCGGCGCCGGGCAGAACAAGGATCTGGGGGACAAGATGGGCGGGACAGTGCGCGCGGCGATGCTCGCAGCCACGGTGGCGATCCTCGGCGTCGGGGAAGCGCAAGCGGGAGCCTTCGGCATCCGGGAGCAGAGCACCGAGGCACAGGGCCTCGCCTTCGCGGGCGCGGCGTCCGGCTCCGGCGGCGTCTCATCGATCTTCTGGAATCCCGCGACGATCACGATGAACCCGGGCTTCGTCGCGGAGCAGAACTTCACCTATATCGGCCTGTCCTCGACGATCCGTCCGGATTTCGGCACCAATCCGGGTTTCGCGCGGCTGGGCGGCTCGGGCGATATCGGCCAGGGCGCCGTGGTCCCGGCGGGCGCCACCTCCTATCAGCTCAACGACCGCCTGTGGCTCGGCCTCTCGACCGGAGCCCCCTTCGGCCTCGTCACCAAGCCGCATCAGGTGTGGGCCGGCGAGGTCTACGGGCGCTCGTCGCGGATCTTCTCGCTGGCGATCAACCCGGTGCTCGGCTTCAAGGTCAACGAGTGGCTGTCGGTCGCGGCCGGCCCGAACGTCGAGTATTTTCGCCTGACCTTGCGCCAGGCTCTGCCGATCCCCGGGATCCAGCCGACCGTCTATCCGAGTTCCTTCCTCAAGGGTGAGTCGTGGGGGGCGGGCTTTACCGCCGGCGCCACGCTGACGCCGCGCGACGGGACGGTTCTGGGCATCGGCTACCGCTCCTCGGTGCATCACGACATCGACGGCTCGATCGGCGTGCCGCTGGTCGCGCTGGCGCCGCTGGCCGGGCAGGTCCGCGCGCGGCTGAACACGCCCGAGAAGCTGAGCGTCGGCCTGACCCAGGCGATCTCGCCGGTGGCCCGCGTGAATCTCGGCTTCGAGTGGGACAATTGGTCGAGGCTCGGCAATATCGGCATCGTCTCGAAGACGCTGGGCCTGCCGGTCAACTCCCTGCCGCTCAACTACAAGGACGGCTATACCTACTCGATCGGCGCCGAGTACGACGCCAGCGCGAACCTGACATTGCGGACCGGCTTCGCCTACGAGACGTCGCCAATCGACTTCACGAACCGGTCGGTGCGCCTGCCCGACGGCGACCGCTACAACGTCTCGGTCGGCGCCAGCTACCGCTGGAGCCAGGCTCTGACCCTCAACGTCGCCTACTCGCACTTTTTCCTGAACCGGTCGCGGATCCTGGCCGGCATCGGCCGCGATTACAACGTCGGCAACATCGCCTTCGCGGGCGTGGTCGATTCCAGCGCCGACATCGTCTCGGTGGGCTTCCGCTACGTGTTCGGCGCCCCGCCGCCCCCGGCCCCCGCACCGCTGGTGCGGAAGTACTGAGGCGTTCGCCTTAATGGCTTCGCTTCGCTTCGGTCGTCCTTGCGAGCGCAGCGAAGCCATCCAGAGGCAGCGCCACGCTGACAGAAGTCGCGCTGCCCTGGGTCACCTCGCTCCGCTCGCGATGACGGTGCGGTGACCGAGCTGATCCCGTTCCGACCCAGGAACGCGTCGCCTCAGGCACGCATCCGGACGTAGGTTCCCGGGGCCGGCCCCAGAGATTGCAGCGCGTCGCCGCCCGGCTGCCGGGCTGGGACACGCTCGGGAGCCTGCGCCTCGATCCACTGGAACCAGTAGGGCCACCACGAGCCCTTGGTCTCGACCGCGGCGGCGATCCACGATTCCAGCGTTCCCTTCACCGGGCCGCCGGTCCAGTAGCCGTATTTCGGCTTGGCCGGCGGGTTGATTACGCCGGCGATGTGGCCCGAGCCCGCGAGCACGAAGTCGACCTTGCCGCCAAAGGCCTTCGAGCCCTCGAACACCGACAGGGCCGGCGCGATGTGGTCTTCGCGGGTGGCGAGGTTGAAGATCGGCACCTGCACCTTCTTGAGGTCGAGGCGCACATTTCCGAGCACCATCCGGCCCTGCGCCAGCGTGTTGTCGAGGTAGCAGTTGCGCAGGTAGAAGGAATGATTGGCCGCCGGCATCCGGGTGGCATCTGAATTCCAGTAGAGCAGGTCGAAGGCCGAGGGCGTCTTGCCCTTGATGTAGTTGTTCACGACGTAGGGCCAGATCAGGTCGTTCGGCCGGAGCATGTTGAAGGCGTTGGCCATCCGGGCGCCGTCCAGGTAGCCCTGGTCGGCCATGCGCGCCTCGATCTGGCGGATCTGCTCCTCGTCGGCGAAGACCTTCAGGTCGCCCGCATGGGTGAAGTCGACCTGGGTGGTGAGCAGCGTCGCGCTCTTGATCCGTCGGTTGCCCGTGGCCGCCTGCATGGCCAGCGTCACGGCGAGCAGCGTGCCGCCCACGCAGTAGCCGGCCGCCGTGACCTCAGTCTCGCCGGTGGCGACGCCGATCGCGTCGATGGCCGCCTCGATCCCCTCACGCATGTAGGATTCGAAGTCCTTGTCGGCGTGGCGCGAATCCGGGTTCACCCAGGAGATGCAGAAGACCGTCAAGCCCTGATCGACCATCCACTTGAAGAAGCTCTTCTGGGGGTTGAGGTCGAGAATGTAGAACTTGTTGATCCAGGGCGGTACCATGAGGAACGGGCGCTTCAGCACGGTGTCGGTGGTGGGCGCGTACTGGATCAGCTCGATCAGGTCGTTGCGGAACACCACCTCGCCGGGTGTGACCGCCATGTTCCGGCCGACCTCGAACCCGCTCGGGTCGGTCTGGCGCACGCGCAGATGCCCGCCGCCGGCCTCCAGATCCTCCTCGTACATCTTCAGCCCGCGGACGAGGTTGGCGCCGTTCTCCTGCAGGGTGTGGCGGATCAGCTCCGGGTTGGTCGGCAGGAAGTTCGAGGGCGAGAGCATGCTGGTGAACTGGCGCAGATAGAACTGCGCCTTGTGGCGCGTGTGCGCGTCGAGGCCCTCGGCCTCGTCGACGAGGCTCTCGGCCCAGCGGGTGGCGAGCAGGTAGGCCTGCTTGATGAAGTCGAAATACGGGTTGGTCGACCACTCGGCATGGGCGAAGCGTCCGTCCCGCGGCTCGGGGAGCGCCACCGGATCGGCGGCTTGGCCCTGCAGGCGCAGGTAGGTCGAGCCCCACAGCGTCAGGAAGGCCTGCGACAGGCGTGCCTGCGCCTCGGCGCTCCGGCTGGGGTCGGCGAGCCAGGTCTCGGCCACCTTTCCGAGAACCTTGGCCGCCTCGTTCATCTCGTCGCCGGGGCCGCCGGCCTGCCCTTCCGGCGTGAGGAGGCGGGCGACGTTGCGGCCCATCGCCTCCACGAACTGGCCCGCGTTGCGGGTCAGCGCCTCGATATCCGGAGGTGGGGCCTGAAGCCCGTCCGTCCTCGCACCGGTTGAGACCGTCTTCGGAGGTGCGGTCCGATCCGGCGCCTGCGGGCTCGTCAAGCGTGCCTCCCTGTGTTTGGTCTGTCGACCCGATGGCGCGGGCCTCGTTTCCGACAAAATAAGGAGTGAGCCAGATGTTTCGCCAGCCCGGCTCCGATCCGCGCCGAAACATCCGGCCGATCTTCTCATGGGCATGTGACTTAGGCATGTGATTTGGGCATGTGATTTGGGCATGTGATTTGGGCATGTGACGATGGAGCGCGCCATTTTGAACCCCGTCGCGCGTGCGCATCGCGGCGCCACGATGCCTCGGATCGCCGGTGCGGCCGTCGTGGCGCTCCTGGTGGGATCTCTGGCGGCCTGCTCGGGCGACGTCGTGCGCACCCTGGCCTCCGATGCAGGCTATGGGCCACGGAAGGTCGCGGCGCCGGATTTCGTCGCGGAGTCCCGCGGCAAGGATCAGCCCGACTTCATGCCGGTGGGCGTCGATGCGCCGAAGCGCCCGGTCCGGGCCAAGTCGGTCACCGGTCAGAAGGCTCTGGAGGCGGAGCTGGAAGGCGCCCGCGGGCGCAACGAGGCGCGCGGGCGCGCCGCCGCGAGTGCCGGTCAAGGCGCCGCGGCCACGATCAAACCGGCTCCGGCGCCACCGCAATAGCCTCGCTTTTGTGGGTCGGCGACGGCGCGCAAATCTGCTACGGCAGATGGTTCGCGCGACCGGCACCGACGAAAGACGCCAGATTCGGGACGCGCCGATGGACAGGCCCATGACCGACTTCCACCGCATCAAGCGACTGCCGCCCTACGTCTTCGAGCAGGTCAACCGGATCAAGGCCGCCGCCCGCGCACAGGGTGCCGACATCATCGACCTCGGCATGGGCAATCCGGATCTCGATGCGCCGAAGCACGTCATCGCCAAGCTGTGCGAGACCGCCGGCCGTCCCCGAACCGACCGCTACTCGGCGTCCAAGGGCATCGCGGGCCTCCGCCGGGCGCAGGCCGGCTACTACCAGCGCCGCTTCGGCGTGAGCCTCAATCCCGACACGCAGGTCGTGGCGACCCTGGGCTCCAAGGAAGGCTTCGCCAACATGGCCCAGGCGATCACCGCCCCGGGTGACGTCGTGCTGGTCCCGAACCCGAGCTACCCGATCCACGCCTTCGGCTTCCTGATGGCCGGCGGCGTCATCCGCTCCGTGCCGGCCGAGCCGACCCCGGCGATGTTCCCGGCGCTCGAGCGGGCCATGCGCCACTCGATCCCGAAGCCGGTGGCCCTGGTGGTCTGCTACCCGTCGAACCCGACCGCCTACGTCGCGAGCCTCGATTTCTACCGGGACCTCGTTGCCTTCGCGAAGCAGCACGAGCTGATCCTGCTGTCGGACCTCGCCTACGCGGAGGTCTATTTCGACGGCAACCCGCCGCCCTCCGTGCTGCAGGTGCCGGGCGCGATCGACTGCACGGTGGAGTTCACCTCGCTGTCGAAGACCTACTCGATGGCCGGCTGGCGCATGGGCTTTGCGGTGGGCAACGAGCGCCTGCTCGCGGCGCTGACCCGGGTGAAGTCCTACCTCGATTACGGCGCCTTCACGCCGATCCAGGTCGCCGCGACGGCCGCCCTCAACGGGCCGGACGACTGCATCCACGAGATGCGCAGCATCTACAAGAAGCGCCGCGACGCGCTGGTGGAATCCTTCGGCAAGGCCGGCTGGACGATCCCGTCGCCTGCGGCCTCGATGTTCGCCTGGGTCCCGATCCCGGAGCGCTACCGCGAGATGGGCAGCCTCGAATTCTCCAAGCTGCTCCTGGAGAAGTCCGACGTGGCGGTGGCGCCCGGCATCGGCTTCGGCGAGTTCGGCGACGAGTACGTCCGCATCGCGCTGGTGGAGAACGAGCAGCGCATCCGGCAGGCGGCCCGCAACGTCCGCCGCTTCTTCGACGGTGGCGACAAGACCCTGCACAACGTCATGCCGATGGCCCGGGTCGGCTGAAGCGCCGTCCGGCGAATCGGGATCCGGTTCGTCTCGAGATCGCGCGATTTCGCGAAGATCTTTAGCCGCCGCCCCGGTGCTGCCGGGGCGGCGGCTTTTTTCGTCGGCAGACGAGGTTCACTAGCCGTCGCGCGGGTCTGCATTCGACCCCCCACTGGACGAATCCAGAGTGCAAGCGTGCTATCCGAGGGCGCTCTTATCGGCGATCCCTCGCCGCTTCATTCGGCAGCCGGAACGGCGGAACCTTCGCGTCGAAAGTTTGGGCTCTGGCCTGATCGCGCTATTCAGCGGCAATCCAGCCATCCACGAGCACCATCCTTGACGGCGCGCTGTCCAGTCGCAGCTTCAGCAGCGGTGCATATTCGGGACTGTTGTAGAATTTTTGAGCAGCGTCGGCCGAAGGAAATTCAATTATTACCAGCCGCTTGAAGCCAAAATCTCCTTCTATGGGCTGTAATTTGCCAGCTTTAACAAGATAACGACCACCGAATTTGGCGATGACCGGAGGAACGAGCTCTCGATAGCGGTCAAATTCTTTTTGATCGCGCACATCAATATCCACAATGAGATAGGAAGTCATTGCGTTCACTCCCATGCAAGCCTTGGGAATCTTCGATGCACTCGGTCAAATCAGATGATTTGCATCTTACTTGCAAATTTTTCGATGAACAAGGGATGGAAACACTATTGCCCTTCACTGTCAGGTGCATGTCGCCGGGCGGCGTACGTTGTCGCCGATACGTGAGCCGATGGTCCGTGGAGCGCCCCGTATGCGAGTGGCGTCTGGTTTGTCGACTCCGCCACTCGGAAGCGGCAAGCGCCGGCTCCCCGCGTGCGATTACCGCTTCTCTGCAGCCAGGACCGCCGCCACGATCGCATTGGCGTGTCCGTGACCCATTCCATGTTCGGTCTTCAGCATCGCGACCAGGTCCATGTGTTTGGCCGGAAGCTTGTCGCGCACGCGTTGCAGCCATTCGCCGATGGGGCGCCCATACGTCTTCTCGATGGATGGGAAGTACGAGGCCGGTCCCTTGGTGGCTTCAGCAGGCACGGCGAGCATGCTCCGGACGATGCTGTCTGCCGGCAATTCGGTCCTGCGGCCGTCCACAGCGCAAAGCACTTTACCGGTTCATGCACGTTGCCCGTCAAGACCCGCTCAAAGGCAACCCATCGCCCGAAAATCTGTCCCCGCATGCGATCCGGCGCCGGCGACGTGACCGTGTCCCCGGCGGCGGACCTCACCACCGGCGGCTCGACCCGGATTGTTGCCGCGGGGCGACAGACTCCGCCAAAGGCGTCCTTGCCCGGCGCCGGCGCTTGTCAGGGCGGATCGTGATGGCCAGGGTCAGGCGCGGGGGTCTTCCCGCGTCCCGAGAGCCGCATGCGCCGCCTGAACCTGATCGCCGCCCTGCTGCTGGCCGCCGCGGCCTCGGCCTGCGCGCCGAACCCGATCATCGCCCGCGATCCGGTGCCCGCCCCGGGCCCGGCGGACGTGTACGCGTGCGACTCGAAGCCGTTACCGCTCAACACCTTCATGACGGATTGCCGCCCCGTGCCGGCGAGCCCGCAGGTTGTCCTGCGCGCCCGCGGCTGATCCGGCCCAGCATTTCGGTAACCGGTCGGCTCGGACAGGCCGGACAATCCGCCCGCGATCAGCTAGACTGTAGGACAATTGCCGGCCCGGCCGGCCCCCGTGACGGAGCATCGCGTGAGCACCAAGACCCTGATCGCCGCCGGTCTGCTTGCCCTCGTGGCGGGGCAGGGCGCCTCCGCGTCGGATTCGGCCTATCCGCCCGCGCCCTACCAGCCGCGGGCCTTCGTGTTCACCGCCCCGAACGGCCCGACGGTCCTGCAGACGGAGGGCTGCTGCCAGGTGATCGTGCCGCCGGGACGCCCCGACCTCGCCGTCCCGCCAGTGCCGGTGGCCGAGGTGATGAACGGCGGCGGCTTCGGCTATACCGGCTTCGACTATTTCAACGACCAGATCACCGAAGGCCGCTTCGGCGCGCGCAAGCGGCCGAAGGAATACGTGATCGCCCCGTCCTACATCATCCCGCCGCGGTACTGAGCCGCCGCAAGGCGCCCGCCGGAGGCAGCATCCCTTACGGGATCCGTGGCTCGGGCGCTCGCGCCCGCCACGCCGTCGGCTCGGGTCGGCACGACGAGTGCTGTTCTCGATCGGGTTGCGCCGATCCAGACGATGGGCGCCCTCGGACGAGACAGCGACGTGCCCCTCTCCCGTGCGCGAGAGGGTAGGGGGCGAGAAGCGTCAGGCACGACCGCACCACCGCCTTGCGTGCCGGTCGTGCCGCGTCCGGACAGACCCGATCCCTCATCCTGTCCCTCTGCCGCGCGGGAGAGGGGACTTGCGCCTCGTCTGGTACGTCCATCAACCCCATCTCAACCGGATCGGTAACGCCTCCGGCCCTGCGCGCGGGGGGAACCCGTGCTGACGACGATGCGGCGGCGTTTACAGGGCGCGCCCCGGGAGGTATCACCCCGGCCCGACACGACCCCTCTCTCCTGCACCTCATTCCCAAAAAACCAGATGCGCGCCGAGATCGAGCAAGCCTCGGATGCCGCCAAGCAGTCTATAGGGCTGCTGAGGAGGCATCTTTGACTGGGATACAGTCGATAAACGCCTCGCGGAGCTGAACGCGGCTTCCGAGAATCCTGACCTCTGGAACGATGCCGAGGCCGCCCAGAAGGTCATGCGCGAGCGCCAGCAGCTCGACGAGGCCGTCACGGCGATCAAGAAGCTCGAGCGCGATCTCGAGGACGGCGCCACGCTGATCGAACTCGGCGAGATGGAGGGTGACGAATCCTCGATCCGCGAGGGCGAGGCCGCGATCCTGGCGGTCGAGAAGGAGGCCGCGAGCCGGCAGGTGGAGACCCTGCTGTCCGGCGAGGCCGACGGGTTCGATACCTATCTCGAGGTCCATGCCGGCGCCGGCGGCACCGAGAGCCAGGATTGGGCCAACATGCTCCAGCGCATGTACGCCCGCTGGGCCGAGCGCCGGAAGTACAAGGTCGAGGTCGTCGAGATGACCGACGGCGAAGAGGCCGGGATCAAGGGCGCCACGCTCCTGATCAAGGGCCACAACGCCTATGGCTGGTTGAAGACGGAGTCCGGCGTGCACCGGCTGGTGCGGATCTCGCCCTACGATTCCAGCGCCCGGCGGCACACCAGCTTCGCCAGCGTCTGGGTCTACCCGGTGATCGACGACCGGATCGAGATCGAGATCAAGGAATCCGATTGCCGGATCGACACCTACCGGTCGTCCGGCGCCGGCGGCCAGCACGTCAACACCACCGACTCGGCGGTGCGCATCACCCACAATCCCACCGGGATCGTGGTGGCGTGTCAGCAGGAGCGCTCGCAGCACAAGAACCGGGCGACCGCCTGGAACATGCTGCGCGCCCGACTGTACGAGGCGGAGTTGAAGAAGCGCGAGGAGAAGGCCAACGCCGAGGCCGCCTCCAAGACCGATATCGGCTGGGGCCACCAGATCCGGTCCTACGTGTTGCAGCCGTACCAGCTGGTGAAGGATTTACGCACCGGCACCCAGTCGACCGATCCGGACGAGGTCCTCGACGGCGACATCGACCCGTTCATGGAAGCCTCGCTCGCCCAGCGGGTCTTCGGCGGCGTCGAGGCGGTCGAGGATATCGACTGAGTTGAGAAGCAGCCAGTTACGCTCCTCTCCCTCCCCCCTCTGTGGGGGGAGGGTGGCCCGCGAAGCGGGTCGGGAAAGGGGAGAAACGGTGCGGGACAGAGCTCCGCCCGCTGCGTAAGCTGCCTTTTCCGGAACCGGTGCACGCCTCTTGCTGGACGACGTCGCGGCCCGACCCCTGCTGACGCTGGGGATCCCCTCCCCCACAGAGGGGGGAAGGGGATTCCGCGGCGCCGCGCTTGCCGGCCCGTCAATACCCCAGCGCCGCCCCATCCTTGCGCGGGTCCGATCCGGCCGCCAGCGTGCCGGCCGCGCGGTCGATCCAGATGACCTGCCCGCCGCCGAGCGGCAGCGGCGCGCGGATCGCCGGGTGGCCGCGCTCCTTCAGCCCCGCCATGACCGCGTCGGGGATCCCGCCCTCCACCTCCAGGCTGCCGCCATAGGCGAAGCTGCGCGGGGCATCGAGGGCCTCCTGCACGTCGAGCCCCCGGTCGAGCAGACCGGAGAGCAGCTCGACATGGCCCATGGCCTGATAGTGTCCGCCCATGACGCCGAACGGCGCGACCGCCTGCCCATCCTTCATCAGCATGCCGGGAATGATCGTGTGCATCGGCCGCTTGCCCGGCCCGACGCTGTTCGGGTGGCCGCCCTCCGTGCGGAAGGACAGGCCGCGATTGTGGAGCAGAACGCCGCTCTCGGGCGCCAGGATGCCCGAGCCGAAGCCCTGGAAGATCGAGTTGATCAGCGACAGCGCGTTGCCGTCCCGGTCGACCACGCAGAGGTAGACGGTGTCCTTGTGGGCGCGGCCCTCGGCGACTTCCCGGGCGATCTCGGGGTAGATCTCAGGGGCTCGGGCTTGGCCCATGTCGATCGCACCATGGGCGGCGGCCTTCCACGCGTCGGAGAGCAGGTGCTCGACCGGCACGTTGGCGAGGGCCGCGTCGCCGAACAGCACGTCGCGGTGGTGGTAGCCCTGCTTGCACACCTCGGCGAAGAGGTGGAGCCGGTCGAGCTCCGACAGCGCGCCGACATCGTAGTGCGACAGCACGTTCAGCATCATCAGCGCCGCGAGGCCCTGGCCGGCGGGCGGGCACTCGTAGACATCGTAGCCGCGGTAGCGGGTCGAGACCGGCACGACCACGTCGGGCCGGGCGGCGGCGAAGTCGTCCAGGGTGTGCAGGCCGCCCAGTGCGTTCAGCCGGCTCACCATGTCCTCGGCGACGGGCCCCGTGTAGAAGGCGCGCGCCCCCGCCTCGGCGATCGTCCGGAGCGTCGCCGCGAGCTTCGGCAGGCGGACGACGCTGCCGATCGCCGGCACCTGTCCGCCGGGCAGGTAGGTCTCGGCGGCGTCGGGATCGGCGGCCACACGCTCGGCGCCGCGCAGCCAGTCCCAGCCGACCCGCTGCTGCACGACGAACCCGTTCTCCGCGTAGCCGATCGCCGGCTGGAGCAACTCGCCGAGGGACCGGGTGCCGTGCTCGCGCACCAGCAGGTCCCAGGCCGCGACCGCGCCCGGTACCGTAACCGCGTGCGGCGAGGTCGGCGTGATCGCGACGCCGTGCTCGGCGTACCAGTCGGGCGTCGCAGCGGCCGGCGCCCGGCCGGAGCCGTCGAGGGCGATGGGCTTGGTTGCGCCCGCGGGGGCGTAGAGCGCGAAGCAATCGCCGCCGATGCCGGTCATAAGCGGATCGACCACGCATTGCACGGCCACCGCCGCGATCCCGGCATCGACGGCATTGCCGCCGGCGCGCAGCACCTCGATGGCGGCGAGCGTTGATAGCGGGTGCGAGGTCGCGACGGCCGCGTTGGCGGCGTAGACCGGGGAGCGGCCGGGGGTGGAGAAGTCTCTCACGGGATGTCCTGTAATTTCTGAGTCGTCCAGTGTTTCCCCTCCCCGCAAGGGGGCGGGGAGATGCGCGCGCCATAATCACCCGACATGCGGCAGCGCCACCCAATGCCCCGGCGCCACTTCGGTGAGCGGACCGTCCGGCGGCTGGTCGTGGCCGGCGAGGTCGCGGGCGGCGAGGCGGGCGCGCTCCTCGGCCGGGTGCGGCACCGGCACCGCGGCGAGCAGGCGGCGCGTGTAGGGATGGCGCGGATCCGCGTAGAGGGCATCCGCCTCGGCCAGCTCGACGATCCGCCCGCGCCAGAGCACCGCGACCCGGTGGCAGAGGTAGCGCACCATCCGCAGATCGTGGGAGATGAACAGGTAGGACAGGCCCATCTCGTCCTGCAGGTCCTGGAGCAGGTTCACCACCTGCGCCTGGATCGAGACGTCCAGCGCCGCGATCGGCTCGTCGGCGACGATGAAGCTGGGCTTGAGGGCGATCGCCCGGGCGATGCAGATGCGCTGCCGCTGGCCGCCCGAGAACTGGTGCGGGTAGCGGCCCATGAAGCGCGGATCGAGCCCGACCCGCTGGAACAGGGCCGCGACCGCCTCCCGCCGCTCCGGTCCGCGCATGTCGCGCCGGTGCAGCTTGAACGCTTCCGCGACGTAGTCGCCCGCGCTCATCCGCGGGTTGAGGGCCGCGTAGGGATCCTGGAACACGGTCTGGATCCGGGCGCGCATCTTGCGCATGGCGCCTGCCGAGAGCTTGGCGAGGTCGGTGCCCTCGAACGCGATGGTGCCCGAAGTCGGCGGATTGAGCATTGTCACGGCCCGGCCGATGGTCGACTTGCCGGACCCGGACTCGCCGACGAGACCCAAAGTCTCGCCGGGGCGGATGTCGAAGCTCACGCCCTCGACGGCGCGGAACACCGAGGCCTTGCCGCCCCACCACGAACGCAGGGGATAATGCTTGGACAGGTCACGCACCGAGACGATCGGATAATCCTGCACGCTCATCGGGCGGCCTCCGCGGCCAGAAGCTTCGGCAGGTCGTACCAGGCGGCGACCAGATGGCCGGGGGCGGCGCCGGGCGCCTGCGCCAGGGGCGGCATCTCGGTTCGGCAGCGCGCGGTCGCGAAGGCGTTGCGCGGCGCGAAGGGATCGCCCGCCGGGAGATGCCGCATGTCCGGGGGCGCACCCTCGATCTGGTGCAGGCGGCGGCGACCCGCCCGGCCGCCGGAGAGATCCGGCAGGGAGCGCAGGAGCCCCAGCGTGTAGGCGTTGCGCGGATCGGCGAAGATGTCGTCGACCGGGCCGCGTTCGAGGATCCGGCCGGCATACATCACCTGTACGGTGTCGCTGATCCCGGCCACCACGCCGAGATCGTGGGTGATCCAGATGATCGCCATCCCGAGTTCGCGCTTCAACTCCTGCACCAGGGCGACGATCTCGGCCTGGACGGTGACGTCCAGCGCGGTGGTCGCCTCGTCGGCGATCAGCAGCTTCGGCCGGCAACTGAGGCCGATGGCGATCATCACCCGCTGGCGCTGGCCGCCGGAGAACTCGTGCGGGTACTGGTCGAGGCGCGCGGCCGCGTTCGGGATGCGCACGAGGTCGAGCAGTTCCTTGGCCCGGGCCCGGGCCGCGCGGGCGTCGAGCCCGAGATGGATGCGCAGGGGCTCGACGATCTGCGCCGCCACGGTCATGCCGGGATTGAGCGAGCTCATCGGGTCTTGGAACACGAAGCCGATCTCGCCGCCGCGGATCTTTCGGAGCTCCCGCTCCTTCAGCGCGAGCAGGTCTCGGCCCTCGAACAGAACCTGGCCGCCGGTGATACGGCCGGGCGGGCGCGGGATCAGTCCCAGCATGGCGAGCACATGCACGCTCTTGCCGGAGCCGGACTCGCCGACGATCCCCAGCGTCTCGCCCTCGTGCAGGGTGTAGGAGACGCCGTTGACCGCGTGCACGGCGCCGCCGTCGGTGTCGAACGCGACCGCCAAGTCGCGGATATCGAGGAGGGGCTTGGTCATGTCCGCTGCCTCGGATCGAGGGCGTCCCGCAGGCCGTCGCCGAACAGGTTGAAGGCGAGCACGGCCAGGAAGATCGACAGGCCGGGCCAGATCGCCATCCAGGGGGCTTGGTCCATGAAGTTCTTGGCGGTGTTGAGCATCGCCCCCCAGGACGGCTCGGGCGGCTGCTGGCCGAGGCCGAGGAACGACAGGCTCGCCTCCGCGATGATCGCCGCCGCGATGGTGAGCGTCGCCTGAACGAGGATCGCCGGAACGATGTTGGGTAGAATATGGACCCGGGCGATCCGCCAGGGCGGGTTGCCCATGGCGCGGGCCGCCTCGACGAACTCCTCCGCCGCCACGGCGCGCACCTGCGCCCGGGTCAGCCGGATGAAGGTGGAGGTCGCCGAGAGGCCGATCGCGATCATCGCGTTGACGAGGCTCGGGCCGAGGAAGGCGGCGAGCGCGATCGCCAGGATCAGGAACGGGATCGCCAGCAGCGCGTCGGTGAGCCGGGAGATCGCTCCGTCGATCCAGCCGCCCGCGTAGCCGGCCAGCAATCCCAGCGGTAGGCCGAGGGACACCGCCAGCGCCACCGAGACGAGACCGGCGCCGAGCGAGGCCCGGGCGCCGAAGATGATCCGCGAGAGCACGTCGCGCCCGACTTCGTCGCCGCCGAACGGATGCGCGAGGCTCGGCGCGCCGCGGACGTTGGCCCAGTCGGTGGCGGTCGGGTCGTAGGGGGCGACCCAGGGCGCGAACACCGCCATCAGGATCAGCAGGCCGACGATGACGAGACCGGCGACGGCGCTCTTGCGCGCGCGCAGGCGCCGCCAGAAGGCGGTGAGGGTGCCGGGTTCCTGAACGAGGGCCGGCGTTCCCGCGGGGGCGGCGAGGCCGGTCGCCTCGGCGATGGGGGTGCCGGTGCTCATCGGGGGCTCGCGCAGGCGGCAGCGACGATACTGACCCGCTCTCTGCCTCCCCCCTCTGCGGGGGAGGTCGGCCCCCGGAGGGCGGCAGGAGAGGAGAGCGACGGTGCAGGGCCAAGCTCAGTGCTGCGCGAAGGTTGCACCACATTCGGAAGCCGCGCTCCCCCCTTGCGGGACTTCGTCCCGATCCGACCCCTGCTGACGCAGGGGCCACTCTCGCCCGCAGAGGGAAGAGGGGAGGCGTTGCGCTTGAATAACGCTCTCATGCCCGCCTCAGCTTCGGGTTCACGGCCGCCGAGAGCAGGTCGGCGGCGAGGTTGAGGGCGATGTAGGTGGCGGCGGTGCAGATCACGACGCCCTGCACGGTGGCGAAGTCCCGGTTGAACACGGCATCGACCATCAGCTTGCCGAAGCCCGGCACGGAAAACACCTGCTCGGTCAGCACTGCCCCCGACAGGAGCTGCCCGAACTCAAGCGCCCCCAGGGTGATGATCGGGATCGCGGCGTTGGGCAGCGCGTGCCGCAGGGTCACCCGCAGCGGCGACACGCCCTTGGCGCGGGCCGTGCGGACATAGTCCGAGCCGAGCACGCCCAGCATCGCCGCGCGGGTGTGGCGCATCATAACCGCCGCGATGGCGTTGCCGAGCACGAAGGCCGGCATCACCATGGCGGCGAGGTTTTCCGACAGGCTCTCGAAGGGCGAGACGTAGCCCGAGGCCGGCAGCCAGCCGAGCTCCACCGAGAACAGCAGGATCAGCAGGATCCCGAGCCAGAAGTTCGGGACCGACAACCCCCAGAGGGCGATGCCGTTCGCGACCGTGTCGGCCGCCTGACCGCGTTTCACCGCGGAGAGCACGCCCATCGGCACGCCGATGGCGAGCGCCACCAGCATGGCCAGGCAGGCGAGTTCGAGCGTCACCGGCAGCTTCTCGACGATCAGCTCGGAGACCGGCTTCTGCAGCCGGATCGACTCGCCGAGATCGCCCCGCAGCACGCCACCGGCCCAGTAGGCGTAGCGCACCGGCAGGGGCTCATCGAGGTGGTACTTCTCGCGGATGAACGCGATCACCTGCGGGTCGCGCTCCTCGCCCGTGAGCGCCGTGGCGACGTCCCCCGGCAGCAATTGCTGCAGGGCGAAGATGATCATCGAAGCGAGGATCAGGGTCGGGACCGCCAGGGCGAGGCGTCGGACCAGGAACCGCAGCATCAGTTGAGCTTCAGGCCGGTGAAGCGCACGAGCCCGTCGGGGTAGGGCACGAAGCCGGTGATCTTCTGGCTATAGGCCCAGAGCAGCTTGCGGTGCAGGATGTAGATCCCCGGCCGGTCGGTCAGCACCTGATCGGCCAGCGCCTTCCAGGCGGCCTTGCGCTTGGCCGGGTCGATCGTGCCGCGCTCGGCCTGGAGCGCCGCGTCGGCTTCCGGGCTGCAGTATTTCGGATAGTTCAGCGCCGCCTTGCAGGCGAGGAAGCTGAACGTGTTGCCGTCCGGGTCGGAGCGGCCGCTCCAGGAGTAGAGTTGCGCCTCGTAATTGCCCTTGTCGGCGGCATCGAGCGCCGTGGTGAAGTCCACGGCCTGGATCTTCACGTCGAAGCCCGCCTCCTTGGTCATCGCCTGGATCACTTGGCCAACCTGCGGAGATTCGCTGTTGGCGTAGACGGTGAGCGTGATCTGCGGGTTCGGCTTGCCGGCCTCGGCCAGCAGCGCCTTGGCCTTGGCGACATCCCGCTTCGGGATCGGGTACTCGGCGACGTAGTTCGGGTTCTTCGGGTTGACCCACTGGTTCCCGGCCAGGAACTCGCCGTTATAGACGACCTGATTGATGGCGTTCCGGTCGATGGCGGCCTCGAAGGCGGCGCGCACCTTCGGGTCGGAGACCGGCGAGCCGGCCTTGTGGGGGTTGAACAGGATCTCCTGGAAACCGAGCTCCGTGGTCGAGTCGAGCTTGAGCTTGGCGTCGCGCTTCACCTGCGCCACGTCCGTCGGGGCAAGCCGCTCCAGCAGGTCGAGCTGGCCCGCGCGCAGGTTGGTCAGCCGCACCGTCGCGTCGGGGATCGGCCGGAACTCGATCCGCTGGATCTGGATCGCATCCTTGTTCCAGTAGTCGGGGAAGCGCTCGACCACGATCCGGTCCTGCGGCACCCGCTCCACGAACTTGTATGGACCCGCGCAAACCGGCGCGGAGGCGAACTTGTCGCCGAGCCGCTCCGCGGCCTTGGGCGAGACCATCATGCCGGCCCGGTCGGTGAACTGCGCGAGCAACGGCGCGAAGGGCTGCTTCAGGTTGATGCGGAATGTGAGATCATCGACCACGTCCACCGAGTCGATCGGTGCGATTTCCGAGCGGCGCTGTGAGCCCGGCATCTTCAGATGACGCTCGATCGAGAACTTGGCCGCCGCGGCGTCGAGCTTCTCGCCGTCGTGGAACAGCACCCCCGGGCGCAGGTGCAGGGTCAGCGCCTTCTCGTCAGGCGACAGCTCCCAGGAGGTCGCGAGCTGCGGCACCGGCTTCAGGTCCGGGCCGATATCCACGAGCTTGTCGCAGAGCGCGGCGAACACCATCCGGCTCGCGAAGGTGCGGGCGAGCGTCGGATCGAGCGCGTCCGGATCCTCCATCATGCCGTAGCGCAAAGTCTGCGCGGCGGCGGGCCCGGCAAAGACGGTTCCGGCGAGGAAGCAGGCGGCGAGACGCAACATGGGACCGGTCCGGATGCAGGCGCGAGGGACAAGGGTGGACCGGCGCGACCGATCCATAGGGCGGCGGGCAGTGTCGTACGCTGCCTTGGTATGCACAATCCCAAGGCAGCATCCATGCCAATCGGTCAAGCTGGTTCGTCTCGCATAGATGGACCCTCGGACCGATGGTAAGTCGCTTGAATGTCAGAGGGTTAACGTTCAGTCGGCAATTCACCTGCGGTCCAAATGACTGTCGCTTCCAGGGCTGTGTCACAATTTCAGTCACAGTAAGGAACGATGGCCACCATAAGGAAGCGAAACGGCAGATTTCAGGCCCAAGTCCGGATCAAGGCTAACGTCCCGCTTTCGAAGACGTTTGATTCGAAAGCGGAAGCGCTACGATGGGCCCGTTCAATCGAAGTGGCGATAGACAGGGGCGACTTTCCAAATCTCATCAACGAACGGAGACACGTAAGCCTTGGGCATATTCTAGAGCGATATCAGGCTGAAATCACACCGGGGAAAAAGTGGAGCAGTAGAGAGGTCTCGATTATAAAAACAGTTCGTAATAGTTCTCTATGGCATACACTTATTGAAGACCTTACAGAGCACAAAGCCGCAGAGTACAGAAATATCAGACGTAGGTCGGTAGCACCCGCCACTATCGTCAGAGAACTTGCTCTTCTTTCGCATTCACTTGAAGTAGCGCGACGGGAGTGGGGCTATGCAATAAGGTCCAATTGCTTCAAGATTGTTAAAAAACCCGTCATAAGGAATGGCAGAGAGCGAAGACTTACTGACACCGAAAGAACGAAAATCTTCGGGACACCACACCATGAAAAAGCGATGTACGTTGTCAGATTGGCCGAATTCTCGCTAGAGACAGCTGTCCGCAAAGGGGAAATGTTGAACATACGTAAGCGGGACGTAAATTTCGAAAATTGTACTCTCCGCATACCCGAAACCAAGAACGGACATCCTCGGACTATCCCATTGAGCCCTCGCGCCATGGAGATACTCAGGCATTATATCTCGTGTTCCGAGCGCGAGTTCGTTTTCGCAATAAACTATTGGACACTATCGGCAAGATGGGACGGCATGAAAGAAATCCTCAGCATACAAAATCTAAGGTGGCACGATTTCAGACATGAAGCCATATCTCTGTTCTTCGAGAATGGCCTCACAATTCCAGAGGTTGCTCTTATATCGGGTCACCGGGATACCAAACTTTTAGCCCGCTACACCCATTTAAAGCCTGAAAACGTTGCGGAGAAACTCGCGCGGCTGTCTGCTCAATCCCAATAACTGTTAAATGCCGTGGGACGGCACGCCGTGGTTGTCTCACAGCGGCCATTTGCAACTAAAAGTGATAAGTGCGTCTATTACTATAGTTTGTGGCCGAAGCACGCAGCATCTTCGCGAGACGCCAAAAAGATTCCACGCGAAGATTGTTGCCTAAGATCATATTTTTCAACCTATGATCCTCCGGCCAGCCTGCAGATCGCTGTTATAGTTTAAGTCAGGGGCGCAGAGCATCTTTTCTCGTGTCAAACGAATAACTGGCAGTTTCAAAAGCCATCTGCTATGCTAATGACCTACTTGGAACGCTCAATGCGCGGAATGTTGTTGATCTGATCTTGACATTCGCATGTTTGTGGTGCACGCGCGCGGGTTCTTTATAATGGACCTACAATAATTCAACCTTAATTATTCGTTGACTTTTGCATCGAATCGCTGTACAACTTATATCTGCCTCGGAGATGGGGCGGGTAGCCTTGTCCGGCGGGTTGCACCGGACGTAAAGATCAACTTACATTGCGATAATCGATTACACCGGTCCTTTTGGGAGCGGACGAAGACGCATGATTAAAATGGTATAATAAATTGGACAATCTAGGTAATTACTCGAAATTTCTTTACATTCCACTGTATATAAACACTAAAAGACCACTACAGCCGGGATGGCAGAACCGGGGTGTGGGATATGATTTTTTGGCCGAACACGGGTCGATTCCCTCTGATATTAATGTGGGCGTGCTTACGGGAGCGGCATCAGGCGGTCTCGTAGATATCGACCTTGATGGACCTTTCACTGTCGACGCCGGAGCGATAATCCTACCGTTCACAGGTATGGTCATGGGCCGCGATACCAGGCCCGCTTCCCACCGGTTCTACCTCGTGGAAGGGAGCACCACGACCGTCCGCTTCCCGCATCCTGTGACCGGAAAGATGCTCGTCGAATTCCGGGGGGACGGTTGCCAGACGATGATGGCTGGATCGATTCACCCTGATGATCGTCACATGGTCAGGTTCGAAGCAGGAAAGGACGGCGAACCGGCTCGGATCGAAAGTGCCACGCTTCTGCGGCTGGTCGGCCACATCGCGGCCGTCAGCGTGCTGGCCGAACTCTGGATCGAGGGTGGTCGCCACAATCTCGCATTGCGGTTCGCCGGTCTATGCGCCCTCAACGGGATCGCCAGGAAGGCATGTGAAACCGTCGTCCAAACCCTTTGCGCCGTCACGAGCGACAATGAGGTCGAAGATCGTTTGCTCGCTGTCGAGACCACCTACAGCAGGCTAGCGGAGAGCTTGCCCGTGGAGTGGCGTGCCGACCTGACAAGGCTTCTCGGCTCGGGCAAGGCGGTTGGCACCCTAATCGAATGGATGGGTGGGGCACAGCCTAAGAGGACCGATATGGTCTCTCGGCAGGCGTCGGTTGTGGCGGACGGAAGCAACGCCGCCGAGTTCATGAAGCTTGATACCGATGTGGCCTTAGCGGAATGGTTCAACGTCGTGAAAGGGGACCATCTCCTGTTCGCTGACCGTGAAAATCAATTCTACAAGAACGTTCATGGAGTGTACGAGCCGATCACCGCGACCGAAGCAAAAGGCGAAGTGACGGATTTTCTCAAGGGTCCTTACTGCAATAATGCGGGAGAGGATCCAGAGAAGCGGCGTAGGTTACAGTCTGTCGCGAAAATTAACGCGACGTACGAAATCTCAAAATCGTTGTTCCGCGTAGATGACCGGTTGTTCGATGAAGATGATCATCTGCTTGGAACTGAGAATGGCGTCTTTGACCTTAGTAAATTTGAGGTGGTCGATACGAACGCCTACGTGACCAAACGCATCGGCTCGAAATTCATTCCAGGGTCCGAATGTCCGTTGTTTATGAAGTTTGTGCATCAGGTGCTAGAAGATGATGAAGAGACGATCAGTTACCTGCAGAGAGCCATAGGATACACCCTTACCGGTAGTGTTGATGCACAGGTCATGTTCATCCTAACCGGCAAAGGGGCGAACGGAAAGTCTGTGTTACTGAAACTATTATCTGCTCTGATGGGAACTTACGGTGGCGCTGTTCCGGCACATACCATCACTCAACAGAAGTTCGGCAATGATAAGACTGACGATCTTGCTTCACTGACGGGGAAACGCTTCGTCGTGGCTTCGGAAGGGGATGCAGGGGATAAGCTGGCGGTCGCTAAGATCAAACGCATGGTAGCGGGCGATCCGATTGCGGTAAGAAAACTGTATGGATCCTATTTCGATCTGCAACCCAAGTTCAAATTGTGGTTCGGATCCAATGACCTGCCGCAAGTGTCTGGAACTGACTATGCTATCTGGCGACGTATACATGTGATCCCGTTTACGAGGACTTTTGAGCCGCATGAACGAGATCCTAAGCTGCTCGAAAAGCTGAAGGTCGAGTTGCCAGGCATATTTAATTGGGCGCTCGATGGCTTGAAACAAATCGGTGCGATGAAGGGTGACTTCCTCGCTCCCCCTGGTTCTGTTCTGAAGTCAGTCGAGGAATACCGTGCCGAGAATGATAACGTCTCGAAATTCGTCTCGGATAGGTGCGTACAGGATCCCGGCTATTGTGTCAGTATGGGTGAATTGTATGAAAACTATAAAGGCTGGTGTTATCAAAATGCTGTCGAGCCCGTGAATAATAACATGCTTGGGAAGGACCTGACCAATCTCGGATTTCCGGTGCTGCGTAGGAACACTGGCAATGCGCGACAGGGACTAAAACTGAAGTAACGATGAAGGGGCTTGAGGCCCCTTCACTCCCTTCGGTCGTGATTGATTGCGGGAGTTGTAGTGGAAGCGGTGGAAGCTGAATTGCAGACTATCTCTCTTCGCATATATCAATCTTTGCTGTAAAATAAGGTATATAACTTCCACTGCATCCACTATCACAAAACAACACACACTCGGAAAAGGAGAGACAAGGAGCAGAGAAAAAACTGAAACCCAATCATTGCAGAAGAATGCCCGGCCAAAATTTCCAAGCACTTATAGATTGCTGCCCGGCTTTTCCAACCAAAATTTTCACATGAAGAGAGACAAAATAGAATGATTACGACTGAGTACGATCACATCTTCGACGATTTCATAAATGCATCCAATACCACAAATTGCGATTCTAGATACGTTTTGCGTAATCTTCTTTCACGTGGTGCCGCCGAAGCCAACTACCGGTTCTTTCTGTCAGAAGGTAGAAAGGCACAAGAGTACAAGCAGCTTGAAATCGAACTTGAAAGCCTTATCGATGAATTGCCCGGTATGTTCGACAAGTACGGCATCGTGCTTCGAGAGCATCGTGCAACTCTTCGTAAAGCCCTCGCTGTGTCGTGGTACCTTATCGCCATCGAGCGCGAAGAGACCGCCTCTCAGTTCAAAATTCTGGAAAAGCGCCTCAAGAACCCTTGTCGGCGCCGTAGCTATCGAGAGTTGAAAGCCGCTTGATGCGTGAGGAAGAGGCGTCAGCTCAAGGCTTCCCTATCCGGTGCCTCTTCCTATCGGGCGGGTCCAGTGAGCGGCTCATGATAGTAACAAGTCACGTCCCGCTCTGTCGGGAACCATCCCACACCGTTCACTCAAGGATGCCTTTGCAAGCGAGTAGGAACCACATCTTCGGTCGCGAACGATCCCAATCCAGCACGTCCGAATCGAAATAGAAAAACGCCGGCGATCGGATATTCCGGCAAAGTCACCCGCACCCGAGCCGACGCTCAGGTCAACTGAACTTCAGCGGCAGCGGAAATACTGCGCTGGCGCCTCTTTGGGTCGATCATTGGATCCGACCATTACGATGTCGTCTGTGCGATCAGTGAATTCTAGGTAGAGATTTTCAGTGGAAACCTCGCCTTCACTTTCGCATCGCACCTTCATATCGAAAACCCGGCTTGGCATAGTGCGATCGCGTCCGAGTTTCAGCACCTTGCAGCTTTCCTCATGACGCTTGAAGCTTCCCGGGCGGATTTCCATCCAGCCGTCCAACGTATTGCACTTTTGTCCCTTCATGGCCCAGCGGCCGTTGAGGTTTGGATTATCCGAGATTGCCAGAGCGGCATTCGGAGCTAGAAGAACTGCGGCGAGAAAGATGTGCTTCATGCTCGGACATTACACCAATCCCAACGCGCATGAAACCTAAATTGAAACCGTGGTTCCCACCAAGTGCAAGGGTTACACGACCATCTATGACTCATAGGCGGTGCCGCAGCATGAGAGGGTCATTAATGCAGCCCGCTGCGTCACCCTCAAACCACTACTGAACGATCCTCGGCCATGATGGGAGGACCACCGGGACACCAAAGCCTTGACGTCTGACCGCCCGCCTACCTCGCCTCGAAGGTGCCACGGCCATACGGCATCCATAGGACCAGCCAAACGGGAGCGAATGAACCGATCCACGCTGTCCCTTAGCGCCAGTCTGGCATTGGTGGCGGTCGTCGCCATGTCGCTATGGGTCGGTTTTGGGCCACGCTTCTAGGGTGGTCAGGAGAAACGTGCGTCAACGACCGTCACGCTATCCACACAGCAGCGGACCGGACTCGATGCGAACGGACATCCCATTCGCACAATCACGCCAGGGTCCATCTCCAATTGGGGCATGGCGGCGACGGTTTCGGCGTATCCATCCTCGCTGACCGTCCCGTCACTCGCACAAACGATAAAACCCGATGCATCCGCTGATTCCGTTTCCTCTGAACGGCAGGCTCACAACACGCTGCCTAGGATTAGAACGATAATTTTTTACTCAGAAATCAAGCACCTGGTCTGATGTAAACAACCGACGATCGAAAATTTCTCTACCGCAATATATGACAGCAACGAAAACACAAGTTGAAGGATGCAGCAGCAGTCTAACTTGAATTGGACAAGTTGATCGTTTAGAATGAATTCACTTCGGGCAGGCGGAGGATCGTGATGTCCACAATCCGCGTCATTGCATTGTATTTATTAGTCGTGCAGTTGGTGTCTGCTTGCGGTTTTTGGGAGGGGAAAAGTGCGCTCCACAGCACAGAACCTACTTGCAATAAATATGCCGGCAAATTGCAGGATGCTGATCAGGACGTGTACGGTACAGAGGAAGAGATAGAGAAACTCCTAGTGGAAAAAGAATGCTATGACTGCGTTTTTAGAACTGGTGGGAATGCAATAAATCTCGTGCAAAAAGACCTCGAAGGCGCGCGTCTCACCGGCGCCGATTTCGCAAACGCCAGTTTGTATAGCATCAACCTGAAAGGCGCTCATTTGGCGTCATCCAATTTTACTTCAGCTCATCTTCAATCTGCACATTTGGAAGGGAGTGATCTAACACTTGCTTGTTTGCGAGGCGCAAAGCTGTCCGACGCGTATCTCAAATCAGCAAAGATGTTTGGAGCTGACGTAAGTGAGGCGACGTTTGAAGTCGAGCCGGACTCCCTGCCCGACGTGCGTTCAATGGACGACGTTAAAGGACTGAAGACTTTACAGTTTAGGAAAAACCCGGCGGCACTCCTTGCTCTTCGCAAAGCCTTCGACGAGGCGGGCATGCGCAGACAAGTTCGAGAAATTACTTACGCCTTCAAAAAAGGGGAAAGAGAAAAGGAACTATCGGGAACCCCGGAAGGTCTATTGTGGTATTATTTAGTTGAGTTTACGAGCGATTGGGGAGCGGCGCCTTTCCGCCCGCTATTGATCATAGCCGTACTGCTTCCAGCCTTTTCTCTGATCTATTTCCTGCTTATGTTGAAAGCTTCCGAAGAATCGGGCGTTTGGCTTGTGCCTGACAAAGACCATATCACAAACGATAATGAAGACTGTAAGCCTGTTCTTCTGCAAAATAAAGGTTGGAAAACAATCTTCTATGCGGGCCATTTTAGTATTCTCTCGGCTTTCGCGATCGGTTGGAAAGACATAAACGTGGGTAATTGGATCAACAGACTCGCGCCTTTTGACTATACAATCAAAGGTACCGGATGGGTGAAGTCACTATCCGGCCTTCAGTCATTGATCAGTGTCTACATGCTCGCGCTTTCATTGTTGGTCTATTTTGGAAGACCCTTTGAATGACCGATAAAGAGGTCGGAGGAGTGTTTCCATGCGCATGACAACCAGAAACCTCATCGTATTTTGTCGGTTTGTCGCGACGTGTGTTAGTTTATGTCTGACGACGACCGGCTTTGCGCAGTCTTCTTGCGACGGCAGATGGCGGATTGCTTTCTATCGAAGTTCTACGAGCGAAAATTTTCACTGTAGGCAAGAACTTTCCCACCCGGTTGAAGTGCGAGCAGGGAAAATAATCGATTTGGCGCCGAGCGAGAATTATTTTTTTCAGGGAAGCGTGAGGCAATGTGGGAAAGTTTCCTTCGTTATAACGCGGAGCGGCGAAATGGCGGTGGGTGATGGAGCTATAAATGGGCTTCATGCGAATGGGACTTGGGCGGTTCGACGGCCGCCAAATAGTAATTGTGTAGGAACCTGGATAGGTGAGTATCGCGGACAGATTACTCGATAGATCGCCCCTGTAGTTCGGCCGGTCACAGTCCCCATCGTGTCCGCATCGTCCCGGGGGTCAGCTGCGAAACGCCATTCATATCGTTTCTCTCAGAAGTGCACTGCAACCGCATAAGAGCCACACCCACGGTCGCAAACGGTTTCGTACGGATGGCAGGGGGCTTCGAACCGTTCCTGCCGTTCTTGAACAATACACTGCCGCGGTAGGAGGGGCACCGGGCCAACGGGACACCGATCACCAACCATCCGTCTATCCGACGGCCTACTTTGCCTCGAAGGTGCCACGGCCATGCGGTACCCATAGGATCAGCCAAACGGGAGAGAGAATGTTCCGATCCACGCTTGCCCTTAGCGCCGGACTAGCAGTCGTCGCAGTTGCCCTGACGTCGCTTTGGGTTGGTATCGGGCCACGTCCTCAGAGTGGACAGAAGAAGTGAACGGCAGCCGTTGTGCCCCTATCTGCACAGCAGCGGACTGGACTCGATGCGAAGGGGCAATCCATCCGCACCATCACGCCAGGATCCACTTCCAATCCGGGGATAATGGCAACGGCCCCTACAGGTCCATCCTCGCCGACTGTCCCGCCGATCACTCAAACTATAAAACCTGATGTGTCCACTGATTCGGGTTCTTCTGTGCGTCAAGCGGACAGCCCATCAATCGCGAGTACGGATTTAGGCACCACATCAGGGAGCGCGAATAATCCGTCGGCAACGACCGCTGGAACCATCGACCTGAACACAGCCTCAGTGGAACAGCTAAACGCCTTGGGGGCGGGAATGATCGGGAGAAGGATCATTGAGTTTCATCCCTACACGTCGGCTGAAGAACTCGTGACGAAGCGCGTCCTAAAGCGAGCGGATTACGAAGCTATTGAGAATGTGGTCATAGTTCGTAAGCGCTCGTTGGCAGGCGCCTTGCGGGATATGATCCTGGACCTGGATACAGTGCTTTCGCGAAGGCCTGTATCCGCCCTATGTCTGGACCTACGATCTCGCCCCATATCGTCGTAGCCGGCACGCGTCGCTCGTGGACGCGTGAGGAAAAGCGAGCGATCCTCGATGAGGCGCAGAGCACCACCGCGTCGATCTCGTCTGTGGCACGCCGCCATGGCCTGACGCCATCGCTCCTCTTTCGCTGGCGACGCGAGGCCTGGGATGAGGAGCGGGCGGCGGCCCTGCCGGTTCCGCCTCCCTTCGTACCGCTCGCACTGCCGGCACCGGTGGGGCTGCCGACGCGTGACCAGGGTGCGTCGGGTGGCGCCATCGAGGTGGAACTGGCCGACGGCCATCGGCTGCGTGCCGAAGCGGGTGCCGATCCGGCCTTGGTGCGGGATCTTCTCGCGGCGCTGCTGGATCGATGATCCCCGTTCCCTCGGGCTCGCGCGTATGGCTGGCCACCGGCCACACGGACATGAGGAAGGGCTTCGACGGGCTCGCCGCGCTGGTGCAGGACCACCTGCACCGTGATCCGTTCTCCGGTCAGGCCTTCGTCTTCCGCGGCCGTGCGGGGCGGCTGATCAAGGTCTTGTGGTGGGACGGCCAGGGGCTGTGCCTGTTCTCGAAGCGGCTGGAGAGAGGCCGTTTCGTCTGGCCGGGAACTGCAGGGGCCGCGGCGGCGCTCTCGCCGGCTCAGCTCGCGATGCTGCTGGAGGGGATCGACTGGCGGGCGCCCGAGCGCACGGACCGGCCGCGCATCGCGGGCTGAGAGACGCCGCGCCCGAAGGGGCTGGCGGAGCCGTCTTGGGCAAGCTAAGCTATTGGCATGGCTCTCGATCCTGCCTCGCTGCCGGATGACGTGGATGCGCTCAAACGCATGATCGTCGGCATGGCGAGGGACGCCGTTCATGCCAACACGCTGATCGAGAAGCTCCGCGGCGAACTCGCCAGGTTGAAGCGGGCGCAGTTCGGCGTCTCGTCCGAGAAGCTGCAAGCCCGCGTCGAGCAGCTCGAACTCGCCATCGAGGCCCTGGAGGTCGACGAGGCCGAACGCCTCGCGGCGGCCCCGGTCGTCGCCGAGGCGGTCGAGGCGGCAAGCCGAGGGCCGGGGCGCCGCCCCTTGCCCGAGCATCTGCCGCGCGAGACCGTCGCTCATCCCGGCCCCTGCGCCTGCCCGGCCTGCGGCGGTCGCCTGCGCCGGATCGGCGAGGACGTGACGGAGAGCCTCGATTACGTGCCGGGCCGCTTCAAGGTGGTGCGGCACCTGCGCGAGGCCTTCTCCTGCCGAGCCTGCGAGACCGTGGTGCAGGCTCCAGCGCCCTACCACGCCATCGCCCGCGGCCGTGCCGGCCCCGGGTTGCTCGCGCATATCGCCGTGGCGAAGTTCGACGATCACCTGCCTCTGTATCGTCAGGCCGAGATCTATGCTCGGGACGGCGTCACGTTGCAGACCTCGACCCTGTCCGGCTGGATGGGCGCCACGGCCGCCGCGCTGGCTCCGCTGGTCGATCTCCTGCGGACGGAGGTGATCGCCGGGTCGGACGTCCTGCACGGTGACGATACGACGGTGCCGATCCTGGCGCCCGGGGCGGGGAAGACGAGAACTGGCCGGCTCTGGGCGTATGTGCGCGACGAGCGCCCCCACGGCGGAGCGCGACCGCCGGCGGCCGTGTTCTTCGCCTCGCCGGACCGAAAGGGCGAGCGTCTGTAGCGCGGCGATCTGGATGAGATGTCAGCGACAATCAGGATGAGTGACCGGTGTCGCGGCGGGTTGATGATGAGCGGGTCGATCGACCGGCGCAAGGTGGCGTCGGGTCAGGTTCGTGTCGCGGAGCGTCACGCATCGGCAGTTTTGATTGTCGCGCGAGTTGGCGGTCGACCAGGACCGCGTTTCCGATCCAGGGCCGTGCGACGCCGGTAGCTCTCGACGTTCATCTCGAAGATGGTGGCATGGTGCACCAGCCGGTCGACGGCAGCGAGCGTCATGGCCGGATCGGGGAAGATCCGACCCCACTCGCCGAAGGGCTGGTTGGCGGTGATCATCAGGGAGCGGCGCTCGTAGCGGGCGCTGATCAGCTCGAACAGCACGCTCGTTTCGGCTTGGTCCTTGGTGACGTAGGCGAGGTCGTCGAGGATCAGCAGGTCGAAGCGGTCGAGCCGGCCGATGGCCGCCTCCAGGCCGAGGTCGCGCCGGGCGACCTGCAGCTTCTGGACGAGGTCGGTGGTGCGGGTGAACAGCACCTTGAAGCCGGCCTCGACGAGAGCGAGCCCGATCGCGGCGGCGAGATGGCTCTTCCCACCGCCAGGTGGACCGAACAGGAGCAGGTTGGCCCCCTGCGCCAGCCAAGCGTCGCCGGCGGCGACCGCCATGACCTGAGCCTTCGAGAGCATCGGCACGGCGGCGAAGTCGAAGCCATCGAGCGTCTTGCCGGGTGGCAGGCGCGCCTCGGCGAGATGACGCTCGATGCGTCGTCTGTCGCGCTCGGCCAACTCGTGCTCGGCCAGCGCCGCGAGGAAGCGGGCGGCAGGCCAGCCCTCCTTGTCGGCCTGTTCGGCAAAGCGGGGCCAGACGGTCTTGATGGTCGGCAGGCGCAGCTCACCGAGCATGATCCCGAGCCGGGCGGTGTCGACCGCGGTGGTGGTGCGGGCCAGGGCCTTCATGCCGCCCCTCCCGTCGTGACGCCGTCGAGGAGGCTCTCGTAGCTCGCCAGCGAGCCGAGGGCGACGTTGACGTGAGGGATGGTAGCCGGATCGGGTGCGAAGCGGGCACGCAGGACGGCTAGATCGGGCAGGCGCTTGGCGGCCAGTTCGACGGCCAGGCATTCGGCGAGTTCGGCCTCGCAGCCGCGGTCATGGGCCAGCGCAAGTAAATCGACGGCGATGCGGCAGGCCTGCCGTTCCGGAAGCGCGGCGCGCAGGGACTCAAAGGCGTGCCGGTAGGGTGCCCGCGGGAAGAGCCGGTCGCGGTAGACGAGGTTGAGCAGCGCCATCGGCTTGCGCCGGAGGGCGTGGATGACGTGGTGGTAGTCGACGACCTGATCGTGCCGTCCGTCCGGATGAGCCCGCCCCCGCGGCAGGGTGAAGAGGTGGGATCCGCCGACGAAGACGTCGAGGCGGTCGTCGTAGAGGCGCACGCGCAGGGTGTGGCCGATCAGGCGCGAGGGCACGGTGTAGAACACCTTGCGCAGGCGGAACCCGCCGGCCGAGGAGACGCGCACGCTGACCTGCTCGTAGTCGCACGAGCGCCGCTCGGGCAGCCGCGCCAGGACAGCCCGCTCGCTGTCGATGCGCTTAGCTTGGCGGGCGTTGCGGCGTCCGACGAGCTCGTCGACGAAGGTGCGGTAGGCGGTCAGGTCGGGGAAGTTGGTGCTGGTGCGCAGCAGGAGCGCATCGGCGAGGGCCCGCTTGAGGTGGCCGTGCGGGCCCTCCACCGAACCGTTCTCGTGGGCGAGGCCGGCGTTGTTGCGGGTGGGCGTCATGCCGTAGTGGGCGCACAGGGCCTCGTAGCGGCGGGTGAGATCCTCCTGGGCGGCCTCGTCGAGGTTGCGGAAGGCGGCCGAGAGGCTGTCGGTGCGGTGCTCGCGCGGCACGCCGCCGAGAGACCAGAGGGCATTCTGCAGCCCTTCGGCGAGCGCCACGAAGCTCTCGCCGCCGAGCACGACGTGGGCGTGCTCGAAGCCGGAGTAGGCGAGCCGGAAGTGGTAGAGCCGATGGTCGAGGCGCAGCCCAGCGATGCTGACGCCGAGATCGGCCATGTCGGTAAAGTCCGACAGTCCCATCCGCCCGGGCTCGTGGGTCTGACGAAAGATGACGTCCTGGTCGGCTCCGTGCACGGCGCGCCAAGCCCGGATACGCCGCTCCAGTGTCCGTCGGACCCCTTCACCGAGATCGGGATGACGGCGCAGGATCTCCTCGAAGACGGCCACCGGCCTCAGGCCGGGCGCGGCTTCGAGCAATGGCACGATCTCGGCCTCGAACACCTCGGCGAGGGGATCGGGCCGACGCCGTCCGCGCGGGGTCTTCTTAGCCGAGGGCAGACGCGGATCGGCGGCAATGCGATGGCCGGTGGCGGGACTGAAGGCGGCCTTGGCGGCGGCCGCAGCGACGCTGTCGCTCTGACGGAACTGCATGAAGAGCCTCATCTGGTGATCGGTCACGTGGCGGCCGGGCACGGGCAGGCTCCTCAAACTGAGGACGACCCGCAGCTGGCCCGGTGGCCGCGATCACCAGACGACGTGCCCCTGAAGGTCACGCCGACGCCGATCCGATGCCTCCGGTCGGGCTCTGCCCTCCTTGCGTCATCAGATCGGCGGTTCCTCTCATCTTGATTGACGCGCTGGTCTCATCCTGATTGCCGCGCTGCAAGCGTCCGCTCACGCATCTGGCGGCGTTCTCTGGCGTATTGCAGGCGGATGGCTATGCCGGCTTCAACGGGCTCTACGAGGGTCGTCGACCAGGCGGCGCGCTGATCGAGGCCGCCTGCTGGGCGCACACCCGTCGCAAGTTCTTCGATGTTCATGCCAGGACCGGCTCGGCGGTCGCCTTCGAGGCCCTGGACCGGATCGGCGTGATCTACGAGGTCGAGCGCTCCGTCAGCGGCAAGCCTCCCGACGAGCGCCTACGGCAGCGCCAGGCCCGATCACGACCGCTCGCAGCGGCCCTGAAGGCCTGGGCCGAGACGATCCTGCCGCAGCTCTCCGGCGGCTCCGATCTCGCCAAAGCGTTCCGCTACATGCTGGTGCGCTGGACGGCGCTGACCCGCGTCTTCGACGACGGGCGGATCGCGCTCGACAACAACCCAGCCGAGCGGGCGCTGCGGTCCGTCGCGATCGGGCGCAAGAACTATCTGTTCGCCGGCTCGGAGCGGGGCGCCGAGCGAGCCGCGGCGTTCTACACGCTGATCGAGACGGCCAAGCTCAACGGGCTCGACTCGGAGGCCTACCTGCGCGATGTGCTCACCCGCCTCGCCGATCATCCAGCCAAACGCCTGGCCGAACTCCTGCCCTGGAACTGGTCGCCGGTCGCCATTGGTGCTCAGGCCGCCTGATCAACCGGGCCGCTCGCCGAGCGCTTACCATAGTTCGGTAGCTTTACAGAGTGATCGCTCAGACAGCCGCCGCATTTCTCGCTATCGGCGACAATCTCAATCACAATTAACACAACCTTGCACCGGTCCGGTGTATCCGTCCGGTGAAGGACGCGAGGGCTACGGTTTAGGCGGCAGCAGGTCTCTTTCCGCTCTGTGAGCGGCGATCCGCACCTCAATCTCGTCGATGCCGTCGCGGGTGAATGCGGGACACGCCTCGTCGCCCAAGCCGTGGACCCAGATCAGGCCGTCCTCAGGCTCCATGTCGACGATGATGTCGAACAGGGCGTCTTCGTCTGCTCCGAGGTCAGCGGCGACCCGGGCCATCGTGAAGACGGCGCTCACATTGTTGCGCTGCATCGGTTCAAGTCCGCCGCGGCATGATCGTCTCGTCAGGGATCAGGCTGGCTCGCGATAGGCTCAGGCGGCCTCGGCACACGGGCCGGTGGCCGAGCGCCAATGCCACGGAAGAAGCTCGTGCAGGCGCTGCGCCGGGTGATCGGCGATGCGGGTGAGCACGTCAGCGAGCCAAGCCTGCGGATCGATGCCGTTGAACTTCGCCGTCACAATCAGCGTCGCCATGGCGGCGGCCCGATCGGCGCCCCGCCGCGAGCCGGCAAACAGCCACGCCTTGCGTCCAAGCGCAAAACCTCTCAGCGAACGCTCGGCGTAAGCGCTCGGCGAGCGGCCCTGTTGATTAGGCGGCCTGAGCACCAGCGGTGACCGGCGACCAGTTCCAGGGCAGGAGTTCGGCCAGGCGTTTGGCTGGATGATCGGCGAGGCGGGTGAGCACGTCTCGCAAGTAGGCCTCCGGGTCGAGCCCGTTGAGCTTGGCCGTCTCGATCAGCGTGTAGAACGCCGCGGCTCGCTCGGCGCCGCGCTCCGAGCCGGCGAACAGGTAGTTCTTGCGCCCGATCGCGACGGACCGCAGCGCCCGCTCGGCCGGGTTGTTGTCAAGCGCGATCCGCCCGTCGTCGAAGACGCGGGTCAGCGCCGTCCAGCGCACCAGCATGTAGCGGAACGCCTTGGCGAGATCGGAGCCGCCGGAGAGCTGCGGCAGGATCGTCTCCGCCCAGGCCTTCAGGGCCGCTGCGAGCGGTTTGGATCGAGCTTGGCGCTGCCGCAGGCGCTCGTCGGGAGGCTTGCCGCTGACGGATCGCTCGACCTCGTAGATCGCGCCGATCCGTTCCAGGGCCTCGAAGGCGACCGCCGAGCCGGTCCTTGTATGAACATCGAAGAACTTGCGACGGGTGTGCGCCCAGCAGGCGGCCTCGATCAACGCGCCGCCCGGGCGACGGCCCTCGTAGAGCCCGTTGAAGCCGGCATAGCCATCCGCCTGCAATACGCCGGAGAACGCCGCCAGATGCGTGAGCGGACGCTCGCCCTTCCGGTCCGGCGAGGCGAAGAACACGGCCGCCGGCGGACGCACCCCACCGTGGGGGCGCTCGTCACGCACATACGCCCAGAGCCGGCCAGTTCTCGTCTTCCCCGCCCCGGGCGCCAGGATTGGCACCGTCGTATCATCACCGTGCAGGACGTCCGACCCGGCGATCACCTCCGTGCGCAGGAGATCGGCCAGCGGGGCCAGCGCGGCGGCCGTGGCGCCCATCCAGCCGGACAGGGTCGAGGTCTGCAACGTGACGCCGTCCCGCGCATAGATCTCGGACTGACGATACAGGGGCAGGTGATCGTCGAACTTCGCCACAGCGATATGCGCGAGCAGCCCGGGGCCGGCACGGCCGCGGGCGATGGCGTGGTAGGGCGCTGGAGCCTGCACCACGGTCTCGCAGGCTCGGCAGGAGAAGGCCTCGCGCACGTGCCGCACCACCTTGAAGCGGCCCGGCACGTAATCGAGGCTCTCCGTCACGTCCTCGCCGATCCGGCGCAGGCGACCGCCGCAGGCCGGGCAGGCGCAGGGGCCGGGATGAGCGACGGTCTCGCGCGGCAGATGCTCGGGCAAGGGGCGGCGCCCCGGCCCTCGGCTTGCCGCCTCGACCGCCTCGGCGACGACCGGGGCCGCCGCGAGGCGTTCGGCCTCGTCGACCTCCAGGGCCTCGATGGCGAGTTCGAGCTGCTCGACGCGGGCTTGCAGCTTCTCGGACGAGACGCCGAACTGCGCCCGCTTCAACCTGGCGAGTTCGCCGCGGAGCTTCTCGATCAGCGTGTTGGCATGAACGGCGTCCCTCGCCATGCCGACGATCATGCGTTTGAGCGCATCCACGTCATCCGGCAGCGAGGCAGGATCGAGAGCCATGCCAATAGCTTAGCTTGCCCAAGACGGCTCCGCCAGCCCCTTCGGGCGCGGCGTCTCTCAGCCCGCGATGCGCGGCCGGTCCGTGCGCTCGGGCGCCCGCCAGTCGATCCCCTCCAGCAGCATCGCGAGCTGAGCCGGCGAGAGCGCCGCCGCGGCCCCTGCAGTTCCCGGCCAGACGAAACGGCCTCTCTCCAGCCGCTTCGAGAACAGGCACAGCCCCTGGCCGTCCCACCACAAGACCTTGATCAGCCGCCCCGCACGGCCGCGGAAGACGAAGGCCTGACCGGAGAACGGATCACGGTGCAGGTGGTCCTGCACCAGCGCGGCGAGCCCGTCGAAGCCCTTCCTCATGTCCGTGTGGCCGGTGGCCAGCCATACGCGCGAGCCCGAGGGAACGGGGATCATCGATCCAGCAGCGCCGCGAGAAGATCCCGCACCAAGGCCGGATCGGCACCCGCTTCGGCACGCAGCCGATGGCCGTCGGCCAGTTCCACCTCGATGGCGCCACCCGACGCACCCTGGTCACGCGTCGGCAGCCCCACCGGTGCCGGCAGTGCGAGCGGTACGAAGGGAGGCGGAACCGGCAGGGCCGCCGCCCGCTCCTCATCCCAGGCCTCGCGTCGCCAGCGAAAGAGGAGCGATGGCGTCAGGCCATGGCGGCGTGCCACAGACGAGATCGACGCGGTGGTGCTCTGCGCCTCATCGAGGATCGCTCGCTTTTCCTCACGCGTCCACGAGCGACGCGTGCCGGCTACGACGATATGGGGCGAGATCGTAGGTCCAGACATAGGGCGGATACAGGCCTTCGCGACAGCACTGTATCCAAGTCCAGGATCTTATCCCGCAAGGCGCCTGCCAACGAGCGCTTACCGCTCGGCGGCGTTGTTCGTCAGGCAGATCCGACCGTCCTCCAGGAAATGGGTGAAGCCGGGCCAGCGTCGCAGCAGGTAATCGATCGGCTCGGCCACAGCCGAGGATCGCGACAGGCGCGAGCGCTGCTCACGCAGCCACGTCTCCAGTTCGGCCGCGAGGGGCGCGCTCTCGGCACGACGCACCCGCAGACGTTCGTCGGCCGAGCGGCCGTTGATCCCGCGCTCGATCTCGAACACCTCGTCGATCCGCCGGACCGCCTCCAGCGCGATCGGCGAGATCACCGTAGCTGTCTTGCCCCGCCGTGCCTTCGCTGCGACGTCAGCGAGCACGAAGAACCCGCGGCGGGCATGCGCCCAGCAGAGCGCCGGGCGGATCGCGCCTTGCGGGCGCGTGGGATCGTAGAGGCGGTTGTAGCCGCTATAGGCATCCGCCTGCAGGATCCCGCTGTAACCGCGCAGATGAGCCTCGGGATGCACTCCGGCCCGGTTGCTTGAGGCGTAGAACAACGCCGCCGGCGGGTCCGGGCCGCCGAAGGGGCGGTCGTCACGGACATAGGTCCAGATCCGGCCGGTGACCGTCCGGCCCTTGGCCAGGATCGGCACCGTGGTGTCGTCGCCGTGGAGCCGCCCGGCCGCCAGAACATGCGCCGCGATCAGCGCGTGCAGGGGCGCGAGCGCCGCCGTGCAGGCGCCGACCTGGTCGGCCAGCGTCGAGACCGATAGCGCGATCCCTTCCCGGGCGAAGCGCTCGCTCTGGCGGTTCAGCGGCTGATGCTGGCCGAACTTCTCGAACAGGATCGTCGCCAGGAGGTGAGGCCCGGCAAAGCCGCGCGGCGTGACGTGGAAGGGCGCGGGCGGCTGCGTGATCGTCTCGCAGGCCCGGCACGAGAAGCGCTCGCGCACGGTCTGGATCACCTTCCAGGTCCGCGGGATCACCTCCAGCGTCTCGGTGATATCCTCGCCCAGCTTCGACAGCTTGGCCGATCCGCAGCAGGGGCAGAGCTCCGGCGCCGGGATGAGGATCCGCTCGCGCGGGAGATGGGCCGGGAACGGCTTGCGCGCGGGCGGCCTGCGGGGCGGCAGGCCGGCCCCCAGCGTGCGCGCCAGGGCAGCCTCGGCGGCGGCCGCCTGTTCCGTGGCCGTCGCCTCCAGCTCTTCCAGTTCGAGCTCCATCTGGTCGATGAGCCGCGCCGCGCGCTCCGAGCGCGTGCCGTAGAGCTCGCGCCGCAGCTTCTCGATCTGCAGCTTGAGATGCGCGATCAGCGCCGCACCGCTCGATCGGTCTGCCTCGGCGCTCAGCCGTGCGGCCCGTTCGGCCAGGATCATGGCGTGCGCGGCGGCAAGGTCGGAGGGTAGCGACTCGGGCGATGTGGTCACCGGAGCAGGGAATCACGCCCGCCCGGTCCTGCAAAGGGCCGACCTCACCCGACCGAGCTGGGCCGCCAGGTCTCCTGGGGATGACGCCAGTCGATGCCCGAGAGCAGGTAGCCCATCTGCGCCGATGAGATCGTCACCACGCCGTCGGCTGGGCTCGGCCACAGGAAGCGACCCCGTTCCAACCTCTTCGTGAACAGGCACGCGCCCTGGCCGTCGTGCCAGATGACCTTCAGCAGATCGCCGCGACGGCCGCGGAAGCAGAACAGATGCCCGCTCAAGGGATCGCGCTGGAGCACCTCCTGCACCTGCAGCGCGAGGCCGGGGAAGCCCTTGCGCATGTCGGTGTGGCCGGTCGCGAGCCAGACTCGCACGCCGGTGGGGACGGGGATCATCGCTCCTCCAGGACCGACAGCACCCGGCGCAGCGCCTCGGCGTCGACGTCCCGATCGACCTTGAGACGCCGGCCACCGCCGAGATCGATCTCGATCACACCGGCCCGGCGGCGGCGACGCGGACCCTCGTCTGCAGCGGCCGATGCCGGCAGGGTTGGCACGCAGGGGGCAGAGGCCGGCTCAGGCTTTGTCACCACAGGCACGAACACCGGAGCCGGCTCGGCCCCGCCGAGCCGGCCCTCGCGGGCTTGCCGGCGCCACGTGAACAGCAATCCGAGCGCGATCCCATAGCGGCGCGCGACCGCACTCACCGATGTGTTGGCCACGAAAGACGCCTCGACGATCCGCGCCTTCTCCTCGAAACTCCAGCGCCGCCGGCGCTCGACCCCGCCAAGAACCTCGACCCGCATCGCCCTGATCCGATGACCTTAACGCCAGCATTAAGGTCAGACGTCGGGCACGAGGCCCCGTCTCACAAGGCGGCTCTCACCGGAGGCGTACGGTCCGGTTTCATTGGAATCCGGTGCTCAGGTGAAATCGGAAGCGTTCAGGGTTTAATGTCTCTGTCGCGAAATATTGGAATAGGGGATTGGCGGGCAGCGTGGTCGTAGCCCCATTGGACACTTTGACTCCCAATGTAAATTCCGATTGGTGTGATCACAGCAGTAAGGGCAAGCTGAGCGATTGCGTGCCGCTTTAAATTCGATCGATAATTCTGGATTGCAATAAGTACTGCAATTAATCCAAATAAAGGCGGGATTAGACCGAGACCAATCAAAGGAGACAGGTAACCGGCAGTTATCATAAATCGCTGGTGAGAAGCATTGGATGACTTATCAATTTCCTTCCAGAAATCTTTCTCGCGCATAGTCCGTGGTATACGAGGGGACGGCGCCGTCAGCAGGCGCGCTAGTCCTTTGAGTCTTCCAGCAGTTTCGCTTAATGTGGCTAGGGACGAGTCCGTCATTGCAGAAGGTTCGGTTTTGAGTACCTTCGCAATATCTACGATCTGTGCTGCAAGTTCCTCGTTCTCTCTTGTGGATAATACTCCGTAAAAAAGTGATGACCCGTTCTCCCCATGAACTCGGATCTCAGATGCTAACCGCGCAACGTCTGACGGTGAACCTTGCTTGATCGACTCGGCGGCCTTATCGATTAGGACCGCAACATCATTGAGGTACTCAGCAATTTCCTTTCTTCTTGCCCGTTCGGCTTTTAACAACTCGCCGACCGAAATCCGCAATTTGTCTGCGAAGCCGAGAAATGCGGAGAGGTCGACCATGGTTTTATCGCCCGCGATTATCTGCCCAATCTTACACGCCTATCGACACCAAAGAAGGGGTCATCGCCCGAGCCTCACGGATGGCAGCTTTTAAGCGACGATTATGTCACCGTAGACCGCCCTGTCGCCCTTTTTCATCCCTCTCACTGTCCCGCTGGCCGACCATTAACGTGCCACAGCTATCCCCCACTGAGAAGCGAACTGAATTCGGTGATCGTGTTTCAACCCACATCGATTGCCAGTGCGTGTCTGGCCATGGTCGCAGCCATAGGGGCATTGCTGCAGATCAGGTTTGGGCCGCGTCCTCCCGTCACAAGTGTTTCGACGGCGAAGCACAATTTCGCCGGCAGGGTGTGCATCTACGCGTCATAGCTATGGGTCTATTCAGCATTGCCCTCGATCGGCAATGCCCTTTCAGGCAACACATGCTCCGGATTAAGTTTCCTATAGAGCAAGTTGGCAATCTCGTCTATTTGGGAGTCATGACGGTCCACCAGCATCCTAGCAAATACCTCAAGTTCCGCCATGTTTTCTTCACTTGAGTCGTCTAGATCGTCATTTCCAATTGCAAGTTGTCCGTCAATTTTAATATATCTCCTAGTCCCGCCAGGACGATTAAGCGTTTGATTAAGCATCATATAAGTCGACTCTGCTTGTCCGGAACTCAAAATGGACAAGAGAGGCACTCCACGTCTTGGACTGACCCAATTTACAAATCCCCAATTCTTTACCTCGTGGTACATGTATGGACGCGACTCTCGACCTGTTCCGAGTGATATGATCGTTAGATCTTCTAATGGATAGCCAAGCGTATTGGAAAAATGAAGCCCTGCCAGGGCGGGATCATTCATAAACACACCACCATCTATGAGTGTCCGGTATGATTTCTGATCATCATGTAGGATACGTGCAGGTGCGAAATAGGTCGGGGCGGCTGTAGATGCCCGCACCACATCTTTCACAAGCATTCTAGACGTCGTGTTTTTCTCGTCATCAATGTTCGTCATAAAAACAGGTTTTCTAGTCTCTATGTCGTAAGCAGTGTAGACAACGTTCGTTAACGCCTCTCCAATAGTGGCAGTGCGTAACGTGCGTTTTAATATTTCATCTAAGTATCCATGGTCGTATTTCTCGTCAATTATGTTGAGGACGTCGCGAATTTTTTGGAAAAGCGTTCTTGGAAATATAGATCTGACGTGTTCTCTAAAGAAATCAACCACGTGATCCGGATGCATAACTGCTTCATTAGAATCAGGCCCATTCGGGGTCGTAATTGCCGATGCAACGATAGCTCCCGCAGATGTTCCAACGACGAGATCAAAATACTCGTGAAGACCTCGAATGTTCTCCGGATCGATTTTTTTGATCCTTCTATATATTTCGGACAACACGAGAGCTGGAACGATGCCCCTCACGCCTCCCCCGTCGATCGTCAATATTATTCTGTGCGACATAATAGGTCTCCTCGAAGAGACGAAGCGAACTTTGTCTTAGATTTTGTTTTTATGTGATTTTCACAACGGGTATTGGATTTCTGATTATGTTTGGGCGGATTGTTTTGGTATTATTGTCGAGTTTTAAATTCAGAGGCTTCAGAGCGCAAGATATTTTATAGGCACAAGCATTTTTTATAACAGGGACGGGCACCAGTGGGAAGTCGGTACTAATTTAGCTCTGCTCCATATGTCCGTCCGGCGACTCCTGCCAGTCGGTGGTTCCAAGCTAACCGATCGTACCATTCCTTGGGCACTTCAGTGATCCCGTATAACGCTCCCGCAATTTGCCCGGTCACAGCGGCAATCGTATCAGCATCATCCCCGAGGTTGAACGCTAGGAGGACTGCATCTCTGAAGGTGCTCGTCTCGCTCAGGCACCAAAGAGCAGCCTCAAGGGTATGGATGACGTAGCCGGAGGATCGGATTTCGGATCGTGCTTTCCCTTTGTACGAACCATCCATAACCGCCTGAACGCCGGGACAAAATGGGCCATAGGACGCGGAGAGAACGTCCCTGAGCGACTTGCCACCTATGAGAGAGGCAAGGATGGTCGCGAGGGCTTCACAGGCGTCCACGGCTTCGGCCGCACCGTGTGTGTGGTGTAGCTTTGCCGCCGACTGGCATCCTTCAAGCGTTCGGGATCGTTCCAATAGCGTAGAGCCACCGGAGCGAGACGCATGATCGATCCGTTTCCCCCGGTCCTGGCATCGGTCGGTCCGGCTATAGGGTCGTCCGTGCGTCGGAACTGTTCCAGCGCATTGCGAGTGGTCATAACGATATCGAAGCATCGGCCCGTGCACGAGTTCTCACCGGCTTGATACCACCGGCAGAACCGTTCCATCAGGTCCCGTTCGTCCAACCCATCACAGGCTATCTGCGACTCAGCCAGACATAGCGCCATGGCTGTGTCGTCCGTCCATTGCCCGGCTTTCAGATCGAACGGTCCGCCACCCACCATGTCATAGACCGGTGGCTCCGCATCCCTGACCTCGAATTCCAGGGTGGTTCCGAGAGCGTTCCCGACCGCAAGGCCTATGAACGCGCCCAAGGCTCGATCCCGCACGGCTTCAGACATTCAGCAGCCCTTGTTGGAGAACGTAGGCTTCCTGAGCGGGCGTCTCGATGGCTCCGGGCCTAGCCGCTCGGACTTGTTCAATCGCCTGTTTCGGGTCCGCGCCCATCATCACCATAAGCTTGGCCGCGATTATGCCTGCGCGCCCAAGACCCCCACGGCAATGTACGACCACCGACCCGCCCTGGTGAAACTGTTCGAGGATGCGCGGCCCTATCGTTCGCCAAGCTGCATCGAACGCTGGACCTGGAACACTCACGTCGGGAATGGGTGCATAGTGCCAAGCAAGGCCGGCATCCCTCACCGCTTCAGGCAAGCCTTTCACGGACAGTAGGTCGAACTCGTGGGCTTCCAGAAGGGTAAGCACCGACGAGGCTCCCCAATCGCGGATCACGGCCACGTCCGCCTGTAGGTCTCTCTCCCACGCCCCACCGGCTGATGTGTCATCGACTTTACCGGGACAGAATGTGATCCCTAGGCGAGCCCCACTCTCTCCTACAGGTATGGTTCCGATCTGTAGCGGATGTGTAACGGAATTTCTGATCGTTCGCTCAGTCCTCGGTCGGCTGTGATTTCCGAAAACAGCGTACCCGACGTGCCAAATATCGTCCTTCGCCATTTTTCCTCCGATGCATTTATCATAACACACCGGAGCGACAGAGAAAATGGTAAGCTGTTATTATAGTATGGCTATCGAGGCATCACGTGGGACGGAGCGAGACTGTTTAACAAGCGGTAGACCGAAGCCCGCGCCACCTTCAGTTCTCTTGCGATAGCAGTGGCGCCCATTCCCTGTGCAGCAAGAGCCTTTATCCGCTCAGGATCGATGCTCGGTTTGCGGCCCTTGTAGACACCTTCGGCCTTTGCCTTCGCTACGCCTTCCAGTTGCCGCTCTCGCCGTATGGCCGTTTCGAACTCCGCAAAAACCCCAAGCATCTGCAAAAAACAGCGTCCAGCGGCTGTGGACGTATCGACAGGCTGCTCGATCACCTTGAGGGAAACACCCTTCGCTTCGAGCCGCTTCACGATGGCTGCGAGGTCCCCAACTGAACGGGCTAACCGATCGATCCTCGTTACCGTTATAGAGTCCCCAGCCCGCGCGAACTGTATGATTGTTTCCAGTTCGATTCGGCCTTCCAGCTTGGTGCCCGTCTGCGTCTCGGATCGGATGACATCACAACCTGAGTGACGCAAAGCCTCTTGCTGGATGGCCAAGCTCTGTGATGAACTGCTGACCCGGGCATAACCGTAGATAGCGATGGAAGCCTCTCTGTCTCGTTAGACTCTAGACCCTCCCACCATACCGTCTCGGAACGCTAGAGTCGATGCTAAAAAGACGTCTGGAATGCCCCCGGTGTGTCTCGTGCCAATGTCTCTTATGAGTATACGCTAATGACATACGTTCAGGTATTCGTCGCCTGCGATATGTTGCGATAATGTCTTACGCTTTCTGCGACAGGTGTAAGTAGTTGTGAGATGCGGCTATATCGATTGAAAGCTTGGCCGAATAAGATCAGAAGCGGAGGAATAAGAGCGCGATGTCAGACTTGATGGATTATATTAGAGAATTTAGCTGCGACAGAGGCGAGTTGCCGCTGGTTCACACAACCGACAAGTTCACATTGCAGCTTATTAGAGATAGCAAGCGTCTTGAAACGAAAGAAGACTCCGTCTACAATGGCGAGAAATTGTTATACATGTTCTATGGTAGACCATCTTTCCGTGTAAACTCTAATATAAATCATACGTCAGCTTCTTTTTTTGCGCCAGTTTGTCTTATATTCGATAGGGATCTATTGGGAAGCGCATATCGAATCATGCCGTTCGATACGGGGGCGCACCATGACGGTATGCTGAAAGAAACAATTCACAAGAGCATGGATAGGAGTAGATTTGCTCTTGACGTAGATCCCGACTCTCCGATGAAGTTGATTAAATGCTTCTATGGAGACGAGATGTCTTACTTGGACAATAGACCAAGTCATGGCGTTGTTGATTTGGACGAATTGCAAAAATCTCAAAAGCATTATGTCGAGGCATACTACCATCTTGTTCACCATCGATCTAACTCAGCGTTAGACGAAAGGGTCAATGCTGTGGAAGTGCAATTCGATAAAGACATTGACATCGCTGGGCAGCTTCGAGCCGTGATCCTGCCGTCGCGCTTCTTTACTGCCGAAGTAATAACTAACATTGAAAACGAATTTGCCGCCACTGCTATCATGTACGATATGCCAGCAACTTATAAGCCTTCTGAGCTTATGAATACAATATATGAAAAAGTGAAGAACTTCATTGTAAGCAATAGAGTGTAGACATATGTCTGACGATATTAATGAATGCGACGCTCCAAAAAAACTTATCGGATACTTAGAAATAGACATAGATCCACCTACTTTTTTAATTCCGGTATTTCAGGATTTAGATAGTGATGCACTTTTGATTCAGGTCGCCGGAATAAACGATGAAATAATTTCGTTCGACAAAGCGCCACCCATCATCCGAAAAATTGTCTATCCCGAAATTGTTATAAGGCGTATTGGTGACCCTGTTTTGTTTGGAATCTTTGCAGGCGGTTCGGCGCCCTTCTTTGGCAATAAGGAAGCTCTAAAAATTAAAATGAAAGAGCATCTTGATGTCGGCGAGTTAGAAATGACGCCTGCATTTGCGTCCAGCGTCGCGAAATACGTGGAGGATAAAAATGAGGTGACTCGTCTCAAAATGAAAATTTTTGCGGAGACTCCGGCAAATCTCGTGGCTACACGAAAGTTTTTTTTAGAAAACAATATCATCCGGGAAGACCTATACGAGGCCTTTCCACAAGATCAGCATGAAATTATTGCGATGACTCGCATATCTATAAGTGGTCAGCAAATAAGCATAAAAATTCCCGAAACGGCTTCTCAGCAAATCAGGAGAGCGTTGGGTAGTAGGGTTAGCGAAACTTTCAAAAAATTTACATCCCTTGATAGTGTGAGCGTAAGCTTTGAAGAAGATGCTCACGTCGAGTCTCAAATCATCCAGAGTATCAAGGCCGGACAATTCGATTTTGATCCGGCAATACTTGATCACCCGGAGTGCAGAAGTTATATATATTTTAAGTCGTCGATGATTCTAATCCCGGAAGCTGCCGAGCGTCATCTTAGTTACGGCCTATCTCAGCAGAACGCTTTGGATGAACTTTTGGATCCTTCCATAGGCATAAAGGCGATATCATTTAGTACCGCCCGCAGGATTGTTGGTGCGGAAAGCGTTTCGCTGGTCAGTGCAATGTTGTTCAGATACATGATTTTCGGTTCATTGATGGATGCAACTCATAATACTCGATTCCGTTTACATGCTGCAATAGTCTCTGTTGATCTGTCAAGACTGCCGGAGGACTATGCTCAAAAACTTGGGTCAATATATCGAAGGGACCTTGAGCCAAACGAGATTTCAAAGACGTCTTTATTGTCACTCTCAATGATAAGTTTTGCATGTAGAAGACTCGAACTTGAATTGCAGCGCGTCGGTCCGGCGATTAATATGCGCGTCAACTCGTATTATTCGCCTGCTAGGATGAACAGGAGCTTCCTTGAGGCCTGGAGTCTGTATTGCAAAGATGAATTCCAGACTGGCCACGTCGACGAATTAACGAAGTTCCTTCCACTTGGATATGACATGCTTGATGGGTGATTCATTGCTCGCCCTAATATCGTATGAACATTGGCTCAAGCTTCAACCATGCTCCGTCCGCTATTCCACCAGTGGTATTATAACGAGGGAAGCGGTCTATCGCGTCCGTCAGCATTTCGAGGGTGGGTGTTTCATATCGCCGACCCACAGATGCAACACGATGGCCGGTGATGGCGTCGCGTAGACGTTCCTCGATGCCAGCTCCTAAGGCACGGGTCTTCCATGTGTGCCGCCAGCCGTGATTGGGATCGACGCCCGGATCGAGGTTGATGGCCGCACGCACCCACTTGCCGACCTTGTGCCCTCTCAGTTCCCCCGGAGTAGTCAGGGACCGCTTTCCGTGTCGAGTAGGTTCGAAGAACAGCTGACCGGGGCCGCACGCTTCCACGAACGCCCGAAAGCCCTGTTCAATGAGATGGGAGTGGATCGGGACGGTTCGGGGTTCGGCCGTCTTCGTTGCCCTGTGAGGCTTGATAACGGCCTCTATCTCCTACCCGGAACCGACACATCACCAAGCGACCAGCAACTGAGTCACTGAGCCCCCATGTCCGCACTGACCGTCATGTTCATCCGTCACGCTGAGAAGCCGGGCGGTAGCTTTCCTGGCGATGGCACTACGGCTGACGGCATCACCGACGATAAGTCGCTTGTGATCCGGGGATGGCAAAGGGCGGGGGCTTGGGCGGCCTTATTCGGGTCGGACCTGTCCAGCGCCGACTATCCCCGCCCCAACGTCATCTATGCGGCCAAGCCTGAGCCGGTGACGAAGAAGGCAAAGTTCAGCCACCGTCCGTTCGAAACAGCGACACCTTTGGCCGAACGCCTACAGCTCCGTCTTAAAGCTGACTATGAGGTCTCACAGGAACACGAGCTGGAGGAAGAGATTCGGAAGCTGACCGGGGTCGTGATCGTCTTCTGGGAGCACAAGGCCATCGTTACGGATCTGATCCCCGCCTTGAAGGGTGATCAGATCATTCCCGGCGTTCCTACCAAGTGGGATTCGGACCGTTTTGACGTGGCGCTCCGGTTCGATAGGGCTGTTCCCGACACTCCGTGGTCATTTCGCCAACTCTCTCCGCGCCTGATGAGTGGGGACAGCGACGCACCCTTTTCCAAGCTTGAGGGCTGAATCAGCGGTCCGCCGATGATGATGATGACCGCGACCGACCTGTGCCTGCGTCTCGGGGCCTCTGTGGTCGCCGGCATGGTGGTCGGTTTCAATCGGGAGATGCACGCCAAGCCTGTCGGTGTTCGCACGCTTGGGTTGGTCGGTCTCGGGGCTGCTCTTGTGACGATGGCGGGTTCTGGATTCTCGCCAGCTGACACCGATGCGAACGCCAGCCGAGCCATTCAAGGCGTCATCACTGGCATTGGCTTCCTGGGCGCGGGTGTCATTGTCAAAGGCGCCGGCAAATCGCACGTCCATGGAATGACCACAGCAGCCGCCATATGGGTGACGGCCGCTCTCGGTATTGCGTGCGGTCTCGGCGCCTACTTGCCCGTTACGGTTGGGCTGATTCTGCTGCTCCTGCTCCTGGGGATTGGTGGCCGTATCGACCGCATCATAGACGTATGGTGGGCGAAGAAGCTAGGGAAGGACACGGAGGAAACAGAGGTCTCACGTCAGAAGGGCGCATCACCCGATTAGTTCGTGGTGGTCCTTCGAAGCGTACAACAGCGATCCCCTATAGCTTCGGGCCATTCTCGGATCGTCGGCTGATGCTCACTCCTATGGCTGTCTGGTGCTCATCCTATTGGTGGGGGAACGTCGAATCGGCCTCCCGCTATGATTCGTGCGCGATCCTTCGGTCACAATCTGTCACACCGACCCTCGAAAACTGCTTCTTTTTCACCTTCCGTTCGATGGCCAGAAATGGTAGACTAAGCATCCCTAAGGCCCTGAAAAGAAGATGGTTTTTTGATTGTAGGTTGACGTTACGAGCGTACAATCCCAAGGCAGCATCCATGCCAATCGGTCAATATGCATTTTGTATGCACTAGAACCGGCTGCGCCGCTCCAGCGCTTTGTCATGACATCCCGCCTCCGGCGGGTTTCCGAATGAACCCTTGAGTCGGACGCGCTCCAAAGAAGAGACCACACGAGATCGAGGATGATCTCAATTTTACGGACTTCCTGAATGTGTCGTCAGGTCGATCCAGCGGACAACGCAGCCATGTTTCAGGTACGGCGTTGACGGGCATGAATGGCCAACGACATCACGTCATCTTGCCTGCCCTGTGCTGGAACCAGCGTCGACGGGAATTCTATGCCATCACCACGGATGTCTCGACCGATGGCATCCGCTTCCGGTCCTCATCCCGGCTGAGCCCGGGCGAGGATCTCACCTGCAGCATCCGCCACATCGGCCTTCTGGAGGCGCGGATCGACCGGGCGGTCGGCGAGGAATTCACCGTCTCGGTCCGGGGCGGTCGCTCGGCGTTGACCGATCTGGCCCGCCAGTTCGTCACGCTGGCGCGGGCTCAGGATCTGCGGCCCGAGGTCGTGCGCACGCATCACCGCATCGTGCCGAAGCAGAAGGTCGTCCAGGTCACATTGGATGGCGGCCGAGGCGTCTCGGGGCACGTGCTCAACATCTCGGCCTCCGGCGTCGCGCTGTTGGTCGAGCAATCGCTCGAGATCGGCGCAACGATCCAGGTCGGGCGGAAGCTTGCCCGGGTGATGCGTCATTTCACCCATGGGGTCGGGGCCGCCTTCCTGGAGCCGTTCGAGCCGAGCGCGGTCCACGAGGCGATGACTCTGTAGCGGCGCGGGCGGCCCTCGCTCCGGCCTAGAAACGGCGCTACATCTTCCCGGGACCAGCGAAGGACCTCCCATGAAGCGCCTGCTCACAGTTCGACTCGCCGCTCCTCTGGCCGCGCTTCCCGCCGCGCTTGCGCTGCTGCCGCAGGCGGCGCTCGCGCATCCGGGTCACGGCGTCGCCAGCGGTGCCCAGGCGGGATTCCTGCACCCGCTGATGGGCGCCGACCACATCCTGGCGATGGTCGCGGTCGGCCTGCTGGCGGCGCTGCGCGGCGGGCGGGCGCTCTGGGCCCTGCCGCTGGCGTTCCTGGTGCTGATGAGCGCGGGGGCCGGGCTCGGCATGACCGGGATCGCGCTGCTTTATGCCGAAACCGGCATCGCGCTCTCGATCGTCGTCTTCGGCCTCGCGGCTATTGTCGGCCTGCGGGCACCGGTCGCCCTGCTCACTGCCCTGGTCGGGGTGTTCGCGGTGTTCCACGGTTACGCCCACGGCGCCGAGATGCCGGAGACCGCCTCCGGTCTGTCCTTCGGTCTGGGCTTCCTGGCCGCCACAGCGCTTCTCCACGCGGCCGGCATGGGCCTCGGGATCGGCGCGACACGCTTCGGTGCCGGCCGCACCGCCCCGGCCCTTGGGGCGGGCGTCGCCGCGGTCGGGCTCGCCATGCTGGCGCTTCCCGCCTGAGCGGGGTCGTCGACACTCCGGCGGAATGCTCGCCGCGTCTGAGCATCCGCATCGATTTCGGTCCCGGGCACCGGCTCGGGCTCGGCAAAGTCCGCCTTCTGGCGTTGATCGCAGAGCACGGCTCGATCGCGGCTGCGGGCCGTGCGCGGGGGATGTCCGACCGCTGCGCGTGGCTGCTCGTGGAGGCGATGAACACGGGGTTCGGCCCCCCGGTCGTCGAGGCGCAGACCGGCGGTCGGACCGGGCCGGCGCCCGGCGTCCGGCGACGCAGTACCGGGCCCTCGAGGCGGCCGCGGAGGCGTCGGCCGCGCCGTTTCAGGCACGGCTCCGGCAGCCCGATTGAGCGTCCGCGCTCCGAACCGGTCGCGATGTCACAGGGCCGCCGGGGCTGACACCGGCGCTTCCTGCCCCAGGTCCCGCCCGCCGCGGCAATCCTGCCGGCGAAGGGATCCCATGATGTCGAAACTCTTTATGCTCGCCCTGGCGGGCCTGCTGACCGCCGCGACCGGAGCGCGGGCCGCCACGAAGGTCGAGCGCTTGCGCGGAACGATCGAGGCGCCCGACGGCAACGGCTTCACGCTGAAGACGGCCGACGGCAAGTCCGAGCGAATCGCGCTGGCTTCGGATGCCAAGGTCTCGTGGGTCGTGCCGGCCCACCTGGATCAGATCAAGGACGGCGTGTTCATCGGCACCGCCACAAAGGGGGAGCCGCCGGTGGCCCTCGAGGTCGTGCTCTTCCCCGAGGCGATGCGCGGCACCGGAGAGGGACACTACGATTGGGACATGATCCCGGACCGGACGGCCGGCGGCTCCCAGGTCAAGAGCGCCATGACCAACGGCACCGTGACGGCGGCACCGGCCTCCACCGCGCCGGACGCGCCCCGGGTCAAGAGCACCATGACAAACGGCACCGTCAAAGCCAGCGGCGGCGGCGCGGAGCGCACGCTGACGGTGGATTACGGCCAGGGCCAGTCCATCCAGATCCTGGTTCCGCCCCAGGCGCCGGTGGTGACCTTCGAGCCGGCCGACAAGGCCGCTCTCACGGCCGGCGCCAAAGCCTTCGTCGTGGTGGGGCGCGACACGGACGGCACGATCACGGCCCGCCGCGTGGCCGTCGGCAAGGATGGCCTGACGCCGCCGATGTGACCCATCGCGACCGCGGACCGGGCGGGTACCGCCCGCGAATCGCGCCCGGACTGCCGGAAACGGGAGGCCGGGCATTTCGTGAGCGAAAACGCGCCAGAAACGCGCTGCGAATTGGCATCCGGCTGCGGTGATTGCGGAATTGCCGGCTAAGTCACCCCGGAATTGTTGCCAGGCGGCAACATCGCGTCGGAACAGCCAAGCCAGATCAGAATCCTCGTTGCCGGCCGAAACCTGTTCGCCCATGGTGAAGGTGCACGGGGGCATCGCCAAGCGAGAGCCCGCAGGAGCCTGCCGCTCAAGACGCAGGCCAAACCTACAGAACGTGCGGCTAGACCCGGAAAACCGGGCACGTCCGCATCATCGGGTCTCGAAGCTTTGGAGATATCTATGAAGCTCTTGAAGAGCTCGCTGCTCGGGTCCGCAGCCGCATTCGCGGCGGTGGGTGCCGCGCACGCCGCCGACCTGCCGGTCAAGAAGGCGGTTCCGATCGAGTACGTCCGGGTCTGCACCGCCTACGGCGCCGGCTTCTTCTACATCCCCGGCACCGACACCTGCCTGCGCATCTCGGGCCGCGCCCGGTTGGATGCCGGCTACCAGACCAGCTACTCGCGCCAGTACGGCAACAACATCGGCGACACCGCGGGCTACCAGGGCCGGATGCGCATCAACCTCGATGCCCGCACCCAGACCGCCTACGGCACGCTCCGCGCCTTCGTCCGCTTGGACGCCGGTTCCCGTACCGGCTACGCCGGCGTCGGCCAGTCCGGCACCCAGCAGCGTATCGGCCAGGCCTATGCCGGCATCGGTACCGACCAGTTCGGCCGCGCCTCGCAGTACATGAACGTCGACAAGGCGTTCATCCAGTTCGCCGGACTGACCGCCGGTCGCGCCTCCTCGTTCTTCGACTTCTACGCCCACGACTTCGAGATCGGCGGCGCCACTGCGGGCTCCGACGTGTTCTCGACCAACCTGCTCGCCTACACGGCGACGGTCGGCAACGGCCTGTCGGCCACGATCTCGATCGAAGATCCGGTCTTCCGCCGCACCCCGATCTTCTCGCCTTTCGCCGTCTCGCCGACCGTCTCCACCGGCAGCGCCTCGAACTTCGGCGTGACCGTCCAGCCGACGCCGATCTTCGTTGGTCCGGGTCGCTATGGACTGGTGGACAGCATCGAGAAGTCGCGTCTGCCCGACTTCGTCGGCGTCGTCCGCCTCGACCAGGCCTGGGGTTCGGCCCAGATCTCGGCCGCCACCCACGAGCTGAATTCCGGCAACCTGTCGAGCGCCGCCAATGCCGGCGGTCTCGGCGCCGGGCCCATCCTGGTGCCGGCCCACACCAAGAACACCCAGGGTTGGGCGATCCAGGGCGGCGTGAAGATCAACACCCCGTTCATCGCCCCGGGCGACGCCCTCTACCTGCAGGGCGCCTACGGCGACGGCGCGCAGCTCTACACCGGTTACTCCCAGTACACCGGCTCCTACATCCAGAGCACGACCACCATCCAGGGCCAGAAGTTCGCTCAGTACTTCGCGGACGCGACGATCAACCCGTTCACCGGTCAGCTGCAGACCTCGCAGAGCTTCACCGCCGTCGCGTCGTACCTGCACTACTGGACGCCGGAATGGCGCTCGGCCGTCTTCGGCTCCTACGGCGAGCAGAGCTTCTCGCAGAGCGCGCGTGCGGCTCAGGGCGCGATCTACGGCCTCGTGAGCGGTCTCGCCGGCGCCCCCGGCTTCGGCACGAACGCCGTCGGCGTTCCGGGCACCCGGTTCTACCAGCTCAGCCAGGCTCTGCGCGACACCTACCAGTTCGTCGCGGGTGCCAGCCTGATCTGGTCGCCGGTCAAGGACCTCGATATCGGCGTGGAGGGCTTCTACACGCAGATCGGCCTGAAGAACGGCCGCGCGATCGACCTCGACAAGAGCCCGGGCGCCTACAACCTGGTCTCCCAGATCAACGCCGGCACCTACGTCCCGCGCACCGCGACGCAGGACTCGGTCTCGCAGGTCAAAATCCGCGTTCAGCGCGACTTCTGATCCACAACGCCGGGGCCATGGCCCCGGCGGTTCCCGTGCTGCACGGACCTCAAGGCTCGGCTTCGGCCGGGCCTTTTTCTATGCGCGCAGCCATTCCAGGATGACCCCGCCCGGTCGGATGCCGAGGGCCCCAGCCTGCGCCCCGCACGGCTTCGGTTGGCCGTGACCGCATCCCGGATGCCGGCCTCCGGCTGCCCGTTCCCGGTCGGCCACCGAGCGCCCGCCCCTTGAGGCTGTGTCGCATCCGGATCGCGTCGCGCCGCATCCGTCGCGATCGCGCCGCCGCCCCGATGGCCCTCGCGGTGTGGTCGCGGGAGCGAGCCGGCCTGTGTCCCGCGCTGCGGCGTCCCGAGCCGAACGCGGTCCAGCCGCGTGCAATTGGTCGGAGCCGCGTAACGCGCCCCGACCGTGCCAATCGAAATCGATCCCCCCGCAGCGCCGACTGATCCGCGATCGGGTCGGAGGCCCCGCGCTGATCGACCCGCCGATTCGGCTCGCCTCTCGTTGAGTCGTTGTTCCGGTTGCTTCCGGCGCGCCTCGGGGCGCCATTTCTGCGCCGTTTGTCCCCGCGATCCGAGGCGCCGCAGCAATCCTTTGTGCTCGGCGGCGGAGCGCGGCCACGGCCCTGTAAATCCGCTTCGATTGATCTTGATGTTCTGAATAAAAATACGCTGTCTGGGAAATTTATAGACTAATTGTATTTGAATGCGTCTGACTATAACAGACATTGCTGACTAAAACTGTGGCAGAGGCGCCACAAAACGGACTATTTTTGGCAATCATGAAGCTTCACAGTTGATCGGAACGCGTACGATCAAACATTGTGCCGATGTAAGCGGCCTCTCGGACGCGAGAGGCCATTTGATTGCGCTAATAGAGGCGTCGATCAAACTATAAATCGCCATTCACGGCATGTTTATGCTGGAAGAATGGCGTCATCGGGTCTCGAAAGACTGGAGATATCTATGACGCTCTTGAAGAGCTCGCTGCTCGGGTCCGCAGCCGCATTCGCGGCCATGGGTGCCGCACACGCCGCCGACCTGCCGGTCAAGAAGGAGGCTCCGATCGAGTACGTCCGCGTCTGCGGCGCGTACGGCGCCGGTTTCTTCTACATCCCCGGCACCGACACCTGCCTGCGCGTCTCGGGGCGCGCCCGGTTCGAGGGCGGCTACAGAACCGTCCACACGCGCCAGGCCGGCACGAACGCCGGCGACGATTCGGGTTACCAGGCTCGTCTGCGCTTCAACCTCGATGCCCGCACCCAGACCGCCTACGGCACACTGCGTGCCTTCGTGCGCCTCGATGCCGGTTCGCGCACCGGCTACGACCGCTCCGGTACCCAGGCGCGGATCGGACAGGCCTACGATGCCACGGGCGTCGATCAGGCCGGCCGCGCGCAGCAATACGTGAACGTTGACAAGGCGTTCATCCAGTTCGCCGGGCTGACCGCCGGTCGCGCCTCCTCGTTCTTCGACTTCTATGCCCACGACTTCGAGATTGCCGGCGCCACGATGGGCTCGGATGTCTCGTCGACCAACCTGCTTGCCTACACGGTGGCTTCCGGTGGCGGCCTCTCGGCGACGCTCTCGATCGAAGACCCCGTCTTCCGCCGCAGCCCGGTGTTCTCGCCGGCGGCCGGCGCCGCGCCGGTCAGCCCAGTCTTCGTGGGCTACACCAACGGCGCTCCGTCCAGCTACAGCGCGGTTGACGACATCCAGCGCGAGCGCCTGCCGGACTTCGTCGCCGCGCTGCGGGTCGACCAAGCCTGGGGTTCCGCACAGGTCTCAGCCGCGGCCCATGAGCTGAACACCGGAAACCTGACCACAGCGGCGCCGCTGCCCGCGGCGAGCGGCGTGATCACCGGCATCGCCCATACCAAGAGCATCGAGGGTTGGGCAGTCCAGGGTGGCCTGAAGATCAACACGCCGTTCATCGCGCCGGGCGATGCCCTGTATCTCCAGAGCGCCTACGCGGATGGCGCCCAGATGTATACCGGCTACTGTGCCTTCACGGGCTGCTATCTCCAGGTCAATACCCTAATCCAGCTTCAGAAGATCGGGCAGACCTTCGCCGATGCGACCGTTAATCCGTTCACCGGCCAACTGCAGACGTCGACCAGCTTCTCGGCGGTCGCATCGTATCTGCATTACTGGTCGCCGGAATGGCGCTCCGCCATCTTCGGTGCCTACGGCGAGCAGGATTTCACCCGCAGCGCGCGTCTGGCCCAGGGCCTGATCTTCAACGCCGTGAATCCGAACGGCGCCAACAGTTTCGGGACCAACGGCGTCGGGGTGCCGGGCACGCGGTTCTACCAGCTGAGCCAGGCCTTGCGCGACACCTACCAGTTCGTGGCGGGTGGCAGCCTGATCTGGTCGCCGGTGCGCGATCTCGATATCGGCGTGGAGGCTCTGTACATGCAGGTCGGCGTGAAGAGCGGGCGCGCGATCGACCTCGACAAGAGCCCGACCGCCTACGCCAACGTCGCCGGCATCAACAACGGCACTTTCGTACCGCGCACCGCGACGCAGGACTCGGTCTCTCAGGTCCGTCTCCGCGTCCAGCGCGACTTCTGATCCGCAGCGCCGGCACCGGAGCTTCAGCCCCGGTGGCGGCCCTGTGCAGCATGACTTCGAAGCCCGGCTCTGCGCCGGGCTCTTTTTTTGGCTGCCCGCAGCGTCACCCTGACCTGCTCTGATCAGGCGGCAGGGAGCATCCGCCCCGACCCTTCGTGCCGTTCCCGATCGGGTTGCAGCGGCCCGGAAGATGGGCGCCTCCGGTGTGACGGTCGCGGCACGGTGCTCTCCCATGCGGGAGAGGGTCGCGGGGTGACGGACAAGAGGCTTCAAGGTCGTAGGCGCCGTTCCTGCGCAGCCCGGGTCGCGCTTCGCCCGGACAGACCTGATCCCTCACCTCGTCCTTGTCCCGATGCATCTCGGGCCTGCTCGAGATCCGCACCGAGGCGCCCAAGCCAGAATTGCCCGGGAAGGGGATCCGCCTCATCCGGCACGGGCGCGTCCATCGACGCCGACCCAACGGGTCCAGAACGGCTTTAGCCGCCGGCCCCGTGCCCGCGCGATCGATGGCCGGCGTCTGGCGCTGCCAGCGAATCACCAAACGTCATCGAGGGCCGGAGCACGGCCCAAATAGCCGCGTGGTCAGGCCCCCGATCGCAACATCGGACCGCTATGGCCAAGACGTCGCGCTCGGCAGCCAAGAAAATGAGAGTCCGATTTTTTGCTGATGTATTTTTTTTCGAAAAGTCACGATACTTATGAACGTTATATATAAGTTGAAAACAGTAAATGGTCTGCAAAAATCGACAAAGGCTTTCGTTGCGCGATTGCAACAAGATCATTCTTGGTTTCCTGCACTTCAAGTTCTTCGTTGAATGCCGGATGCGAACATTGCAGCGTCGCAGGCGCGATGATTTCGGCATGGATAAGGCAGAAAACATCTACTGTAAACAGAAAGGGATGCGGAAACATCTTCTCAAATCCGGACCGCGTCTCGCGAAGCTGCTGTCGTTCTCTAAAGACCGGGGGTCATGATGCGTCTGTTCGAGCGTTTTCTTTTCGGGTCCGCTGCGACGTTGGCGGTCATGGGTGCCGCGCACGCCGCCGACCTGCCGGTCAAGAAGGCGGTTCCGATCGAGTACGTCCGGGTCTGCACCGCCTACGGCGCCGGCTTCTTCTACATCCCCGGCACCGACACCTGCCTGCGCATCTCGGGCCGCGCCCGATTCGAGGGTGGCTATCAGACCAGCTACAGCCGGCAGGCGGCCAATGGCGGCGACACGTCGGGCTACAGGGGGCAGCTCCGCATCAACCTCGATGCCCGCACCCAGACCGCCTACGGAACCCTGCGCGCCTTCGCCCGCCTCGATGCCGCGTCGCGCACCGGCACCATCCATTCGGGCACGCAGCTGCGCATCGCCCAAGCCTACGGCGCCCTCGGCGTGGACGAGCGGGGACGGTCGCAGCAATATGTGAACGTCGACAAGGCCTTCATCCAATTCGCGGGCCTCACAGCCGGTCGCGCGTCGTCGTTCTTCGACTTCTACGCCCACGATTTCGAGTTCTACGGCGCCACCGCCGGCTCGGATAATTCGTCGACCAACCTGCTCGCCTACACGGCGACCTTCGGCGACGGCGTCTCGGCGACCCTGTCGATCGAAGACCCGGTCTTCACCCGCTCGCCGGTCTTCGCGCCCACCGGCAGCACCCCCGCGATCAGCCCGGTCTATGTCGGCTACGCCGACGGCGTCCCGTCCCGCTACGGCAACGTCGACAGCGTCCAGCGCTCGCGTCTTCCCGACTTCGTCGCCGCCCTGCGCGTCGATCAGGCCTGGGGCTCCGCCCAGCTCTCGGCCGCCACGCACGAGATCAACGTCGGTAACCTGAGCACCGCCACGGCGACGGGCGCCGGCGGCGTGCTCACCGGGATCCCGCACACCAACTCTGTCCAGGGTTGGGCCGTGCAGGGTGGCGTGAAGATCAATGCGCCCGCGGTCAGCGCCGGCGACGCCCTCTACCTGCAGGGCGCGTATGCCAATGGCGGGCAGATGTATATCGGATACTGCATGGTGGCCGGTTGCTACGCGCAGGCCAACAGCGGCTGGGACGGTCAGAAATTCAACCAGCCCTTCGTCGACGCGACGATCAACCCGTTCACCGGACAGCTCCAGACCTCGGCGGGCTTCTCGACGGTCGCCTCGTACCTGCATTACTGGTCGCCGGAGTGGCGCTCGGCTCTGTTCGGCTCCTACGGCGAGCTGGGATTCACCCGGAGCGCCCGTCTTGCCCAGGGCACGCTCTTCGGCCTCTCGAATCCGAACGGCGGCAACGCGTTCGGCTCGAGCGCCGTCGGTGTGCCCGGCACCCGGTTCTACCAATTGAGCGAAGCGCTGCGTGACACCTATCAGTTCGTGGTTGGCGCCAGCCTGATCTGGTCGCCGGTGAGCGACCTCGATATCGGCGTCGAGGCGTTCTACACGCAGGTCGGCGTCAAGAGTGGCCGGGTCATCGACTCCGACAAGAGCCCTACGGCCTATGCCAACGTCGCCGGGATCAACAGCGGCGCCTTCGTCCCGCGCACCGCGACGCAGGATTCGCTGACGCAGATCCGATTCCGCGTCCAGCGCGACTTCTGATCCCTGCCCGGCGCGGGGATTTCGGTCTCGGCGCCGGCGTCGGCACCACGTCGTCGCGGCCCGGCTCCAAGCTGGGCCGCCCGCGGCAACTTGCACGCATAAAGATGCTGAGAACGTCCGGCTCGCAACTTTTAATCCCTGTTCGCGGGACAGGTCGCGCGCTTTGTTCCCGGCTGCGCGTTGCCGCCCCCGGCCGGCGCTGATACGCCGAATGTCACTTTATCTCCGCCGCCCGTACGGGCCTTGACGGGCCGAGGCGGATTTCGGCCGCCGCGAGACTGAGGTCGAGACTGCCGGCGCGCGGGCAGACATCCGGGGGGACGTCCATGACCAGCACCGCGTCGCCGAGGCCGATCCCAGCCCCGGTCGAGAGCCCGCCGGCCGAGGCGCGCGCCGCCCGGATCTGGCCGGAAGGCTGGTGGCGCCTCATCGACCTCAAGATCGGCATCATACCGCTACCGATTTTCGCCGTGCTGGCGATTCTACTCACCGTTCTGGTTCAGGAGGGCGAGATCAAGCCCGACGGGCCGACGATGATCGCCGTGCTGGTGATGGGCGGCTTCACCTGTGCGGAGATCGGGAAGCGGATCCCGATCCTGAAGAACATCGGCGCCGGCGCGATCTTCGCGACCTTCATCCCCTCGGCGCTGGTCTATTACGCGCTGGTGCCGCCGCAGATGGTGAAGGCGATCACCGACTTCACCAAGTTCACCAACTTCCTCTACATCTACATCGCCACCATCATCGTCGGCTCGATCCTCGGCATGGACCGCGAGGTCCTGATCAAGGGCTTCCTCAAGATCTTCGCGCCGCTCGCGCTCGGATCGGTGGCGGCGGCCCTGGTCGGCACGCTGGTCGGCACGCTGCTCGGCCTCGGGCCGTACAAGACGTTCTTCTTCATCGTCGTGCCGATCATGGCGGGCGGCGTCGGCGAGGGGGCGATCCCGCTCTCCATCGGCTATGCGGCGATCCTGGGCCTGCAGCAGGGCGTGGTCTTCGCCCAGGTGCTGCCGCCGGTGATGCTGGGTTCCCTCACGGCGATCATCCTGTCGGGCACGCTCAACTCGGTCGGCAAGCGCTACCCGCACCTCACCGGCGAGGGGCGGCTCCAGCCCGACTCGGACGGGATCAAGTCGAGCGACGCGCAGGCCAGGGCCGAGGCCGCCAAAGGACAGATCGACCCCGCCACGATCGCGGCGGCCGGGCTCACGGCGATCACCCTCTATCTGCTCGGCGTCATGGCCCACCACCTCGTCGGCCTGCCGGCGCCGGTGGCGATGCTGTTCCTGGCCGTGTTCGCCAAGCTCGCCAGCGCGGTGTCGCCGCATCTCCAGGCCGGCGGCTTCGTCGTCTACAAGTTCGTGCAGGTCTCGATGACCTACCCGCTGCTCTTCGCCATCGGCGTGGCGCTCACCCCCTGGAACGAGCTGATGGCCGCCTTCACGCTGGTGAACCTGATCACCATCGTGTCGACCGTGGTGACGCTGATGACCGTCGGCTTCTTCGTCGGCCGCTGGCTCGGGATGTACCCGATCGAGACCGCCATCGTGAACGCCTGCCACAGCGGCCAGGGCGGCACCGGCGACGTTGCGATCCTCACGGCGGCGAACCGCATGGCGCTGATGCCCTTCGCGCAGATCGCCACCCGGATCGGCGGCGCGCTGACCGTCACCGGCACGATCATCGCCATGAAGTGGATCGGTGCCTGACGGGCACCCGGAAAGGACGTCGTCATGGCCGGTGATCCCGGGGCCGTCGGGGCCACGCTCAAGTCGAGGATCGGGGCGATCCTTCGCTCGACGAGCGGCAACTTCCTGGAGATGTTCGACTTCTTCCTCTTCGGGTTCTACGCCACCTACATCGCGCGGGCGTTCTTCCCGTCGGGCAACGAGACCACCGAGCTGCTCCTGACCTTCGGCACGTTCTGGCTTGGGGCGCTGATGCGGCCGCTCGGGGCGATCGTGCTGGGCGCCTATATCGACCGGATCGGCCGCCGGAAGGGCCTGATCATCACGCTCGCCATCATGGCGAGCGGCACGGTGCTCATCGCCTTCTGCCCGAGCTACGACACGATCGGCGTCGCGGCGCCGCTGATCGTGCTTGCCGGGCGCCTGCTGCAGGGCTTCTCGGCCGGCGTCGAGATCGGCGGCGTCTCGATCTACCTGTTCGAGATCGCCACGCCGGGCCGGCGCGGCTTCTACACGTCGTTCCAGTCGGCGAGCCAGCAGGTGGCGATCATGTTCGCCGCCGTGATCGGCTACGGGCTGAACGCGTTCCTGACCAAGCAGCAACTCGGCGATTTCGGCTGGCGCATCCCGTTCCTGATCGGCTGCCTGATCGTGCCGTTCATCTTCTTCATCCGGCGCTCGCTCCAAGAGACGCAGGAATTCGCCAAGCGGACCCGCCATCCGACCACCCGCGAGATCCTGACCACGGTGGCCGCCAACTGGCGGATCGTGCTGCTCGGCATGATGCTGACGACGATGACCACGGTGACCTTCTACATGATCACCGTCTACACCCCGACCTTCGGCAGGAACGTCCTCAAGCTCTCCGAGACCGACAGCCTGATCGTGACGCTGTTCGTAGCGATCACCAACTTCATCTGGCTGCCGGTCGGCGGAGCCCTGTCGGACGCGATCGGGCGCAAGCCGGTGCTGCTGACGATCTCGACCCTGTCGCTGCTGACGACCTACCCGACCCTGCACTGGCTCGTGGCCGACCCGACCTTCGGCAAGATGCTCGCCGTCGAGCTGTGGTTCTCGTTCTTCTTCGGCGTCTACAACGGCGCGATGGTGGTCTCGCTCTCCGAGGTGGTGCCGGCCCATGTCCGCGCCAGCGGCTTCTCGCTGGCCTACAGCCTCGCCACCGCGCTGTTCGGCACCGCGACCCCGATGGTCTCGACCTACCTGATCGAGAAGACCGGCGACCGGGCGGCGCCGAGCTACTGGCTGATGGCCGCGGCGGCCTGCGGCATCGTCGCGACACTCGCGCTGTTCCGGAGCAGTGCAAGCCTGGAACGCGCCCCCGCCCACGCCTGAGGGCAGAGGTCGGTCAGCTCTCCTGCCAGATCCGGATCCGCGCCTTGAAGGCGGCGCGGATATGCGCCCGGGCCGCGGCCTCGGCGGCATCACCGTCATGGGCCCGGATCGCCGCCACGATCGCGGCGTGCTCGGCGAGGGATTCGGCGGCACGATCGGGGGCCGCCAGGGTCGTGGCGCCCGGCAGCAGCACCAGGGACAGGCGCATCGTCTCCAGCGTGCCCTGCAGGAAGCGGTTGCGCGCCGCGCCGTGGATCTGACGGTGGAACAGGCGGTTGGTGCGCGCCAGCGCCGCCGCGTCCCCCAACAGGGTCCGGTCCCGGTCGACCATCTCCTCCAGGATCTCGGTCTCGACCGCGCTGGCGTGGATCGCCGCGAGGCGGGCGGCCGTCCCTTCCAGTACCTCCCGCAGATCGTAGAGTTCGCTCACCTGACCGTAGTCGAGCTGTGCCACGCTGGCGCCGCGATGCGGCTCATGCGCGACGAGGCCCTGCGCCTCCAGACGACCGAGCGCCTCGCGCACCGGCGTGCGGCTGATCTGGAAGCGCTCGGCGAGGTCCGCCTCACGCAGCCGGCTCCCGGGGGCGAGCTCGCCCTCCTCGATCGCGCGCAGCAGCCGTTCATAGGCGCCGGCCCCGCTGGAGCGCTCCGCTTCGCTGGCCTTCATCCCGGCTCTCCTCAGCTTGGCCATAGCGCGAAACCGCGCGGTCCGGAATGCTTGCGGCAGATTGCATACAGGCGTATACAATACGGAAAGAGCGGTTCGTGGAGAGGAGGCAGGCATGCAGCGTCCGGCTGATGATCGTTGGGATGTGGTGGTGGTCGGGTCCGGCAACGCCGCCATGAGTGCCGGCCTCGCGGCACTGGAACGCGGCGCTTCGGTGCTGATGATCGAGAAGGCCGAGAAGGATCTGGCAGGCGGCAACACCGCCTACACGGCCGGCGCCATGCGCTTCGTCTACGCGGGCAACGACGACCTGATCCCGCTGCTGGTCGATCCCGAGGACCCGCGCCTGCCGCGCACCGATTTCGGCGCCTACACAGCGCAGAAGTTCGAGGAGGACCTGCTCGGCTTCAACGACGGGCGGCCGCTGTCGCGCGAACAGCGCATCCTGATCGACGAGAGCGGCGCGGCGTTGCGCTGGCTCGCGACGCAAGGGGTGAAGTTCGAGCCGATCTATTCCCGGCAATCGTTCGAGAAGGACGGGCGCTTCGTCTTCTGGGGCGGCCTGACGCTTGCCACCCACGACGAGGGTTTCGGCCTCGCCCGGACGGAGCTGGAGGCCTTCACCAAGGCCGGTGGCGAGATCCGCTACGGCTGCCCGGCCACGGGGCTGCTCGTCGAGGACGGACGCGTGGTCGGCGTGGAGACGCCGCAGGGCGCGTTCCGTGCCGGGTCCGTTGTGCTCGCCTGCGGCGGCTTCGAGTCGAACGCCGCCCTGCGCACGCGCTTTATTGGCGCGGGTTGGGACAAGGCCCGGGTCCGCGGCACGCCGCACAACCAGGGGGACGGGCTTCAGATGGCCCTAGACCTCGGTGCGAAGGCCCACGGCTTCTACGGCGGCTGTCACGCGACGCCGATGGACCTGCACACGCCGGATTACGGCAACCTCGACCTGCCGCACGGCGAGCGCAAGCACTACCGGAAGATCTGCTACTTCCTGGGCCTGATGCTGAACGCGAACGGCGAGCGGTTCGTCGACGAGGGCAAGAATTTCCGCAACTACACCTACGCCCAGTTCGGCCGCTCGATCATGGAGCAGCCCGGGCACGTGGCGTGGCAGATCTTCGACGCCAAGGTCGATCACCTGCTCTACAGCGAGTACCGGTTCCACGACGCGCATTTCGTCGAGGCCGACACCCTGGACGGGCTCATCGACAAGCTCGACGGCATCGATCGTGACGCGGCCAGGCAGACCATCGCGTCGTTCAACGCCGCCGTGGACGAGAGCGTGCCGTTCGACCCGACCGTGAAGGACGGCCGCGGCACCAAGGGGCTTCCTCTGCCGAAGTCCAACTGGGCGCAGACCATCGGGACGGGGCCGTTCAAGGCCTATCCGGTCACGGGCGGAATCACGTTCACCTATGGCGGCGTCGAGGTCGGCGACGACGGCGGCGTGAAGCGCGCGGACGGCAGCACGATCCCCGGGCTCTATGCCTGCGGCGAGATGGTCGGTGGCGTGTTCTTCAACGGCTATCCGGGCGGCTCGGGGCTGACCTCCGGCGTCGTGTTCGGCCGGCGCGCGGGCTACGGCGCCGCGGGGGCGAAAGGCTGAGCGGGACTCCGGCTTCGGCGCGCCCGACCTTGCTCCGGCCCGCCTCCGAGGGCCCGCTTCGCGGGTGAAGCGATCCGGCCGGACCATTGTGCCCGCCGCCATTCCGGGGCGCCGCAGGCGAGGCCGGACCCGGAAGGGCATGCCGGAGGCGGGCAATCCAGAACCGCTGAAAGGGCAGCCTCAGGCCGCGTCGACGTGTCTGGGTTCCGGGCTCCGCTTCGCGGCCCCGGAACGACCGGGCCGGCGGCACAGGGCGGCGCACGCCGAAGTCGTGACGCGCGGGGGCCGCCGCGGTGCGCGCACTCCGCCAGCCGCTTTGATCCCGGCAGCGGCCCATCGCCCCCTGTCCGGGATCCCGCCGCGGGCGTAGAAGCCTGACCATGTCAGCCCGTCAGGCCGTCTTCACCATCTCCCGCGGCGTTCCGTTCCTGCCGACGCTCGCCGAGGCGCTGCTCTCCGGCCGTCTCGTCGGCTCGGTCGCGGACGACCCGCTGGCACTGGCCGCCGTCACCCTCTACCTGCCGACCCGCCGCGCGGCGCGGGCGCTCAGCGCGATCCTGGCCGATCGGCTCGGCCGGGACGCGCCCGGGCAGGCCACCCTGCTGCCGCGGATGATCCCCCTCGGCGAGGCCGACGAGGCGGAACTCGACCTCGCCGCCGAGCCGCTGCTGGAGCCGAATGCAGACCCGTTGAGCGTCCCGATGCCGGCGCTCGAGCGTCGGCTGATCCTCGCCCGTCTCGTCCAGGCCTGGGCCAAGAGCGTCGACCGGACCCTGCTGCCGCTGGATGCGGAGGTGCCGTTCCTCGTGCCGTCCTCCCCCGCCGACGCGGTCGGTCTCGCCGGCGATCTCGAACGGCTCATGGACGCGCTCACCGTCGAGGGCCTGCCCTGGTCGGAGATCGGCGCCGCCGTCGAGGCCGAATATTCCCGCTACTTCGGCCTGACCCTCGACTTCGTGAAGATCGCCGCCGAGAACTGGCCGAAGCTGCTCGCCGAGCGCGGGCTGGCCGATCCGGTCGCCCGCGCGCGCGGCCTTGTCCTGGCCGAGGAGCGGCGCCTGTCGCGCAGCGCGACCGCGGACCCGGTGATCGTGGCCGGCTCGCTGGGCTCGGTGCCGGCCACGGCCCGGCTCATCGCCGCCGTGGCGAAGCTGCCCCGGGGCGCCGTGGTGCTGCCGGGCCTAGACCTCGACCTCGACGCGGCCGGCTGGGACGGCATCGACACCGGTGAGGGCTTCGCCCGGGTGATCGCCCATGGCCACCCGCAGGCGGTGCTGCACCGGCTGCTCGGGCCGGAGAATCTCAACCTGAGCCGCACGGAGATCGTGGCCCTCGGTGAGCCCGATGCCGGTCAGGCCGCGCGGGCCGCGCTCCTGTCGCAGGCCCTGCGTCCGGCCGACACCACCGATGCGTGGGCTGACCTCGACCCGATCGGGCGCGACGCCATCGCGCGGCTGGGTCTCGAGGGGCTGGCGCTGGCCGAGGCCGCCGACGAGCGCGAGGAGGCGCTGGTCGCGGCGCTGGCGTTGCGCGAGATTCTGCAGAATCCTGGCGCCACCGCGGCCCTGATCACGCCCGACCGGGGACTCGCCGGCCGGGTCGCCGTCGAGCTGCTGCGCTGGGGCATCGTGGCCGAGGATTCCGCCGGATTGGCGCTGGCCGGAAGCCCCGCCGGGCGGCTCGCCCGGCTCGCGGCCGAACTTGCCGCCGACCTCGCCCGCAACCAGGCCGATGCGGTCCCGGCCCGGCTGATCGCGCTGCTCTCGCACCCGATGGTCCATCTCGGCCTGCCCCGCGCGGACGTGGTCCGGGGCGCGGCCGCCCTGGAGATCGGGCTGCTGCGCGGTCCGGTTCCGGCCCTGGGCTTCGACGGCCTGCGCAACGCCCTCGCCGCCGAGCAGGCCGGTCCGCCCGAGCATCGGCCCCGGGCCAAACGGCGCCTGAAGGACATCGACTGGGCGCTGGCCGCGGACCTGCTCGATCGGCTCGATCAGGTGTTCCGGGATTTTCCGGGTGCCGGCGGCGCAGGGGATTGCGACCTCGTCACCACGGCCACGAGCCACCGCGAAGCCTGCGACCGCCTGATCGCCGGGCCGGAGGACGCGCCCGAGGCGGATCTGGACGGATCCCTGTCCTGTCTCGACGCCCTGTTCGACGACTTGGAGATGGCCGAGCCCGGCCTTATGCCGGGGCGGTTCGACGACTACGCCACCTTCTTCACCGCGCTGGCCCGCGAGCGCAAAGTCGCCTGCACCGGCGAGGCGCCGCATCCGCGGCTGCGCATCCTCGGTCTGCTGGAGGCGCGACTTCTGTCGGTGGACCGGGTCGTGCTCGGCGGCCTGGACGAGGGCGTGTGGCCGGTGCGCACGCTGACCGACTCGTTCCTCAACCGGCCGATGCGCGAGCGCGTCGGCCTGAACCCGCCCGAGCGGCGGATCGGCCAGATGGCCCACGACTTCGTGCACGCGCTCGGCTGCCGCGACGCGGTGATCACCCGGGCGCTGAAGCGGGAGGGCGCGCCGACCGTGCCGTCGCGGCTGATCCAGCGGCTGCGGGCCCTCGCGGGCGATCCCCGCTGGGAGACCGTTCTGGAGGCGGGGCGCCGGCTTACCGGACTCGCGGCCCGGCTCGACGCGGCGCCGCCGGAGCCGCGGCTGAAGCGCCCCGCGCCGAAGCCGGACCCGGCGCTGTTCCCGCGCTCGCTCAGCGTCACCGAGATCGAGACGCTGGTCCGCGATCCCTACAGCATCTTCGCCCGCCACGTGCTCGGGCTCGACCCGCTCGAGCCGCTGGCGGCGGCGCCGGGCGTCGCCACCCGCGGCTCGCTGGTGCACGACGTCTTCGCGGAATTCGCCAGCTGCCATCCCAAGGATTTGCCGCCGGATTCGGCAGTGCGCCTGCTGAACCTCGCGGTGAACGCCTTCGCCGACATCGAGGCGGAGTACCCGAACCTCTACGCCGAGTGGTGGCCGCGCTACGAGCGCATGGCGACGGCGTATCTCGACTGGGAGGCGCAGCGCCGGCCCGGCCTGTCCCGGATCGTCCCGGAAGTCTCCGGGCGCTGGGTGATCCCGATGGGGCGCGAGACCTTCACGCTGCGCGCCCGCGCCGACCGGATCGAGCTGCGGGCCGACGGTACCGCCTGCATCGTCGATTACAAGACCGGCGCGCCGCCCTCGGCGAAGATGATCTTCTCCGGGTTCTCGCCGCAGCTCACCCTGGAAGCCGCGATGCTGATGCGCGGCGCCTTCAAGGATCTGCCGGCCGTGAAGGCGGTGCCGGACCTGCTCTACGTCCATGCCTCCGGCGGCCGGAAGCCGTTCCTGCCGATCCCCGTGAAGCCGCCCCGGGGCGAGGAGCGCGGCGTCGAGGCGATCGTCGCCGAACATGCCGAGCGGCTCCGCGGGCTGGTGGCCCGCTTCATGACCGGCGAGGCCGCCTACACGGCGCGGCCCTATCCGCAATTCGCGAGCAAATACGGGGCTTACGACCACCTCGCCCGGGTCCGCGAATGGTCGCTGGCCGGTGAGGAGGGCGGGGAGTAACCCCACCCATCGCTTGGGACATATCCCACCCGCGCTCTCACCCTAGGGTGCCGAAGCGCGGCGGAGGCCTCGGAGAAGAGTTCCGGCCGCGCGATCCCTGGAGCCCCCCTGCGAGGCGGCTTCGCCGCACCTCAGGCTGAGGTGATCCGGTGGGAGAAACGTCTTCCGGGCCTCAGAAGAACGCCTGCAGCCCTGTCTGCGCCCGGCCGAGGATCAGGGCGTGGACATCGTGGGTGCCCTCGTAGGTGTTGACCGTCTCGAGGTTCTGGGCGTGGCGCATCACGTGGTACTCGCCCATGATGCCGTTGCCGCCGTGCATGTCCCGAGCGTTGCGGGCGATGTCGAGCGCCTTGCCGCAATTGTTGCGCTTGACCAGCGAGATCATCTCCGGCGTCATCCGGCCCTCGTCCATCAGCCGGCCGACCCGGAGCGAGGCCTGGAGGCCCAGCGCGATCTCAGTCTGCATGTCGGCGAGCTTCTTCTGGACGAGCTGGGTCTGCGCCAGGGGCCGGCCGAACTGCTTGCGCTCCAGCGTGTAGCTGCGGGCGCGGTGCCAGCAATCCTCGGCGGCGCCCATCGCCCCCCAGGAGATGCCGTAGCGTGCCCGGTTCAGGCAGCCGAACGGTCCCTTCAGCCCGGAGACGTTCGGCAGCAGAGCGTCCTCGCCGACCTCGACGCCCTCCATGACGATCTCGCCGGTGGTCGAGGCGCGCAGGGACAGCTTGCCCTTCAACGTCGGGGCGGACAGGCCCTTCATGCCCTTCTCGAGGACGAAGCCGCGGATCGCGCCCTCGTGCGCGTCGGACTTCGCCCAGACCACGAACACGTCCGCGAAGGGCGCGTTGGAGATCCACATCTTGGCGCCCGAGATCCGGTAGCCGCCGTCGATCTTCTCGGCCTTCGTCTTCATGCCGGCCGGGTCCGAGCCGGCATCCGGCTCGGTGAGGCCGAAGCAGCCGATCCATTCCCCCGAGGCGAGCTTCGGCAGGAACTTCTGCCGCTGCTCCTCGGAGCCGTAGGCGTGGATCGGGTACATCACGAGCGAGGATTGCACGCTCATCATCGAGCGGTAGCCGGAATCCACCGCCTCGACCGCCCGCGCCACGAGGCCGTAGGCCACGTAGGAGGCACCGGCGCAGCCGTATTCCTCCGGCAGCGTGACGCCCAGAAGGCCGAGTTCGCCCATCTTCCGGAACAGGCCGGGATCGGTCTTCTCGGTGGCGTAGGCCTCGACGATCCCGGGCAGGAGCTGCTCCTGCGCGAAGCTCTGGGCGACGTCGCGGATCGCCCGCTCGTCCTCGGTGAGCTGGTCCTCCAGCAGGAAGGGATCGTCCCAGACGAAGCTCGCCGAGGCCGGAGCGGACGGGGAGGCGCTGCCCGGAGGGCGCATCGGAGCATTCATGGAAATTCCTCGCCTGCAGGGAAGCGCCGGTCTTCGGGGCCTGCGCAGTTGCCCCTACCCTAGACCCGCACGGCGCGCCGTCCAACGCGCGCGGTGACGCCGGGGCGCCACCGTCACACCCGGCCGAGGAGCATGAGCCACGCCAAGGTGGTGAGCGGCGCCAGCAGGGTCGAGACCAGCACCGAGGCGGCCACCATCCCGGTCTCGGTCTTGTAACGCACCGCCAGCAGGTAGGCGTTGATCCCCACCGGCATGGCGGCGAACAGGGTCGCGACCCCCGCATAAGCGGGCGGCATCGCGAAGACATGGAAGGCCAGGATCCAGACCGCCAAAGGATGCAGCAGGTTCTTCAGGAGCGCGATGACCAGCGCGCCCTTCAGATCGAACAGCACCCGGTAGCGTTTCAGGCCGGCGCCAAGCGCCACCAGCGCGCAGGTGGAGGCCGTTCCCGCGAAGGCATCGATCAGCGACCGGGCAAGGCCGGCTGGTGCGAGGCCGAACCCCTTCATGGCCATGCCGATCAGGAGAGCCACGAAGATCGGATTCCGAAGCAGCACCAGGGCGAGGCCCCGGACCCGCGCCAGGACCGGCAGGCCGGAATCGGACTCGATCAGGAAGGTGGCGCTGCCCATCATCAGCGGCAGGTGGACCGCGAGCAGCATGAACAGCGGGAAGGCGCCCTCCTCGCCGTAGGCCTGGAGGATCATCGGCACGCCGACGAACACGGTGTTCGACTGGCTCGCCGCGAAGCCGTGCAGGATCGCGCCCCGCCGCTCGATCCCGGCGCGCCGCCGGGCGATCAGGGTGCCGGCGAACCAGGCGATGCCGGCGCCGCCGAAATACGCGACCCAGTAGGACCATGCCACGGTGCCGCTCATCCCGGGCTTCGTCAGCGTGGCGATGATCAGCGCCGGGACGGCCACCGCGAAGACGTATTCCGACAGGCCGTCGCTCACCTTGTCGGAGAGCAGACCCGCGAGCGCCGCACCCCAGCCGATCAGGACGATCCCGAAGATCGGGGCGATGATGGCGAGGGCGTTCACGGATCCGGATGGCGTGCTGGGGACGGGAATTCAGCCCATAGCACGCCATGGCGGGGGCCTGCGTCTGCACCGGGAGAATGGCTCGCCGGCTCCGGCCGCGGCGGCCTACTTGTTCTCCAGAACCTCGATCGGGTTCGTGCGCTGGCTCGCGGGCGGCTCGCGGGTGAGGTTGGCGCCACCCTCTTGTTGCGCCTTCACGTCCCGCGGCGAGCCGGGGCCACCCACCGCCCGGCCGCCCGCGTCGCTCTGCGTCGGCACGGCGCCTGAGGCGAGTTCCAGGCAGGTCACCATCTCGACATAGGACGGGAAGCCGCCCGCCTTGAATTGGTCCTCGCACTGACGCTTGGCGGCAGCGGTGTAGCTGCCCCAGTGCCGCTCGGCCTCCTTCTTGGCCTCGCGCTCCGAGCGGAGGCAGCCGTCGTAATTGGCTTGGTCGCTGATGGACGTGTTGGCGACCTGTGCCGATCGGCAGGTCCGTTCGACGTCGAGGTTGGGCACCACATCGGCGCGGGCCGCCGTCACGGCAAGGCCGAGGAGGGCGGCGGCGGGGAGGAGTGGTCTCATCGGCGTGCGGTGCTCACGATAGAAATTGCGCCCGCGAAGGGCATCGCCAACACAACGCGCTTGTCGCCGCTTTGGCACCGCCGGCCCGTCGCGGCACTTCAGGTGCCTGACGCGCTCCGGCGGTGGCCTATCGGCCATCCCGGCGAGAAGGTCGCGCCGCCGCGCCTCCGCGGAGATCCAGGCGGTGGCGACCGGCCGGATGCTGCCGTCGAGGCGCGAGAACGTCAGAAGCTGCGCTCGTGGTCGCGCGCGACCCCTCGCCGAACAGCCGGTTCAGCGCGTCGGCCAGCGGGCGGATCCCCTCAAGCCACCGCGTGCGCCGCCCGCAGCGCCTGATCCAGATCGCCGTACAGGTCGTCCGTATCCTCGATGCCGGTCGACAGCCGCAGCAGATCCGTCGGGCAGGGGCTGCCCGGACCTTCCACCGAGGCGCGGTGCTCGATGAGGCTCTCGACGCCGCCGAGCGAGGTCGCACGCTTCCAGAGCCGCACCCGCGCCGCCGTCGCGATGGCACCGGCCTCGGCACCCGCGACCCGGATCGACAGCATGAAGCCGAACCCGTCGCACATCTGCCGCCGGGCGACCGCGTGCCCCGGATCGTCCGGGAGCCCTGGATACAGGACGCGGGTCACGTGCGGGTGCCCGCTCAGACGCTCTGCGAGCCTCAGGGCACCCGCCGACTGTGCCGCCGCGCGCAGATGGAGGGTGCGGAGCGAGCGCATCAGCAGGTAGGCCTCGAACGGGCCGAGGATGCCGCCGCTTCCGGCGCGGATATTCCGGATCCGCTCCCAGAACGGGTCGGCTCGCGCGCCCGCCAGCACGCCCGCCACCACGTCGGAATGGCCGTTCAGGATCTTGGTGGCCGAATGCATCACGAGATCGGCGCCGAGTTCCAGCGGGCGCGTGTGCACCGGCGAGGCCGCAGTGGAATCGACGGCGAGCCGGGCTCCTGCCCGGTGGGCGATCTCGGCCGCAGCGGCGATGTCGGTCACCGTCCAGAGCGGATTGCCGGGGGTCTCGATCCACACGAGCTTGGTCCGGCCCGGCTCGATGGCGGCCCGCAGGGCGTCCAGGTCGTCCGTCTCCACGAAGGTCAGCGTCAAGCCGCGCCGGGGCGCCTCCTCCCGCAGCCAGCGCTTCAGCGCCCAGTACATGACGGTGCCGGCGACGACATGGTCGCCGGATTCAAGGGCGCCGAACACCGCGGTCGCCGCCGCCATCCCGGACCCGAACAGCAGCGCGCCGGCCTCCGCACCCTCCAGCATCGCCAGGACGGCTTCCGCCTCACGCACCGTGGCGTTGTCCGGCCGTGCGTAGCAATAGCCCGAGCTGTAGCCGTTGTCGGGATCGCGGATGAAGGTGGTCGAGACGTGGAGCGGCATCACCACGGCCCGGGTCTCCGGTTCGATTCGGCCCATCGCCTGGGCGGCACGGCTCCGGCGGGTGACATCCGGCGCGGCGTCGCTCCGGCTATTCGACGGACCCTGCGGCGCGTTAGGCTGTGACATCTGGCGAATCTCGGCGGATGGAGATGGGCGCGTGCCACGGCGCGCGGGCCTCGGCAAGCCGCGCGCCCATGCGGCCTGGAGACGAACGACCATGACCGCCGCCACACAGGTCCCCGGAGGATCGCCCTTGCCGCGCTGGCTGCGCCTCGCCGCCACGATCCTGCCGGTGGCGGCCACGGCTGCCATCGGCTCGGCGGCGACGCAGGCGGAGATCCCGGGCTGGTACGCGGGCCTGAACAAGCCGGCCTTCAACCCGCCGAACTGGGTATTCCCGGTGGCCTGGACGATCCTCTACACGATGATCGCGATCGCGCTCTGGCGGCTGCTCGGCGCGAAGCCCCGCTCCGGGCCGAGCCGCGAGGGCTGGTGGCTCACGCTGGCCGCCTTCCTGGTGCAGATCGCCCTCAACGCCGCCTGGACGCCGATCTTCTTCACCGGCCACGCGATCGGGGCCGGTTTGATCGTCGTCGCGATGCTGCTGGTGATGGTGCTCTGGACGATCCGTCTGACCTGGCGGTTCGACCGGGTCGCGGCCTGGCTGCTCGTGCCCTACGCCGCCTGGGTCGCCTTCGCGACCCTCCTCAACGCCGCGATCCTGCGGATGAACTGAAGCCGGATCCGCTCGCCCCGATCATGGCTTCGCTCCGCCGGCAAGGATTGCGGCGGCCTGCGGCGTCAGGCTTCGCCGCTCGACTTCTCTTCGCCCGCCGGACGTCCGTCGTCCCGCGCGCGGTGAAGCAGGAAGATCGCGAAGACCATCGTGACGATCAGGCCGGCGAGCACCCCGAGTTCGATCATCGAGGCCTGGAACAAAGCCTGCTTCTCGGGCGACCAGTCCTTGGCGTGCGTGATCTCGGAGGATTGCAGCGTGATCACCAGGACCCGCCGGATCGACGCGATCAGCCCGACGATCAGGAACGGTTCGCAGGTCAGCGTGCCCGACCGCATCGAGACCCGCACCGTGTGGAGGATCTCGATCAGCATGAGCAGGAACAGCAGCCGGTCGATCACTTCGAGGATCTGCGCGGCGCCGCCGAGCGCCCGCATGGCTTCCCAGGTCAGCCCGGCGGCGTCGACCAGCGCGATCAGCGCGGTGAGCGCCAGCAGGAGGCCGAGCGCCGCGTAGATCGCGTGTTCGGTGTGCAGGAAGATCGCGCTGGCGAGTTTCGTCAGGCGTCCCTGTTCTTCTGAGTGATCGGACATTATTCCCCCCTGGAATATGCCGAAACGATCAGCTTCCGGCGCGCACGTCCAGCCCGGCGCCGCGCGCGGCCGGTCAATCGCCAGTGATCGTGGCGTTACGCCGCTCTCCCGCGCGGACGATCCTTAATGGAAGAACGGCAGCGCGTCCGGCGCGAGGTAGCCGAAGCCGAGGAGTGCCGCGCCGGCGAGTCCCAGGAAGCCGCCGGCGAAGACCAGCATGGCGATGCCGGTGATCACCTCGGCCGAGGCCAGCACGATGCCGATCTGGAAGGCCGCCGAGGCCAGCTCGTAATGATGGTAGCGCAGCAGCGACAGGTCGCGCCGCTCCTCTGAGGCCTTCGCCTTCGCGGTCAGCTCCTTGCGACCCTCGCCTGTGGCGGGTTCGGATTCCCAGCGTGCCAGCGTCTTGGCCCACTCGGCGCGCTTGGCCGAGATCGCATCCTGGTTGGGGCCCGGCGGCACCAGCGCCAGGGCCTCGTCGGCGGTCTTGAGCACAGTCGAACGAATCGTGCGCGCCTGGAAATAGGCCCACTGGTTCGCGGCCTCGACGTTCGCGCCGATCGACTCCGTCTGGGCCGCCTTGCCCAGGGTCTCGCTGAAGGCGAGGAACAGTGCGAGCACCGAGATCAGCAGCGCGACGCGCTTGTTCGAACCCTCGACCGCCCCGTGACCACCCGACATCGCTTCCCGTATCCTCGTTCGATTCGCTGGCCGGAGTCACAGCCCATCGCGGCGCCGCGCGCAATGCGCGCCGCTGGGACACAGGGCTTAGAAAGCGGATCCGACCGCTTCGCCTGCTACCGGTGCACGCCATGAGGCTATCCCGGGCCCCGCTGCGCCGTCCCGGGATGACGGAGCGGACGACATTCCGGCCGCTCCGTCCTATTCCGCGGCGATGCGGGGCGGCGCGGGACGGCCATCATTGGCGGGATGGACCGGGTCGAAGGTTACAGCATCCTCCGGGTCGTCGCGCTCGCCGACGAAGCGGCCGAACAGACGCTTCATCAGGCGCGACAGGTCATCCATCAGCACGAAGATCGCCGGCACGAAGACCAGCGACAGCACCGTCGAGACGATCAGGCCGCCGATCACCGCCACCGCCATGGGCGCGCGGAACTCGCCGCCGATCCCGTAGGCCATCGCGGACGGGACCATGCCGGCCGCCATCGCGATGGTGGTCATCACGATCGGCCGCGCCCGCTTGCGGCCGGCATCGACGATCGCGGTGTTGCGGTCGACGCCGGCGTGGATCTGCTCGACGGCGAAGTCCACCAGCATGATGGCGTTCTTGGTTACGACGCCCATCAGCATCAGGATGCCGATTACCACCGGCATCGAGATCGGCATGTGGCAGATCAGCAGCGCCAGGATCGCGCCGCCGATGGAGAGCGGCAGCGAGAACAGGATGGTCAGCGGCTGGAGGAAATTGCCGAACAGCAGGATCAGCACACCGAACACCATCATCAGGCCGGCGCCCATGGCGAGCGCGAAGCCCTCGAAGACCTCGCCCATCACCTCGGCGTCGCCGGTCTGGCTGATCGTCACCCCGGGGGGCAGGTTCTTGGCGGTCGGCAGGTTCATCACCTGGCTGATCAGCTCGGCCAGCGCGTCGGTCCCCTGCATGTCGCCCTCAAGGGCCACGCGCACGGAACGGTCGTAGCGGTCGATGCCGGTCGGGCCCTGGCCGAGGCTGATATCGGCGACGGTGGCCAGCGGAACGGCGGTCCCGCCCTTCACCGGGACCTTCAGGGTCTCGAGGTCGGAGAGCCGGCCGCGCAGGCTCTCGGGCAGCTGCACCCGGATCGGCACCTGCCGGTCGGTCGCGTTGAACTTGGCGAGGTTCATGCCGATATCGCCGATCGTGCCGACCCGCACGGTCTCGGCGATCGTGTCGGTGGTGACGCCGAGATCGGCCGCCACCGCGGGCTTCGGGCGGATCCGGACCTCGGTCCGGTCCAGCGGCGCGGTCGACATGACATTGACGAGGTGCGGGACCTGCTGCGCCTCGCGCTGCAGCTTGGCTGCGGTCTCGGCCACCACCGCCTTGTCGGGACCGGCGATGATCAGGGCCAGGTCGCGCTGGCCGCCCTCGCGCAGCGCCCAGAAGCGCAGGTCCGGCTCCTCGCGCAGGATCGCCGCGACCTCGGCGTCGACCTGCTTCTGGGTGCGGTGGCGGGTGTTCTTCGGGACGAGATTGATGGTGAGGCTCGCGAGCCGCACCTCCTTCTTGGCCGGCAATTGGCGCCCGCCATCCACGAACACGCTCTTCACCTCGGGCAGGGCGCGGATCTTCTCCTCGATGCGGTCGGTGACCCGGACCGTGTCCGGAAGACGGGCGCCGGGCGGCAGTTCGACCACGAACAGGGTGCGGGCCTGATCCTCCGCCGGCAGGAAGCCCGCCGGCAGCAGCCCCGTGGAAGCGATCGAAGCGGCAAAACACGCGATGCCGAGCACCAGCGTGATGAACTTGTGCCGGACCGACCACGCCACGAGCCGCGTATAGCCGCGCATCACGACGCCGTCGCGCTCGTGCTCCGGCCCGTGGTCGCGCAGAAAGTAGGCGGCGAGGAGCGGCGTGATCAGCCGCGCCACGAGCAGCGACATGAACACCGCCGCCGCGATGGTCAGGCCGAACTGCTTGAAGTACTGGCCGGCGATCCCGCCCATGAACGAGACCGGCGAGAAGATCGCGATGATCGTCGCCGTGATGGCGATGACCGCGAGCCCGATCTCGTCGGCGGCCTCGAGCGACGCGCGGTAGGGCGACTTCCCCATCCGCATGTGCCGGACGATGTTCTCGATCTCCACGATCGCATCGTCCACCAGGATGCCGGTGACCAGCGTGATCGCCAGGAGGCTGACCGCGTTGAGCGAGAAGCCCAGCGCGCTCATCACCCAGAAGGTCGGCAGTACCGAGAGCGGCAGCGCCACCGCGGCGATCAGGGTCGCGCGCCAGTCGCGCAGGAACAGCAGCACCACCACGACGGCGAGGGCCGCGCCCTCGATCAGGCCCATCATGGCCGAGTGGTAGTTGCCGATCGTGTTGTCGACGCTGGTGTCGATCAGGTCGAAGCGCACGTCGGGGTTCGCCGCGTGGAGCGCCGCGATCTTCTTGGCGACGCCCACCGAGACGTCGGCGTCGCTGGCGCCGCTGGCGCGGGAGATGGCGAAGGCGACCACCGGCTCGCCGTTGAAGCGCGCGAAGGTGCGCGGCTCCTCGGCGGTATCCGACAGGGTCGCGAGCTCGTCGAGGCGGACCTTGCGGTTGCCCGGCACCACGATGGAGGTCTTGGCCAGCGTGTCGAGGCTCGCCGAGGCGGCGAGCGCCCGGATCGACTGCTCCTGGCCGCCGACCTCGGCACGGCCGCCGGCCATGTCGGCCGAGGTCAGGCGCAGCTGCCGGTTCACGTCGGCGGCGGTGATGCCCAGCGCCAGCAGGCGATCGGGCTTGAGGGTGACGCGGATCTCGCGCGCGACGCCGCCAAGCCGCTCGACGCCGCCGACGCCCTTCACGCTCTGCAGGCCGCGGGCAACGACGTCGTCCACGAACCACGACAGGTCCTCCGGCGTCATGGCCGGCGCGGAGGCGCCGTAGACCATGATCGGCAGGCCGGCGATCTCGACGCGGGAGACGATCGGCTCGTCGATGGTCCGGGGCAGGTTCTGGCGGATCTTGGCGATGGCGTCCTTGACGTCGTTGGTCGCTCGATCCTGGTTCACCTCCAGGCGGAACTCGATCGTGGTGGTGGAGGTGCCCTCCGTGATCGTCGAGAGGATGTGCTTGACGCCCTTCACCCCGGCGACCGAATCCTCGACCCATTTGGTGACCTGGGTCTGCAATTCGGACGGGGCCGCGCCCGACTGCGTGATCGTCACGGAGACGATCGGGATGTCGATGTTCGGGAACCGGGTGATCGGCAGGGCGCGGAAGCTCACCAGCCCCAGGATCATCAGGACCAGGAACAGGACCACCGACGGCAGCGGCTTGCGGATCGCCCAGGCGGAGACGTTGAGGCGCATGGCTCGGTCCTACCGCGGGGCCGCGTCGGCGATCGGCGTGCTGGTGGTCGCCGGGACCGGGCGGACCCGGTCCCCGTCGCGCAGGAAGCTGCCGGCGCGGGCCACGACGCTCTCGCCGGCGGCGACGCCGGAGCGGAGTTCCGTGAAGCCCTCGGCGGAGAGCCCCGTCGTCACGGGCCGCGCCTCGACGCGCCCATCCTTCACCACGAGGACGCTGGCGCGACCGTCGGCGGCGTAGAGCAGGCTGGAGACCGGGACCGCGACGCCCGTGCGGCGCGCCACTTCGACGTTGCCGCGCGCGAAGGCGCCGATCCGCAGGGCCGGATCGTCGCCGAGCCGGATGCGCACCTTGCCGAGCCGCGTCGCCCGGTCGACCTCCGGGTAGACACGGCGCACCTTGCCGGAGAGGCGACGACCGTCATCGAGATCGAGACTCGCCGGGTTGCCGACCTGGATGCGGGCCAGCGACGTCTCGGGCACCTCGCCCTCCAGCTCGATCTCGCCGCGGGCGATCAGCCGGAACAGCGGCTCTCCCACCGCGGTGGCGGTGGCGCCGATCCGGGCGGTGCGGCGGTTGATGATGCCGGCCTCCGGCGCCCGGATATCGGTGCGGGCACGCCGCAGGGCGATCTCGGAGCCGGCCGCCCGGGCGGTGGCGAGGTCGGCCTGGGCGGATTGCAGGCCGCCCTTGGCGGCGGCGAGGCGCCCTTCCGCCCCCTGCGCCGCCGAGACGCGCTGCTCCAGAACCGCCGCGGTGGCGTTGCCGGTCTTGGCGAGCGCCTGGGCCCGCTCCAGCGACTGCTTGGCTTCGACGTTGGCGGCCTCTGCCTGAACGATCTGGCTCCGGGCCTGGACGATCGCCGCCTCGGCCCGGGCGATCGCCGCCACGTTCGAGGCCTCCTGGGTCGCGATCATCTCGAGCGACAGCCGGGCGAGCACCTGGCCTTTCGTGACGCGGTCCCCCTCCTCGACGAGCAGCTCTGTGATGCGCAGGCCCTCGACCTCCGGGGAGACCAGGATCTCGTCGCGCGGAACCAGCGTCCCGGTGACGACCGCCCGCTCGACGATCTCGCGGCTGTCGGCGGGCACGACAGTGACCGCCGGCGCGATGGTGGCGGCATCGGGAACGGAGGCGGTCTCGACGGCCCTGGCCGGCGCCGCGGCGAGCATCGCGAGCCCGCACAGGACGCTGAGGCGGCACGCGCGCCAACGGACGTACTTCACGACGGGGGCCTCGCGGTCGGTGCTGGATTGATGACGCACCTCTATCCCTGTGCAGGCCGGCGTTTTCATGGCGCGCTATCCTTCACGGAAGCCAGCATAGCGCCGTCGCACGTTTCCGTCGCCGGATGTCACGCCGCATGTTCCGGACCTGTGACGCAGAAGCCTCTTTGAATGTCGTCCTCTGCAACCGGCCGCGAATAGCGACGTTGTCACCCGGTTGGTCTTCGCGAGACGGGGGAGGGATCGATGAGCATCTTTCAGATCAAGCAGAAGAAGAGCGGCGCGGTGCTCTGGACCGGCGCGGCCGACGACGAGCAGACGGCCCTGGACGCGATGGCGCGTGAGGCCGGATACCGGGACTTCTCGGCCCTTCCCGACGCGCTCCGAGCTAATGGGATCGAGGCGGCGAAGCTCGATCTGATCTCCTGAGCCGCGGCGCGGCAACGCGCAAGATGGGTGTCGGAGCGGCCGCCCCTTCGGTGCGGCGGCCTTTCTGCGACAGGAGGGCTCAGCTCCGTCGTAGCCCCAGGCCGCTCGCAGGCGGCAGGCCGTGGAAGCTAGACGGTGGCGTCGGGTTTCCGGCGCTGGCTCGACAACACGGGCGCTTCCTGGGCGATGATATCGAAGCGAAACAGCACGAGTTGGCGCTCGTCAGTCACCTCGATATGCCAATCCTCGCCCAAGGCGATACGGGCGGCATTGGCTTGGAAGATCGCGCCCGCCCGCTGAATGGCTTCTACGCGCGCGTCCTGCCAGTCCGGCAGTTCGGTGCCTGTTGCGTCAGGCATGCTGACGCCATCATAGACATTGAAGAAATAGCGCAGCAGGTGCTGCTCCGCCGTTCAAGGCGGGAGCTGTCGACTCTCGGTCGCGGACGTGCCTAGTTCGAGGCCCGCAACTACGGTCCCCTTTCGCACATAACGGGACGTGGCGCGCTCATCTAGATCAAGCTTTCCTGCGCCGGACCGCTATGCCACACCCTCGGCCTGCGGCCGGGATGCTCTTCAGGCTCGGTCGGCGTGCTGGATCAGGCGCTCGATCGACGCCGCGCAATCCTTCACCGCATCCCGGCTGTGCAACCCGCCGATCACCGAGGGATCGAGGGCGAGCCCGGCCCGGATCAGGTTGGGCCATGCGGAGGGAGCAGGCCAACCGTCGTGGACGATGGCGGCACCGAGGCGCGCCAGGGCGGCGGCCTTCTCCGTTTGCTCGCCGTAGGCCCGCTCTTCCGGCAAGCAGACGAAGCGTTTCGCCTGGGCGGCCGCGAGGGCCACCACACCGTCGCCGCCGCCGCCGATCAGAAGCGCCGCCCGCGCCACCCGGGCTTCGCTATCGGAGACCCACCCGTGCAGGTGCAGGTTGTCGGGTGTCCGCCCCGAGCCCGCGACTGGGCCAAGGACATGCCAGGGCCGATCGGGTACGGCGCAGGCCGCCGCCGCGAGGTCTTCGACGTTGCCGCCCGCGCCGCCGCGGCCGAACACCACCACGATTTCCCGGCCCGCCTCGGAGACCGGCTGCGCCGGCGCGCCGAGAAATCCGGCATAGTGCGTCTTGGCCCGGACCCACTCCGGCACCCGGGCGCCGTCCAGGGCCGCGGGAAAAGGGGCGAGGAGCCGCGTCGCGCTGCGGAAGGCTTCGAGATGCGGCCGGTCGGTCCGCGTGCCGGCAAGCCGCACCACCAGCGTCGGGATCGACAGGAGCCGCGCCAGGAGGGCGATCTCCACCGAGACGTCGACCACGATGAGGGCGGGATCGGTGCGCTCCGCCCAGGCGGCGATGCGCGCCATACGGCTCCGCACGCCGGGATGGTTCAGGGGTGCGTAGTGCAGGGCCTCAGGCCGCTCGGCCGCACCGTCCCGACCGTCGAACGCGTCCGAGCCGCCGAGCGGGCGGTCGTCGGGCAAGTCGAGGATGTCGAGGCCGGCCGTATCGAACCCGGACAGCGTTCCGAGGATCGTGCACGGGCGGGGCAGGAGCGCCGCCACCGTCCGGGCCCGCTGCAGGTGGCCGGCGCCCTGATGATGGACGTACCAGCCGATTCCCCGGGTCACGCGGCATCCCGCAGGGCGAGGGCCAGCGCGTCGAGATCGGCCAGCGCCCGGTCGAGGGGGCATTCCCGTGCCGGTGCAGCGCGCGCCTCAAGGATTCTGTCGGCCCGCTCCACGAAGGCGATGTCGTTGGGGCAGTCGCCGACGGCGGCGAGATCGTCCGGGCCGAGGCCGAGGCGGGTACAGGCCGCCGCCCGGAGCCGGGGCGCGAGGTGGAACGCCCGGCGCAGGGCCGCACGGCGCAGGATCAGCGCCTGCCAGTGGGCGGCTTCCGGCAGCAGGTAGGCCTCGCCGCCGATCGCCCGGGTGCGGCGGGCCATCTCGGTGGCCATGCCGCCCGACACCCGGCCCTGGTGGCGGGACGAGACCATCACGCGCACGTCCGGGCAGTGACGCAGGCGGGCGCCGTGCTCGCGCAACAGCCCGACCAGGGCGTTGTCTTCGCCGCAGGGCAGGGGCGGCAGCCCGCCCACGGCCCGGTAGAGGGCGACCGGGACTGCGAGGCTCGCGCCGGTATGGTCGCCGTGGCGCGGCGCCGGATCGTGCGGCGGCGGGTCGAGGATGTCCTCCAGCCGCCGGACGCCGGACCAGTAGCGCTCGATCCGGGCATGTAAGGCCGCGAGCGCCGGATCCGCCGCGCCTTCATCGTCGATGACGAGCCGGCCGCCGACCACGTCGGCCGCCTGCAGCGCCCGGAGATTGGCCGCGACCCAGTCGGCCGGCACGCGCGCATCGGCATCTGTGGTGAGCAGGATGCCGTCTGAGAACCCGTCGGCGACGAGCCAGTCGGCCCCGGCGTCGAGCGCCATGCGGCGCGCGGTGCCGACATGCGCCTCCGCACCGGCAAGCTGCACCTCGATCAACCGGAGCGCGAGCGGCGCCAGGGCTCCGGACGCCTCGAGGGCGCGGATCGCCGCCACGGTCCCGTCGGTGCAGTTGTTGGCGAGGACCACGACCCGCAGGGCGCCCTGCTGCGGGATGCAGTCCTGCCCGGCCAGGGAGGCGAGCAGCCGCGGCAGGCGGTCCGCCTCGTTCCGCGCCGGGATGCAGACGGCGCAGGGCAGGGTGCGGACCGCATCGGCGCTCATGTCAGGCCCGCCGTCCGGCGACGCGCAGGACCGGCCGCGCCCGCTCGGCACACCGCGCGATCACCGCCGCGTAGGCTTCCAGGTACCGGTCTGTCATGGCGGCGGCATCGTAGAGCGCCTCGGCCCGATCGCGGCAAGCGCGGCGGGAGAGTCCCGCAGCCTCGCGGATCGCCACCGAGAGATCCTGCGCATCGTCCGGCCGCGCGAGGCGGCCGCACTGGGCGTCGAGGATATTCGGCATGGCACCCCGGCGGAAGGCGGCCACCGGCGTTCCGCAAGCGAGCGCCTCCGCCACGACAAGGCCGAAGGGCTCCTCCCAGCGTGGCGAGACGATCGCCACCCGGGCGCGCCCGAGATGATGCGCGAGATCCCGGTGCGAGAGATGCCCGAGATGCGTCAGATCCGGGCCGAGGCGCGGCGCGATCTCGGCGGCCCAGTAGCCGGGGTTGAGCTTCGGCCCCGCGAAGGTCAGCGGCAGCCCGGCTGCGCGACTGGCGTCGATGGCGAGGTGCAGCCCCTTCTCGGGCACGATCCGTCCGGACCAGAAGACGAAGGCCGGATCGTCGGCCCTTTCCGAGAACGCGAAGGTCGAGAGATCGACGCCGTTATCGACCACCTGTGCGCCCGGCACGAGCGAGGCCCATTCCTGCGCCAGAGAGGGCGAGACGGCCAGGAACGCCATGTCGGGATCGGCCTCGACCACCCCGGCCGTGAGGGCGTCGAACGGCGGCGTATGCAGCACCGTGACCCAGGGCAGGCCGAGCCGGGCACTCTCGCGCAAGGGCAGGGCGTGGAGGGAATTGTTGTGCACGAGGTCGAAGCCGCCGGCCGCGACCCTCTCCATCATCCGCCGATAGGCATCGTGCTCGGCGCGGTCGATCGCCACCTCGCGCTCCGGGTCGAGCAACGCATCCCCGGTCGGATCGCAGAGCATCACCGGGTCCAGAGCCGGGTCGGACCCGCGGCTCGCGAACAGCGTCACCTCGTGCCCGCGCCGCTTCAAGGCGACGGTGAGGAGGTGCGTGTGCATCTCCAACCCGCCGGCATAGGGCTGGCCGATCGGGTATTTCAGATGTGCGAGGACAGCGATCTTCACGCGCGCACCAAGTCCGGGAGGATGGGGATATCTGCCGCCCACCGTGGCGCGAAAGGACTTCTTTCCGCGGCAAGCGTGGGCGGGATCATGCCGATTGTTTCTTCAACAAGCGTTGCGATGGACGGGCCTGAGCGCCGACAAGCGCGACGCATTCGTCACTCTTACGCGCGGCGGCCTGAACCGCTGATGATCGGATCCGCAAGGCGCCCGTTCACGCGGCGTTCGTTCCGTTCCCGGCTTGTGGATCGCGCCAGCGCGGACGGGCGCTCCTCGCGGGCCCGAAGCGCAGCTGATAGGCTGCGATTCATACCGTCGGCCGGGCTCCGCGCGCGGCGGATCAGGGGGCCATCGATGGATCTTTCGGTCGGGCTGAGCGTCTTCGCGGTCGGCGTCGCGGCGCTCGCCGTCGTCACCTTGGCGGCCGGCGTGAAGATCGTGCCTCAGGGCTATGTCTACACGGTGGAGCGCTTCGGCCGCTACGCCCGCAGCCTGGATGCCGGCCTGGGCTTGATCACGCCCTTCGTCGAGCGCGTCGGCCGGCGGGTCAACGTGATGGAGCAGGTGATCGACGTGCCGAGCCAGCAGGCCTTCACGCGCGACAATGCCGGCGTCACCATCGACGCGGTGGTCTTCTACCAAGTGCTCGACGCGGCGCGCGCGTCCTACGAGGTCTCGAACCTCGACCTCGCCGCCACGACCCTGACCATGACCAACATCCGCACCGTGGTCGGCTCGATGGATCTCGATCAACTGCTCGCTCATCGCGACGAGATCAACGAGCGCCTGCTTCGCGTCATGGATGCGGCGGCTTCGCCCTGGGGCGTGAAGATCAACCGCATCGAAATCAAGGACATCGTGCTTCCGCCGGATCTCGCGGGGGCTATGGCCCGGCAGATGAAGGCCGAGCGGGAGAAGCGCGCCTCGATCCTCGAGGCGGAAGGTCAGCGCGCCGCCGAGATCCTGAGGGCGGAGGGGCGCAAGCAATCGGCGATCCTCGAGGCGGAGGGCCGGCGGGAAGCAGCCTTCCGCGATGCCGAGGCGCGCGAGCGCTCTGCCGAGGCCGAAGCGGCGGCGACCGGGATGGTCAGCCGGGCCATCGCCGAGGGCGATATCGCGGCGGCGAACTTCCTGGTGGCGGAGAAATACGTCGATGCCGTCCGCGCCATCGCCACCGCGCCGAACCAGAGGGTCGTCGTGGTGCCGATCGAGGCGGCCGCACTGGCCGGGACCCTCGGGGGCATCGGGGAACTGACCCGCTCCGTATTCGGCGAGGGCGCGCCGCCGCGCCGGGCGGGACCCCCGCCCAATGTGGCGCCGCCGCGGGCGTGACGTCCATGACGCTCACCGCCGTCCTCGGCGCCGTCGAGTCCGTCGGAGCCGCCTGGAGCTGGGTGATCGCCGGCCTCGTCTTGGCGGCGGCCGAAATCCTGGTCCCCGGCGTGTTCCTGATCTGGCTCGGCCTGGCGGCATTCGCCACCGGGATCGCCGCCGCCGCGATCCCGATGCCCTGGCAGGGCCAGGCGCTGCTCTTCGCGGGCCTCGCCGTCATCCTGGTCGGGATCGCCAGCCGCCTGAACAGGCGCAGCGCGGGCGCTTCGGGGCCGGCGCTGAACCGTCCCGATCGCGGCCTGATCGGGCGCGAGGCCATCCTGGAGGAGCCGATCGTACAGGGTGCCGGCCGCATCCGCTTCGATGACACGCTCTGGCGCATCGTGGGACCGGACTTGGCCGTGGGCGAGCGGGTGCGCGTCATCGGCATCAGCGGAACCGTGCTCCGGGTGGCGGCAGCCTGAGCCGCGGACGGCCTCTACCCTCCGAGGCGGCGTACGCTCGATCCCCGGCGACCTCGAGAGCCGCCGCGTTGCTTCCGACCGTCCGCAAACATCGGTGAACGCCACGCCCAAGCCTGCGACAACTTTTCAGGCAAGAGGGTTGCGCACAAGCGAGTTCAGCTGTGTTACGGCACCGTCGAGACGGCTGCGGGAGGCGCGTGCCGCAGGATCGCGGCGTGGGCGGCGAGGCAGTGGCAGATCACCAGGAACGCAGCCGGTTCGAGGCGGAATTCGCGCGGACAGACGCCAGCACGGATCCCTTCGTCGCCGCTGTCCGGGCGACCCGGATGCCGATGCTGATCACCGATCCCAATCAGCCGGACAATCCGATCGTGTTCGTGAACGCGGCGTTCTCGCAGCTGACCGGCTACGGCCACGACGAGATTATCGGTCGGAATTGCCGTTTCCTGCAGGGGCCGGAGACCAACAGGGACGATATCGCCAAGATCCGGTCCGCCATCGCCCGGCGGGTGCCCGTCGAGATCGAAGTCCTGAACCACAAGAAGGATGGTGCGGTCTTCTGGAACCGGCTGCTGATCTCACCGGTCTACGACAGGCACGGCGAGCTGACCTACTTCTTCGCGTCCCAGTTCGACGTCACGCTGGAACGGGACAAGCTGGCGCGGATTCAGCGCGACCGCGACGCCCTGGAGCAGGAGGTCGCCCGCCGCACGAGCGACCTGTTGCGCAGCGAGGAGCGGCTGCGCTTCATCCTCTCGGCCGCGCGCCTCGGTTCTTGGACCCTCGACCTGGCAGAGATGCGCCTGCTGGCCTCGGACAGCTGCAAGTGCAACCTGGGTCGCGCGCCCGATGAGCCGTTCACCTACGCGGACCTGATCGACGCGATCCTGCCCGAGGACCGCGAGCGGATGCAGGCCGCGGTTCGGACGTCGATCGAGACCCGTGCCGATTATGATATCGAATACCGGGTGCGCATGCCGCGCGGCGAGGTCCGCTGGCTCCAGGCCCGTGGGCAGACCTTCTACAGCGTCGACGGCAAGCCCCTGACAATGGCGGGCGTCACCATCGACATTACCGATCGCAAGCGCGCCGAAGAGCACCGAATGCTTCTGGCCGAGGAACTCAACCATCGGGTCAAGAACTCGATGGCGACCTTGCAGTCGATCGCGCACCAGACCCTCCGCAACGCTGCCTCGCTCGAGGAGGCGCACAGGACGCTGGATGCCCGGCTGCACTCGCTCTCGATCGCCCACGACGTGTTGATTCAGAAGGATTGGGCGGGCGCGGAGCTCGGGCAGATCGTCGACGGGGCGTTGCTGGCGTTTCAGAGCGGCGCTGCGCAACGCTTTGTCGTCAGCGGTCCCCAAGTCTGGCTCCCGCCGCGCCTGACCCTCGCCTTCAACATGGCGCTGCACGAACTGGCGACCAACGCGGTGAAATACGGTGCCTTGTCGGACGATGGCGGTCGCGTGATCCTCAACTGGGACATCGTGGAAGGATCACAGCCTGCTCAGCTCTGGTTACGCTGGGAGGAGGTCGACGGGCCGCCGGTCGTCGCGCCGACGCGCCGCGGGTTCGGCTCACGCCTGATCGAGCGGGCCCTGGCAGCCGAGATGGGCGGCACGGCCGCAATCGATTATCGCCGCCGTGGCGTGGTGTTCACGCTGGAGGCTCCGTTGCCCGAGCAGGTGCCGGCCGCTCGCCTCCCTGACCTGGACAGAGATGGCTGAGGCCGCGTGACGGCGGAGAATTCTGCGCTTCCCGATCGTTTCGACTCAACCGGCCAAATCGGTTGACCAAATGATGGCGACCCAAGGTCTGCATTCCATCCGCTTTGCCGTGTGAAAGGCCGCTCAGGGTGGACGACGTCCGTTGGCCGTGGCCGGTCAGTGGTTCGGTCAGCCCTCAGGCGAGCGACCCGTATGCCTGTATACCGTTTCACGCTGCGTGAGGCACTTGCCGGTTCTGCCGGCCGACCGTCAGGAACGCCTCGATCTTGTCCCAGCGGCTGAGGAACGCCGCCAGGACACGGGGGTCGAAGTGAGCACCGGCATTCTCGGCCATGTGAGCGCGCGCACGCTCGGGCGACCAGGCCTGCTTGTAGGGGCGCTCGGTCGTGAGCGCGTCGAAGACGTCGGCCACGGCAACGATCCGGCCGGACAGCGGGATTGCCTCACCCTTGAGCTGGTGCGGGTAGCCCGTCCCATCCCAGCGCTCGTGGTGGCTCACCGCGATCTCGGCCGCGAGCCGCATCACGGGAGAGGCGCTCCCGCCCAGGATTCGCTGGCCGCGCTCGGCGTGCAGTTCCATCTCGCGACGCTCCTCGGCCGTGAGCGCACCGGGCTTGAGCAGGATGGAATCCGGCACGGCGATCTTGCCGACGTCGTGCATGGTTGCGGCGAGACTCATCTGCCGACACTCTGCCGGGGCGTGGCCGAGCGCCTCCGCGATCAGCCCCACATAGGCGGAAACCCGGACGATGTGATCGCCGGTATCCGCGTCCCGGTGTTCGGCCGCCCGCATCAAGGTCGAGACGATCTCGCGCTCGCGCTCCTCGACCAGGCTTACGGCGGTTGCGACCTCGCGGGCGAGTTGCGCGGTGTGCTCGCGCTGGAGCCGATGAGCGGTGGAGAGGGCCAGCAGGTTCGACACGCGCGCGCGGATCTCGACCGGGTCGGCGGGTTTGGCCAGGAAGTCGGTCGCGCCGGCCTCTAACGCCGCGCGACGGAGGCTGCGCTGGTCGAAGCTCGTGACCATGACGATTGGCACGGTCGCGAGCTCTGGACTGCGCCGCAATGCCTGAACGAACTCGATACCGTTCATGCCCGGCATCTCGTAGTCGGTGATCACCACCCCGATCTCGCACGCGTGCGCCTTCGCAAACGCGAGTGCCTCTTCCGGCACGGTGAAGTCGTGCGGGGTGCATCCGGCGAGTGGCCGAAGCGCGGCCACGATCACCAGGTTGTTCATCTCCGCATCGTCGAGAATGAGAGCTAACATGGAGGAGTGTTCTTTTTCGTTGTTTGTCGTGCCGGTGCGCTGCGTCGTGATTTCGCGGTCGCTCTAAGCGGCCGCCCGCAGGCTTGGTGATTTCGACGCCTCGAACGACCGCACGCAGTTGCGGCCGCCTGACTTGGCCGCGTAGAGCGCGCGGTCGGCCCGTTCGATCGTGTGGTCGACATCGCCGTCGGTGAACTCGGCCTCGGCCAGGCCGATACTGATCGTCGCCCTGAGACACAGACCGTCTGGCTCGAATACGGTGTTCGCCACCGTCTGCCGGATCCGGTCCGCGAAGATGGTCGCGCCTTTCAAGTCGGTCTCGCGGAGCAGGACCACGAACTCCTCGCCACCGAAGCGCGCCACCTTGTCGGTGGTTCGGACCGCCTCGCTGACGATGCGCCCGACCTGACTGATGACCTCGTCGCCCGCGGCGTGCCCGTAAAGGTCGTTGACGCGCTTGAAGTGATCGATGTCGATCATCAGGATGCAGATCGCACGCCGGTAGCGCTTGAAGTAGCTCATCGCGTCGCTGGCCAGCGGCAGGAACGCGCGCCGGTTGAGCAGGCCGGTCAGCGCGTCAGTGTCGGCCAGAACCTGCATGGCATGGAGGTCGGCCCCGATGCGTCTGACGCGGTCCTCTGCGGCATGAACCGCATTGTTCGCCTCGGCTTCGATGAGGCGTACATCCGCTTCGGCGGTACCGATGCGCCGCAGCAGCGATCTGACCGCGGCGGACAGGCGCAGTACCTCGGGGGAGCCGTGAACATGGCGGGTCATCCGCGCATTCGGCTCGCGCCCGATGCGGTCGACGGCATCGGTGAGCTGCTTCAAGGGCCGGGTGAGGCGCGCCGCGACCCACCAGATCGCCGCGATGCCAAGTATAGCCGTGGAGAGGCCGAGCAGGAGTATCAGGCCGGTGAGTCTCTTCGCGCCGGCTAGTGCGGTGTCGACCGGCTGCAGCGCGACGACGATCCAGCCCAGGCCCGGGTAGTCGCCCCGTCCGCGCGTGGCAGCGGCCGTGGCGAGCCGATCGCCTTCAGCGCCGTGGACGATGAAATGACCGGATGCGAGGTCGGCGGCCGTGTACGGGGTCGTCCCGAGTTCGGATCCGAGCAGAACCTGGCCGGTGCGATCGAGGACGACGACATCCTCCTTCAACTCGGGCCTGCGAGACGACAGGACTTCGCGCCGGACGACATCGGCCCAACGCCAGCTCAGGTGAGCGCCGAGAACGCCCACGACCTGGCCCGAGGCGTCACCGACCGGAACGGCGACATCCACGAATCGGAACGGTGCTCCGTCCCTGTTGGGAGGAAGCTTGGATGCTAGCAAGATCGCCGCGTGCACGTCCTCGACCGCGGCTTGGCGAAGGCCGTTGTTGAACCAAGGGCGCTGGCTGACGCTCGCTCCTTCGAGAATGCCGCCTGTGGCGGCACGCACCAGGCCGTCGCGATCGGCAAACCCGATCCAGGCGTAATCCGGAAGCGTCCTCTGCATCGTCTCGAGGACTTTGCGCAGGCTGCCGGTGTTCTCCATCCAGTGAGGTTGCAGCGGTTCAAGGGCTCCGACGTTGCGGATTTCCCGGAGACGCTCGGCCATGTCCTGATCGAGTCGATCGGCCATGGAGCGGGCGACCTGGAGAAGGGCGTTCTGCGCCATATCGGTGGCCTGCCCCCGCGCCAGCAGCGCGGATCCGATCGTGGTCACGCCGACGATCGCCAGTCCGATGGCACCTGCGAGCAGGCTGATCTGACGCCGCAACGAAACGCGGTCCGCGAGCCGCTTGAACATCTTGAGCCATCCTCGACCAGCGAGGAGTATGCGGCTCAGTTCATGACGGCGGGTGAACTTTCTTCGTAAATAATGCGCTGCTTGAACGGCGCGGCGGTCGCCGTGTTGCGGCCTATTCCGTCTGTAAATCTTTGCCTCATCAAGCAGACTGCAAGCGGACGTTGCGCGCTTCCGTGAAGAATCGGAAGCCGCTCCTCGAACGGCCAAACCGATCGATTTCAGATTCGAGCGGAGAGATCCGAATATATCGAAATTTTGAGCGAAACATACGCCATCGATAAGAGGCCGGTGTGGGGCGATGAAAATAATCTTCGTAGATCTAGATTGATGGGACGAATTTATAAGGTCTGTAATTTTGCTTTCGCTTGATATTTTTTGAATTTGAAAGTATAGGTGAAATTCAAGTATTAATGTTCGTAGAGGGTGCTACCCTGTCGCCGGAGCCCTCTCGACGAGCAGGTGGTCGACGCAGCCCCGTCAGCGGCCACGGTACCACCGCGTCGCGCATCCCGCTGTGACTGGGTGGGAGAGAATTGTGTTCTCACCCGAATGCCCCGACCTCGTGCTGGATCATGCCGGAGATCTCTCGCATTTGGTCGAACATCTGCCGGATCGGCTGGAACAGGTTGGCGTGCTCCGCCTCATAGGTACCGACATCGCGCGGACCCGCGGGCTCGCCGAAGTTGAGGCCGAGGGTCGGATCCGGGGTGATCGGGAAGATCTCGTCGAGAAGCTTCAGGCAGCCGTCGATGTCGAGCCGCAGGAAGCGCTCGAGGAGCTGCTCGCGGGAGATGCCGGCCTGCGGCCGGAAGCCCGGGATGTGCACCGCCAGGAACCAGATGCGGTGGATCAGCGCGAGCCGGAGGGCGTGCAGCAATGTCAGCCGTGCCGACATCGCCGGCAGGTCGGGGGCCGCCGCGGTCAGGGCAAGCCAGTCGCGGGTCAGCCGGCCGAACAGACTCCGCAGTGCGGATGCGAGATCGAGGCGCTCCAGTGCGCCCGAGATCACCACCAGCTCGTCGCGGCGAAAGTCCTTCTGCGTGCGCCGGGCGCGCTCCAGCCACACGGCCGGGTCGAGCGTGTCGATATAGGCGCGCAGCACGTCGAGATCGCCCACCGATGCGGCATGCTGCACCAACCGGAAGGCGCGCGAGAACCGCACGGAGTCGCGCCGCATATCCCGGAACAGGTCCGGGCCGCGCTGGGCGGCGCGGCCGATCCCGTGCAGCGAATTCGCCAGGAAGCCGAGCTGGTGCAGAATCGCGTTGTTGGGGATCGCCCGCATCTGCCTGGGGTGGGTGATGCGGGCCGGGCCGCCATTGTCGCTCTGGCGCGCGACGGGGCGGGAGCCGGTGCGATCGATCAGGCTCGGGCCGAACGTGCCGAGCAGGGCGGCGTACCCTGGATCGTCCACCAGCGCCTCCATGTCCTGGCGGGCCGCGGTGAAGAATTCGAGGGCGAAGTCCGGCTCGGAATAGATCGGGTCATCCTTGGCGTCGGCGTTCGCCTGCGCGTCGTTGAGGGCGTAATCCGAGAAGGTGTCGTCTTCGGCCACATCGAGCGCGTAGACGTGCTCGGCGATGCGGGCGACGCTCGCCGCCGCCAAGGCTTCGGTGCCGTAGAGCAGGTAGCCGTCGGTGCCCTGGAAGCTCGATTCCAGCCGAACCTTGATTCCGGCCTTGCGGGCGCGGTCCCGGGCATCCTCGGGCGCCAGATAGGCGAGGCGGTCGCGCAGCGAGGTGGGATGGGCGCCGCGCCCGATCGACTCGCCGTGGGTGTCGAAGATCGCGAGCTCGATATCGGCCAGGCCGTTCTGCAGCAGCATCTCGGTGATACGCAGCCGCAGCCGCTCGATCCAGAAGGTCGCGGCGAGCTGACCGACGTACCGGCCGGAATCCGAATAGCCGAACTGCACGGTGAGCCGGCCGATGCGCTTCAGGTACTGACGCCAGTGCGGGTTGCGCAGGGCGTCGTCGAGCACCCGGATGCCCTGTTCCAGCGCGCTCGCCGTCTCGAAGAGCGGGGTGATCTCCAGCCGATCGGCGATGCCGTAGTGGCGGGCGAGCCAGAGGGCGGCGAGAAGGGTGTAGCCGGTCTCGGTCTCGGCGATCAGGAAGCGCACCGGGTGGGTGCCGTCGACGTGCTTGAGGATCTGGGCGATCGTCATCATCAGGCGGGCGGCCGAAGCCCGCTCGGCGGCCAGCGCGCCGAAATCCACCGCCACGGGCCGCACGTCGTTTAGCAGCGCGTGGACCGTCGCCAGATGCGAGCGGCGGCGCGCCGCGTCGGCGGGTTCGCCCTCCAGGTCGACGACGCGGCGGACCGCGTTGTGGATCTGGCTGGCGTTCAACCGGAAATGCGGCAGCGCGTTCGAGAGGCCGTGCGTGGCGACGCCGGCCCGCAGGACGGCGATCCTGCGCTGATCGGCCGGGTCCTCGGCCGCTTCCAGCGCCGCGGTAAGGCCGGCGATCAGCGGACCCGCATTGGTCTGGGCGCGCTCGCGCTCGATGATCAGCGCCAGAGAGAAACGGTGGACCGCTTCGAGGGAGGGCTTGTCGCCGAGGCGGGGGGCGACGGCGAGCTGACGATTCACGGCCGCGAGAGCGCCGTCGGCCAGGGCGCGGACCTCGCGGCAGGCCCCGATCTCAGGCAGTTCGCGCATCACCCGATCGAACTGCATGCGCTTCGAGATCAGCCGGTAGCGCAGGGTGTCCCACCAGCCGATATCGGTGCGGCCGTCGGTGTCGCAGCCGACCCAGCTGGCGATCGCGAAGGGGCGCGGCGTCAGCTCGGTCCAGCGGTCGGGCCAGCGGGCGCGGGCGGCGTCGAGCAGCGCGGCATTGAACGCATCGAGGGCGAGCCGGCCGTTATTGGCTGCCGCGCAGGCCTGCTCGAACTCGACATCCAGGGTGATCGGCGCGTCCGGACGGGTCGAGAGCGCGGCGGCCCGCGCGATCAGGTTGGCGCGGGCCGTCGCGTCGGGCAGGCTGGCGGCCTCCGCGAGCAGGCTCGCCACGGCCCGCGGCATGCCGAAGGTCGGATGGGCGGTGAAGACGACCGCGAAGGCGGTGCGGCGGATGAAGTCCGCGAAGGCCTCGAAGGCGTCGGGTCGGTCGGGGACCGCGGCGACCAAGCGGGCCGGGATGGCCGCCTGCGGGTCCGCCGGTCCCGACTCCAGCCCGACATAGGCCCGCAGCCGCGCTGCCCGTGCCTCCAGGGATGCGGCGCGCAGCCGCGCGAACAGGCTGTCGAGATCGCCCGCCGAGATCTCGTTCCGGTCGAAGCGGCGCGTGATCGCCAGGGTGACCGCCAGGACCGGGTTGCGGAACGGATCTTCCCGGGCTTGGTCGCGGGCTGCCTCGATCAGGCCGAGGAGGTGGCTCTCCAGCTCCTCGGGCTTGCGGCTCGGCTGGTGCTGCATCGATCGATTCCGCCTCAGGTCTGCCCGCATCTACCCGGTCCGCCGCCCCACGCAAGGAGCGTTCCGCGTCGTCGGCAGGGCAAGCCTCCGGCACGGGTGGTCCGGCCCTGCATGAGTCGGTTCCGGACAGCGCGCCCATGCCGTCGTGCGCGACGGGGTGACGGCGGCCCTTCAGGCGGGTTAGAGCTTCGAACAGTATGGAGCGCCTGCTGATCTTCCTGGCCGTACTGGTCTTCGCCGTTGCCATCGCGACTGTCCTTGCCATGGCGGCGAGGATGCGGCGTGAGCCACTCCGCATGGACTCCGAACTCGACGTGGATGATGAGCACCTGTTCATCGGTTCGGTCGGCCCTCGCCCGAGCCCGATCGACCGCTCGGCACAGGTGCTGGATCCCCGAGTCTTGGATTTGGACGCAATCGAATTGGAACCGATCAGAGCACTCGACAGGACAGAGCGGATCGAGGGGCCGCGGCGCGATGTGCCGGAGTCCGGGCGATGAGGGCCTTCGCTTGGCTGCTGCTGGCCGGAGCGGCCTGCCTGACGGCTGTGCCGGCTCAGCCGTCTCTGGCCCAGACCGCGCCCGCATCGGCCGCGCCGAGCCCGGCGCCGGATCCGGCAACGCCGCAGGTGGGGACGTCACCGCCGGCTGCCGCCCCGCCGGTCGAGCAGCCCTGCGGGGCCCGGGCCGCGCGCTTCGAGGGCGCGAAGGGATTCAAGATGGTGGTGATCCGGGCCGGGCAGGTCCAGACGACCAACCCGCTGCGACCCCTGACGCCCGAGGTCAACGAGGTCCTGCTGGTGGTGGTGGCCGGCAAGGTCGCCACCGCCTACGGTCCGGATTTCAGCACCCTGCGACGCGGCAGCGCCCCGGCGGCGATCGAGGCGATGCTCGGCGGCCCGATCCGCTGGCAGGCGGCCCTGCCGACCCTGCCGGATCCGATCGCCATCGTCTCGGAGGAGGGCAGCCCTCTGGCGCAGCTCGCCTTCCGGGCCTGCGAGGATCCGCCGGCCGTGAAGACCGCGCCGAAGCCCGTGGCGCGCAAGAAGAGCCCGGCCCGGCACGCGGCCCCAAAGGCCGCGGCCGAGAAGACGCCCCCGGGCTTCTCCATGCCTCAGGGCGCGATCGCCGAGTAGGCGGTCACTTCTGCTTGGCGATCACCTTGTCCTTGATGCCGTCGTAGGCGTTCTTCGGGATGATCTTCTTGGAGACCAGGTCGTCCTTGCCGCGATAGGGGCGGCCCTTGATGATCGCGGCCGCGCGCGCCGCGCCGATGCCGGGGAGCGCGTCGAGCTCCTCGCTGCTCGCGCTGTTGAGGTCGAGGAGCGCGCCCTTGGCGGCATTGGGCGACCCGGCGACGGGGGCGCTCGGCGCCGTGGGCTTGGCCGGGGCGGTCGGCGACGCGGTCGTCGGCGTCTGGGGTGCCTGCGCCAGGGCAGGGGCCCCCAGAAGGCCGGACAGCAGGGCGAGGAGGGCAAGGGTCTTGGTGGAGGAAGCCATGGCGTTTCTCCCGAGAGGCACGGCCCGCTGCGCGGTACCGTCGCCTCGGCTTTGCATGGCTTCGCTTGAACCCCCGCTTAACGGTTGTGGTCGGGCGCCTCTAGCCACGGGCCGGTGCCGGCGCTATAAGCGCGCCCTCATCCGTATCCCGCGGTGTGCGTGGCGATCCTCGATCGAGGAGCCGCCTGCGCGCTGCTTTGTCCGCGGCGTCACGAAGGATCCAGCCATGGCCGTTCCGAAGCGAAAGACTTCCCCCTCCCGCCGCGGCATGCGCCGCTCGGCCGACGCCCTCAAGGCGCCGACCTATGTCGAGGACAAGGATTCGGGCGAGCTGCGCCGTCCGCACCACATCGACCTGAAGACCGGCATGTACCGCGGCCGTCAGGTGCTCAAGGTGAAGTCCGCCGAGGCCTGAGCCTCGCGAGGGCGGCGCCTCAGGCGAGGCGCCGCGCGGCCTCCGCGTAGCACGCGGCGGCCATACGGGTTCGCTCCAGACGCGACGGAAGCAGCGCCGGGTCTCCGGCCGTCAGCAATTGTGCGATGAAGCCCGCGCGCGGTCTCGCCGCGGCTGGGCGTTCCGCCGGTGCGGCCCTTTCAGACCTCTCAGACTGTCCACCATCGATCAGGACGAGCGCGCGTGCCTCGGGCGATGTCCGCCGTGTGCCATCCCTTGGCGTGCCCTCGGTCGCTCCCGGCACGTCCCGCGCGGGCCTGACCTGTGCCGGCTCGAGACGGCTGCCTGTTCCGATCCGAACCATCGCCACATCCTCCGCACGTTTCCGTGCCGATGTCGCAAAGGTGGGGCCGATGTTTACTAATCGTCAACCTTCTATACCGCCGCACCGGCGGTAATTATTTCTTTGCGAGGGCTTCCAGGCGCTGCTGCATCTCGAGCATCTGCCGCTTGAGGTCATCCAGCTCGCCGCCGGCATAGGGTGCCGGCGCGGACGGCACAGAGGGGTGCGACCCGGCGGCGGGCGGTGCGAAGCCCGTGAACATCTTCATGGCATCGCCGAAGAAGTTCATGTTGGTGCGCACCTGCTGTTCGATCGCGTTCTGGAATGCGGCCGGGCCAAAGCTGTGGGCGAATTTCTCGCGCAGGCCATCCTGATCCTTGGCGAAGTTCGCCATGGAGAACTCCAGGAAGCTCGGCACCATCGTGCGCATGCTGTCGCCGTAGAAGCGGATCAGCTGGCGCAGGAACGCCACCGGCAGCAGGTTCTCCGCGCCGGCCTTGTTCTCCTGCTCGAAGATGATCTGCGTGAGCACCGAGCGGGTGATGTCGTCGCCCGTGCGGGCGTCGTAGACGACGAAGTCCTCGCCGTTCTGGACCATCGTGGCGAGGTCTTCCAGCGTCACGTAGGTCGAGGTGCCCGTGTGGTAGAGGCGCCGGTTGGCGTACTTCTTGATGACGGTCTGGGTGGCCTTGACGGTATCCGCCATCGGGAACGGCCTTTCTGGACTCGGGACCTAGGGGTGTCGCAGGCGCGCGGTGCGGCCTGGCGGGGGCCGTCTTCGCGCCCGCAGCACGATCCTTAAAGCCTTCTCCGGGCGCAGAAAACAGCAAATTGCACGTCTTCAACGCAGAATAATGCAGAGCCCGCCCGGTGGCGAGATCATTTCAGTCACTTCAACACGTCATCGCGGGCTTCACGCCACCGATGCACAACCTTGACTTCGCCTCCCTCACGCCCTTCATCCCAAGACCGGCACAGAGCGCGCCCGGGAATTGGAAGGCGCGCCGGCTCGTGAGAGGAGAACGTTCACATGGCAGGCAGCGAAGAGATCGTCATCGTCGGGGCCGCGCGCACGCCGGTCGGCTCGTTCGGCGGCGCCTTCGGGGCGGTGCCGGCCCACGAGCTCGGCGCGACCGCGATCAAGGCCGCTCTGGAGCGCGCCAAGGTCTCGCCCGACGACGTGGATGAGGTGATCTTCGGCCAGGTGCTCACCGCAGGCGCCGGCCAGAACCCCGCCCGTCAGGCGGCCATCAAGGCCGGTATCCCCGAGAAGGCCACCGCCTGGGGCCTCAACCAGGTCTGCGGCTCGGGCCTGCGCACGGTCGCCATCGGCATGCAGCAGATCGCCAACGGCGACGCCAAGGTCATCGTGGCCGGCGGCCAGGAATCCATGTCGCTCTCGCCCCATGCGCAGTATCTGCGCGGTGGCCAGAAGATGGGCGACCTGAAGCTCGTCGACACCATGATCAAGGACGGGCTCTGGGACGCCTTCAACGGCTACCACATGGGCCAGACCGCCGAGAACGTCGCGCAGGCCTTCCAGCTCACCCGCGAGCAGCAGGACCAGTTCGCGACGCGCTCGCAGAACAAGGCTGAGGCCGCCCGCAAGGAGGGCCGCTTCAAGGACGAGATCGTCCCCGTCACGGTGCCCGGCAAGAAGGGCGACACCGTCGTCGACACCGACGAGTATATCCGCGACGGTGCCACCATGGAGGCGATGGCCAAGCTGAAGCCCGCCTTCGCCAAGGAGGGAACGGTGACGGCCGCCAACGCGTCCGGCCTGAACGACGGTGCCGCCGCGCTCGTGCTGATGTCGGCCTCGGAGGCCGAGCGCCGCGGCCTGACCCCGCTCGCCCGGATCAAGTCCTGGGCGACCGCGGGCGTCGACCCGAAGGTGATGGGCACCGGCCCGATCCCCGCCTCGCGCAAGGCCCTCGAGAAGGCCGGCTGGAAGCCGTCCGACCTCGACCTGATTGAGGCCAACGAGGCCTTCGCGGCCCAGGCGCTGGCCGTGAACAAGGACATGGGCTGGGACGACGCCAAGGTGAACGTCAACGGTGGCGCCATCGCCATCGGTCACCCGATCGGCGCCTCGGGGGCCCGAGTCCTTGTCACCCTGCTGCACGAGATGAAGCGGCGCGATGCCAAGAAGGGCCTCGCCACGCTCTGCATCGGCGGCGGCATGGGCGTCGCGATGTGTATCGAGCGGACCTGATTCGTCCGTAACGTCTGTCTCGACCAACAACATAGACTTAAGGCCGAAGTCAGAAAAAATCGCGTGCGGACGCCATCCGCACGCGGCATCACGTGATGCGAACAGGAGGAAACAATGACCCAAGGACGCGTCGCCCTCGTGACGGGCGGCACCCGCGGTATCGGCGCGGCTATATCCAAGCGGCTCAAGGATAAGGGCTACAAGGTTGCTGCCAATTACGGCGGCAACGACGAGGCGGCCAACGCCTTCAAGGCCGAGACCGGCATCCCGGTCTTCAAGTTCGACGTCGGTGATCTTGCCAGCTGCGAGGCCGGCATCAAGGCCATCGAGGCCGAACTCGGCCCGGTGGACATCCTGGTCAACAACGCCGGCATCACCCGCGACGGTGCCTTCCACAAGATGACCTTCGAGAAGTGGCAGGCGGTCATCAAGACCAACCTCGACTCGATGTTCACCTGCACCCGCCCGCTGATCGAGGGCATGCGCAGCCGCAGCTTCGGCCGCATCATCATCATCTCGTCGATCAACGGCCAGAAGGGCCAGGCCGGGCAGACCAACTACTCGGCCGCCAAGGCCGGCGTGATCGGCTTTGCCAAGGCGCTGGCTCAGGAAAGTGCCGCCAAGGGCATCACCGTCAACGTGATCGCGCCGGGCTACATCGCCACCGAGATGGTGATGGCGGTGCCGGAGGATATCCGGAACAAGATCATCTCGACGATCCCGACCGGCCGCCTCGGCGAGGCCGACGAGATCGCCCACGCGGTCGAGTATCTTGCCAGCGACGAGGCCGGCTTCGTCAACGGCTCGACGCTGACGATCAACGGCGGACAGCACTTCGTCTGATTGCGACCGGGCGCGCCGGGTTCGGCCCGGCGCGCCCGTAATCCTGTTCTGGTTCGACGCGGTGCGGGCCTCGTTGCGGCTTGGCCATCCCACGTCACGGATCCGGAAGCACGGTTTCGGGGCAGCCGCTTCAGGCGGACCTGTCCCGCCGCACCCGCTCCGTTGCACGCACGGTGCGATGACATCCCGCGGAAGTGATCCGATCCCGGTCGGCCTGGATGGCGCGCCCCGCGCTCATTTGCGCGAGTGTGAGCGATTCCTTTCCCGATTCACATTCTTCCATGTCCCGGGAGAACGGGCATTGCGGGAAGTGATCGGCCCAATCGCGCGCGTGCTCTGAAACACGAACAAATCGATCTACCTCGTATAGGTCCCGTTCTGTCGCGCCGCGGATGTTCGCGCGGACAGAAAAACGAGACCGCGGGCATCATGAACACATGGTTTTACGGTAAATTCGACGTTCATCGTGTTGGCGACGGTCGAGGCTGGTCTTCGCGATCCGCGACCGTTCGGAACGGGCTTCCGACCGGCATCAAGCTCGGCCTCGCGGCGGCCTGCGCGCTCGGCCTCGCCGCCTGCGTCACACCGCAGGAACGGCACGCGATGGATCAGAGCCAGTGCTACGCGTTCGGGTTCGAGCCCGAGACCGAGCCCTTCGCCGAGTGCATGATGGGGCTTCACCAAGAGCGCGCCGCGGCCCAGGCCAACAGCAATCTGTTCTGGCAGGCCCAACGTGCCGATCAGAACCGCCGCCGCGACGCCCAGCAGGATCTCTACAAGATCGCGAGCCTTCAGCGCAGCGGCGACCCGCGCTTCCCTGTCTGCGGAGCCTCGTCTGACGGCGGCATGGATCGCCGGACCATGACTTGGTACGGCCCGAACTGCCGCGCCCGCTGACTTGGATCGCAGGAGATTCCTATGTCTGACGTGACGACGCGCGGCCCGCGCGACCCGAGCAAGATCATCTTCGTGACGACGGCCCTGTTCAGCATCGCGGTCGGGTTCGGCACCCGGGACATCACGTGGTTCATGCTGGCCGTCATCGCCAGCGCCACCTTGCTCTGCGGGGGCTATGCCCTGGTCCGGCGGTGGCTGGGCTGGAAGCCGCTGAACGGGGACGATCTGTTCGACCTCCTCCGGGTGATCAGCCCGCCCTGAGGCGACGCCAGTCTCGGCCCGCGCGGACGATCCGCGGGGCCGTCCCGGGCGGCGTGGGTCTGAACGCCCCGTCGCTCCCCAATCCCTTCCCGACACAATGCCCCGCCGCCGAGGCAACCATGACGCTCGCTCTGATCATCACCGGCATCCTCATCGTCAACTTCGCGATGGCCGGTCTCTTCTCGCTCGTCGCCCTGTGGGCCGATTGAGCGGCGGCCCTACGGCGCGCCCACGCAATTGGCGTAGAACGTCGTGGTGGCCGGCCAGTCGGAGAACACGCCCATGACGCCGACCTGCCTGTGCAGCACGTCGAGGAGCCGCAGGATATCGCCGTCCCCGGTCACCACGGGCTTGATCGACTGGTAGTAATAGCCGCCGCCGTCCTTCAGCGGGCCCGAGCGTTCCAGCGACCAGGCGATCAGGCCGAGCCCGGCCTTCTTCGCCTCCCGGGCATAGGTCGAGGGCTCGATAGTGCCCTCCGGCCCGGGCCGGACCAGCATCCACAGCGGTGGCGCCAGGATCCGGACGCCCTTGGCCGCAAGGTCCGCCATGCCGGGATTCCAGGTCGCCGGCTTCTCGGGGTCGAACCCTTTGGCGGTCTCGTCGCGGTCGTCGAGGAAGATCGCCTGACGGCCGAAATCCGGATCCTTCTCCAGCCAGTAGAGGATGTCACGCAGCTGGAAGCTCTGGGGATAGACGTCGGAGGCCGGGATGCCGGCCTCCCGATACTCGTCGATCAGCTGCTGGGCGTACATGTCCTGGGTGTAAGTGCCTTCGAACGGCATCGCGACCTGCGGTGCCTTCAACTCCGGAGTGAACTTGCGGCCCATACCCTTCACCAGCGCGAGGTACTCCTTGTGGGACATCAACGTCCCGGTGCCGGCGTAGAGGTCGGTGCGCCAGCGGGGCGTCGCGTTCATGTAGGCGGACACCGTGGTGGCGTCCGGATCGGCCGCGTCCATCTTGCCGCTGAGCGACTTGAACTCGTCGAGGGTCAGGTCGCTGGTGCAGCACTTGGCCGAGGCTTTGCGCCCGGTCGCGGGGTCCGCGGGCTGGAAGCCCTGCGTGCATTTCGCCGCGAGGTTCGGCCGGGCCAGGATGTCGGTCGTCGCGTGCAGGTCGCACTGGCTGTGGCGGCAGACGAGCTGGCGGTCCTTGGTAAAGGCCACGTCGCACTCGATGATGCCGGCACCCATGCGGTCGGCGGCGAACAGGCCCTCGCGGGTATGCTCCGGGAACATCAGAGGTGCGCCCCGATGCGAGATCGAGAAGGTGCGGGGCGTGTAGGTGCGGTCGATCCCGCAGGCGGCAAGCGTGTCCTTCAGCGGACCGGGCTTCAACTGGTCGACGAGGTAGAACGGCCGCGGTCCGAGCTGCGCGGCGTCTCCCGCCTGTGCCGGAATGCCCGCGAGGCTCAACGCCAGCCCGGCTACAATCGCACGCATCGCAGATCTCCCTCTTCCGGCCCGCCGGTAGGATGCCTCAATGACAGGCACGTGACCGCACGTCTCGCCGACTCAAGATCCGCATGATAGCCGCCGCCCATGAGTGACGCCGCTTCATCCTTGTCTCGCCGCACGCCGCGCTCGGCCGCCACCCTCGCGGGCTTCGGCGCGATCCTGCTCTGGTCGCTGCTCGCGCTGTTCACCGCGGCCTCCGGCGAGGTGCCGCCGTTCCAGCTCGCCGCCATGACCTTCCTGGTCGGCGGCCTGTGCGGCTGCCTGCCCTGGCTCGCCCGACCGGCGCGCGCCCGCGCGCTGCTTCAGCCCTGGCCGGTCTGGCTGCTCGGCGTGGGCGGCCTGTTCGGCTATCACGCCCTTTACTTCAGCGCCCTGCGCCTCGCGCCGCCGGCCGAGGCCGGGCTGATCAACTATCTCTGGCCGCTGCTGATCGTCCTGTTCTCGGCCCGCCTGCCGGGATCGGGCGGCCTGCGGCCGGGCCACCTCGCCGGCGCCGCGCTGGGGCTTGCCGGCGTTGTGGCGCTGTTTGCAGGCCGCGACGAACTCGGCTTCACCGCCGGGGCGCTGCCGGGCTACGCGGCGGCCCTGGCTGCCGCCTTCGTCTGGGCCGGCTACTCGGTGCTCTCGGCGCGGGTCGGGACAGTTCCGACCGACGCCGTTGCGGGCTTCTGCCTCGCCACCGCCGCACTCAGCCTCGCGTGCCATCAGGCCGTCGAGGCGACGGTCTGGCCGGTCGATGCGGTTCAGTGGAGCGCGGTGCTGCTGCTCGGCCTCGGACCGGTCGGCGCCGCCTTCTACCTCTGGGATGTCGGCTGCAAACGCGGCGACGTCCGGCTTCTCGGCGTCGCGGCCTACGCAGCACCGGTCCTCTCGACGCTGATCCTGGTGGCGGCCGGCTATGCCAATCCCGGCCCGGCGCTGGCGCTGGCCTGCCTGCTCATCGTGGCTGGAGCGCTCGCGGCGGTGGGGGCGTCCCGGGCTGCGCCGAGAGGCTAGGGCGCGTTGCCGGGCGTCCTCGACGGCGCGGCGAAGGCCGGGCGTCTGCGAGGGCCGATCGCGAACCCTGGTTGAGCGAGGATCCGGCTGTGAATGACCGCCACGCAAAGAGGCGTCATCAACTGGATCACGGGCGTCCCGCTTCGGCGGCGGCCTCGCTGCTTTCGCGGAGCTGCGCCACCGCCAGATCGGCGATCAGGGAAGGCGGTACGCTGTAATTCGCGTACCAAGCGTCCGCAACCATCGCGACATCCTCGTAGCGCGGCCAAGCGAGTCGGTCGTACCCGGGCCGAACCAGCGGCCAGAATGCCATTTGGTCGAGATGACGGTGATCGCCGTGGCACACGCCCGGCTTCGCGGCCAGCCATGTGAGCGGAACGAGGCCGCTGCCGATGACCGCCACGAACAGGTCGCAGCGATAAGCCCAGACCAATGTCTCGGCGAAAGGCGCACGCGTTCCGTCGATGACCGCACAGGTCGATGCCAGGCGCTCGCGGATCGTCGCTGCGATCTCCGCGCAGTCGCCGTAGCCGTCGAGGAACAGCACGATCCGGCGTGACGCCGTGAGGGGCTCCAGACGGGCCACGATTTCGGCGGCCCCGTCGACCTGCTCGATCCACGACTTGTTGTGGGCCCGCAGGTTGAAGAACACGACGAAGGCGCCCTCCGTCGCCGCGTCGAGCTGCGCGATCCGGCCAGGTTTCTCGGTGTCGAGGCGTTGCCGGGCGGCGTTCTGGACCTTCGTGGCCAGCGGCGCGTCGATCGCGTTGCCGGTCGGCCGCACCAAGAACAGGCGATGCGCCAGCGCGGTCAGGAACAGCGCGTCACGGTCCGGCGCAACTTCGGCCACGATCGATAGTCCGTCCCCTGCGAAGATGGTGTGCAGGGGCAACCACCGCGGATCGGCGAGCAGGACCGGAGGCCGGAAACCCGCCCGCAGGACGCGTTCGAGGCCGGAAACCTCATTCCAGAAATAATGGCCCATGTTCGAGATGAAGCCGCTGACGCAGGCCGTTGTCTTGGCCGAGGCGCGATAACTGCGTGCCGCAGCGTGATGCCGCGCGCACAAAGTCACGAAGGCTCTGAGAACGGCGAGGGTCGGCTCATAATCGACCAGCCAGTGCAGGCGCGCATCGTAGATCAGCACATCGTGGTCGACGAACCAGACGAACGAGAGCGCGCCGATCCACGACGTGCTGACCCCGACGATCACGTGGTGCGGCTCGGTGAACTCGTAGAAGAGATTCACGATGCCCTGAACCGGCGACAGCACCGGAAAGCTCGCACGGCTCGTCATCGTGCCCGGCCCGAACAGCGAGGGTATGGTGAGCGCCCCGTGACGCAGCATGTCGAACTGGAGCGCGTTGCTGATGTCGGGGTGCCCGTCCATCAGCGCCTCTTTCTCCTCGGGATCCCGCAAGGCCCGCGTGTTGTTCCGGGCGAACAGAAGCTGGACCGCCAAGGGCTGGATCCCGTCCCGGACCAATGCGCCCTCGTGCGCCGGGATCTCGCCGTCATCGAGGAACAGGAAGCCGGGATCGGAGAGGGTGGCGTCGAACAGATCGGCGATCGGCGGGATGCGATCCTGCGATCCCGCGCCGTCGAGGCCCATCGCCGCGCGCAGATGCTGCCGGCGCAGGGTCCGCTCCGGCTCCGACGGTCGGTGCGCGATGGCGGCCATCGGATCGAGGCGCCTTGCGCCGATTCCGTGGATGACGAAGCCCGTATTGGAGGAATGGGCCCGCACTTCGAGGTGGCTCGCGGCGTGGACCCAGCCGCGTAGGACGATACAGGCGCGATCGAGCAGGATTGCCTGCTTGGTCAGAACATGACCCTCGATCCAGAGATCGAGATAGAGCTTCGGGTTCTTCTCCCCGGTGAGCGCGATGTCGACGACGACCTCGTAGAGGCCGGGCTGGACAGGCAGATAGGGCCCGTAGAGGGCGAAGCCGGTCGCGCCGCCGGGATAGCGAAGTTTGTCGGTGTCGGGATCGTAGGTTGTGCCGATGACGCAGGACATCAGCGCCAGAGGCACGGGCCAGACGTCGCCACGCGGCCGGGAAAGCGCTTGAGCTCCTTCGGCCAGGGCGTTCTCCTGAAGCGGCATCAGCCGGCGTTCCGGCGGTTGCTGCCCGGCGGTTCGGTCCGACAGCCCTGCAGATCGTCCAGCCAGGCATCCAGCAGCGGCAGTTCCGCGCGTCCGACAAGCTCGAGCGCCACCAAGCGCTCGTAGCAGGCGCGCATGCCATCGGGGATCCGCGACGAACCCGGCGCGATGCTGACGTCATCGAGGGCCTGACGGATCGCCGCGTTGTGCAGGTAACCCGGCACCTCCTCGGCAAAATCGCGCATCAGGTCGTGGGCGTTGCGCTCCTGGAACACGGTCGCCGCGTGAAAGAGCACGGCCCAGCCGTTGGCGTAGGCGATCCGCTGCGCGACGAAGCTGCGCCAGATATCCGTCATCCGGAATGAGCAGTGATAGGGGAGATAGAGGAGCGGGAACGCGTCCGGCCACCACGTGGTGTTCTGGCTGTTGAAAGGGCACCACGCTCCGCGCAGGGCTACGGGCTCCGCCGCCTCGAACCGGAACGGGATCGGCAGAAGCAGCCGGTAGATGGCATCGACATCCGGGTTATCATCCGCCAATCCCTGCTGGATCGGGCAATAGACTGTCTGGCTCTCCTGCAGATCGGGCAAAGGTGCGTTGACCTGATCGAGCGGCAGGCCGCGCGGCCAGACCAATCCCGAATGGAAGTATCGGTAGACGTTCGTCCAGACCGGATGCTCAACGACGCGAGCAATCATCTGCGCCGAGCGGGGCTGCCAGAACTCCGGACGCGGGATGTTGTCGTCGTCCGTCTCAATCAGGATTGTCGCGCCCCGGGCAATGGCGTGAAGGTAGCCCACGTTCTTCCGGGCATAGTGCTGCGCCGGCGCTTCGGCGGCATAGCGGAAGCCCGTGCGCGACTGAGCGGCGAGATCGAGATATGTCGCACCGGGCTGCGTGAAGCCGGGCGGACTCTTGCGATCGCCGATGATGATGAAGTCTGCGGTCAGTCGGACTGCATCACGAGCGATCTCAACGACCGCACGGGTCGGATGATTGATGCTCGTGACAATCACGGCATAGCGATCGGTCATGACGCGCAACCGGCTGCACAACGCGCGTCAACCACCCGAAGCAACCTATCGACCGAGGCGTAGCCCAGAGCCGGCTTACGAGCTGTACGCACGATGCAGCCCCCGCCTCCGGGGCCGTCCAATCGAACAAGAGTCATATCTCAGCCGGAATAAAGACTATTCGCGCTGACTTTAGGCCTAAGACGAGTCGTGACGCAATTGCCGCGAGGAAGCGCCGGTGCGACGCCGTTCAAGCCGGGCCGATAGAATGGTGTTGGCCGGCGGCTCCGCTTCCGCGGCTCCGTCCATGGATCGTGCCTCGGCCGCAAGGGTGGGGCTGTCGATCGTCTCCAGGCGGTCGAAGATCCCGACATTCGCGAGCCGGCAGGGCTCTGTCGCCGGATCGCTACGCGGCATCCTCCGCTGTATCGATCACCGGCGAGAAGTGTCTTCCGCCGGAAACCGCTTGAGACGGGCCGGAAACTCTAACGTCACCGTCCGATCGGCGCCCTTTGCCGTCAAGCGGAGGCGTTCAAGCTGTGCCGCAAACCTGACGTCGGTTGGCCGTCTTTCCATCAAGCGCGATAGCAAAACGCACCCACCGTCTGGATTGCCGGCGACCTTCATCGATCAACATCGATGGATTTGAGAGGGAACGTTCAGGGTTTTCGAGGTCGCCGCGATAGACGCGGGCGCGGTGACGATGGATGGCCTTCAAGGCTCTGGCTGCGCGAAATCCTGTATCGCGTTGACGTGGTGAAGACGGGCGAGATCGGCCAAGGCACCTGCGCGCCATGACAGCGCTCCCATGTCGTCTGCGATCGCAACGGCAGTTTCCAGAATCTGTTCGGCTCGCGCGGCGTGCCCCTGCCGTGCGCGGAGATCGGCCTGGATGCGGAGCAGCTCGGGAACGATCCAAAGCTCCTGCTGAGCGGCTGCGCGCGCGAGCGCGTCCGCGATCGTGCCATCGGCTTCGGCGAGGCGGTCTCGCTTTGCCAATCCCTCCGCCAGGATACCGAGATAGGCAGGGATGCGGAGACCGGTTCCACTCTTGGTGACGTCCACGATCGCGCTCTGCAGGCGCTCCAGGCCGCACGGCTCGCCCCGGCGCATCGCCAGCGCGGCTTCCGGACAGCGTGCGATCTGCGCCCACCAGCGCAGCCCGCCGTCCGCAAACTGCTCGCGGAGCAGAACCAGATAGCGTTGTGCGTCGTCCAGTCGTTCGTCGAACAGCGCGATCAGGAGAGCATGCTGGATGATGGCGTTACACAGGGAGACGGGATGGCCGGTGGCCGCGGCCTCTTGGACAGTCCGCTCGGCGCGTTGCGCTGCCCCGATCCGGTCCCCCATCAACCACTGCACCAGCGCGCGCGTCGCGCCCGCCGCGGGTCGGCGGTGGAGCTGGAACATCAACCGACGCGACAGCCCGCCGACCCGATCGCGCGCCGACAGCACGCGCTCCAGGCGTTCCGCCGCGCTCGCGAGCCGACCGAGATACATCTCGGCGGCGGCAAGGAGTCGGTCGCCGTCCGGCAGCATGGACGGATCGGCCAGCGATCGGCCGAGGGTATCGAAGCGACGCAACAGATCGACCGTCAGAGACGGGCTGCCCGCGTGCAGCGCGCAGACGGCGCTGCCCCAGAGCGCGTCCATCAGATGGTCCGGCTCGTCGAGCCTCTCGCCGAGCGTCATGGCACGGCGCAAGGCCGCATCGAGGCTCGGGGTGGGGCCCCGCGCGTGGAAGAGCGCGGTTGCAAGGGCCGTTTGCAGCCGGATTTCCGCTTCGAGGTTCTCCGACCCGCCGTCGTGGCAATGCGCGATCGCCATCGTGAGATAGACGATGCTCTCCTCGATGAGCGAGAGCCGCTCCCAGAGCGGGATGGCCGCAACGACCAGATTCACGCCGATCGGGATGGATCCCGTCGCGCCGAAGGCCCAGTCCAGCGCGCGGCGGAGGTCGACGCCCCAGCGTTTCATCTCGGCCCGCTCGTCCTCGGGCGCGGCGTGCTGGAGCGCCCACGCCTGCTCGAGCGACCAGATGACATGCTCGGCATGACGGTGCTGGATGTGACGGCACCGCGGGTCCGCGTGCAGCAGCTCGGAAGCAAAGGCCCGCGTGCTCTCGAGGAAGCGAAAACCCGTCCCATGCTCCCGTCCGTCCGGAGCGAGCAGGGATTTCCCGATCAGACTGGCAATGCATTCCAGCGCTTCGACCGGCGCAACCTCGGTCGCCTGCACGAGCGCCAGGGCGTCCTTGATCGTGAAGGGACCGCCAAAGATGGCGAGCGCGACGAAGACGGCGGCCTCTTGCGGCCTGAGCAAGCCGTAGCTCCAGGCCAGAGTGGCGCGGAGGGTGCGCTGCCGAGCAGGCCTGGCATCGTCGGTCTGCCCGGGAAGATCGAACCGGTCCTCGAGCAGTCCCAGCAGTTCGGCCGGCGCATGGGCGGCCCATCGTGCCGCCGCCAGTTCGAGGGCGAGCGGTATGCCATCGAGGCGCTGGCAGATCGTCGCGACGGTCACGAGCCCGGCCGGCGCCACTGCGATCCCGGTTGCCTCCCAGGCGCGCCGGCTGAAGAGTTCGACGGCCGCAAAGCCGAGCGGGTCCTCCGCGGGCAGAATCCCTCCGGCGTCCGAAGGATATGAGAGCGGCGCCAGCCGGAACACATGCTCGCGTCCCAGGCGCAGAGGTTCACGGCTGGTGGCCAGGATCGTCACGGCCGGCAGAGCCGCAGCGAGGCGTTCGGCCGCCGCCGCGATCGCCGGCAGGAGATGCTCGCAATTGTCGAGGATCAGCAGCCGACGCTGGTCGCGCAGCGCATGGATCACCGCGCCGAGCAGGTCGTCGCTGTCGGATCGCACGCCGAATTCGGCGCTGATCGTCGCGGCGAGGTGCCGTTCATCGGCAACGGCGGCAAGATCGACGAAGCAGGCGCCGTCGGCGAAGCGGGCCGCGACACGGTTCGCGGCGGAGAGCGCCAACGCGGTCTTGCCGACGCCCCCCGTCCCCGTGACCGTGACGAAGCCCCGTGTCTCCAGCGCCGCACAGATGGCGTCGATCGCTGCCGACTGGCCCACGAGCGGGATTGCGGCTGGAAGCGCGGTGCATCGGACGGCGGAGATGTAGACAGTGCGCGCGGACGTCTCGCGCCTCACGGGCGCGACGAACCGATAGCCGCGGCCCGGGATGCTGACGATGTAATCCTGACGCGGATCGTGCGCCGTCAGGACGCGGCGAAGACCCGCCACGTTGACCTTCAGATTGCCCGGGTGGACGAAAAGGTTCGGCCACGCTGCTGCAAGCAAAGCGTCTTGACTGATCAGCGACCCCGCATGCTCGACCAGATGAGTGAGGATCGCGACTGCGCGACTGCCGATCGTCACCGGGGTGCCGGCATGAACGAGAAGCTGCCGGCGCGGGAACAGCTCGAAGGCGCCGAAGCGATAGATCGCGTCACTCACGCGAAGCCCAGCCATCCGTTTCGCGACAGCGGGACCGAGGAGCGAGCCGTGCGACCTCGAACATCATGATGCCTCCGAGGCGGATCGACAGCATCCCGGCGGCGCGGGGCCGGCTCCGGACTTCACGGAGGCGCAGCCGCATGGGTCGAGACTGCCGCGTCTGCCCCAAGGACTTACAGGCGTCGCGCCTCAACGTATCGGTCGATCTTGCGATCCTGCCGGCCGATGTTGCGCTTCTTGGTCGATCAAGCCTCCGTCGCGGCCCGCGGCGCAGCGGCACGAGGAGCGGCGCCGTCAGGAACCGGACCCCGCATGGTCCCTGAACTGCCGGGGCGTCAGGCCGGTGCTCTTCCGGAACACCCGCGTGAAGTTGTCCTGGGAGCCGAAGCCGTTGGCGAGCGCGATTTCGAGCAGCGACAACCGATTCCGCGTCAGCGCCCTCTGGGCGGCCGCGATACGACGGTCCGTGACGTAACGGTGCGGTGTGAGACCGGTCGCCGTCCGGAACAACCGCGCGAAATGGAAGGGACTGAGGCAGGCTTCCGCTGCGAGCTGGTCGAGGCTGATCGATTCGGACAGGTGCGCATCGATGTAGTCGAGCACCCGTTTCAGCCGCCGGAAATCGAGACCCACCGGCTCGCCGGACGGCTTCCAGCGGTCGATCGTGTAATTGGCGATCAGGTGTGCGGCGAGCGCCGCCGTCACGCCGTCGACGAACAGCCGGTCGGTCGGCTGTTGCGGCCTGTTCATCAGGCCCTGGAGGGCCTGTGCGATGCTCACGATCAGCGGATCGGTCGCCCCGCCCATGAAGGCCAGCTCGACCCGGGACGGGTCGATGCCATAATCGGCGAGGGCGCTGTGCTCCATCAGGGTCGGCGGCAGGCAGAGATGCAGGCACGGGATCGGATCGGACAGGTCGGCCTTCTCGAGAAATCCGAGCGGACCGGTCCAGACCGTTCCGGCCTGGGCAAGGCATTCCTCGACCTGACCGTCGCCGCTGCGCCGGACGACCGCGCGCCCGTCCAGCATGATGATCAGTTCGTTGCAGGGATAGGCCTGCCGGGGATGGGAGCCGGCACCGTTGGTTCGGCGTTCGACGACCAAGCGAGACCAGTGATCGAGGCGACCATGCACCTGGCACGTGGCGCGTCGATGATCGCCCATGGTCTCGAACGACATGGGTTGACCTCGGAAGTGTTCGAAGTTTGCACTTCCGAGTATCTGAAACCAAACCCGCGATGAAAGCAACGCTTCAGCGTTCGAATGCCGTGCGCCGCACGTTCAGGACGCATTGGTGCGGGTCGTCCCGGTGCCGCCACCGACCATCCTTCGCGGACGGGATCCCGCCGCGATCCGAGTCTTGATGCCGTCAGGCCGCCCGATCGCGATTGGCGTACATCAATTCTGTCGAATGCGAGTAGATCTCGATCAGGTTACCCCAGGGATCCTCGCAATAGACGGCCTTGAACGGCTCGCCTTCGAACAAGGTCCAGACTTCGGAACGCTGCTTCCCGCCCATCCCGGCGATCCGCCGCGCCAGACCCTCGATATCGGGGTCGACGAGGCAGAAATGGAAAACTCCCGTCTTCCAGTAGCGGAAGTTGTCCTCGACGGGCTGAGACTCTGGGATGACGAACTGAAACAGCTCGATCCCGACGCCGTTGGCGGTCGCGAGGTGGGACACGTAGCCCTCTTCGAACCGCTCTCCGAAGATGCCCTTGAAGACGCGCCCGATCTGCGAGCCGTCGTTCTTGACGTGCAGCGGGCCGATGATGTGCCGGCAGCCGAACGCCTCCGTGTACCAGTTCGTGGCCGCTGCGATGTCGGTGACGGTCATGCCGACATGCGTCACGGCAACCGGATGATAGGTCATGGAGCCTCCCGTTCGGTGTGGGCGTGGATCAGGCGACGCTGGGCAGGCGGTCCAGCATCTTGTCGAGCGTGATCGGGTAGTCCCGGATGCGGATCCCGGTGGCGTTGTAGGCGGCGTTCGCGACCGCAGCCGCGACCCCGCACAGGCCGACCTCTCCGATGCCCTTCGCCTTCATGGGGGACGAGACCGGGTCGGGATGATCGAGGAAGATCACGTCCTGGTGGGGGATGTCGGCGTGGACCGGGACCTCGTAACCGCCGAGGTCGTGATTGACGAAGAAGCCATGCCGCTTGTCGATGGCGAGCGCCTCCATCAGGGCGGCGCCGACGCCCATGGTCATGGCCCCGATCACCTGACTGCGCGCCGTCAGGGGATTGAGGACGCGGCCCGCGTCGATCACACCGAGCATCCGGCGGATGCGCGTCTCGCCGGTGAACCGGTCGACCGCGACCTCGGCGAACTGCGCCCCGAACGTCGCCTGGACGAAATCCTTGTCGAGATCGCCGTAGCGGATCCCGTCCTCGCCGGTGAGCGGTCCGTCCGTCGCCGCCTCCGCGAGCGGCCATGCGCGGCCGCCCGCAACCACCGTTCCGCCCATAAACTCCGCATCCTCGGAGTTGAGGCCGAGCCGGAGCGCCACGGCCTCCCGAAGCTTCAGGCAGGCGGCGTAAAGGCCGGACGTCGCGTTGTTCGCGCCGAACTGGCCGCCGGACCCCGCGGCCTCCGGATAGGCGGAGTCTCCGAGCCGGACGGTCACGGCCGCGATCGGAACACCCAGCATCTCGGCCGCCGTCTGGGCGAGGATCGTGTAGGTGCCGGTGCCGATATCCGTCATGTCGGTCTCGACGGTCACCGTGCCGTCCCGCTCGAGCCGGACCCGCGCGGCAGAGGGCATCAGGAGGTTGAGGCGGACGCCCGCCGCCACCCCCATGCCGACGAGCCAACGTCCATCGCGCACCGATCCCGGCACGGGATTGCGGCGCGACCAGCCGAACCGCTCGGCGCCGACCTGCAGGCACTCGACCAAGTGGCGCTCCGAGAAGCGCCGGCCGGGCTTGCGCGGATCCACCTGGGTGTCGTTGCGGATGCGGAACGCGACCGGGTCGATCCCGAGGGTCTCGGCCATTTCGTCGACGGCGATTTCGAGCGCCATCAGCCCCGGCGCCTCGCCCGGCGCCCGCATGTCGTTCCCCTCGGCGAGATCGAGGGTCGCGAGCTTCATCGAGAGGTCACGGGTCGACGAGCCGTAGAGCAGCCGAGTCGGCCCGATCGCCGCCTCGGCGAAGGCGCCCGACAGGTTGCCGTTGAGGCTGTGATGGCCGATCGCGGTGAGCCGTCCGTCGCGCGTGGCTCCGAGCCGGATGCGCTGGATCGTGCCGGCGCGCCGCGTACCGTTATTGGCGATCAGCGGCCGCTGCAGCGCGATCTTCACCGGGCGCCCGACGGACCGGGCGCCGAGTGCCGCCAGCAGAGCGTCGGCCCGCATGATAAGCTTGGCGCCGAAGCCGCCGCCGATGAACGGCGCCTCGAGGCGCACATCGTCCTTCGCGAGACCGAGCGCCTTCGCCAGGCTGTTGTGATGCCAGGCGACGATCTGGGCCGAGGTCCAGACGGTCAACTTGCCATCCTGCCAAGCCGCGATCGTGGCATGCGGCTCCATCATCGCGTGCGTGTGATCCGGGGTCGCGTAGGTCTGGTCGAGCGTCACCGGAGCCGCCGCGAAGGCCGCGTCGAAATCGCCGACCCGGTCGATGACCGGATAATCCGGGCTGTCCCGATCGGCGACCGGCTCGGCTTTCGACGCCTCCGCCGCCAGATCGCAGCGCGGCATGGCGGGTTCGTACGCGATGCGGACCAGATGGGCGGCCGCGCGCGCCTCCTCGAACGTTCGCGCCACGACCAGCGCGACCGCCTGATGGTAGTGCCGCACCTCGGCGCCGCCGAACAGGTGGAGCGTGGTCCGGAAGCCGGGTGTCAGAGCGGCGTGGTCGAGGGTCGACAGCACCGCGAGAACGCCGGGGGCCGCCTTCGCGGCCGCGGTATCGACCTGCCGGATGCGCCCGCGGGCGATCGTGGCGCCGATGATCCAGCCATAGGCCGGATCGGTGACGGCGTCGTGCCGCTCATAGGCGTAGGGGGCCGTGCCGGTGACCTTGAGCGGCCCGTCGATGCGATGGACGGGATGACCGACCACGTCGAGCCGATCGATGGGATTCTGTCCGGCAGGCGTGTCGAACTTCATGGCGTCACGCCCGTCCTTCCGCGAGGATCAGCGCGAGGGTCCGCTCCGCCAGCGGGATCTTGAAGGCGTTCTCGGCCGTCGGCATCGCGCCCGCGAAGGCGGCTTCAACGACCGCGGCGGGACCTTGCGGCAGAAGCGCCTCAGCGGCCTCCACGCGCCAGGGCCGCGGTGCGACGCCTCCGAAGGCGACGCGCCCCGTCCCGTCCGCCTGCAGGACGACCGCGACGGACACGAGCGCGAACGCGTACGACGCCCGGTCGCGGACCTTGTGATAATGGTGCGTCCCGCCGATCGGCCTGGGCAGGATCACGGCCGTGATCAGCTCACCGGCCTCGAGCGCGGATTCCTTCTCCGGGGTCTGCCCAGGAAGGAGGTGGAATTCGCCGATCGGGATCGTGCGTCGGCGCCCATCCGAACGTACGGTCTCAACCTCGGCATCGAGCACGCGCAGCGCAACGGCCATGTCGCCGGGATTCTGGGCGATGCAAAGCGGGCTGGTGCCGATCACGGCGAGCGCGCGCGAGACCCCGCCTATCGCCGAGCAGCCCGATCCCGGCGCGCGCTTGTTGCAGGGCAGGTTGGTCTCATAGAAATACGGGCAGCGGTTGCGCTGCAGGAGGTTGCCGCCGGTCGTCGCCTTGTTGCGCAGCTGTGCCGTGGCACCGGCGACGATCGCCCGTGAAACGACCGCGTAATCGCGCTTCACCCGCGGGTGGGCGGCGAATTCGGTGTTGGTGACGAGCGCCCCGATCCGAAGTCCGCCCTCCGGGGTATCGTCGATGGTGCGCAACGCGAGGTGACGGATGTCGACCAAATGGCTTGGCGTCTCGATCTGAACCTTCATCAGGTCGAGGAGGTTCGTCCCGCCGGCGATGAACGTGGCGCCGGGTGTCGCGCCGACGCGTGCCGCAGCGGCCGCCGGGCTCTGGGCCCTCTCGTAGGTGAAGGGTCTCATGGCGCGCGTCCCGCGACGGCTGCGACGGCTTCGGCGATGTTGGAATAGGCGCCGCAGCGGCAGATGTTGCCGCTCATCCGCTCCCGCAGCTCGGCATTGCTGAGCGTCATCGGCCCGGTGAGATCGCCGGTCAGGTGGCTCGGTACCCCCGCCCTGATCTCGTCCAGTACGACCACCGCCGAGCAGATCTGGCCGGGCGTGCAGTAGCCGCACTGAAACGCGTCGTGCGCGATGAAAGCCGCTTGCATCGGGTGGAGCTGGTCGGGCCGGCCGAGCCCCTCGATCGTCGTGATCGCGTCGCCCTCATGCATGACCGCGAGACTCAGGCAGGCGTTGATGCGCACGCCGTTCACCAGCACCGTGCAGGCGCCGCAATGGCCGTGGTCGCAGCCCTTCTTGGTGCCGGTGAGAAGCAGATGCTCGCGCAGAGCGTCCAGCAGCGTGACGCGCGTGTCGAGTTCGACCCGTCGTGTCTGCCCGTTCACCGTGAAGGCGACCGCGTTCGGCTGCCGCGCGCTCGTCGCCTCTGCCGACGCCCGGGACGAGGCGCCTGCGGGGGGCGTGTCAACTGCGGATCCGGCGTTTCCCTCGTCTCGGCCAGTGTCACCTGCGCCTGGAATGCTCATCGCGCGGTCTCCGGTGCTGTTGGAAGCCGCTTTACCTCACTGCGCTTGGCGCGGATCTCGGCGACGACCGGGAAGGCCGCGTCCGGCACGGTCGCATAGACGCGGTCCGAACCGGTCTCGGCGCGTGCAGCCATCGCGCCAGCCAGCAGGGCCGCGGCGGTGCAGAGCGTGGGCAAATCGAAGGAGGCCATGATGCGCCCTCAAGCTCGCATGGCGATCGGCTCGGGTTCACGGGCCGGTGTGACCGATCCTCGGAAGACTAGACGCGTGGTCGCGATGTCGCCGGTAAAACGAAGTAAAATCGTGATGCGCCGAGCTCGATGGTCGCTTTCAACGTCTGCAAGCGTCGTCGCCGCAGGCCGTCTTGGCGCCGCTCCGAACGGAGCTTCCACCTATCCGCTGTTGTCGCTCCCGGCGACCGCCATCACCCTCGTCCGGCAAGGATCTGCCGGCGGCGGTCGAGGGCGTCGGCGAATGTCTGCTTCACCGGGGCGAGCACTTGTACGAACTCCAGTTGCTCGCCCTCCGGTCCCTTGCAATAGATGAGCGACCAGCCATTCGAGGCGCCTTCGCGAATCTTGATCGTGTTCGTGCTGGCGGGAGCGGCCCGGCGCTCGTCCTCTGTCCTGACCGCGATGGTGCGGTTGGCCCGAACCTGGGTCATGCCCCGCCGGGCGCATTCCGCCTCGAGGTCCGTGATGAATGTGTCGAAGTTCACATCATCCCGGATGTAGAAGCAGATGTGCATGGAGCGCGGGTAGGCCGGGCTCATGTGGGCGCGCGGCTCCGCCCAGCTATCGCCGTTGCCCATCGGCTGCCCTGCATCGCGGTATTGGAGCAGTTCGATCACGACGTTCTCGAACTGAACGAAGCGGACGTCCAGCCGCTGCGAGCCGCCCTTGAGATCGGGTACGCCGATCGTGCGCGGGTCGACCTTGCGCGCGTGCGCGTCGATCTCCTGGTCGGCCAGGATCGTGTAGTGAACCGGCTCACCCTTGAAGTCGCCGTCCCGCAGGATCTCGGTGCCGCCCAGCACCTCGGTGTAGAATTCGAAGGCCCTGTCCATGTTCTGGACGGTGACGCCGAAATGCTGCACGCCCTGGAGACGCGAACCCAGCGGCGCCGAATTACGGTCGCCGCTGCGAGCAGGTGATCCGGACTGTGCCTCGGCGGGCGCGAGTGCGACCATCCCGGCAGCCATCGCTGCGCCTGCGGCCACAAGAAGATCGCGTCGGTCGCTGTCCGCCGGATGGACGGATCCGCTCGGGTTCATGTCGCCTCGCCCTCCACGCTCAGTGTTGGGGCGACGCTAGGCGAGTTCGGCCAGGCCCGGTGGTAAAATCGGGTAAGATCTGCGGTCGATGGCGACCCTGGCTGCTGCATGAAGCGTGGATTACGGACAAGTATCGGAACGTCCGCCCATGGTAGCGGAGGGTTTCGGATAAGGGGCGTTCGCGCGGTGTACGAAAGGCGGGCGGATGGCCGGCGGCGGCGCGTTCCGCGCAGAGGATGCGTGTGGGGCGCTCACGTTTCTGATTCGCAGTGTCGCGCGGACCGCGCGATACCATTGATGAAAGCAAAGGTTTCGAACCCGAACGCGGAAGGCTCGTCCGTGTACGATGATCGGTCGCGCGCAGGTCGGTGCCAGCAATGACGCGACGTGAACCCATGCATCCTGGAATGTTGGACGTGGCTTGAGAACGAGGCGCGATCGACCTTTCGCGGCATCGGTCACAGTGAGGGGCAAGCAGAAAGATGGAAACGATCGGCCGTGATCTGCGTGAGATGCAGCGTGTCCCCCTCGCCGCATCCCATATCGCCGCGCTTCAGGCGGCTGGTGTCGAGCGACATTATCCAGCCGGGACGTTCCTCGCTCGCGCGGGCGAACCGGCTGACCGGTTCGTCTATGTCGAAGCGGGCAAGATCGAAGTGGTCAACCCGTTCACGAGTGAGCGGCACCTTCCGGCCACGCTCGGGCCAACGCAGTTCATGGGCGAGATCTCGTTCCTGAACGGCGGGAACTGGTCGATGCCCATGCGGGCGGTCCTGGATACCGCCGTGATCGAGGTGCCGCGGCTGGAGATGCTGCGGCTGATGTCCGAGATCCCCGAGATGTCGGACATCGTCATCACGGTCCTCGCGGCACGGCGGCGGCGGCAGCTCGACGCGCGGGACGGCGCTTTGGTGCTGATCGGCGAGGATGACGACCGAGCCGTCCGTAAAATCGCGGAATTCGCGAGTCGCAATCGCCTTCCCTACCGGTCCTACGCGCTCGGCAGCCCGGAGGCGCGTACTGTCGCGCAGAGCTGTGCGGTCGCGGCAGACCGGCCGGCCGTGATCTTCGGACGCGACATCGTCGTGGCGGAACCGACGCCCGACAAGATCGCTCAGCTCTTCGGGCTCAACCACAAACTCATCGACGACGAAGCCTTCGACGTGATCATCGTCGGCGGCGGTCCGTCCGGTGTGGCGGCCGGCGTCTATGCCGGTGCAGAGGGGCTTCGCGCCCTGGTGGTCGAGGATGTCGCGATCGGTGGCCAAGCCGGTACGTCGAGCCGCATCGAGAACTACATGGGATTTCCCACCGGCATCTCCGGAGCCGACCTCGTCTGGCGCGGCGAGGTTCAGGCGATGAAGTTCGGAACGCGGTTCGCGATGCCGCGACGGGTGGCGAAGCTGGAGCGGCTTGAGGACGGTGCGTTCTGCGCGACCTTCGAGAACGGGCAACGCGTTCGTGGGCGCGCCGTCGTCGTCGCGACCGGTGTCCAGTACCGGCGCCTGCCGATCGACCGGCTCGAAGCGTTCGAAGGCGCCGGCATTTATTATGCGGCGACGGACATCGAGGCGCGCTACTGCCGGAATGCCGAGGCGATCATCATCGGTGGTGGCAACTCCGCAGGACAGGCGGCGATGTTTCTCAGTCGCTCAGCCAGGCATGTCCGGCTCCTGGTACGTGGACAGTCGCTGGCGGCCTCGATGTCGCAATATCTCTCGAGCCGCCTGGAAGCGGACCCGGCGATCACCATCGAGTATGGCTCTGAACTCAGCGCTCTCCACGGCGAGGATCGCCTGGATGCCGTGACCGTTCGCAACGTGGAGGATGGGACCGTCCGCACGGTCGCGACATGCGCCGTATTCGTCATGGTCGGGGCGGCGCCCAACACACGCTGGCTCGCCGATCTCATCAAGCTCGACGACCATGGATTCGTGCTGACGGGCGACACGGCCGGCGCAGCGTCCCCCTATGCGACCTCGCATCCGGGAATCTTCGCGGTCGGCGATGTCCGCGCGGGCTCGGTCAAGCGTGTCGCTTCATCCGTGGGGGAGGGGTCGGTCGTGATCTCCAAGGTCTGGGACTATGTCCGGCACTGAAACGCCCTGGCGTTCTGCGGACCTGACCGGGCCAGGGCGTGTTCCGTGCGGCGCTCGACCGCGCGGATCCGAGATCCTGCGGCCGGTCTGCTGCTTGACCCGTTCAGACATCGATTGCTGGATATCGAAGTCGGGACAGCTGTCTTGGCGCGATAAGAAATAGTCTGGGTGCTGAAGCGGCAGTCGACGGCACAGGCGGGTGCTGCGTGAGCGACCCCTGGTTCGATCGGGCCGTGCCGCGCCCCGCGGCGCTCGCTCACGAGCCGATCTTCGGCTCGTCAGAAAGCGCCGCTCGCGCCATGGTCGGTTAGAAGTCCATACCGCCCATGCCACCCATGCCGCCGCCGGCAGGCATGGCAGGAGTATCCTTGCGCGGAGCCTCGGAGATCATCGCCTCCGTGGTCACGAGAAGTCCGGCGACCGAAGCCGCTCCCTGAAGCGCAGCGCGGACGACCTTGGCCGGGTCGACGATCCCGGCCTGGAGCATGTCGACATACTCTTCGGTCTGGGCGTTGAAGCCGTAGGTCGAAGAGGCATTGGCCAGGATCTTGCCGACCACGATCGAGCCCTCGACGCCGGAGTTCGAGGCGATCTGACGGATCGGAGCCTCGAGCGCCTTCAGCACGATCTTGATGCCGGCCTGGACGTCCGGGTTGTCGTTCGAAAGGCCCTGGACGGCCGCCTTGGCGCGCAGGAGCGCCGTGCCGCCGCCGGGGACGATGCCTTCCTCGACCGCCGCGCGGGTTGCGTGGAGCGCATCGTCGACGCGGTCCTTCTTCTCCTTGACCTCGACCTCGGTCGAACCGCCGACGCGGATCACCGCGACGCCGCCCGCGAGCTTGGCCAGGCGCTCCTGCAGCTTCTCGCGGTCGTAGTCCGAGGTCGTCTCCTCGATCTGCGCCTTGATCTGGCTGATCCGGCCCTCGATGTCGGACTTCTCGCCGGCACCGTCGATGATCGTGGTGTTCTCCTTCTCGATTCGCACGCGCTTGGCGCGGCCGAGCATCGGGAGCGTCACGTTCTCGAGCTTGATGCCGAGATCCTCGGCGATCATCTGGCCCTTGGTCAGGATCGCGATGTCCTCGAGCATCGCCTTGCGGCGGTCACCGAAGCCCGGCGCCTTGACGGCTGCGACCTTCAGGCCGCCCCGGAGCTTGTTGACCACGAGCGTGGCCAGAGCCTCGCCCTCGATGTCCTCGGCGATGATCAGGAGCGGCTTGCCGGTCTGGACCACGGCCTCGAGCACCGGCAGCATGGCCTGGAGCGAGGACAGCTTCTTCTCGTGGATGAGGATGTAGGGGTCCTCGAGCTCGGCGACCATCTTCTCCGCGTTGGTGATGAAGTACGGGGAGAGGTAGCCGCGGTCGAACTGCATGCCCTCGACGACGTCGAGCTCGGTCTCGGCGGTCTTGGCCTCCTCGACCGTGATCACGCCCTCGTTGCCCACCTTCTGCATGGCGTGGGCGATCATCTGGCCGATCTCGATGTCGCCGTTGGCGGAGATCGTGCCGACCTGGGCGATCTCGTCGGACGAAGCGACCTTGCGAGAGCGCGCGCCGATATCCTTCACGACTGCGGCCACGGCCAGATCGATGCCGCGCTTCAGGTCCATCGGGTTCATGCCGGCGGCGACGTACTTCACGCCCTCCCGGACGATGGAGGCAGCCAGAACGGTCGCGGTAGTGGTGCCGTCACCGGCCGTGTCGCTCGACTTCGAGGCCACTTCGCGCACCATCTGGGCGCCCATGTTCTCGAACTTGTCGACCAGCTCGATTTCTTTGGCGACCGTCACACCGTCCTTGGTGATGCGCGGGGCGCCGAAGCTCTTCTCGATCACGACGTTGCGGCCCTTCGGGCCCAGCGTCACCTTCACCGCACTGGCGAGCAGTTCGACACCGCGCAGCATCTTCTCGCGGGCATCGACCGAAAAGCGAACGTCTTTGGCGGACATGGTCGGGGGCTCATCATCTGTCGTTTGGCCCCGAGGCGCGCCACAGCGGGCGCCTCAAAGGGCAGGTCGGGGATCGAGGCCGTTGCGGCCTGATCCGAGCTAGGCGACGATGCCCAGGATGTCGGATTCCTTCATGATCAGAAGGTCCTGACCGTCGATCTTGACTTCGGTGCCGGACCACTTGCCGAACAGGACGCGGTCGCCGGCTTTCACCTCGAGTGCGTTAATCTTGCCTGCCTCGTCCCGAGCACCTGGCCCCACGGCGACGACCTCACCTTCCTGCGGCTTCTCTTTGACCGTATCGGGAATGATGATGCCGCCCTTGGTCTTCTCCTCGCCTTCGATGCGACGGAGCACCACGCGGTCGTGCAACGGACGGAATTTCATCGTGAGATCCTGATCGTTCCCAAGCGAGATCCAACCGACATGGTGGGCTCTGTCGCGGGAGGCGTCGCGGCGAAGGAGCACTTCACTGCCCGATCGACGCATCCTTAGCACTCGCGACGTAGAAGTGCTAACTCCATGTCGCAGGATCGCGATGCGCTTGTTGGAGGTGGAAATGATGCACCTCCGCCACCTCAATCCGGACACGGCAGTTCAAACCGGCCGCATTCCTCAGTTCGTCATGGAGCGGTTCGGATCAGCCTGCGCATCGACACGACCTTCCGCTTCATCGGGTATGTTCAAGCGGGACAGTTGTGGAACCGTCCGCGCGTTCCCGCGGGCTTCGGTGTGGGTCTGATGCGGCGGGCTGGCCAGGCGCGTGATGTCATGTCATGGGCAGGGCGGTGATCGATCATCCCACCGCCTCCCAACCCCTATCGCTTGCAAGCCTGGGTTGGTCCGATTTCTTCGAAGACCAGCGCGAACCCCACGAGGCTGATTTCGCCCCGATGCGGATTGCTGCGATTCACCGCTCCCGTCTGACTGCCCTATCGCAGGCCGGATCGGTCGAGCTGTCGCTGGCCGTTCATGCAAATACGGGCGACTTCACGGTGGGCGATTGGATCCTGGCCGACCCCCGGACACAGACACTGCATCGCCGTCTCAGCCGCAGGACGGTGATGGAGCGACGCACGGAAGGCAGCCGAACGCTTCAAGCCGCTGCGGCCAATGTCGATACGCTGTTTATCGTCACCTCTTGCAACGCCGACTTCAATCCCGCGCGCCTGGAGCGCTATTTGGCACTGGCCAATCAAGGCGGCACAACCCCGGTGATCTTGCTCACCAAGGCCGACACAACCGCCGATTTGGGAGCTTACCAGCGCCAAGCATCTCAGTTGCAGCGCGGGCTCGACGTCGTGACCGTCAATCCCCGTCTTTCGACGGCTGCAGGCACGCTCGCGCCGTGGTGCGGAGTGGGGCGGACCGTGGCGCTGGTCGGCTCCTCCGGTGTCGGCAAATCCACTCTGGTGAACACGCTGGTCGGTCCAGGTCAGGCCCTTGCTCAACAGACCGGCGGCATTCGCGAGCACGATGCGAAGGGACGCCACACGACCACGTCGCGATCGTTGCATGCGATCGCCGGCGGTGGCTGGGTCATCGACACGCCGGGAATGCGGACGCTGCACGTCAGTGGCGCCGCGGAAGGGATCGATACCCTGTTTGCCGAGATCGTCGAACGCGCGCCCTTGTGCCGATACCGTGACTGTACGCACGCCCACGAACCCGGTTGCGCCGTGCAGGCCGCCATCACCGAAGGCAAGATCGAACCGGAGCGGCTAATCCGGTGGCGCAAGCTTCTTGACGAGAATAGGGACAATACACCGACTTGTGTCGGTCCACGGGGCCGTCGCCGTCCTTCCAGGTAAATCCGCAACAAAGCCCGTCAGATCTGGACGCTTTGAGTTGGTGCGCAAGTCGCTTGTTGCGATCGAGTCCGGCCGGTGGCCAAATGTGCGCGTCACTGTCTCATCGGCGCCGAGGCAAATGTGCTGCTCCAGCTTGCTACCTGAGCGTCCAGAGGTGCCGCGCCTCTGAGGGCGCTTGCCGGCCGCGCATTCCCGTCGCGGGACCGTTCCCGACGTGGCTTATGAGCCTCGGCTATCCGCACGCCCTCTCCGGCCTCTCGGGCCCCGTCGCGTGTCTGGCCTCGCTCGTAAGGAATGGCGCCAAGCCTCGCCAGGCTGTGATCAGATCGGGCGGGGGTGCGCCGGAGACTGGCGTCGGCGGCGCTGAGCTGACATATCGGGCCAATGAACGACAAAGTCCCGCACCCCTACTCCATCGAGGTCTCGCCCTTGGCCAAGCCGGAGGGCCACTTTCAATGGGCGATCCGCAAGAGCGGTAAGCTGACCGAGCGATCCGATCGCCCGCATCGCAGCGAAGCGAAAGCCTATGAGAGCGCCATGGAGGCCGTCGAACGTGCCTTGAAGCCGGGATCTGATGGCGGCCGCCGCTGAGCGCGGAAATTTCCAGGCTGCGCCGATCGGGCAGCTTGGCAACACGGCGTGACACAAGGGGCGTTCGATCCCCGCCTGTGACGGATCGCGCCTGAGCCAAGCCCGACGGCGGGATTGCGGGGCTGCGCCAAGGGTGTTCTTTAGCCGGCACGGTTTGGTGATCGCTTGGCGATTGCCCAGGCCGTGCAAGCTGGGTCACCGGTTTTCTCACGGAGGCGCTCATGGCGACGGATAACAAGCGCGGCAATCGCGAGGCGAAGAAGCCCAAGGCCCCGAAGGTGAAGACGATCGCTGCGGCACCATCCACAAAGGGCACGGTAGCGGCCAAACCCGCTTCAGGATCGAAGAAGTAGGATAGGCACAGGTTCAGCGCTGCGACGGGTCGGGCGGCGCGTCCCGTCCGCCCGGCTGCCCTCTTGGCCTGTCTGTCGCCACACCGAAGGTGCGAGGGCTGTCCTGCGGTGACACGGCCTTTGCTCGAATCCGTCCGTTCACCCGAATTGGGCGGCGCTCCGCTCGCCTGAGATCGAAACCAGGCGCAGACTGAGCGGTTGTCGATAAGGCAGACCTGCCGATTGCGTAACGTGGTGATCCTTCCGGTGTCGAAATGACCGATCTCGGCCTCTCGCTCCCTCTTCGCATCCGCAGGTTGAGGGATGCCATCGGAATTACCGACGCCGCCGGTCGCACTGCAGCCTACGTGTATTTCGCCGGAGACCCCGATAGTCAGGCCTCGACCAAGCGTGTCGGGCCGGTTCAGGCGGAAGCGATTGCGAGGGTCATCACGCAGGCGCTGAAGGATTCGCTGTTGGCTGGTTTGGACTCGGATGAGGAGCCACAGCCCGAACGGGGAGCTTCCGCGGATATCGCGTCGTAGGATTGCCTTGTCCCGTCGCCGGAGAAAAAACCCTATCGGCGAACCGGGCGGGTGGGGGTTGTGGCGCCGGGTTCCAGCAGGCGTCCAGTCTTACTCGACGTCACCTATCTCGGAGAGAGGCCCATCGTGACGCTGGTTCGAACGGGCTGGGAAAGTCGATGTACCGCGCTGTCGGACCGGCGGACGCGCGGCGTGTCGGAATCTCGACCGCGGACGGGGTCCAGGACTTACCTGTCCTGCAGCCATAATTCGTCGCCCCGCCGATGCGGCGGCGGGTCACGGCTTGCCTCAGGGCCTGACCTTACCCGCCCCTGATGGACTCGGAATAGACCCCAATTTCTGCATCAGCGAGGCGGTGGCGATGGACGTCGTTCTTACCCCTACAGGAACTGTAGGAAACGCTTGGCGCTTGAACGATCGCCTCGGGCGAAACCTCGGCGAAATCACCAAGTCCGAGAACTCAGACGTCTTCGTGATCATGCCCCACCCTGAGGGCACGCTACGAACCGTCAAATCGATTCATGCCTCGCTTGATGAGGCGATGTCGGCGATCGCCAAGGTCACGAACGGCGCCTGCACGCTCGACAGCCAGGATTGGGTCAGTCGTGGATCGGCGCCCAAATCAAGCTAGAGCCGTCGATGTGCGGGTTGAGCCAAGGCTGACGCGCGTCGCGAAAGGCCGGCGCCACGCCCGAGCGGTGCCGCGGTCGGGCGTCGGGATTTGAGACCCGGCGGATGCGGGCCTGGGGCCTCGCTCAGCATTTCAGTCCTTCATCGTCGCGACGATCCGACTGATCGCGCGCACGCTCTCCTCGATGGTACGCGTGTGGACCAGGACGTTGGCGGCGTCCTCGTTGCCCACATGATCGTCGGGCCACCAGCGGCCGTCATTCAGATCGCGCAGCAACGCGCCGATCTTTTCGTGCTGGCGTTTGAGCAGAGCAACCGCGCCCTCACAGGCTTCGTTCTCAGGCATGGTTCCGATCCCGTTTTGGGCGAAGCATATGCCAGCCAATGGAGCGGCGTGAAAGGACGGCAGATCGGAATGACCTGACCGGCTGGCTCTGGACCGGGCTGATGGAGAGGATCGACCAGGACCGACGGATCTGGGACATGAAGCGAGGCCAGAAGCCGAGTCCGGAGCCGGTGGTGCTGAAGCTGCGCCCAATCGAAGCTTAAAGGGCCCAGGGCAAGAGCCTGGCCTCGGCCTGCAAGGAGGGATAACGCTCCGAGGAAGCTGAAGGCGGCGTGCCTGCGCCAGGCAATCGTCTACGCGATGAAGGAGGCACAGATCGTGATCGGGATCTGTCGGAACGCCGACAACCGTGTCCGGCCGCCCGCGCCTGTCACCTTAGGAAGCGAGAACGAGTTCGCCTTCACGAGCGGCCCGCTCACAACCCGCTGACTTGATCCGGTAGCAGGGCTCGCCTGAACGGTCGTCCGGCATGAGTCGAACGACCTCAAAGAGACCGTCGACGACGCTGCTCTTGTTGCCGGCATAGGTTGTCCCGAGCTGCCGGACGCTCTGACCGATCTTGAACTTGTGAGACATCTCTCGTCCTCCAGAATGATGGGGTCGTGCCGATCGGGGTCGACCTACCGGCGGGCCTTGGCCTTGCGGGCGGCAAAGCGTGCATCGCGCGCAGCCTTCTGTTCGGCAGCGAGGGCAGCCTGCCGTTCCGCGTGCTCGGCAGCCTCACGAATGAGTTCCGCCGCGACACGCTCCCTTGCCGCAAGGGCCTCAGCCTCGCGCTCGGCCTCGCCGGCCAAACGGGTGATCTCCCGCTCAGTGATGCGCACTTCCCGCGCCTGAACGACTGCGCTCCGCGCGGCCTGTCGTGCAAGGACGGCCGGATCGTCGGCCGCCGGGCGTGCCTGAAATTGGGCGAGTGTCGCCTGCCGTGCCTTGGCAGTCGCCTCTAGACGATCGACGAGCTGATTGGTTTTGAATTGACCCACGTATATTCCTTATGCGCCCCACGGCCCGGCCGGGGTAGCGAGAAATAGATGAAGCCGCTCCCGAAGGAACGGCCTCGAAATTCGTCATAGGCAGATGAGCGAGGCTCAAGCAGCCTGAAGGCTGCCGGCGGACTGCTTACCGCTGCGACGGTCGGTCTCCATTTCGTAGGAGACCTTCTGTCCTTCGACGAGGTTGGCCATCCCGGCGCGCTCGACGGCGGAGATATGGACGAACACGTCCTTGCCGCCGTCATCCGGCTGGATGAAGCCGAAGCCCTTGGTGTCGTTGAACCACTTAACGGTGCCGATGCTCATAGGTATTCCGTATCTATAAAGGCAAACGAATGGGTCGAGCGCATGCACCGCACGCGCCCGATCGCTGGTCGTCGAAAATGGGAGAGATGCAGAACGCTCGCCCTGTTCAGGCGATACGGCCGAATATCTGGCCAAAAGTCGATAAATGATCTGTACGCCACTTGCGAGACGATCACAAGCGCGCATCCGGTCGGGGCAGATATGCTTGGAGGTTCGGCAAGCTCAGCCCACGCGGCAGACTGATGATTGAACCCCGCCAACAATCCCGGTGCACCTCATCCGCAGGCAACGCGCTCGGCGGCCTGTCCTGGTGAGGGGACGCATCGGCCACAGGTGAACGGGGGACGAACACGGCAACCGACGTGCTCGCCAGCGGGAGCATGAAGGCACTCGACCGCCGCGATAAAAGGAAAAGGGCGCGCGGTGGCACAGCGATCCGGCGGCACGACTGTCAAAATTCCAAGTGATATTGCTGTAAGATTTAGATAAAATCGGTATTTTTATGTTTCTTATAATTTATTTTTGCTAGATTATCTCATCTCAGGACGCTTATCTTCTATGCGCCGTGCTCTCAGACAACAACACGCGTGCCACCGAGCCGTCCGGAAACACTTGAATGACGGCGGTCCTGTTCAGCGGCCACTCCTTCGAGGGCGCCTGCGCCGACATTGACATCCAGCACCGTTTCACAAAACCGCGCCATTTTCTGGACGAAGCCTCAAGTCGCGAGGATGAATCGCACGATCGAGGACGCCATTGCCAAGCGCTTCGACTAAGACGGTCACAGCCAGCTTCGGCATTACTTTGCCCGCTTCTTGGCCGCCTACAATCTAGGTTCGCCCAGAACTCACACCACCAAAGCGCGGGACCAAACAGCCCTCGCTACCGAGCAGAACCGCCCGGACGTAACCCCAGCGGAAGCGGCAGGGTGCCGCAAGTTGGGAAATCCCTCTCGAATCACTGGAAATTTTGGTGGGCGGTGACGGGCTCGAACCGCCGACCCTCTCCGTGTAAAGGAGACGCTCTACCGACTGAGCTAACCGCCCGGTTGGCGAGCGTTACGGCATGGCGCCGGTCCGGTGCAAGCTCCGCATTTCGGATCCGCGTCGGGAATCAAGCAGCCGCGCCGCCAGGGATGGTGCCAAGCCGACGCTCTCGACGGGGTCCAGCTCTGGCCAGGCGGTCGCGGATCCATCCGCGGCTGCCAGAACCGCGCGGGTTCCTGCTTCAACCGAGCAGATCACCGGAATGGGGACCTGTGGGGCGATCCGCGCCGCCAGACCCGCAAGACCGGCTCCGCCAAGGATGACTGTCTCGGATCCTGATGCGGCGCAGGCCCGGCCGGCCTCGACCAGCATCGCCAATGCCGCGTCCGGATCGCTGGCAATGGTGCCGCCGCTCGGAGCCACGGTGTGGAGCGACGCCAGGGCGTCGGACAGGCCGAGGGAAGCCACGAACTCCCGCAGCATCGGCTCCCACGCAGAGCCACCGGTGACGATGCCGAACCGACCGCGCGCGGCGGCCTCGCGGCAGGCGGCCTCCGCCATGCCAACCACCGGCACCCGTGACAGCTCCCGCAACGCGAGCAGTCCGGGATCGCCGAAGCAGGCCAGATACACGGCGTCGCAAGCGGAGCCGTGCTCGGCAAGGGCATCGAGGGCAGCGTGGCCTGCGATCGCCGCAGCGGCCCGGCTCGCGATGTAGCGGGCCCCGAAGCGTCCGGTAACGGCGCAAAGCTCCGCCCGGCCGTCGAGCTGCGCACGGACATGGCCGGCCACGAGGTCGGTGACATGCGGACTGGTATTCGGGTTGATCAGCAGGATGCGCATCCGACCTCCGCGCATAGAAAAGCCCCCGGGGCTGAAAGCTCCGGGGGCTCGCCTCATTCGTTCAGGCGGATCAGTGCGCCACGAAGGTGGCACCGTCCTCTTCGGTCCGGGCGGGCTTGGCCACGGGCAGCGGCTCCTCCCACTCGATGGCGACAGGCTGGCGAACCAGCGCCTTCTCCAGCACCTGATCCATCCGCGAGACCGGGATGATTTCCAGCCCGTTCTTGACGCTGTCGGGCACCTCGGCGATGTCCTTGGCGTTCTCCTCGGGGATCAGCACCGTCTTGATGCCACCGCGCAGCGCCGCGAGCAGCTTCTCCTTCAGGCCGCCAATCGGCAGGATCCGGCCGCGGAGCGTCACCTCGCCGGTCATCGCGACCTCGCGGCGGACCGGAATGCCGGTCAGCGTCGAGATGATCGCGGTGGCCATGGCGATGCCGGCCGACGGACCATCCTTCGGGGTTGCCCCCTCCGGAACGTGGACGTGGATGTCGCGCCGGTCGAACAGCGGCGGCTCGATCCCGAAGTCGATGGCCCGGGAGCGGACATAGCTCGCCGCCGCCGAGATCGACTCCTTCATCACATCCTTCAAGTTGCCGGTGACCGTCATTTTGCCCTTGCCGGGCATCATGACGCCCTCGATCGTCAGCAACTCGCCGCCGACCTCGGTCCAGGCCAGACCCGTCACCACGCCGACCTGATCGTCCGCGTCGATCTCGCCGTAGCGGAACTTCGGCGGGCCGAGGAAGACCGGAAGGGTCTCCGTCGTCACCGCGACCGACTTGGTCTTGGTGATCAGGATCTCCTTCACCGCCTTGCGGATCAGGTTGGACAGCTCGCGCTCCAGGTTGCGGACGCCGGCCTCCCGCGTGTAGCGGCGGACCAGCATCATCAAGCCATCATCGTCGATCGACCACTCGTGCGTCCCGAGGCCGTGCTTCTTCAGGGCGTTCGGGATCAGGTGCTTGCGCGCGATCTCGACCTTCTCCTCCTCGGTGTAGCCGGCGATGCGGATCACCTCCATCCGGTCCATGAGCGGACCCGGGATGTTGAGCGTGTTGGCCGTGGTCACGAACATCACGTTCGAGAGATCGTAATCCACCTCCAGGTAGTGGTCGTTGAAGGTGCTGTTCTGTTCAGGGTCGAGCACCTCGAGGAGCGCCGCCGACGGATCGCCGCGGAAATCCATGCCCATCTTGTCGATCTCGTCGAGCAGGATGAGCGGGTTCGAGGTCTTGGCCTTGCGCATCGACTGCACGATCTTGCCGGGCATCGAGCCGATATAGGTCCGGCGGTGACCGCGGATCTCGGCCTCGTCGCGCACGCCGCCGAGCGACATCCGGACGAACTCGCGACCTGTCGCCTTGGCGATCGACTTGCCGAGCGAGGTCTTGCCGACACCGGGCGGGCCGACGAGGCAGAGGATCGGGCCGGTGAGCTTATTGGCGCGCTGCTGCACGGCCAGGTACTCGACGATCCGCTCCTTGACCTTGTCGAGGCCGAAATGATCGTCGTCGAGCAGCGCCTGGGCGCCGAGCAGATCCTTCTTGATCTTCGAGCGCTTGCCCCACGGGATGCCGAGCATCCAGTCGAGATAGTTGCGCACGACGGTCGCCTCGGCCGACATCGGCGACATCTGGCGCAGCTTCTTCAGCTCGGCCGTCGCCTTGTCGCGGGCCTCCTTGGTGAATTTGGTCTTCTCGATCTTCTCCTCGAGCTCGGCCAGCTCGTCACGGCCGTCCTCGGAGTCGCCCAGCTCCTTCTGGATCGCCTTCATCTGCTCGTTCAGGTAATACTCGCGCTGGGTCTTCTCCATCTGCCGCTTGACGCGGGTCCGGATGCGCTTCTCCACCTGGAGCACGGAGATCTCGCTCTCCATGAGCGACAGCACGCGCTCGAGGCGCTGCGCCACCGTGGGGGTCTCCAGGATGCCCTGCTTGTCGGAGATCTTGACGAGCAGGTGCGAGCCGATCGTGTCGGCGAGCTTGGACGGCTCGTCGATCTGGGTCACGGCGGAGACGACCTCGGGGGAGATCTTCTTGTTGAGCTTGACGTAATTCTCGAACTCCGAGAGCACGGACCGCGCAAGCGCCTCGGCCTCTACGCTGTCGCCGAGCTCGTCATGCAGGGCTTCCGCGGTCGCCTCGTAATACTCGTCCGAGCGGGTGAAGCCCGTGACCTTTGCGCGACCGACCCCCTCGACCAGCACCTTCACGGTGCCGTCGGGCAGCTTCAGGAGCTGGAGCACGGAGGCGAGCGTGCCGATCTTGTAGATCGCATCGGTGGCCGGATCGTCGTCGCCCGCGTTGATCTGGGTGGCGAGCAGGATGTGGCGATCGGTGCGGACAGCCTCCTCAAGGGCGCGGATCGACTTCTCGCGGCCCACGAACAGGGGCACGATCATGTGCGGGAAGACGACGATGTCGCGCAGGGGAAGGACGGCGTAGGAGCCGGTCGAACCCGGGACCACCGGCTGGCGCGATTTCGACTGTGACATGCTGACTTCCTCTCAGGACGCCCGGTTTCGGCGCCTCCATGCACGGAGCGCGCCTACAGCCAGGGGCCGACCGGGCCGCGAGGGTCGGATTTCGCTAACTTTGCGGCTGGCGACGCGGACCGAACCTCGAAGGAGCGTGCGGCCACCGCGCTAAGCCTGAGGTGGCTGCGGGGGGCAGCGTTTTCAAGGCGTTCCCCGTAGCGCGCCCGGCCGGAGCCGGGCGCTAAATGCAACCCTACCAAGCGCTTACGCGCTGACGCTGGCGGGTGCGTCCTTGTTGCGGTCGCCGTGAATGTAGAGCGGGCGCGACTTGCCCTCGACCACCTCCGGACCGATGACGACCTGCTCTACGGACTCGAGGCCCGGCAGGTCGTACATCGTGTCGAGCAGGATCGTCTCCAGGATCGAGCGCAGGCCGCGGGCGCCTGTCTTGCGCTCGATTGCCTTGCGGGCGACGAGCGACAGGGCATCGTCCTGGAAGGTCAGGTCGACGTTCTCCATCTCGAACAGCCGCTGGTACTGCTTGACCAGGGCGTTCTTCGGCTCCTGCAGGATCTTCTTCAGGGCGGCCTCGTCGAGATCCTCCAGCGTCGCCAGGACCGGCAGACGGCCGACGAACTCGGGGATGAGGCCGAACTTCAGCAGGTCCTCCGGCTCGACCGAGCGGAAGATCTCGCCGGTGCGGCGGTCGTCCGGTGCCTGGACGGTCGCGCCGAAGCCGATCGAGGTGCCCTTGCCGCGCTGGGAGATGATCCGCTCCAGCCCCGCGAAGGCACCGCCGCAGATGAACAGGATGTTGGTGGTGTCGACCTGCAGGAATTCCTGCTGCGGGTGCTTCCTTCCGCCCTGCGGCGGAACGGAGGCGACCGTGCCTTCCATGATCTTCAGGAGCGCTTGCTGCACGCCTTCGCCCGACACGTCGCGGGTGATCGACGGGTTGTCGGACTTGCGGGAGATCTTATCGATCTCATCGATGTAGACGATGCCGCGCTGGGCCCGCTCGACGTTGTAATCCGACGCCTGGAGCAGCTTGAGGATGATGTTCTCGACATCCTCACCGACATAGCCGGCCTCGGTCAGCGTCGTGGCGTCCGCCATGGTGAATGGCACGTCGAGGATCCGGGCAAGCGTCTGCGCGAGCAGGGTCTTGCCCGAGCCGGTCGGCCCGATCAGCATGATGTTGGACTTGGCCAACTCGACGTCATTGTGCTTCGTCGCGTGGGCCAGCCGCTTGTAGTGGTTGTGCACCGCGACCGAGAGGACCTTCTTGGCGAAGTCCTGGCCGATGACGTAGTCGTCGAGGACGCGGCGAATTTCCTTCGGGGTCGGCACGCCGTCGCGGCTCTTCACCAGAGAGGATTTCGACTCCTCGCGGATGATGTCCATGCACAGCTCGACGCACTCGTCGCAGATGAACACCGTCGGGCCGGCGATCAGCTTGCGGACCTCGTGCTGGCTCTTGCCGCAGAACGAGCAATACAGCGTGCTCTTCGAGTCGTTGCCGCCAGTCTTGCTCATATCGGTCTCCGATTCCTCGCGTCCGCAGCCGGCTAGGGGCGGACGCGCATCGCGTGAATGTAGGGGGCCCGTTTAAAGAAACAGTGTGCTGCGCGTGTTTGACCGAAGGGCCCAATCCCGGATGCAAACACGCTGCCGCGGCGGGATCAAGGCCACGCCGCGGCGGTCAGGCGCCGCATGCCGCTCAGGCGGCGGCGGGCTCAGGGCGCTTCTCGATCACCTCGTCGATGAGCCCGAACTCCTTGGCCGCGTCAGCGGTCATGAAATTGTCGCGCTCGAGCGCCGTGTGGATCGTGTCGTAGTCGCGGCCCGTGTGCTTCACGTAGATCTCGTTCAGGCGTCGCTTCAACGCCTCGATCTCGCGGGCGTGGATCAGGATGTCGGTCGCCTGACCCTGGAAGCCGCCCGACGGCTGGTGAACCATGATCCGGGCGTTCGGCAGGGCGAAGCGGTGGCCGGGCTCACCGGCGGTCAGCAGCAGCGAGCCCATCGAGGCGGCCTGGCCGACGCAGAGGGTCGTCACCGGGCAGCGGATGAACTGCATCGTGTCGTAGATCGACAGGCCCGAGGTGACCACGCCGCCGGGGGAGTTAATGTAGAAGGAAATTTCCTTCTTCGGGTTCTCCGCCTCGAGGAACAGCAGCTGCGCCACGATGAGCGAGGCACCGTAATCCTCCACGGGGCCGGTGAGGAAGATGATGCGCTCGCGCAGGAGGCGGGAGTAGATGTCGAAGGCGCGCTCGCCGCGGCTCGATTGCTCGACGACCATCGGCACGAGCGCGTTGTTGTAGACGTCGATCGGATCTCTCATCTCGTCCTGCCCAAGTGAGGCCCGGAGTTGCCGCGAATCGGGGCAGCTCCGGACATGTCAGCGAACACCGGCGATGCTTAACCATCGCCTAACCCTTGCCCGCCGTCCTGGGACAGAGCGGGACTCAGTCGGCCTTGGGCTCGGTCTCGGCCCCAGCCTTGTCTGCCGGCTTTTCGCCGGTCGTGTCGTCCTCATCCTCGTCCGCGAAAAGCGCCTCTTTCGAGACGGGCTCCTCGACGAGTTTGACCTGCCCGAGGACGTGGTCAACGACCTTCTCCTCGAACAGGGGCGCGCGGAGTTCCGCGAGCGCCTGTGCATTCTTCCGGTAGAAGTCCCAGACCTGCTGCTCCTGGCCCGGGAACTGCCGGACCCGGGCGATGAGGGCCTGGTTCACCTCGTCATCCGAGACCTTGATATCGGCGCTCTCGCCGACCTGCGCAAGCACGAGACCGAGGCGAACGCGCCGTTCGGCGATCTTCCGATACTCGGCCTGCGCCTTCTCCTCGGTGGTGTCCTCGTCCGCGAAGGTCTTGCCGCGGGTCTTGAGGTCCTGCTCGACCTGGGCCCACACCGCGGCGAATTCCTGGGCCACCAGGGACGGGGGCAGCTCGAAGGCGTACTTGCCGTCGAGGGCGTCGAGGAGGTCCTTCTTGAGGCGGCGGCGCGTGGCGGTCTCGAAGTCGCGCCCGATCGCCTCGGACACGGCCTCGCGGAGCTTCTCCAGCGACTCCATGCCCATGGACTTGGCGAGCTCGTCGTCGATCTTGGCCTCGCCCGGAGCCTGGATCTTCGTGACCGTCACGTCGAACTCGGCATCCTTCCCAGCGAGGTTCTCGGCGCCGTAGGCCTCCGGGAACGTGACCTTCACGTGCCGCTTGTCGCCGACTTTGGCGCCGACGAGCTGGTCCTCGAAGCCCGGGATGAACGAGCCGGAGCCGAGCTCCAGGTCGATGCCCTCGCCCTTGCCGCCCTGGAACTCCTCGCCGTCGATGCGGCCGACGAAGTCAATGGTGACGCGGTCGCCGCTCTGCGCCTCGGCGCCCTCGTCACGCTCGGAGAACTGGCGGCTCTGGCCGGCCATGCGCTCGAGGGCCTCGTTCACCTCCGCGTCGGAGGGCTTCGCGACGAACTTGGTGAGGCTGACGTCGGAGAGGTCGGCGAGCTCGAAGCTCGGCATCACTTCGAGGGCGACCTTGAAGGCGAGGTCGCCCTTGGCATCCAGCGCCTTCTCGACTTCGGCCTGATCGGTCGGGAACTCGACCTGCGGCTCGAGGGCGAGCTTGAGGCCGTTATCGGTGACGATCTGGCGGTTCGCTTCGTTGACGGCGTTCTGCACCACCTCGGCCATCACCGAGCGGCCATAGACCTTGCGCAGGTGCGCGACCGGCACCTTACCAGGACGGAAGCCCTTGAGCTGCACCTTGTCCTTCATGCCGGACAGCTCGGTGGTCAGGCGCTCCTCGAGTTCCTGGGCGGCCAGCAGTACCTGAAACTCGCGCTTCAGCCCCTGGGCGTTGATCTCGGTCACCTGCATCGTCGTCGTCGCTCTTCAAAGAAACCTGGGGTCGCCGGCCGGGCCGGCGTCGTGCTCGCGCGAACCGGGATGCCGAGATGTCGGGTACGGGGCGGAGGGTCCCGCAGGGACCGCAACCTCAGCAGAGGTCCTGGTGCGGGCGGAGGGGCTCGAACCCCCACGTCTTGCGACACTGGAACCTAAATCCAGCGCGTCTACCAGTTCCGCCACGCCCGCGCGCGCCGACATCCGGCGCATCGCCGGCCGCCGGAAGCGCGCCCTATAGCATGGGCCGGCCGGCCCGCAGCAAAAAACTTGCCCCTGTGGCGCGCAAGCCCGCACGCCGCTAAGGAGCGAACCCGTCGCGAGCCGCAGCCGAGATTCCATGCCGCCTTCCCGCCCCGTGCCGCCGACCGATTCGCGCGCCGGTTCGCCGTCGCGCCGGACCCTGCTCGCTGCCGCGGCCGCCTTCGGGCTCGCTCCGGAGGCGGTGCGGGCCGAAGGTCAGGAATCTTCGCCGGGCATGCCTTCCGCCGCGCCGGCGCCCGCGCAGGCTGAGGCAGGCGTTCTGCAAGCGGCGCCCGGCAAGGCGCGGTTCAGGCCGGACTCCGCGCCCGAAACGCCGGTCTGGTGCTTCGACGGCAAGGCGCTGCCGCCGGTCGTACGCGTGAAGCTCGGCCAAGGGGTGCGGCTGAAGGTCGAGAACCGGACCGACAAGCCGTTGTCGTTGCACTGGCATGGCGTACGCAACGTCAACGCCATGGACGGTGTCGGCGGTGTGACCCAGGCGCCGATCGCGCCAGGGGGCGATTTCCTCTACGCATTCACACCCCCCGATGCCGGCTCCTACCTCATCCGGCCGCTGGTCGTCGGCGGGGCCAGCGAGCCGTCCGGCCGGGGTTTGGCAGGCATGTTGGTCGTCGAGGAGGCGAACCCGCCCGTCGTCGACGCCGATGTCAGCGTCGTCCTTCAGGACTGGCGGCTTCAGGACGACGGTACCCTGATGGCGTTCGGGCAGACGGCGCTGGCCGCCGCCCATGGCCGGCTGGGCAACCTCGTTACGGTCAACGGCAAACCCGTGCCGGGCACCTTCGAGGCCAGACCGGGCTCCCGGGTCCGCCTGCGGCTCGGCAATGCCTGCAACGCTCGGGCGACGCGCATCAAGTTCGAGGGCGTGAAGGTCTATGTGGCGGCCGTCGACGGTCAGCCGACCGATACGTTCGAGCCGCTGCGGGCCACCCTGCCGTTCCCGCCTGGCACCCGCTACGACCTGATGGTCGACCTGCCCGAGGAGGAAGGCGCCCGTTGCACGATCGAGGCGCTGGTCGGGAAGGGCCTGACCCTCGCGAGCGTCACCACCAAGGGCGCCAGGATCACCGAGAAGCGTCCGCCCATCGGGCCGATCGGCGAGAACAAGCGCCTGCCGGCCGAGATCAAGCTTCAGAATGCCCTGCGCCGCGACGTGGTGATCACCGGCGGCGCCTTCGTGCCGAAGAGCAAGGACGGGACCAAGGACGCCGCCGCACCCGATCCGGTCTACACGGGCGACCCGCAGAAGATCTGGTCGGTGAACGGCGCGAGCGGCGTCGTCGGCCTCCAGCCGATCTTCTCGGTGAAAAGGGGCCAGGTCGTGGTCCTGGCCCTGCGCAACGAGACCGGCTTCCCGCAGGCCCTGCACCTGCACGGGCACTGCTTCCGCCTGCTGCACCCCCTCGACGATGGCTGGGAGCCCTACTGGCTCGACACGTTCCAGCTTTTGGAGGGCCGGACCGCCAGGATCGGCTTCCTGGCCGACAATCCGGGGCGCTGGCTGATCAGTGCCACGGTGCTGGAGCGGTTCGACACCGGCCTCTGGACCCTGTTCGAGGTCACCTGAGTTCAGCCTCAACGACGGCCCGGAGCACCGCCGGCATAAGCTCCGGAATGTCCTCGGCGATCAGTCCGGGGCCGTGGCGCAAGCCGGCGTCGCCGTGAAGCCAGACGCCGGCGGCGGCGGCTTCGAAGGGCGCCATGCCCTGCGCCATCAGGCCGGCGATCAGGCCGCTCAGGACGTCACCGGAGCCCGCAGTTCCGAGATAGGGGCTGCTATGGTCGTTGATCGCGGCGCGCCCGTCCGGGCTGGCGATCACGGTATCGGCCCCCTTCAGGACCACGACGGAACCGGTCAGTGCAGCCGCTGCACGGGTCCGCGCGACCTTGTCGGCTCCCTCCGCCGTCGCGTCGGTATTCTCGAACAGCCGGGCGAACTCGCCGGCATGCGGTGTGAGCACCGCATGGGCCTGGCCATCCGCGAGATGGGCCGCCAGCAGCAGCGCCTGCCCGGCGAAGCTCATCAGCGCGTCGGCGTCGAGGACGAGGCCGCGTCCGGCCGAAGCCGCCACGGCGACGCGCTCGCGGGTTGGCTCGCCGGTGCCGAGCCCCGGTCCCGCCAGGATCACGTTCAGGCGCTCGTCGGTGAGGAGGTCGTCGAGATCGTCGGCGCTCTCACAGGGCCGCAGCATGATCGCCGTGAGGTGAGCGGCGTTCTCGCAAAGCGCCGCGGCCGGCGACGCGACCGTGACCAGCCCGGCGCCGACACGAAGGGCACCGCGGGCGGCCAAGCGGGCGGCACCGGTCTTGGTGGCTGGCCCCGACAGCACCAGGGCGTGGCCGCGGGTGTATTTGTGGCTGGCGCCGGTGAGCCGCGGAAAACCCGGGGCCCATAGGTCGGGCCCGTTCCGATGAAGATGCGGACAGACGACGAGGCCGGCCGCTAGAGCCTCCGGACCGGTCCCGATATCCGCGAGGCTGAGCCGGCCGCACAGGCCACGGCCCGGCTGGAGCAGATGCCCCGGCTTGAAGGTCACGAAGGTCACGGTTTCCACCGCCTGGATGGCGCCGCCGCGCACTGCGCCGGTATCGCCGTCGACCCCGCTCGGCACATCGACCGCGAGCACCGGGATCCCGGCTTCGTTCACCGCCTCGACGAGCGCGCGGGCGGAACCATCGAGGTCGCGCGACAGCCCGGCCCCGAACAGGGCGTCGATCACGAGGTCGCAGGACGGTAGCGCGTCGCTCGGGGGCTGCCGCACCGGTCCCATCCAGGCCTGGGCGGCCAGGGCGGCGTCGCCCGTCAACGCTGAGATCGAGTCGAGACAGAAGAGGTCTACGGCGTAACCGGCTTCGACCAGCAGGCGCGCAGCCACGAAGCCGTCGCCGCCGTTGTTGCCCGGTCCGCATAGAACGACGGCGTGGCCATCCGTTGGCAGCCGAGCCCGGGCGCGATCAGCCACTGCGGCACCGGCTGCCTCCATCAACGCGAGACCCGGCACACCACCGTCGATGGCCGTGGCATCAACCCGCCTCATCGCCGCGGTCGTCAGCACATGCATATCCATCTCCGCTCTGCCCGTGTGCCGATCAGACGTGACCAAAGATGCGCCAGATTCCCGGGCGATGCCCGAAGGATGTGCTTGAAACGCACACGGAATGGGCATCATGGTCGAGCGCGCCGCGAAAACGGCATGGCGAAGGCGTCACGAGGATGTTAGAAATGCCACGCACCGCAGCGCAGGCCCGAGCGGCATGAAGAAGATCGAAGCGATCATCAAGCCTTTCAAGCTCGACGAGGTGAAGGAGGCGCTCCAGGAGGTCGGTCTCCAGGGCATCACCGTCATCGAGGCGAAGGGTTTCGGCCGTCAGAAGGGCCACACGGAGCTCTACAGGGGCGCCGAGTACGTGGTCGATTTCCTGCCCAAGGTGAAGCTGGAGATTGTCCTGTCCGATGCTCTCGTCGAGGGTGCCGTGGAGGCGATCCGCAAGTCGGCCCAGACCGGGCGTATCGGCGATGGCAAGATCTTCGTCTCGACGATCGAGGAAGCGATCCGCATCCGCACCGGCGAGACCGGCACGGACGCGATCTGACGCACCCCCGCCCGTCGTCCCGATACTACCGGCGGCCAGGCGACACGCGACATCTGCCTAAGATTTCGCACTGCGCGAATGTCCGGCATCGGCGCCTCCGGCCCTGGAGCGCCGTCTTCCGCACCCCACATCATTGGGAACGGCCGGCCTGATCGGCCGCTTGAACCTGATGTAGGAGGATGTGCGATGGCCGCCCTGGACCCGCGCGAGACCGCCAAGATCTACGATCTATCCGCGTTCCGGCGCGCACGGGTGACGTCTCAGGTCGTCGCGGAGGCGAAGCCGGCGCCCGTGCCGAGCTTCAGCGGTGGTGCGTGGTACCATGAGGCCGCCATCCGCGAGGACGAGCGCCCGCGGCGGCCCTGACGTCGAACGCCGGCCGCGCTGCCAATTGCGGCTTCATCCAGGGCCCGCGTGGCGGAGCCTGGAATTCAGCCGAGTCGGTGTGTGAGCAGCTTGCACCCACAGCGATTCTGGGTTCCGGGCTCACCTGCGGCGCCCCGGAAACGGCGAAGCCGGACCCGAGGGCCCGGCTTCGCTGGATCTATCGGGAAGCCTGAAGCTCCCCCCGCATCTCACGCGGCTGCAGCGGCCTCGGTCGGTACGGACGCGATCGTCTTCAGCACCTGCGAGGCGATCTGGTAGGGGTCGCCCTGGGAGTTCGGACGGCGGTCCTCCAAGTAGCCCTTGTATCCGTTGTTGACGAAGGAGTGCGGCACTCGGATCGAGGCGCCGCGGTCGGCCACGCCGTACGAGAACTCGTGGATCGAGGCGGTCTCGTGCTTGCCGGTCAGGCGCATGTGGTTGTCCGGACCGTAGACGGCGATGTGCTCCTCGCGGGCGTTCTTGAACGCGTCCATGAGCTTCTCGAAATAGGCCTTGCCGCCATGCTCGCGCATGAACGCGGTCGAGAAGTTGCAGTGCATGCCCGACCCGTTCCAGTCGGTGTCGCCGAGCGGCTTGCAATGGTACTCGACGTCGATGCCGTACTTCTCGCAGAGGCGCTGCAGGAGGTAGCGGGCCATCCACATCTCGTCGGCGGCCTTCTTGGAGCCCTTGCCGAAGATCTGGAATTCCCACTGGCCCTTGGCCACCTCGGCGTTGATGCCCTCGTGGTTGATGCCGGCATCGAGGCAGAGGTCGAGGTGCTCCTCGACGATCTTACGGGCGACGTCGCCGACATTCGCGTAGCCGACGCCGGTGTAGTACGGGCCCTGCGGCGCCGGATAGCCGGAGGTCGGGAAGCCGAGCGGGCGGCCGTCCTTGTACAGGAAGTACTCCTGCTCGAAGCCGAACCAGGCTCCGGCATCGTCCAGGATGGTGGCGCGCTTGTTGGACTCGTGCGGGGTCACGCCGTCCGGCATCATCACTTCGCACATGACCAGCACGCCGTTCTTGCGGGCCGGATCGGGGAAGTGGCGCACGGGCTTGAGCATGCAGTCGGAGCTGCCGCCCTCGGCTTGCTTGGTGGAAGAGCCGTCGAAGCCCCACATCGGGAGCTGCTCGAGAGTCGGGAAGCTGTCGAATTCCTTGATCTGTGTCTTGCCGCGGAGATTCGGGGTCGGCGTGTACCCGTCGAGCCATATGTACTCGAGCTTATATTTGGTCATTCCGGTTCTCTCGTCCGTATCAATGCGCGACCTCGGATACCCGGGCAGACGCGAACGGCTGGCCGCCTCGTCGACGGCTGGGGCCGCCATCGCATGGATCGTGCCAGGGCGACCATTGCCGGAGAACAACGATGCCCTAAAAACCCTCCCGCGCGATCACGCTTTCGAGATCGCGCGGGATCGCGGGCCGATCGTTCCATCCGACGGCTGATTCCGGCACCCGGCGGGTGGCAAGGCACGCCTGTGCCGGATATCAAGCCTCGCTTGCTTGCGCACCTGACGGCGTGCGGGTGCGCCACGAGAGACGTTTCCGAAGATCCCTGGAGGATGCCCACGATGACCACTGCGGCCGAGGTGCTGAAGACGATCCGGGACAACGACGTGCGCTACGTGGACTTCCGGTTCACCGACCCGCGCGGCAAGTGGCAGCACGTCACGTTCGACGTGTCGCTCATCGACGAGGAGATCTTCGACGAGGGCACCATGTTCGACGGCTCCTCGATCGCCGGCTGGAAGGCGATCAACGAGTCCGACATGCTGCTGATGCCGGATCCGGTCACCGCCACCCTGGACCCGTTCTTCTCGGCCGCGACCATGTCGATCGTGTGCGACGTGCTGGAGCCGGCCACCGGCGAGCCCTACGGCCGTGACCCGCGCGGCACCGCCAAGCGCGCCGAGGCCTACCTGCAGCAGACCGGCATCGGCGACACGATCTATGTCGGCCCCGAGGCCGAGTTCTTCGTGTTCGACGACGTGAAGTTCGGCGCCGACCCGTACCGCACCGGCTTCGAGCTCGACTCCACCGAGCTGCCGACCAACGGCTTCACCGACTACGAGGGCGGCAATCTCGGCCACCGGGTCCAGACCAAGGGCGGCTACTTCCCCGTCCCGCCGCAGGATTCGGCGCAGGATATGCGCGGCGAGATGCTGGCCGCCATGCAATCCATGGGTGTGAAAGTCGAGAAGCACCACCACGAGGTGGCCTCGGCCCAGCACGAGCTCGGAATGAAGTTCGACACGCTGACCCTGCTCGCCGACCACATGCAGATCTACAAGTACTGCATCCACAACGTCGCGCAGAGCTACGGCAAGTCGGCGACCTTCATGCCCAAGCCCGTCTACGGCGACAACGGCTCGGGCATGCACGTCCACCAGTCGATCTGGAAGGACGGCAAGCCGGTCTTCGCCGGCGACAAGTATGCCGGCCTCTCCCAGGAATGCCTCTGGTACATCGGCGGCATCATCAAGCACGCCAAGGCGCTCAACGCCTTCACCAACCCGTCGACCAACTCGTACAAGCGCCTGGTGCCGGGCTACGAGGCGCCGGTGCTGCTCGCCTACTCGGCGCGCAACCGCTCGGCCTCCTGCCGCATCCCGTGGACCAAGAGCCCGAAGGCCAAGCGCGTCGAGGTCCGCTTCCCCGATCCGATGGCGAACCCCTACCTGGCGTTCTCGGCGCTGCTGATGGCCGGCCTCGACGGCATCCGCAACAAGATCGACCCGGGCCCGGCCATGGACAAGGACCTCTACGAGTTGCCCCCGCGGGAGCTGAAGAAGATCCCGACCGTGTGCGGGTCGCTTCGCGAGGCGCTGACCAGCCTCGACAAGGACCGGGCCTTCCTCAAGGAGGGCGGCGTGTTCTCGGACGATCAGATCGACTCGTTCATTGAGCTGAAGATGACCGAAGTGCTGCGCTACGAGATGACACCGCACCCGATCGAGTTCGTGCAGTACTACTCGCTGTGAGGTGACCGGGGGCCGGGTGCGAGCCCGGCCTCCTCGTCGACAGGAGACCGGGTACCTAACCCTCACGGCAGGGTTCCGCTTTAGAACAAAAGTCGAACATTCTCGACTTATGAGTTAATTGGCCTATTAAATCACCCGGGTCCTGGCGAGGGTGATTAGTATTTGGACGAGGGCGTCGTCGCCCGATCGCGGTGGCAGCTTGCGGTCCTCGGGATGGAGCTGAAGCTGCTTCGCTCGGACTCGTTCTTCGAATCTACAATCCCAACCAACCGCGCGGGCCGGCTGGCCAACCTGAAGGTGGTCAGTGAGCCAGTGATGTGGCATCAGCCGGGGTGGTTTCTCTCCCCATTGAAGGAAAACGCCGAACGACAGCGCCTTCGAGCGTACCTCGGATCGATCACGCGGGACGACGGTACGGACGAGGACTTACGAAAGCTGTAGTGGTCGTCGAGCGCCGACTTCTTATTCTATGACAGAGCCGAACTCAGAGCCTTCCTCAAGAGAGTGCGGGCTAGGCTATGACGCAAGAATAGCCATGACCCGGCGGACGAAGCTACGGAACCGGGCGCGGCGGAAAGCCGGGCGGTTGCCCGCCCCACTGAAATGCGTCCGCTTCGGCGAGCTATTCAATCAGAGCATCGGCTATCGGTACGCATCATTCGAGGAGACCACCGCCGCGATCCTGAGCGGCTTCAAGGGTGAGGAGTGGCGCTGCCTGCGCGATTTCACAGGTGCGGTCCTCAAGAGCGACCTGACGCCGGACGAACAGATGAAGCTCTGGGCCACCGCCTGCACGGATTGACGTGTCCGCAGCCCGGACGATCGCAGACGCTTTCTGACCCGGGTCCGTCTCGACCTGCGGAAGGGCCTGTGACACGTCAGCGTGTCAACCATCCAAGACAACGGATGCGCGCATGCTCACCCTCGACCACCTTGCCGTCGTCGCGCCGGACCTCGCAGAGGGCGTCGCGCATGTCCGCGACTGCCTCGGCCTCACCATGCCGGAGGGCGGTCGCCATCGGGAGATGGGCACCCGCAACCACCTGCTGCGCCTCGGTGAGGCGACGTTCCTGGAGGTAATCGCCGTCGATCCGGACGCACCCGTCCCGCCCCGCGCCCGCTGGTTCGGGCTCGGCGACGCCGCGCAGGTACGGGCGGACTGGGATTCGGGCCGGCGGCTGCGTGGGTTCGTCGCCCGCACCGACGACCTCGACGGCGTGCTCGCCGCCCACGGTGACCTCCTCGGGCAGGCCGCCACGATGACCCGCGGCGCTCTGTCGTGGCGCTTCGGCGTGCGCCCGGACGGGGCCTGGCCGGCGGATGGCGCCGTGCCGTACGTGATGGATTGGGGGCCGCACCGGAATCCCGCCGCGTCGATGCCGGATCTCGGCGCCAGCCTCGAAGCAATCGTCCTGACGCATCCGGAGCCGGACGGCGTCACGCACCTTCACGCCGCGCTCGGCCTCGCCGATCCCCCGAAGCTCGTGAAAGGCCCCGGCCCGCGCTGGAGCGTACGGATCGCAACGCCCTCCGGCGCCCGGATCCTGACCTGAGCGATCGACGGACCCTCCTCGCCGGCCTGATCGGGAAAGTGACCGGCGAGGAGGGCCTGGCCGAGACTCGGGAGCCGCGGCACGGGCAAATTAGCAGCGGCGTTCCGCGATGCGGTGGCAGGAAAGGCTCACCCCGGACGGGAATCGCGCCGGATCCCGCCGAAGCAACGTCACGTGTGCGCGAAGATGTCGGTCTCGGGCCAGCCGTCGAGGTCGAGGCGCGCCCGGGTCGGCAGGAAGGCGAAGCAGGAAGCGGCGAGGTCGGTCCGGCCCTCGCGGGCCAGCATCGCGTCGAGTTTCTCGCGGGCTGCGTGGAGGTGGAGCACGTCGGAGGCCGCGTAGTCGAGCTGCGCCTGAGACAGGCTCTCGGTGCCCCAGTCGGAGGATTGCTGCTGCTTGGACAGGTCGACGCCGACGAGTTCGCGGACCACATCCTTGAGCCCGTGCCGGTCGGTGTAGGTGCGGGCGAGTTTCGAGGCGATCTTGGTGCAGTAGACCGGCTGCGGCATCACCCCGAAGGCCTTGTACAGGACCGCGACGTCGAACCGGGCGAAGTGGAAAATCTTCAGCACGTCCGGATCTGCCAGGACGCGCTTGAGTACGACCGGCTCCGGGCCGCCCTGCGGGATCTGCACGACGTCGGCGGTGCCGTCGCCCGTGGAGATCTGCACCACGCAGAGCCGGTCGCGGTGCGGATTGAGCCCGAGCGTCTCGGTGTCGATCGCGACCGCGCGGCCCGCGTCGTAGGTGGCGGGCAGGTCGCCGCGGTGGAGGCGTACGGTGGGGCTCGGCATGTTTTTCGGACCTTGAGGGTTTTCGGCCGGTACCATCGGTGCCAAGTGCCGGCAAGCCCGAGGCAATTCGCGCGCGGCCCGAGGACGGAGAGGCGGACATGACGGCGGCCGAGGTGATCGCGACGCTGGGGCTGAAGCCCCATCCGGAAGGCGGCCATTACCGTGAGACCTTCCGCGACCCGCGGACCGTGGACGGCCGCTCCGTCGGAACCGCGATCTACTTCTTGCTCGATCTCGGCGAGGTTTCGGCCTGGCACCGAGTGGATGCGACGGAGATCTGGCACTGGCATGCCGGGGCGCCCCTGGTGATCACCACGAGCCCCAACGGCCACGACGCCGCCGCACAGCATCTGGGGCCGAATCTCGCCGCCGGGCAGCGACCGCAATGCGTGGTGCCTGCCGGTCACTGGCAGACGGCCACCAGCCTCGGAGCCTGGACGCTCGTGGGTTGCACGGTGTCGCCGGGTTTCGACTTCGCGGGCTTCGAGATGGCCGCGCCCGACTGGCGGCCGACGCCGCGGTCGTAGCGGTCGTCGCGTGGGGCTGTCCCTCGGCGGAGCGGCCGTGCCCACCCGCAGCCAGACCGAACGGCATGAGACCGAGAGAATCGATCAGATGAGGCTCCCGGTCGATCCCGCATTCAGCGACCGGCCGGCCCGCGCCACGAGCTGCGCGAACGCCATCGCGGCGGCAGAGGCCTGCGTCTGCGTCGGGAACGACCGGTCCGACTCGGCGACCATCGCCTCGGCTTCATCCAGAAGCACCCAGATCCAGAGATGCCGGCCGGTGGTGCGAATCTTGAAGTGCATGGCAGGCTCGCGAGCGACGTCATGCCCGGATGATGCGCCGCGAAAAAAATCGTGACGTGTTAATGACTTGGCCCGCGCAACAACCTGTGTCGGCTAAGCACCGGTTTGTACCGGCTTTCCACGAAGATCACAGGCTGGCATTCGGCCGCCGGCGGGCGAGGAGCGCCGGCGCGCCTATGTCGCCGGACGCAGCGAGAGCGCCGCACGCATCACCGAGTCGGCGTGAAAATGGTGCAGCATATGTCCGGCTCCCGGCAGGAGGTCGAACGTGGCCGACGGGATCAGGCGGGCCGCGCGCCGGCCATGGATGAACGTGTTCACGACGAGATCGGCGCTGCCGCACACGAAACGTACCGGTGCATGCGCTGTCGGATAGGACAGAACGCTGCGGGTGAGTGCCGGCCAGAGCCATCCGGCATCCTCGCCATCCGCGGTGATCTGCGCGGGCCGCGCAGCGAGGTCGAAGGGGAACTGGCGGGCGAAGGTGTCCGGTATCGGCTTGGGGAAGAAAATCGCGTTCCAGAGCAGCGGAAGCAGCGCCCTGTCGCTTCCGGCGCTCAGGAGCTTGGACAGGAGATCGCCGCCGAACGGCAGCGCGCGGGGGCCGAACAGCACGTGCTCCAGGCGGGGTTCGGGGAAGCAGATCGGGGCGAGGGCGACGACGCCGGAAATTTCCTCGGGGTGCAGCATCCCGTAGGCGAGGGCGACCGCCGCACCGAACGAGTGACCGACAATCACCGGACGGTGCACATCCAGGCGCTGCACCGCGTCCCGGATCCGGGCGGCCTGATCCCAAAGATCGGCGGCGCGCCCGCGAGGGCGCAGGCTGAAGCCGTGGCCCGGACGGTCGACCGCGATAACCCGGAAATGCTCCGCCAGCGCCGGCACCGGCCCGAGCCACATGTCCTCCAGGCACATCAGCGTGCCGTGGATCGCCACGAGATCGGGGCCGCGCCCGGTTTCCGCGTAGGCGACGGTCCGGTCCTCGGAGAGCTGGATGATCCGGCGCGGGACGATACGCGGATCGCGTTGCACGTCCGGCGCAGGCCCGCCCGGAGCGGGCAGAGTGTCCATCACGAAGGTCGACTACAGGGGCCGCCGGCGGCCGGGCGCGGTCTTGAGAACGGCGAACGCGGTGGCTGCGCCGATGCCGACGAGGCCGGCCACCGCCGCAAGCGGATGCAGCGTCGCCCGGGTGTACGCGCTGGTGCGCATGACGGGGAGGGGCGGGTCGCCGCGCATCTCGCCCGCCGGCACCGGCGCGTGCAGTGCCCCATCCGGATTGCGCGGGGCGCTCGCGCGCTTCTGGAGCGCGATGATCGCCGGGGCGAGATTGTCGTAGGCGCCGGGCGCGAACTCCTTGCCGGCCGTGAAGACCTTGCCGGCGCCGCCCACGAAGATGTCGCGCTGGGGGTGCACGGCCGCGTGCAGGATGGCGTTCGCCACCTCATCAGGTGGGTAGATCGGCGGCGGCAGGCTCGGCTCGCGGTCCATGTAGTTGCGCGCGCGCTGGGGCAGGGGGGTATCGATCGAGGCCGGCTTGATCAGCGTGACCGAGACCGGGGCCTTCTCGTACATCAGCTCCATGCGCAACGCGTCGGTGAAGCCCTTCACCGCGTGCTTCGAGGCCGCGTACATACCCTGGAACGGGAAGGCGAGGTCCGAGGCTATGCTGCCGACGTTGATGAGCGCGCCGCCATGCTGGCGCAGGTGCTCGGTCGCCACCAGCGACCCGTAGACCGTGCCCCAGAAGTTGGTCTGGATCAGCCGCTGATGGTCGGCGTCGCTGATCTCGCGCAGCCGGCCGTAGATCGAGCCGCCCGCGACGTTCACCCAGGTGTCGAAGCCGCCGAAGGTGGCCTCCGCGCGGTCGGCGACCGCCTGGACGTCCGCGCGGCGACCGACATCGGCGACCACGTCGATCGCCTTGCCGCCGATCCCCTCGATCTCCGCGCGGATCCGCGCCAGGGCATCGCCGCTGCGCGCCGCCATGACGACGCGGGCGCCGCGCTCGGCCGCCATCCGCGCCGTGGCCAGCCCGATGCCCGACGATGCGCCGGTGATCACGATGACCTGCTCGCGGAGCGGCTTGTGCTTCATGAAACGTCCCCGATGTCGCGATGTGCGGCTGCCGTCCGCAAGGAGCGGGGCCACACACCCTGCTATTCACCGGGAGGGCTTCATGGTTCCGGATACCGGGAGGGTGTTTGCGTCGCAGGGCGCGGTTTCGCTCAGCGTCCGTAGATGTCCTCGACGCGGATGATGTCGTCCTCGCCGGTGTAGGAGCCGACCTGCACCTCGATCAGCTCCAGCGGGATCTTCCCCGGATTGGCCAGCCGGTGCATCGACCCGATCGGCAGATAGACCGCTTCGTTCTCGTGGACCAGAACCACCCGCTCGTCGATCGTCACCTCGGCGGTGCCGCGCACCACCACCCAGTGCTCCGCCCGGTGGTAGTGCTTCTGCAGCGACAGGCGGCCGCCCGGCACAACCTGGATTCGCTTCACCTGGAACCGCTCGCCGATGTCGATCCGCTGGTACCAGCCCCACGGCCGGTACATCCGCAAATGCGCGTCCGCCTCCGGCTCACCTTTCGCCCGCAGCGCGGCCACCAGCTCCTTCACCTGCCCCGAGCGCGCCTTCGAGGCCACCAGCACCGCGTCGGGCGTGGACACCACCACCACGTCCTCCAGGCCGACCACGGCGGTCACGCCATCGCCCTGACTGTGGACCAGGCTGTTCTTCGTATCGATCAGCGACACCCGGCCCCGCACCGCGTTGCCCGCCTCATCGTGGTCCAGTACCTGCCAGACCGCGTCCCAGGTGCCGACATCCGACCACGGGAACGATACCGGCAGCACGCCGGCCTGGGCGGTCCGCTCCATCACCGCGTAGTCGATCGAGATTTTGGGGGCCTGGGCGAAGGCCGCCGCATCGAGGCGCACGAAGTCGAGGTCGGTCACCGCGGCCTCCAGGGCCGCGCGCGCGGCCGCGAGCACGTCCGGCACGAATGCCTCCAGCTCGGCCAGCATCAGGTCGGCGCGGAAGAGGAAGTAGCCGGAGTTCCACAGCGCCCCCTCCGCAATCAGCGCCTCGGCGCCTTTCCGGTCGGGCTTCTCGACGAAGCGGGCGACGCGGGCGGCGTCGGGCGCCTCCGCGATCGGCTCTCCGCGTCGGATGTAGCCGTAATCGGTGGCGGGGCGGTCCGGCTCGATGCCCAGCGTCATGGTGTAGCCCGCCTGCGCGCCGGCGGCCGCGCGCCTTACGGCGTCCACGAAGGCGGCCGTGTCGGGCACGACGTGGTCGGCGGCCATGATCAGCACGACCGCCTGCGGGTCGGTGGCCGCCGCGTGCAGCGCCGCCACTGCCACCGCCGCGGCCGAGTCGCGCCCCTGCGGCTCGAGCAGGATGTCGGCGGCCAGTCCGAGCTGATCGCGCTGCTCGGCGACGATGAACCGAGCCTCGGCCGAAGCGATCACGGTCGCCTTCGCGAACACGGCCGCGTCCGACACCCGCGCGAGGGTCGCCTGGAACGTCGAGCGCTCCGCCTCCACCAGCCGGGCGAACTGCTTGGGCATGCTCTCCCGCGAGGCCGGCCACAGCCGCGTCCCCGTCCCGCCGCACAGGATCATCGGATGGATGGCAGCAGAGGCCCGGGACATGGTGACGTCTCCCGATAGGGTCGGCGGGTGGCCCACATGGCCGGGCCCCGGGCCGCTTCGTAAAGCTTCGGCTCGCCATCGGCGACCGTTTTCCGGATGTGGCCTTAACGTCGGACCTGGGACGGAACAATCCTGCGCGGATTGTCCGCGTCCGGCCGGGCTGGCCCGGCGCCGGCGGATCGTTATCTGTGCGTCTGCATGACCTCGTCCGCCCCAACCGACCCGAACGCCGCCCGGACACCCCGCCGGATGCCATCCGTCGAGCGCTTGGTCGGCGGGGCGCCGGCGTCCGAACTGGAGGCCTATGGGCGGACAGCCTTCACCGACGCGATCCGGGCCGTGCTGGCCGGCCTCCGCGGCGAGGGTGGCCCGGTGCCGGAGGCGCCGGAGATCCGGGCTGCCGCGTGCGCGCGCCTCGCCGCCGAGAGACGCCCCTCCCTGCGGCCCGTGTTCAACCTCACCGGGACCGTGCTCCACACCAATCTGGGTCGCGCCCTGCTGCCGCGCTCGGCCGCCGAGGCGGTGGCCGCCGTGATGGTGCAGGCGAGCAACCTGGAATTCGATCTCGGAACCGGGGCCCGGGGCGAGCGGGACGACCACGTCGAGGGCCTGATCTGCCGCCTCACTGGTGCCGAAGCCGCGGTGGTGGTGAACAACAACGCGGCCGCGGTCCTGCTGGTGCTGAACGCGCTCGCCATGCGCAAGGAGGTGGTGGTCTCGCGCGGAGAACTCGTAGAGATCGGAGGCTCCTTCCGGGTGCCGGACGTCATGATCCGCGCCGGATGTCGTCTCCGCGAGGTCGGCACCACGAACCGCACGCATCTGGGCGATTACGCGGACGCGATCGGCCCGCGCACCGGCTTGGTGATGAAGGTGCATCCGAGCAATTACGCGATCGCGGGCTTCACCGCCGCCGCCGACCCGGCCGCCCTGTACGCCCTCTGCCGCGAGCGCGGCGTGCCGCTTGCCGACGATCTCGGCAGCGGCAGCCTCGTCGATCTCGCGGCCTACGGCCTTCCGCCCGAGCCCACCGTGCGGGCGGCCCTGGCGCGGGCCGACGTGGTGACGTTCAGCGGCGACAAGCTCCTCGGTGCGGTCCAATGCGGCATCGTGGCCGGCCGGAAGGATCTGATCGCCCGCGTGCGCAAGAACCCGCTGAAGCGGGCCTTGCGCGTCGACAAGATGACCTACGCGGCCCTTGAAGCCGTGCTGCGCCTCTATTTGCACCCTGAGCGGTTGCGAGCAGAGCTGCCGACCCTGCGGCTGCTGACCCGCGACCGTGCGGCGATCGCCGAGCAGGCGGAGCGGCTCGCGCCCGCGGTGGCGCAGCGGCTCGCCGGCAGCGCGACAGTTACGGTGGCAGCCTGCATCAGCCAGATCGGCTCCGGTGCCCTGCCGGTCGAGACGCTGCCCAGCGCCGCCCTGGTTCTCCATCCGGTTCCGGGGGACGGACCGGGCCGGCGCGGCGCCGGCGGTCGATGCATGCGACTGGCCGAGCGCCTGCGCGGGCTGCCGATGCCGGTGATCGGCCGGATCAGCGACGACACGATCGTCCTCGATCTCCGGACCCTCGAGGACGAGACCGGCCTCCTCGACACCCTCGCGGCGCTCGCATCGTCAAAATAGTGAGTCACGATCCTAGCCGGGTTGTTAGGAAATCGTGACGCTCGGCCGGACCTTGTGCGCCGGCTTCGCGTGTTATGGTATCATGACAGACCCGCGGTCGCGGTCGAGAGTGGCGGTGCCTGGACCGCGATGGGCGAACGATATGGCGTACACTGCCGACACGTTAGAGGCGGAGCGAGAGTCGGACCCGCTCCTTCTGGATAACCAGCTTTGCTACGCGCTCTATGCGGCCGCGCACCGGATGACCAAGTCCTACCGCCCGTTCCTGGAGCGGCTCGGCTTGACCTATCCGCAATACCTCGTCCTCCTGGTCCTGTGGGAGCAGGACGGCGTCACGGTCTCCGAGATCGGCCGGCGGCTGCGGCTCGATTCCGGCACCCTGACGCCGGTGCTGAAGCGGCTGGAGAGCGCGGGCTTCCTGCTTCGCACCCGCCGGCAGTCCGACGAGCGCGAGGTCGAGATCGCGCTGACGCCCAAGGGCTCGGCGCTGCGCTCCGAGGCCGTATCCGTCCGCGAGAGCGTGATGTGCCAGCTCGAACTCAGCGAGCCGGAGATCCGCGCCCTGCGCAAGGACCTCAGCCTCGTCATCGACCGCCTGAGCGTGGGCGAGTGACGGCTCCGCGCGGCGGCCTCGCAGCCGCCCATTATCGCCGCAGGCGATTGCCCAGGACGAAGCCGTAAAGCCCCATCAGGATGATGCCGACCGCGCCCTCGAGGCCGACCAGCAGGTTGGTGACGCGGCCGGTGGGCTTCAGACCGATCTCCGGCGGGTTCGCGGTCATCATGTTGAGCGCGCTGTAGCTCAGGAGATCGAGGGGATTGTAGGTCGGGCCCGCCTCCGGCCCGTCCAGGATGAACAGGCCGCCGGTCAGCCCGTAGAGGCCCGCGAACACGACGATCAGCAGGGCGAAGGCCCGGGCGATGCGCGACAGGCTCTCGCCGTAATCGCACAGCCACTCCACGAAGCGGTCGGCGGTCCAGCGATAGCCGTGCCTCAGAACGCCGTTCCAGTCCCGCTCGGTCCAGGCGGCAAGCGCCTGCCGCCCGGCATGGAAACGGCCCATCCGGCGGCCTCGCTTGTAGGCCCAGCTCGCCGCGTCGTGGTTGCCGATGCTCTTCCAGTTCTGCTCCAGGGCCAGATAGCTCGCTTGTGCGGCTTCATAGGTGCCGGCCAGCTCCTCGCCGACCGAACCGCCGAGCTGCTCGACGCTCATCCGCGTGCCGTTCAGCCACGCGCCGGAGAAGCGGGCGTGCCGGAGGCTGCAGGTCGCGAGATTCAAGCGCACCAGATCGGTATCGGACAGATCAGCGCCCGACAGATCGGCCCCGTCGAGCTTCGCCCCGGTAAAGTTCGCCCCCCGCAACCGCGAGCCCGTCAAGCTCGCCTTCGTCAGGCTGGCGCCGGTGAAATCCGCGTGGGTGAGGTTGGCGTCCGCGAGCTTGGCCTCGTCCAGGCGGGCCTCGCGGAACACCGTGTCGTCGGCGTCCGCCCCGGAAAAATTCGCGCCCCAGAGATCGGCGCCCGCGAAATCCGCCCCGTCGAGGAGCGCGCCGGACAGGTCGGCGAAACGCATCGCGGCCTGACCGAAGCGGGCATCCTCCAGCATGGCGCCGACGAACTTCACTTGGCCCGCGACGGTCCCGGTGAAATCAGCGCCCGACAGGTCCGCCTCGGAGAGGTCGGCCTCCTCCAGAATCGCGCCCGTGAAGCGGGTCGAGCGCCCGACCGCGCCGCCGAGCTTGGCCCGGCGCAGGTTGGCGCCGGTGAGGTCGGCCTCCTCCATTCGGGCTCCGGAGAGATCGGCCTCGGCGAGCGGAAGGCCGCCGGACTCGGGATCGGCGGCGCCCGCCTCCGAGGCCAGCACATCCGGACACGCCTGCAGAAGCGAGAGATCTTGCCCCGGCGCCTGCAGGGGCGTCCCGCTCGCGATCCGATCCAGGAGGTCGAGCAGACGCGGATCCGCAAGGGCGTCTGGTCGCGCGTCGGGTGGGGTCGCTTGGTCCATGATCGTTCCTTGCCGGAAGGAGCGACCGCGCGCCAGACGCTCCTCTCAGCCTAAGCCGGCCGCTGCGGTCACCCGGACGGTGATCGCCTTGGCGGCGGGCGTCTTGGACTGCTCGTCATAGTGCCAGAGCGGCAGCAGGACGTTCAACTCAGGGTAGTAGCCGCCGCAATTCCCTTCCGGGATGTCGTAGGCCACGACCCGAAGCCCACCGACACGCCGCGGAACCGAGTCGTCGGCCTCGGTCTCCACGTCGACGCCGCCACCGTCCTTCAGTCCAAGCCGGGCGATGTCCTGCCGGTTCATGAACAGCACCGAGCGGGTGCCCTTCACGCCGCGGAAGCGGTCGTCGTAGCCATAGACCGTGGTGTTGAACTGGTCGTTCGACCGGAGGGTGATCAGGTCGAGCACGTCTGGGCCGCGGGCCGGCAGGTCCGGGTCGGCCTCCAGGCCGGCCGGCACGGCGAAGTTCGCCTTACCGTTCTCCGTTTCCCACTTCCGGTCGCGGGCGCCCAGGGGCTTGGTCAGGCCGCCGGGCTGGAACATCCGACCGTTCAGGTCCTGGAACACCTTGGGGTACGTGGCCTCGATCGCCGCACGCACCCGGCCGTAATCGCCGACCCAGGAATCCCAGTCGACGCGCGGATTCGGCGGCAGGGTCGCCTTGGCGATCTCCGCCACGATCCAGGGCTCCGAGCGCACGTGCGGTCCGACCGGGTCTGACACACCCCGGGAGCCGTGAAAGCGCGCAGTCGAATCCTCCATCGAGACCGCCTGCGGGCCGCTCGCCTGCCGGTCGATCTCGATGCGGCCGAGGCAGGGCAGGATGTAGGCCACCGCCCCGTTCACGAGATGCGAGCGGTTGAGCTTGGTCGAGATCTGGACGGTCAGCCGCTGCCGGAGCCAAGCCGGCTCCATACGGCCGGTATCGGGGACCGCGCGCAGGAAGTTGCCGCCCAGCCCGATGAAGGCCTGCACGCTGCCGTCGAGGATGCCCTCGCAGGTCTCGACGGTGTTGAGCCCCTTCTCCCGCGGCGGCTCGAAATCGTAGAGCTCCTTGAGCTTGTCGAGGGGTGCCAGTTCCGGTTTCTCGGTGATGCCGACCGTGCGCTGACCCTGCACGTTGGAATGGCCGCGCACGGGGCAGATCCCGGCTCCGGGTTTCCCGATATTTCCGCGCAGGAGCAGCAGGTTGACCAGCATCCGCACGGTTTCGGTGCCCTTGCGGTGCTGCGTGAGACCCATCCCGTAGATGCCGATCACCGCCTTGGCGCGGGCGTAGGCTGCAGCCGCCGCCTCCAAGGCGGCTCGAGTCAGGCCGGAGCGTCGCTCCAGCGCGGCCCAGTCCTGCCCGTCGCAGAAGGCGACGAAATCGTCGAATCCGTGGGTGTGCTCGGCGATGAAGGCGTGATCGAGCACGCCGGTCCGTCCGGCAGCCGACGCCGCCCTGTCCAGGGCGAGCAGCGCCTTGCACAGGCCGGTGATCGCCGCCAGATCCCCGCCCGCCTTCACCTGATGGTACTGGGTCGAGATCTTCGTGGAGGACCGCGTCAGCATCTCCACCGGCGATTGCGGATTGGTGAAATGCTCCAGCCCGCGCTCGCGCAGCGGGTTGAAGGTGATGATCTGCGCGCCGCGGCGCCGTGCCTCTTGGAGCGGGTGGAGCATCCGCGGCGCGTTCGAGCCGACATTCTGGCCGAAGAAGAAAATCAGGTCGGTGTCCTCGAAATCCTCGAGGAGCACCGTGCCCACGGGCGCACCGATCGACTGGGGCAGTGCCACCGAGGTCGGCTCGTGGCACATGTTGGAGGAATCCGGCAGGTTGTTGTTGCCGTAGAGACGCGCCAGCAGCGCCCACATGTAGCTGGTCTCGAGGGAGGCCCGGCCCGAGGCGTAGAACACGACCGATTTCGGGTCGGCCGCACGCAGGGCCTTCAGCTCCCGCCCGATCTCCGCCATCGCCTCGGCCCACGAGACGGGGCGGTAGCGATCGGTCTCGGGATCGTAGCGCAGGGGCTGGGTGAGGCGACCCTGCTCCTCCAGGGCGTAATCGCTCCAGCCGAGCAGCTCGGTGACGGTGTGGGCCGCGAAGAAGTCCGGGGTCGCGCGCCGCCGTGTCTGCTCCCAGGCGGTCGCCTTGGCGCCGTTCTCGCAATACTCGAAGGCGAGCGGCTTGGCGGGCTTCGCCCAGGCGCAGGACACGCACATGAAACCGTCCGGCTTGTTTTGCTTCAGCAGCATCGCCGAACCGGTGACCGGCACACCCTCGCGGGTCAGGATCTCGACGAGGGAGCGCGCCGAGCCCCAGCCGCCCGCCGGGCCTTCATAAGGCTCGATCCGTACGTCGCCGGTTTCCTGCTCTGCCATGCCGTCCTCCCATCCGGCACGCTAGTGACCGGACGAGGGGAACGCGCGAGCCAGGAAACGGATCACGGGCGCGTCACTGCGGCCGGGCCGGCTTTTCTTAGGGATGTGCCGGATCTAACGTCGGCTCGTACACATCAGTACTGAGGAGGACATCGTGGCCAGCGTCGACGTCGAGATGGTCAAGTGTGCCTGCCAGGACTGCGTCTGCGTGATCCCGGTGGCGAAGGCGGTGTCCCGGGACGGGAAGGCCTGTTGCTGCGACTCGTGCGCCGACGGGCACACGGATCAGGCCGGCTGCGATCATGCCGGCTGCGCCTGCCACGGCTGAGACCGATCAGGCGCCCAGACCGCCCGGCGGGAGCGCCGAGCGCCGCGTCAGGAGACGGCCGTCAGCTTGTCGGCCATGGACTGGTCCTTGTCCCGGCGCGTGGAGAAGATCAGCGTGAAGAAGGTCCGCTGGACGCCGAGTTCCGCAAGCTTCGCCTCGCACCGCTCCGCCAGCGCGCAGATCTCCGAGAGCTCCCCCTCAATGTTGGTGCCGTTCGGATGCATCGTGGCGGTCAGGCCGCTCGACTCGATGATGGTCTTGATGGCGCGGACATAGGGCGAGACCGACGGGCCGACGCCCATCGGCACGATGCAGAGGTCGGCCGAAACCTTCATGATGTGTGCCTGATCCGGAAGAGGCGCCACCCGGCGCGGCGACCGCGGCCGGTGCGCGGGCTGGAGCGGGTACCGGGAATCGAACCCGGGTATTCAGCTTGGAAGGCTGCTGCTCTACCATTGAGCTACACCCGCGCGGGCGGATCGTTAGCACGCCGCCTCGCATATGAGAAGGTGGCCTCAGCCGAGTCCGAGCGCGGCGCGAGCCTCGGCGGGCGTCGCCACACGGCGGCCGTGCCGAGCCACGGCGTCGGCGGCCAGACCGACCAGCTCGGCATTGCTCGCGGCCAGACGGTCCTTCGTCACCCGGATATTATCCTCGAGTCCCGTGCGTACCGCGTCGGCGCCGCGCGCTAGCGCCCAGTCCATGACCGTCGCCTGATTGCGGCCGATCCCGGCGGCGGTCCAGGTCGCCTCCGGCAGGATCCGTCTTGTCTCGGCGAGCAGGATGTCGAGCAGGTGCTCTTCGGCCGGCATGGCGTTCTGGACGCCCATCACGAACTGCACGTGCGGGCGCGCGTCGATCAGGCCCGTCTCCACCAGCCGCTTGGCGCCGTGCAGGTGCGAGAGGTCGAAGATCTCGATTTCGGGGCGGACGCCGTAATTCTTCATCTGGCTGGCGAGGTCGGTCACGAGGCTCGCGGAATTCTCGTAGACGATGGTCGGGAAGTTCACCGAGCCCGTGGACAGGGATGCCATGTCGGGCCGGTGCTTGAGCGATAGGCCGCGGGCAGCCGGATCGCGCCCGCGCCCGCCCGTGGAGAACTGCACGATCATCCCAGGGCAGTGCTGGCGCAGCCCCTCTTGCACGGCGGCGAACTTGTCCGGGTCGGAGGAGGGCGACTCGTCGTCGTTGCGCACGTGGATGTGGCAGAGCGTGGCCCCCGCCTCGAAGGCCCGGTGCGTCGACTCGATCTGCTCAGCGACCGTCACCGGAACGGCCGGATTGTCCGACTTGCGCGGCACGGAGCCGGTGATCGCCACCGCGATCACTACGGGCGCCTCGCTCCGGGATCCTGCCATCCGCCTGTCCTCCCTGCCTCATCGGGTTTCGCGAACCGGGATAGCGCCGTCGATCCCGGATCTGAACCGCCCGGCGCGGGCTGCAGGTCCGAGTGCGGGACATCTCCGGCCCGATGACAAGCCGGACTTGTGTCTTGCGGGCGCTTGCCGCACCTCTCGGGCCGCGAGGCACACGATGAACGACACGATCCTGGTCCTGAACGGTCCAAACTTGAATCTGCTGGGCAAGCGCCAGCCGGAGGTCTACGGCCGCGCGACGCTGGCCGACGTCGAGGCCCTGTGCCGCGAGACCGCCGCGGGCTTCGGCCTCGCGGTCGAGTGCCGCCAGAGCAACGCCGAGCACGTGCTGATCGACGCGATCCATGAATTCCGCGTCGGCTCCGCCGGTATCGTCATCAACGCCGGCGCCTACACTCACACCTCGGTCGCCATCCTCGACGCGCTCAACACCTGCGAGGTGCCGGTGATCGAGTGCCACATCTCGAACGTCCACCGGCGCGAGGCTTTCCGCCACCATTCCTACATCTCGCTGGCGGCGACGGCCGTGCTGGCCGGGTTCGGGACGCACGGCTACGCTCTGGCGATCCGGCACCTCGCGCATCTGCGGGCCGGCAACACTGCGTGAAGCGCGGATAGCGGCGCGATCAGGGTTGACGCTGGCGGAGACAGGGCGGAGGAGGGCGGTCAGGCCCTTATTCAACGCGTTCTCTCCGGCCGGACTGGTCTTCAAACCCCGGAGAGCAACCAAGCGGAGCGCGCACGCCGCATGACCAGCCCCTTTCTGCCCCTCGACCGGCAAGTGATCGCCCGCGAAGCGGCCAAGATGTTCCTCGAGATCGGCGCGGTGCTCTTCTACAAGGACGAGCCGTTCAAGTTCACCTCCGGCTGGGCGAGCCCGGTCTACACCGACAGCCGGAAGATCATCTCGTTCCCGCGCCTGCGCACGACGCTGATGGATTTCGCCACCGCCACGATCGTGCGCGAGATCGGCTACGAGAAGCTGACCCACATCGCGGGCGGCGAGACCGCCGGAATCCCCTTCGCCGCCTGGATCGCTGACCGGATGATGCTGCCGATGCAGTACATCCGGAAGAAGCCCAAAGGCTTCGGCCGCAATGCCCAGATCGAGGGCGAGATCGTCGAGGGCGCCCGGACGCTGCTGGTCGAGGATCTCGCGACCGACGGCCGCAGCAAGGTCAATTTCTGCAAGGCCCTGCGCGAGTCCGGCGCCCAGGTCGATCACTGCTTCGTGCTGTTCTACTATGACATCTTCCCCGACAGCGCCGCGCTGATGGAGGAGATCGGCATCAAGCTCCACTACCTCACCACGTGGTGGGACGTGCTGGCGGTGGCCAAGGAGATGGGCACCTTCGACCCGAAGACGCTGGCCGAGGTCGAGAGCTTCCTCAACGCGCCGGCCGCTTGGTCCGCCGCCCATGGCGGCATCTCCGCCTTCGGCCAGTCCTGAGGGGCATCCCGCGATGAGCGTCGCCGACCTGTTCCCCGCCGAGCGCCAGGACGCGAAGACGGCCGACCGGATCACGATCCGGCGGCCGGACGACTGGCACATCCACCTGCGCGACGGCGCGATGCTGAAGGCGGTGCTGCCCTACACCGTGGCGCAGTTCGCCCGGGGCATCATCATGCCGAACCTCGTGCCGCCGGTGACCACGGTCGCGGCGGCGCAGGCCTATCGCGAGCGCATCCTCGCCGCGCTGCCCGAGGGCCAGGACTTCACGCCGCTGATGACCTGCTACCTGCGGGACGACACCGATCCGGACGAGATCGAGCGCGGTTTCACCGACAAGGTCTGGGTCGCCGCCAAGCTCTATCCGGCGGGCGCGACCACGAACTCGCACGCGGGCGTCACCGACCTCAACGGGATCGCGCCCGTGCTGGAGCGCATGGAGCGGATCGGCATGCCGCTGCTGATCCACGGCGAGGCGACCGACCCGGAGATCGACATCTTCGACCGCGAGGCGGTCTTCATGGAGGGCAGCCTGATCCCGCTGCTCGGCCGCCACCAGGGGCTGAAAGTCACCGTGGAGCACGCCACCACGGCGGAGATCCTCGACGTGGTCCGGGAGCACCGCAGCCGCTGCGCGGCGACGATCACGCCGCACCACCTGGTGATCAACCGCACCCACATCTTCCAGGGGGGCCTGCGCCCGCACCTGTACTGCCTGCCGGTGGCCAAGCGCGAGCGGCACCGTCTGGCCCTGCGCAAGGCCGCCACCTCCGGCGAGGCCTGCTTCTACCTCGGCACCGACACGGCCCCGCATGTCCGCGGCGCCAAGGAAGCGGCCTGCGGCTGCGCCGGCGTGTTCTGCGGGCCTTCCGCGCTCCAGACCTACGTGCAGGTCTTCGACGAGGAGGGGGCGCTGGACCGGTTCGAGGCCTTCGCGTCGCTGAACGGCGCCCGCTTCCACGGGCTGGAGCCGAATACCGGGACCGTCACCCTTGAGCGTCGGGAGAGCCGCATCGCCGAGGCGGTCACGGTCGACGACACGGCGGTGGTGGTGTTCCGGGGCGAGGAGACGCTGCCTTGGTCGGTGGCGTGATCATCTAGGGACAGGTCTGCGCACCGTCATCGCGAGCGCAGCGAAGCGAGCCAGCGTCGCGCGAGGCCGACCGGCGTAGAGCCGCTGGATTGCTACCCTCCGCTCGCAAGGTCGGTCTCCGATCTTGCATCGCGGCGTGGTCGGCACAGCCCACCCGATCGAAGGAGCGGTACGATGCAGGACGCGCGACCGGACGGCATCACGGCCATGGGCGCGGTGGATCTCGCCGCCGCCATTCGCGGCCGGGTCGTCTCCTGCGCCGAGGTGATGCGCGCCTATCTGGAGAGGATCCACAGGATCAACCCGCAGGTGAACGCCATCGTGGGCCTGCGGGACGACGCCGCGCTTCTACAGGAGGCGGAGGCCGCGGATGCCGTCCTGGCGCGCGGCGAGGCGGTCGGACCCCTTCACGGCTTCCCCCTTGCCGTAAAGGATCTCGATCCCGTGCGGGGCCTGCGATTCACGCAGGGCTCGCCGATCTTCGCCGACCGGATCGCCGACACCGACTCGATCATGGTGGCGCGCCTGCGCGCCGCGGGAGCGATCTTCATCGGCAAGACCAACGTCCCGGAGTTCGGCCTCGGCTCGCACAGCTTCAACCCGGTCTACGGGACCACTGCCAACGCTTACGACCTCGAAAAGACCGCAGGCGGGTCGAGCGGCGGCGCCGCGGTGGCGGTGGCCCTACGGCTTCAGCCGGTCGCCGACGGCAGCGACCATGCCGGCTCCCTGCGAAACCCGCCGGCCTTCAACAACTGCTACGGCCTGCGCCCGGCCTGGGGTCGAATCCCCGCCGAGGCCAAGGACGTGTTCAGCCCCGGCCTCGGCGTGCTGGGCGCCATCGGCCGCACGCCCGCCGATATCGGCCTGATGCTCTCCGTCCAGGCGGGCTACGATCCGCGCAACCCGAATTCCATCCGCCAGGACCCTTCCGCCTTCGCGAGCCCGCGCGCCCGAGATTTTCGGGGCACCCGGATCGCGTGGCTCGGCGATTTCGGCGGGCAGATCCCGTTCGATCCCGGCGTGCTGGACCTCGGACGCGCGGCACTGAGCACCTTCGTCGAGCTCGGCTGCGTCGTCGAGGAGGCCGTGCCCCGCTACGCCATGGAGCAGCTCTGGCAGGATTGGCTGGTGCTGCGGGCGCTCACCGTCGCGGCGGCTCTGCGCCCGTTCTACGATGAGCCGCGACATCGGTCCCTGCTGAAGCCGGAGGCCGTCTGGGAGGTTGAGCGCGGGCTGGCGCTCACGGCCGACCAGATCATCGCTGCCCTGGAGGGGCGCACGCGCTGGTACGAGACCCTGCGCCGGTTCATGGCGACCTACGACTACCTGGTGATGCCGACGGCGCAGGTCTTCCCGTTCGACAAGGCTCTGCGCTGGCCCGAGACAGTGGGCGGGCGCCGGATGGACACCTATCACCGCTGGATGCAGACCGTGATCCCGGTGACCATGGCGGGCCTGCCGTCCCTCGACGTGCCCGCCGGGTTCGGAGAGGCCGGGTTGCCCACCGGCATCCAGATCGTAGGTCCCAACCACGGCGAACTGGCCTGCCTGCAACTCGGCACAGCCTACGACGCGGCGAGCAACTGGGTCCGCCGCTACCCGCCGCCGCTGCAGTGAGGGTGCGGACGCGGCTCGAAACACCGAAACGGCACACCGGAACCGTTGACCCGCTCCGCGCTCTCCGCTAAGAGGCCCGACGCTTTACGCGCGACCCGTTGCAATCCATGCTGGATTGGTCGGCCACCGCGAGGCAAGTTCGGATATCCGATGACCACGATCCTTATTGTAGCGGTAGCGTCACCGACGGGGCGGCCCTGAGCTAGGGCCGCGGTCCGAGCGGTGGCGCATGCAGGGTCCCTCGGGGCCCTTTTTTGTTGCCCGCGTCAGGGCAGCATGGGATCGGCGCAGACAGGATATCGAAGCGAAGGGCACGTTCGGGCGAGGCGGTGACCGCCCCGCCAGACGAGGGTGCGGTGAGAGACGACGGGGCAGGGCGGCGGTCGTGGATCGCCGTGGCTCCGGAGAGCGCGAGGAGACGAGCATGAGCGGCGAGGTCATGACCGGGGCCGAGATGGTCATCCGGGCCTTCCAGGATCAGGGTGTCGATACGCTGTTCGGGTATCCGGGCGGCGCCGTACTTCCGATCTACGACGCGCTGTTCCACCAGAACGCCGTCAAGCACATCCTCGTCCGCCACGAGCAGGGCGCCGTCCACGCCGCGGAGGGCTATGCCCGCTCCTCGGGCAAGGTCGGCTGCGTCCTCGTCACCTCGGGCCCCGGCGCCACCAACATCGTCACCGGCCTCACCGACGCGATGCTGGATTCGATCCCGCTGGTCTGCATCACCGGCCAGGTCCCGACGCACCTGATCGGCACCGACGCGTTCCAGGAATGCGACACGGTCGGCATCACGCGCCACTGCACGAAGCACAATTACCTGGTCAAATCGATCGACGACCTGCCGCGCATCCTGCACGAAGCGTTCTACGTGGCGGCGAACGGCCGTCCCGGCCCGGTCGTCGTCGACCTGCCCAAGGACATCCAGTTCGCCTCCGGCCTCTACGAGCGCCCGGAGATCGCGAGCCACAAGACCTACCGTCCGGCCGTGAAGGGCGATGCCGACCGGATCCGCGCGGCCGTCGAGCTGATGGCCACCGCGCGCCGGCCGGTCTTCTACACCGGCGGCGGCGTGATCAATTCCGGCCCCGAGGCTTCGCGCCTGCTGCGCGAGCTCGTCCGCGAGACCGGCTTCCCGGTCACCTCGACCCTGATGGGCCTCGGCGCCTATCCGGGCACGGACGAGAAGTTCCTGGGCATGCTCGGCATGCACGGGACCTACGAGGCCAACCTCGCGATGCACGAATGCGACGTGATGATCTGCGTCGGCGCCCGGTTCGATGACCGGATCACCGGCCGGCTCGACGCGTTCTCGCCGTTCTCCAAGAAGATCCACATCGACGTCGACGCCTCCTCGATCAACAAGGTGGTCAAGGTCGATGTCGGGATCGTCGGCGACTGCGCCTCGGTGCTCGCCGACATGCTGGAGGCATGGCGCGCCCTGCCGTCGCGGCCCGACGTGTCGAACCTCGAGCCCTGGCTGCAGAAGATCAAGACCTGGAAGGCGCGGGACTGCCTCGCCTACTGGCCGTCGGGCACGATCATCAAGCCGCAATACGCCGTGCAGCGCCTCTACGAGGCCTGCAAGGACCGCGAGACCTACATCACCACCGAGGTCGGCCAGCACCAGATGTGGGCCGCCCAGTACTTCAAGTACGACGAGCCGAACCGCTGGATGACTTCCGGCGGCCTCGGCACGATGGGCTACGGCTTGCCGGCGGCGATCGGCACGCAGCTCGCCCATCCCGGTGGGCTCGTCATCGACATCGCCGGCGAAGCCTCGATCCTGATGAACATGCAGGAGATGTCGACGGCGGTGCAGTACCGCCTGCCGGTCAAGGTGTTCATCCTCAACAACGAGTACATGGGCATGGTCCGGCAGTGGCAGGAGCTGCTTCACGGCTCGCGCTACTCGCAGAGCTACTCGGAGAGCCTGCCGGACTTCGTGAAGCTGGCCGAGGCCTACGGCGCCAAGGGCATGCGCTGCGAGAAGCCGGGCGACCTCGACGGCGCCATCGCGGAGATGCTCGCCCATGACGGTCCGGTGATCTTCGACTGCATCGTCGACAAGACCGAGAACTGCTTCCCGATGATTCCGTCGGGCAAGGCGCACAACGAGATGCTCCTGTCCGATTACCTCGGCGAGACCGGCGTCGAACTCGGCGACGTCATCTCCGAGGAAGGCAAGATGCTGGTGTGAGGGCGGGCGGCCCGGCGTCACCGCCGGGCCGCGATCCGCCGCTGCGGCGGCGATGGGTCGAACGACGAGGACGAGGCCGGCGATGAACGCGATGAACACCCACTACCCCGATGCGGTCCGCGTCGAGCCGGTGAACCGGCACACGCTGGCGGTGATCGTCGACAACGAGCCCGGCGTGCTCGCCCGCATCTCGGGCTTGTTCTCCGGCCGCGGCTACAACATCGAGAGCCTGACCGTCTCCGAGACCGAGGAGGCGCGCCACATCTCGCGCATCACCATCGTGACCACCGGAACGAACGCGGTGATCGAGCAGATCAAGGCGCAGCTGGACCGGCTGGTTCCGGTGCACCGGGTGGTGGACCTGACGCTCCAGGGGAACGCCCTCGAGCGCGAGATCTGCCTCGTGAAGGTGAAGGGCGAGGGCGAGCACCGCAGCGAGGCCCTGCGGCTGGCCGCCGCCTTCGGCGCCAAGACGCTGGACGCCACGCTCAATTCCTTCGTGTTCGAGCTGACGGGCGCCACCGAGGATGTCGACCGGTTCGTGCGCCTGATGAGCGTGATCGGGCTGGTGGAGATCTGCCGGACCGGCATCTCCGCGATGGGGCGCGGGGCGGAGCCGCTGTAGGACTTGCTCCTTCGCCTCAGCTAGGATGCGCCGTCCCCGCAGGAGGCGGAGCGATGGAAGCCAAGGTCATTCGCTAAGGTGACGACCTCGCCATGCGGCTGAGCAGCGCGGAGGCCGAGGAACGCGGCATCCGCGCGGGCGAGACGGTCGAGATCGTCGCGAAGCGCCCTGTCCCGCCGGAGCCGCAGCAATGGGCCGGGCGCCGGTACGTCGACGGGCTTCCGGTCTATACGCTCGAGGACATGGTCGCCGAGATGCGCCGTCTGGGCCCGGATTTCGAGCCGCCGACCGTGGATTGGGAGCCGGATGTCGGCTCCGAGATCATCGATGACGACGCCCCCCGCTGAGCCATTGCTTCAGGCCGGCGATTCGATCCGCGTCAAATTCGGTCCTGTCCGCGGGACTGAACACGTCTGCCCGATTACGAGCAACATCGAACCATGACCGACGAAGGTCATGCTTCCGGTCGGAATGACTGTCGCAGGCGCGGTGTTGACGGATCAGATCCGGTCCCTGGATCAGCGGGCGCGCATTCTGAGGCGCGTCGGCGTCGCGCCGGGCGCTGATATCGCCGAAGACCGGCATCAGATCGCGAAACTGCTCGGGCTTTGATGCCGGACGGCGTATAGCAGTGGCATGACCGCCCGCACCCTCTACTACGCCCCCGGCGCCTGCTCGCTCGCCGCCCACATTATCCTGGAGGAATCCGGGCTGCCCTACGAGGGCATCAAGCTCGACCTCGCCGCGGGCGACCAGCGCCGGCCCGAATACCTCGCGATCAACGATCGCGGCCGCGTGCCGGCGCTGACCGAGGACGGCTGGGTGCTCACCGAGTGCGCGGCCATCATGCGCCACGTCGCCCGTCAGGTGCCGGAGACGGCTCTGTGGCCCGCCGACCTGCGGGAGCAGGCCGCCGCGGACGAGTGGCTCGGCTGGCTCGCCTGCAACCACCACGTGACCTACGCGCATGTCCGCCGTCCGGAGCGCTACACCGAGGATGAGGACGCGTTCGAAGGCATCAAGAGCAAGGCGGCCAACACCTACGCGGATCTCGCCACCATGACCGAGGTGCGACTCTCGCAAGGCGGCTGGGCGGTGGGTGACCGGTTCTCCGTCGTCGACGCCTACCTGATGGTCTTCTGGTTCTGGGCCAACGGCCCGGTTCTCCGGTTTGACATGGCCGGCCGTTTCCCGGCCTGGACCGCCCATGCCCGCCGCGTTGCCGAGCGCCCCGCCGTCCAGGCCGTCTTCGCCCGCGAGGGACTGCCGCTCCCGCGCTGACGCGTCCCGGTCGCTGCACCCCCTTGCCGCGGCCGTCGAAACGGCCTAATGACCGTACCGTACGGTACGGTACACCATTTGAGATGATGCAGTCCAGCGCCACAGCAGAGCAGGACGCGCCGTCGGCACGCCAGCAGGCGGTGCTGGACGCCGTGCTCGGCCTCATGGTCGAGGACGGCGAGCAGGTCACCATGGACGCCGTCGCGCGTCGGGCGAGCTGCTCGAAGGAAACCCTCTACAAGTGGTTCGGCGACCGGGACGGGTTGCTGACCGCGACGGTGCGTTGGCAGGCCTCCCGGGTCCATGCCGGGCACGACGCCGCGCAGGTGCTCGACGGCGAGACCCTGCGGGAGCGCCTGCAGGACTTCGCCGTGACGTGGCTGGAGGTCATCACCGGTCCGACCTCGGTGGCGCTGAACCGCATCGCCATCGCCCATGCAGGCTCGCGCAAGAGCAACCTCGGCGGCATCGTCCTGGCGAACGGGCGCTTCGCCATCGGCGAGCGGGTGAAGCCCGTGCTGGAGGCGGGCCGCGCCGCCGGCCTGCTCACCTTCGCCGACAGCGAGGCCGCCTTCCGCACCTTCTTCGGCCTCGTCGGCCGGGATATCCAGATTCGCCTTCTGCTCGGCGAGACCCTCGACCTCGACGGGGCCGGGATCCGGCGCGACGCGGGCCGCGCCGTCGAGCAGTTCCTGGCCCTCTACGGCCGGGCCAAACCCGACCCGAAGCACCAAGTTTAAGAGGAGACAGACATGCGGGTGTATTACGATCGCGACGCCGACCTGAACCTGATCAAGGGCAAGAAGGTCGCCATCGTCGGCTACGGCAGCCAGGGCCACGCCCACGCGCTGAACCTGCGCGATTCCGGCGTGAAGGACATCGTCATCGCCCTGCGCGAGGGTTCCGCCACCGCCAAGAAGGCCGAGCACGAGGGCTTCAAGGTCCTGCCGGTCGCCGAGGCGGCCAAGTGGGCCGACGTGGTGATGATGCTCACCCCCGACGAGCTGCAGGGCGACATCTACCGCGAGTCCCTCGAGGGCAACATGAAGCAGGGCGCCGCGCTCCTGTTCGCCCACGGCCTCAACGTCCACTTCAACCTGATCGAGCCGCGCAAGGACCTCGACGTCCTGATGGTCGCCCCGAAGGGCCCGGGCCACACCGTGCGCTCCGAGTACCTGCGCGGCGGCGGCGTGCCGACCCTGATCGCCATCGCGCAGGACGCGAGCGGAAACGCCCACGACCTCGGCCTGTCCTACGCCTCGGCGAATGGCGGCGGCCGCGCCGGCATCATCGAGACGACCTTCAAGGAGGAGTGCGAGACCGACCTGTTCGGCGAGCAGGCCGTGCTCTGCGGCGGCCTCGTCGAGCTGATCAAGGCCGGCTTCGAGACCCTGGTCGAGGCGGGCTACGCCCCCGAGATGGCCTATTTCGAGTGCCTCCACGAGGTGAAGCTGATCGTCGACCTCATCTACGAGGGCGGCATCGCCAACATGAACTACTCGATCTCCAACACGGCCGAGTACGGCGAGTACGTCACCGGCCCGCGCATCGTCACGCCCGAGACCAAGGCCGAGATGAAGCGCGTGCTGAACGACATCCAGTCGGGCACCTTCACCCGCAACTGGATGCTGGAGAACAAGGTCAACCAGACCTCGTTCAAGGCGACTCGCGCCAAGCTCGCCGCCCACCCGATCGAGGAGGTCGGCGCCAAGCTCCGCGGCATGATGCCGTGGATCTCCGAGAAGGCGCTGGTCGACAAGACCCGCAACTGATTGCTTCGGATCGCGCGGCCGGGCTCTGCTCGGCCGCGCCCGGGGGCCGGTCGCGCGGAGGCGTGGCCGGCCCTTCGCGTTCCGGGTTGCCCGACATGGGGCGTCCCGGCCATAAGCCCGCCAGCGGTCCCGCGCGTACGAGGACCGGCCAGCGGAGAGGACACCCATGGCATCGCTCTATTCCGACGCGCACCGGGCGCTGCAGGAGGAGTTCGGCACCACCAAGCTTGCCGTGCGGCTCGACGAGGACTGGGTCCACGAGACCGTCCAGCCGGACGAGGCCGCCTTCATCGGCTCCCGCGACATGTTCTTCCTCTCGACCGTCGACCCGGACGGGATGCCGACGGTCTCCTACAAGGGCGGCCCCACGGGCTTCGTGAAGGTGCTCGACCCCAGCACGCTGGTGTTCCCGGGCTTCGACGGCAACGGCATGTTCTACTCGATGGGCAACATCGAGGGGCAGGCCAAGGTCGGCCTGCTGTTCATCGACTTCGAGACGCCCCATCGCATCCGCGTGCAAGGCCACGCGACGCTGTTGCGCGACGACGCCCTGATGGCCGCGTACACCGAGGCCAAGTACCTCGTGAAGGTCGCGGTGACGAAGATCTGGATCAACTGCCCGCGCTACATCCACCAGTATCAGAAGCTCGAGCAGAACAAGTACGTGCCGCGGCCCGGCCGCGAGACGCCGCTGGCCGCCTGGAAGCGTCTGGACCTCGCGGGCGACGTGATCAGCGACGAAGACAAGGCGCGGGTCGCCCGGGAGGGTAAGCTGGAGGTCTCGGAGTACGAGGCGCTGGTCGCCCGCGGCGAGGCCTGACAGCCCTTTGCCGGCCGCCCCGCGAAATGGGGCGGCCGGCGGGCGCTCGATATGCCGGGAATTCAATCTTCGGCGCATAAGTTGATACCAAGTAGATATACGCAGCGCTTCATATTGATGTAGCGATATAATCGCGATTGATTGCGGTTGGGTTCAAAATTTCTTGACGATGCGAGCGGGTGGCCGCTAGATTTCCTGAAAATCTGGTCGGGCACATCCTTGCGCGGATCGTAAAGAACATGCTTTCGCTGCCCCTGCGTGTCGCCGTTATCTGTAGCATCCTGATCGCTGCGGTTTTCGCGGGAGGGATGACTTTTCTTGCCCGTCGAATCAACGCTTCCTTCGAGGAGCAGGCGGCCAAGATGCAGTCGGAGACTCTGTCGAACGAGGCGCGCGAGGTCCGGTTTCGCCTCGCGGTCGCGGCCAAGACCGCCGAGAGCATCGCGGCCTCCGCCTCAGCCCTGCGCGCCCGCGGCATTCAGGACCGTGAGGTCTACGATGCGATGCTGCGCGAGCTTCTGCGCGCCAACCCCAGCCTGATCGCGACCTGGACGGGCTGGGAGCCGGATGCCCTGGACGGGCGCGACAGCGCGTTCGCCGGCACGGCCTCCTCGGACGCGAGCGGCCGCTTCATGCCCTACTGGAATCGCGGCAGCGGCACGATCAAGCGGGAGGTTCTCACCGGATACGAGGCCGAGCCGGACGGCGCCTATTACCTTCAGCCGAAGAAGCTGAACCGCTTGGTGGCCATCGAACCCTACATCTACAAGGTGGCCGGGAAGGACGTCGTCATGATGTCCTTCGGCGCGCCGATCAGCGTGGACGGCACGTATCGCGGCACCGCCGGCGTCGACATCGACCTCGGATCCCTGAATACCGCCTTCGGCGCGGTGAAGCCGTTCGGGACCGGCTACCTGGCCGTTGTCTCGGCAAGCGGAACGACCGTCGCGCATCCGACCGGCGCGGCGGCCGGGAAGCCGATGCACGGCTTCGACGCGTCGGCAGCCGACGCGGCCAGGCAGGCGATCGCAGCGGGCGCCGTGGTGGTGACCGATGCGCCGGGTCCGGATGGGGCGCCGTGGCGGTACATGGCGCAGCATATCCAGGCGGGTGAGACGCCCGACCGCTGGGCCATCGTGGTCGCGGTGCCGGTGGCGACGCTCACGGCCGCCGCCGATCAGGCGCGCGCCAGGCTGATCGGCATCGCGGTCCTCTGCGTGCTGATCGGCTGCGCGCTCGTCTTCGGTGCGCTGCACCGCCTCGTCGGAAAGCCGGTCCGCGCGCTCGGCAGGACCATCGGCGACATGGCCGCGGGCGATTACGGGGCGGACGTGCCCGAGGCTCGGCGCCGCGACGAGGTCGGGCTGGTCGGGCGGGCCGTCCTGAAGCTGCGCGACGGTCTCCGGGCGCAGGCGGAGGCCGACACGCAGGCGCGGGCTTCTGCCCAGGCCGCCGCCGACCGGGAGCGCAAGCGGGTGACGGCGGATCTGGCGAACACCTTCGAGCAGGCGGTCGGCGGCATCGTCGAGACGGTCACGAACGCGGCCACCGAGCTGTAGGCCACGGCCCGGGCGTTGGCCGCCACGGCGTCGGAGACCGCCGGCCAGTCGACCACCGTGGCGGCCGGAGCCGAGGAGGCCGCCGCCAACGTCCGGGCCGCGGCCTCGGCGGCCGAGGAGCTCGGCAGCTCCGTGCAGGAGATCGGGCGTCAGGTCCAGGGCTCCGCGCAGCTCGCGCGGGCCGCGGCCGACGAGGCCGGGCGCACGGTGCGGCTGGTCGAGGATCTGAGTGCGGCCGTGATGAAGATCGGGGACGTGGTGGCGCTGATCAGCGGCATCGCGGGCCAGACCAACCTGCTGGCCCTCAACGCCACCATCGAGGCGGCCCGTGCCGGCGAGGCCGGACGGGGCTTCGCGGTCGTGGCCGCCGAGGTGAAGGCACTGGCCGAACAGACCGCGCGGGCCACCGAGGAGATCGCGGGCCAGATCGCCCGCGTGCAGGCCTCGACCGCGCAGGCGGCCTCGGCGATCGGCAGCATCACGACGCGCGTCGACGAGATCAGCGGCGTGGCCACGACGATCGCGGCCGCGGTCGAGCAGCAGGGTACGGCGACCCAGGAGATCGTCCGCAACGTGACCCAGGCCGCCGCCGGCACGGGCGAGGTGACGACGAACATCGCCCACGTGGCCGAAGCCGCCGACATGACCGGCTCGGCCGCGGGCCAGGTGCTGGACTCGTCCGCGAACCTGTCGCAGCAATCCGAGCACCTCCGGGCGGAGGTCAGCCGCTTCCTCGGAACGGTGCGCGCGGCCTGAGGACCACCGGGCCGTCCTGCGCGCTACGGGGCTTTTCGGGCGACGATGAACACCCGCGGGAAGGCGAGCAGGCGCTGCCCGTCGCTGCGCGGCGTGTAGGCGGCGTCGATCGCGCAGGTATAGGCCGCCAGGAAGCCGGCCTTCTCCCCGGGCGCCAGCGGATCGAGGAAGGGCCGGAGCCCCGTGGCGCTCACCCAGTCCACGATGGCGGCCGCATCCGCCATCCTATGGTGATAGGCGGTGCGCCAGACATCGACCTCGGCGGCCAATGGCGCCAGCAGGTCGTAGTAGGCTGCGGGCTCTAGCATGCGGCCGAGGCGGCCGGCCACGGCCGGGTCGCCGATCGTTGCCGCCCAGGGGCCGGCCGCCGCGACTTCGCGCATCAGTCGGTGGGTGGGCTCGGCGAGGTTGTCGGGCATCTGCACGGCGAGCACCCCGCCCGGGGCGAGAAGTCCGAACAGCCGCGGCAGCAGAGTCGCGTGGTCCGGCAGCCATTGCAGGACGGCGTTGGCGTAGATCAGGTCGGGGGCGCGCTCCGGCACCCAGGTGGCGGCATCGGCCAGCGCGAAGGACAGGCCCGGCAGGCGGGCGCTGGCGCTCTCCAGCATGGCGGGGGATGTGTCGAGGCCGATCACCTCCGCGTCGGGGAAGCGCGCCGCGATCAGCGCGGTGGAATTGCCCGGCCCGCAGCCGAGATCGACGGCCAGACGCGGCGCGTCGAGGGGCACGCGCGCGAGGAGCTCGGCCGCCGGCCGCGTCCGCTCGTCCTCGAAGCGGGTGTAGAGGGCGGGGTTCCAGTCGGCCATGGCAACCCTCCGTCGGTCCCGTTCAGCAGCCGAGCTGGTCGGCGAGATCCGCGAGGTCTCGCGCCGCGTGCGTGACCGGCACCGTCGGCGCGGTCTCGCCGCCGGCCGGCCCGTGCTCGTGCGGCCGGGCGACATGCGCGGTGGACAATCCGTGGCTCGCGGCCGCCGCGAGATCGTTCGAATGGGCGGCGACCATCATGGTCTCTCCCGCCGCGAAGCCGAACGCCGCGATCGCGTCGCGGTAGAGCGCCGGCTTCGGCTTGTAGTCGCGGGAATAGCCGGCGCCGAGCACCGCGTCGAAGATCAGCCCGTTGCGGCGGGCGAGGTCGGCCATCAGCCGGACATGCCCGTTCGAATTCGGCGCAAGGAGGTGTTTTTCGCGTAGTCGCCGCATCGCGTCCGGCACCTCGGGCCACGCGTCGAGCCGGTGCCAGGCCTGGACCAGCTCGCGCTGCACGGCCTCGGATACGCCCGCGATGCCGAACTGCGCCAGCACGTCGGGCAGCGATTCGGCCTGGAGCGTGTCGAGGTCGACGAAGGGCCGCGCGCCGGAGCGCACCGTCTCCATCGAGGGATTGTACCGGGCGCGCCACGCATCCGCGAAGGCGCCGGCATCGAGGCCCGGCGCGACGGGCGCGAGCAGCCGCGCCACCTCGCGGGCAACGCCGGAGCGCCAGTCGACCAGCGTACCGAAGACGTCGAAGACCAGCGCCCGGACGGTCATCGCACCGCCTGAAGGCTCGGACCGCGCCGCACGAAGCCGACGATGTCCTTGACGGCGTCGAGCGTCTGCGCCGCGATGGTCTCGGCCCGGGCGGAGCCATCGGCCAGCACGGCGTCGATATGGCCGGGATCGGCCGTGAGGCGGCGCATCTCACCGGCGATCGGCGCGAGGTTCGTCACCGCGAGGTCGGCGAGCGCTGGCTTGAAGGCCGAGAACTGCGCCCCGCCGAAGTCGCGCAGTACCTCCTCGCGGGTGATTCCGGCGAGCGCCGCGTAGATCCCCACGAGATTGTCGGCCTCCGGCCGCTCCTTCAGCCCGGCCACTTCGGAGGGCAGGGGCTCCGGATCGGTCTTGGCCCGGCGGATCTTCTGGGCGATGGCATCCGCGTCGTCCGTGAGGTTGATGCGGGAATTGTCGGACGGGTCCGACTTCGACATCTTCTTGGTCCCGTCGCGCAGCGACATGACCCGGGCGGCCGGGCCGCCGATCAGCGGCTCGGTGATCGGGAAGAAGGCGTCGCCGTGGCCGTGCGCCGCGATGGAGCCGCCGAAGTCGGTGTTGAACTTCTGGGCGATGTCCCGGGTCAGCTCCAGATGCTGCTTCTGGTCCTCGCCGACCGGCACATGCGTCGCCCGGTAGGCCAGGATGTCGGCCGCCATCAGCACCGGGTAATCGTAGAGCCCGATCGAAGCGTTCTCCCGGTCCTTGCCGGCCTTCTCCTTGAACTGGGTCATGCGGTTCAACCAGCCGAGGCGGGCGACGCAGTTGAACACCCAGGCGAGCTCGGCGTGCTGTGGCACCTGACTCTGGTTGAACACGATCGAGCGCTTCGGATCGATGCCGGCGGCCAGGAACGCGGCCGTGACCTCGCGGATCTGGCCGCGCAGCGCTTCCGGATCCTGCCAGACGGTGATCGCGTGCATATCGACCACGCAATACAGGCACTGCGCGTCGCGCTCCTGCATCTCCACGAAGCGCTTCACCGCCCCGAGATAGTTACCGAGATGCAGGTTGCCGGTGGGCTGGACGCCCGAGAAGACCAATTCGGTGAACGCGGCCATCGGCGCCGATCCTGAGCAAGGGAAGACCGGGGCTCCGCGCCAGCCGGGCGCGGGGTTACTCGCACCCGTAGGCCGGAATGGTCAAGGACACGCTCACGGCTCCCGTATGGGCAGCTTCGCGCTCGGACAGAGGTCGACCAGGACGCAGCGCCCGCAGGCCGGACGCTGATGATGGCAGACCTGCTGGCCATGCAGCATCAGGATCTCGTGATTGTCGTAGAGATCCTGCGCGCTCCACTCGGCCGGGAGCTGCGCCCGCAGGATCGGGTGCGACGGGCCGACATCGACCTTCTTGCCGATCAGTCCCAGGCGTTGCGCCACGCGATGATGGTGGCTGTCCACCGGCAGGGCCGGCATCCGCAGGGTGGAGAACGACAGGACCGCGGCGCTGGTCTTGGGACCGATTCCGGGAATGGCCTGGAGCCATGCCCGTGCCACCTCGACTTCCATGTCGGCCAGGAAGGCGAGATCGAGGGATCCGCACCGATCGCGCAGGGCCCGGAGCACGTCGCGGATGCGCGGGGCCTTCATCTCCGGCCAGGTCACACCCGCGATGGCGGCTTCGATCTCTGGCACTTCCGCCGCGATCACCGCGTCCCAGTCCGAGAAGCGCGCCCGCAGCGCCTTGAAGGCGCGCCCGGATTCGGCGTTGCGGGTCCTGTGCGACAGGAGCGAGGAGACGAGTTCGCTGACCGGATCGAGGCTGTGGAAATACGGGATCGGGCAGCCGTAGACCGGGCAGAGCCGCGCATGGATCGCGAGCGCTTTTTCGGCAAGTGCGGGATCCGTGACGGTGGCAGCCGCCTTGCGGCGCGGACGCGGGACAATCGCGGATCTGAGGTCGGCGTCGGGCATGTCGGGCGAATCCGCGAGCCGACGCTGCTGTTCCGGTCGGGGCTGCCCAGCGGCGATCTGTCCGATCCGCCGTCATTCCGGGGCGCCGCAGGCGAGCCCGGAACCCAAAACCCCTGGCGGCTCAGGATCTTGGCATGCCGGCGGCTCCGGATTCCGGGCTCCGCTGCGCGGCCCCGGAATGACAGGCGCCTACTTCACCAGGGCGTAGATGTTCACGTCGAGGTTGTCGTCGGTGCCGTCCTTCAGGTCGGTGGCGTATTCCTCGACGAAGCGGTCCTGCACCACGATGTCCTTGGCATCGAGATAGGCGGTCAGCGTCTCGTAGGTGCTGTCGATCGACTCGTAGGACCCCTTGTGGGCAAAGCGCAGCGCCTTGCCGGAGGGCGTGGTGCCGAAGCGCAACCCGTCGGTCTCGGCCGGCGCCGGGTTCGGGGCGGACGCCACGGGCATCATCGCCTCGAACTCGAAACCGTCATCGTCGGTGCGCGTGAAGACGGCCAGCGGCCGGCCGGCCGGCGCGAGGCCGATCTTGGCGAGGTCGGCCTCGATCCGCGCGAAGGCCTGTTTGAGGTTCGGCACCGCCTCTTCCCACTTGGTCTTGCCGGACAGGATCGCGGCCGGCTTGGCGGGAAGCGTGACCTCGTCGACGTCGCCGGGTTCGCCGGCCTTCTCGAGGAGCGTCGGCCGCGCGGGCGTTCCCACTGCGGACTGGCCCGCGGGCGGGGGCGCCACCGATTGCTGGGGCGCCGGGGCCGGGCTCTTGCCCGGATCGGGCACCGGGTTCGGTGCCGTCGTCGTCGGCAGCGGATTCGTCTGGGCCGGCGCGGGCGCCGTGGATGGCGGCGGTGCGGGCTGTTGTTGGGCGGCGATCGGGCCGCCGGATGCGAGCATGAGAGCGGCCGAGACGGCGACGAGCGGACGAAGGCGGATCACGGGGGCGCTCCGGTCGAGGCCAGCGGATGATCGCGCGGGCTCCCGCCACATAACCTAATGGCGAACGGGACGGCCCGCGAGACCGCCGCGGACGAGAGCTGCGGGTGCGGCGCATCTGCCACGCTGCGCGTTCCTCTCGCGCTCGGGGGCCGCGTTTGCCATATAGCCCAGACTTCCCTCTCGCCGCGGGACCGCATGAGCGCACTCGCCCACAGACGCTTCCTGAAGATGCACGGCGCCGGCAACGCGATCGTGGTGCTGGACCTGCGCGGTTCCTCCGTGATGGTGCAGCCCGAGGAGGCACGGGCGATCGCGCAGGATCCGGGGTCGAGCTTCGACCAGCTGATGGTGCTGCACGATCCCGTGAGCCGCGGCACCGATGCATTCATGCGGATCTACAACACCGACGGCTCGGAGTCGGGCGCCTGCGGCAACGGCACGCGCTGCGTCGCCTTTGCGATGCTCGACGATCCGGCCATGGCCCGGCCGGCCGAGGGCGGGCGGCTCACCCTGGAGACGGCGGCTGGTCTTCTCGGCGTGCGGCGCGTCTCGGAGCGGGCCTTTACGGTCGATATGGGTCGGCCCCGGCTCGCCTGGGACGAGATTCCGCTGTCTGAGCCGTTCCCCGACACGCGCCGGGTCGAGCTGCAGATCGGTCCGATCGACGATCCCGTCCTGCACTCGCCGGGCGTCGTGAACATGGGCAATCCGCACGCGGTGTTCTTCGTGGAGCAGGACCCGGACGCCTTCGACCTCGCGCGAATCGGCCCGATGCTGGAGAACCATCCGCTCTTTCCGGAGCGCGCCAACATCTCGGTGGCGCAGGTGACGGGCCGGGAGACCATCAAGCTCCGGGTCTGGGAGCGCGGCGCCGGGTTGACGCTCGCCTGCGGCACGGCCGCCTGCGCGACCGTGGTGGCCGCCGCGCGGCTGCGGATGATCGGCCGGCAGGCGCATGTCGCGCTGCCCGGCGGCGAGCTGTTCGTCGAATGGCGGGCCGACGACCACGTTCTGATGACCGGCCCGGTCGCGCTCGTCGCCGAGGGGACCCTGGCGCCGGAGCTGTTCGACAGCGCGGCCTGATGGCGATCGAGACCCTCACCTTCGGGTGCCGCCTCAACACCGTGGAGTCCGAGGCCCTGCGGGCCCATGCGGCGGCGGACGGGCGCGACCGCGTGGTGGTGAACACCTGCGCGGTGACCGCCGAGGCCGGGCGGCAGGCCCGCAAGGCGATCCGGCGTATCGCCCGGGAGCGGCCCGGGGCCGAGATCGTCGTCACCGGCTGCGGCGCCGAGGTCGAAACGGAGGCCTACGCGGCGATGCCCGAGGTGTCGCGCCTCGTCGGCAACGCCGAAAAGCTCCGGCCCGAGGGATGGTCTGAGGCCGGCACGGGCCCTGGTAGGGTTATGACGGCCCGGACGGCCGAGCCGACGCGGTTCGAGGCGATGGCCGGGCACACCCGCGCCTTCGTGCCGGTGCAGAACGGATGCGACCATCGCTGCACCTTCTGCGTCATTCCATTCGGCCGCGGGAACTCACGCTCCGTACCGGCGGACGACGTCGTCGCGCAGATCGCGCGGATCGTGGATCATGGCGGCCGCGAGGTGGTGCTGACCGGGGTGGACCTCACGGCCTATGGCCGCGACCTTGCCGGGCCCTGGCCCGGGCTCAGCCTCGGCAGCCTGGTCCGGCAGATCCTGCGCGCGGTGCCCGGCCTCGCGCGCCTGCGGCTTTCCTCCATCGACTCCGTGGAGGCGGACGCGGCGCTGCTCGACGCCATCGCCGAGGAGGAGCGGCTGATGCCGCACCTGCACCTGTCGCTGCAGGCCGGCGACGATCTGATCCTCAAGCGGATGAAGCGCCGGCATCTGCGCGCCGACGCGATCCGCTTCTGCGAGGCGATGCGGCGGATGCGGCCCGATGTGGTTTTCGGCGCGGATCTGATCGCGGGCTTTCCCACCGAGACCGAGGCGCAGTTCGCCCGCTCTCTGGATCTCGTGGCGGAATGCGGCCTGACGCATCTGCACGTTTTTCCGTATTCGCCCCGTCCCGGAACACCCGCCGCGCGCATGCCGCCGGTGGCTCCGAATGCGATCCGCGCGCGGGCGGCGCGACTGCGCGAGGCCGGCGCCGACGCGCTGCGGCGGCACCTCGACGCCCAGGTCGGAAGGCGGCTGACCGTCCTGGCCGAGCGCGGCGGCGTCGGGCGGAGCGCAGATTTCACTGCGGTGCGTCTAGCCGCACCGGAAGCCCCGGGGACGTTCCACAGCATCGACATCGTGGGGCACGACGGTACGCGACTCATTGGCGCCTAGCGTTCGGTACTCGCTGCGGCCGGTATTCAATCAGCTGCGCCCTTTCGGGGCTCTCGCCTGCGGCGAGCTCCGGGACGACGGCGCAACGTCGCAGAGTTACCGAAGCCGCGGACTCGATCCGGAGGAATTCGGTCCTGGCTCTTCGTCTTTGCGCGCGGAGCGAAGCATTCCAGCAGCGCCTCGTACCCGCCGTCACTCTGCACAAGGTCACTTCTGCGCGGATGATGACGATGGGGCTCAGACGGGCATCCGGTCCACGGCGTCCGCAATGTGCGGCGGCGGCGGCGCCGTGACCGTGATCGCGTCGCGCTTCGGGTAGAGGGGGATCGACAAGGTCCGCGCATGCAGGTGCAGGGCGCTGCCGCGTGGCGCGGGGCCGTAGATCGCGTCGCCGCGGATCGGCCAGCCCGAGGCGGCGCAGTGAACCCGGAGCTGGTGGGTCCGGCCGGTCACCGGCTTCAGCTCCAGCCAGGTCCGACCGTCCGCCCGCCCGAGCACGCGCCAGTGGGTCAGCGCCGGGTCCCCTGACGGGTCGGCCTTCATCCACCACGAGCGTGGATCGTCCGAGCGCCGCGCGAGCGGCAGGTCGATGCGTCCGCTCTCCTCAAGGGGGCCGCCCTCGACGATGGCCCAGTAAATCTTGTCGACGGCGCTGCCGGCAAAGAGCTTGCCCAGCCGCGCCAGCGCCTTGGCGTGGCGGCCCAGCGCGAGGCAGCCCGACGTGTCCCGGTCGAGCCGGTGCGCGGCTTCGGGCCGGCGGGGCAGGCCGAACCGGAGCGTGTCGAGATGATCGGTGAGCGTCTCGCCGCCCCGCGGCCCCGGATGGACCGGCAGCCCCGCCGGCTTGTCGATGACGAGCAGCAGGGCATCGCGGTAGAGGAGGCGCGCGCCTATGTCGAAGGCGTTGGGCATCCGGATCGGCTAGAGGGTCGGCGCCGGGTGGGCAAGGTGGGTTGAGGACGCGAGTGCATGGCGAGCGAGGAGAAGCCCGGCTGGTTCGGACGCCTGTTCGGGCGAAAAGGCCAGGCCGCGACCGAGGACAAGCCCGAGGCCGAACTGCCGCCGGAGGCGGCCTCGCCGTCCGAGGGCCAGCCCGACTTCGCCACCGGGGCGGAACACGTCGAGCAGGTTCCCCTGCCGCCCGAGGAGTCGGGCGAGCCCGTCGCCGACGTCGTCGAGGGTGCGGATCTGCTGCCGATCGCCGGCGAACCGGAGCGCCCGCCCGCCGGTACGGCCGGCGATGATCCGCAGCACGGGGCCGATCCGGTCGATACCGGGGACGCGGTTCACGCGCCGATCACGGATCCGTCCCCCGACATCCAGCCCCTCGATTCCGCCGCTGCCCTCGCCCACGATGCCGGAGCCGGACCGGACCGCGAGCCGGAGGCAAAGGGCTGGTGGAGCCGTCTCACCTCCGGGATGAAGCGGACCTCGTCGGCCCTGTCGGACCGGGTCACCGGCCTGTTCACCAAGCGCAAGCTCGACGCCACCACCCTGGAGGATCTGGAGGACGCCCTGATCCAGGCCGATTTCGGCCTGGAGACCGCGATGCGGATCTCGGAAGCCGTCGGCAAGGGCCGGTATGAGAAGGGCATCTCGCCCGACGAGGTGCGGGCGATCCTGGCGACCGAGGTCGAGCGGGCCCTGGAGCCCGTGGCCGTGCCCCTCGCAATCGACACCGCGCGGAAGCCGTTCGTGATCCTCACCGTGGGCGTCAACGGCGCCGGCAAGACCACGACTTTGGGCAAGCTCGCCTCGAAGCTCCGCGCGGAGGGGCGCACGGTCATGCTGGCGGCGGGCGACACGTTCCGGGCGGCGGCCATCGACCAGCTCAAGGTCTGGGGCGCGCGCACCGGTACGCCCGTGGTGAGCGGCGCCCAGGGTGCGGATGCGGCCGGGCTCGCCTTCGACGCCCTGAAGCAGGCCGCCGCCGCCGGAACCGACGTGCTGCTGATCGACACCGCCGGTCGGCTCCAGAACAAGGCCGGGCTGATGGCCGAGCTGGAGAAGATCGTCCGCGTGCTGCGCAAGCAGGATCCTGACGCCCCGCACGCGACCCTCCTGGTCCTCGACGCCACGGTCGGCCAGAACGCGCTCAGTCAAGTGGAGCTGTTCTCGCAGGCCGCGCCGGTCTCCGGGCTCGTGATGACCAAGCTCGACGGGACCGCCCGGGGCGGGATCCTGGTGGCGCTGGCGGCGAAGTTCGGCCTGCCGGTGCACTTCATCGGCGTTGGCGAAAGTGTCGAGGATCTGGAGCCGTTCGCGGCCCGCGACTTCGCCCGGGCCATCGCCGGGCTGGAGAAGGACTAGGCGGCGCGCACGACGTCGGTGCAGGCAAAATCGTCGCCCTTGAACAGGAGTGGCGCATTGCGCGACCGGGCCAGCGCGTAAGCGAAGCCGTCGCCAAAGTTCAGGCCGGCCGGGTGCCGGCCCGTGCCGTAGCGGGCTTGCGTTTTAGCGACGCCGCATCCCTTCATCCGCGGCCAAGCCTTCGGCGATGCGGCGCTCCAGGTCCGGGTTGATCCGCACCCGCTCTCGCCGGAGCAGCTCCAGCGCGGGCTGCCGAGTCGTTTCCGCCAGATCGGCCAGCAGTGCCGCGGCCTCGGCATTGTCGATCGTGATGGACATCCCGCGCCTCGCGTTACACACACCCCGACGAATTCAGTCCGGCGCGTCCAGCCTACCGAGGACGCCGCATCCGAGCCACATGACGCGCATGCAGATCGAAACCGTCCCCCCGCGCCGCCACCTGCAGCCCCTCGTGAAGCTGGCGCTGGAACTCGGGCCGCTGGTGCTGTTCTTTCTCGGCAACGCGTATTCGGAGAAATTCGGCGTCACGCCTGATCAGAAGTTGTTTGTGGCGACCGGCCTGTTCATCGCGGCGACCGTGGTGGCGCTGACGATCCACTACATCCTGGTCCGGCGCCTGCCGATCATGCCGCTGGTCTCGGGTGTGGTCGTCGTGGTGTTCGGCGGCCTGACGCTGGCGCTGCAGGACAAGACCTTCATCATGGTCAAGCCGACCATCGTGAATACGCTGTTCGGCACCATCTTGCTCGGTGGTCTCGCCTTCGGACGCCCGCTTCTGTCGGTGGTGCTCGATTCGATGTTCAGCCTCACCGAGGAGGGCTGGCGCAAGCTCACCTTCCGCTGGGGCGTGTTCTTCTTCGTGCTGGCGGCGCTCAACGAAGTGGTGTGGCGGACCCAGACGGAAGATTTCTGGGTGAACTTCAAGGTTTTCGGCATCATGCCGATCACCGTGCTGTTCGCGCTGGCGCAGACGCCGCTGCTGACCCGCTACGAGCGCAAGGAGCCGCAGCCGGGCGCGTAGGCGCTACTGCGCCGCGGCAACCTTCCCGGCAGCGCGGATGCGCGTGAGCACGCTCGCGAAGTTCTCCGGCGTCAGGATGCCGACGAGCTTGTCGCGGATCACGCCGTCGGGCCCGACGATGAACGTCTCGGGCACGCCGTATACGCCGAAATCGATGGCCGCCCGCCCGCTGGCATCCGCCCCGACCGCGCTGAACGGCACGCCGTGCCGGGCGAGGAAGCGCTGGCCTGCCTCGGGGCTCGGCTCCTTGTAGTCGATGCCGACGAGCCGGATCCCGGGCTCCTTCGCCAGCCGCATCAGCATCGGGTGCTCGACCTGGCAGGGGGCGCACCACGAGGCGAAGACGTTGACCACCGTGATCTGGCCCCGCAGGTCCCGGCTCGACAGCCCCGGCACGGGCGCGCCCGCGGCGATCAGTCCCGGCACGGCGGGCAGCTCGAAGCTCGGCACCGGCTTGCCGATCATCGCGGAGGGCAGGGCCGCCGGGTCTGCACCGGAGCGCAGGCGCAGGAACAGCACGGCCGCGAGCGCCGCGAAGGCGAGGGCCGGCACGATCAGCAGGAGCGAGCGGCGGACGGGCGGCGGCCCGGTTACCTCGTCGAGGGGCGCCATCATCGCCGGTCCTCGCCGAAGCCCTTGAGCGCGCGCAACTGCGCCCGCCGGTCGCGGATCGCGTTGCCGATGAGGGCGACCATGACCAGCCCCGTGAAGCCGTAGGCCGCCACGATGAAGCCGCCGTGAGATCCAAGATCCATCGCGGCCCTCCTAGACCGGTTGCCCGACCGGCATCGCGGCCGGATTGGGCATGATGCGCGGCTGGGTACGGTCCAGGCGCTCCGCCTCGCGGATCGTCAGCGTCCGCACCCGGCGGCGCATGATCTCGGTGCGCATCGCGTAGAGGTGCAGGGTCGTCCCGCCGAGCGTCGCGGCGCCGATCATGACGAGCAGCGGGTACAGCATCGACGGATCGATGGTCGAACCGCCCATGCGCAGGATTGAGGCCGGCTGATGCAGCGTCGACCACCAGTTCACCGAGAACTTGATGATCGGCAGGTTCACGGCGCCGACGAGGGTCAGGATCGCCACCGCGCGCGCGGCCCGGTTGGGGTCCTCCAGGGTCCGCCACAACGCGATGATGCCGCAATAGATCAGCAGCAGGATGAGCATCGAGGTCAGGCGCGCGTCCCAGACCCAGTAGGTCCCCCACATGGGCTTGCCCCACAGGGAACCGGTGACGAGGCAGATCAGCGTGAAGGCGGCTCCGATCGGCGCCGCGGCGCGCTGGGCGACATCCGCGAGCGGATGGCGCCAGACCAAGCTGCCGATCGCCGACACGCTCATGGCGCCGTAGAAGAAGACCCCGAGCCACGCCGCGGGGACATGGATGTACATGATCCGCACGGTCTCGCCCTGCTGGTAGTCGGGCGGCACCATGAAGAAGGTCATGTACAGGCCGACAGCGAGCACACCGAGCGACAGGGCGGTGAGCCACGGCACCAGCGCGCCCGACCACCGCATGAAGTGGCTCGGATTCGACAAGCGGGTCCAGAGGGAAGGGGTCATCGCGCCGGCTGCCTCAGACATCGTTCATGCGGTCTACCCTAGGGTGCGGTGCAGCAACAATGCGGGTCTCCGGCGCAGCGCGGCTGCCGACCGATCTGTTGAGCGCCCGTTGAGCGCGGTCAGCGCGGGTGGTTCCTGAGGGACTTGTCCGGCCAACACGGGCGTCGGACGCAGCCGCACGGCCGGCATCCGGGATCACGCACGCAGACGCCAACGCTGTTCAACACCCCGTACCCAGAACCTTATCCCGTGCCAGTCCTTCGCGCGTCGGCGGGTCTGGATCCCGGGTTCCACTGCGCGGCCCCGGGATAACGGGGCAGCCCGGGCCGGGCGAAGCGAGCCGGAACGGCGGGGCGCGCGCGCACCATACCTAGGTCCAAAGGCACGCGAATCCGCGACCGACCCTTGCGTATCTCGGGGAGATTGCGCATATAGAAACGAACAAAAAGAGAACAAAAGAGCGCCGCCGCACAAAGCTGTGGACGACGCGGCCCAATCCTGACGGACCGAGCCTCGCATGCGAACCGCCGACAAGCAGATCGCCGACATCCTCGTCCGCTACGGCGAGCCCTTCGGGGGCAACGTCTGGCGCGTCCAGGGAACGGCCGTGATCTACCACAAGACCCTGGAGCGCATCGCCGCCCAGGCGGGGATCGTGTTCGAGCCGCCGACCATCATCCGGTGCGAGCGCGACGAGGCCGTGATCCTCGTCACCGGCCGCCTGCCCGGCGCGAAGCCGGGGACCGAGCGGGTCGAGTGGTCGCTGGGCGAGGCGCTGGTCAACGTGAACTACCGCGTCTCGGGGAAGCAGGCGGCCTACGTCTACGCCATGGCCGAGAAGCGCGGAAAGGACCGCGTCATCCTGAAGCTCATCGAGCTGCACGGCCTCGTCTACTCGGAGGAGGAGGCCGACGAGTTCCGCGCCCACCAGCCCGCAGTCCGTGCCGTGGACGAGGATTTCGAGGAGCCGCCGGCCTTCGACCAGATCACCGAGGCCGAAGGCGATCTCAAGCGCCGCATCGACGAGGCCGAGACGATCAACGCCGTCACGGACCTGATGCTGGACGGCGCCACCCAGGCCGTTCTGGCGACGATGCCGTCCGGCACCCGCGACGAAGTGCGCGACTACGCCAAAGCGCGCCTCGTGGCGCTTGGCTGGCCCAAGCGGTCCGGACGCAAGAGCGCCGCCTGACCCATCCGCCATCGATCCCCCAAGCGAGCCCTCAAGCGAACCCCCAAGCGAAGGAGACCGCCATGCATCGCGCGACGAGCCGCCGCACCATGAAGGCCCGCCGGGACGCCCATCGGGGCTGGAGCATCGAGACCTTGTCGTACAGCCCGTCGCGGATCGTGCGGCTCGGCGACGAGAAGGTCGCGATCCTGTTCCCGCCCTTGGAGCCCGGTGCCGCCTGGCAGCTCTACCCGCATCCGGACACGTTCCCGGGTCTCAATTTCGACGGTCTGCCCGCGCCGCTGCGTCCGGAATTCCTGTCCTTTCCGGATCTCACCGAGGTCGAGCGGTTTCTCGGTATCCGCGAGGAGGAGCCGGCTGCCCTGGCAGCGTGAGCCGACCGGTCAGCCCGGTGGCCACGGCTCTCCGCGATGGAGCGCTGCGGCTTCCGGAGTGAAGCCCCCCTCGAAATCGTGCAGCACGAGGGCCGGGCGCAGACTCAGCGCGGCACGGCTACCCCTGGTCGCGCTGATCAGGAGGCGGATCGCGGGCGCCTCGGCCCGGGCGTGGACCGGGCGGATCGTGATGCCGCCGTAGCGCCCTGAGAGCGCATCGAGACAGATCTTCAGCGCGTCAGCCCGGTGGATCAGGCCGAGGCGGCCGCCGGGGCGCAGGATCGCCGTGCAGGCCCGGATCCAGGCATCGAGGCCACCTCCGTCGAAGGTATGGGCGTTCGCCCGACCCGGATGCGGCGAACTGCGATGGGCGCCGCCGTCGAAGAAGGGCGGGTTGGTCAGCACCACGTCGAAACTGTCCGGCAACAGACCCGAAGCGCGACGTTCGGCCGCGGTCGCGAGCAGGTCGGCTTCGATCACCCTGGCTTCGATGCCGTTGAGGAGGACGTTCGCCCGAGCCAGTTCGGCGACGTCGTGATCGTGCTCGATCAGCGTTGGCTGCAGGCCGGGTACCAGTGCGGCGCAACCGAGGCCGACGGCGCCCGCCGAGGCACCCGCGTCGCAGAGGCGATCACCGGACGTCAGAACCAGCAGCCGCGCGAGCAGGACCGCGTCCGTCCCGGCCCTGTGCGCGCCGCGCGGCGGCTGATGCAGGCGCAGGCGTCCACCGAGAAAGGCGTCCGGCTCTGGGCTCACGGCTGGCGCAACTCGTGGGCGATTCCGGCATCGACGAGCAGACGCCGTGCCTGGGCTTCGTGGTCGCGCGGTACCAGCAGGCGCTGGCCGAAGACGCCGATCGAGCCCTCCATCAGGCTCATGTGGCTGTCGGCGACGAGAACCGGGATCTCGGCCGCTTCGAGAACTGAGCGGGCGAACCCGATCAGCACGACGTCGTTGGCGCGGATCAGCTCGATCATCGCGCGTGCACTGAGCTCAGAGATGCGCGGATCGGCGCATTCGCCGCGTGAGATCCGCGTTTCCGGCACACCATATCCGTCTGGGTGCGATGTTGCGGCGCCGCGGGGCGCGTGCGAAGGGATCGCCCGCCCCCCGTGGGGCAACCGATCTGGAGGTCACGGATCTTGGGTATGGCCCTCTCCATCGAGAACCCGAAGCCCGAGGCCGAGGCGGGGCTGAACGACCTCGTCGCGCTGGTGGCTGAGGGCATGGCGCGGGTCAACACCACGATCCTGTCGCGGACGGGATCGGACGTGGCGATGATCCCCGAGGTTGCCAACCATCTGATCGCCAGCGGCGGCAAGCGTCTGCGCCCGATCCTTACCCTGGCCTGCGCCAAGCTCTGCGGCTACGCGGGCGACACGGACGGCGACGTGAAGCTCGCCGCGAGCGTCGAGTTCATGCACACCGCAACGCTCCTGCACGACGACGTGGTCGACGAGAGCGACATGCGCCGCGGCCGCGTGGCTGCCCGGATCAAGTGGGGCAACGAAGCCTCCGTGCTGGTCGGCGACTTCCTGCTCGGTCAGGCCTTCCGGATGATGGTCGAGGTCGGCTCACTTCGGGCGCTCGACATCCTGTCGGCCGCCGCCACGGTGATCGCCGAGGGCGAGGTGATGCAGCTCACCAATGCCAAGAATCTCGAGACCGATGAGGCTGCCTATCTCGCGGTGATCCGCGGAAAGACCGCCGAGCTGTTCGCCGCGGCCTGCGAGGTCGGGCCCGTGCTCGCCGGCCGGCCGGAGGCCGAGCAGGCGGCGGCCCGCGCCTACGGGATGAATCTCGGCATCGCCTTCCAGCTGATTGACGACGTCCTCGATTACGGCGGCACCTCGGCAGAGCTGGGCAAGAACGTCGGCGACGATTTCCGCGAGGGTAAGATCACCCTTCCGATCGTGCTGGCCCATCGCCGGGCCAGCGAGGGCGAACGCGGCTTCTGGCGGCGGACCCTGCAGCAGGGCGAGGTCCGCGACGACGACCTGGAGACGGCCCTCGATCTGCTCCAGCGCCATGGCGCTCTCGAGGAGACCGTCGCACGTGCGCACCATTACGGCGCCCAGGCCCGGACGGCCCTCGACGTCTTCCCGGACGGTCCCGTGAAGACGGCGCTCATCGGTGCCGTGGAATTCTGCGTGGCGCGGGCGCGCTGAGGCCACGCCTCACGGTTCCCGCGTGGAGAGCCACCAATCGCCGCCATCGTACCAGCAACTCGTGTCGGGCGGTCCCGCGAGCCGGAATGACCGCACCGCCCGGAGGTGGCCGCGGGCAAAGGCCGCGGTGAGCCCCGGGCCATCCTCCGGTGGCATGTCCCGCAGGGGTATGAAGATCGCGAAGGACACGAACCGGGCCGGCCAAGCCGACCCGGTGCTCGGACGCTGCAGCAGCAGCATGCCGCCGCGACCTTGAGCGGATTGGAGCGGGAAGAGCAGACGGCCGCCAGGCCGCAGAACGTCCAGCCAGGCGCGGGCCGGTCGTGCCGCGCCGGCATTGACGTAGATCGCATCGGAGGCGGGGAGCGGGTCGGCCACGCCTGACCGGGCGCAGACCCGCACCCAGGACCACGGCGTGAGGTTGGCCGTCGCGCGGGCGGCGAGGGCCGAATCGATCTCAAAGGCGTGGACTTGGCCTGTCTGCCCGATCAGATGCGCCAGGAGCGCCGTGTAGTAGCCGCTGCCGGTGCCGACCTGGATCGCGGTCTCGCCGGGCTGCGGCGCGAGGGCGTCGAGGCAGAGGGCGTGGAGGCTTGGCTGGCCGATATGGATGCCCCGCTCGGTGTCCAGCGCGATCAGCACGTCCTGGTAGAGAAAGGCGGGATCGTCATCCGGCGTCCGCACGTAGACCGGACCGTGCTGACGGAACCGCCTGGGCGCCGGTGTCAGGATCGTCCAGGGCGCCGGCCCGGCGAAGGCTTCGCGAGGGATCGTCGCGAAGGCCGCCTCGATCCGCGGATCGGCGACCGATGCGGGACCCGCGACCAGGGTCGCATAGACCTTCCGCAGCTTGGCGCTGCGCGCCTCCGCGTCGTTCCGGTTCGCCATCGGATACTCCGGGCGGAAGCGGGCCACCGGCACCGCGGGCCGTCAAGGGACTGCCGGCTTCAACGCCTCGATCAGCGCCGGTGCGAGATCGCGCAGCTCTTCCAGATGGGCTGCCGTCAAGGTCTTGAGCAGCGCCTCGGCCCGCGGGGTGAGCGACAGCTCGGTCCGTCGCCGGTCGTCCGCCGCGCGCGCCTTGGCGAGCAGACCGCCTTCCACCATCCGGGTGACCAGCTCAGCAGCGCTGTGGGGCGCGATCAGGAGCTGCTCGGCCAGCAGGCCGACCGTGGCGGGCTGGCGCCCGGCATGGCCCGCGAGCGTCAGCAGCGCCTGATGCTGCTGAGGCGGCAATCCCGCCCGCCCGGCGGCGGCTTCGCTGAACGCGAGAAAGCGCCGGAGCCGGAACCGGAAATCCGCCAACGCCGCGTACTGCTCGGGCGAGAGCGCCTCGGCGGGTGCGTCGCCCGTCGGCGCTGCGTGGCTCATCACGGCCTCCAGATGTCCCGGCTCGGATCCTGGCGTGCGCCTTCTGTGCCACCGACGCCCCGAACGCACTCAATACGCCCGGACCGCGTCTCGCCCGAAGCGGCGGAGTTGTGGAATATATCGTATCACGACATAATTGTCCGGCACACGAAGTGGAGATCCGGATGAACGGCGGGACCGAGATCGAGCGCGGCGGCGAGAGGCCGCTGCGCCGGGCGTTGGGCGACTTCAGCGCCGATCGACGGGTCCTGACGCTGGCCGGGATGGCCGTGGTCACCGGTACCGCCGCAAGCGGCACCGCGTGGATCCTGCTGACGCTGATCGGCCTCGTGACCAACTTCGCGTGGTACGGCCGCTTCGACACGGCCCTGACCTCCCTCGCGGACGCGACGCCGGGCCCCTGGATGGTCGCCATTCCGGTGATCGGCGCGGTCATCGTCGGCGCCATGGCGCGCTACGGCTCCGAGAAGATTCGCGGCCACGGCATCCCGGAAGCCATGGAGGCGATCCTGATCGGCGGCAGCCGGATGTCGCCCAAGGTTGCGGTGCTGAAGCCGATTTCGTCGGCTGTGGCGATCGGGACCGGCGGCCCGTTCGGCGCCGAAGGGCCGATCATCGTCACGGGCGGTGCGGTCGGCTCTCTGTTCGCGCAGTTCTTTCATCTCAGCGCGGCGGAGCGGAAGACCCTCCTGGTGTCAGGGGCGGCTGCCGGCATGACGGCGATCTTCGGAACGCCGGTAGCGGCCGTTTTGCTCGCCCTCGAGGTGCTGCTGTTCGAGTGGCGTCCGCGCAGCCTCGTCCCGGTGACGGTCGGGGCGGTGACGGCGGCCTGCTGGCGTCCCGCGCTGTTCGGGGCCGGCCCGCTCTTTCCCTTCGCGGACAACCCGAGTCTACCGTGGTGGGGCCTGCCCGCCTGCGCGGCCGTGGGCGTTGCCTGCGGGTTGATCTCGGGCAGCCTGACCCGGACCCTGTACGCTCTGGAGGACGGCTTCGGCCGGTTGCCCATTCACTGGATGTGGTGGCCGGCCCTGGGCGCCGTCGTGGTCGGCTTGGGCGGCCTCGTGGAGCCGCGGGCGCTCGGCGTCGGTTACGACGTCATCCACGATCTGCTGTCCGGGCACATGCTGGCGGGCGCCGTCGTGACCATCCTGGCGGTGAAGGCGATCATCTGGCTCGCCGCCTTGTCCTCCGGAACGTCCGGCGGCGTGCTCGCGCCGCTCCTGATCATCGGTGGCGCGGTGGGATGGCTGATCGGCCTGCTCCTGCCCGGTGCGCACGGCTTCTGGGCGCTGATCGGGATGGCCGCGATGCTCGGCGGCACCTTGCCGGCGCCGCTCACCGGCGTGGTCTTCGCGGTCGAGGTCACGGGGGATATCGCCGCTTTGGCCCCGTTGCTGGCCGCCACCATGGCGGCCTACGCGGTCACCGTCCTTCTCCTGAAACGCTCGATCCTCACCGAGAAGATCGCCCGGCGCGGGCAGCACGTGACCCGCGAATACGGGATCGATCCCTACGACCTCGCCCGGGTCGAGGCAGTGATGACCGCGCGGGTCGACACCTTGGCCGCCGACCTGCCGCTGGCAGACGCGCTCACGGCTATCGAGGACGGAGCCCACCATGCCTATCCGGTCGTCGACGGGGTGGGCCGCCCCGTCGGGTTGGTCTCGCGCAGCGATGCGCTGGACTGGGCTCTCGAAGAGCGTGACGGCGACGCGGCGGAGGGCACCCTCGGCGAGCGCGTCTCGGATGCCGGCCTCGCGGTAATCCATCCAGGCGACGTGGTTTCGCACGCGATCGACGTGATGCTCGCGGCCGGACAGGGGCGCCTGCCGGTCACGGATCCGCAGAGCGGCCGGCTGGTCGGGCTGTTGACCCGCAAGGACCTGCTCCAGGTCCGCGCCACCGTGGTGCGCGCCGAAGCCGAGCGGCGCGCATTCTTCCGCAGCCGCGGCGCGCGTCGAGCACCGGTCGGAGCATGACCGAGGATTTTCGCACTCCGGGGCGGAGAACCTGGCTCGACCGCGTCCGGCCCGGGGCCTGCTGCCTGATGGCCGGCCGCGACGGGCCGGATCTCGTCCTGCTGGTCAGCCGGGAGGGACGACGGGCGGCGCTGCTGCTCAACCGGCGCAGCGCGGAGGACAGGCACCTGCCCGTCCGCTTCGATCTGCCGCCCGACGCGGATGTTCTCGCGTTGCGGGGCGCCGTCATCGCGCCGAGCGGTGGCTCCGCATCCGGCCAAACCGCGACGTCGGCGGCCGCACTCCATCTCGGTGACGGGCGCACCTACTTGTGCGGCCGCGACGAATTCGGCCGGCACACGATCTTCGATGTCGGGAGCGGTCTCGCGAGCGCCATCGACCCGGCCGTGTTGCCGCGGACCCGATGCTGGCGCGTGATGGTGCCGGAGGCCGGCGGCGCCGTCACCGTCTATGACGCTGAGCCGGCCTGAGATCCCGCGGCTCAGCGCAGGACGGTCGGCGCCACCCACCAACCGGGATGGGCGCGGCGCAGCGCCGACGCCGCGCGCACGGCGCCGCGCCGGTCGGAGAACAGCGCGAACACCGTTGCGCCGGAGCCCGACATCCGCGCCAGCCGGCAGCCGCGCGCCCGCAGCGCCGCGAGGACCTCGCCGATCACCGGCGCCACGGTCAGGGCCGGCGCCTCCAGGTCGTTGCGGGCCGGGCCGATTGCCGCGACGAGCGCGTCAGGGTCGAGGCCCGCGGCGATCACCGGATGGGCCACGCCCGTGCGCGTCTCGCCGACCGTCAGGCCCAGTGCCTTGAACACCGGCGCGGTGGGGACCGGAACGCCGGGATTGACCAGCACCGCCGGGAGCGGCGTCGCGCAAAGGGCAGGTCCGATCTCTTCACCGGCGCCACGCATTATCCGGGCCCGCGGATCGAGGCAGACCGGAACGTCGGCCCCGGTCTCCCGCGCCGCCGCGACGACGGCCGGGTGGTCCAGGGCGAGCCCGTTGAGGCGCGCGAGCAGGCGCAGGGCCGCGGCGGCATCGGAGGAACCGCCCCCGATGCCGGCGGCGACCGGCAGGCGCTTGATCAGATGGAAGCCGCCCATCCGCAGATCCGGCACCCGCCCGGCCAGCCCCCGAGCTGCGCGCAGCACCAGATTGTCCGCCGTCGGCCCGGCCGGCCCGGCCGTCGGCCCGCTGACGGCGAGCCCCAGCGGCGCGCCCGGATCCAGAGTCAGCCGGTCCGCGGTGCCCGCGAAGGCCACGAGGCTTTCGAGCACGTGATAGCCGTCGCCCGCCCGCCGTCCGAGAACGTGCAGCGTCAGGTTGACCTTGGCGGGGGCGCGGTCTGCGAGCAGGGACACGGGATCTCGAAACGGTGGTGAAAACGCTCCGCGAGGCTCTACAGGCTCGCGCGCGGGAACAACAGCTTCAGCCGAGATCCCCATGCGCGGTACAGGGCAGGGCATCGCCGAGGCGGATCGCGGTCAGATCCTCTGCGAGTTCCACCAGCGCGTCGCTGCCGGCCAGGCCCGACAGGGCACCCGGGTGCCGGGACGGCCTCGGGCGCCCCGTCGACGCCAGGCCGGAGGCACACGCGCAGATACTCGCGCCGGCCCGGACGCTTCGCGCTGGCGAAGCCGCTTCTCACCGTGAACGGCGCCGTCGCCGCCAGCGCCCCCGACAGGTGCAGGACCAGCGGGCGGAGTGTCGCCAGCGCCGTCACGTAGACGGCGGCCGGCTTGCCCGGCAGGCCGATGAACGGCGTGCCCGCGATATGCCCCAGCGCTACAGGTCGGCCCGGCTTGATCGCGAGACGCCAGAAGGTCAGGTCCCCCGAGGCCTGGATGGCGGCGCGGACGTGATCGTCCTCACCCACCGAGACGCCGCCCGAGGTCAGGATCAGGTCGTGATCCGCCGCCGCCGCCGCGACGCGCTCTCGCAGAGCGGCGGCCGAATCGCGCAGGATGCCGAAATCGACCGGCTCGGTGCCGAGATGGCGGAGGAGGGCGGCAGATCGATCGGCGCGACCAGATCCCCGGCGAGCACGCGGCCGTCTGCCCGCGGGAGGTCCGCCGTCTCGATCCCGGACAGCACAGGCAACCGGTCCCGGATCGGCGCGACGGCATCGGCGACCCGCATCAGGGCGGGCGCGGCGTCGAAGCAATCGGGGCTCAGGCGGCCCATGGCGGCGCGGCATCGGGACGGGGCAGGCGGGTCGGCACGGGCGGCCTCGCGGGCTATGGTCCGCCGGCGTGCGGCATCAGGGCGGCGCGATCAAGCCCCGGAGCGTGGCTCCGGCGGGTCCGATCCTCTACGGTCCCGCCATGCCGATCGCCGAAGAGCTCCCGTCCCAGCGCCATCTCTTCGAGGTCCCGCCCGAGGTCAGCTATCTCGACGCGGCGGCGTGGTCGCCCCTGCCGCGGGCCGTCCGCGCGGCCGGCGAGGCGGGCATCCTGACCAAGAGCCGTCCGTGGGAACATCCCCGCGAGGCGAACGCGGCCTGGGCGGAGCGGACCCGTGCGGCCGCCGCCGGGCTGATCGGCGCGGCCGCCGCCGACGTCGCGATCGTCAACTCGATCAGCCACGCCATGGCCGTCGCCGCGCGCAACATCGAACCTGTGTCGGGCGGCCGCCTGCTGCGGGTCGCCGACGAGTTCCCGTCCCTGCGCTTCGCGTTCGACAATCTGGCCGCCGTCCACGGCCTCGTCGTCGAGGAGGTCGCGCGTCCCCGGGACGGCGACTGGACCGCCGCGCTGCTGGACGCGATCGAGCGCCCGGGTGCCCCGCCGCTCGCGCTCGCGACTTTGACACCCCTGCACTGGACCGACGGTGGCCTGATCGATCTCGATCGCTTGGCGCCTGCGGTCCACCGGGCCGGGGCTGCTCTGGTGATCGACGCAACGCAGGCGGTGGGTGCTGTCCCGGTCGATGTCGCACGCTGGCGACCCGACTTCCTGGCTTTCCCGACCTACAAATGGGCTTTGGGACCCTACGGCGTCGGATTCCTCTACGCCGCACCCCACCGGCAGGACGGCACGGCGATCGAGGACAATCTGGGAAACCGGCCCCCAGCCGTGGGTGCGCGCCGGTACGATCGTGGCGAGCTGAACGATCCCGTCGCTCTGCCGATGGCGGCGACCGGGCTGGAATTGATCGCCGGATGGGGCGTGCCGGCCGTGGCGGTCCGGCTGCGCGGGCTCACGGATCGCCTCGCGGAGGCAGCGGCGACACTGCCCCTCACCGTCGCGCCGCGTCACCTGCGCGCGCCTCACATCCTCGGACTGCGCTGTCGGGGAGGGCTTCCTGCGGGCATCGCCGAACGCCTGCGCCGCAACGGCGTCTTCGTGAGCGAACGCTCGGACGCCCTGCGGGTCAGCCCGCATGTCTGGACCGACGAGGACGACCTCACGCGCCTTATGGCCGCACTGCAGCGCGAATTCGGCCGTGAAACCGGAGGCCGCATCGAAACGTACCGTCGCTAGGCCGAGCTTCGCGGGCCTCTGCGGATGCCGCCACTGTCTCTGAAGCCGAGATCCCCGCGGGGAGGCTCTCTTGCCTTTCGCGGAGAGAGGCTGCCCGCACACGTATGTCGAGACCGATGGCGTATCCCGATGAAGTCCTGCGCACGACGGCTGCCGGCCGCACGCTGCCCGTCCGGTTGCTCCATGCGCTGAAGGCTGGCGCCTCGGGGCGGTTCGCCGTGATCCTCTCCGGCGAGCTGATCCAGAGCCTGTTCCACTTCGTCCTGAACATCCTGCTGGTGCGTGAGCTTGATGCGCACGATTACGGGCTGTTCGCGATCGTGTTCGCGGTGGGCGCCGTCGGGATCACCTACATCCGCGCACTCGTGGCGATTCCCGCGATTCTCCATGTCGCCCGGAGCATCGGCCGGCCGGCGGCCCTCGGCTACGACGTGATGTTCGGCACCGGCGCGCTGCTGGTCTCCGGCGTGATGGGCGTCGGCGTCGGACTCGCCCTGGTGCCGGTGATCGGCCTCGGCGCCCTGGCTGGGGGCGCCTTCGTGGGTCTCTACGCTTTCCGCAGCTATCTGCGGATCGTGCTCCTCGCCCGGGGCCGTCCCCGGATCGCCGGCCTGAGCGATCTCGTCTACGCAGCCTGCGGGACGATGTTCGTGGCACTCGGCCTCGGCGGTTCGGGCACGGCGCTCCTCGATCAGGCGTTCGCGGCGATCGCGCTGGCTCACGCGGTCGCCATCGGGATGGCCTACGCGGTGCTCCGCGAGCGGCTCCGGATCTCGCTCCGCGCGCGGGCCCGGGCGCGCTACCGGGCGATCTGGCGGACCCTGGCGTGGTCGCTGGCGGGCGTGACCAGCCTGACGGTGCAGGGCCAGGGCCTGACCCTGCTGTTCGCCCTCCTCGCCGGCCCGGCTGCCTACGCCCCCATCGCGGCGACGCTTGTGCTCTACGCGCCCCTGCGCGTTCCCACGAGCGCGCTGATGAACATGGTCCTGCCGGAGATCATCCGGCTGCGCGCGAGCGGGCAGGCCAAGGCGGCCCAACGGATGGTGCGGCGCCAGGCAGCGCTGCTCGGCTGCGCCTGCCTCGCCTACGGCGCCGCGATGGCGGCGCTGCTACCGCATATCGAGCAGGTTCTGTTCAAGGGACGATTCGCGGGCGCGCCGCTCGGATGGATCGGGCTCGGTGTCTGGGCGGTGGTCACCGTCTCGCTGCTCTACGCGCTCCCCCGCGCCTATCTGGAAGCGGCGGCGGCATTCCGAACCATCACCGCGGGGGCCGTGGCGAGCGCCGCGCTGGGCTTCGCCCTGATGGTGCCGGCCCTCCTGCTCCTGCCGGCGGCCACCGCACTCCTCGGCCTGCTCGCCTCCGAGATTGCCACGCTGGCGTGGTCGGTGAACGCCTTCCGGAGCCTCGCGCGCGCGTCGCACGCCGCGCCGTCCGCCGCGTGCGCGACGTGAGGCCGAGCGCTTCCCGATAAGGACCTGTCCCGTCAGGTCGCGGCCTCGGCGGGCGGCGCCGTGACCACGGGATCCGCCGGTCTTCCGAAGCGGCCGCGCAACGCGTGTTGCGCGCGGTCCACGAAGTGGGCGACCGCGCCCTGCGGCGTGCGCGCGCCCATCAGCGAGGCCAGAGTGAGGTTCTCGGTGCCGAAACGGCCCTTGAAGCCCTCGTCACCGCACAGGAAATCCACGGTCTGCAACCCGTGGTCGATCGACCACATGATGTAGTCCATCATCAGGACCATGCCGGGCGAAGCCCGCTCCGCCGCCGGATCGTAGGTGGTGACGAAGGCCATCATCGCGCCCGCCTGCACGAAGTTGATCGACACCGCCACGACCTCGCCGCCGCATTCCAGCACGAAGGCGTGGAGCAGCCCCGTCTCACGCAGGACCTCAACCATGGCAGGCAAGGCCTGCGACCCCTCGTCGTAGAACGCTGTCGAGGCGAGCCCATGGGCCGCGAGCCAGGCCCGCTTGAAGGTCATCAGCCGCTCGAGAACCGGTGCGAGCGGCTCCTCCGGCCCGAGGAGGCGGAAGGCCAGCGCGCCACGCTCGCCCATGAATTTCTGGCCGCGGCGATAGTTCTGGCGGGTCTTCTTCGACTGCGCGTCGAACCACGCCGTCCCGGATTTCCAGGGCCCGCGCACCCGCCAATTCGCTTCCTCGCGGTGGTTCAGGCGCAGCCGGATCCCGTCGCCTGGGCCATCGACCAGCGCCCGTGCCGCAGCGCCCGGCAGGAGTCGGTTCAGATAGGCCAAGTCGAATCCGCCAGCTTGGCCGGCATGGCGCCACATCCGCCGGACGAGGTCCCGGTCCGTCCCGGCGGCCAGGAGCGCATCACCGAAATCCGCGCATTCCTTGGCGGCCCATTCGAGAACCCGAAGACCCTTCCGGCGCACGGTCGCGAGCGGCATCACGCCGACGAGCGACCCGCCGCGCCAGGCCAGCACGATGGCCAGGGCCCGGCGCTCCCGATCCGGTGTGCTGGCCCACCATGCGGAAATCCAGGCGTGACTCTGGAAGACGAGGGCGCCGCTGTGCCGCCAGAGGTCGGTCCAGGCCGGACCGACCTCTGCCAGCCGTTCGCTCGTCCGAATCGTCTCGAAATGCTCGAGGGCCATGGTCAAGCGCCCGGCCGTGGCTGGGACACGGCTCCGCGCAGGCGCCGGGCCTGCCGCGTGATCCGCCGGCCCATCTTCTTGAGCGGCAGCAGGTAGAGACCCGAAAGGGATTGATAATCTGCAACATCCCGATCGACGAGCCCGAATTTGAAATCCTCGTGCGGATCCGGCACGTAAAGCGTCCCGAACAAGCGATCCCAGAAGGAGAACAGCAGGCCGAAGTTCTTGTCGTAATGCTGCGGTGCCGTGGAGTGATGGAGCTGATGCCAGTGCGGACACAGCACGATGTTGTTCAGCGGCCCGAACGAGATCTTGAAATGCGTGTGCCGCACGAAGTCCATCATCAGGATGTTGCGCATGATGTAGACGTTGATGCCGAACACCGTCAGCTCGACGGGGTTGAGGGCGACGAGGCTCCAGATTCCGAAGCAGATCCCGGGGATCACCCCGTCCCAGGCGCGGTTCATCAACTCATCGAGCGGGTGCACCCGATCCTTCGTAATTCCGACCATCACCTCGGCCGAGTGATGGACTTTGTGGAGTTCCCAGAGAAAGGGATACCGGTGCTGGGCTGTGTGATAGAGATAGTAGGAGACATCGTAGGCGAGGAGCATCGTCGCGGTGAAGATCACCACGGTGATCGGTCCCGGTGCGCCGAACACCGGCTCGTGGATCCCGAAGATCGCGCCCAGCACCCGGTTGGTGGCATAGCCGACCGCCACCACGAAGGTCACGCCGGCCGGGATCAGCAGGAACGGCATGATCGCCTTGCGGGTGACGTAGAACAGCAGGTCGGCCCGCGCGGAGGGATGCGTGATCACCTCGTGGGGGATCGCGAATTCGAAGAACTCCGCGAACGAGTACCTCTCCGCCGTTCGGAGATAGGCGATCAGCGCGCAACCGAGCGCCGTCGCGAACAGCATGCCCGCCGCGAGCAGATTCTCGGTTGAGACCTTCTCGACAATCTGCTGGATGAAATGGGCAATATCCATCAAGACGCGTTCCCTTGGCCGAAAAAGGCCCGATTCTCACGATTGCCGCGTGTGCGCTGCCACGCTTGAAACCGGATATTTCGCCGGCAAGACCTTCGAGCGGTCCTCACCCCACTAGCGTGCTCTCTCAATCAGCCGCACTAGACTGGTTCCGGTCGCAGAGCGGGTCGCTCATAACATGGAACACATTACCGGACCATTCGTGGCCGAATACGGGGCTGATACCGGTTTCGTCCGGGCTCGGGCATGACGGCAGCCCTGATCACGGTGCCGGCGCTCGGCTCAGCGTCGCCTGCACCATGCTGGCGATTCCGTCGGCCGCGGACTGTTCCGAGAAGAGGGCCTCGTAGCGCGTGCGTGCCGCACGGCCGAACTCGCGCCAGCTCTCCGGGTCGGCGACGATCCACGCCAGCGTTTCGGCGAGCGGCTCGGGGCCGCCGGGCGCCACGATCCATCCGGTCTTGCCGTGTTCCACGACCTCCGGCAGGCCGCCGATCGCCGTCACAAGCGGCGGCACCCCGTACGACATGGCTTCGATCGCCACCCGCCCGAGGGATTCGGGTTGCTGCGACGGCATGGCCACCACATCGGCCCAGCGATAGAGCGCGGCCGGATCGGTCACGAACGGCCGGAGGCTGACATGGTCCGACAGGCTGGTCGCGGCGATCCGGGCCGCCAGGGCGCGCTCGCGGGCCTCGTCCTCGAAGGCGTTGCCGACGATGCGCAGCTCGATCCGTCGCCGCGTCGCCTCCGGGAGCGAGGCCATCGCCTCGATCAGCACGTCCTGGCCCTTGATCCGGCTGATCCGCCCGAGCATCAGCACCCGGAGCGGGCGGGTTCCGTCGTAGGTCGAGGGGTTCGGCTCGGCCGGCCCGGCAATGCCGTTGTAGACCACCCGCGTCAGGAGGCATGGCGGGAACGCGAAGGCGCGCTCCGTGGCGCGCGAGTTGAACACCACGCTGGCGCCGCTCCAGCGGATCAGCCCGCGCAGGACCGCCAGCACCGCCCCCTCCGCGATCTCGTGGACGTGCACGATGCTGTGCCCGGGGCATAGCCGCGCGGCCAGCAGGTAATCGGCCACGACGGAGGTGTTGATATAAACGAGGTCGCTCGCACGGATTCGTCGCAGCGCGCGCAGCACCGCGCCGGGCAGCGCCATCATGCCCAGCGTGGCGAGGCGCGCCAGGTTCTTTCGCCGCAGGATCCAGAGCGGCTCGACAACGATGTGAGATGCGTAGGGCTGCAGGGCCGCGACGATCGGGCCGGTTTGGGGTAGGACCACGTCGATCTGCGCCCGCGGATGGAGGGCCCGCATGGCCCGCACCGTCTCAATGAAGCAGCGGTCGGACCCGTAAAGCTCATAGCCCTGGTGCACGCAGGTTATGCGTAGTTCCCGCGCAGGCACGCCGCGATCCCCTCCGGAACAAGTCATCGTGTATGTCGATCTGCCCGCAAGAAGATTGTTTCCCGTGATCAACTATGAACCTAAGGTTGAGAATTCGATTAGCGGGCTTGGTGTTCGCAGACCTAATATAATATGACGGGCAGACTGAGAAGGAAGGACGATGTCGGATCGCGCGCCCGCGGTACTTATTCTCGGAACGCGCGGCATCCCTGCCGCCCATGGCGGATTCGAGACTTTCGCTGAACGTTTCGCGCTGCACATGGCGGGCCGCGGTTGGCGCGTCGGTGTGTACTGCCAGAAGGATGTCGATCGCGTGGGCTCGCGGATCTCGTCGCGGCGGTGGGAGGGCGTCGAGCTGATCACCGTCGAGGTCGGCCTGCGCGGTCCGGCCGCCACGCTGGCCTTCGACGCGATCTGCGCCCACGACGCAGCCGGTCGGGACGGGGTCTGCCTCGTGCTGGGCTATAACGGGGCGGTGTTCCTGCCTTATCTGCGCGCTCGCGGCGGCCGGATCCTGACCAACATGGACGGGATCGAGTGGCTCCGCCCGAAATGGTCACTGCCGGTGAGGGCGTTCTTCTACGTCAGCGAATGGATCGCCGCCTGGTCGTCGCAGCGGCTCGTGGCGGACCATCCGGCCATCGCCGATCATCTCGCCGAGCGCCGCTCACGCGACGCCATCGCGACGATCCCGTATGGGGGCGATCCGCCGCCACCGGGTCTCGGGCCGCCGCCGCTGGGCCTGGAACCCGATCGTTACTTGGTTTCGATCGCCCGCATCGAGCCCGACAACAGCATCCTGACGCTGGTCGAGGCGTTCTCGCGTCGGCCGAGGGGAATGCGGCTCGTGGTGCTCGGCACGATGAAGGTCGGCGACCCCTACCACCGCGCCGTAGAGGATGCCGCTTCGACGGAGGTGCTGTTTCCCGGCGCCATCTACCAGGCCGACCAAGTCCAGGCCCTGCGGGTTCACGCCCGCGCCTACCTACACGGACACACGGTTGGCGGCACCAATCCGTCGCTGGTCGAGGCCCTCTGGGCGGGCAATGCGGTGATCGCCCACGACAACCCGTTCAACCGCGGCACCGCGGGCGACGCCCAGTTCTACTTCACGGATGGGGATTCCTGCGCCGCCGCGATCGAGCGCGTGCTCGCCGACGAGATTGCAGTCAGCAGCGCCCGTACGGCGGCGCGGCAGCGCGCCGAGAGCTTCCGCTGGGACGACGTGCTGGCGGCCTACGAGGAGGAGGTGCGGCGGGTCGGCGGCTATCCGAAGGCGCCACTCCGCCGCCCCGCGCCCGTCATCACGCCTGCCCGCGCAACCGCCGGGACGGAATTGTGATGCCGAGCCGGCGGGCGCTCCTGGCGGGCGGCCTCGCCGTCGCGGCGGCGGGTACGCACCCGGCCCGGAGCGACGCGGAGCCGCTGCGGCTCCGCCGCGGGATCGCGCTCTGGCCCTGGTTCTCGCTCACCACCGAATTTCCGGCCCCGCGCACCGAATACGCCTGGCCGCCCTTCCAGGCGGACCGGCCGGTGCCGAGCCGGTCCGACTTGCGCCAGCTCGCGGCGCTCGGCTTCGACTTCGCGCGCCTGCCGCTCGATCCCGGTCCCTTCGTCGCTTTCACCGGCGCGCGGCGCAGCGAACTCCTCGGCGATCTGTCGTCTGCGATCGACGCCGTGCTGGCCACCGGCATGCGCGTCCTGGTCAACGTCCAGGCGAACGCGGCGACGCACCACTACACACCGGACGCCTTCTACGGGACCGACCGAGCCCCGCTCTTCCAGGCCTACCGCGATCTCATCGTCGATCTGGCCCGTCTGTGCGCCCGGAAGGGGGCCGACCGGGTGGCGCTGGAGCCGGTCAACGAGCCGCCGCAGGCCTGCGGAGCGCTCGCCTGGAACCGCGTCCAGGCCGCTCTTCTCACAGCCGCGCGCACGGCCGCGCCGTCGCTCACCCTGGTGGCGACCGGCGCCTGCGGCAGCCTCGTCGACGGGCTGACGGCCCTCGACCCGGCCCCGCTCCGGACGTTCGCGCCGCTCCTGTACACTTTCCACTTCTATGAGCCCTACCTGTTCTCCCACCAGGGCGCGACGTGGCTCACCGAGGAGCCGTTCTACCGCTGGCTCAACGCCGTGCCATGGCCCGGCACGCAGGGCAGCCTCAAAGAGACGCTCGCGGCGGTCCGAGCCCGCATGGAGGCCAACACGGCGGTCCCGAAGACGGAAAAGGCCCGCGATCTGGCCGTGATCGAGGCCAAGCTGCGCGAGTACTTCGCGGCCGAGCCCGGTCCGGCCTACATCGCCCGGGCGATGGCGCCCGTCTCGACCTGGGCCGAACTCTACGGGATCCCGCCCGCCGCTGTTCTCATGGGCGAGTTCGGGGCCCTGCGCACCGATGCCCGTTTCACGGCCGCGCGCGCGCCCGACCGCGCCGCCTACATCCACGACGTGCGCGAGGCGGCGGAACGGGCGGGTTTCGCGTGGTCGTTCTGGAACCTGTTCGACGGCCTCGGCCTGATGAACGACGCCCATGTCGCCGACCCCGCCCTCGTGGCAGCGCTCGGCTTGCGGCGCTGAGGCGACGTCAGCTGCGCGGGGCGCGTCGGCCGGGCGGGAATAGGACGATCAGCATCAGGGCGAACTTGGCGAGCATCGTGGTCTTGCCGGCCAGACCCTCGAAGGTGTTGACCAGGATCGCGAAGGCCAGGATCGGGAGCCAGACGCCCGGCCGGCAGCTGCGCGCGACCTCCGTGAGGTAGAGACCCACCGCCAGAACGAGCACCGCCGTCACCAGGACGCCGTGGTAGAAGATGTCCGAGATGATCGAATTCTCGATGCCCCATTCCAAGCCGTAGATCCGCCGCAGGGTGCTCACCTGGAGGACGTCCGGCCCAAACAACAGCTGCCGGAACGGGATGGCGTCGAAGATCGCCAGCATGTCGACCCGGGCCTGCGCGCTGCCGCCGTCCGAGACGAAGCGGCTCAACAGCGTGTCGAAGAAGCCGATCGCGGCCAGGGCCGCCATGGCCAGCGGTAGCAGCGTCAGGGCAAAGCAGGCGCAGGCCGCACCGGCGAGCGGGATCCGGCCGCTGCGCAGCGTCCGGTTCAGCGCGGAGAGGCCGACGCCGCTGCCGAGGACGAGCGTCGTCACGGTGGCCGAGCGGCCGCCGAAGGTGACCAGCGCGACGAGCTGAAGGGCGATCATGCCGGCGCGCAGGGGCGGGGCGAGTCGGCCGCCGCCCTTGGCCAAAGCGAGGATGTAGCAGGCCGTCATGGTGGCATTGGCCAGCGGGTGGCCCTGGAGCGCCGCAGACCGGGTGTCGGTCTCGAATGCGATCCCGTCGAACCGGAACGGGAAGAAACGCTGGCCGCTCACCGCCTCGAACAGCCCGAGCAGCGCATTGGCGAGCATGACCAGGTGGTACACGGTCTCGAGTCGCCCGAGCGTGGCCACGTCGCGGTCCATGAGCAGGATCGGGACCAGGCCGGCCAATACGAAGGTGTCGATCGAGCCTGCGAGGCCCGTCCCGCCCTGAGCCGCGATCAAGACGAGGAGCAGGACGCCGCAGACGGCCAGCAGAACACTGGCCGGGCGGCGGGTCAGCGCGTTGGCTACCGGAATGACCGGATTGCCGGCGCGCAGCATCACCCAGCCGAACAGCGCCACCGCCAAGTAGGTTGCCGGATGGATCTTGGACGGCGCCGAGCCGCTGATCCCGTCGTAATTGAGCCCCAGGGCCCAGAGCAGGCCGCCCGAGATGCCGACGAGCGCCAGCGTCCAGATCAGGAAAGCGCCGGTCTCGGCCCGTGCGATCACGCCCGGGCCCGCCCTCGTACGCGGGGGCGCATCGAAGCGGCGCCCCACCGAGGCCGGTCGCGGGGTCATCAAGCCCGGCGTCCGCCCAACAGCACCGAGCCCGAGATCGGCCGCCCGAGCGCTTCCGAGGTGCCGACGAGGTCGATCAGGTCGCTCTGGCGCGTCGCGCCGTTGCAGGCGACCAGGAGCAGCCTGTCCGACGCAGCCGCCAAGGGGCCGAGCCGCAGATTCTCGGTCAGCACGCCGCCGTCGATGATCAGCAGCTCGAACCGGCCCTTCACGCCTGCGATGAAGCGCTCGACGTTGGCCCGTGTGAGGGCGTCGCGGATCGGTTTCTGCGTGTCGCCCAGGCCGATCCGGCGGATGCCGGATTTCGGGTCTGTCTTCGTGACCGTGTTGAGGCTCTGCTCGCCGCGCAATACGTCGAGCAGCCCGCCCGCGCCGGAGCCGTCTGCGCGCAGGTCCGCATCCACGAGAAGCACCCGGTCCCCGCGTCCGACCGCCACCGATGCAAGCAACTGGATGACGGCCCGGCGCCGGGCCTCGTCCGACTTGCCGGACGTCACAAGCAGCGCCAGCGCGGGGGCACGGTTCCCCGATGTCGTCGCGAGATGGTCGAGGGTGTAGCTCGCGGCCGCCGCGTTGGCGCGGCTGGGCCGGGCACCCGGCAGCACGGAGACGACCGGCGCATTCGAGAGCCTCTCGAGTTGGCGCGACGACAGGACCGTCGGCGCGAGGTATTCCCGCGTCAGCGCGAGGCCCGCCCCGAGGCCGAGTCCGCCGGCGAGCGCTGCGGCGACCAGAATCAGCCGGGGCGGCCAGCTCGGATCCTGAGGCGGCCGGGCCGCCGTGATGATCCGGGCGTTGGAGCTGTCGATGCTGGTCTGCTCCTTGATCTCGCGGGCTCGGACCAGGAACGTGTTGTAGACCGATCGTGCCGCCTCGACCTCGCGCTCCAGTTCGCGCAGCTGCACGGACGACTGGGCGGTCACAGCCGATTGCCGCTGCAGCTTCTCCCGCTCGGCCGTCAGGGTCCGCTCATTGGCCTGGGCGCGTTGGGCCTCGATCTCGGCGGCGCCCGCGATGCGACTGAGCTCTGCGTCGATCAGCCGACGGACGTCCTGCATCTGCGTGCGTACCGCGGCGATGAAGGGGTGGCGCTCGCCCAGATTGGTGCGCAGATCCGCCTCCTTGGCGGCGAGTTCGGCGTATTGGCCGCGCAGGCGGTCGATCGCGGAGGATTGGACCGCTTCCGGCGTCTCCCCGGACCCGACCGGCTGACCGCGGGCGCTCCGGATGCCCTGCAGGCGCGCCTTCGCCTCGGCTGTTCGCGCCTGGGCGGCCACGAGCCGGGTATTCAGATCGGTGAGCTGCTGCTCGTTCACCAGGCGGCCGCTCGAGGCGATCAGACCGTTGCGGGCCTTGTAGTCCTCAAGCTTCTTGTCGGCGACGTTGACCGCCTTGCGCAGCTCGTCGAGCCGGCCCCGCAGGTCGCCCGCCGCGCGCTTCGCGGCATCGGATCGCGCATCTGTCTGATCCGTCAGGTAGGCGTTCGCGATGGCGTTGACGATGCGGGCCGAGAGGTCCGGGTCGATGGTCGTGACGACGAGGTCGATCACGAAGACCTTGTCGGCGCGCTTCACCGCAAGGCGCCGCCGCAGCTGGTCGAGCGCGCGGCCACGTGGATCGACAGGCCGCTCCGCCTTGGGACCGGCAATCATCTCCCGCAGCGCGGCGAGCGCGTTGAGCACGCGGTATTCCTGGGGCACCCCGAAACCGGGCTCCTTCTCCAACCCGGCCTGCGCGACGGCGCGTCCGAGGACCACGTCCGATTCAATCACCCGCACCTGACTCTCGACCTGCGCGATGCCGCCATCGGGAGAGAGAGCACCCGGATTGACGTCGTTGGACACGACCTGCCGGTCCCGCGGGTCGATCAGGATCTGGGCCGTTGCCGTGTAGAGGGATGGGGTGATCAGGGCATAGGCCAGGACCAGCAGGCCGAGCAGAAAAGCCGTCCCGAAGACGAGCCGCTTGCGGCGCCACAGGATGCGCCAGAGGTCGCCGAACTCGGCCGTGGTCTCCGGCTGACTGAGGCCCGGACGCTCGGGATAACCGGGCTGCACGGGGGTGAGCCAGGTTGCGACAGCGATATTAGGGTCGATCCGTGCCACGATCGGTCACCGTCGTCTCAATCCAGGTCAGTTCCGCCCGGGTGACATGTCCTGCTGCAAGAGTCGCGCAGGCTTCTGACAAGCCGTGATAACTGCGATCGGCCTAGCAAGGAACGCTGATTACTGGAACGTTGGTAAACGCTCTTCACAGATTTAAGCGCCCTTTCGCGATCTTCTCGTTCTCGATACGGCGGATGGCATATAGCGTTGCACGGTCCATGCAGCGATGGGTTGCCGCGCTGGGCCGGAGCGCGAACGTCGATGCATGTGAGAGTTCGCCTCGACGGTACGCGACCGCGCCAATGGCAGGTTGCGCTGCTGCAGCGGATCTCCGACATCCCCGGAATCCTCAGCGTGAGCGTCGACGACGCACCCGGACCTGCGGCGTGGCCGACCGGTGCCGACCTGCTGTTCCGCCTCGAGGCCCTGATCCATGGCCTGCAGCCGCTCGGATCGGCGCTCCTACCGCTACACGAACTCGACCGATGGCGTCACCGCGACACGGCAGCCGATCTCGTGATCGACGTGTGCGGCGACCTTCCGCCCGGTCCTGCGACCTGGCAACTGGCCTATGACGGCGCTCCGGGCGAGGTGGCTCTGCTCGCCGCTCTGCTCGCCCACGCAGTTCCGCGTGCCACGCTGGCGGCGGAGGGTCGGATCGTCGCCGAGGGCCATCTCGGCGCAGACCGGCCGGGCCTCGTGCTCCCGAGCTTCGACGATGCGCTCGCCCGCACGGTGACGGTGATCGCCGCCGCCCTGCGCAATCGGATCGCGGGGCGCGCCGGCGCGCCAGCCGGCTCGTCAGAGCCGGCGCGCCGATCCGGTGGCCTGCCACTCCCGGTTTTTGCCAGGCAGGCCGGGCGGATGCTCGCCGGCGCGCTCGTGCACCGGCTCTACCGCCTCTGCTACAATGCCCCGCACTGGCGTTGCGGGTGGCGGCGACTCGTCGGGCCCGATCTGATCGATCTCGGGCGCCTGCCCGACTCGGCCTGGACCGTGCTGCCGGACGACGGTCGCCGCTTCTACGCCGATCCGTTCCCGATCGCCGTCGCCGGAACGACCTACCTCTTCGTCGAGGATTTTCCGCACGCGACCGGAAAGGCCATCATCTCGGTTCTCCGCTTCGGTCCGGACGGTCCCGAGGGCGTACCTATCCCGGTTCTGGAGGAGCCCCACCACCTCTCGTATCCGTTCGTGTTCGAGCGCGAGGGTTCGATCTGGATGGTGCCGGAAAGCTCTGCGGCCGGCACGGTCGACCTGTATCGCGCGACCCGCTTTCCGGGCGGATGGACCAAGGAGGCGACGCTTCTGTCCGGCGTGGTCGCGAGCGATGCGACCCTGGTCGAGCACGCGTGTCGCTGGTGGATGTTCGCCACCGTGCGCGATGCCGAGCGCGATGCGCCAGCCGGCGCGGGCTCCTTCCACGATGCCCTCTACCTCTGGTCCGCACCGGATTTCCGCGGTCCCTACACGCCGCATCCGGCCAATCCGGTCCTGGTCGATCCCGCGCTCGCGCGTCCGGCCGGACGCATCGTCGCGCGCGGCGGAGACCTGATCCGCCCGATCCAGGACTGCGCCGCCGGCTACGGCCGCGCCCTGGGGCTGGCGCGGATCGATCGCCTCGACGACGCAGGCTTCGCCCAGACCGTCCTCGCTCGGATTGCACCAGGCCCCGGCTGGACGGGCAGCCGCCTGCATACCCTCAACTCCGGCGGCGGCATCGAGTGCATCGACGGTGCTGCCCGCGCGCGGCGCTTCTGACGCCGTCTCGTTCCGCATCCCTGACGCGACGGCGAGCCGATTTTTAGCCGGCATGGCCCTGGCGGTCGGCTGCCCGGACAGCTACATGTCTGTGGCGGGGCTGCAGAGTTCGTCAGGAGCACTATCCCCGGGGCCTTATCGACTCCCTCGGGAGCTGTCCCTGGCCTCGTCCCTGGACTTGGCCAACACGGCGCCCACCTACGCTGTAGGTTTCCCGGGATCGATCCTCCAACGGCTCACGTGGCTCCGCACCCGACTTCTTCCGATTCCGCCTGCCCCGACGTGGCGCGCAAGGCAGAACTCCGGCGCAAAGCCCTTGCGGCGCGCGACGCGCTCGATCCGGCCGCGCGGCAGGCCGCTTCGGCGGTGATCGCCCGGGCGCTGCTCGCCCTGCCCGAACTCTCGGAGGCCCGGCTGATCGGGGCGTTTTGGCCGATCCGCAGCGAGGTGGATCCGCGCCCCGCCGCCGAGGGTCTGCTCGCCCGCGGACAGGCCGTGGCGCTGCCCCATGTGACGCCGGAGGGCCTCGTCTTTCGGGAGTGGCGCCTGGGCGAGGCCCTGGTCGCCGGCCGCTTCGGCCTGAGCGAGCCGGATCCCGCGCTTCCTCCCGTCGACCCCGACGCCCTCATCGTGCCCCTCGCGGCGTTCGACCGGACCGGTCAGCGCATCGGCTACGGCCGCGGCTACTACGATGGCGCGATCACGCGGCTGTCGCGCCATCGGCCCGTCCTGACCGTCGGGATCGGGTTCGCCGCCCAGGCGGTCGCGCGCGTGCCCGCCGAGCCGCACGACCAGCCCCTGCACTTCGTGATTACGGAAGCGGAGGTCATCCGTTTCGAGAGGACGGCCTGACCCATGCGCCTGCTCTTCCTCGGCGACGTCGTCGGCCGCTCGGGCCGCAATGTGGTCTGCGAGCACCTGCCGCGCCTGCGCGAGCGCTGGCGCCTCGATTGCGTGGTAGTCAACGGCGAGAACGCGGCCGGCGGCTTCGGCATTTCCGAGACGATCTGCGACGAGCTGATTCAGGCCGGCGCCGACGCCGTGACGCTCGGCAACCACAGCTTCGACCAGCGCGAGGCTCTGGTGTTCATCGCCCGCCAGCCCCGGCTGGTACGCCCGGCGAACTACCCGCCCGGCACGCCCGGCCGCGGGGCGACGGTCATCGAGACGCAGGCCGGCGCGCGCGTCCTCGTGGTCAACGTCATGGGCCGCGTCTTCCTCGACGCGATGGACGATCCGTTCGCCGCGGTCGAGCGCGAGATCGAGGCCTGCCCCCTGGGGGCGGCGGCCGACGCCGTGGTGGTCGACGTCCACGCGGAGGCGACCAGCGAGAAGCAGGCCTTCGGCCATTACCTCGACGGTCGCGCAAGCCTCGTGGTCGGGACCCACACGCATACCCCCACCGCCGACCATCGGATCCTGCCCGGCGGCACGGCCTATATGTCGGATGCCGGCATGTGCGGCGATTACGACTCGGTCATCGGCATGCAGAAGGACGAGCCGATCCGCCGCATGATTCAGAAGACGCCGGGATCCCGCTGGGAGGTCGCCGTCGGCGAGGGAACGCTCTGCGGGATCGCCGTCGAGACCGACGGGCGCGGCCTCGCCACCCGGGTCGCGGCCCTGCGCCTCGGGCCGAATCTCGAGGAGAGCGCGCCGCACTTCTGGGATTAGCGTGTCCTTCGCGTGACTTGATCGCGTGCAAGCCTACCCCCACAGTGGCCTCGACGGACGCCGTCGGCGGCCGCATCCCGAGATTAGGCTAAAGCGACCGATGGCCGCCCGCGATACCGGCGAAATCAAGAGAGAGCCGCTGGCACGGCCTGGGATCTATCTCGGGCGGATGCTGATCTTTTTGATCCTCGTCGGCTTCCTAGCCTTCATCTTGTTCAAGCAGATCACGCCGGCCTTCCTGGCCAATCCCGGACTCAACGGGCTTATCCTCGGCGTGCTGCTCATCGCGGTGCTGATCGCCTTTGGCCAAGTCATCCGGCTGTTCCGCGAGACCAGCTACGTCAATGCCGTGGCGCGCGGCGCCCAGGCCAAGCGTCCGCCGGCCCTGCTGGCCCCCATGACGCCGATGATCGCGGCCCGGGCCGCCGGGACGACCCTTCCGGGGACCGCCGGCTATCTCGACACGATCGCGGTGCGCCTCGACGAGGGGCGTGAGATGTTGCGCTACATCGCCGGCATCCTGATTCTGCTCGGCCTCCTCGGCACCTTCTGGGGCCTCATCGACACCCTCTCGGCGGTGGGTGGTGTGATCAAGGGGATGCGCGGCGGCGGCGATGCCGGCGTGATGTTCGACGAATTGAAATCCGGGCTGGCCGTGCCGCTGTCGGGAATCGGCCTCGCTTTCTCGGCCTCGCTGTTCGGCCTCGCCTCCTCGCTGATCATCGGCTTCCTGGAATTGCAGGCGGGCCAGGCCCATGCCCGGTTCCACAACGAATTGCAGGACTGGCTGATGTCCGGCGAGGCGGTCGCCGAGACGGGGCTCGTGGCGGCCCGGCCGGCCGCTGGCACGCAGGAGCTGAAGGACGCGATCGACCGCCTGACCGCCCTGGTGGCCGAGGGCGGAGGCAGCCGCGCCGCCACGCTCGCCATGACCAATCTCGCCGAGGGCATTCAGGGCCTCGTTCAGCACATGCGCGCCGAGCAGCAGATGATCCGCGACTGGGTCGAGGCGCAGGCGAGCCGTGAGCGCGAGCTGAAGCAGGTGCTGGACCGGCTGGGCCGGGAGCGCGTGTAGTGGCTTCCACGGCGACGCGCGCGCGGCGCACGCTCAATGTCTGGCCCGGTTACGTCGACGCGCTGGCGACGCTGCTGCTGTCGGTGGTGTTCCTGCTCACGATCTTCGTCGTCGGCCAATTCTTCCTGTCGCAGGAACTCACCGGCCGGGACGAGACGCTGGTCCGGCTCAACCGGCAGATCGCGGACCTGACCGACCTCCTTGCCCTGGAGCGTTCGACCCGTCGCAGCCAGGAGGACGAGGCCCGCAATCTCCGCACGACGCTTGCCGGTGTCGAGGCCGAGCGCGATCAGGCCAGGTCCCAGGCCGAGGCCGCGACGGTCAGCCAGGGTGCGGCGGGCGCTCTCGACAAGCAGCTGGAGGCTGAGCGGGGCGCGACCAAGCGGGCGCTGTCACAGGTCGATCTACTCAACGAGCAGATCGGCGCCATGCGGCGCCAGCTCGCCGCCCTGGAAGACGCCCTCTCGGCTTCCGAGAGCCGTGACCGGGAATCCCAGGCGCGCATCGCCGAACTCGGCAGCCGGCTGAACGTCGCGCTGGCCCAGAAGGTCCAGGAACTTGCCCGGTACCGGTCCGACTTCTTCGGACGTCTGCGCCAGATTCTCGGCAACCGCCCGGACATCCGCGTGGTCGGCGACCGCTTCGTGCTGCAATCCGAGGTGCTGTTCCCCGCCGGTGCCGCGACCCTGAAGCCCGAGGCCGGACCCGAACTGGACCGCATCGCCGGCGCCATCGTGGACCTCGCCAAGCAGATTCCGGCTGATCTGCCCTGGGTGCTGCGGGTCGATGGCCATACCGATGCCCGGCCGATCAGCACGCCGCAATTTCCGTCGAACTGGGCATTGTCGGCCGCCCGGGCCATCGCGGTGGTGCAATATCTGGCCGGGAAGGGAATCCCCGCCCAGCATCTCCTGGCCGGGGCCTTCGGCGAGTTCCAGCCGCTCGATCCTGGCACCACCGAGGACGCCTACGCTCGCAACCGCCGGATCGAGATGAAGCTCACGGAGCGGTAGAGGATAGTTTTCAAGGTCGGTATCGCTGGCGCGTCTGCGTATAGCGCGATGAACAGGCCCGTATGCCAGCGTCTATCCGCCCGAATGATCGGGGCGAGAGCCCGAAACCATCTCATAAGGTCTTTGCGTCAGATGTGCGCCGTGGCGCGGATGCCGCGCGCACTGCCGATTAACACGATGTTATCCTTGTCGCTGCATGGTGTCGCCGCTTCGAGGAGGCTGCGACCGATGGCGAATCTCAACCCGTCCATGTTACCCGATGAGGCCGCCGCGATCGCGGAGGCGGTGCGGGTCTTCGAGGACGGGTTGAGCCGCCTGCATGCCCTCGGGACGCGGGCGGCCGATCAGGCTCCGAACGTTAAAGCGGACGCGGACGTGACCGGCCTGCTGGCCGCAATCGCCGGACAGACGGGGCTGCTGGCCCTCCGAGCCTCGATTGCGGCGGCCCGCGACGGCGAGGCCGGGAGCGGCTACGCGGCTGCGGCCGCGGAGGTGAAGGATTTGGCCGGACAGATGGCCAGGGCCACGGACACGCTCGTCTCGCAGGTCGGCCGGATCCAGGCGGCAGCCCAGCGTTCGCATGACAGGGCGGATGCGATGCGGCGGGCACGTGCCTGAAGGCTTGAGGCGGCCTCAGCCAGCCAGTGCTTCCTTGTAGGCGAAGAGGCCGGGCGTCCCGCCGGTCATCAGGAACAGAACGGACGACGCAGCCGGGTAGAGACCGGCACGAACATCGTGCAGCAGGCCCGCGAAGGCCTTGCCGCTGTAGACCGGATCGAGGAGCTTGCCCTCCGTACGGGCCATGAGCCGCACCGCCTCGAGCATGCCGTCCGTGGGAATGCCGTAGCCCGACCCCCGATGCGTGCCGTCGAGGTTGATGTCCTGGGGCGACACGCGCCGCTCGGAACCGATCAGCGCGAGCGTGGCGTTCGCCTTCTCGAGCACTTCCGCGCGGGCACGCCCGTCCTCGGCGAGCACCGCGAAGGATTTGGCGAGCGTCGGGTCGAGGCCCATGGCGGCGAGGCCCGCCACGAGCCCGGCATGGGTGCCGGCGCTGCCGTTCGCGGTGATGATCTGCGCGAAGCGCACGCCCATCCGGTCCGCCTGGGACAGGATCTCCGCAGCGCCGTTCGCGTATCCCAGGCAGCCGGTCGGGCTCGAGCCGCCGGACGGGAAAGTATAGACCCGCCGCCCTTGGCCGCGGAGCTCGGCGGCCCGCGCTTCGGCCGCCGCCAGGGAATCCGCGTCGCCCGGCAGCTCGTGGACCGTGGCACCGAACACGTCGTCGAGCAGCCGGTTGCCGTTGCCGGTATAATCCGGATCCTGGCGCGGCACGCTGCGTGTCAGGAACAGCTCGCAGGCGAGGCCTGCCTGCGCGGATGCAGCCGCCGTGAGCCGCGCGTGGTTCGACTGGATTGCGCCGACCGTGACGACGGTATCGGCGCCATCCGCCTGCGCCGCGCCGAGCAGGTATTCGAGCTTGCGCAGCTTGTTGCCACCGAGCCCGATCCCCGCCACGTCGTCGCGCTTCACGAAGATACGCACGCCGTTGAGGCTGTCGCCCAGGTGTCGCGCCAGCCCATCCAGAGGCTCGATCGGCGTCGGCTGCGTCAGCAGAGGCAGGCGTGGGAAGCGGGCGAGGTCGAGCGTCGGCATCGCGGCATATCTACACGGCGGGGCCGTGCCTGTCGCGGTGCCGCGTGCCTCATTCTGCCGCCGGCAGCCGCGCGCCTCGCGTTCGGGGCTCCTTGCCCCGGGCGGTCTCGTCCAGCGCATCGGTGAATTGCAGGTTTGCGAGCTGCGCGTAGAGCGCGCCCTGCGCCAGCAGGGTCTCGTGGGTCCCGGTCTCGACGATACGGCCGTCGTCGAGGACCAGAATACGGTCCGCGGCGCGGATCGTGGCCAGCCGGTGTGCGATCACCAGAGTGGTGCGTCCCTGCATCAGCGTGTCGAGGGCGGCCTGAACGGCGCGTTCGGATTCGGCGTCCAGCGCCGAGGTCGCCTCGTCGAGGAGCAGGATCGGCGCGTCCTTGAGGATGGCCCGCGCGATGGCAATGCGCTGCCGCTGGCCGCCGGAGAGCGTCACGCCGCGCTCGCCCACCTGGGTCGCATAGCCCTGCGGCAGGGCGGTGATGAAGACGTGTGCGTTGGCGAGCTCGGCCGCGCGCCGGACCTCCGCCTCGCCGGCCTCCGGGCGGCCATACCGGATGTTCTCGCTGACGGTCCCAGAGAACACCACCGGGTCCTGCGGAACCAGGGCGATCCGGGCGCGCAGGTCTTCGGGATCGACCTGCGCGATGTCGGTACCGTCGACGACGATCCGGCCGCCCTGCGGATCGTAGAAGCGTAGGAGCAGCTGGAACACCGTCGACTTGCCGGCCCCGGAGGGCCCCACGATGGCGATGCGCTCGCCCGGAGCCGCCGCGAAGCTGAGCCGGCCGAGGGCAGCGTGCTCTGGGCGCGTCGGGTAGGCGAAGCGCACATCCTCAAAGGCCACCGCGCCCCGCGCGGGCTCTGGCAGCGGCAAGGCCGGCGATGGCGCCTGGATCGCGGGCTCGGCTGCGAGGATCTCGGTGAGGCGCTCGGCCGCCCCAGCCGACATGGCAAGGTCGCCGTAGACCTCCGAGAGCTGGCCGAGGGCACCTGCGCCGAAGACGGCGTAGAGCACGAATTGCGAGAGTTCGCCGCCCGTCATCGTATGGTTGAGGACGCCCTGGGCGCCGTACCACATCACACCGACCACCGAGGCGGAGATGAGGAAGATCGCGACGCCGGTGAGCAGGGCCCGCGCCCGGATCGAGGCGCGGGCGGCCGCATAAGCTTCCTCGGAGGCCGCCGCGAACCGGGCCGCGGTCGTGGCCGAGCGACCGAAGGCCTGCATGGTCCGAACCGCTCCGACCGCCTCGGCGGCGTAGGCGGAGGCATCGGCCAGGCGGTCCTGCGCGGCGCGGGAGCGCCGCCGCACACCGCGACCGGAGAAGATCAGCGGGAACACGATGACCGGGATGGCCGCCAGCACCATCACCGAGAGGCGCGGGCTCGTGATCACCATCATGGCGGTGGCGCCCACAAACAGGAAGAGGTTGCGCAGCAGGATCGAGACCGACACGCCGAAGGCCGACTTGATCTGCGTCGCGTCCGCCGTGAGCCGCGAGACGATCTCGCCGGACTGGGCCCGGTCGAAGAAGGCGGGATCCAGCTGCGTCAGCCGCGCGAACACGGCGCTGCGCAGGTCGGCGACGACGCGCTCTCCGAGCGTCACCACCGTGTAGACACGTGCTGCGCTCGACAGCGCAAAGGCCGCGACTACGCCCAGCAGGGCGAGGAAATAGGCGTCGATCACGACCGAGCCGTCGGCCGTGAAGCCGTGGTCGATCACCCGGCGCATGGCGATCGGCACGACCAGCGTCGAGCCCGAAGCGCAGATGAGGGCGATAAGGCCGGCGACGATTCGCCCGCGATAGCGCAGCGCGAAGGGCAGCAACGGCCGGAGCGCGCCGAGCGGGGCTTTGGGCCGGCCGTCCGCGGCCGCCTTGGGTCTACGGGCCATCACGCCTCACGAGTCAGTCGTTCCCCCGGTCCGCGGCGCTTGTGACCGGGGAGAGCCTGCGGTATACGCCGCCGCTCATCCGATTGCGTGTGTTCAATGGCCGCGGGCCGCCACCACGGTCGGCTTAGACGTGCCGTTGCCACGAACCCCCGGTTCGGTGCAACCGGTGATATCTTCCGCATTCCGGGCCGGGCGGCGCCTCCTGCGCTTCCCGCCGGCGTGCCAGATCAGGGACGACAGGTCATGGCGAAGGACGCGGCCGCAAAGGCCAAGGGGACTGAACACCCCGATTACCACTTCATCAAGGTCGTGATGACGGATGGTACCGAGTACCAGACCCGTTCGACCTACGGGAAGGAGGGCGACACCCTCAATCTCGACATCGATCCGCTCACCCACCCGGCCTGGACCGGCGGCGAGCAGAAGATGCTCGATCGCGGCGGCCGTGTCTCGCGCTTCAACTCGCGCTTCGGGAACCTCGGCAAGCGCTGAGATCCAGACGGATCGGGCGCTGCGCCTCCGGCGCGGCGCCATGAGAACGGGCGGTCTCCGCGTGAGGCCGCCCGTTTTTCGTTGCGCGCCCGTCCTCAGCAGAGGGCCGCCGAGGACAGGTGTTGGATCCGGTCGCGCGCGGACGCGCTCAACCCTCGGCCATGCGGAACGCCATCCGCAGGAGGCCCTGCTGCTGTGCCACAGGGCTCTCGACCGGCGCCGGGGTCGGCCTGTCCTCGGTGATGAGCACATCGAGGTGCAGGATGCGCGTGTGCAGGCGCCGCGCCCGCATGATCAGCTGCTGGAGCCGCACCGGCAGAAGTGTGAAATCCTGCGGCTTCGGCGGCTCGGAGCTGCCGAGCTTGACCCGGTGCTTCTCCAGGAGCGCCTCGGCCGGGGTCATCTCGCCCTCGGCGACCGCGCGCTGCACCAGCAGCCAGGAGGCGATCTGCATCAGCAGCGTCGTCAGGCGCATGCTCTCGGCCGCGTAGCTCAGCGTCGCGTCGCGGGAGACGAGACGCGACTCGTCGCGGCCCTCGCCGTCGAGATAGGCGGCCGTTTCCTCGACGAGCGTCATCCCCTCGCGAAACAGCGTCTTGAAGGCTTCGGAATTGACGTAGGACTTGCCGAAATCGACCCAGTCCTGATCGTCCCGGAACGTGACATCGAAGCCGTTCATTCTGCCTCTCCTGTGCCGTCCGACGGCCTGTCCGTCCGGATTTGGGACGCTCCGTCCGTGGCTTTCCGACGACGGGGCAATCTTAGCGCCGAACGACGGCGATATCAGGGTTCATTGTTTTTTAACCTTAATGGGCTGTTCCCGTCTGCAGATATCGTCGGCGGCGGCGGATGCCAGCGCTCAGAACGAGGCGCGGACGCCGCCGAATACACTGCGGCCGGTGCCGGGATAGAACGCCGCCAGCGCGCCGGCACCGCCGGCCGTCGCGGCGGCGTTGGCGACCACGGCGATGTCCGATACGTAGCGCGCATTCGTGAGATTGCGGGCATCCACGAACAGCGAGACGCCGTTGGCGAAGTCGATCCCGGCCTCGAGGCCGAGGAGCGCGTAGCCCGGCACCCGCAGGGTGTTGGCGTGATCGGCGAAAGCGCCCTGCGGCACCCAGTCGAGGGCCGGAGCGATGTGGAAGCCCCTCGGGTGCCGGTAGCTCAGGACGGTGCGCAGGACATCCGTCGGAATGCCCGCGATGCGGTTGTCGTTGAAGACCGGGTCGCGGACGAAGCGGAAATCGTTGTGGGTCCAGATCTGCGTCAGGCTCAAGCCGTCGCCGGACGCGGCGAGATCCCGGGCGACGTCGACCGTGACCGCCGCCTCGACGCCCTGGTGGATCGAGCGCGGCGTGTTGAAGGTGGCGGCCGGGATGTTGAGGCCGGGATTGGTGGAGAAGTTGATCAGCTCGTCGCGCAGGTCCGAACGGTAGAGAGTCACGTCGAAGGCGAGGCGGTCGACCCGGCCGCGGACCCCGGCCTCGTAGGTCCAGGCCCGCTGGGCCTGCAGGGGGACGAAGGTGGTGTTCAACAGGTTCTGCTGCACCAGGTCGGAGAAGTCCGGCACGTCGCGGGACCGGGTCACGTCACCGAAGACCTGCAGGTCGGGCCGCGGTTGCCAGAGCAGGCCGATCTTCGGATTGATGCCGGAATAGGTCAGGTCGGCGTAGCGCGGCGTCAGGTTTCCCGGAACGCCGCCCTTGTTGCTGAAGGTCCGGTTCGACGAGAATGCCTTGGCGCCGGTCATCAGCGCTACGTCCGGCAGGAACCAGAACCGGTTCTCGCCATAGGCCTCGTAGCTCGACGCGCTCTGGAGGGAATTCAGCGTCTGGGCGCCCCGCTGGCCGCGGATGTTGACGAACTGGAGCGCTGAGTTCTGGCCTGCAAAGGCGCGCAGGCCCAAAACCACGTCGTCCCGGTAGCCGCCGAGATCGAACGTGCCGGCCCAGTGCGGGCTGATCCCGTAGGTCCAGCCATCCTGATCGATGGCCTGGAAGATCGGATGGTACAGGCTCTTGTGGATCGCCCAGCTGTCCACATCGAGCTTGCCGACATCGAGCAGGAACGAGGTGCGGTTGGCGATCCGCTCCGTCTCGACCTTGCGCGACTGGTTGCCGGTGATCGCGGTGGGGTTGGCGAGCGTCGGGGTGGTCAGGCTCTGGCCGAAGGTCAGGCTGCCCGGCAGCTTCTGGTCGGTGATGTAGGTGCCGAGATAGAAGCGGGTCTCGATATCGGGCGCGATCCGGTAGCCGATATTGGCGTTGAAGTTTTTCGTCGCCTGCGCCTCGTGGGCGCGGAAGCCGTCCGCGTTGGTCAGCGTGGCGTTGACCAGCACGTCCAGCGGCCCGTCGATGCGGGACATCTGCGCCTGCTCGCGGATCGTGCCGAAGCTTCCGCCGTCCAGGCGCAGGATGTTGGGCGCCAGCGCCGTGTAGGCGGTCGGCGTGACGAAATTGATCGCGCCGCCGAGCGTCGTCGCCCCGAAAGTGAGGGCGTTGCCGCCTTTGTAGACCTCAACCGAACGCAGGGCGAGCGGGTCGATCTGATAGAAGTCGCCGCTGCCATCCGCGAGGTTGAACGGGATGCCGTCCTGCAGAAGCTCGATGCCGCGCAGGTGGAAGTTCCGCGCGATGCCCGAGCCGCGGACCGACAGGCGCAACTCCTGGCCGTAGCGCTCCTGCACGTAGACCCCGGGTACCTCCTTGAGGACGTCGCGGATGGTGTTGGCGTAGCGATCCTGGATCGTGGCGGCGTCCACGAAGGCCACCGAGCCGACGGTCCCGTACAGCGTCGCACGCTGCGTATCGACGCTCGGCACCGAGAGCGAGCCGCGCGCTTCCCCCGGTAGCGGGCCGTTCGGCGTGGCGCTGCCGACCACGCTGAGTTCAGGGAGGGCGACCACCGCGGCCGGCGCGGTCTGACCTCGCGCGGCGAGCGGCATGGCGCAGGCGAGGAGGGTGAGCGCGGCGCGGCAGCCGGCCGGGATGAAGCGGGGCATGGTCAAGGATCCGTGTCTGGCGATCGGGAGAGGCGGGCGATCGGTCAGGCGACGGGGGGTGCGCGGGCTCCGAGACCATGGCGGGGCGGCGCCCGCGGAAGCGCGCGGCCGCCCGGGCGCGTCCGGGGCGCGGCGACCGGGCGCGGGGACGGCATGTCCGCGGCCGGCGCAGGAGCGGGGAGGGCGGCCGGACCGGCGGCGTGACAGAAGGCGCAGCAATCCGGAGGCGTGTGCGCCGGCAGGTGCTTGCCGTCCGGCATCGCGCCGGGCTGGCCGGCATCGCCAAGGCACAGGACGTGCTCGGGGCCGGCGGCCGCGGCCATTGCCATGCCGCTGAGCGTGGTCTGCAGGGCGAACGCGTAGAGGGCGAGAAGCGCCACGGCGCGGCGGCCCCAGCCCAGCGCGGCTCGGCAGGGCGGCGACGAAACGGGCGCCCGCTCCCGCGTCGGGAGGGGCGTCCGGTCCACGGACCGAGTCGGGTCGTGCTCAGGAGCCGTCACGATCGGACGCTTGGCGCGCCACTCAGGATCGTCAGTGCTGGTGCTGCCCGCCCGGTGACGCCGCGCCGATCGGCGCAACCGAGAAGATCACCGGCACGGTGCCGGCGCGCTGGAAGGTCAGCGTGCCCGATACGGCCTCGCCGGCCTTGGGCGCCCCGGTGAGTCCCTCGAACATGAGGTGGTAGCCGCCGGGCTTCAGCTCGACGGTCTCGCCGGGCTTGATCGTCAGGCCGTCCGAAACCGGGGCCATCTTCATGACGCCGCCCTCCATCGACATGGAGTGGATGTCCCCCGTCTTGGCGAAGGGCACGGAGGCACCGGTCAGCGTGTCGGGCGCGGGCCCGGTGTTGGTAATCCGGACGTAGCCGCCCGCCACCTTGGCGCCGTTCGGCGTCGCCCGGAGCCAGGGCGTCTCGATGGTGAGATCGCCGGCCTTCACGGGCGCCGACGCAGCGGGCGCTGCCGCGGGGGCCGCCATGGCCCCGCCTATCTGCGCCACCTGGACGATGCGGAACGCGGGGGCGGCCGCCTTCAGGTCATGGGCATCCTGGCCAGGCTTCGGCACCTCGATCCAGGAATGGCCACCCTCCGAGCAATCCTGCTGCACCGGGACGTAGACCGTCGCGCCCGGCTCGAACGTGTCGGCGACCTGCGCCAGGAAGGTGAACTCGTCGACCTCGTCGTCCGGCAGAGAGCCGCCGCTCCAGGTGATCGCCGTCACCCCCTCGGAGGCGGTGCCGTGGTGAGTCGTGTAGGTCTTCGCGTAGGCGCCGCGCGTGGTCGCCAGCGTCCAGCCGGGCTTCGGCATCGGCTTGGCGCCGATCAGCCCCTCCGGGATGGTCACGCTCACTCGGGTGGTCGGCTTGCCGCTGCAGCCGTGCATGATCTGGACGACGCCGCGATACGACGCGCCGGGGCTCGCCTGCTTGCGCTCCAGCACCGCGTGGGCCTGTGCCGCGGAGGCGAGCAGGCCGAGGCCAAGGGCGGCCGAGACAAAGGTCTTCATGGGAATGCATCCGTCCTGAGAGATCCGAGGGTGGAGATCGCTCAGGCGGCGGGGGGACCTCGCGGTGACGCGATGCCGCCGGGCGGGGCACGGGCGCGCGGTCCATCGGTCATCGCCCAGGCCGGGCGCGAGGCTGCCGCGGTCCGCCACACGATGACGGCCGAAGCCGCTCGCCCCGGAAGCGCCGTGGTGGTGGCCTGCGCGGCCGTGCAGCAAGCGCCGTGACCGTGCGGCAGGGCTTTGTCGGGTGCCGCGTCGCTCGCGGCATGCTGGGCGCAAAGTCCCTCGGCCGCGGCCGGGAGCGGCATCAGCCCACCGAGGAAAGCCTGGAGCACGAAGGCGTAGAGCGCCAGCACGGCGATCGCCGCCCGCAGGGCAGCGGCCGAAGGTCGGTCGCGTCGATCCGTGGGGGACAGGCCCGCTGTCATGCTGCTCCCGCGCGTCGTCCGGTCCGGACGCCTATGGCATCACTGCCACACCGGTATGGCCTTGGCTGTTGCCAGCGCGCCGCACCCGGGCGCCGCGTGCGCTAGCGCACCGCGATGCCACATTCCGGCCCCTTCGATAAGGGTTCTTAACGTCAGACCGACACCGTGGCGTCCGAGACAATCCGCTCCCGCCACATTCTGACGTACTCCGGACCAGAGCCAGCGACCGATGCGCATGAAGGCACAAAACCGGTTCACCACCCTCCTCAGTGTCGCCGCCCTCGGCGCGCTGGGCATCGGTGCCGCCGAAGCCCGCGACCAGGGCAGCTACGCCCAGGCCGAATGGGCGCAGGACTATGCCTCGCCCGCGGCGATGCAGGTGCAGCGCGCGACGGTGCCGATCCTCTCGCCGCAGACCGTCTCGGCCACCGAGCAGATGGTCGAGCGCTACAAGGACATCGTCGGCCGCGGCGGCTGGAAGCAGGTTTCCGGTGCCGAGCACCTGCGGATCGGCTCGCGCGGCCCAGCCGTCGCCGCCGTCCGCCAGCGCTTGATCGTCACCGGTGACATCGATCCGGCGGCCGGCGGTTCTGGCGTGTACGATTCCTATGTCGCGGCCGGCGTGAAGCGCTTCCAGGCCCGCCATGGCCTCAGCCAGACCGGCACGATGAGCCTCGCCACGCAGCAGGCGATGAACGTCCCGGCCGATGTCCGTCTGCGCCAGCTCGAGACCAACGTCGTGCGCCTGCGCTCCTACTCGGGCGATCTGGGCCGGCGCTTCGTGATCACCAACATCCCGGCGGCCCTGGTCGAGACCGTCGAGAACGGTCAGGTCGTGACGCTCCACGCTGCGGGTGTGGGCAAGATCGACCGGCAGTCGCCGATCATGAACACGAAGGCGACCCAGATCAACTTCAACCCGACCTGGACGGTCCCGGCTTCCATCGTGAAGAAGGACCTGATCCCGAAGATGCAGAAGGATCCGAACTACCTCACCGACAACCGGATCCGCATCCTGTCGAACGGTCAGGAGGTCTCGCCGAAGTCGGTCAACTGGTTCTCCGACGAGGGCACCCGCTTCACCTACCGGCAGGATTCGGGCGCCGACTTCAACTCGATGGGCATCGTCCGCATCAACATCCCGAACCCTTACGGCGTGTTCATGCATGACACGAACACCAAGGGCGTGTTCGGCGACGATTTCCGCTTCATCTCGTCGGGCTGCGTGCGCGTCCAGAACGTGCGCGAGTACATCACGTGGCTCTTGAAGGACACGCCCGGCTGGGATCGCCAGAAGGTCGAGGAGGCGATCGAGAGCGGCAAGCGCGTCGATGCGAACATCGCCCAGCCGGTGCCGGTCTACTGGACCTACATCACCGCTTGGTCGACCCCGGATGGACTCGTGCAGTTCCGTGACGACATCTACAAGCGTGACGGCGTGAACGTGCCCTCGACCATCGGCGCCCCGACGCCGGTCGCCAGCGCCGAGTCGATGCCGCAATCCTTCGAGCCCGGCGACGAGGAGTAAGCGTCCCGCGCGACGCGGAACTCGTCGAACCCGATACCGACAGGCCGCGGCCCGTATCCTCGAGCAGGATGCGGGCCGCGCGCGTTTCGGGGCTGCTGTCATGCATCGGTCAAACGCATCTGCTTGTCCGTGGCGGACCCGTGCAGGAGCCGCCCATGTCGCGTGACCCTAAACCCGGTGACGGCTTCCTCAGCCGCCGGGAGACCCTCGTCGCCGCCGCGGCTCTGGGGCTCGTCGCCGGTGGTGCCGCGGCGCAGGGGAGCGCAGAGGCTACGGGTTTCGTCTACGCGGCCGGTGGGTCCGGCGCAGACCGGAGGCCGCTGCCGGGCGTGCTCCTCTCCAATGGCCAGGACGTCGTCCGCACCGACGATGCCGGGCGCTACCGCCTGCCGATGCCGGGCGACGGTGCGGTCTTCGTGATCAAGCCGCCAGGCTATGCGCTGCCGCGCGATGCCGACAACGTCCCGCGCCATTCGTACATCCACCAGCCGGGCGGGACGCCCGCCGCGCTCGACCTGCGCTATCGGGGGCTCGCACCCACCGGGCCGCTGCCGGCCTCGATCGACTTCGTGCTCGCCCGCGTCGAGGAGCCGGACGACTTCGACGTCCTCCTGTTCACCGATCCCCAGCCCGAGACCCGGCTCGAGCTCGATCATGTGCGGGACACGGCGATCGCCCGGGCGATGGCGATTCCCGCGGCCTTCGGTCTGACCACCGGCGATGTGCTGTTCGACGATCTGTCGCTCTACGGCCGGTCGAACCGCCTCGTCGGCCGGATCGGGCTGCCCTGGTACAGCCTGCCGGGCAACCACGACCTCAACATGCAGGCCCCGGATGCCCGCCACAGCCGGGAGACCTGGAAGCGGGTCTTCGGTGCGCCGAGCTACGCGTTCCGGCACGGCCGGGCCTGGTTCGTGATGCTCGACAACGTCGTGTGGCTCGGGCCCCCGGTTCCGGTCGGCGCCAACACTTACCGGGGCGAGATCGGCGCGCGCGGCCTGACCTTCCTGCGCAACCTTCTGGCCGAGATCCCGCGGGACGACCTCATCGTGCTCGCGACGCATATCCCCCTGCACACCGACACCGCGCCGGACGATCCTCGCAGCACGACCGTCGACCGCGACGCGCTCCTCGATCTTCTCGCCGGGCGCAGGGTGCTGAGCCTGGCGGGCCACACCCACACCACCGAGCACCATTACCTCGCCGACCGCCATCATCATCACGTGCTGACGGCGGTGTCCGGTTCCTGGTGGAGCGGACCCGACACTCGCACCGGCATTCCCTCGGCCGACAGCCGTGACGGCACGCCGAACGGGTTCCACGTCCTCTCGGTCCGCGGTTCCGACTACACGACGCGCTTCGTCCCGGCGCAGGCACAGCCGGACGCGACGATGCGGATCCTGTTCGAGAGCGAGCTGCGCTCCGGCGCGCCGGAAGTGATTCGGGCGACCCGCCCCCTGCAAGGTCTGCGGCCGCCGATCCCGCAGGACGCGCTCGCCGACACGACAATGGTGGTCAATGTCTTCGACGGCGGCCCGCGCACCAGCCTGTCGTTCCGGATCGGCGAGCGACCGTCGCAGGCCCTGGTCCGCACCCGCCGTCCCGACCCATTCGTCACCGAGCTGTTCGAGCGCTATCCGGAGACGAAGAAGAGCTGGGTGCGGGCGATACCCTCGACCCACATCTGGACAGCGCGGCTTCCGGACGATCTCGCGCCGGGTGCTCACCGGGTCGCGGTCGAGGGCACGGACGAGTACGGGCGGCCGATCCGGAGCTGCGCGGTACTCGAGGTCGCGGGCGAGCGCGGCCGCGGCTAGCCGCCAGCTCGCGTCACATCAGGCCGCGAGCCGGCGCGTGCCGTGGCCGCCGTCCTGAATTTCCTCGATGACCTTGGCGCAGAACGCGTCGAGATCGCCCGGTTTGCGGTGGTGACGATGCCGTGGTCGGCCACCATCTCCCGGTCGTGCCAGCGGCCGCCGGCGTTGGTTACGTCCGTACGGCGACCGCTTTGCCCCAGTCGGTCTTGTCCCAGCCCCGGATCGTGCCTTTGCTTTGGCGGGATTGCGGGGCCGCGACGGTGACGTTCGCACCGGTCAGGGACAATGTGGATTGCGGAGCCGTCAGCTCGGCCTCCTCGAATCCGTGGGTGGCCAGGATCTTGGCCTGCTCGATGTCGGGCATGGCAGGCGTCCCGCGTTGCGGAGAGGTGCCCGAGCAACGGAAGGCTGATCACCCCGGTCCGCGGCCGGACGGCGACCGAGGCCGCGTCGGCGGCCCAAGGAACCCCCTGGAGCGCGGTCCGTTAGTGATCATCCCATAACGCATCAGGAGTCGCGCCATGGCCAATCCCGGCCTGCCCGAACCCACGCCCGGCGATCTGCCGCCCGTGCCGCCTACGCCCGACGAAGAGCCGGATATCGGCCCGACCGGCCCGCGCACACCCTATCCGGTGAACGACCCCGGCATCGGCGAGCCGGGCGGTCCGGGTTCCGAACCCGACATCTTCCCGGGGGCGCCGACCGATCCCGGGACGCGGATGTGATCCGCGGACGGTGCTGAAGGTCTAGTGGCCGCCGTGCGAGGAGCGGACGTCGCGCGGAGCGCTGAGGATCTCTGAGAGGCTCGTCACGACGTGGCGGGCCTCTTCGTCCGTCAGGCGAAGCTGGAAGGGCGGCAGCGCGCCGGCCTGCAGAGCGACCACGGCCTGGCCCTCGTCGTCCGTGCCGATCTCGATGGCTGAGGAGGTCACTTCGAGCATGGCGACCTCCTCGTCGCCCATCTCGTCGCCAACATCCGGCTCGTCCGTGTCGTCGATCGCCGTGAGGAGCTGGCCGACGGCGCGCACGAGGGCGCGGGCGGCGCGGGCATCCATCACCACCGCCGTCGCCTGATCATCCTTCTGGAAAGAGAGCTGGATGTTCGCACCGTCCAGCGAGACCGAGATGCCTGCCATGTACCGTCCAGAGCCACGCGCCTTAACTGCTTGAGCGCATTCCGTATATGCATCGTGAACGCCGGAAATCACAGGGGGCGGCGTGCCCCGCCCGCGCCCGCGATCCGGCCTGCGACACAGATGTATCGCCCGAACCGCCTTGTTGCGGCCGCAGCCTATCTCTAAATACGTCCTCGGGGGGCTTTTCCACCGAGACCGACGCTTCAGGCGTCCGGCATCTCGCGCCCCGCCAAACTGGCCAAAACCCAGAGAGACCTTGGTGCATCATGCGGCCCTTTCGCCGCGCCGATGCCTATGGACGAACGAGGTACACTACGTGAATACCGGCACTGTGAAGTGGTTCAACGAGACCAAGGGCTTCGGTTTCATCCAGCCCGATGATGGCGGCAAGGACGTGTTCGTTCACATCTCGGCCGTCGAGCGCGCCGGAATGCGCAATCTGATCGAAGGCCAGCGGATCGCTTACGAGATCCTCACCGACAAGCGCAGCGGCAAGGACGCCGCCGGCAACCTGCAGGCGGCCTGACCGTCCCGCAGGTGTGAAGGCGCCTCACAGACCTCCCGCTGCGCCCTGCGCGCAGAGGGAGACGGTCCAGAAGACGGATGCGTGTGAGGGATCCTGAACCGGCCGCGCGACGCGGTTCAACCTTCCGACGCTGCCATGCCGGACGAGACAGTTCGGGATCCGGTTGCGTCGGAGGCAAAATCCTAGAAACGACGCCGGGCGGCGTAAAACGTCCGGTCCAGATAAGAAAAATCCAGATTTATGTTGTTCGAATATACACGGCGCCGCGGCGTCCGGTCCCCCGTCACCGACGCGCCGACCTTTCGGGTCGGCAAGCTGGCACGGGCCAAGACCGCGGATCAGACCGGGGCCGATATCACCGACCTGATCGACCGGTCCTACAACTACCATTCTCCGCGGGAACTGCACTGGCATCTCGCCGAGCGCCTCGGGCTCGCGCCCGGCGCGGTCAGGCTCCGCGAGTCCGCGGCGGCCTGACGGCCACGACGGAGCGGTGGCTCACGCTGCCGTTCCGGGGCGCCGCAGGCGCACCTGGAACCCGGACGCGCCGTAGGTGAAGACCTTGACGCGTCGGGGCGACCGGGGACCGGGCTCCGCATCGCAGCTCCGGAAGGCCGCTCATCTCGGATGACGCGATCGGATCGCGGACGTCAGCCAGCGATCGGGCCTCCCCCGGCTCACAACGCGTCCCGCGTCTCAGCGCCCCCAGGCCGCCAGGACGGGATCGCGCAGCGCCACGGGAGCGGCGAGCAATTCGCCATGGACCGGATCCGGGCGGTTGTAGGGTGTGGCGTCACCGTTGAAGTCGCACACGATCCCGCCTGCCTCGCGCAGCACGAGGTCCGCGGCCGCGAGATCCCAGTCCCGGGCATGACCGCTGATCATCCCGACATCGACGGTCCCATCGGCCACGCGGGCGAGCCGCAGGGCCAGTGAAGGGATCCGCGCGATCACCGAGAAATCCGGATCCGGGGCGGCGCCGCGCGTGAGGCGGTCGAGCATCGGTTTCGGGCCGGTGATGCGCGCGCCCGGCAGGCTCTGCCGGTCATCGACCCGGATCGGTTCGCCATTCCGCGTGGCGCCGCGTCCGCGCACCGCTTCGTAATCCGCGCCGCCTGCGGGCGCGTGGACGAAGCCGATCACCGGCTGGCCGCCGGAGAGCAGGGCGACCGCGATCGACCAGTCGGGATGGCCCGACAGGAAGGCGCGGGTCCCATCGATCGGATCCACGATCCAGACGAGATCGTGGCCGATGCGTGCCGGATCGTCGGCCGTCTCCTCCGAGAGCCAAGCCGCCCGCGGCACGAGGCTGCTCAGCCGGACCTTCAGGAAAGCGTCCACCGCTACGTCGGCCTCGGTCACCGGCGAGCCGCCGGCTTTCGACCAGATCCGCGCGGAGGTCTGGCCGCCGAGCCTGAAGAACGGCCGCGCGATCTCGGCAGCCTCCCGCATGACGGCGCGCAGGTCCGGCATGAGGGCGGATACGGCGTCGTCGGTGAAAGGCTCGGGCATCGCGCTCCGCGTGGAATCGGTCAGGCCCCGCAGAGGGCCTCGTTGCGCCGTCCATCCGATTGAGCGGATGTCGGGGCCCGGCTGGGCTGAGAGGTCCGGGTGCGGGAGGACCGCGCATCCGGCCGCTCCGTTGTACGGCGCCTCCCGCACCGCCACAAGGATGTTGGTTGATCGATCGATAATGATCGAACAGCGCAAGGAAATGTTGAGCATTCAAGGAAGCATTGAGCATTCCGCAAATGACAGCGCTGTCCAGATTCGCTTAACGACGGCTCTTAAGCGGTGCGGAGGAGTTCGGGTGCGATTTTGCTTGGCATAACGGACGCCCCGACAGGGGTCGCCACTTGATCCAGGGACTCGGACCGATGAACACTTCCCCGATCGCGGACGAACGTCGCACAGGACAGCCGATGCTTGATGCGGACATCGCGCTCTGTTTCCCGGCTTCGCCGCTCCCGGTGATCGGCCGGATGTCCGGCGCTTGCCGGGCCGCCGGCATCGCACTCGCCTACGCGGCCGAGGATGCCGAGATCACCGGGACCGATCGGTTCACGCTGATCCTCGTCGATGCGGAAGGCGCCGCGCTTCACCGCCTCGGCAGCTTCGACGAAGACGATGTCGTGGCCGTGTGGCGCGACATCGCGGGCCGGGCCGGGCTCGTGCGGATGATCGTGCGGGAGGACGGCGCCCTCGTGCCGGTGTCCCAGCAGATCGGCCGCTTGATCCTCGGTCAGTTGCGCATCCGCCGCCGCCATGCCGGGCTCGGCGCTCGCCGCCCGCGCTTCCTGGCTCGCCGCAAGACCGGGCGGCTGCCGGCGCGGCCGCAGATCTTCCGCGGCGAGAACGAGATCATCGCCCGCACCTGATCGTCTTCCCAGACCTCAGAAGAGACCGTGTAGCAACGCGTCGGCAGCGAGGCCGACGAACAGGATCAGGCCCGCATCCCGGTTCGACCGGAACAGGGTGAGCGCTCCGCGCCCGTCGCGCTCCCGCAGCGCCACCACCTGCCAGGCGAGATGCGCCGCGAAGGCTGCAACGCCCAGGTAACCGACAAGACCTGCGCCCGCGCCCTTGGCCGCCAGCAGGATCAGGATGGCCGCCAGGGCGTAGCACAGTCCGACGGCGCCTTTGACACGCCGGCCGAACAGCCGGGCCGAGGACCGGATCCCGGCGATCTCGTCATCCTCGATGTCCTGGACCGCGTAGATCGTGTCGTAGCCGATGACCCAGCACAGCGCGCCCGCGTAGAGCAGCAGTGCCGGCGGGTCGAGGCGGGCGAACACCGCCGCCCACCCCATCAGCGCGCCCCACGCGAAGGCCAGACCCAGGATCGCCTGCGGCAGCGGCATGACGCGCTTCATGAACGGGTAGATTGCCACCGGCACGAGCGAGCACAGCCCGATGAGGATCGCCTCCTCGTTGAACTGCACCAGCACTGCGAGCCCGATCAGCGCCTGGACCAGCAGGAACAAGGCCGCGTGGCGGGGCCGCACCTGCCCCGAGGGGAGGGGGCGCAGGCGCGTGCGCTCGACCTGGGCATCGAGGTCGCGGTCGGCGATGTCGTTGTAGGTCGAGCCCGCCCCGCGCATCGCCACCGCACCGATCAGGAACAGCAGGCAGTGCCAGGGATCGGGGAAGGGCTGCTCCGCGGCGATCGCCGCCAGCGCGGCCGACCACCAGCAGGGCAGGAGCAGCAGCCACCACCCGATCGGCCGGTCGATGCGCGCCAGGCGCAGATACGGTCGCCAGGGCCGCGGCGCGAACCGGTCGACCCAGTGCCCGGTCACCGCATCCGCCGGCCGCCCATCGTCTATCGCCGTCCTGCTCATCGCTCGGATCTCCGGTCGCCGCACGTGAGGTCCCCTCCGCTGCAGAGGGGATCCGCGCCGGATCCGTGATCCTCTCAGACGATCTTACAGGGCGCCCTGCGGCAGCTTGAAGCTCCCGGTCAAGCCCGGACCGCCGAGCAGGCCGCCGCCGCCGCCACTGGCCTGAGCCTGGGCCTGGGCGCGGGCCTGCGCCTCCATCTTGGTCGCCTGGGCGGCCACGCTGCAGATCTTGGTGCGGATGCCGCTGACCTTCAGGTGGTCAGCCTTGAAGCCTTCGGCGAAGGAATCCGGGATCGAGCACCATTCCTTGTTGGCGGTGATCCACTTCAGGCCCTCGGCGCCGTTGGTCTGGAGCTTGCCGAACAGCGCACAGGCTTCCTGCGGCGTCATCTTCTTCTTGGACTGCGACGCCGCGTTGGCGCGGCCGACCAGGGCCTTGCGATCGGCCAGGGTCTTCTGGATCGCGCCGCATTCCGGCGTCGCGCTCTGCGCGAAGGCGGCGGTACCGAACAGAACGGTGCCGACCAGCACCGCGGCCCCCAGGCTCAAGCTCCTCTTCACCATTCCACGACTCCCTCGACGCCCCTGCCGAATCCGCATGCGGCCGGCTCTCATCCGTTTCCCTGGGTTCGCCATAGGATTGTGGCGTCAATCAAGCGGCAAACCGGCTGCGCGATGCACCGGTGGACGAGGCGCGGAAAAGCCGCTCCCGTAACCTTTTGGCAACAGATTGCAGGGCGCGTTCTGCGTTGACACGCTTGGCGGGGCGGGCAACCACGCGCCATGCCGGCCTACGACTTCACCGCTCCGCGCCTTTACGTCGCTCCCGATCTCGCCGCGGGCGTGATTCTCCCCCTCGATCGGGCGCAGGCGAACTACCTGCTCAACGTCCTGCGCCGGGGGGCGGACGATCCCGTGCTGGTCTTCAACGGCCGCGACGGTGAGTGGCGGGCGCATCTGGTCCAGACCGGCCGCAAGGGCGCCGACCTGCACGTTGCCGCGCGCACGCGCCCGCAGACTCCACCCGCAGACCTGCACTACCTGTTCGCACCCCTGAAAAGCGCGCGCCTGGACTACCTCGCGCAGAAGGCGGTCGAGATGGGAGCCGGCACGATCCAGCCGGTGATCACCCGATACACGCAGGGCGAGCGGATCAAGATGGACCGGCTGCGCGCCAACGCCGTGGAGGCCGCCGAGCAATGCGGCATCCTGGCGATCCCGGATTGCCCGGAGCCCGAACGACTGCCCGTGGTTCTCGCCGGACTCGCGCCGGAGCGTCTCCTGGTCTTCTGCGACGAGGACGCCCCGGTCAGCGATCCGGTGGCGGCCCTGCGTGCTGCGGGCGATCCGCAGGCGCCGCCGCCACTCGCCGTGCTGGTCGGCCCGGAAGGCGGTTTCTCCGAGGAGGAGCGGGCGCTGATTCGGGCGCGACCCAATACCGTCGCGCTGTCGCTCGGGCCGCGGATCCTCCGGGCCGACACCGCCGCAGTCGCGGTGCTGACACTGGTGCAGGCGGTTCTCGGCGATGCGCGCTGAAATGTCCGCCCGCCGGATCCATGTGTGCCGGCGCACATAAGGGTGGCCTGGCGAACGATTGTCGGGCCGGATCGAACGTGATGCAGGGCCCGGGTCGGCGCCGCCGCGTTGTGGGTTCCCGGCGGCTCGACTATGTCCCTCACCGGACGCCGCCTGCGCCGCGGGCTTATCGCGGTCGGGGGCGGGTGTCAGCCCGAACCCCGTTCGCGAGATGGGGTTTGCATCGGGCGGACCCGCCGAAGCAGTTCGGCGCGCCCTCTCCCAGGCACAGGTCAGACGCACGGGCAGGCAGCGCATGGCGCGCGACAGCAACGACACCACGCCGCTCACCGCGCGCGCCGAACTGATCGAGTGGTTCGCCGCGGGTGAGAAGCCGCGCGAGCGCTTCGCGATCGGCACCGAGCACGAGAAGATCCCGTTCTACCGGGAGACCCGGTCACCCGTGCCCTATGACGGTGAGCGCGGGATCCGCGCGTTGCTGGAAGGCCTCGGTCGCGAGACCGGCTGGGAGCCGATCCTCGATCTCGGCAACATCATCGGCCTGTCGGCGGAGGAGGGCGGCGCGATCTCGATCGAGCCCGGCGGCCAGTTCGAGCTGTCCGGCGCGGCACTTCCCGACGTGCACGCGACGGCGGCGGAACTCGCCACCCATCTGGCGGCCACCAAGCGGGTAGCCGATCCGCTGGGCATCGGTTTTCTGACCCTCGGCATGAGCCCCAAATGGCGCCGTGACGAGACCCCGGTCATGCCTAAGAGCCGCTACCGGATCATGGCCGGCTACATGCCGAAGGTCGGATCGCTCGGCCTCGACATGATGCTGCGCACGGCCACCGTCCAGGTCAACCTCGACTTCTCTTCCGAGGCCGACATGGTGCGCAAGATGCGCGCCGCTCTGGCGCTGCAGCCGGTGGCCACTGCGCTCTTCGCCAACTCCCCCTTCACCGACGGACGGCCCAACGGCTTTCTGTCGCGCCGGTCGGAGATCTGGCGCGACACCGATCCGGATCGCACCGGGATGCTACCCTTCGCCTTCGAGGCGGGGTTCGGCTACGAGGCCTATGTCGACTGGCTGCTCGACATGCCGATGTATTTCGTCAAGCGCGGCGACACCTACCACGACGTTTCGGGCGCCTCGTTCCGCGACCTGATGGCCGGCAAGCTTCCGCAGCTTCCGGGGGAGTACGCGACGGTCTCCGATTGGGCCAACCACGCGTCGACCGCCTTCCCGGAAGTCCGTCTGAAGCGCTTCCTCGAGATGCGCGGTGCCGATGTCGGCGATCCCGGCATGATCGCCGCGCAGGCGGCCTTCTGGGTCGGGCTGCTCTACGACGAATCGGCGCTGGACGCCGCCCTTGACCTCGTGAAGGACTGGAGCCCGGCCAACCGCGAGGCCGCACGGGCCACGGCGCCGCGGCTCGGGCTCGCGACCCCGGTGGCCAACACGACGCTCGGTGCGGTCGCGGCCGAGGCCTTGGCCATCGCCCGGTCGGGTCTGCGTGCGCGGGCGTGCCATGATGCCGAGGGCCGTGACGAGACGCGCTACCTCCAGCCGCTTGAAGCCATCGTGGCGGCGGGCCGAACCCGGGCCGACGATCTCCTGGCCGATTACGAGGGGCGCTGGGGTTCCTGCGTACGTGCTGCCTTCTCGGAATGCGTCTTCTGATCCGGCTCCGATGGCGCGCCTGCCCCGGCGCGAATCCCTAGCGCGACGTGCTAATGGAACGTTCGGAGGCCGTGTCCGGCCTCGCCGGGGGGCGTTCTATGATCCGTACGAAAACCATCATTCTGGCCGGTATGGCCTTTCTGACGATCGCCGCCGGCACGTGCCAAGCCGCCGACCCGGCTCAATCGAACGTGCCCGGCCGCTTTCACTACGGTGTCGAGGGCCGGATCGCCGGTACCGTAGCGGCACGCGGCCGGCCGCAATACAGCTACTATGGCGAATACGGCTACCCGGCCCCGTTCGGCTACGGAGTCGCCTACGCACCGGTACCAAGCCACGGGTTCGACACCGGGTATTATGGCCCGCGCTACGTCTGGACCGCGCCCGCCGGCTATTACGGTCCGGCCTTCGGCTATTACGAGTGGTAGGCCGGCCCGCTGGTATCGGCGCGCGTGGCCGCCTATGACCGTCGCAAGCCGGTCAGCTGAGCCAGTTCCGGGAGCCAGAGGTTTGCGGGACGAGGCGCCGGACTGCATCGACATCGACCTGAGCGGCTTGAAATGCCCGCTGCCGGTGCTGCGCACCCGCAAGGCCCTCCGGGCGCTGAGGCCCGGCCAGACCCTCGCTGTGACCTGCACCGATCCTCTGGCGATGATCGATATCCCGAACCTCGTGCGCGAGGAGGGCGCCCGGCTCGACGCGGCCGAGCGCCTCGGCGACAGGTTGCGTTTTCGCATGACCGTCTCCGCGAAGCCGCCGTATTCCTGAACGATCCGTCAGGATCTCGGGAATGAGATTGGGAACGGTATGGCACCACGGATTGGGGGCGTGCGCCTCGTGCACGAGGGTTGGGCGCGCTACCTCGTGGCGGAGGTGCTGCAGGAGGACGGAACCCGCATCACGCGCGAGATCGAGGATCACGGCCGGGCCGTGGCGGTGCTGCCCTACGATCCCGACCGGCGCGTCGCGACGCTGGTCTCGCAGTTTCGCGCTCCGGTTCTCTACGCCAACGGCCCGTCGAGCCACCTCGAGGTGCCGGCCGGCCTCCTCGACGAGGGCTTGCCGGAGGACGAGGCCCGGCGCGAGGCCATGGAAGAGACGGGCTTACGCCTCGGCGAGCTCGAGTTCGTCTCCAGCGCCTGGTCGATGCCGGGCATCTCCACCGAACGGATGGACCTGTTCCTGGCGGCTTATCGCGAGGCCGACCGGACCGGCGCAGGCGGCGGATTGGCTTCGGAGAGCGAGGCCGTGGCCGTGCACGAGATCCCACTCCCGGAACTGGCGGCTATGGGTCGGCGCGGAGCCCTCACCGACATGAAATCGCTGGTGCTGCTCTTCGCGCTGCAATTGCGCCGACCGGACCTGTTCACCGAAGCGGGCTGAGATCAGCCGATCCGGTGTGGGAGGCACACCCGGGCCGCGATGCCGACGAAGCGCCAGGATTTGATGAAGTACCGGCGGAACAGCCTGCGCGGCGCCTGGAGGAATCGGAAAATCCATTCGAGGCCGAGGCGCTGCATGACGCCGGGCGCCCGCTTCAGGCATCCGGCCGCGACATTGAGCGCGTCGCCGACGCAGAGCACCATCGGGTTGCCGAGTGCCGAGGCGTGTCGATCGACCCAGATCTCGGATTTCGGAGCCCCGACCCCCAGAACCAGCAGCGTGGTGCCGTGCGCCTGGATCCGCTCCGCCAGGGCGCGGCTGTAATCCCGGTCATTCTCGAAGCCGAAGGGCGGCACGATACTGGCCACCGCGCCATCCGGAAGGCCCTCCGCCCGCAGGCGGGCGACCAGGGCGTCGGCCGCGTCCTGGCGCGAGGACACGAAGAAGACGCGCCGGGCGAAGGTATGCGGGTCGGCGAGAACGCAAGCCAGCAGGTCGTGGCCGGTGACCCGCTGCACGGGTTGGCGACACACCGCCCGCGCCAGCCAGACCAGTGGCATCCCGTCCAGCGTCCTGGCGACCGCGCGGGCATAGGCTCCGCGGAAGCCGGCATCCTCGTTGAGCTGGACGATGTGGTCGATGTTGGCCGTCACGATCATGCGCGGCGCATCGTCCTGTCGGGCCGCCACCGCGGCGACGATCCCTGCGGCGGTCCCGGTGTTGAAGCGCAGGCCGAACAGCTCCACGGTCGGGCACGCCTGCACGGCGCTTGGGACCAAGGAGGCGGGCAGCCGCGTCGTGCGGGCCTCGCGACGGGGTGGATCCGCGGCATCCAGCCCGAAGCCGACATTGCCGATCTCACGCATCGGCGGCCCGGAAGCTCGCGGCGGGACGGGCGGCGGCGCGCTGACCGCGTCGGCGGTCGCTGTCTGCGCCGAGCGCGAGGGCAATGCTGCCGCCGAGGAGCAGCCCGAGCACGAGGGCGACCGGAAGGACGATCTTGGGCGAAGGCGGGAACGTCCGTTGGCGGGCGGGCGTCGCCACCGAGATTACGCGCACGTTGGTGGTGTTCAGCCGCTCCTGCTCGCTCGCCTCGCGGGATCGCTTCAAATAGGCCTCGTAGACGCCTCGGCGAGCATCGAGCGTCCGCTCCAACTCGCGCAGGCCGACATAGGCCCGGTCGCTGGACACCGTCTCGGCCTTGACCCGGTCGAGATTGACCCGGATCGCCGCTTCGCTGGCGGCGGCGCGGTCGTAATCCTTCTGGGTCGTGTCGATGATCCGCTCCTTCTCGCGCTGGATCAGCCGCTGAAGGTCGCGCTGCTGGGCGTATTGCTCGGCCATCGCCGGATGCCGCTCGCCGAGACGGGTGGCGAGCTCGGCGGTGTTGCGGGAGAGCGTGGCGTATTGCTGACGCAGAGCCTGCATCTCCAGGGATTGCAGCATCTCGGGAAGCGCCGTGCTGGGATCGGAGGACCGCATCTTGCGCGCCTGATCCAGGCGCGACTTGGCCTCCGCGGTCTTGATCGAGGCCGTGACGAGCTGCTGATTCAGGTCGCCGAGCTGCTGGTCCGTCAGCAATCGGCCACTGGAGGCCACGAGCTTGTGATCCTCCCGGTAGCGTACGACCGCGCTCTCGGCCTGCTCTACGTCCCGCTTCAGGTTGGCGAGCCGGCCCCCCAGGGCGTCGGAGGCGCGCCGCGCCGTGTCGGTCCGGGCCGCGGCCTCTTCGGCGAAGTAGGCGTCGCCGATGGTGTTGGCGATCCGCGCGGCCTTCTCGGCATCGCGGGACTGAACCGCGACGTCGATCACGAATGTCCGTTCGGCCCGCCGGACCGTGAGCCGGTTCTGGAGCGTATCGAGGGCGATGTTGATCGGATCCCGGCTCGCCGGCGGTGGCAGCATGCCGAGCGCGCCCTTGATCCAGTTCAGGGTGGGATTGTTGCCGTCCGGCAGCACGAACTCGTCATCCTGATCGAGGTGCAGCTTGGCGATGACCCGGCGCAGCACGTTGTCGGACTGGATGATCCGCACCTGGCTCTCGGCGATCGAAACGCCGCTGTCGGCCTGGGGCTGACGGGCGTTCACGTCGTTCTCGACGACGCGCAGGTCGCTCGGATCGACGAGCACCTGCATGCTGGATGTGTAGCGCGGCGGGATCAGGCCGAGCAGCGCGATTGCGACCGCGACCATGAACAGGGCGCCCAGGACGATGAAGCCGCTTCCCCGCCACAGGCGCCGCAGGATCACGCGCGGTTCCGTCCGAGGCGTGACCTGGGGCAGCACCATGCGCACGGGCTGATCACCGCCCATTCGTGTCGAGAAGTCGAACATACGCCTCGCTCCTTGACCTGCCGGGTCGGAGAACGCCGCCCGCCACCGCCTCCATCGCCCTGTCTCTCCGCGGTGCAGCTCCGTGCCGATCCGGGACAGATCCTCGCTTGCGGCGGTCTCGTCGCCGGCAGTCGAGCAACCCGCATACCGAACAAGTACTCTCGCGGTGGTGCAGGTTCCTGACGCAGGGAACATGCAGATCAGCGATACAGAGACGAACGTAAGTGTCACGGCTGAGAGGCGGGGGAAGCCCTGATTTTGTTGGGGACTACGTATTCCGTCTCACGCGGCGCCTCCAGGTGCGACAATTGAATCCGCCGGATCGTACGCTGTTCGATCTCCGGCGAGGAAACTTCGGAACCGGCGCGCGTCCTCGGCTGCCGTTCCGTTCCAGCGTGCCACGTTGTCCCGGCTTGCCTGGATCGCCCGGGTCAGACCGCCTTCCGCGATCCAGCCGAGCAGCGCCGCGGCGGCAGCGTCCGGTTGATCCGGGCGGATCAGAAGCCCCGACGCGCCGAGAGCCTCGCGGAAGACGGGTTCATCCGGCGCCACCACCGGCAGGCCGCCGTGCTGCACCTCGAGCAGCGGCAGTCCGAGTCCCTCCGCCTTCGATGTCGAGATCAGCAGATGGCACGAGGCCGCGAGGTCACGCAGCGCGGCGTCGGACAGGTAGCCGTAGCGATGCAGATAGGGTGGCGGATCGTCGAGGAACGCGTGCCGACCCCAGCCGACCCGGCCGACAAGATGGAGTTCCGCCGGGATGCCGACGCGGATCAGCGCGGCCGTCAGGGCCAGGGCGGCCGGATAGTTCTTGCGGGGTTCGATGGTTCCGATCGCGAGCAGCCGCAGCGGCTTGCCGGCGGCGTAACCGGCCGGTCCGGGCAAGGCGCCGAGGCCGAAGGCGTCGCGCACGCTCGGGCGAAGCAGCGCGACGCGGGCGCGGTCCGCGCAGAGGGCGCGCACGGCCTCGCCGGTGGTGCGGCTGTTGACGAACAGGTTCGGGCACCAGCGCAGGGCGAGGGCGAAGCTCGGGCTCATGTAGAGGCGGCTGCGCAGGCTCAGATCCGCCTTCCGGGTGATCAGGAAGGTGTCATGGACGTAGAGCAGGCACCGCGCGGCTGCGACGGCGCAGAGCGGCCCCGGCGGGAATCCGGGAAACAGGAACAGGGCTTCCCGATCCCGGAGCGCCCGAAGCGGCAGGCCGAGCTGCTGCGCGGCGATCATGGTGGGCAGCGATCCGCTGGTCACCGGGCGGACCTCGTGCGGCGCCAGAATCTCGGGCGCGAAGAGGTCGAGCGTGATCCGCTCGATCCCGGTCACGTGCCCGCGCAGATGCGTCTCGTCGAGATAGATCCGCCGCCGTCCGGCGTCCCCCGCGTGCCTCACGGGGCGCTCCGTCGCAGCGTACCGGCGAAATAGAGGCAGCGGCGAACGAAGAGCGGCATCCTGCGGCCCAGGACCATCTGCTTGGCCCGGCGCAGCCGGCGCACCAGGGGCGGCGAGGCCGCCGGAACCGTGCCGACGGCGCCCTTCTGCAGTTCGGCTGCAAACGGAAAGTGGCCGAGCATCGCCGGTGCGAAGGTCGGGCGCATCGTGGCGTCCACCAGGCCTTGTCGGCGGAACACCGCGTCCAGGGACAGGGCGGCAGCGGCCGGGCTGTAGCGGCTCTCGAGGGCGATCCGCGCGAAGGCGCCGAGCCGCGCCCGTGCGTCGCGGTCCTCGACCAGCACGGTCAGGGCCTCCGCCAGGGCGCCGGGCCGCACCGGGACGAGGCGGCCCGAGACGCCGTCGATCACCGAGGAGGTCAGGCCGGAAACGCGGTAAGCGAGCGTCGGCACGCCGCACAGACCGGCCTCGATCGGCGTCTGGCCCAGCGTCTCGTGGCGGCTTGCCGTGACGTGGATGTCGCAGGCGCCGTACCACGCGGCGAGAGTCTCCTCGTCGGCGATCATGCCGGGCACGAACAGGTTCGGGACACCGAGCCTGGTCGGGTCGTCGAGCCGGCCGACCGCCACCACCCCGACGCCCGGTCGCGCCACGGCCTGGAGTGCGACGCGCAGGTCCGCGAAGCCCTTGTCGGGCCCGTCGACGATCACCGACGACACCAGGATCAGTACGTCACCGTGCGGCAGGCCGAGCCGGCTGCGCAGGGCAGCGCGATGGCCCGGCCGGAATACGGCAGTCGGGAAGGCCAAGCGGATCCGCTCCGTGATCGCGCCCGGCGGCGCGAGATCCCGGGCGCGCGCCAGCGTCCAGTCGGAATTCGCCAGCATCCACGAGCTGGCGGAACCGGCAAGCACCGCGCGCTTGCGGAGGTGCATGCCGGTAATCCGGTCCGGGGCGAGCTGTGGGTACTCATCCGGTGTCGGGCAGGCGGCGTCGCAGCCGGCCAGGGCGCGGCCGCAATCGCGGGGATGGCAGCAGCGGCCTGTGAGCGGGAAGAGGTCGTGCAGGACCAAGCCGACCGGTCCCCGCCGCGCCAGACGTCCGACGACGTCAAGGCTCCGGGTCGCCCCGTGCAGGTTGCCGGCGAGGACCAGGTCGGGGGCGGCCGCCGCGATCGCCGCCTCGGCCTGCGGGAACGTGTCGGTCCACTCGGCGGCCTCGGGGCGGCCGCTCAACACGATTCCAGTCACGCGGTGGCCCGCGAGCGAGAGCGCGTCGGCGAGCCGTCGCTGCGCGACGCCGGCGCCGCCCCGGGTGCCCAGGCCGGTGAGCGAGACGATCGTCAGGCCGCCCGCCGGGATCTGCGCCGCCGCGAGCCTGTGCAGAAGCACGGGGCGCCCGATCCACGCCCACCGAGCCTCGCCGAGCGACGACCAGGCCGTGACGGAATTCGGCATGCCGTCGGCGTCGAGGATCGCATGCGTGGGCAGCGCGTCGCGCGCCCAAAGGATTGCGCTGTCCGTGAACGTGCCGTCCCCAGGCTCCATCGTGGCGGCCGGCGCATCGAGCGCACGGACCGCGTCGTCGTACAGAACGCGCAGGCCCGCCACCGCGGCAGCGCCCGTAAGCGCAGCCTCGAGCGCCAGGGCCGTGAGGGCGCCTGGAGCGAGGAGATCGCCCGCGCCGAGCCAGAGCAGGTGGTCGATGGTCGGATCGGCCAGCATCGGCTCGACCGCGGCGCGGCCAGAGCCGGGCGGCAGGAGGTCGTGCCGGACCTCCGGGTAGTCCTGGCGGAGGACCGAGGCGACGGATTCGCTCGGATCGGCCCCGTGCCGCGTGACCGTGATGATTCGGATCCGCGGCCACGGCCGCCCGTCCGGCAGGGACGTGGGACGCGCGAGGCCGCAGGCGGCGGTCCCGAAGGGCCAGCGGGCGATGCCGTGCGCGGGAGGCGGCAGGAGTGAGGCGTCGGTCACAGCAGGTCTGGCGGCGGCTCTTGCACGGTGCGGGGCAAGAGCCTGCCCGCGATTGTTGAAGATTGCCTCCCCGGCGACGCCACGTCCTCAGCCGTCACCACGGATCCGGGGCGGCCCGGCTCCACGCGGCCGATCCGGGCCGCCGGCAGCGCGGATGCGCGCCAGGATCGCATCCGCCACCTCTGCCGCGCGGGAGACCCGCAATCCACCGGAGGTCTGCGAGTCAGTCAGGAGGTGGGGGCGCCAATCGGGAACATCCGCCGACAGGTCCACCGCCTCGCCGAACGCAGCCCAGTTGCGATGTGAGGCCCCCGTGACGTAGCCGTCGCGCGCCAGCGCCTCCGCCCGCGGCAGCAGCGGCAGGGCATCGGCCTCGAGGGCGAGCGTCAGCCCGGCGCCGCGGGCGAGTCCAGCCCATGGCCCAGGATGCCGAATCCGGTCGCCGCATCGTCGGGGGTCTCATTGCCGACGAGAAGGCGATCGAACGGGCCGGCGGCGGGTTGCTGGGCGAGGAGCCGGCGCAGGACGGCGGGATCGAGCTCGCAGCCGCAGCCGCCCCCATGCGCGAGACTGGTCAGACGAGGGGCATCGGGCATCGCCGATCTCTGTTGCGGGCGCTGCCTGTCAGTAGCGCGTCGTGATCGCGTTGAGCCAGTCCGGCGAGGCCGAGACGGCGGCGGCCTCGACGCGCTTGTCCAGCCCCGTCAGGAGCAGCAGGCCGAGCAGGACCATGACGGCGCCCAGGGCGGCTTTCGCGGCGCGACCGGCGGCCGCCAGCCCGCCGCGCCAGCGCATCAGCGCCTGGCGGGAGACGAGACCGAGCAGCATCAGCGGCGCGGCTGCGCCGATCCCGAAGGCCAGCATCGTGAGGGCGACGCTCCCGAGGTGCTCGCCCCGCGACGCCATCAGCGAGGCCGCCCCGAGGGTCGGGCCCACGCAGGGGCTCCAGGCTGCCCCGAGCAGGAGGCCGACGGCGAACTGGCCGGTCAGACCCCCTGTTCCGAACCCGCCGAATCGCTCCTCGGCCCAGGCCGCCACCGGACCGGCCGCGGTCGCGACCTGGGCCTGGAGACGGGGCAGGATGAGGATCACGCCGAGGATGACCAGCAGGACCGCGCCGGCGCTCCGGAACACGTCGCCGTCGAGCCCGATGGCGAAGCCGATCGTCGCCACGAACAGGCCGATGGTCGTGAACGCGACCGCGAGCCCGCTTGCAAGGGCAACCGGACCGAGCCGGTGCTCCGACGCCGCCGTCCCGAGCACGATCGGCAGCAGCGGAAGGACGCAGGGCGAGAGCACCGAGAGCAGGCCGGCCAGGAAGGCAAATCCGACCGTCCCCAGCATATTCGCGCCCTCACACGATCGCCCCGCACGCCACGCTTCGCGCCGGATGCCGGCCGCGTCAACGCGCCGACGTGCCACGCGGCCGATGGAACAACGCCGCTGGCGCCGCGCTTCGCGGCAATCCCGGCTAGATGACGGGCTCAGGGTGGGGCGACGAGTGACGACCTTCTTCACTGGCGACACGCATTTCGGCGATCAGCGGGCCTTGCGCTTCGACCACCGACCCTATCCCGATCTGGCCGCCCACGATGCCGGCCTGATCGCGGCCTGGAACGACGTTGTGGCGCCAACCGACACCGTCTGGCATCTCGGCGATTTCGCGCTCGGTCCGAGCGGGGCGCGGATCCGCGAAATCCTCGACGGGCTCAACGGCGAGAAGCATCTGATCATCGGCAACAACGACGGCGCCGAGACGCTGGCGGCGCCTGGCTGGGCCTCGGTCCGCCACTACGCGGAATTCGCGGTCGAGGGCCGGATGGTCGTTCTCTGCCACTACGCATTTCGAACCTGGAATGGCATGAGCCGAGGCGCGCTCAATCTGCACGGGCACAGCCACGGCAAGCTCAAGCCGATGCCCAAGCAATACGATGTCGGCGTCGATCCGATGGGGCCGGCGCCCGTGGCGTTGCCCGCAATCCTCACCTCGCGACTGCGCCGGAAGAGCTGACCCGGACCGGAACCTTCACGTCAGCTTCACCGTTTGAGCGGTCAGAGACGGGGCGGACACGAGCCGTCCCGAGAAACCCGGCAGATCCGATGAAGGTCTGCCATCACGTCCAGTGTGTGAGTGTTCCCGTGAGTGCCAGTTCGGCCACTCTGTCTCGCTGCCTCGCCAGTGTCCTGGCCGGCCTCGTCATGACCTCCTCGGCGCTGGCCCTGCCGGCGTGCCTGGAGGCACAGCGCAAGGTCGATGAGGCGAATGCCCTGCGTTTCCAGGCGCGCCAAGAGGCGCGGCTGGGCAATCACGATCGTGTCTGCGACACGCTCGATGAGGTCGGCGACCGCTACGACGATGCCCGCGACGCGTTCGAGCGATGCGGCGAGGGCGTCGTGGCGATCGACCTGCGCAGCGAGCTTCGGGGCTTGCGGATCGCCAAGAAAATCAACCGCTGCGACTGATCGGGTGCGCGCCCGCACCTCGGCCGCGCCACGCCACCAGCATTATCCCGACATGCGCGACCCACGTCGCCCAAAAGGTTCTGTGCCGATGACCCCCGCCACGCTCTCGAACGATCTCGAATCCCCGACCACCGTCCGGACCGGTCCATCCTTCGCGGCCGCCCTCTGCGGCTTCGTCAGCACCACAGTCGCAACAACCATGCTGCTCGTGCTGATCGGCACCTTCTGATTAGGGCGAAACCGACCAGAATCTCTGGCGGTTGAAGAGCATATCCTGCGTACCGATCTTCGGGGCCGCATCGGGGCGACGGACGCAATCCGGCTCCGGCGGCTTCGGAAGCGCCGCCAAGGCCATCGGCGGCAGGGTCGGTTTCAAGCCGAGACGTGCCTGAACCTCCGGTTGACGCGCCGCCGCGATGGTCAGAACGCAGGCGATGAGGCCGCCAGCAACAGTTCCGAGACAGAAATTCAGCATTGGTGAGGGGGTCCGGCGGCGGATTCCTTCGAGCCACAAAGTGTGGTCGTTGTCCAACCCGGCAGTATCATGGCGGATCTGCCGCTCACGCCGTCTTAACTCCTGTTCTGCGACAGCTACGCGCAAGCCTGCTGCGCAGGCGAGTGCGATGCCGGGAGGGGAACGCCGATGAACGCTGCCGCCAATGCCTACGCCAGAACCGCGCGCAGCGCTCTGACGCCCCGTGAGGCCGAATCGGCCCTGCTGTTGAAAGCGGCGCAACAACTCATCAGCGCCGGGCGTGAGCTTCCCGCGGGGGAGACCAAGCCGCTGAACGAGGCGCTTTCCTTCAATCAGCGCGTTTGGACCTTGCTCAGTTCGGAGGCGACGGCCGACGAGAATCCTCTCCCGGCCGACGTCAAGCAGGGTGTGGCCCGTCTGGGTGCCTTCGTCCTGCGCAACTGCGTCGACACGATGATTGCGCCGACCCCCGAGAAGATCGCGACGCTGGTCTCGATCAACAACCAGATCGCAGCCGGTCTGCAGGGTAATCCGGGCTGAGCACCGCTAGCCTTGGGGTGCCGCCGGAGCCTCAGGCACTGGCGGGCTCGCGCACTCCCACTCCACGAGCTTTCGGCCGAGCTTGAGCGCGCGGTAATGCTCGCCGGACTCGACGAGTTCGGCGATGGCCGCGATCTGCTGCGCGGCCGCGGGCACCAGACGAATCAGGTCGGTCGCCTGGCGGAAGAACAGGTCGATTCCCTGTGCCGGGTCATCGGCGAGGTAGATGACCGTCAGGGTCAGGTGGAGCTGCTTGCAGGCTGTATCAGCCTCGCTCTCCGTGATGATCTCGCTTTCCCGCAGGAACTTGCACTGCGTCTCGATCAGGAACGCGGACCGCCGGTCCCCGTTGCGGATCAGCGCACCGTTGATGATGAGCCGCTCGAACGGCTTGAGTTCCAGGCGCAGAGGCACGGCGTTTTCCTTTCTAGAAGACGCAGCGATTTCATTCGGCAACTCTTAACGTTTCGCGAATCCACGGCCCCCGCGGTGGCATCGCGGGGCGTCCGTGCGCGCGTAAAACTCCGACAATTCGCGGGCCTGAGGCCATCGCGATCGAAGTGGGGAGAGTCCGATGTCGTCACCGCCTGTGAACCGCGCGCTCTATCCGAGCCTGCACGGCAAGCGCGTGCTGGTGACCGGAGGCGCATCCGGGATCGGCGCGGGTCTGGTCGAAGCCCTCGTGACGCAGGGCGCGCGCGTTCTCTTCTGCGACATCGCCGACGCCGCAGCGGAAGCCCTGGTGGCGAGGCTCGCGCCTGGCGCGGCTCACACGCCGCTCTACCGCTGCTGTGACCTGACAGATGTCGAGGCGGTCCGCGCCCTCGTGAGCGAGGCCGAGACGGTCCTGGGTGGCCTCGATGTCCTGATCAACAATGCCGGCAACGACGACCGCCACACGCTCGAGGATGTCACGCCGGCCTACTGGGACGACCGCATGGCGGTGAATCTGCGCCATCTGTTTTTCGCCGCCCAGGCGGCGGTACCCGCGATGCGGCGGGCCGGCGGAGGCGTGATTCTGAACTTCGGCTCGATCAGCTGGCATCTCGGGTTGCCGGACATGCCGCTCTATCAGACCGCGAAAGCCGCGATCGAGGGCATGACCCGGGCGCTCGCGCGCGATCTCGGACGTGATGGAATCCGGGTGGCGGCGATCCTGCCGGGGAACGTCCAGACCCCGCGGCAGGAGAAGTGGTACACAGCGGAGGGGGAAGCCGCGATCGTCGCGGCCCAATGCCTCGACGGCCGGATCCAGCCCGCCGATGTCGCGGCGCTGGCCCTGTTCCTGGTCTCGGACGACGCCCGGATGTGTACGGGCCACGGATATTTCGTGGATGCCGGTTAGCGGTGAGGGCGCGACGCCGTCACCCGCGATCGTCCTCGCGGGGCCGGCGGCACCGGTCAGCGGCCCGGCGCTTAAAACCGTGCGTCGGTGCGAGGAAGGTCCCCGGAGGTCAGACCGCGCGTCCGAGGGTTTGCGGCCGGACTTGGCGAAAGGCCCGGCCGCGCGGAAGCGTGCCTCAGTCGCACGTCTCCTTCTTCACCGTCTTGGAGTCGCCCATCTCGTTCTCCTTGCGCACCGTCTTGGTGACGCAGCCGTCGCCGTGATCGTGGACGGTCACGGATTTCGACTCGGAGGCCGGACGATCGACGACCACAGCGGGCCGGTCGCGCTCGATGACGGTAGTCTGCGCCTGCGCGGCGGCGCAGAGGCTCAACAGGGCAGCGGTGGCGAGCAGGGTCTTGCGCATTCTCGGGCTCCGGTAACCGATAGAGGTACTCGGTAACGGCGGCCCTAGCTTGAGCGTTCCGCAGCCAACGAAGTCTTGAAGCGGCCCGAACCCGTACAGGAACTTGGCTCGGACCGCGCGCCGTTCGGCATGAAGGGCAGCCGGAGCGACGGCATCATTGACGCCGGAATTCCGCGCGCTTCAAGCCGGGTCGACTACGTGCGCCGTGCGGCTAACCCCCGGTCATCGGCGGGAAGAAGGCGATCTCCCGAGCACCGACGATCGAGGCGTCGGGCTTGGCATGGGCGCGATCGATGGCGGCGCGCACGACGCCCGGATCCTCGAAGGCGTAGGCATATTCCTCGCCCCGCCCGCGCAGCCACGCGACGAGATCCGTCACGGTGGCGACCTCCGGAGGCGGGGCCAGCTCCTCCTCGGGGCGGCCGATCCGCTCCCGGACCCAGGCGAAATAGACGAGCTTCATGGCAACACCGCCGAACAGAGGCCTGGGACTGTGCCGCTTGCGCTCCGCGTCATCAGCGCGGGTCGTCGATGACGTGCTTGATCCCCGCCCGCATGTAGTCCCAGCCGGTCCAAAGCGTCAGGGCGGCGGCAAGCCACAGCAGCGTCAGGCCGATCGATTCCGTCCCCGGCAACACCGTTTCGCCGGCGGGTCCAGCCACAAGGAAGCCCAGCGACAGCAACTGCACCGTGGTCTTCCACTTGGCGATCCGGCTCACCGGCACGCCGACCTTCAACTCGGCCAGATACTCCCGCAGCCCGGAAACCAGGACCTCGCGGCACAGGATCACGATCGCGGCCCAGATGTTCGAGCCGACGATGGTGTGGTCCGCGGTCAGCATCAGCAGGCAGGCGGAGACGAGCAGCTTGTCGGCGATCGGGTCGAGCATCCGGCCGAGTGCGGAACTCTGGTCGTAGGTCCGCGCGACGTAGCCGTCGAGGTAGTCGGTGATCGCGGCCGCGACGAACACGCCGAGCGCCGTCCACCGCGCCGTGTGTGACTCGGGCCAGAACAGCAGCGCGACCATCACCGGCACGGCAACGAGGCGCCCGTAGGTCAGGCAATTCGCGAGCGTCCAGGCCGGCGACCGTCGTCGGGGAAGGACGGCGTTCATCGCCGGGGTGAAATCAGAGCCCGGCGCGGGCGTCAACGCCTTCGTGCCCGGTTCGGTCATGACGGCGGGGTTCTCAGGCGCCGGCATGGAAGAAGTCGTAGACTGCCCGCGCGGTTGCGGCGTTGACGCCCGGGGTCTTGGCCAAGTCCTCGAAGGCGGCGCGCTCGATCGCCTTCACGGTCCCGAAATGGTGGAGCAGCGCGCGCTTGCGGCTGGGGCCGATGCCGGCGATTTCGTCCAAGGGGTTCTTCACCATCTCTCGCTTGCGCTTGGCCCGGTGGCTCCCGATGGCGAAGCGGTGGGCCTCGTCGCGGAGTCGCTGCACGAAGTAGAGCGTCGGATCGCGCGGCGGAAGCTTGAAAGGCGGCCGGCCCGGTACGAAAAACGTCTCGCGCCCGGCATCGCGGTCGCGCCCCTTGGCGACGCCGACAAGCGGCACGCCCGCGACACCGACCGCGTCGAGCGCCGCTCTGGCCGCGTCGAGCTGGCCCTTGCCACCGTCGATGAGAACGAGGTCGGGCCAGGCCGGGAAGGCCTCGCTCGCGTCGGCAGGCGCCGGCACCGGCTCCGGCGCGCCGCCTTCGGCCGCCGCCAGGGCGTCCTCGCGCCCGGTGCGCGGTGCCTCCTTCGCGAGCCGCTTGAATCGCCGCTGCAGCACCTCGCGCATCATGCCGTAATCGTCGCCGGGCGTGAGTTCCTCGGACTTGATGTTGAACGTGCGGTAATGCGCCTTCATGAAGCCCGTGGGGCCCGCGACGATCATCCCGCCGACGGCATTCGTGCCCATGATGTGCGAATTGTCGTAGACCTCGATCCGCCGCGGCGCACGCTCGAGCCCGAAGGCCTGTCCCAGGGCTCCGAGCAGCTTGCCCTGGGAGGCCGTGTCGGCGAGCCGTCGGGCAAGGGCCTCCTTGGCGTTGCGTTGGGCGTAGTCGACGAGGTTCTTGCGCTCGCCGCGGCTCGGGCGGTGGAGCTCGACCCGGTAATCGACCCGGCTCGACAGGGCGGCGGCGACCAGCTCCGCGTCCTCGATGGCGTGGCTGGTGAGCACTGTCCGGGGCGCCGGCTTGTCGTCGTAGAACTGGCCGATGAACGAGCCCAGCACCTCGTCGGGCGTCATCGTCCGATCCGCCTTCGGGAAGTAGGCGCGGTTGCCCCAGTTCTGGAAGTTGCGGAAGAAGAACACCTCGATGCAGAACTGACCGGCCTGCTCGTCGAGGGCGAACACGTCGGCCTCCTCGACGCCCTGCGTGTTGACGCCCTGCACGCCCTGGATCGCCGAGAGCGCGGCGATCCGGTCGCGGAAGCGGGCAGCGCGCTCGAATTCCATGGCCTCGGACGCGTCCTGCATCTCGCCGCGCATCCGATCCTTCACGGCGTTGGATTTGCCCGCGAGGAACGCGCGCGCCGAATCCGCCATGGCCGCGTAATCCTCCTGCCCGATCTCGCCCGTGCACGGGCCGGAGCAGCGCTTGATCTGGTAGAGCAGGCAGGGCCGGGTGCGGTTCTCGTAGTAGCTGTCGGTGCAGGTGCGCAGCAGGAAGGCACGCTGCAGGGCGTTCACCGTCCGGTTGACCGCCCAGACGCTGGCGAAGGGGCCGTAATAGCTGCCCTTCCGACGCCTTGCGCCGCGATGCTTGACGATCTGCGGGGCCGGGCCATCCTCGGTGACCAGGATGTAGGGGAACGACTTGTCGTCCCGCATCAGCACGTTGAAGCGGGGCTTCAGCTGCTTGATCAGGTTGGCTTCAAGGAGCAGCGCCTCGGTCTCGGTGGCAGTGGTGACGAACTCCATCGCCGCCGTCTGCGAGATCATCCGGGCGATGCGGTTCGAATGCGCCTGACCCCGGGCGTAGGAGCCGACGCGGGCCTTCAGGTTCTTGGCCTTGCCCACGTAGAGGACGTCGCCGCGATGGTCGAACATCCGGTAGACGCCGGGGGAGGACGGAAGCGTCGACCAGAAGCGCCGGATCACCTCGGTGCCGGCCTGGACCGCGCCGGGCTCGAAGTCGAAATCGATCTCCGGCGAGGCGTCGGCGGGCAGGCCAGCCTCGTCGGCGGTCTCGTCCCGCTCGGCATCGCGGCCGTCGTCGAAGACGTCGGGGGGCAGGTCGGTGAGGGCTCTGCGGCTCATACCGCAGATCTAAGCGTTCCTGCCGCCGAGGGGGACAGGGCGGCGTACAAAAATCGTACGCCGCCGGCCCGCAGGCGGATCAGTCGAACAGCGAGTCGATGTCGCTCTGATCGACGTGGCCGGGATCGTGGTCGAGCTTCGGTCCGTTGAGCAGCGAACTCTCGTCGTCCAGCGCGGTCGGCACCGGCATGACGGTGATGAGCTCCTTGAAGCTGTCGAGTTCCGACCAGGTTGCGATCAGCCGGTCGAGGTGCTCCTCGATGAACTTCATCACGCCGACGATCTTGGTGATCCGCTGGCCGGTCAGATCCTGGAAGTTGCACGCCTCGTAGGCGCTGATGACCCGCTCGAGGATCACGTCGACATGCGGCTTCATGCCGGGCGGAAGGGTCGCGGCGTTGAGCATGCCGGCGTGGCTCTCGATCTCCTCGATCGCCCCGAGGAGCTGCGTGGTCGCGCGCTCCGTCGAATCGACCACGGCGTCGAGCTCGTCGGCCGCCCGGCGCATGCCCTTGCCGGTGTTCTCGGTCCGGTGCAGCGTCGCCAGCTCGGACTTGGTCCGCGTGATCGCATCCTTCATGATGTCGAGTTCGGTGCGCATCGCGAGAGCTTCGTGCAGGTCCCGGCGACAGGACTCGATCGTCTCGCTCGCGCTCATCTGGGTGACGCGGCGCAAGTCTTGGATGGCGTTGAAGATGTCTTCGAGACGCTCCCCGGAGGCGGGCGTACTCGACGCCGGCGGGGGAGCCCCGGGAAGCCCAAGGGCGTCTTCGATGCGATAGCGCTTCTGGGTCATCGTCCGGGCGTAGGCGTTCGGGTTCCGTCTCAGTAACTCTCTAACACATCGGTTAGCGGACTGTGACTGCCACGCTTCGATCGTGCGATTGGTGCGTTCCCGTCCGCGCCCGGATCGTCCCGAGCTCCGGCAGCGATGCTTTACCGGTGATTCACGGTGTCGTCGTCGGATCGCGGGACAGCGCCGAAACCGCATTCGATTCACCACGCTCATTCACCTGATTCGCGGGTTCCAGGCGGGACTATTCGCGCGACCGGGATGTGCAGCCCCGGTGCGGGAGCGTGCGATGATACGGGGATCAGTCCATCTGGGTGTGTGGGCGAGCGTTGCCGCCCTGGTGTGGTGCGCGCCCGTCCAGGCGCAGCAGGCGCGCTACGCGGAAGGCGGCAGCAATTACGGCGGCGGCCTCATCGAATATCTGGTCACCGGCAGCGCGGGCGGCGTCCGGAGCGCGCCGCAGCGCTACGCCACCTCGCAACCGATGCGTGCTCCCCAACCCATCGCGACCCCTCAGCGCGTCGCGGCCTATTCCGGCGACCTGCTGCCCGCCGAGCCGGACGTCGCCCCGGTTAATGCCGTGCCGTCCCGACCCTACGGAGCCGCTCCTGCGGGCGCCGTCGCTGCCGGAATCTACGGCGCATCTCAGCCGGATCCGAGCCGAATCGCCCGCGCGGTCGCGCCGGAATACCAGCGCCAGGAGGTACCGTTCGCGGGATCGCAGCGGCCGGGGACCATCGTGATCGACACCGCCGGGAGGCACCTGTACCTGGTTCAGGCCGGCCAGCGGGCGCTGCGCTATGGCATCGGCGTCGGCCGTCCCGGCTTCGCCTGGTCCGGGCTCAAGACCGTCAGCCGCAAGGCCGAGTGGCCGGATTGGATCCCGCCGTCCGAGATGCTGGCCCGCCGCCCCGATCTGCCGCGCCACATGGCGGGGGGCCCCGAGAACCCGCTCGGTGCGCGGGCGCTCTATCTCGGCTCCTCGCTCTACCGCATCCATGGCACCAACGAGCCCAACACGATCGGGCAGTCGGTCTCGTCGGGCTGCATCCGGATGATGAACGACGACGTCATCGATCTGTACGAACGCGTCCCGGTCGGCACGCGCGTCGAGGTTCTCTGACTGTCGGCTCGGTTCCGACGGTGAGCGGATACAGAAAGGCCCGGCCGTGCCTGAACACGACCGGGCCAATCCACCTCACTGGGCAACGGAACGATCAGGTCCAGTCGCTGTCGTCGCCGCCGCCGAGATCACCGCCGAGATCACCGCCCGGATCGCTGAAGCCTGCATCCTGGAAGCCGCCGAGATCGCCCCCACTGTTGTCGAGCGCCGAGCCGAGATCCTGGTTGCCGCCGTCGCCGTAGTAGTTGTTGACGATCGTCTCGCCACCACCCCCGAGGCCCGCAGCCGCGGCGCTGCCAAGGCTCGAATGGCCGCCCGCGAAGGCATTCGACAGGGCGCTGCCGAGCAGCATGCCGCCCGCCGCGCCCGCGGCCATCGGCAGGGCGTTCGCCAGGAAGCCGCCGCCACGCGCCGGAGCCTGGGGCTGGCCGGCCCACGGACCGCCCTGCTGCTGCGGGTTGCCCTGCTGCGGGTAGCCCTGCTGGGGATAGCCTTGCTGGGGATAGCCTTGCGGAGGCGCCCCCGGATTCCCCCAGGGCTGGCCCGCCGGCCGCTGCTGGCCGTAGCCCGGCTGCTGCTGCGGCTCCTGGCGTTGGCTGCCGCCTCCGCCGAAGATGCTCGACAGGAAGCCGCCGCCACCGGAGGACTGCGCCTGCTCGCCCTGTCGGCGCGCCTGCTCGAGCTGCTGGTTCAAGCTCTTGATCGCCTCTTCCTGCACGTAGATCAGCTGCGCCATCGCGTAGGGTGCGTAGGGCTGCGTGCGGAGCTTGTCGGCGATGAAGCGCTCGGCCTCCGCGTCGCGGGGCTGGGTCTGCGCCTGTTCCAGCCGCTGGAAGATGCCCGATATGACGTCGCGTTCTTCGCTGTTCATGGAGTCGTCCTCCTCGAATCTCACCCGCGGGCTCGAACGCGCCGCATGGCAGACACGACATGGGTGCGCGGCGACGCTTTGTCAGGGGCGATGGCGAAAACTTCATTCGTCCGAAGACTGAATGCGAAAAGCCCGACCTCTCGGCCGGGCTTCTCCTCGCTCGATCGGTTGGGCCGGCCCGACTGGAGCCGGGCCGCCGCAGCCTCTTAGTACGAGCCGAACTTGTAGTTCAGGCCGGCGCGGACCACGGCGAACTCGTCGTCGCGGCGGCCGATGCCGGTGGTGTAGACCGGCGCGAGATTGGCGGCGTTGACGAGCAGGACGCCCTGGTTGCGGGTGCCGCGGTCGAGGTTCACGTACAGGCCTTCCACCTTCAGCGTCACGGCGGACGAGCGGAAGAAGTTCAGGAACGAGTCGGTGGGCAGGGCGTACTCGATGCCGCCGCCGACGGCGTAGCCGGTGCGGAAGCTGTCGTTGCCGGCAAAACCGCCGAACGAGCGGTCAGCGCTGCCCGAGCCGTAGGCGAAGCCGCCGGTGCCGTACACGAGGGTGCGGTCGAAGGCGTAGCCGAGGCGGCCGCGCACGGTACCGAAGTAGTCGAGGCTGGCCAGGCCGCGCGGGTCGTTGAGGATCAGGCCCGGTGCGATCGCGCCGCCAGTGACGAAGGCGTTGTTCCGGTTGCGGCCGAAATCGAGGTACTGGGCGTCGGCCTCGATGCCGATCACCACGCCCGAGCCCGGGGTGAACTGGTAGTTGTAGCCGATCTGCGCGCCGCCCGTGAAGCCGTCCTGGCTGCGGTTGCGGAAGGTGGCGACCGCGGCCGGGCCGGTGGTCAGGCCGACGCCGCCCGGGATGACGAAGGTCGAGTTGTTGGAGCGGCTGCTGGCGTCGAAGGCGTAGCCGGCGTTGATACCGAAATAGGCGCCGGTCCAGGTGAAGACCGGGACGGGGGTGAACACCGGCGGCGGCGCAGCGCGGCGCGGCAGGTCAGCGGCGAAAGCGGAGCCGGCGAGCGCGACGCCCGCGAGGGCGGTGGACAGACGGAGCACGGATTTCATGATCTGGTCCTCACTGGTGGTTCCGCACCGCCCGTTGTCCGGACTGGCGCAGAGCGCGGATCTGGTTGTCTTCCAGCGGTTCCAGGGCTGCTTTGCGCTCCGCGGTGTCGCCGACCGCTGTTCGCGGCCCCTTAAGGCAACCCGCCGTTTTTCCCCGGCACCTTGATCCCCTAACGCGCTCGAACGGCCAAGGTTCGCTTCCGGCTACGCTTTTTTCCGAGCGCCAGGTCGGCAGATTGTCGCACCCTGTTTTCGGGTGGGCGTTTCGGTTTCAGGGCACGAGCGCGATGGCCGAGATTAGGCGCCCGTAATCCGCTTCGCCGCGATGCGTGGTGCGCCGGTAGCTGTAGAAGCGGTGCGGGTCGGCATACGTGCAGAGGCCGAGCGACGTCGCTTCGTCGATTCCGGCTTTAGCCAGCCGCGCCAGGATGAAACCCGGCAGGTCGAATTGTGCGTGGTCGGGCCGAGTCGCGGTGCCGAGAAACTGCTCCATGCCGGGCGCTTCCGTCCGGAACCGTGCGACGAAATCGGGACCGACCTCGTACGACGCTTGGCTGATCGTCGGGCCGAGCACCGCCACGATCCTGTTCCGTCGCGCACCCAGCGCCTCCATGGCCCCCACCGTCGCGTCGATCACCCCGGTGAGCGCGCCCTTCCACCCGGCATGCGCCGCCCCCACCACCCCGTTCTCGGCATCGGCAAAGAGGATCGGCCCGCAATCGGCGGTGGCGATGCCGAGGGCCAGCCCCGGTACGCGCGTCACCATGGCGTCGGCCTTGGGACGCATCGCCGCCGCGAACGGCGCCTCGACGGTCACCACTTCGGCGGAATGGACCTGGTACAGGCTTACGAGCCTGTCCGGCGGAAGGCCGAGCTGGGCGCACATCTGCGCTCGGTTCGCAGCGACGCGCTCCGGATCGTCCCGCGACCCGAGACCGCCGTTCAGGGAGGCGTAGATGTCCTCCGATACGCCGCCCTGGCGGGTGAAGAACGCGTGCCGAAGGTTCGGATGCGCGGAGAGCTGCGGCGCTTCGATCAACATGCCTGAAGTCACGCCCGCTCCCATTCCGGTTTCCCTGTCGCGCTCCGATACCGCAAGGGCCGCCCCTTGACGATGTCGCTCAGGCGTCAGATTCTTGTTGCAATGCAGTATGGAGCCGCGGACGGCTTCATTCCGAGAAGGATCGCAATGGCCCAATGGATCGAGACCGACGCCCTGATTGAAACGACCAAGCCGGAGGCCGAGGAGCCCCGGATCCCGACAACGCCCGCACCTCCGGTCACGGGCGAACCCGCTGCCTTCGACCCGAACGATCCGAACCCGCCTGCACCGCCGACCCCGCGGGCGCCCAGCCAGACGGATTCAGGGTTCGGCTCCTTCGGCTGATCCTCCGCGGTCGCCAGGACGGCCATCAAACGGTTGCCGACGATCCGGCATCGGGAAAGCCAGGGAGCGGCCCCGATGTCGGGCCGCTCACCGCCAGAACCTTGAACAGAGAGCCCATCCCGCGCTCGCCAGAGTCTGTCAGCCGAGTGACCGCCCGGTCGATCTCGGCGGACTGGGCATCCGTCGCGCGGGTCTTCAGCCGTTCGGCGCGGGCGCTCAGGCCCAGGGCGAACAGGAAATCCCGCTGATCGACAGGTCCATGGACCTGCGCGCCCTGGCTGCTTGCCGCCCGGGCCAACGCCGCGAAATCGACGTGATGGGTCAGGTCCGCTTCCCCAGGGGCAGCCAGCGGATCCGCGAAACGGTGGCCCGCCACCGCCTGCAGGGTGTCGCCGAAGCCAGGTCGGACATGGCCGTAATCGACGGCGAGCAGAGCGCCTCCCGATGCAGTGAACCGTTGCGCCAGCGCCCGCATCGCCGCGAGACCAGCTGTCGGCACGCTGAGCAACGCCCCGTCTGGCCCGTCGGCGTCGAGGCCCGGGGTCGGCTCCGGCGCGAGGCCGAAGACGAACATGCCCTGCGGCCCCAGGCCGACCTGCCGCTCGTGCCAACCGGTCGGCCGGCGCTCGAACTGGCGGACCGGGAGGCAGTCGAAGAATTCGTTGGCGAGCAGGATCGCCGGGCCTGGAGGCAGCGTCTCGATCTCTGCGTGCCAGATCGCGCCGGTGCCAGCGAGGTTGCGCTCCTGCACGGCGCGCAAGATCGGGCTCATTTCGACGAGGTGCGGCGTGACCCGCACATCCGGACTTGCGGCCCGCAAGGTCCGCAAGGCATCGGCCAACAGCGTGCCGCGGCCTGGGCCGAGTTCGATCAGGACGAGCGGGTCCGGCTGACCCATCAGCCCGTGGACATAGGCCGTCCAGGCGCCGATCAGCTCGCCGAACATCTGGCTGATCTCGGGCGCCGTCGTGAAGTCTCCCTGCGCGCCGAGGGGATCGCGGGTGCGATAATAGCCGTGGACCGGATGGCCGAGGCACAGCGCCATGTAGCGATCGACGCCGATCGGCCCGTTCTGCCGGATCAGCGCGGCGATCTCGGCCCCGAGGGGCGTCACGCTTCCACGGGCGCCTTCGGCGCCTCCTCGGCGGCGGCGAGCCCATCGACCGGGTGGCGCGGGCGTGTCCGGCCGGTGGCGGCCAGCACGATATAGGTCAGCCCGACGATCATCATCGGCACGCACAGGAGCATGCCCATGGTCACGCCGCCGCCCATCGGGCCGAGATGATCGCCGAACAGGAAGCCGAGCTGGCGATCCGGCTCGCGGAAGAACTCGCAGAAGGTCCGGGCCAGGGCGTAGCCGAGGACGAAGATGCCGCCGAGCAGGCCGGGCTTGCGGAAGCCGAACCGGTGCACGGCGATCGCCATGACGATGAACAGCAGCAGCCCTTCGGTCGCCGCCTCGTAGAGCTGGCTCGGATGACGGGGCAGGGGACCGCCGCTGGGGAACACGACCGCGTAGGGAAAATCGGTCGCGACACGGCCCCAGAGCTCGCCATTCACGAAATTGGCGATGCGGCCGAAGAACAGCCCGATCGGCACGACCACGGCGCCGATGTCGAGCAGCGTGTAGCCGTTGAGCTTCTTGGCGCGGGCGAACAGCAGGAAGGCCAGGATCGCGCCGATGAAGCCGCCGTGAAACGACATCCCGCCGTTGCGGATCGCCAGGATCTCGATCGGGTCGGCGATATACATCGGCAGGTTGTAGAACAGCACGTAGCCGATCCGGCCGCCCAGCACGACGCCCAGCGCCACCCAGACGACGAGGTCGTCGATGTCGACGACCTGCGGGCGCTTCACCACGCCCCAGAGGCTGTCGGCCATCACGAGGCGGCGCGCATAGTACCAGCCGCCGATCAGGCCGGCGATGTAGGCGAGCGCGTACCATTTGATCGTGATCGGCCCGATCGCGAGCGCCACCGGATCGATGGCCGGAAAGGGCAGGGCGAGGAGCGGCATCAATCTCACCTCCGGAGCGGCCGGATTGGACGCCGAAGGGGCGAGGCGTCAAGCCTGCGCAGGAGCTGATCGGACAGGTGCCCTCAGGCCGGCACGAACAAGAAGCCGTGTCCGTCCGGCCCGGCGCAATACACGGTCGAGCCGTCGGCGGAAGCCTGCGGCGCAAGTCCGGACGCGCGCAGTCGTCGCGACAGCCCCGGCAGATCGGCCGCGGAGAAAACGTAGCGGGTCGCGGCTCGGTCGCCTGGACCGGCGCCCCGCCCCCGCGCGATGACGGGAGGCCGGCGATAGTGGAGCAACTCCACGTGCGGTTCTGAGGCCGGCGGTTCCAGCGCGATCACGTCGACCTGCGGATCCTCAAGCCCGTCGAGGCGCGCCTGCTCCGGACCCTGATTCAAGCCGCGCGCCGCCACCGTCAGGCCGAGCGACCCGGTCAGGAAAGCCAGGGTGGCGTCGAGGCCGGTGACGGTGATCGCCGAATGATCGATGCCCAGAAACAGGCCCGGCGCGTCGCGCCAGCGCGCGGCGGGCGGGCCACCGGGAAAGACGATCAACTCCAGCGGATGCCCATCGGGATCGCGGAATTTGTAGGCGGTCACGCTTCCTGTGGATGCCGGAAGGCGCTGCGGCCCACCGCGGCTGATGGGTGTGGGGGCGAGTCGCGCCAGCTGCGCCATCGCGGCCGCCATGTCGCGAACCGGGATTGCGAGGTGCTGGAAGAACGCGTCCGTCGCCGCAGGATCGGCCGGGTAGGGCGCGCCGGGCGGATCGAGCACCAGGAAGGTCACGGTCTGGGCGCCGAGCTGCATGCGCAACTGCGTCGCGCGACGGTCCGTAAGCCCCATCACCTCCGCTTGCGCGGCCGGCACGGGTTCCGGCGGGGCGATCCGCACGAAGCCAAGTCCGTCGCGGTAGAACGCCTCGGTGACCGAGAGATCCGAGACGGTGCGGCTGAAGCCGACGATCGCCCGTACGCCGCTCACAGCAAAGGCGCTCCGCGCACGTTCACGTAGATCGCGTAGAGCGTGTGCGACGCGCAGAGGAACAGGCGGCTGTCGTTTCGTCCGCCAAAGGTCAGGTTTGCCACGGTTGTGGGCACCAGGATCTTGCCGACCAATTCGCCTCCGGGGTCGATGCAGTGCACCCCGTCCCCGGCGCTCGACCAGAGATTGCCGTGCTCGTCGCAGCGGATCCCGTCTGCATTGCCCGGATGGATCGTGCAGAACACCGCGCCTCCAGACAGTCTGCCGTCCTCGGCAACGTCGAACACCCGAACGTGCTGGAGCGGTTCGGGGTCGAACTGGAGGCCAGTCTCGACGATGTAGAGCTTGCGCTCGTCCGGCGAGAAACAGAGCCCGTTCGGCCCCTGAAAATCGTCGGCCACCACCCGCAGCGAGCCGTCGCGCGGGTCGAAGCGGTAGATGGCGGCGGGCAGCTCCGATTCTTGCTTGCCGCCCTCGTAGTCGGTCTGGATGCCGTAGGGTGGGTCGGTGAACCAGACCGTGCCGTCGGACTTGCAGACGATGTCGTTGGGCGAATTCAGCCGCCGCCCCCGGTAGCGCTCGACCAAGCTGGTGATGCGGCCGTCGAGCTCGGTCCGGTGGATGCGCCGGCCGCGATGCGAGCACGACAGCATCCGCCCCTGCCGGTCGCGGGCGTGACCGTTCTCGAAGTCGCTCGCCTCCCGGTAGACGCTGAGGCCTGCATCTTCCGCCCAGCGCATCACCCGGTTGTTGGGCAGATCCGAGAACAGCAGCTCATCCCGGTCACCGAACCAGACGGGACCTTCGGTCCATCGGAACCCCTCGGCCAGTTTCTGCAAGGGCGCATTCGGCAGAACGTAGGCCCTGAAGCGCGGCTGCGTGAGTTCGAAGCCGTCCATGGCCGGTCCCTACTTGAACCGGCCCGGCTGGTTCACGGTCGGCTCCACCTGAAGGCCGGTCACGATCATCGTGCAGGGCTCGTCGCCGACCGTGCCGGACAGATGGCCCTTTCTTCCGCCCTGTTCCTTCGTGTTCTGGTCCTCGCCCATCATCAGCTCGCCGGGGCCCATCTCGACCCGATGGCCGTCCATGGTTTCCACGAACCAGCGTCCGGAAAGGATCGCGATCCATTGCGGGCGGGGGTTCTCGTGCCACTCGCCGACCCACCCCACCGGCAGAACCGTGAAGGTCACGATCGACTGCGCCGGGGCCATCTTGTCGTTCCACTGGGGCGCGGTCTCGGGGTTGATCCCCTCGAACTTGAAGCGTTCCAGGTGGAAAAGCTCCTGGCGGCTCATCCCCTCTGCGTCGGTGTAGACGTGCCAGTACGGCATCGTCGGAGGGGTCGGCTCGCTCATCGTCGCTCCTGCGGCGGAGATCTTGATCCTCGCACAACGAGTGGATCCGGCGATGGTTCGCGGCCTGCAATCAGGACAATCCGGAACCCTCGGGCCAGGGGATCGGCCGGGTCATGATCAAGTCCCAAGCAGCCGGGCAATCCTCCGGAAAAGCCGCCGCGTCGAGTCCAGTTTCGCCCGCGGCCACACTTCGCGCACGGTGAAAGGCCCGGGCAATGAGTCGGCGAATCCGTGATCGCAGGCTGGGACTGTCTTTCAGACGATCTTGGACGATAGGGCGCCGGGTCCGTGTCGACGTGACTCAATTCGGGATCCGACGTGTGGGCTGATGATCCCGTTTGAGCAGATGAGGTCGTACCACGCTCAGCGCGCTGGTCAGCGCATGACGCTCGCTGCGACCCACGTCGGCGATCTCATCCGCAAGATGCTCGATATCGAGTCGCGACCAAGCCTCCGCCCGCAGGAAGCGCGCCTGCCCCTGAGACCAGGCGTCGCCTTCCTCATCGTAGTCCGTGGCGCCCGATCCGTGCGGCGCACGCTTGCGACCGGTCACGGCCGCCTCCGCGCACCCCATTCAGGGCGTGCTAAGCGGATCACATCTGCTCGGGAATCCGATCGGTCTGTGCGAGGTTCGAGAACCGGGTGATGTTGGCGTCGAACTGCAGCTCCACCGTGCCGGTCGGGCCGTGGCGCTGCTTGCCGAGGATCACCTCGGCCTTGCCGTGGACGCGCTGCATCTCGGCTTCCCAGGCGAAGAACTCTTCCGTCCCTTCGCGCGGCTTCTTGTTACCGACGTAATATTCCTCGCGGAACACGAACATCACCACGTCGGCGTCCTGCTCGATCGAGCCCGATTCGCGCAGGTCCGAAAGCTGGGGACGCTTGTCGTCGCGATTCTCGACCTGACGGGAGAGCTGCGACAGGCCGATAATCGGCACCGCCAGCTCCTTGGCCAGCGCCTTCATGCCGGTGGTGATCTCGGTCATCTCCTGCACGCGGTTGTCGCTGCGCTTGCCCGAGCCAGAGAGCAGCTGCAGGTAATCGACGATCAGCAGGTCGAGGCCCTTCTGGCGCTTGAGGCGTCGGGCGCGTGCGGAGAGCTGGGCGATCGAGATGCCGCCGCTCTGGTCGATATAGAACGGGATCGTCTGCATATCGCGGGCGGCGTCGGTGATCTTGTAGAAATCCTCCGGACGGATGTCGCCGCGGCGGATCTTGTAGGAGGGCACGCCCGACTGCTCGGCGATGATACGGGTCGCCAGCTGCTCGGCCGACATCTCGAGGGAGAAGAACCCGACGATGCCGCCGTTCACGGTCTTGGTCGTGCCGTCCGGCTGCTTCTCGCCGCGATACGCCTTGGCGATGTTGAAGGCGATGTTGGTCACCAGCGAGGTCTTGCCCATGGCCGGGCGCCCCGCGAGGATGATTAGGTCGGAGGGCTGCAGGCCGCCCATCTTGGCGTCGAGATCGCTCAGGCCGGTGGCGATGCCCGAGAGCTTGCCGTCGCGCTGGTAGGCCTTGGCGGCCATGTCGACGGCGGCGGTGAGGGCGTCCGAGAACTTCTGGAAGCCGCCGTCGTAGCGTCCGGCCTCGGCCAGTTCGTAGAGGCGGCGCTCGGTCTCCTCGATCTGGTCCCGAGGAGCCTGCTCCACCGGCGCCTCGTAGGCGCCGTTGACCAGATCCTCGCCGATGGTGATCAGCCGGCGGCGGATGGCGAGATCGTAGATCGTGCGGCCGTAATCGCCGGCGTTGATCACCGTGGTGGCATCGGCGGCGAGCCGGGCGAGGTATTGCATGACCGTCTGGCCGCCGAAATCGGCGTCGCCCAGATAGGTCTTCATGGTGATCGGCGTCGCGAGCTTACCGGCCCGGATCAGCGAGGCCGCCACCGTGAAGATCTGCTGGTGGGCATCCTCCATGAAGTGCTCGGCGAGCAGAAAGTCCGACACCCGGTAATAGGCATCGTTGTTCACCAGGATCGCGCCCAGCAACGCCTGCTCCGCGTCGATGTTGTGCGGGGCGACGCGGTACTCGGCCTGGACCGCTTCGAGCTTGGCCGTGAGCGCATTGGGCAGGGCCATCGGCGGACGACTCCGTATCAGGCGCCGCGGCGGGCGCACCAGGATCACACCGCACGACCTTGGCCGCGGTATGGTTACCGAAGCCTAGCCGACGCTGCATTTACCGGGGCCGATCCCGGACAAGCGAACGCCCGCCGACTCTTGCAAGCGGCGGGCGTTCATGCTGGAACAAAACTGGAACGTGTCAAGCCTTGGGGAGGACGATCCCCGATGTTCACCGGTATACAGGCGCCGCCGACCCGCGGCAGAACGGCTCGACGCTCGGTCCCAGCCGCGGCTCCGGCCGACTGCGAGGCCGGTCGGTGCCGCGACAGGAATCAGCCGCGATCGTCGGCGCCCTCGCCGGCATCGGCCAGCGCCGCACCGACTTCGAGGCCGAGGTCGTCGAGGTTGAATGCCTCACGCTCGGTGACCGACTCACCGCGGGCCTGACGCTCGGCTTCCTCGGGGCTGCGGGCGACGTTGACGGTGATCTCGACCTCGACCTCGGGGTGCAGCACCACCGGGACCTTGTGGAGGCCCAGCGTCTTGATCGGCTGGTTCAGGGTGAATTGGCCGCGCTCGACCGTGAAGCCATCCTTCGCGACGACCTCGGCGAGGTCGCGAGTCGAGACGGAGCCGTAGAGCACGCCGGTCTCGCCCGACTGGCGGATCAGGATGAAGCTCTGGCCGTTCAGCTTCTCGGCCACCGCCTCGGCGTCCTTCTTGCGATCGAGGTTGCGGGCTTCGAGCTGGGCGCGCTGGCCCTCGAAGTGCTTCTTGTTGGCTTCCGTCGCGCGCAGGGCCTTGCCGCGGGCGAGCAGGAAGTTGCGGGCGAAGCCCGGGCGGACGTTCACAGTCTCGCCCATCTGGCCGAGCTTGGCCACGCGCTCGAGCAGGATCACTTCCATGGTCTTTCTCCTTCAGGTTGTCGGCCGCTGGGGCCGAGGTCTCACGGCGCCGGACTGTCCTTCGGACGACGGCGGTCGAGGGCAGTGTCGGCGAGGCCGAACAGGGTGAGTGCCACCAGGGCGATGCCCTGGGTCACGAACAGGGTCAGGTACATGCCGAACAGCATCAGCCCGCGCCCCGGGCGGCCGCGCGAGCGGTCGTGGAAGGCGGCGAGCCCCTGGAGCGAGAAGGCGGCGCTGAACGCGCCGACCAGCGCGACGCCGAGCACGCCGACATAGCCGGGGGCGAAGCACATCAGCACCGCGACCGCGAGCGTCACCAGCGTCGCACGCGGCATGGCGGTTGACGGGATGTCCGGCCAGGGCCGCGGCAGGCGTCCCGAGATCTTGACGATCCGGGCGGAGGCCCAAAGATAGAAGGCGAGCAGCAGAGCCAGACCGTTCGCCGCGAAGGCCGGTACCACCCGCGCCAGCGCGTCGGCCAATTCGGTCCGCGTCACGTCGGCCGGGTCCGCGTCCGGTGCCGCCTTCGGATCGGCAGCGGTGTCCCCGGTCTCGGACGCCCGCCCGGCATCGCGGGTCTTGTCCGAATCGGACGGGGCGTCCGGCATCCGGGCCTGCACCAACGTGTTGGCGAGCCCGCGCAACTGCGCATCGAAGGCCGCGTGGTTCGGCGAGGACAGGACCGCGATGGCGATGAAGGCGAGGGCGGCCGTGGCCGCGATCCAGCCGAGCAGGCGGCCGGTCGGATACCATTCGAGGCCGTTCGGCGTCTCGCGACCCAGCAGGGTCAGATAGGCGAGCCACCACGCCGGCAGGGCGATATAGGCGCCGAAGGCCAGGCCCATGAAGGGCGCGATCAGCAGGACGAGCGCGAGGCTTCCGGTCGCGACCGCCGCGAGGGCGGCCTTGTGGCTCCAGCCCAGTCCGACGATCAGGATCGGCAGCGGCGCCACGAGGTAGAGCAGGATCGCCAGCGGCGTCGCCTTCAGGAGCACCCCGAACAGGAGTGCCGAGACGAGGCCCGCGCCGATACCGATGCCGATATGCTGTGCCATGAATTCCGCTGTCCCGCTGCCGCTGCGGCAGGGTTAGGGGCGGCGATGCGCCCCAACGATCGGGCGGCGCGAGCCGCCCTCTGCGAGGAACCGGCCCGGGCTGGCCCGGGCCGGCGGGTGTCGATGGCCTACTTGATCACGTAGGGCAGCAGGCCGAGGAAGCGGGCGCGCTTGATCGCCTGGGCGAGTTCACGCTGCTTCTTGGCCGAGACCGCGGTGATCCGCGACGGCACGATCTTGCCGCGCTCGGACACGTAGCGGGACAGGAGCTTGACGTCCTTGTAGTCGATCTTCGGCGCGTTCGCGCCAGAGAACGGGCAGGTCTTGCGACGACGGAAGAAGGGACGGCGTCCGCCGCCCGCACCCGCACCAGCACCGAATGCCATGGCTTAGCCCTCCCCGCCGAAGCTGCGCTCGCCGCGATCACCTCGATCGCCCCGGTCACCCCGGTCGCCACCGAAGCCGCCGCCACCGCCGAAGCCCTCGTCGTCGCGACGACGGCCGCGCTCACGATCCTTGCGGTCGTCGCGGTCGCGCTTCTGCATCATGGCGGACGGCTCCTGATCGAGCTCCTCGACCCGGACGGTCATGAAGCGCAGGACGTCTTCGGAGATCTGCATCTGGCGCTCCATCTCGGCGATGGCGGCCGGCGGGGCGTCGATGTTGAGGAGCGCGAAATGCGCCTTGCGGTTCTTCTTGATCCGGTAGGCGAGGGACTTCACGCCCCACATCTCGATCTTCTCGAGACGGCCACCGTTCTGCTCGATCACACCCTTGTAGGTGTCGATCATCGTCTCGACCTGCTGGGACGTCACGTCCTGGCGGGCCAAGAGCACATGCTCGTAGAGAGGCATTGTCGGGCCTTTCGTCGTCAAAAGGAGCCCGTCCGCCGGAGGCGGGGGTTCGGGCCGGTTCATCTCGCGGAACGCTCGGCGCCAAGCCCTTCGAGCCGATTTTCAGGCCCGAGCGGTTGATCGAAGGCGGAGACACCGGACGACGGGTTCTTGATGAGCCCTATGCCGCAAGCGGCACCGTCCGTTCAGCCCCCGGCCGGAGCGAACGCGAGGGGCGGCGGATAGTCGGTTTTCCGGGCGCTGGCAAGTCTGCCGGCGGGCCGTCCGTGGGGCGGACGCGCGCGATCCGTCTTGTCGGGGCGGCCAAACGCCAGCATATCGCAGCCACGGAGGGGCGGCGTGCCGCGCGGCGGATCTTTCCCGCAGGCCTGTCGGACCGCGCCGATACGGGGACGAACGAGCGGATGACTTCCGAAAAGCTGCGCCTCGGCGTCAACATCGACCACGTCGCCACCGTTCGCAACGCGCGCGGCGGCGATTATCCGGACCCGGTACGGGCCGCGCTGCTCGCCGTCGAGGCGGGGGCCGACGGCATCACCGCACACCTGCGCGAGGACAGACGCCACATCCGCGACACGGACATCGCGGCGCTGAAGCGCGGCCTCACCGTACCGCTTAACTTCGAGATGGCGGCCACCGACGAGATGGTGGCGATCGCGCTGGATACCCGTCCCCACGCCGCCTGCCTCGTCCCGGAAAAGCGGGAGGAGCGCACGACCGAAGGCGGGCTCGATATCATCGGCGGCCGAGACCATCTCGCCACGCGCATCCGGGCATTGGCGGAGGCCGGCATCCGGGTCTCGCTGTTCGTCGAGCCGGAGCCGGCCGTGATGGACGCGGCCCGCGCCCTCGGCGCACCGGTGGTGGAGCTCCACACCGGCAGCTATTGCGAGGCCGCCCTGGAAGCGGACGAGGCGCACACCGCGCACCAGCTCGCCCGCATCCGGCGGGCGGCCGAGCACGGCGCAAGCCTCGGCCTGGAGATCCATGCCGGCCACGGTCTCACCCTCGGCAGCGTCGGCCCGGTCGCGGCTTTGCCGCAGATCCGGGAGCTGAACATCGGCCACTCGCTGATCGCCGACGCGATCTTCGTCGGGCTCGCTCAGGCCGTCCGGGACATGCGCGCCGCCATGGACCGCACGCGGGCACCATGATCATCGGGATCGGCTCGGACCTCTGCGATATCCGCCGGATCGCCCGGACCCTGGAGCGTCACGGCGAGCGCTTTACGCACCGGGTGTTCACCGACGGCGAGCGGGCCCGCTGCGATCGGCGGGCCGCCCGCGCGGAGGGCTACGCCCGCCGCTTCGCCGCCAAGGAGGCCTGTGCCAAGGCCCTTGGCACTGGCCTCAGTGCGGGGGTGTTCTGGCGGGACATGGAAGTAATCAACCTGCCCTCCGGGCAGCCGACCCTGTGCCTCACGGGCGGGGCGGCGGCGCGGCTTCAGGAATTGCTGCCGTCGGGCCACGAGGGGCGCCTCCACGTGAGTCTCACGGACGATCCACCCATGGCACAAGCCTTCGTGATCATCGAGGCGCTGCCACGGACCGGCACCCGCTGAGATCCGGCACCGCGGATTAGCCGGTCGCTCTCGCGCGTTGCGGGTGGCTCGCGCTTGGTCTAGACCGCCGCACACAGCGGACACGATTGCGGCGCATTCCTCGGGACAACCGCACATCAAAGCCGCGCGCGGCGGGGCCGCGCCCCGCTGGCGGCAGGCGACGAACCTCAACCGAAGACGGAACGCGCGCGTGGATTACGACGGCAAGCCGCTCAGGAAACCCGCCGAGACCGGCACCTGGGCCAGCATCCGCGAGACGCTGAAGGTCGGCATCCAGGCGCTGCTCATCGCCCTGGTGGTGCGCACGCTGCTGTTCCAGCCGTTCAACATCCCGTCCGGTTCGCTGGTCCCGACCCTGCTGATCGGCGACTACCTGTTCGTCTCGAAATACTCCTACGGCTACTCAAAGTACTCGCTGCCCCTCTCGGAATATATCCCGGTTCAGGCCGAGGGGCGGGTGTGGGGTGCGGAGCCGAAGCGCGGCGATATCGCGGTGTTCAAGCTGCCCAAGGACAACGCGACCGACTACATCAAACGCGTGATCGGCCTGCCGGGCGACAAGATCCAGATGATCGACGGTGTGCTCAACATCAACGGCAAGGCGGTGAAGCGCGAGCGCATCGCCGATTACGAGACCACCGACCCCTACGGACAGGCGACCAAGGTCCCGCAATATCTCGAGACGCTGCCGAACGGCGTGGTCCACCGGGTGATCGAACGCGACGGCGACAACGGCTTCTGGGACAAGACCGAGCTCTACACGGTCCCGCCCAATCACTTCTTCATGATGGGCGACAACCGCGACAACTCGACGGATTCGCGCGACCTCGCCAATGTCGGGTACGTTCCCTTCGCGAATCTCGTGGGGCGGGCCGAGATGATCTTCTTCTCGATCGACGAGGGTACCCCGGCGTGGCAGGTCTGGAACTGGCCGGCCCATGTCCGCTGGTCGCGCCTGTTCACGACGATTCATTGACCGGCTCGGACTTGGACGACGCGGCACAGCACCGATCCTCCGCTCGGACGCGACGGGCCCACAAGCCGCGCCCGCCACTCGGCGCGCTCGAGGAGCGGATCGGTCACCACTTCGCCGATCAGGACCTGCTCACGCGCGCCCTGACCCACACCAGCAAGGCGAGTGGGCGGGGCGGCAGCTATCAGCGCCTGGAGTTCCTCGGCGACCGCGTGCTCGGCCTCGCGGTGGCGGACCGCCTCTACGGCGCCTTCGCCGACGCGGACGAGGGCGACCTCTCGCGCCGGCTCGCCGCGCTGGTGCGGCGGGAGACTTGCGCGACAGTTGCCGCGTCGTGGGAGGTCGGACCGCACCTGATCCTCGGCCAGGGTGAGGTGATGGGCGGCGGCCGGCGCAACCAGACGATCCTCGCCGATGTCTGCGAGGCGATCCTCGGTGCCATCTATCTCGATGCCGGGTTCGAGGCCGCCCGGGCGGTGGTCGAGGCGCATTTCCGACCGGGCGAGCCAACGGCCGCGGCCCGCGGTCGCGACGCGAAATCGGCCTTGCAGGAATGGGCCATGGGGCGGAGCCTGCCGATCCCCACCTATGCGGTTGTGGAGCGAACCGGCCCGGACCACGCGCCTCGTTTCCGGATTGCCGTTCAGGTCGAGGGACTTGAACCCGGCCTCGGCGAGGGCACATCGAAGCGGATCGCCGAACAGGCGGCCGCCCAGGCGTTATTGGAGCGGGAGGGGATCGGGGCCCTGCCGGAGGCGGGGCCGACGGAGACAGCATGAGCGAGCACGATCAGGACGACGCTTCGAACGAGGGGCCCGCCAACGCCGTCTCGGCGCTGCCGGGCACGCCGGCCGACGCCCGGGCGGGCTTCGTCGCGCTGATCGGCGTGCCGAATGCCGGCAAGTCGACGCTCCTGAACAACCTCGTCGGGACGAAGGTGTCGATTGTCTCCCGCAAGGTGCAGACCACCCGGGCGCTGGTGCGCGGCATCTTCATCGAGGGCAATGCCCAAGTGGTCCTCGTCGATACGCCCGGCATCTTCGCGCCCAAGCGGCGGCTCGATCGGGCGATGGTGCATTCCGCCTGGAGCGGCGCCGCGGATGCGGATGCCGTCTGTCTGTTGGTGGATGCCCGCAAGGGCGTCGATGAGGAGGTCGAGGCCGTGCTCGGCCGTCTCGGCGCAGTGAAGCGCGACAAGCTGCTGATCCTCAACAAGATCGACCTGATCGCCCGCGAGCGGTTGCTGGATCTCGCGGCGAAGCTCAATGCCGCCGCGCCCTTCGCCGAGACCTTCATGATCTCGGCGCTGAATGGCAGCGGCGTGCAGGATCTTCGACGCGCGCTCGCCGCCCGGATGCCTGGAGGTCCCTGGCTCTACCCGGAGGATCAGGTCTCGGACGCACCCTTGCGGATGCTGGCCGCCGAGATCACGCGCGAAAAGATCTACGACCGGCTGCACGAGGAACTTCCCTATCGCTCGACGGTCGAGACCGACCAGTGGCAGGTCCGGACCGACGGGTCGGTGCGGATCGAGCAGACGATCTTCGTCGAGCGGGAGAGCCAGCGCTCGATCGTGCTCGGCAAGGGTGGCCAGACCATCCGGTCGATCGGGCAGGCGGCGCGCCTTGAGATCGCCGAGGCGGCCGACGCGAAGGTCCACCTGTTCCTGCACGTGAAAGTCCGAGAGAACTGGGCCGACGACCCCGCCCGCTACCGCGAGATGGGCCTCGAATTTCCCCGGGGCTGACCGGCCCCGCGGCTCCGGACGAGCCGGCAGGCTGGGCTTCCGGGATCGATCCGTTGTAAAATGGGGCCGTTCCCCCGGATGATCCGAGTCGGGCGCGGGCCGGTCCCGCACCGCACCGGAGCCGCGTTCCGGCCTCATCTCTCCAGATTCTGAAACGTTCATGCGACATGCCGTCTACGGCCTGCCGCCGGCGGATCTCGCTGAGGTCCCCGGCGATGCCGTCCAGGTTTCACCGTTGATTCCCGGTGCCTCCCGGCTGGAGGATCTGTCCGAGAACAGCCTCGACGCCGCCACCGTCCTCGCGCCGCCCGGAACGCTCGAGCGGCGCTACGTGCTCGCGCACATCCTGCGCGCCCTGGGTCCTGGCGGCCGGATGATTGCCCTGGCGCCCAAGGACCGGGGCGGGGCCCGGCTCGCCAAGGAACTCACCACCTTCGGGTGCGCCGTAGCCGACCAGCCGCGCCGCCACCACCGGATCTGCCGGACCGACCGGCCGTCCGAGCCGGCCGGACTCGCCGAGGCGGTCGACGAGGGCGGCCCCCGCCACGTCGACAACCTCGCCCTGTGCACGCAACCCGGCATCTTCTCCTGGGACCGGCTCGATCCCGGCACGGCCCTGCTTCTCGCGAACCTGCCGTCCCTGAAGGGGCGGGGGGTCGATCTCGGCTGCGGCCTCGGGATCCTGGCCCGGGCGGTCCTCGCCGCGGAGGCCGTGACTGCGATGACACTCGTGGAGATCGACCGTCGCGCCGTCGAGATGGCCCGCCGCAACGTCGCCGACCCGCGGGCGACGATCCTCTGGGCCGATATCCGTGCGCCCGGGCTGGTGCCCGGCAACCTCGACTTCGTCGTCATGAACCCGCCCTTCCACGAGGGCGGCGCCGAGGATCAGGCGCTCGGCCGGGCCTTCGTTGCCCGGGCCGCCGAGGTGCTGCGGCCCGGCGGCACCCTGTGGCTCGTGGCCAACGCGCACCTGCCCTACGAGGCGGTGCTTCAGGCGGCGTTCCGCAGCGTTGCCGTCACCGTGCAGGCGAACGGCTATCGGGTCTACGAGGCGCGTCGATGAGCGCGAAGGCGGTTCGGCTGGACAAGCTGCTCGCCAATCTCGGCTACGGCTCGCGCCGGGAGATTCAGGGGCTGGCCCGTGCCGGCGCGATCCGCCTCGACGGCGCGGAATGGGCCGATGCGGGGGACCGGATCACCCTCGAGCCCGACCTGCCGAATCGGCTGGTAATCGACGGCGCGCCGCTCGATCCGCTGCCGGGCCTGTGCCTGATGTTGCACAAGCCGCTGGGCGTGACCTGCTCGCACAAGGAAGCAGGGCCATTGGTCTACGGACTGCTGCCGGAGCGCTGGCGCCGCCGCGAGCCGCCGCTCTCCACCGTGGGTCGCCTCGACAAGGAGACCTCCGGCCTGCTGCTGCTGACCGACGACGGCGCGTTGCTGCACCGGATCATCAGCCCGAAGGCCAATGTGGCGAAGCGCTACCGCGTGACCCTCGACCGGCCGCTGACGGGGAACGAGGCGGCGGTCTTCGCGTCGGGCACGCTGATGCTGGAAGGCGAGGCGCGACCGCTGCTGCCGGTGGACCTCGTCGCCGATGATGCCATCCACTGCGCTGTGACGCTGACCGAGGGGCGCTACCATCAGGTCCGCCGGATGTTCGCCGCCGTCGGCAACCACGTCACGGCGCTGCACCGCGATCGGGTCGGCGGCCTCGATCTGCCGGAGGATCTGGCGGCCGGAGATTATCGGATCATGAGCCCGGCGGCCGTCGCGCGCGTTCTCGCCGCATCCTGACGGCCTGGGTCGACAAGTCGCGTGGGCGTGGCGACGGGCTCTGTTGGGATCGCCGCGCCAAGCGTTCCAGCCCATCGAACAGGTGTTCCATTTTGTTTCCGGGCGGCGACCGGGTTCCAGTCTCGCTGTTCGCCTGATTCGACAAATCGATGAGGCAATCCATCAGGTACTCGCCCAGCCGTCGATAGCTCTCGAAATCACTCTCGGTGAAAAACTGGTTCAGGGTGCTCTCGTGCGGGAAGCTCGTTTTCCGCTTCTGCATCGCCAGCAATTCCACCGGCGCATCCGGCGGTAGCCACGCCTTCAGGTAGATCAAGCGGCCCGTCTGCGGCGGTTCATTGTCGGTCGCCGTTTGGTAGCGAATTTCGGCAAAAGCACCCTGGGCCTCCAGCTTGGCGTCTCCGACGCGGATCGGCGGGAGGAAGGTGATCTCCGCACCGAGGTCGATACGCGCATACTCGATGGCTCGGGTGAGGTCCTCGTAGGCGTAATGCTGGTCCTGCCCGGCGTCGATGGCGAGGATCGTGCCGCAGCGTCGGCGCAGCATCTCGTAGATTCCGAGATTGTCGAAGTGGCCGCCGTCCGAGAGGTAGATGTACGGGGATTGCAGGCTGGCGAGACCCAGCAGGTCGTAGAGCAGGACCCCGACGGCGTTGCGTGGTCCGGCGCGGCCGAGCTGCTTCGGATCGTCCACGACGGCCGGGTTCGGCAGCCACGCTCCGAGCCGGACATTGAACAACGTCATCACGCTGGCGATCAGGGTCGTGGAGTGGTAGCCCATGTTGGGGCTCGCGGCGGCACCGGAGATCGTGATCGCCGTCCCGAGGCTGATGCCTTTGCGCTCATCGAGCAGGCCGGTCTGCTTCTCGTCGCCGGCATACATGTCGCTGCGCACATAGGCGCCCTTCGGGTCCGCCCTGTTGTCTTCCAGATCGAGCGCCGCGGAGCCGCAGCGCAGCGGCGTGATCGTAAACGACACCGCCTTGCGCTCGGCCCGTGCCGGATCCTCGCCGACCGTGCTGTTGAGGGCGACGTTGATGACCGGAAACAGGCGGTTACCGCCCGCGGGCCGGTCGAAGGCATCGGCCATGCGCAAGTTGTCGGCCGGATCGAAGCCCGTGAAACCGTCCGGATGCCGGCTCTCGGGCCTGCGGGCCGCGCCCAGGAAGGCGCGCGTCAGGCGGTTGCGGTAGACCGCATGCATCGAGAAGCGGTTGAGGTTGATCGCGAGGCCGAGGCTCCAGGCGAGCCCGGCGCAGGCCGCAGCGACGGCGAATGAGAGACCGGAGATCCCGAACATTCCGGGCTCCGCGGGGATGGCGATCCGGATTGCCGCCGATCCGATCAGGATCGCGAGGCCGTGGCCGATCAGGGCGAACAGGATGGCTCCGAACACGATGACCCCGACATTGGCGATCGCGGCGAGGGGCAGTTGAAGCGCGGGCGCGGGGCCGCCGACGGCACGCGGCGTGAAGACCGTCGCGGCGCTCCGCCCGATCCACGCCACGAGGCCCCCCGATGCCAGGCCACCGCCGGCCAGCACCTTGAATGCGCCGCCACTGAGCAGTGCGAGCCCGGCGCCGCCGACCACCACGACGGCACCGCCGGCGGTGCCGGCCAGGATGACGAGCAGCTTGGCGCCGCTGATGCGGGCCAGCCATTCCCGGTCGAGGTCGCCGCGGATCCGCTTATGGCGCAGCGCGACGAACACCGTCGTTCGCAAAGTCTCCGCCATGCCGACCCAGAGCGGACCGGCGATGGCCAGCCAGAACAGGCCGCCGTCGCGCGCGAGGGCGATGCCCGCCCAAAGGAACGTGCAGGACAGCGCGGCGCCCGCCACCCAGGGAAGGAAGCCCTGCGCGAGCACTGCGATATGCTTCCTGCGTGGGTCAATGGTTCGCCCGGTGCGCTCGATCGGCGTGTAGCGCCGGAGCGCTATCAAGAAGGCTGCGATGAGGTATGCCAGGAGGCAGGCGCCGGCGCTCAAGACCGGTACCCGCCAGAGGTCGGCGGCGGAGGGGTAGTCGGGGCGCTTGGGTCGTGCGCAGGCCGTTGACGGGAAAGCCGCGCCGCAGGTTCGGCCATCCGCCGCGATCGACGGGTCCCTGGCGGCGATCCGGAGTGCTTCGCGCACCACCGCGGTCAGCGGCGCCTGGCCGTCCGCCCGCGGGCACGCCGCCGGCGTATTGGCGGGGCACGCCACGTCGGGCCGCGTGCCGAACACGGTCTGCGCGTGCCGGATCTGTGCACGAGGCAGCACGGTGTCGGCGACCATCAGCGGAACCAGCACGCACCAGGCCAGCATCGGCACGACGACCAGCACGAGGATTTTCTGCCACGCGATGCCGTAAGTACCCGCCTTCGGGGGGCTTGCCTCCGGATCGGGATGATAGTGGCTGGGCAGGTAGAGGATCGAAACCGCTGCGCCCCACGTCAGACCGAGGAAGGCGACCAGCGCGAGCGCCAATCGGAACGGATGATCCTCCGGGACCCCGACCATGGCCGCCGTCAAGGCGAAATGACAGAGGGGCAGGCTCGCCACCGCGCCGAAGATCGGCAGGAAGATGAGCCAATTGACCAGCGTGTTGCGGATCCACAGCAGGATGCCGGCCAGGGTGTCGAGGGACAGCAGGCCCGCCTGCGGCGCCAGGAAGCGCGTATAGCGTCGCAGCTGTCTGACCGGCGCCGCCTCGCCTTCGTGAGCGCGTTTGCCGATCGTCCGCGCGATCGTCGGGATGGCCCGCTGTGCCTTGTCCTGATCGGCGACGAATCGCGTCAGCCAGGACCCGATATATCCGCCCCCCGAGACGGTGGAGAGATAATGGACGTTCTGGAGCAGCGCGTGCTTCTGATCCGCCAGCGAACGCAGCACGCCCAGACACAGGGCAGCGCTGCGCACGCCACCGCCCGATAGGCAGAGGGCCGCTGGCTGGGTGTCTCCGTCGAGGCCGAGCGCCGTCTTTTCTTCAGCGAAGGCTTTGTCCCAGTCGACGCGCATCGCGCGTGGTTTCTCGTCCGACGGCTCCGCAGGATCGACTGACGCCATCGTTGACGATCTCCCCGACAAGCCGCGGACCAGCGGCGCGCCTTGTTCCGTCACACCGCGTCGGCTGATCGAGCGACGTGCGGTGCGGCGAACTTCAGTCTATCGGCCTCAGACCGATCGTATTTAACTCGGAGATGCGGATTATAGCCGGAAAATATAATTTAGATCAGAAATTATTGCTGGCGCAAGACGATTTTGAGGCGTCGAACGGCATGGTTGCCGCTGGATGGCGGCGCTCGATCGTACGGGGTTGGAGATCCTTTCGACGTGGGGTCCGCGGCGCTCTCGCCGGCCGGATCGCACCTGACAGACTTGCTGCCGGGCGCGCACTCTGCTAAGCGCCCGCCCATCCCACACGCGGAGCCGGCCTCATGCCTGAATGAGGCGTTTCCGGTGGTCGCCCGAGCATTCGGTCGACCGCATCCCTCCGCGGCGGATCTAACCGGAGAGCACAACGATATGGCCGTCGATTTCTCTATGCGTCAGCTCCTCGAGGCGGGCGCCCATTTCGGTCACCAGTCCCACCGCTGGAACCCGAAGATGCAGCCGTACATCTTCGGCACGCGCAACAACATCCACATCATCGATCTCGCCCAGACCGTGCCGGCGCTGCACACGGCGCTGCAGGCGGTGAGCGACACCGTTGCCAAGGGCGGCCGCGTGCTGTTCGTCGGCACGAAGCGCCAGGCGGCCGACACGATCGCCGAGGCGGCCAAGCGCTCGGCCCAGTACTACGTCAATTCCCGCTGGCTGGGCGGCATGCTCACCAACTGGAAGACCATCTCGGGCTCGATCTCGCGCCTGCGCAAGGTCACCGAGACGCTGGAGACCGGCGGCCCGGGCCTGACCAAGAAGGAGCGCCTGATGCTCTCCCGTGAGAAGGAGAAGCTCGAGAAGGCGCTCGGCGGCATCAAGGACATGGGCGGCGTGCCGGACCTGCTGTTCGTGATCGACACCAACAAGGAGCAGCTGGCGATCAAGGAGGCGAACCGCCTCGGCATCCCAGTGGCCGCCATCGTCGACACCAACTGCAACCCGGACGGCATCACCCACATCGTCCCGGCCAACGACGACGCCGGCCGCGCCATCGCGCTCTACTGCGACCTGATCGCCAAGGCCGCGATCGACGGCATCTCGCGTGCCCAGGGCTCGTCCGGCATGGATCTCGGCGCCTCCGAGGAGCCGATGGCCGAGGAGCTGCCGGCGAACGACGCCGCGGCCGTCTCGGTCGAGTCCGATGCCCTCGACCCGGCCGACGTCGCGATGCTCGCCGAGACGACCGAGCATTTCGAGCTGCTCGCCGCCCCGCGCGGCGCGCCCGACGATCTGACCAAGCTCAACGGCGCCGGCCCGCAGATCGTGCAGAAGCTCAATGACGCCGGCATCTACCACTACTGGCAGCTCGCCGCGATGACCCCCGAGGACGTCGCCAAGGTCGATGCGGACCTGAAGCTGAACGGCCGCATCGACCGCGATTCGTGGGTCTCGCAGGCGCGCGGCTTCGTCGAGGCCGCCGCGGCGGCCTGATCCATCGGATGATCGCGGCGGCCCTGTCATCGGGCCGTCGCGGTTCCAGACATACCGGGCCCGGCCGCTCACCCGCGCGCCGGGCCTCTCTCATCCAGACCACACGAAAGGGACCGCCATGGCCAACATCACCGCCGCGATGGTGAAGGAGCTCCGGGACAAGACCGGCGCCGGCATGATGGATTGCAAGGGCGCGCTCAACGAGACGCAGGGCGACATCGAGGCCGCCGTCGACTGGCTGCGCAAGAAGGGTCTCGCGAAGGCCGCCAAGAAGGCCGGCCGCGTCGCAGCCGAGGGCCTCGTCGCCGTCGAGTCCGCCGGCCACCATGCCGCTGTGGTCGAGGTGAATTCCGAGACCGACTTCGTCGCCCGCAACGACGCCTTCCAGGCCTTCGCCCGCGAGGCCGCCAAGATCGCGCTGAACACCGACGGCACGCTGGAGGGTCTCCAGGCCGCCCATTTCCCGGGCGCCACCGAGACCGTTTCCGAGAAGCTGCAGGCCCTGATCGCGACCATCGGCGAGAACATGAACCTGCGGCGCGTCGCCAAGCTCGAGGTCAAGAAGGGCGTCATCGCCTCCTACGTGCACAGCCAGATCTCCGAGGGCCTCGGCAAGATCGGCGTGCTCGTGGCGCTGGAATCCGAGGGCGACGTCGACGCGCTGTCGGCCCTCGGCCGTCAGATCGCCATGCACGTCGCGGCGACCAACCCGGTGGCACTGGATGCCTCGGGTGTCGACGCCGCCACGGTGGAGCGCGAGTCGAACATCCTGCGCGAGAAGAACGCCGGCAAGCCGGATCACGTCCTCGCCAAGATCATCGAGAGCGGCCTGAAGAGCTACTACAAGGAGGTGACCCTTCTGGATCAGCCCTTCGTGCATGACGGTTCGAAAACGGTGAGCCAAGTCCTGAAGGAGGCCGGCGCCAAGGTTGGCGGCCCGGTGGTTCTGACAGGCTTCGTCCGCTACGCGCTGGGCGAGGGCATCGAGAAGGAAGACGGTCCGGACTTCGCCACCGAGGTGGCGCAGCAGGCCGGTCGCGCCTGATCGCACCGGCCTGATCTAGCAGGCCCCGTTCGATTCAAGCCCCGTCCGGCGCGAGCCGGGCGGGGCTTCGTGTTTTCGTCTGCCGAATCCGTTCCACGCCGGATCGTGTTGCGGCGCACACGCCATTTCGCCGCGCTGCGCTACGTTCCCGGCATGGCTTTGAAACCCTTCTCCTACCTGATGATCGGCGTGTTCGCGTCCGGTCTCGTCATGACCGTCCTCGGCGCCGTCGGCGTCCTGACGGGCAGCTGAAATCGGGCGCCGGCATGCCCCTGGGCTTGCCGGCGCCTCCCTGGGCCCGGATGAACATCGACCGTGCGCTCCCGCATCGCTCGCGATTCGACCGGGGTATGTGCCACCGGGTTGGCCTCGACCCCTCGACTGTGCTCCCGCGCCTGACGTAGAAGCCTCCCGGCTTGCGCGATACGGGATGGAGCCGGGAGACCCGATGCCGGATACGACGCCGTTTCGCCGGATCTTGCTGAAGCTGTCGGGCGAGGCTCTGGCCGCTCCGGACGGCTATTGGCTGCACCCCCCGACCCTGGCCGGATTGGCCGAGGACATCGCCCGCACGATCGAGGCGGGTGCCGAGATCGCCATCGTGGTCGGCGGCGGCAACATGATCCGCGGGGCCAGGATCTCAGCGGCCGGCTGGATCGACCGGGCCACCGGCGACTCACTCGGCATGATGGCCACCGTCATGAACTCACTGGCCATCGAGACCGCGCTGAATGCCGCGGGTGTCCAGGCACGGACCATGTCGGCGGTTTCCATGCCGACCATCTGCGAGACCTATGCCCGCCAGCCCGCTCTGCATCACCTCGACAAGGGTCAGGTGGTCGTCCTCGCGGGCGGTACCGGCAACCCGTTCTTCACCACCGACACCGCCGCCGTCCTGCGCGCCGCGGAACTCCGCTGCGACGCCGTGCTCAAGGCGACGCAGGTCGATGGTGTCTACTCGGCAGACCCCAAGCAGGATCCGACCGCGACCCGCTACGACCGCCTCACCCACGACGAAGCGATCGCCCGCGATCTCAAGGTGATGGACACCGCCGCCTTCGCGCTCGCCCGCGAGAGCAAGCTATCGATCTTGGTCGGCTCGCTCCATCCGCCGAGTTCGATCGCCGCGATCCTGTCGGGCGAGGCGCCTTCCACACTCGTGGCACCCTGAGGGAGCGGGTCCGGCCGCGCGTCCCGGTGCCCGCAGCCGACATCGTCATCCCGGGGCCGCGCAGCGGAGCCCGGGCGTCAGACGCGCCGACATGCAAAAGCAAGGCACCGTCTGTGGTTCTTGATTCCGGGCTCGCCTCCGGCACCCCGGAATGACGGCGTGCGTTCCCCCAACCCGTTCGACCGCCGCCCGACCGGTCCGGGCTCGTTCCGATCGGAAGACGGTTTGCGGCCCTGAAAAAATTCGTCCATTGAGGCCGCGACTGCCCGCGCAGGGCTACAAGATACCGTCAGACGTCTCGGGACGACCCTCATGGCCACACCGGAATTCGATCTCAACGACATCAAGCGCCGGATGCAGGGCGCCGTCGCCTCGCTCTCGAAGGATCTCGGCTCGCTGCGCACCGGCCGCGCCACGCCGTCGCTCGTCGACCCGATCCAGGTCGACGCCTACGGCTCGATGATGCCGATGGCCCAAGTCGCTACCGTCAGCGTGCCAGAGCCGCGGCTCCTGTCGATCTCGGTCTGGGACCGGAGCATGGTCACCGCCGTCGAGAAGGCGATCCGCGAATCCGACCTCGGCCTCAATCCGCAGACCGAGGGGCAGACCATTCGGCTCCGCATCCCCGAGATGAACGAGCAGCGCCGCAAGGAGATGGTCAAGGTCGCCCACAAGTACACCGAGGAGGCCCGCGTCGCCGTCCGCCACGTCCGCCGGGACGGCCTCGACCACCTCAAGAAGCTCCTGAAGGACAGCGCCATCTCGGAGGATGACGAGAAGCGTCAGGCCACCGACGTTCAGAAGGCGACCGACCAGTACATCGCCGAGATCGACGGCGTGCTGGCCTCCAAGGAGAAGGAGATCATGCAGGTCTGAGGCGAAGGACGGGACGCGCGTGACCTCCGCCGCCGCACCGGCCGCGCGTCCCTCGGGGCGGCGCGAGCTGTGGCTGCGCGTCGCCTCGGGTCTCGTGCTCGGGGCCGGCGTGCTGGCCGCGCTGGTCTATGGCGGCTGGCCCTTCGCGGGGATCTGGCTCGCCGCCGGCATCGTCGGCTTCGCCGAGTGGATGGTGATGAGCCGCACCGAGCCGCGCGAGGTGCTGATCGCGCTGGGCGCGGCGACACTCGGGGCCCTGCTGCTCTGCCAGCGCGGCGGTGCGCCGACGCCGGCCTGCCTTGCGGTCCTGCTGCTGGGTGCCGCGGCCTGCGCCACCGTGGCCCGGACCGGCCGGGGACGGCTCCGCGCCTTCCTTGGTGTGCTCGGCGCGGCGGCGGTCGCGGCGGTGCCGGTCGCCCTGCGCGACGACCCCGCCATTGGACTTGTCGGGCCGGCCTGGATGTTCGCGGTGGTCTGGTGCACCGACATCGCCGCCTATTTCGCCGGCCGAAAGATCGGCGGACCGAAGCTGATGCCCCGGGTCTCGCCGAACAAGACTTGGTCGGGCGCCCTCGGTGGCCTCGTCGGCGCGGTCGCGGCCGGCACGCTCGTCCCGGTGGTCGCCGACCTCGCCGGGATGACCTTGCCCAGCGCCGCTTCCCTGCCCGTGGTGGCGGGCGTGAGCGCGCTGGCCTCCGTCCTGAGCCAGGCGGGGGACCTCATCGAATCTGGGCTGAAGCGCCATTACGGCGTCAAGGATTCCGGCAGGATCATCCCGGGCCATGGCGGCGTCATGGACCGGCTCGACGGATTTTTTGCGGTGGCCGCGCTGGCGGCCGTCTATCTCGCCCTGCTCGGGATCGGTGCGATCGCGTGACGATGAGGGAGTTGAACCTGTGACCCAGATCGTCAGCGTCTTCGGCGCCACCGGCTCGATCGGTCGCTCGACCGCCGACCTGCTGGCCCAGCACGCCGGCCGGTTCCGCGTCGGTGCCCTGGTCGGCGGCAAGGATCCCATCGCACTGGCCAAGGTCGCCCGCGAGTTGAACGCCTCGTTCGCGGCGCTCGCCGACGAAGCCGCAGGCCCGGTCCTCGCAGAGGCCCTGTCGGGTTCCGGAATCCCGAGCGGGGCGGGTGAGGGCGCCGTCATGGAGGCGGTCGCCCGGGACGCCGATATCGTGGTGGCGGCGGTGAGCGGGGCGGCCGGGCTGAGATCGACCCACGCGGCGCTTCGTCTCGGCCGCACGGTCGCGCTGGCCAACAAAGAGAGCCTCGTCTGCGCCGGTGATGCCTTCATGCGCGACGCGGCGCGCTACGGCGCCACGATCCTGCCGATGGATTCCGAGCACGACGCCCTGAGCCAGGCGCTGGCCGGCCGTCCGCTCGCCGATGTCCGCACCATGATGATCACGGCCTCGGGCGGTCCGTTCCGGACCTGGAGCCGCGAACGAATTGCTGCCGCTTCCCCGGCCGAGGCAGCCGCCCATCCAACCTGGTCGATGGGCATGAAGATCAACATCGATTCGGCGAGCCTGATGAACAAGGGCCTCGAGCTGATCGAGGCGCACCACCTGTTCGGCATCGAACCCGAGCGCCTGGACGTCGTGGTGCACCCGCAATCGGTGATCCACGGCATGGTCTACTGGCTCGACGGCGCCGTCACCGCCGAGCTGGCTCTGCCCGACATGCGCGTGCCGATCTCGCACTGCCTGGGGCTCGGCGACCGCCTGACTATCGAGCGGGGCCGGCCCCTCGACCTCGTGAAGCTCGGATCGCTGACCTTCGAGGCGGCGGATGAGGCGCGCTTCCCCTGCCTGCGGATCGCCCGCGCGGCGCTGGCGGCCGGCGGCGCGGCGCCGACCGTGATGAACGCGGCCAACGAGATCGCGGTGGCGGCCTTCATCGCCGGCCGGATCGGCTTCTACGGGATCAGCGATCTGGTCGAGCGCGCCTGCACGCACTTCGCCGGTCCGTACCGGTCAGCGCCGGCCGACGTCGACGAGGCGCTCGCCATCGACGCGCATGTGCGGGCCTGGAGCGCCGAGGCGCTGCCGGAGCTGCGCGCGGCCGGTTAGACCCCGTCTCTACGGGCGCAGGGAAGCAACCGTGGGCGGCGCGACATCTGCAAGCGGCGCCGTTGGATTGCTTCGCCCCACTCTTAAAGACGGTCGCCGCCAAAGCTGCGCTTCAGCGCTCCGTCCCGTACCCGGCCAGGAACACCCGCACCGCCTCATCGACCTGATGGCGCGTCAGGGCCGCATCGGCGATGCCGCCCGCCCTGAACAGCAGCCGGGTCAGCAGGCCCGCTTGGCACAGGTGCAGGAAGTGCCGCGCCGCGAGTTCGGTATCGGCGATCCGCAGCCGGCCGGCCGCAACCTGTGCGTCGAGATAGCCTGACAGGCGTTCGATGCCGCAGGCGGGTCCGGCCTCGTAGAAGGCCTGCCCGAAACGCGGGAACTTCTCGCAGGCGCCGATCACCGTCCGGACCACCGAGACGTGCTCCGGCCGGCACATCTCGGTCAGGAAGCTGATGCCGAGCCGCACCAGCACACCCGGCACGTTCGGATCGTCGGCGTCGAGGGTGAAGAGCGCCTCGGCGAGGCCCGTCTTCTCCTGGATGATCAGCGCCTCGAACAAGTCTTCCTTGTTCTCGAAGTAGACGTAGAGCGTGCCCTTGGAGACCCCGGCCGCCCGGGCGATCTCGCCCATGCTGGCGCCGTCGAAACCCGCCGACAGGAACACCGTCCGCGCGCCGTCGAGGATCTGCCGCCGCTTGTCGCCCTCGTGCTGGGCCTGATTCCGCTCCAGCACCACACCCTGAGCCATCGTTCCGCTCCGCGCCCCAGACGCCGCCGCGCTTGACCGAACCGTTCGGTCAACATAATCTGAGGCGTCTACCGAAGCGCGTCAAGACGCGTCTTCCTCATTGACCGAACGGTTCGGTCATACACTTCGAGGCGCTGAGATGTCCCTTCGCGAGGACGCGGATCGGCCGACTTCCGGCCTCGAGAACCCCGCCGAGATCGGATCGGACGAACGCGCGGAGCATGCAGTGCCTGCGGCGGCCGATTCGGCTACAGCGGCCGGATCGGTCGCCACATCGGCGGCGTCAGTGAGCAAGCGGCCTCTCAAGAAGCTTATCCTGCTCGCTGTGCTGGCCGCCGCGCTTGCGGGTGGTGCCTATGAGGGCTGGCAATGGTGGACCGTCGGGCGGTTCTTCGTCGCCACCGACGACGCCTATGTCCAGGCCGACATCTCGGTGCTGGCCGCGAAGGTCCCGGGCTACCTCGAAGCGGTCCCAGTGGTGAACGGCCTGTCGGTGAAGAAGGGCGCGGTGATCGCAAAGCTCGACGACGGCGATTACCGCCTCGCGCTCCAGGCCGCGCAGGACAAGCTCGCGACCCAGGAGAGCACGATCGCGCGCATCGGCCGGCAGGCCGAGGCGGCGCAGGCGCAGGTCGCCCAGGCCGCCGCGCAACTCGACGGCACCCGCGCCGATGCTGTCCGCGCCCAGGCGGACTTCACCCGGGCGACGCAGATGCAGGCAGATTACGTCGCCAAGTCCCGCATCGACCAGACCCGCGCCGACCGCGACCGGACCGAAGCTTCGGTCAAGGCCATGGAGGCCGGCCTCGTCGCGGCTCGCGCCAATGTCGACGTTCTGCAGGCGCAGAGACGCGAGGCGGAGAGCCTCGCGGCGGAGCTGCGCACCGCGGTCGACCGGGCCCGGCGCGATCTCGACTTCACGGTGATCCGCGCGCCGTTCGACGGCGTGGTCGGCAACAAGGCGGTCGAGGCCGGCGCCTACGTCTCGCCCGGCACCCGGATCGCCGCCCTGGTGCCGCTCCAGAGCGTGCGGATCGACGCGAACTTCAAGGAGACGCAGGTTCAGCGCATGCGCCCCGGCCAGCCGGTCACGGTCACGGTCGACGCCTATCCGGACCGCGAGATCCACGCCGTGGTCGAGTCGTTCTCGCCCGCCTCCGGCTCGGTGTTCAGCCTGCTGCCGCCCGACAACGCGACGGGTAACTTCACCAAGATCGTCCAGCGCCTGCCCGTACGGGTGCGCGTGCCCGAGGACGTCGCCCGCGAGGGTCTGCTGCGGCCGGGCCTGTCGGCGGTGGTGCGGGTCGATACCCGCGCCGGCGCGGACCGCTCCGTGCTCGACCGGGCCGCGCGCGAGCGGCCGGTCAGCACCGCGAGCCGCTGAGGCAGGCCGTGGCCAGTGCCGCACGTTCCACGGGCGGGCTGGCCCGCACCGTCGAGCCGCCGCTGGACCGCCGCCGCATGGTGGCGTTCCTCTGCATGGTCTTCGGGATGTTCATGGCGATCCTGGACATCCAGATCGTCTCGGCCTCCCTGAACGAGATCCAGGCCGGCCTCTCGGCCTCGGGCGACGAGATTCCCTGGGTCCAGACCAGCTACCTCGTCGCCGAGGTCATCTCGATCCCGCTCTCCGGCACCCTGTCGCGGGTACTCTCGACGCGCTGGATGTTCGCGATCTCGGCCGGCGGCTTCACCGCCATGAGCCTGATGTGCGCCACCTCCTCGTCGATCGGCGAGATGATCGTCTGGCGGGCTGCCCAGGGCTTCATCGGCGGCGGCATGATCCCGACCGTCTTCGCCGCGGCCTTTACGATCTTTCCGCCCTCCAAGCGGACCATCGTGTCGCCGATGATCGGCCTCGTGGCGACGCTGGCGCCGACGATCGGCCCGACGGTGGGCGGCTATCTCACCGACCTGATGTCCTGGCACTGGCTGTTCCTGATCAACGTCGTCCCCGGTATCTTCGTGACGGTCTCGACCTGGATCCTGGTCGATTTCGACGAGCCCAATTACGGCCTGATCAAGTCGTTCGACTGGGCTGGGCTCGCCTTCATGGCCGGGTTCCTCGGCTGCCTCGAATACGTACTGGAGGAGGGCCCGAACCACGATTGGTTGCAGGACGAGGCGGTCTTCGCCTGCGCGGCGATCTGCGGGACCTCGGCGCTGCTGTTCTTCTGGCGGGTGTTCACCGCCAGGCAGCCGATCGTCGACCTGCGCGCCTTCTCGGACCGGAATTTCGCCAGCGGCTGCGTTGCCAGCTTCGTGCTGGGCATTGGCCTCTACGGGCTGACCTACATCTACCCGGTCTACCTCGCCCGGGTCCGCGGCTACTCGGCGCTGATGATCGGCGAGACCATGTTCGTCTCCGGCCTGTGCATGTTCGCGACGGCGCCGATCGCGGGCCGCCTGTCCGGCAAGGTCGATCCGCGCCTCATGATGGGGCTCGGCTTCGTCGGCTTCGCCTGCGGCACGTGGATCGTCACGGGGCTCACCAAGGACTGGGATTTCTACGAGCTGCTGCTGCCGCAGATCCTGCGGGGTTGCTCGCTCATGCTGTGCATGATCCCGATCAACAACATCGCGCTGGGGACGCTGCCGCCGGCGCGCATGAAGAACGCGTCGGGCCTGTTCAACCTGACGCGCAATCTCGGCGGCGCGGTCGGCCTCGCGCTGATCAACACGATCCTCAACGACCGGTGGGACCTTCATCTCACACGGCTTCACGAGCGGTTCACCTGGGCGAACACGGCCGCGCTGGAGCGCCTCGACACCCTGCAGCGCGGCTTCGAGGCCTACGGCAGCGCTGCGCCCGGCATGGCGCTGCAGGCGATGACGAATACGGTGCGGATCCAGGGTCTGGTGATGGCCTTCGAGGATGTGTTCCTGGCTCTCACGGCCTTGTTCCTGGCAATCGCCTGCGCCGTACCGTTGATCCGTCGCCCGAACGCCGCGGCGGGCGGGGGCGGCGGGCACTGACGGCCCCGGCCGGCCGGCGCGCGCAGAGCGTGCGGAATCGGACGGCGCGTGCGACCTTCCGCAGCCTGCGCGCAGGATTGCGTTGGCAGGGGGCGGCTCCGATCTGCTAGAACAGCGCGATGCCTGGCCCGAGAAGCCGGCGCGAAGACGGCCAGGGAACGGCTTATGGACTTCCTCAACGCGATGACCGGCACCGCCGGCGGCTTCTTCGGCGCCGTGATCCCGTTCCTGTTCGTGCTCACCGTCGTGGTGTTCGTGCACGAGATGGGTCACTTCTTGGTCGGCCGCTGGTGCGGGGTCGGCGTGCACGCCTTCTCGCTTGGCTTCGGCCCGGAGCTGTTTGGCTTCAACGACCGTCGTGGCACCCGCTGGAAGCTCTGCGCGATCCCGCTGGGCGGCTACGTCAAGTTCCACGGCGACGTGAACGGGGCGAGCATGCCCGATCCCGAGGCGGTCGCCCGGATGAGCCCGCAGGAGCGGGCGATCAGCTTCCCGACCCAGCCCGTGGCCAAGCGCGCCGCGATCGTCGCCGCCGGACCGGTGGCGAACTTCATCCTGGCGATCCTGCTCTTCGCCGGCGCGATCTGGCTTGGCGGCCGCTACGAGCTGCCGGCCCGCGTCTCGTCGGTCGAGCCCGGCAGCGTCGCCGCCCAGGCCGGCTTCCAGCCAGGGGACCTGATCACCGCCATCGACGGCGAGAAGATCGGCGACTTCAACGCCATGTACAGGACGGTGACCGGCAGCGCCGGGACGCCGCTCACCTTCACGGTCGAGCGCAGCAACCAGCCGATCACCATCCAGGCGACCCCGGCGACCTTCGAGGAGAAGACACCGTTCGGCCGCCACCGGATCGGCCGCCTCGGCATCCGCTCGCCCGCCGGCACGGAAGCCCGTCTGGTCCGCTACGGGGCGCTCGATTCACTCGACCTCGGGGTGCACGAGACCTACTTCGTCGTCGAGCGCACGTTCTCGTATCTCAGCAAGCTCGCCACCGGCCGCGAATCCGCCGACCAGCTCTCCGGCCCGATCGGCATCGCCCGTGTCTCCGGCGAGGTCGCCAAGAACGGCGGCGTCGGCGGCCTGGTCGGGCTGATCGCGCTGCTGTCGGTCTCGATCGGTCTCCTGAACCTCTTCCCGGTGCCGCTGCTCGATGGTGGCCACCTGCTTTTCTACGCCTTCGAGGTCGTGCGCGGCCGCCCGCTGAGCGAGCGCGCCCAGGAGATCGGGTTCCGCATCGGCCTGGCGCTGGTCCTGATGTTGATGCTGTTCGCCGCCTGGAACGACATCCTCAACCTCGGCGCGTCCTGGCGGAACACCTGATCCGCTGCCGCCGCGCGACGGCGCTGGGTATCCTGTCCGCACTCCACCGGAAAGGATGCCCCATTCCCGCCGCGATCTCGCCGGGAGAGCGCCCAGAACGGGCCCTCGCGGGGCGCTGAATCTCGGTTAAAGCCGCGTTCAAGCTTGCGATGGCGGGATTGAAAAGACCCGTCGCCGCAAGCGTTTACGGGTCGTTCACCACGATCGGTGGTTTGCCCACAGGCGGACGCCACCGTTAAGTGGCGCGAAGGCCACGACCCCCCAAAATCCCCTGACGATGGCCTCCCGCGCGTTTGCTTGGCAGGGGAATCCCGCTAAGAGCTACGCTTGGACCGAAGCCACGCTTGGACCAGGTGACGGGACGACCGATCAACGGTCGCCTGTGACGGGCTAACCCCCGCGACCAGAACAGAAACGGGCGATTGCATGATGTCGTTGACGGGGAAGCACCGACGCAAGTCGGTGCGGAGAACCATCGTCCTAGTCACCGCGGGTCTCGGTGTTGTCCTGGGCGGAGCCGCTCAGGCGCAGCAGATCGTCGTTCAGGGCAACCAGCGCGTCGATGCCGACACGATCCGGTCCTACGTGACCGGGACGGCGTCCGGCTCCGCCGAGGAGGCCCGCCGCAACCTGCTGGCGAGCGGCATGTTCTCGGACGTGAAGGTGGCCCAGTCGGGCGGCCGCACGGTGGTGACGGTCCGCGAGAACAACCTGATCAACCGGGTTGTCTTCGAGGGTAACAAGAAGGTCGAGAAGGCCACCCTCGAGGGTATCGTCGAGGCCAAGGCCCGCGGCCCCTACAGCGAGGCGATCATCAACGCCGACCTCGCCCGAATCCGCGACGTCTACAAGCGCTTCGGCCGCGGCACCGCCAAGGTGACCTACCGCACGGTCGACCTGCCCAACGGCCGGGTCGACGTGATCTATCAGGTCGACGAAGGCGACAAGACCGGCATCATCTCGATCAACTTCGTCGGCAACAACGCCTACTCGGAGCGGACGCTGAAGGGGCTGATGAGCTCCTCGGAGATGAACTTCCTGTCGTTCATCAAGACCTCCGACGTCTACGACCCCGACCGCATCACCAACGACCTCGACCAGGTCCGCCGCTACTACCTGAAGAACGGCTACGCCGATTTCCAGGTGGTCAGCGCCGACGCGCGCTATGTCGAGGGTGAGAGCTCGGGCTACGTCATCACCGTCACGGTGAGCGAGGGCGAGCAGTACAAGGTCGGCGCCGTTCAGGTGGATTCGCGCCTGCCGGGTCTCGACACCGCGCAGCTCAACAGCGACGTCGCCACCGCCGTGGGCGACGTCTACAACGCCGACGACGTCGAGAAGACGCTCAACAACGTCACCCGTCAGGTGAACCGCGCCGGCTACCCGTTCGCGCAGGTCCGCCCGACCGGCCAGCGCGACCCGGGGAGCCACCAGGTCTCCCTCGGCTTCGTGGTCGAGGATGGCCCCCACGTCTATGTCGAGCGGATCAACATTCGCGGCAACACCCGCACCCGCGACTACGTCATCCGCCGCGAGCTCGATATCGCGGAAGGCGATGCGTACAACCGCGTGCTGACCGACCGCGCCGAGCGGCGCCTGAACGGCCTGGGCTTCTTCAAGAAGGTCCGCTTCTCCAACGAGCCGGGCTCAGCCCCGGACCGGGTGGTCATCAACATCGATGTCGAGGATCAGCCCACGGGCTCGTTCTCGGTGGCGGGCGGCTACTCCACCCAGGACGGCATCATCGGCGAGGTCTCGGTCTCCGAGTCGAACTTCCTCGGCCGCGGTCAGTATGTCCGCCTCGCCGGCACCGGCGGCCAGTACTCGCGCGGCGTCGACTTCTCCTTCACCGAGCCGTACTTCCTCGGCTACCGGCTCGCCGCTGGCTTCGATGCCTTCTACAAGTACTCCGACCTGACCCGGTACTCGCGCTACGAGACCACGGTCTACGGCGGCCAGCTGCGCCTCGGCCTGCCGATCACCGAGGAGTTCGGCATCACCCTCCGGTACTCGCTGTACAACACCGAGCTGAAGGTGCCGAACACCCTCAAGCGGCCGTACAACGACTGCTCGATCCCGATCCCGGGCTACACCGCCACTTACGCGGCGGGCACGATCGACCCGAACACGGGCCGCAACATCGGCGGCCAGGCGCTGTACCCGAACTGCGCGTATGACGGCGAGGCCTCGATCGCCATCAAGGGCTCGCAGGGCAACACCCTGACCTCGCTGGCCGGCCTGACGCTCGCCTACTCGACGCTCGACGTGATCGGCGCGCCGCGGAACGGCCTCTATGCCGAGCTGAAGCCCGATGTCGCGGGCCTGGGCGGCGACTCCAAGTTCTTCCGCGTGACCGCCGATGCGCGGTACTACAAGGAGATCTTCGAGGACGTGGTCGGCTTCGTCCGGTTCCAGGGCGGCCACATCTCGTCGATCGACGGCAAGCCGCTTCGGGTGACCGACGAGTTCTTCCTCGGCCCGTCGCTGGTCCGCGGCTTCGCGCCGAACGGCATCGGCCCGCGTGACGTCGGCATTGCCGACGCCCGCTCGAACGCGATCGGCGGCTCGACCTATATCGGCGGCACCCTCGAAGTGCAGTTCCCGCTGCCGCTGGTTCCGCGTGATCTGGGCCTGAAGGGCGCGCTCTTCGCCGACGCCGGCACGCTGTTCGGCTACAACAGCCGCCGGAACTTCGACGTGAACGGCGACGGCTTCATCAACGGCACGTCGCCGGTGACCGGGCGTTGCAACTTCAACGCCTTCACAGTCGGCGTCGAGCCGGAATGCGTGAACGTCCGCGACAGCGCCACGATCCGTTCCTCGGTCGGCGCGTCCATCCTCTGGAACTCGCCGCTCGGCCCGATCCGCTTCGACTATGCCTACGCTCTGTCGAAGGATGAGGGTATCGCGGTCTACGTGCCGATCCTCGGCAAGTACGGCCACGTCGGCAAGGATCAGACGCAGGCGTTCCGCTTCTCCGGCGGCTCGCGGTTCTGATAGAAACCTCACGCGTCGGTCGGTTTGTCCCGGCCGACGCGTTGTCGAACATGTCAGATCCCATCTTCTTCACCGCCGCCTGCGGCCTGACCCTCGCCGAAGTCGCGGCAGTCGCCGGCGCGACCCTTCCGGAGGGTGCGAACCCGGACTTCAGGCTCGACGGCGCCGCACCGCTCGAGAGCGCCGGGCCCAGCGACCTCGCCTACATGGACAATGCCCGCTACGGCGACGCCCTCGCCGCGACCCGGGCGGGTGCCTGTCTGGTCTCCCCCCGGTTCGCGGCGCGCTGCCCGGCCGGAACCATCTCCCTCATCAGCCGCGATCCCTACCGCGCCTACGCTGTGCTGCTCGGCCGACTGCACCCGGACGCGTTGCGCCCCGGCTCGCAGTTCGGGGCCCGCGGTATTGCGCCGGGCGCCCATGTCCATACGGATGCGCGGCTTGAGGAGGGTGTCGCGGTCGACCCCGGCGCGGTCATCGGCCCGGGCGCTGAGGTCGGCACCGGCACGGTGATCGGCGCCAACGCGGTGGTCGGTCCGGGTGTCCGCATCGGCCGCGACTGCGCGATCGGCGCGGGGACCACCCTGAGTCACGCGCTCCTCGGCAACCGGGTGATTGTGCATCCGGGGGCGCGGCTCGGCCAGGACGGCTTCGGCTTCGCCATGGGCGCCAGTCATCTCAAGGTGCCGCAGATCGGGCGCGTGATCGTCCAGGACGATGTCGAGATCGGCGCCAACACCACGATCGACCGAGGCGCCTCGCGCGACACGGTGATCGGGGAGGGGACCAAGATCGACAACCTCGTGCAGATTGCCCACAACGTCGTGATCGGACGCCACTGCGTCATCGTGTCGGGAGTCGGTATCTCGGGCTCGACGACGCTGGAGGATTACGTCGTCCTCGGCGGCCAGGTCGGCGTCGTCGGTCACCTGCGCATCGGTCGCGGATCCCAGATCGCCGGCTCGTCCAACGTCAACCGGGATGTCCCGCCGGGCAGCCGCTGGGGCGGAACCCCCGCCAAGCCCGTGCGGGCCTGGTTCCGGGAACTGACGACGCTGGCCCGTCTCGCCGAGCGCTCCGGGAAGGATTCGGCGGGCGAGGAATCGTGACCTGACGATCCCCCGCCGCAGCCGGCGCGAACGCGGGTCCGAAGGTCACAAGGATCCCCGACCGCTCCCTGGATGCCGCCGCGAAGCCTCGGCACCTGAGGGCGGGGGACCGGGCACCCGTCCTTTCGGCGCGGCCGGGCTCGCCATCGTGTCAGCGTCCGCCTTGCCGCGCGCGCATGACCGGGAAGGCCTTGCGCTTCCGACGATTTCTTCCGAAGAGGGCGGTCCGTCCGCCGTCGGCGGTCGGATACCAGGCCGCCTCGGGCGGCACGTCGAGGTGCGGGATCTGATGAGTGAGGCGGCGCGCGAGACCGGCGGCGAGCTGGGCACAGCCGATATCCAGACGCTGCTGGAGCTGCTGCCGCACCGCTATCCCTTCCTGATGGTGGACCGCATCGTCGAGATCGACCGAGACGAATCCTGCGTCGGTATCAAGAACGTCACCGCCAACGAGCCGCAGTTCATGGGACATTTCCCGGGTCTGCCGGTCTTTCCCGGCGTGCTCCTGATCGAGGGCATGGCCCAGACGGCCGGCGCCATCTGCTGCCGACACATCCGGACCGACGAGCTGCGCACCAAGCAGGTGTTCTTCATGACCATCGACAAGTGCAAGTTCCGCAAGCCGGTCACCCCCGGGGACCAGGTCCGCTTCCATATGACGAAGATGAACCAGCGCCGGACCATGTGGTGGTTCCGCGGCGAGGCCCGAGTCGACGGGACGCTGGTCGCGGAGGCCGAGATCGGTGCCATGCTGGTGACGGAGTGAGCGCGCCGTTCATCCACGCGAGCGCCGTGGTCGAGCCCGGCGCCGAGATCGGCGACGGGGCGCGGATCGGCCCCTTCTGCCATGTCGGGCCCGAGGTCGTGCTTGGCCCCGATTGCGAGCTGGTCAGCCACGTCGTCCTGGCGGGCCGCACCACCATCGGCGCCCGCACCCGGATCTTTCCCTTCGCGTCGATCGGTCACCCGCCGCAGGACCTGAAGTATCGCGGCGAGGCCTCGACCCTCACGATCGGCTCCGACTGCCTGATCCGTGAGGGCGTCACGATGAACCCCGGCACCAGCGGCGGCGGGCTGGAGACCCGGGTCGGCGATCACTGCACGTTCCTGGCGAACGCGCATGTCGGCCACGATTGCCGTGTCGGCGACCACGTCATCTTCTCCAACAACGTGATGCTGGCCGGCCATTGTTCGGTGGGCGATTACGCGATCCTGGGGGGCGGCGCCGCGGTGATTCAATTCGCCCGCGTCGGGGCGCATGCCTTCGTGGGCGGCCTCTCGGGGCTGGAGAACGACTGCATCCCGTACGGCATGGTGCTCGGCAACCGCGCCACCCTCTCGGGGCTCAACATCATCGGGCTTCAGCGCCGCGGCTTCGCGCGGGAGGACATCCACGCCCTGCGGCGGGCCTACCGCCTGCTTTTCGCTCCCGAGGGCACGCTGATGGAGCGCGTCGAGGACGTGGCGGCGACCTTCGAGTCCCACACGGCGGTGCGGGAGATCCTCGACTTCATCCGCGTCGGCGGCAAGCGCTCGATCTGCACGCCGCGCGAGGTGCCGACCCCGATCAGCGCCGCCTGACCGGCGCAGGACATGGCGTTGGCCGATCCCGCGCCCGAGGGGGCTCTCGTCCTGATCGCCGGGGCCGGCCGTCTGCCGGAACTCGTCGCCGAGTCGCTCCGCCGGGCACACCGGCCGTTCCGGGTGATCGCGCTGCGCGGCTTCACCGGGCGGACCCTGCGCGCCAGCGCCGACGCGACCGTCGATCTCCTCGATCTCGCGGCCACGCTGAAGCTGCTGCGCCGTTGGGGGCCGGCCCTGGTCGTGCCGGCCGGCGGCGTCTCCCGCCCGAGCCCGGCCGCCATCCTCAACGCCGGTGCGGCGCTGCGCAACCGCGAGGCCCTGCGCGCCATCGCGGGCGGGGGTGACGACCGCCTGCTCCGCGCCGCATTGGCCCTCGTCGAGGAGGAGGGGCATCGGGTCCTGGGCGTCCACGAGGCCGCGCCGGACCTGCTCTGTCCGGAGGGCGCCATCGGCCGCCGCGTACCGGGCGCGGAGGCGTCCGTCTCGATCCAAACCGGGCGGGCCGTGCTCTCCGCCCTGTCGCCCTACGATCTCGGCCAGGCGACGGCGGTCGCCGGCGACCGGGTGCTCGCCGTCGAGGGACCGGAGGGCACCGACCGGATGCTTGCCCGGGCGCGCGCCCTCGGGCGCCGGCCCTTCGGTTTCGGGCGCCCCCTGCCGGCGACCGTGCTGGTGAAGGCGCCGAAGGCCGGTCAGGACCTGCGCGTCGACCTACCGGCGATCGGCCCGCGCACGATCCGGAACGCCGCCCGGGCCGGCTGCGTCGGCCTTGCGCTGGAAGCCGGCGGAACCCTGGTGATCGACCGCGAGGCCACCGCCGCGGAGGCCGACCGCCTCGGGCTGTTCGTGATCGGCTACGGGAGCGCGCCATGAGCGCCGCCCGGTCCCGCACGATCTGGCTCGTGGCCGGCGAGGATTCCGGCGATCAGCTCGGTGCCAAGCTGATGCGGGCGCTGCAGGCGGCGGCGCCGGATATCGCCTTCGGCGGCGTCGGCGGCGAGGCCATGGCGGAGGCCGGGTTCAGATCGCTGTTCCCCCTCGATGACGTTGCGGTGATGGGCTACCTGCCGGTGCTCGCCCGGGCGCGGACGCTGCTGCGCCGTATCCGCGAGACCGCGGAAGCCGTGGTCCGCGCCAGGCCGGACGTGCTGGTGATCATCGACAGCCCCGGCTTCACCCACGCGGTGGCGAAGCGGGTGCGCAAGGCCGCGCCCGGCATCCCGATCATCGACTACGTCTCGCCGAGCGTCTGGGCGTGGCGTCCCTGGCGGGCGAAGGGCATGCGGCCGTTCATCGACCATGTCCTGGCCCTGCTCCCGTTCGAGCCGGACGCGCATCTGCGGCTCGGCGGGCCGCCCTGCACCTATGTCGGGCATCCGCTGATCGAGCGTTTGACCGAGCTGCGCCCCGCCGATCCCGAGCTCAGGCGCCGCGACGCGCTGCCGTACAGCCTCGTGGTGCTGCCCGGATCGCGCCGCTCGGAGATCGAACGGCTGATGCCGATCTTCGGGCAGGCCATGGCCGAGGTCGGTCGCACGCTGCCCATCGAGGCTTCGCTGCCGGCCGTGACGCGCCACCGTGCCCTGATCGAGCGCCTGGCGGCGGATTGGCCGGTCCCGGTGCGGATCGTGACCGGCGAGGCGCCGAAATACGCCGCGTTCCGCGAGGCCCGCGCGGCGCTCGCCGCCTCGGGGACGGTAACGCTGGAGCTGGCGCTGGCGGGCGTGCCGATGGTCGTCGCCTACAAGGTCTCGCGGGCCGAGGAATTCATCGCCCGCCGCCTGATCCAGGTTCCGAGCATCGTTCTGCCCAACCTGATCCTGGCCGAGAACGCCATGCCGGAATTCGTCCAGGCCGATTGCACGCCCGCGCGTCTCGCCGGGGCCCTGCAGCCGCTCCTGGCCGGCGGCAGCGCCCGGGACGCGCAGCGAGCCGCGCTCGCCCGGATCGACGGCCGCATGCGGCTCGCGGCTGCGGACACGCCGAGCCGGGCCGCCGCGCGGATCGTCCTGCAGGCCGCAGGGTTGGTCGCCCCCGGACCGTGACGCTCAGCCGGCGCGGCGGCTGCAGCGGATATACGCGGAGGTCCCGCGGCTGCTCGACCAAGTCAGGTGGTCGCCCTCGACTGTCAGGCGGACCTGCGAGGACCATCGGCGGCCGCGGTCGCTGCACTCGGCCGACGTGACCCAGGCGCTTCCGGTGCGGCGCGTGTCGTGGAAGGTGCAGATCGTGCGGCCGGCCCGCGCGCGATCCTGCGTGATCGTCGCCGGGATGTAGCCCCGCCGCCGGGACCTGGACCCGCAGGCCTCGGCTGTCGGACCCCAGATCCCGACATATTCGGCACTGGCCGGGGCAGGTGTCGGAGCCGGTCGGGCGACCGGCAGCGCCGCCGGCACCGGCGCGGCCTGCATGCTCTGCGCGGGCGGCGCCTTCGCCGCGGCAGGCCCACCCAGGCTCGGCAGATCGGGCGTATCGAGCATCACGATCCGGCTCGATGGTGCCCGCTGCGCGGCGGCTTCTGCCGAGGCGGTCGCCTCAGGCGCCTGCGAGCGGAAGGGCAGGTCCTCGGTCAGGTAGGCGGCGCTGTAGGCGAACAGCCCGAGCCAGCCGAGGATGAGCAGCGCCGGCAGCGCGTAGCGGCGCCCGGAGCCCGAACCCGCTCCGCCGCCCGGATCGGCCAGCACCAACGCCCCCATCGTCCACCCCCCATCGTCCGATCAGCGGCCGAAGATGCCCTTCAGGAACTGTGCCGTGCGGTTGCGCTTGCGCTTGCGCTCCAGTTCCGAGGCGTCCTTGAGCCACGCGACCTGGACGACGCGGCGCTCGCCCTCGAACGGCTCGTGGCCGTGCCAGGAATTGTCGGCCCTCTGGAAGGCGAACATCGTGCCCATCGTCGGAGGCACCTCGACCGCGAACGGCTCGTAGTTCTTGCCGTCGTAGAGCACCCGCAGGCGGCCCGCGGCGGGCGCGTCCCAGGCGTCGTTCATGTAGACGAGGAGCGTCAGCACCTTCGACGGGCCGTCGGTATGGATCGAGCCGTATTTCAGCTGGCTGCGCCGCATGATCGTGGTGAGACGCGGGCACGAGACGAGATCGATCCCGAACTTCTCGCCGAGGATCGCCGAGAATTCGTCGCTTTCCAGCTCGTCGATCAGGGCCTTGAACCGGCCCTTGAGGGCGACCTCGTCGACGGTGAGGTAACCGGGCTTGGCGATATTGGGGAAGTCGCGCCGGATCTCGTCGATTGCGTCCGGATTGAGCACATTGTTCCCGAGGGTATAGGCGTAGGGCTCCCGGGACACGGGCGCGGCGCGCACCGCAGAGACGTCAAGGATCGAGAGGGCGGACATCGTTGGATCCCCTGGCTCCGACGCAGGTCGACCGGCACGCCGGGCGCCGGAGACGCGTGCCGAAGGGCCGTTCGCGACGCTCTGCCGGGGTCGCCCGCGCAGGTGGCCCCGGATCGGATTGTGCAACTGTTCGCGGCGGTCCGAAAATCTCATAATCCGCCGATTGCGGCGGTCCGACGGCGAAAGCCGTGCGGTGGCACATTCCGGTGACAGTCTCGGGCGGCCCGCCCGTGCAGGATGGTGCGACGCCCGTGGGCTTTCTTCCCGGGTTGGTGTTGGAATCCGTTGTTGATGAGGCCTTTGGCCCTCGCTTTGCTGTGCTCACACCTCGTCGCCGTGGCGGCCGGGTCGGGAGCGATTGCGCAACCGCGAGGGCCGCGCGGCTCGGTCACCGCCCGGATGACCTGCGCGGAGGCGATGGCGCTGGTGAGGGGCGAGGGCGACGTGGTGATCGTCGCCGGCGCCGCCCCGGAGCGCTTCGTCAGCGGGCCCGGACAATGCAGCGGCTCGGAGATCGCGGAGCTGCGCTTCGCGCCCACCCGCGACAACCCGCAATGCCCGATCGGCTATCACTGCCGCGAGCCCGGTTTCGAGGAATGGAACTGGTAGGCACGCCGCCGGCCTAAATCGCCGCAGCGCGTCAACGTGACGAAAGTTTCACGCGACAGCGCGGGGCCAGTGCCACTATCTGGCCATCAGCCGGGGCCAAGGCCGCCGGGTTGCGCCCCTGGCCGGGTGCGAGCGGGACGGGGGATCGACGCGTGGCTGCACTCAGGACCGGGCTCGGAATCCAGGCCGTGCTCACGGCCGTCGCCGCGCTGATCCTGCTGGCGGTTCCCGGCATCCCGAGCCCGCCGCTCTACGTCTCGCTGGCCGGCTTCGCCATGGCGGCGATCCTGATCGCGTCCAACCGCATCTCGGCCTATCTGAAGGTGTTCGTCTCGGTCTACGGAATCGGCTATCTGCTGCTTGCCGGGTCGAAGACCATCGCGACGATGGGCCTGTTGCCGCCTGTGGTCGCGGCGCTGCTGCCTCCGGCCTTCGCCGCCACCGGCGCGGTGGTGTTCGCCGCCATCGTGCTCGGCATCTCGTATCTGGAGCCGATCCGGGCAATCACCAACATTGCCGACCCCTATTTCGCCAATCGCGACAAGCCGACGAAGGAGATCGGCCTGTTCCGCTGGTTCGGAACCACCGAGGGGCGGATCGGCCGCAATCTCGTGGCGCTCTCGATCTTCGTCAACTTTGCCGATGTCGCGCTGACGCTGCGATTCAACTTCTTCTACCGCGACATCTACAACTCGCTGCAGGAATACGACGCGTCCGCCTTCTGGTATCAGCTGCTCTGGGTGTTCGTACCGCTCGCCACGCTGAACATCGCCATCGGCATGTTCGACCTGTTCGTGGATTCCTCGCTTCTGATCCGCTGGCGGACGTGGCTGACCCACAGTCTGTACGAGCGCTGGCTCGGCAACGGCACACATTACCGGATCCCGTTCACCGACGAGGAGGCGGACAACCCGGATCAGCGCATCCAGGCCGACGTCAACAGCTTCATCGTACAGACCACGACGCTGTCGATCCGGCTGCTGAGCCAGGCCGCGCAGCTCGTCTCGTTCATGGTCATTCTCTGGACCCTGTCGCGCGACTTCGTCGTGCCGTTCACCGATGCGGTGATCCCGGGATTCCTGGTCTGGCTGGTGATCGGCTACGCGGTGGTCGGAACGTGGCTCACCCACCTGATCGGCCGGCCGCTCATCGGGCTCGATTTCCGCCAGGAGCAAGTCGAGGCGAATTTCCGCTTCGCGCTGGCCCGCAACCGCATCTATTCCGAGCAGATCGCCCTGCTGCGCGGCGAGCGCGCGGAGGCCTCCCGGCTGGCGACGCTGTTCCACAGCGTCATCGACAATTACGTCGGCATCATCTTCCGCCGCATCAAGCTGATCGCCTTCACGTTCAGCTACCGGCAGGCCAGCGTGATCTTCCCGATGGTGCTGGCGGCACCCTCGTTCTTCGCCAAGAAGATCACCTTGGGCGCGCTCCAGCAGACCTCGCAGGCCTTCGGGCAGGTGCAGAGCTCGCTGTCGTTCTTCGTGGATTCCTACACGACGCTGGCCGCCTACAAGGCCAACACCAACCGCCTGGGCTCCTTCCGCCGGGCGATGACCAAGGCCGAGGCGCTGGAGGCGGCGGGCTACGGCCTCGTCCAGGGCAACGACAGCACCGGCGACGTGACCGCGCGCGGTCTCGTCCTCGCCCTGCCGGACGGGCGCCCGATCGTCACCGCCGACACGCTGACGCTGCCGCGCGGCGGCGCGACCCTGGTCACCGGGCCCTCCGGCTCGGGCAAGTCGACCCTGTTCCGGGCCATCGCGGGGATCTGGCCCTTCGGCAAGGGCCGGGTCGACGTGCCCGCCGGGCAGTCGGCGCTGGTGCTGCCGCAGCGGCCCTACATCCCGCAGGGCACCCTGCGCGGCGCCGTCGTCTACCCGAACACCGTCGACCAGTTCTCCGATGCGGCGATCAAGGAGGCGCTGACGGCGGCCCAGCTCGCCCCCCTGGTGGACCGCCTCGACGAGATCGACACCTGGGAGCGGCGGCTGTCGGGGGGCGAGCAGCAGCGCCTCGCGATCGCCCGCGCCTTGCTCGCGAAGCCGGAATGGCTGTTCCTCGACGAGGCGACGGCCTCGCTGGACGAGCCTTCGGAGGCGGCGCTCTACCGAATGCTGCGCGAGAAGCTCCCCGGTACGACGATCGTGTCGATCGGTCACCGCTCGACGCTCGACGCCTTCCACGACCGGCGCATCACGCTGGAGCCGGAGGGTGGGGTGTTCGTGCCCCGTGCGCGGCGGGAGGCACTCCCGGCGGAGTGAGGCGAGCCGCATCCGCGCCTCTCCCTCCCCCCCTGTGGGGGAGGGGACCCGCGTCCGCCGTTCAGCCTTGCGTCGCCGTCCGCAATCCCGCCGCCGCCCGGGCTGCCTGCTCGATCGCCGCCGGATCCGGCGTGCCGGGCCTCACCACCCAGCTGCCGCCGACGCAGAGTACCGAGGGAAGCGCCAGCCAGTCTGGGGCGGTCGCCTCGGTGATCCCGCCGGTCGGGCAGAACCGCACCGCGCCGAACACCGCCGCGTGCGCCTTCAACGCCTTGATCCCGCCCGCCGCCTCAGCCGGGAAGAATTTGAACCGGTCGAGCCCGTGATCCAGGCCGCGCATGATGTCGGCCGCCGTTGCGACACCCGGCAGGTAGGGCACGCCGTTGGCCTTGGCGGCGTCGGTCAGCGGCTCGGTCAGGCCGGGCGAGACGATGAACTCGGCCCCCGCCCCGAGCGCGTTCTCCAGGTCGCGGGGATTAAGCACCGTCCCGGCCCCGACCACCGCGCCCTCGACCCGGGTCATTTCCCGGATCACCTCGAGGGCGGCCGGCGTGCGCAGGGTGACCTCCAGGGCGGTCAGCCCGCCCTTCACCAGGGCCTCGGCGATGGGCCGGGCCTGAGCCACGTCGTCGATCACCAGGACCGGAATGACGGGCACGGAGCGCATCAGCGCGTCGATGCTGGTCAGATCGTTCATGGTCGGCACCTCCTGTCGGGTTTCAGAGGCCGGCGGCGGCGAGCATCGCCGAAGCGCCCCGCTCGGCCGTGTCGGCCCCATGGCGCATGAACGCGAACAGCTCGCGACCGGTGCCCTGCGCGGGTGCCGGAGCCACGGCGTCCCCGCGCGCGGCGAGTTCGTTGTCGTCGACCAGCACCTCCAGCAGCCCCTCAGCGGCGCTGAGCCGGACGATGTCGCCGTCGCGGATCCGGCCGATCGGGCCGCCGCCCAGGGCCTCGGGGCTCACGTGGATCGCGGCCGGAACCTTGCCCGACGCCCCCGACATGCGTCCATCGGTGACCAGCGCGACCTTGTGGCCGCGGTCCTGCAGTACGCCGAGCGGCGGGGTGAGCTTGTGCAGCTCCGGCATGCCGTTCGCCTTCGGGCCCTGGAACCGGACCACCACCACGACATCCCGCTCCAGCTCGCCGGCCTTGAATGCCTTGAGCACCTCGTCCTGGTCCGAGAAGACCCGCGCCGGCGCCTCGATGGTCCGGCGCTGCGCCTCCACGGCGCTGGTCTTGAAGGTCGCCCGGCCGAGATTGCCCTTCACCAGCCGCATGCCGCCATCCGGCTGGAACGGGTTCTCGGGACGGCGGAGCATGGTGTCGTCGAGGCTCTCCGGCACGGCGTCCTCGAAGACCAGCTCCTCCCCGGCGAGCTTCGGGTCGCGGGCGTGATCGCGCAGCGACTGGCCCGCCACTGTCAGGATGTCGTCGTGCAGCAGGCCGCCATCGAGCAGCGCCGCCATCACGAAGCTCATGCCGCCCGCGGCGTGGAAATGGTTCACGTCGCCGGCGCCGTTCGGGTAGACGCGGGCGATCAGCGGCACCGCGCTCGAGAGCCGGTCGATATCCTCCCAGTCGATCACGATGCCGGCGGCGCGGGCGATGGCCGGCAGGTGGATCGCGTGGTTGGTCGAGCCCCCCGTAGCCAGCAGCCCGACGGCGGCGTTCACGATCGCCTTCTCGTCGACGCACAGGCCGAGCGGTCGATAATCGTTTCCGGCTGCGCCGATCTCGGTGAGCCGGTGGACCGCCGCGCGGGTCACGGCCTGCCGCAGCTTCGTGCCGGGATTGATGAAGGACGCGCCCGGCATGTGCAGGCCCATCATGTCCATCATCATCTGGTTCGAGTTGGCCGTGCCGTAGAACGTGCAGGTGCCGGCCGAATGGTAGGAGGCCGACTCGGATTCGAGCAGTTCCGCGCGGCCGATCTTGCCCTCGGCGTAGAGTTGGCGGATTCGCTGCTTCTCCTTGTTGGCGAGGCCCGACGGCATCGGCCCGGCCGGGATCAGGATGGTCGGCAGGTGGCCGAAGCGGAGCGCGCCGATCAGCAGGCCCGGCACGATCTTGTCGCAGATGCCGAGAAGCGCCGCGCCATCGAACATGCCGTGGCTCAAGCCCACGGCGGTCGAGAGGGCGATGGTGTCGCGGGAGAACAGCGACAGCTCCATCCCGGTCTGCCCCTGCGTGACGCCATCGCACATGGCCGGCGTTCCGCCCGCCACCTGGGCGGTCGCGCCGCGCTCCCGGGCGAACAGCTTGATCTGATCTGGGTAGCGTCCGTAGGGCTGATGCGCCGAGAGCATGTCGTTGTAGGCGGTGACGATGCCGATATTCATCACGGTCCGCTCGTCGCGGATCGCCGCCTTGTCCTCGCCGGAGGCCGCGAAGCCGTGGGCGAGGTTGCCGCAGGCGAGCTTGCCGCGCCGGACCCCCGCCTCGCGCTCGCGGGCGATCAGGTCGAGATAGGCGCGCCGGGTCTCGCGGGAGCGCGCCACCACGCGCTCGGTGACCGCCGCGACCTCGGGATGAAGCTCGGTCATGCTCGTTCCTCCAGGCTCGGTGCCGACGGCCGGGGCCGGTGCCGCGATTCGGCTCGGCCCGCGCGACCGCGGTGCTGACCGGTATCTAAAGGGTGCGCCGCGGGATGTAACCCGGCGGATGCGGCCTCCTTCGCCCACGAGAGGACTTCTGGGTCGACCCGGCTAAGTCCGATACTCGACACTCGGAAGACAAAGCCCTTTTTCCCGCCCCCTTGCGGGGAGAGGGCGGGGGTGGCGGGTGGTGCAGGATTGCGCGTCCCGATGCCTCCTCGACCACCTCCAACGCCTCCCCACAAGGCGGAGAAGCGCGCGTCTCGGCCGACGATCTGCGAACATCGCGTCCCGAGAGGGCGAGGGTGCCCGCGGGTCGGAAGTCGCTTCCTCGGCGAAGGCGCGTCGCCTCGATGCGCCTCAGTACTCCCAGAAGATCCGCTGAAGCTCTTTGGTGTCGTTGGTCTTGGTCAGCGCCACGGCGGCCAGGATCTTGGCCTTGGCGGGGTTCAGGTCGTGGGCGACCACCCAGTCATATTTGTCGTCCGGCTGCTCGGCGTTGCGCAGGACGAGCCCGTCCGGCACCCGCGAGGAGCGGATGATGAGAGTGCCCTTGGACCGGATGTCCTTGAGCGTGTCGACGAGATAGCCGGCCACCGAGCCGTTGCCGGTGCCGGCATTGACGATCGCCTTGGCGCCGGCCTGGACCTCCGCGTCGTAGACGCCCGGGATCATATTGCCCGAGCCGTAGACGATGCCCACCAACGGCAGGCTGTCGATCTGGTCGATGTCGAACTCCGAGGTCGAGTTGTGGCGCTTCGACAGGGAGCGGAAGAAGTAGGTCTTGCCCTCGATCACCATGCCGAGCGGTCCCCACTGGCTGTAGAAGGCGCTGGGCACGACGTTGGTCCGCTTGGTCACGTCGCGACCCGACTGGATGGTGTCGTTCATCGTCACGGTCACGCCCTGGCCGATTGCCTCCTTGCTGGCGGCCACCGTCACGGCGTCCAGCAGGTTGAGGGCACCGTCCGCCGAGATCGCCGTGGAGGGCCGCATCGAGCCGACCACCACGATCGGCTTGTCGCTCTTCACCACGAGGTCGAGGAAGAAGGACGTCTCCTCCAGCGTGTCGGTGCCGTGGGTGATGACCACGCCGTCGACGTCATCCTGTTTCAGCAGCTGGGACACGCGCTTCCCGAGCTGGACGAGCTGCGCATCCGTGAAGCTCTCCGAGGCGATCTGGAAGACCTGCTCGCCGCGCACGTTGGCGACGGCACTCATCTGGGGCACGGCGGCGATCAGCTTGTCGACCGGAACCTTCGCGGCCGTGTAGGTGGCGCTGTTGGCGGCATCCGCCCCGGCGCCCGCGATCGTGCCGCCGGTGGCGAGGATCACGACGTTCGGCTTCTTCGTCGCCGCCGCCGTGCCGGCCTCGGGCATTTCGCGGGCGCGGAGCGGACCCGCCCCGAGCGTGCCGGCCAGGGCCAGCGCGAAGAAAGCGCCGCGCGCGGTCAGGGCCGCGCCGCTTCGGCTTGAGAACATCGGTGATCCTCGATGGTTGAAGGAAAGCGAGTCAGACTCGGGCGACACGATGGTAGCCGCGGTTCCGCGCGAGGCAAGGATCGTGCGGGACGCGCCGGCGCGCGGCCTCTGGATCGAACGGGTGGCTCGGGCGTTTTACGGAGTTACTGTTCGTTCGGAGGTAAGCCCATGCTGCATCTCGCCGGCCTGCTCGAGGAACTCGAGCGGAGCGAGCCCGCGCGGGCCGCGATGTCGATCCTCGAGAGCTCACTCTCGCGCCGCTCGGTCGAGGAGCAGGGCGCGTTCTGGCACGCCATCGATCTCTACTACGTCTCGCGAAAGGCTCCGCCGGAAGCGACGGTGGCGGCGATGCCGCCGGATCCGATCCTGGCCGCCACCCTCTGACGCCGCCTTGCGGCGAGAGGGTTGCTGTCAGCCTAGGCCGCTGCCTCTTCGACGCCGCCGGCGGGGCGCGAAACGATCCAGGCACGCCACTCTTCCGAGGGCGCGCTGCCCGAGGTTGATTCGCTGCGCACGCAAAGACGGAGTCGCCGACTCGTGACCGCTCACGCGCTCGCTGGCACCGCCGGCGGTAGATTCCCGTCGCTCTCCGGCTCGCTCGCGCTGCCGCCGCGGGTCTCGGGCATCAGCATGAGGTAGAGCACGAAGCCAAAGGCCGCGATGGCCGCGAGCGCCAGGAAGGCGGTGGAATAGCCCGCGGACACGATGATCACGCCGGCAAGCGTCGCGCTCAAGGACGCGCCGATCCCCTGTGCGGTCGCGACGGCGCCCTGGGCCGCGTTGAAGCGGCCGCCGCCGCGGGTCAGGTCGGCCACCACGATCGGGAACAGCGCGCCGTAGACGCCCGCGCCGATCCCGTCGAGGAGCTGGACGCCGACCAGCCAGAACGGGTTGTTCGACATCGTGTAGAGCACGCCGCGCAGCGCCAGGACCCCGAACGCCGCCAGGAAGATCGGCTTGCGGCCGATCACGTCGGCCTTGGCGCCCACGAAGATCGCCACCGGCACCATCACGCACTGTGCCGCCACGATGCAGACGGCGATCAGCGAGGTCGCATGGTCCTGGCCCGACAAATGCGTGAGGAGCTGGCCCACGGAGGTGAGCATCGCCGCGTTGGCGAGATGGAAGATCGCGCAGAGCACCGCGAACAGCAGCAGCGCGCGGTTCTGCAGCAGGGTGGCGAGGCCCGAGGGCGTTTCCTGCGCCTGCGCCTGCGCTTCGCCTTCGGTCATGCCGCGGGCGAGATCGTTGTCGATGGCGTCGGCCGGCACCATCAGCATGGCGCCGATCGAGAGGGCCGCCAGCACGCCCATCAGCCAGAACACCACGACCGGGCCGAAGAAATAGGCCAGCCCGCCCGCCAGAGCGGCCGAGACCGCATTGCCGGCATGGTTGAAGCCCTCGTTGCGGCCGATCCGCTTGGCGAACATCTTCGGGCCGACTAGGCCCAGCGTGATCGCGGCCAACGCCGGCGGGAAGATCGTCCCGGCCACGTGGGCGATCGATTGCGTCGCGGCCACGAGGTAGAAGTTCGCGATGAACGGCAGGACGAGGCAGCTCGCCGTCACCGCAATGGCGCCGCCGATCACCACCGCGCGCTTGTGGTTGGTCGCGTCGATCAGCGCACCCGCCGGCGTCTGCGCGACGAGGCCGAGGATCCCGGCGATCGTCATGACGAGGCCGGTCGTCGCTTCGTTCCAGCCCTGGTCGGGGCCGCGCACCGCGATGAGATAGATGGCGAGGTAGGGGCCGAGGCCGTCACGCACGTCAGCCAGGAAAAAGTTCAGCGCGTCGAGGCCGCGCAGGGCTTTGCTGGCGGGTGCCCGGGTGTGCGCGTCCCGGGCCTGCCGGCCCCCCTCGATCCTGTCCATCGTGCCTCGATCCCCCGACCGGCGGCGGGGCCCAGCACCTACGATCCGGCCGGCCCGCCGCGTGGCTCGACGCGCGCGCAGGCAATCGGTTCCCGCAGGAGGCAGGTGGCACGCCGCCGGCTCGAGATTCCGTGTTCCGTGAGCGGCTTAGCCCGGCTCAGGCAGATCCGATGCGTCGGGATTCCCGACAGGTCCTGTCGTGTCTCCCGACAGATCGGTGCCCGGCGCGCCGAGCCCGTAGCGCTCGATCTTGGCGTACAGGAGCTGACGCTGGATGCCGAGACGGCGTGCGGCCCGAGCCCGATTGCCATCGGCCTCGCGCAAGGCCGCCGCGATCATGGTCCGCTCCAGGCGTGCCACCGCGCCGGGCAGATCGCCGGAGAGCCAGTCCTGGGGTAATCCGTCACCGGCTTTCCGCTCGGGTCTGCCCGCCGGCAGATCGATGTCGTCGGCCGCGATCACACCGCCGCGCACCAGCACCGCCGCCCGCTCCACGACGTTGCGCAGCTCGCGCACGTTGCCCGGCCAATCATAGGCCAGGAGGCGGGATGCCGCGCCGCCGCTCAGGCGCTTGCCCGACCGGGCCAGGAAATGCTCGGCGAGCGGCACGATGTCGGCAAGGCGCTCGCGCAGCGGGGGGAGGTCGATCGGCACGACATCGAGACGGTAGTACAGGTCGGCCCGGAACCCGCCCTCGGCCACGAGGGCCGGCAGATCGCGATGCGTGGCGGCGACGAGACGGACATCGACCCGTGCGGAACGGCCGCCGAGCGGCGTCACAACGCAATCCTGGATGACGCGCAGGATCTTGGCCTGCATGGCAGCCGGCATGTCGCCGATCTCGTCCAGGAACAGCGTGCCGCCCTCGGCCTGGTGAAAGGCGCCGGCACGGTCCGCGGCTGCCCCAGCGAAGGCGCCCCGGACGTGGCCGAACAGCTCGCTCTCCAGCTGGTCGCCCGGGACGGCCGCACAATTCACCGGGATGAACGGCCGCGCCCGCCGCCGCGAGAAAGCGTGGAGGGCGCGTGCCACCTCCTCCTTGCCGGTGCCGGTCTCGCCACGTATCAGCACGGTCGACGCCGTGTCGGCAACGAGACCGATGGTCTTCTGGACCCGCCGCATGCTTTCGCTCGATCCGACGAGGCCCGGATGACCGGCATGCGCGGCTTGAGCGGCGGTGTCCGGCCGGGCATGCGCCAGCATCGCGTCGAGGGCAGCGGCGAGATCCGAGCGGCCGATCGGCTTGGTGAGATGGTCGTGGGCGCCGAGGCGCATCGCCTCGATCGTGTTGGCCGGGCTCGCGAAGGCGGTCAGGACGGTCACGGGCGGCCGGTCCGGCAACGCGCAGATCTGCTCCAGCGTGGCCATGCCGTCGAGGTCGCCGGGCATGCGCAGGTCGAGGAGCACGGCCGCCACCGGGGTTTCCCGCAGCCGCGCGAGCGCCTCCGAGCCGGATGCCGCCGGCACGGGCGTGTGTCCGAGATCGGCCACGGTCTCGGTGAGGCCTTCCCGGAGGGCGCGGTCGTCGTCGACGATCAGGATGGTCGCCATGGCAGCTCCAGACAGAAGGTGGTCTCGGGCGCGTTGTCGACCAACCCGGCTGCGCCGCGATGCGCCAGCGCGATCTCGTGCACGATCGCGAGTCCGAGGCCGGTCCCGTCGGGGCGGCCGGTGACGAACGGCTCGAATAGGCTGGTGCGGATCGCGGGATCGACCCCAGGACCGGTATCGCTGACGCGAAGCCGCAGACGCATCGTTCCATCAACCGTGTCCCGCGCGGCGGCGAGGCGGACACGACCGCCGGCGGGCGTGTGCTGGAGCGCGTTAAGCAGCAGGTTGTCGAGGGCGCGCGCAACCTGGGCTCGGTCGATATGCGGGTGGTCCGACCCGGGCAGACCGTCCAGCACCGTCTCGATCCGGACGTTGCCGGCGGTCGCGAGATCCTCGTGCAGGCGCGCGCATTCGGTGAGCAGCGGGGCGATCGCGGTCGGTATCCGGTGAAGCGGCCGCGCCTGGGTCAGGTTGAGGAGGTCGCGCAACAGCGTGTCCACCCGCGCGATCTGGCCGAGCATCGCTTCGAGGGCCAGCGTGGCGCGGTTCGGATCGCCGCTGGCCAGGGCGTTCTCGGCCTTCAATCGCATCGCGGCGATCGGGTTACGGATCTCGTGGGCGATGCTGGCCGCGAGCCGGCCGGCCGTGGCCAGACGCTCGGCGGCCACGACCCGCGCCCGCGCCTCCCGCAGGCGCCCGCCCGCCGCATTGAGGGCGTCGACCAGACGGTCGAGTTCGCGCTCGCCGGTCCGGTCGAGCCGAGGCAGATCCTCGCCGTCCGGTTGCGTCGCGAGTGCGGCTTCAAGCCGCGCGATCCGGCCGGAGAACCCGTACAGGAACCGTCCGAGCAAGGCCGCCGACCCGAGCACCGTGGCGGCCAGGAAGCCGAGCCCGGCCACGAAACGCGTGTAGGTGGGGCCGTCGTTGACGCGGGCGCGTCCCATGGCCCAGGCGGTCAGCCCGGGCTCGGGCCCATGCAGCGGACAACCCTGCAGCAGCATCACCTGCGTACGGCTCGGCCGGCGTTGTGGGACCGCGTGGTCGACGCGCAGCGCCTCGGCGTTCACGGCCGCGATCGTATCGCGCTCGGCCGCCGGGACGTCCGTCTTCGGCCCGGTCCCTTCGTAGGTGGGATAGGCATAGGCGACCGAACCGTCCGACGCGCTCCAGATGCCGCCTTCGACCTCCCCGAAACGACCGAGCGCCGCCTCGACCATTTCGGCGAGGTCACCTTCAGCAATCCTGCCGCCGCGGTCGTGGACCAGCAGGGCGTACCGGTCGATGATCGCGCGACAGGCCCGCGCCACCGCGATCTCGGTCTGAGCCACCTGCACGCCGGTCGACTGGTTGTAGACGCCATACATCAGGTAGGCGGTCGCGGCTGCCGAGGTCAGCAGGAGCACCCACAGGGCAAGCAGCCGGGCGCGCAGGCTGTAGGCTGTCACGATGCTGTCCGGTCGGGCAAGCTGCGGGCTCCTCGACGGTTTCGCGCCGCCCGTTCGAAGGCTTAGCACTGGTCACCGCAGCGGCCACCAGCCCGCAGGCGGGAGTCGTGGACAAGCGGTGGCTTCTTCAAGGAGATGAGTGCAACTTTACGATGAGAATAGCGATGGGAATTCGGGTCTGGCGGTCGAAATGCCTCGCGTCGGTGCTTGCAATTCAGCGAGGTTTTGCGCAGGTGCCGCTTGAAGTGTGCGCTTCTTTTTGAATACGTGGCACTGGCGGAGTTGAGAATGTCCGCGTGACCGCGTTCCCTGGGCGAGAGAACGAGGTTGGACCGTCCTCGTATCGCGCCCGTAACCGGAGGCGGACGGTGTCTCACGCGCTCGTGAATCGGGATGCGCTCGACGAGCTGACAGCCGCGATCGGCCGGGAGAAACTCGTCCGGCTCCTTGACCGATTCGTCGTGAGCCTTGCCACCGCGTTCGAGGGTTCGGATCGCGGTCCGGCCGATTACGGGCGGGAGGCGCATACCATGGTGTCCATGTCGGGCATGCTCGGTTGCACACCCCTGTCACTGGCGTGCCGCGGCCTTGAGGAGGCCGCCAAGGCGGGCGACGACCTGACGGGATCGCTGATCGACCTCAGGAAGCTGCGCGACCGGACGGTCACGGCTCTTCGGGACATGCGGCCAGCGGTGGAGCCGTCGACCCGGCGGGCCACCGGCTGACGGAACCGAGGCATCGTCCTGTCGGCGTCGGGTCCGGGACATGCGGCCCGGAACGGCGTGACGCCGATCCCCAGTCAGGCAGCCGCCACGGCGTCGAGGGGCGCCTCGAAGGTCAGGACGGCCCCGGCACGTGGGTACAGCAGCGTCGCCGTCCCGCCGAAGCCGTGGGCGAGACTTCGGGCGATCAGGCGGGTGCCGAATCCGGTGCGGGTCGGCGGCTCCACCGGCGGTCCTCCGGTCTCTTCCCACCGGAATTGTAACGCCGGTCCGCGCTCCGTCTGGGTCACGTCCCAGGTGATGCCGACGCGGCCAGCCGCGACCGAAAGCGCACCGTACTTGGCTGCGTTGGTCCCGAGTTCGTGCAGCATGAGCGCCAGGGTCAGGCCGTGGCGCGGGCTCAGGGTCAGTTCGGGACCCGCAATCGCGAACCGTCCCGAGACACCGTCGCCGTGCAGGGAGATCGCCCCGTCCACCAGGTCGGTCAGGGAGGCGCGGGCGAAGGAGCCCTGCAGGAGCACATCGTGCGCCTTGGCGAGTGCCAGCAGCCGCGCCGACAGGGCCTCGCCGGCCGCTTCAAGGGACGCCGCGTTGCGCATGGTCTGCGCCGCGACGGCTTGGACCAGGGCCATGGTGTTCTTCATCCGATGCGCCAGCTCCTGCATCAGCAGGGCCTGACGAGCCTCGGTCAGCTTCAGCTCGGTGATGTCGCGCGACACCGCGAGGATGCGCTCAGGCCGGTCGGGCGTTGCGCCGAGCGGGGTGACGGCGACATCCCACCATCGCACCGTGCCGCCGGTCTCCAGCTCCGCCTGGAAGCGGCTCGGCCGGCCCGCGCGTGCCCGTTCCAGGGCAACCGCCGCAGCCTCGCGATCCTCCGGCCGGGTCCAGATCTCCATCCAGAGGCGACCGACCGCGTCCGCCTCGTCCCGAACGCCGAAGAGGGCCGGGCCCTCGTCGCTGGCCGTGATCAGGCGGCCGTCGCAGTCGAGCAGCTCCAGGTAATCGTTGGTCGCCTGATGACGTGCGGACCGTTCCGCCCGGACGTCGTTGGCCGGCACGAGGTCGGGGTCGGAGACCGGGCGCCGGGTCGGACCCGGCGGGGGCGCTTCGCACCCGGCAGCGAGGCGGCCGGCCTCTACCCGGCTCGCGGCTTCGATGATGCGGCCGAGCCGCCGGCTGCGCTGGCGCTCCCGGTCGGCCTGCGCGGTCGCCTGCGTCAGCAGGTTCCGCAGGCGGATGTTTTCTGCTTCAAGCGCGCCGAGGCGGTGCGTCGCCCCGTCGGTCCACGGCAACACGAGGCCCGCATCCATCGCCCGCCCCCTATGGTCCCGGCGGGCGCCTCTGCGCGGCGCGCCGCCAGCCTTCCCCCGACCGCAGGCGCGGCGACGGATTGTCGGAAGCTCAGAGGTGCCGGCGGTTCTGCCGCTTCTGGTACACTCTTCGCCCGCGACCCGGCGAATCGTTGGATGTGTTACGCTAACATGACGCGCAAGATAATCAAATGAGCCCGGTATTCGCCGCAGGGCCACACCTTACGTTTGTAACAAGATTGGCGATCAAGTCGCCTACTTGTTACGCATCAGCAGCACGAGCCAGCCGATCCCGAGTACGAAAATAATTAATCCAATCGACACGAAGACCGGCGTGCCGAGGTCGATCAGCCGGGGCGCGAGCTGCGTGGCGAAGGCCGCGACCACCAGCGCGACGGCGACGCGGGCGGCGGCGCGCTCGATGCCGCGGGTGACCTTGTCGAGCCCCTTGACCTCGATCTCGACGGTGACGCGGCCCTGCTTCAGGCGCACCAGCATCAGGTGGATCAGGGTCGGAAGCTCCGAGGCGGCACCGTAGAGGCCGACCCCCAGGGCCTCGGCCTTCTGCTTGAGCGCGGAGAGCGAGAACTGCGTCTGCATGCTCGCCCGGACCGTTGGGCCGGCCGCGGCGAACAGGTCGAAATTTGGATCGAGGTGGCGCATCACGCCGTCGGCTGTGACCAGCCCCTTGAACAGGATGGCAAGGTCGGTCGGCATGGCGAGGTCGTTCTCGCGGGCCATGTTCATGAAGTCGGTGAGCACCAGCCCGAGATTCAGCGGGATCGACGAGTGGCTCTCCACGAAGGACTGGGCCGAGACCTGGAGGCGGGTGAGGTCCGGGTTGCTGGTGCCGGTCCAGTCGAGGAGCACGGCCATCAGGCCGTCGGCATCCTGCTTGAGCATGGCGCCGATTAGTACGAGGAGCTGCGAGCGCCGCCGCTGCGACAGCCGGCCGATGATGCCGAAATCGATGAAGCCGATCTTGTTGCCGGGCATCGCCAGCATGTTTCCGGGATGCGGATCGGCGTGGAATACGCCCTCGATCAGCGCCATCTGCAGGAACGCGTCGGTGCCCTTCTGGGCGAGCAGCTTCTTGTCGACACCGGCCGCGCGGAGGGCCGCCTCGTCGTTCGGCGGGATGCCGTGGATGAAGTCTTGCACCAGCACCCGCTCGGAGCAGTATTCCCAGTGGATCTTCGGGAAGACGATGTCGTCGCGATCCTCGAAGATCTGGGCCAGCAATTCGCAGTTGCGCGCCTCGTTGAGGAGGTCGAGCTCGCCGTTGAGGCCCTCCGCGAGGTGGCGCATCTGCTCCCGCGGCTGGTAGCGGGCCATGTCGGGCCACTCGTTCTCGACGATGCGGGCGCCGTGCGCCATCAGGCGCAAATCCGCCTCGATGATCTTGCGCAGGTTCGGTCGCAGCACCTTGACGATCACATCCTCGCCCGAGTGCAACCGCGCCCTGTAGACCTGGGCGATCGACGCCGAGGCGATCGGGTTGGTGTCGAATTCGGCGAAGACTTCGAGCGGTGATCCGCCGATATCCTGCTCGAGCTGCGGCCCGATCTGCTCCCACGACACCGGCACGACCTGGCTGTGAAGCTTCTGCAGCTCCTCGGTCCAGGCGGGCGACAGGAGGTCGGGCCGGCTCGCCAGAACCTGCCCGAACTTGATGAAGGTCGGACCCAGCGCCTCGATCGCCCGCCGCAGGCGCTCGGGCTCGGACAGGCGGGTGACGTCGAGCCGGGGCTGGCGGCGCGGCAGCAGCGGCAGATAGCGCAGGCCGAGGCGGTCGACGACCCGCGTGACGCCGAAGCCGATCAGGATCGTCGCGATCTCGGACAGCCGCTGGCGGTCGCGGGCGGCAACGAAGGCTGTCTTCAGCATGGAGGGCGCGATCCGGTCCGACGGGATGAGGTGTCCGGACAGCACGAGCATAAGGACTTTTTTGCGGTCGCGAACCCGGGATGGCGAACCCTCGGGCGACTTCGGCGCTGCGGGTGGGGATCTGAGGGCGATCCCCACCCGGGTCGCGTCAGGTGCGCGGCGCCACTGCCGGGACGGGAAGCGCCGCCGGCCGGCGGGCGTCGCCGAAGCGGGCATTGACGACCAGAAGGGTCACGATCACCGCCGAGAAGGCCAGGGCCGCCAGGAAGTAAAGCCCGGCCTCGAAGCTGCCGCTGCTCTCGCGGATCCAGCCGACGATGGACGGCGCAACGAAGCCGCCGAGATTGCCGATGCAGTTGATCAGCGCGATGCCGCCGGCCGCCGCGCTGCCGGAGAGGAAAACCGGCGGCAGCGCCCAGAATGGCGCTTTGCCGCCGTAGAGACCGGCTGCCGCCACCGCCATGAAGGCCACCGCCCACAGCGAGCCGGTGGCGAGCCCCGCGAGCGCCAGGCCCGCCGCGGTGAGCATCAAAGCACTCGCCAGCGTCACCCGGCGGTCGTTGGTGCGGTCGGAGATCCAGCCGATGGTCAGGCCGCCGATCACCCCGAACACGTAAGGAACCGCGGTCATCAGGCCGGTCTGCATGTCCGACAGGCCGGTGCTCTTGAGGATCTGCGGCAGGAAGAACGCCAATCCGAGATTGGCGCCCGTATTGGCGAAGTAGATGAACGACAGGGCCATCAGCCGCGGGTCGGTGACGGCCGCGCGCAGGCTGGTTCCGTGGCTGGCCGCGACCGCCCCCTGCTCGGCGTCGATCACCGCCTGCAGAGCCGTCCGGTCCGCCGGCGCGAGCCACGCCGCGTCCTTCGGCCGGTCGGGGATCAGGGCGAGGAAGACGAAGCCGAACAGGGTGGTGGGCACACCCTCGAGCAGGAACAGCCATTGCCAGCCCTTGAGGCCCAGGACTCCGTCGAGCTGCATGATCGAGGTGGAGAGCGGCGCGCCGATCGCCAGGGAGACCGGAATTCCAACCGCGAAGGCGCCGAAGATCCGCGCGCGGTAGGCCTTCGGGAACCAGTAGGTGAGGTAGAGGATCACCCCCGGGTAGAAGCCGGCTTCGGCCGCGCCGAGCAGGAAGCGCAGGACGAGGAAGCTCGTCGCGCCCTGCACGAACATCATCGCCGCCGAGAGCAGGCCCCAGGTGATCATGATCCGGGCGATCCAGCGCCGCGCCCCGACCTTTTCCAGGATCAGGTTGCTCGGCACCTCGAAGAGGAAATAGCCGATGAAGAAGATCCCGGCGCCGAGGCCGAACACGGCCGGGCCGATGCCGAGGTCGGCGTTCATCCGCAGAGCCGCGAAGCCGACATTGATCCGGTCGACATAGGCCATCACGTAGCCGATGAAGAGCAGCGGCATCAGCCTGAAGAAGACCTGCCGGACAATCCGGTCCTGTTCGTTCGGGGGCATCGTTTCCTCTGGGTCCATGGTTCTGTTCTTGGCCCGGCAGGCTGGGATCCGATCGGGCCGCCTTACCCAGCTCAGACCCCCCTCAGGTGCCCGCCGGGCGCGCTTCGAAGGAAGGTTCGAGGATCGCGCCCCCAGCAGCGGGAGGAGAGCGTCGAGAGGGCGGAAACGCGCCCGCACCTTACGATGACGGCGCGATCGGGACCGCCACGCCGGTCAGAAGGCCGGTTCGAGGCCGCTGGTCCGGTAGGCCTCGGCGGCCTGCGGTGTCGTCAGGCCGGCCAGGAAACGTTCGGCGCCCGCCCGGTCGGTCGCGCCGCGCATGATTGCGGCCGAGAAGGTCGTCATCTCCTGCACCGGATCGGGGAGGGGGCCGACGACCTCGATGCCCGGCACGACCATCAGCTCGCTGATCTGCTGGACCGCAATATCGGCCTCGCCGGAGACCAGCTTCTCGGCCGTGAAACCTTGCGGGATGATCGTCGCACGGGCGTTCACGGCCTCGGCCAGCCCGAGCCGCGGCAGGAGCCCCGCGAAGTAGATCCCGCTCGCGCCGGTGCGCGAGTAGGCGACGGAGCGCGCCTCGACCAGCGTGCGCTTAAGCGCCTCCACGGTCGAGATGTCCGGGTGCTGTGCCCCGGCCTTCACGGCGATGCCGTAACGGGAACGCACCGCGTCGACCCGGGTCTCCGCCTCGACCCGGCCCGCCGCGATCAGGCGGTCCATGGCATCCGACAGGACAAGGACCGCGTCGGCGGTCGCACCGTCCTCGATCTCCTTCATGATGACCGCGGTCGGCGCCCAATGGATCGCCGCCCGGCCACCGGCCGACTCGAAGGCCGGCACCACGTACGCGTCGAAGGCGCCCCGCACCACGAGGGCACATTTCAATCGGGTCGCGGTCTGCTCGTCTGCCATATCGTGTCTCATCGTTTCATCTGAGAGCCGGTCGACCGTTCCGCCATCACCGCGCAGGCTCGTCGCGGGAATAGTCGCGGGCGGTGAAGCCGCCGCCCTGGTAGCGCTCGGCCACCGGGTTGCCGCTGGTCTTTCCCTCCAGCGCCGCCGCGTAGGAATCAGCGCTGTCCTGCGGCGCCCAGCCGATGGTCTCGCGGCCGTCCCTGCGCCACCAGGTCATGCGGCTGTTCTTGGAAGCGCCCCAGATCACGACCGTTCCGGCGGGGCCGAGGGTCTGGGCCAGGGTGGCGCGCATGACCAGGCGGGTCATGTCGCCGTAGGAGAGCCACGTGGCGAGCATCCGCGCGTCGGTCGGCTCGGGGAAGCAGGAGCCGATGCGCAGGAAGGCGCTCTCGACGCCGTGCTTGTTGCGATACAGGCCGCCCATCATCTCGCCATAGGCCTTGGACAGGCCGTAATAGCCGTCCGGCGCCAGGGCGCAGTCGTCATCCAGCATCTCGGTTCGCTCGTGGAAGCCGATGGCGTGGTTCGAGGAAGCGAAGACCATCCGGGCGCCCTCGCGGCGTGCGGCCTCGTAGACGTGGTAGAGGCCGCGGATATTCGGGCCGATCACCGTCTCGAACGGATGCTCCACCGAGATCCCGCCGAAATGGAGGATCGTGCCGCAGCCCTCTGCGAGCCGCAGGATCGCCGGCCCGTCCTCCAAATCGGCCAGCTGGAAGCGCGATCCCTCGGGCAGCGGGTCCGGGAAGGGCACGCGATCGGTGAGCCGGAGGGGCCAGCCGTGCTCTGCGAGGGCCCGGGTCAGGACGCGCCCGAGGGCGCCGGAGGCTCCGGTCAAAAGGACGGGTTTCTGCGGGACTATGTCGGCGCGCGCGCTCATGGTCTGCACTCCGGGATCAGGGGGGCATTGGTTCAGGCGGTCTTGGCGGCATTCAGGGGATGAGCCGCCTCCGGCAGGCGCGGGCGGCGCACGAAGATCGCCATGGCGATCACGCCCGCCGCGGCGATCAGGGCGGCGATGACGAAGGCGCTGGCGTAGCCGCCGAGATACTGCACGGCGAGCCCGGTCGCGGTCGGCCCGACGATGCCCGAGATGTTGCTGAGCAGGTGGATGAAGCCGCTCACGCCGCCGACCCGCGCCTCCGGAACCAGCTCGTGGATCGTCGCCCAGCAGGATTGCACCGAGCTCGTCAGCATCAACACCGCCAGCGCGATCAGCGCGACCGCCGCGGCGGGGCTCGGCGCGGCGTTGACGGTGATCAGCGCGACGCCCGCGATGGCGAGCGGCACGATCGTGGTGAGCTTCCGGGCGGCCAGCTTGTCGCCCATGCGCTTGTAGAGGTGGTCGGCGACGATGCCGCCGCCGACATAGCCGACGAAGCCGCAGGCCCACGGGATCGAGGCCACGAGCGCCATCTGCTGCACCGGCATGTGCAGGGCATCGGTCAGGTAGCTCGGAAGCCACGAGAGGAAGATGTAGAGGGTGTAGTTCACCGCGAACATGCCCAGTCCCAGCGACAGGGTGCTGGGCAGGAACAGGTACTCCCGCAGGGAGCGCGCGTGGTCCGATGGCGCGAGATGGGTCACGGCCCGGCTGCGCTCGACGAGGGCGATCTCCTCCGGGCTGACCCGCGGGTTGTCCTGCGGCCGGTCGGTCATCAGGAGACGCCACGCCACGACCCAGAGCAGCCCGACGGCGCCGATGGCGACGAACGCCACCCGCCAGCCGTACTGGATCGCCAGCAGGCCGACCACGGGGGCCGCGATGGCGCTGCCCACGGTCTGGCCCGAGAAGGTGAAGCCGATCGTCCGGGCGGTTTCCTCGCGGGGGAACCACGTGGTGATGGTGCGGTTCGTGGTCGAGTTCATCGGCCCCTCGGCGAAGCCGAACAGGGCGCGGACCACGAACATCTGGGCGAAGCCGGTCACCGCGCCGGTGAGCATGCACAGGATCGACCACGCGGCGGCGGCCCAGCTGTAGACGCTGCGCGGGCCGTAGCGGTCGGCGAGCTGGCCGCCCACGAAGGCGAAGATCGCGTAGCCGAAGAAGAACGTGCTGAAGATCACCCCCAGCTCGGAGGGCGACAGGTTGAGGTCCTGCTTGACGAACGGCGCCGCGACGCCGAGCGCGGCGCGGTCCATGTAGTTGATGATCCCGGCTATGAAGAGCAGGGACGCGATCAGGAATCTATACCGCTTAGCGAACATTTGGTTTCCTCCGAGGTGTTCATGTTCTTATTTTTGTTTGATCGAATGATTTCTTGAGACGCACTGTGATCGCTTCGCTCCGCTCGGGAGGACGACCCGGCATCCGGAGGTCGTCGTCACAGGAACGCGATCGTGCAGGGGCTCAGGCTCTGCCGTGACCCTGTCTGGGCGAGATCGCCGCTGGCGGGATCGATCGCAAACTCGACGAGGCTGTCGCCCTGCTCGTTGGCGACGAGCAGGTGCTTGCCGTCGGGAGTGAGCGTCATGAAGCGCGGGTCCCGGCCGCCCGAGGGCGTCCAGCCGGTGGGGTCGAGGCGCTCGGCGGACTCCTCCACGCGGAAACGGGCGATCCCATCCTGGCCTCGGTTCGAGGCGTAGACGAAGCGCCCGCAGGGCGTCACCACGATCGCCGCCGCCGTGCTCGCGCCAAAGAAGTCCGGGGGCAGGGTCGGCACGAGATGCCGGGGGATGAGTGTCCCGGACGCGGCGTCCCAGCGGCAGGTCGCGACGCTCGAGTCCAACTCGTTGACCAGGAAGGCGAGGGGTCGACCCGGGTGAAAGACGACGTGGCGCGGACCGGCCCCCGGCCGCATCGCAACCTCCGACACGATTGCGAGGCCTTCGCCCTCAATTCGCAGGACGAAGATGCGGTCGAGACCCTTGTCGGGAACGAGCACGTGCCTTCCGCCCGGCGCGAGGACCACGTGATGCGGGTGGGCGCAGGCCTGCTCCGTCCGATGCGGGCCGGGTGTACCTGAGAGCGGCAGGACGTGGCTCGCCGGTTCCAGCCCGCCGTCGGCGCGCACCGGCAGCAGGGCCACCGATCCGCTGGCGTAATTGGCGACGATCAGGAAGCGCCCGCTCGGGTCGAGGGCCTGATGCACGCTGTTGCTGCCGCCGGTGGCGGCGCTGCCGAGGGCGAGCAGGGTTCCGTCGGGCCCGGCCGCGAAGGCGCTCGCCGCCTCGCCGTCCCCCTGAACGGTGTAGAGCATGGCACGCGCCGGATCGGTCACGAGGAAGGATGGGTTCGTCAGCCCCTCCATCCGCCCGAGATGGGTCCAGCCCTCCAGGCCGGCGCCGGTGCGATACACGTCGATGCCCCGTCCGCGCGCGCGGCGGCGCTCGCTGGTGAAGCAGCCGACGAAAGCGAGGCCGAGCGGGGCAGGGCGGAGCGCGGCATCGGACATGGCGATCTCCGGGTCAGCCCCGCCGCGGGACGCGGCGCAGAAAATCAGGATTGAGCTCCGACAGGCGGTTCACCCCGATCAGCGCCATGTCGCGGTTCAGCTCCTCCTTGAGGATCCGCATCGCGTGCTCGACGCCCGCCACGCCGCCCAACGCTGCGGCGAACATGAAGGGCCGGCCGAGCAGAACAAAGTCGGCGCCCAGCGCCAGCGCCTTCATCACATCGGTGCCTCGGCGGATGCCGCTATCGACGATGATCTTCAGGCCGCCCTTCCGCGCGGCGATCTCCGGCAGCACGTCGAGGGGCGCGATGGCGTAGTCCAGCTGTCGACCGCCATGGGTCGAGAGGATCACGCCGTCGGCGCCGCATTCCCGGGCCATCTGGACATCCTCCGGGGCGAGCAGCCCCTTCACCAGAAGGTTGCCGGACCAGCGTTTGCGGATCGCCTCCAGGTTCTTCCAGGAGAGCTGGTCGCGGGCGATGGTGTTGCGCACAGCCCCTTGCGACATCATCGGTGGCCCGCGCTCGGCCTCGGTGTTCTCGAAATGCGGCGCGCCGTGCTTGAGGAAGGTCCGGGCCACGGTGCCGAGCAGCCAGCGCGGATGGGTCGCGCTCTGCCACGCGACCTTCGGCGTGACCTTGATCGGCATGGAGAAGCCGCTGCGGGTGTTGTGCTCGCGGTTGCCGAGCGTCGGCGTGTCGGCGGTCACCACGAAGGTGCGGTAGCCGGTGGCTTCCACGCGGTTGAGCAGGCGGTCGATCCGGGTCTGGTCGCCCGGCAGGTAGCCCTGGAACCAGGCCTGCGGGTTCTGGTCGTGGACATCCTCCAGCTTGATCAGCGACGAGGCGCTCAGGCACATCGGGACATTCATGCGCTTGGCCGCCTCGGCCAGGACGAGATCACCCCGATAGGCGATGAAGGCGGCTCCGCCGAGCGGCCCGATCCCGAAGGGGGCCGCGTAGGTCTGGCCGAACAGCTCGGTGGCGGTGTCGCGGGCCGAGGTATCGCGCATCAGCCGCGGCACCAGGGCGTAATCGGCATAGGCGCCCCGGCTATGCGCCAGCGCCGAGCCGGTCTCGACCCCGCCGGACACGTACTGGAAGATCATCGGCGGCAGCAGCCGCCGCGCGTGGCGCTCGAAATCGTCCAGCGCCAGCAGGTCGCGGAACCGGTAGGGCGTGACCGCATCGCTGCGTTTGAGACTGGTCACGAGCGCCTGGGGCGCGGCGATGCCCGGGGCCGTGGCATCTGCCCCACCCACCGTCGGCGCCTCGCGTTCCAGTGCACCCGGGCCGGAGACCGGCCGGTCGAGCGTCGCCATCCGCTCCTCCCTGTAGACCGTCCAGCAGACGGCTTTTGAAAGCGCTTTCAGATAGTCAGGTGGCGCGAGGGGTGTCAATATACTGCCTGTTCGAGTCGGCACCGACGCCGAGGCGCGGATGAGGCGTCGCGAGACAGCCGAAGCCGGGTGACAGGGGGGCGGTCGATTTCAGTGCTGGATCTGCCGGGTGAGATTCTCGAGCCACCGTGGCGTAGCCCGGTGGCGCGGGACGTGGCCCGCCGCGCGGGCGTCTCGACCGCCACCGTGTCCCGGGTGCTCAACGGCTCCGCGGGAGTCCGGGCCGACAAGCGCGAGGCGGTCATCCGCGCCGCGCAGGATCTCGGCTTCGTCGCCAACGGTGCGGCCCGGGCGCTCTCGACCCGCCGGTTCATGGCAGTGGGTGCGGTGGTCCCCAACATCGAGAACGAGGCCTTCGTACGCGTTCTGTCGAGTTTCCAGGACCGGCTGCGGCAGGCGGGCTACACCCTGGTCGCCGCCAATGCCGGCTACGACTTGGAGGACGAATTGCGGGAGGCGACCTTCCTGCTGGAGCGGGGCGTCGACGGGCTGATGCTGGTCGGCGACATTCACCACCCGGATCTCTACGCCCGCATCGCGAGCACCGGTATCCCGATGGTGCAGACCTTCAGCCTGTCGCGGGAGCGCCCCTGCGTCGGGTTCGACAACGCCGCTTCGGCGGCCCGGGCGGCCAACTACCTGATGGATCTCGGCCATCGCCGGATCGGTGTGATTTCGGGCCTGCGCAAGGACAACGACCGCGGCGGCGCGCGGGTGAACGGCATCGCGCAGGCGCTCGCGGCCCGCGGACTGCGGCTCACGCCGGAGCACGACATCGAGATCTCCTACGGGATCGGCGGCGGCCGCGATGGCTTCCGCCAGATGCTCGCGAGCGGTCCGCCGCCCACCGCGATCATCTGCGGCACCGACCAGATCGCCTTCGGCGCGATGATCGAGGCCCGCGCCCGCGGCCTCGCCATCCCGGGCGATCTGTCGGTGGTCGGCCACAACGATTCCGACTTCGCGCCCTTCCTGGATCCGCCCCTGACGACGATCCGGATCCACTCCGCCGAGATTGGCCACGCTGCCGGCGATCACCTGATCGCCCGCATCCAGGGCCGCCCCGTGGTGCGGCTTACCGAGATCGATGCCGAACTGATCCTTCGCGCCAGCACGGCGCCCCCCCGGCGCTAGGCTTCCGAACACAGGTAGCGCTATCTTGCTCCCTGTTTGAAATCGCTTACAAGTCGATTGATGCCGCTTCGGCCCGCGGCCGAGGCGCCCAACCTGAGACACAGCATGGCTCCCCGCATCGTTCTCCTGCACGCTACGCCGGTCGCCATGGCGCCGATCCAGGCGGCCTTCGCGGAAAACTGGCCGGAGGCCGAGACCGTCAATCTCCTCGACGACGGCCTGTCGCTGGACCGCGCCAAGGAGCCGGGTGAGATCTCGGAGGGCATGATCGAGCGCTTCGTGCGGTTTGGCCGCTACGGCCACGACATGGGCGCGGACGGTATCCTGATCACCTGCTCGGCTTTCGGTCCGGCCATCGACCGGCTGATCGAGACCGTGCCGATCCCGGTGCTGAAGCCCAACGAGGCGATGTTCCGCGCGGCGATCGCGCAGGGCGAGCGCATCGGCATGCTGGCTACCTTCGGCCCGTCCGTCGGCACGATGACCGACGAGTTCGACGAATTCGTCGGGCAGGCGGAGCGGCCGGCCACCTTGCGCACGGTGCTGGTGGACGACGCGATGGCGCGACTGCGGGCCGGCGACGCCGAGACCCATAACCGGCTGGTCGCAGACCGCGCGCCGGAACTGGGCGATTGCGATGCGATCATGCTCGCGCATTTCTCGACCTCCCGGGCGGCCGAGGCGGTGCGGAAGGTGGTGAACGTCCCGGTCCTGACGGCGCCCCACGCCGCGGTCGACCGGATGCGCGCGATGATCGAGACCGGCAGGAGCGCCTGACCCATGAAGCTCGGTGCCTTCAAGGACCGCCTCAGCGGCCATTGCGGCTTCCTGTTCACGGAGCTGCCGCTCGCGGAGCGCTTCGCCGCCGCGGCGCAAGCGGGATTCCGCGCCGTCGAGCATCCGAACCTGTTCGCGACGCCGGTGCGGGAGGTGGCGGGCTGGCTCGAACGGGCGGGGGTGCCGCTGGTCCAGACCGGCTTCCCGGCTGGCGACGCCTCCAAGGGCGAGAAGGGCTTCGCAGCGCTGCCCGACAAGGTCGAGTACTACCGCTCCACGATCGAGCCGACGCTCGACTACGTCGCGCAGCTCGGCTGCCGCATGGTCCACCCGATGGCGGGCGTCCGGCCGGCCGGTATCGAGCAGGCGCGTCTCTGGGAGACCTACCTCGACAACCTCGCCTTCGCGGCCGATGCCGCCAAGGCGCGCGGGATGACGGTGATCGTCGAGCCGATCGGGCCCGGCTCGATCGCCAATTACGTGATCGACGATCCGCTGGTTGCGGTCCAGGCAATTCGGGCGATCGGGCGCGACAACGTCAAGCTGCTGTTCGACGCGTACCACTGCGTCTGCCTGGGCCACGACCCGGCGGCTTTGATCCGCGCACATGCGCCGCTCATCGCCCATGTCCAGATCGCCGATGATCCCGGCCGTCACGAGCCTGGGACCGGCACGATCGCGTTCGACCCGATCTTCGCGGCGCTGGAGGAAGTCGGCTATGCCGGCTTCGTCGGCTGCGAGTACCATCCGGCGGCCGGCACCGAGGCTGGGCTGGGCTGGATGCGGGCGGCGACGTAGCGGCAAAACCCGCGCCGTCTTTGCGAGCGCAGGGAAGCAATCCAGGGTAGCGCGGCATTGGTCGCCGAGGCGCCGACTGGGTTGCTTCGCTGCGCCCGCAAAGGTGAGGGGCTCAGCCCAGCAACCGTGCCCGGCGCTCCAGCACGGCCGGCCAGACCTCCGGGTTGACCAGCCGCGGCGGGGTCACGCCGTTCAGGATGCCGATGATCTGTTCGGCACCCCACGCGGCCACGTTGCGGCGCGCCTCATGGGTGACGCCGGCGGTGTGGTAGGTCGCCACCACGCTCTCGAGCTTGAGGAGCGCCGACTCGAGGGGCGGCGGTTCCGGCGCCCAGACATCGAGGCCCGCCCCCGCGAGGTGCCCGGAGGTCAGAGCCTCGGCCAGCGCGGCCTCGTCGTGCACGCCGCCCCGCGCGGTGGTGATGAACAGCGCCCCCGGCTTCATCGCCGCGAAGGCCGCCGCGTCGAAACTCCCGCGCGTGGTGTCGTCGAGCGGGCAGTGCAGGGACACGATGTCGGACTCGGCGAGCAACTGTGCCCGCTCCACCGGCTCCGCCCCGCGCGCCCGGATCTCCTCGGCGGAGAGCAGCGGGTCATAGGCGAGAACCCGCATGTCGAAGCCGCGGGCGAGCTTGGCCACCGCTTTGCCGGTATGCCCGATCCCGACGAGGCCGAGGGTCGCGCCGCCGATCTCGTGGCCCATCAGTGATTCCCGCGAGAAGCCCCGCGCCGTCCGGAGCAGCCGGTCGGAGACGCAGATCTTGCGCGAAACGGCGAGCATCAGACCGATCGCGAGCTCCGCGACCGACTGGGCATTGCCGCCGACCTGATTGACCACCGCGACGCCGGCCCGGGTGCAGGCGGCGGCATCGACCGTGTCGAAGCCCGCGCCGCCCGACGAGACTGCGAGCAGGTTCGGGCAGGACGCGAGCAGTTCGTCGGTGACGTGCCAGCGGCGCGGCAACTCGTCCCGCGCCGGCGAGACGTGGAAGATATGGGCCTGCTCGAGCAGCGCCTTGAGCGCGCTGTCCGGACCCTGCAGATCGCCGATCTGCAGGTCGATATCGGGCTCGGCCCTCAGCCGCGCATCGAAGACCGGATTGATCCAGACGTTGAACCGGCAGACGCGCTTGAGAGCCACCACGACGTCAGCCCTTCACCACGGCGTCGATCGCGTCGATGACGTGATCGATGTTGTGGGTGTTGACCGCAGCCACGCAGATCCGGCCGGTCTCCAACGCGTAGACCTCGTGCTCCTCGCGAAGCCGGGTGGCCTCCGCGGGACTCAGGCCCGTGTAGGAAAACATGCCCTTCTGCGTCTTGATGGCGTCGAAGCCGCGCTCGGGATGACGCTGCTGCAGGCTGTCGGCCATTCGCTCGCGCATGGTGCGGATCCGGTCGCGCATCTCCGCGAGTTCCCGTTCCCAATCGGCGCGCAGCTCCGGATCGGTGAGGACGATCTCGACAATCGCCGCGCCGTGGGTGTGGGGGTTCGAGTAGCTCGCCCGAACCAGCCGCTTGGCGAACGCCTCCACCTTCGCCTTCGCGGCCGGGTTCTCGGCCACGATCGTCAGTGCGCCGACGCGCTCGCCGTAGAGCGAGAACGACTTCGAGAACGACGAGGCGACCAGGAATTCCTGCCCCGACTCGGCGAACAGCCGCACCGGCTCGGCATCGGCGTCGAGGCCATTCCCGAAACCCTGATAGGCGATGTCGAGGAACGGGATCAGGCCGCGCTCGGCCATCAGGGGCACGAGGTCACGCCACTCGTCGAGGCTGAGATCCGCGCCCGTCGGGTTGTGGCAGCAGGCGTGCAGCACCACGATCGAGCCCTTCGCCAGATCCTGGAGATAGGCCTTCATGGCCGGGTAATCGGCGCCGCCGGTCTCAGCCGAGAAGTAGGGATAGTCGGCCACGGTGAAGCCGGCCTGGCTGAACAGGGCCTTGTGGTTCTCCCAGCTCGGGTTGCTCACCGCGACGGTGGCGCCGGGGTACAGCTTGGCCAGCACGTCGGCGCCGGTCTTCAGCGCGCCGGTGCCGCCGATGCTCTGGAGCGTCGCGACGCGGTTCTGCGACAGGATCGGCGCACCCTTCCCGAACAGAAGCTCCTGGACCGCGTCACGGAACGGCTTGGTGCCCTCGATCGGCCGGTAGGTCTTCGGCAGGCCCTTCTCGATCCAGCGCTTCTCGGCCGTCTGCACGGCGCGCAGGCGCGGCACCTTGCCGTCCGCATCCGTGTAGACGCCGACGACGAGGTTGAGCTTTTTCGGGCTCGGATCGGCGTTGAAAGCCTCGAACAGGCGCATGATCGGGTCGAGCGGCGCGTCCTGGATGCCGGCGAACAGCGAGGTCATGATCGTCAATCGTCCCAGAGGGTCTTCGAATACGGCCGCGAAGGGCGGTTCAGTCGACCGGCGAGGATCGGTCCGAGGGCCTTATTCCGCACATCGACCGCGCGCGCCAGCGCTTCCGCGCTTATCTGCGTCCCGACGGGCCCAAGTTAAACAGAATCCGGCAAGCGACGGCGATCGTTGTCACTCGTCCAGTGTCCGAGCTCCCTTGGAGACGGGCCTTCCGGTGGCAGCGGACTCCGCCGTAGAGTGCCGGCATGTTGCGCTCTCTCGCCCTCACTCTCGCGGCCTTTCTCGCCGTCGCCCCCGCCGCCGCACAGAATGCGGTGCGGATCGGGCTTTCGGCCCCGCTGACCGGCCCAGACGCCGCCTTCGGCCAGGGGCTCCGGCAGGGGGCGGAGCAGGCGGTAGCCGACCTGAACCGGGCCGCCGGCGGCCGCCCGCGCTGGGTTCTCGTCCCGGCCGACGACGCCGGCGACGCCAAGCAGGCCGTGGCGGTGGCCCGGAAATTCTCCGCCGACGGGGTGCGTCTCGTGATCGGGCCGTTCGAATCCGGTGCGGTCGCGGCCGCCGCACCGGTCTACGAGGATGCCGGCGCCATCGCGATGACCACCGGCGCGGCCTATACGCCGCTGACCAGCCGCGGCCTCTGGAGCCTGTTCCGGCTGGCGCCGAGCGACGTGCAGCAGGGCCGGGCCGCGGCGGCATACCTCGCGAAGGCCTATGCCGGGCGCCGCGTCGGCATCCTCAACGATCGCTCGACCTTCGGGCGCGGCCTGGCCGATGCGGTCTCGGCGCGGCTGAAGGAGAGTGGCGCGCCGGAGGTGCTGTTCGACGGTTTCGCGCGGGGCACGCGCGATCTTTCCGACCTCGTCGCCCGCCTGAAGGCTGCCCGGCTCGACGCCGTCTATTTCGGTGGGCTCGCGCCCGAGGCCGCCGCGCTGCTGCGAGCGATGCGAGAAGCGGGTTTGGGCGCGGCCCTGGTGGCCAGCGACGGGATCCTCGACCCGAGCTTCCCGGCCGCCGCCGGCGCTGCCGCAGAGGGCACGGTGATGACGCTGCTCCCGGACCCGCCGCGCCTGCCCGATCCCCGCGGCGGCAAGCCGGCGTCGCGGGGGCCCGAGGCGGAGAGCGTCGCGGCCGGCGCCTACGCGGCGGTGGAACTTCTGGCCCGGGCGACCGAGCAGTCCCACGCCGCAGACCCGAAGACGGGCCGGATCGCGGAGGGCCGAAAGGTGGCCGAAACCCTCCGCGGCCCGCAGCCTGTGCGCACCGTGCTCGGTCCCGTGAACTTCGATGCCCGGGGCGATCGCACCGGCAACTCCGTGGCGCTGCGAATCTGGCGGCGCTCGCCGGAGGGGCGCATCGACTATGCCGGCAACGACGTTGAGCCGTAAGGCGGCGTAATTCATGTCGAAGACGGAACGGGTTCGGCATCCGTGACTTGCGGCCTGTTCCCGCGGCGACTACATGCGGGCGGTGCTGCTGAGCTGGCGCGGTCGGTCCATCGGATCGGCTCCGCGCCCTGCGGCGTTTCCCGAGCTCGATGACAGCCGAAAACGCATTGCCGGAACGCCTGCTGCCGGACGGTCCGACTGGAGAAGGTGCATGGCGAAAGAAGAATTGATGCAGTTCGACGGTCTCGTGATCGAGATCCTGCCGGATGCGCGCTACCGCGTGCAGCTCGACCAGGGCCACGAGATCGTGGCCTACACGGCCGGCAAGATGAAGAAGAACCGCATCAAGACGCTGGCCGGCGATCGTGTGACCGTCGAGATGTCGCCCTACGACCTTGAAAAGGGGCGCCTCGTGTTCCGCCACAAGGACGAGCGTTCCTCCGGGCCGCGTCCTCAGGTGCGCGGCGGCCAGTTCCGCCGCCGTTGAGGAGCGAGCGCGCGGCCCGGGCTCCGTCGGCCGCGCCCGCCTACCTCCTGCTCACAGCCACGGCGCTCCTCTGGGCGGGCAACGCCGTCACCAGCCGCTGGGCGCCGGGCCACGTCTCCCCTCAAGTGATCACGACCCTGCGCTGGGCGGTGGCCTGCGCGGCGCTGACGCCGTTCGCTGCCCGCAGGCTCGCCGCCGACTGGCCGCTTCTGCGCCCGCACTGGCTGCGCATCCTGCTGATGGGCGGGCTGGGCTATACGGCCTTCAACTGCCTGTTCTACGCGGCCGGCGTGCATACCGGCGCGATCAACCTCGCGCTCTTCCAGGGCGCGATCCCGGTTCTGGTGATCCTCCTGAACCGCTTGGCCTATCGCGTGCCGGTCACTGGCGGCCAAGTCGCGGGCGTGGTCCTGACGCTCCTCGGCGCCGGCCTGGCCGCGACCCATGGCGACTGGTCGGTGATCACGCACCTGGCGTTCAATCGCGGCGACGTGCTCGTCTTTGGAGCCTGCCTGCTCTACGCGGGCTATACGATCTTCCTGCCGACCCGGCCGAAGGTCTCGGCGCTGGCCTTCTTCGCCGCCATGGCGGTGGCCGCCTTCGTGACATCCCTGCCGCCGCTCGCCGTCGAGTGGGCAACCGGTCATGCCGTCTGGCCCAGCCGCGAGGGCTGGGCCATGGTGGCGTTCGTCGGCCTGGGGCCGTCTCTGCTGGCGCAGCTGTTCTTCATGCGCGGCGTCGAGCTGATCGGCCCGAACCGCGCCGGCCTGTTCGTGAACCTCGTGCCGATCTTCGGCGCGGTCCTCGCCGTCCTGCTGGTCGGCGAGCCGTTCGGGGCGACGGAAGCCGCCGCCCTCGCGCTGGTCCTCTGCGGGATCGCCTGTGCCGAGCGCCTGAAGCCGGCGCTCGCCGTCGAGCCCGTCCCGGAGGCCGCTTACTCGCAGACGCGGACGCGGCGGATGTAGACGTCGCCGTAGGGATCGACGGTCCGGCGGCGCTCGAAGTGGCAGACCGGGCCGTAATCCTCCTCGACGTAGACCGGCGCCGGGGCGCGATAGACCGGGCGGCCCGGGTAATAGCCGTTGTTGGCGGACGCGATGGCGCCGCCGACCGCAAGGCCGCCGAGCACGCCGAGCGCGGCCGCGCCGCCGGCACCGATACCGTCGCGTGCCTGGGCGGCGGGCGCGAGGGTGGCGAGGCTCCCGACGATAAGGCTCGTCGCGAGAAGGTACTTCATGACTTCCCCCTGAAAGCAGGCGATTCGTGCCGAACGTCGGCACAGTCCCGCTAGCACATCCGAGCTTTGGGGCGTTTGTTCGGCCGCACGTGACGGGACTTGGCGGCTTGACGTGAGGTGTGCCGCCGCACCAAACCCGGGGCGACAGCGAGGGGCGCGGAGGCCGGCATGGTGACACGGGGCTTCGTCGGGCGCAGGCAGCCGCCCGAGACCGGGGCACGCCTGCCGCCGGGCCAGTATCTCACCGATGACTTCCCAATCCTGCAGATCGGCCCCAACCCGGTGGTGGACCTCGCCACGTGGCGGTTCACGCTCCGCGAGGGATCGCGGCCGATCAAGTCCTGGAGCTGGGACGAATTCGAGGCGCTCCCGCGGACGACGTGGCACGGCGACATCCACTGCGTCACCAAGTGGTCTAAGTTCGATACCGACTGGGAGGGTGTGAGCTTCGACGATCTGCTGGCGGATGCCGGGGTCGCGGCGCCGACCGGCTTCCTGCTGGCGGAATCCTACGACGACTACACCACGAACGTTCCGGTGGCGGATCTCGTGGGCGGCCGCGCGCTCGTGGCCACCCGCTACGCGGGTGAGCCGATCCACCCGGATCACGGCGGCCCGGCGCGGCTATTCGTACCCCATCTCTATTTCTGGAAGAGCGCCAAGTGGGTGAGAGGCTTGCGCTTCACGAACATCGACACCGCCGGCTTCTGGGAGCTGCGCGGCTACCACATGTACGGGGATCCCTGGCGTGAGCAGCGCTACATCGGTGACTGAGCCCGTCGTCTTCCGCTGGCATCAGGCTGAGATCACCGCGATCGCGCCGGTCACGCCCCATGTGAAGAGCGTCCGGCTGCGCTGCGGCCTGGCCGAGCAGTACCGGGCCGGGCAGCATGTCGATGTCCGCCTCACCGCCGAGGACGGCTACCAAGCCCAGCGCAGCTACTCGATCGCCTCCGCCCCGGACGGCAGCGGGACCCTCGAGCTGATGATCGAGGGCCTGCCGGACGGCGAGGTCTCGGGCTGGTTCTCGGATTGCGCCGACGTCGGCGACCGCGTGGAATTGCGCGGGCCGATCGGCGGTTCGTTCTCGTGGGACGGACCCGATGGCGGCCCGCTGCTCCTGGCGGCCGGCGGCTCCGGTGTGGTGCCGCTGCTCGCGATGCTGCGGCGTCGAGCCCAGGGCTGGCGCGCGATCCCGGCGGCGCTGATCTACTCGGCCCGCACCCGCGCGGAGGCGATCGCGGTCGCCGAGCTGGAGCGGTTCGCCGCGACGGATCCCGGCGTCTCCCTGCACCTCGCGATCACCCGCGAACCTGGCGGCAGGCGGATCGACGCGGCCTTGGTCGCGGACGCGCTGGCGCGGACTGGCCCGCCAGGGAAGGTGTTCCTCTGCGGCTCCAACCGGTTCGTCGCCGCGGCGTCGGCCCTGATCGTGGCAGCCGGCGTTGCCCCGGGCCTGATCCGAACGGAGCGCTTCGGCGCCTGAGCGAAGCGATCTGGGCAGGAGCGGCCTCACGCGGAATCTCCGGCGCTTCGGCGCTCTCCAGCGGATGACCAGCGCCGTCATTCCGGGGCGCCGCAGGCGAGCCCGGAATCCAGAACCTCCGTCGGTCTTAGTCCGTCGCGCGGCGGCGGCTCTGGATCCCAGGTTCCGCTGCGCGGCCCCGGGATGACGCGTCGATCCGGTAGCCTGCGTGGATCACGGGCTGAAGATCAGGACGAGGTAGACGAAGAACAGCACGAGGTGCACCGCGCCTTCGAGAACGGTCGTGCGCGACCCCGAGAAGGTCTGAGCGCTGAGGATCAGCGTCACGGCGAGCAGAGTCATCTCGGTGGGCTTGAGGCCGAGCACCACGGTCTGGCCCGTGAGCAGGCCGATGGTCAGGATGGCCGGTACGGTGAGGCCGACCGTTGAGGTCGCCGCGCCAAGGCACAGATTGATCGCCCGCTGCAGCTCGTTGCGGGCCACCGCCTTGAGCGCCGAGATGCCCTCCGGGGTGAACACGATGGCGGCGATCAGCACGCCGCCCAGTGCCGAGGGCGCGCCGAGCGCTGCGATGCCATGGTCGAGGATGACCGCGAGGCTCTTGGCCAGGATGACGATCGGCATAACATTGGCGAGCAGCAGGCCGACATGCTTGGCGACACTGCCGCCCGAGATGGAAGAGGCCTCACCGGGATGCGCGTCCGCATCCCGGGCCTCGGCGTCGATGAAGAACTCGCTGTGCCGGCCGGTCTGGATCAGCAGGAACACGCCGTAGAGCGCCAGCGTGAACACCGAGAACGTCACCGCCTGCAGGGTCGTCAGCGTCCCGTCACTGGTGGAGCTGGTGAAGTTTGGGATGATCAGCGCGATGGTGGTGAGCGGGATGATCACCGACATGAAGGCCGAGGCCCCCTTGAGGTTGTAGCGCTGCTGGTGGTGGCGCAAGCCGCCGACCAGGAGGCCGAGTCCGACCACGCCGTTCAGCACGATCATCAGCACGGCGAACATCGTGTCGCGGCCGAGCGTCGGTGCATCCTTGGCCGAGAGCATCACGGCCGAGATCAGCGCCACCTCGATGATGACGATGGCGAGGGTGAGCACCAGGGTGCCCAGTGGCTCTCCGAGCCGGTGAGCCAGTTCCTCGGCCTCATGCACGACGCCGAACGCCGCCCACACGATCACCACCAGCAGCCACGCGAACAATCCGCCCGCGAAGAGCGGCTGCGACAGGTCGCCGAGCCAGTCCTTGCCGAACCACGCGAAGGCAAGGACCGTGGCCCAGGCTGTCGCCACCCGCAGGGCTGCCATCATGATGAAAGGTGACTCCCGTCCATTGGCGCCGACGCCGCTACGTACGATACTTGACCGTGCCTTAGCAGGTCGCCGCGACGGTGTCGGCTTCTTACCGTCCTTGCGAGCGGAGCGAAGCAATCGAGGCGGCGCCGCGCTGGCCGAACTCGCGCAGCCCTCGGCTGCTTCGCGTCGATCGCGAAGACGGGCGGCGCTCCGGTGAGTCCTGGCGGGCGCGGTCGGCCGAGATCAGGACATCCGCATCTCGGAACGAGCCCGCGCAACCGCCCCATGTTGCGGCGGGAGTGGTCAGTTGGCCCGCGAGGCATTACGTTACCACCACCCGAATAGAGTCCGGTGCCTGATTCCTCCGCCGCGCGATGGCGCGCTGCCGGGTGCGGCGCGGCCGTTGAGAGTTTCCCGAGCTTGCCTTTTCCGACCCTGCCCGCCCCCCTCGCGCGGGCCCTTGCCGATCGTGGCTATGCCGATCCGACCCCGGTTCAGGCCGCAGTGCTGGAGGCGGCTGCCGGCTCCCGCGATCTCCTCGTCTCCGCGCAGACCGGCTCCGGCAAGACCGTGGCGTACGGTCTCGCCATGGCGAGCCTGCTGATCGGCGACGGCGACATGCTCCCGCCGCCGGCGGCGCCGCTCGCCCTGGTGATCGCTCCGACCCGGGAACTCGCGCTCCAGGTCCAGCGCGAGCTGTTCTGGCTCTACGGCCCGGCCGGCGGCCGGATCACCGCCTGCGTGGGCGGCATGGATCCGCGCCGGGAAAGCCGGATGCTCGCCGACGGCACGCATATCGTCGTCGGGACGCCCGGCCGCCTTCGCGATCACTTGGAGCGGCGCAACCTCGATCCCACCGCGTTGCGAGCCGTCGTTCTCGACGAGGCCGACGAGATGCTGGATCTTGGCTTCCGCGAAGATATCGAGTTCATCCTCTCGGCGACGCCGGCGGAGCGGGCGACCTACCTGTTCTCCGCGACGCTGCCGAAGGGCATCGAGGCGCTGGCCGAGCGCTATCAGCGCGACGCGCTCCGACTCGCGATCAAGAGCGAGACCCGCGGACATGCGGACATCGCCTATCGGGCGGTCCGAATCATGCCGCGCGAGACCGAGCACGTGGTGCTGAACCTCCTGCGCGAGGCGGACGCCAAGACCGCGATGGTCTTCTGCAATACCCGCAACGCCGTCCGCCACCTCCAGGCGAACCTGACCGAGCGCGGCTTCTCCGTGGTGGCACTCTCGGGCGAGCTCGGCCAGGGCGAGCGTAACGCCGCGCTCCAGGCCCTGCGCGACGGCCGCGCCCGGGTCTGCGTCGCCACCGACGTGGCCGCCCGCGGCATCGACCTGCCGTCCTTGAGCCTCGTGATCCACGCGGATCTGCCGCACGACGCCGAGGTGCTGCAGCATCGCAGCGGCCGGACCGGCCGTGCCGGCCGCAAAGGCACCTCCGTGCTCCTGATCCCGAACTCGCGTCGGCGACGGGCCGAGCAGATGTTCGCCATCGCCAAGGTGAGCCCCGAATGGTCCGGTCCGCCCTCGGCCGACGAGATCCGGCGCCTCGACGGCGAGCGCATGCTCTCAGACCCTCTCTTCTCCGAGCCGCCGGCCGAGGAGGATGTGGCGCTGGCCGAGACGCTGCTCGCCGGCAAGAGCCCGGAGGAACTGGCTGCGCTCCTGGCCCGCGTCTACCGCACCCGCCTGCCGGCGCCCGAGGAGGTCAGCGATCCGGGTGAGGGCCGCGCGCCGCGGGGCGAGCGACCGCCCTACGACCCGATGGATCCCGAGAAGATCGCCGCCATAGGCCCGGCCGTGTGGTTCCGGCTCAATCTCGGCCGCCGCGACAACGCCGACCCGCGCCGGCTGCTGCCGATGCTCACCCGTCGGGGCAGCATCGGCCGCCAGGAGATCGGCGCGATCAAGATCTTCGACCGCGAGACCAAGTTCGAGGTGCGCGGCAATGCGGCGGCACGCTTCGCCGAAGCCTTCGCCCGCAACGGATCGCCGGAAATCCAGGTCGAGGCGCTGATGGGCGATGGCGATTCCGGCGAACGCAGCGGACGGCCTGGCAGTCCGAAGGGCTTCGCGAGCCCGCGGGCTGGAAAGCATCAGCGCAAGGTCGAGCGTACCGGGCCGAAGCCTGACCACAAGCCTGGGCGCCATTCGGGCCGGGGCTGAGAAACGGCGTCGGCCGCCTTGCTGCATCGCCGCGCATGCGGCGCCGCGGCGAATGCGCGGCTCTTGAAGGCGGCGCACGGCGTGGGAGCGAATCGGTCGGTCCGGATCGCCGCCTGACAGTCACCGCCCCTGCGTTGGCCGCGGGGCGCGAGCGGGGGCCTTGATGGACGGGCCGCCGCGCGGGGCCGCAGCCCGCTCAGAAGACGTTCTTCACCGCTGCGCCGAGGGCGTCGACGCTCTCCTTGAGCTTGCGTCCCGCCGGCGCGAGGGACGGCAGCTTGATGCCGAGAACCTCGGTCTCCTCCGGTTCCGAAGCCTCGGCCTGTGCCACCGTGGCGGATGCCGGCGCCTTCGCGGTGCCGGCCACCTTGGGCGACGCGGGCGGCTTCTGCGCCGCCACCGCCTTGCGCACCGGCTTCTCGCTCTTCTCGGCCACCGGCGCGGACGCGGCGACCGGCTTCTGGACAGGCGCAGCCGCGGGCTCGATCACGTCGCGCGCCTTGACGGTCTCCGAGGACCGCGGAGCGATGAGCGCCGCCGTCCGGCTCGGCGGCAGCGTCACGGCCTGGCGTCCGGCCGTAACCGGCGCGATCGGGGTCGGGATCGGGATGCGGCGGGCCGGCGGTTCCGCGGCGGCGACAACCTTCGCCGGCGGCGCGGCCGCGTCCCGGGCTGGCACCGCTGCCGGCGTGAAGGCCTCGGGCAGGGCGGCCATCCGCAGAGCGGGCGATGCAGGCTCGGCCGCCGGCTTCGGCGCCGAAGCCACCTTGCCGGATCCTGCCAGAGCGGGAAGGCCATCCTTCAAGTCGGGCCAGTCGGCCGCTTTTCCGGACACCTTGAACGTCACGGGCGCCGGTGCGGCGAGGCCGGCCATCAAGGTCGAGGCGGCGACGCCGAAGCCGCAGATGGCCCCGGTCCCGGCGAGACCGAACAGGATGACGCGCAGGTTAACGCCACGCTTCGGACGCAACTCCGGCTCCCGAGTCTCTCGGGTCTCAGAGGGATCCAGGGCGAGATCGATCATGGTCCGGGGTCTCTGACACGATGCACAATGCGCGCGACCGGGCTCCCCCGCGACCGGCCAGCGTCTTCCGATGAAACGGAAGAGATTCGTTGCTGCCATCGACAGTGAAAGCGCAATACGGCGCAAAAATGTCGGCTCGAATTGGCAGCAGGCCCAGTCGTGGCTCGGCTATCCACAAGATATACGTGATCGGCTTAAGAATCTGTCATCGCCGTGATCGCGGCGTTTCCGACACCGCGCAGCCTGTCCGGGCGCGGTTCCACGAGACCGCTTGGCATGGACTTCGGCGATGCGCCCGCTATGCGTCACCCGGTGGATACCGGACCGAGAAACCTGTCGTTGAACAACGCGTCCGCGCCTTTCGGGTCCCGGATCGGGCGCTGGCCTTGGGCCGGCTGGTCCACGCGCGCGCGGCTGGTCGCCGTCGTGCTGTTGATCGATGCGCTGGCGGCCCTGATCTCCTGCGGTGTGATCGTGCTCAACGCCCGCACGGCCGTGCGGGTCGAGACCCGCGCCTCGCTGGCCACCGTCGAATCCCTGGTCGCGGACACGATCCGCCTCTCGGACACCAGCAACCCCGACACGCTGCTTCAGACCCTGGATCTCCGCTTCAAGGTGCTCCGCCACGTCCGCGTCGCCGTGCGTGACGCGGACGGGGACCAGGTCGGGCAGCCGGCCCTGCCTCACCGGTCCGAGCGCGAGGCGCCGCGCTGGTTCGCCGACCTGATCATGCCGCCGATCGAGCGGCACACCCTGCCGATCGCGGTGAACGGCCAGCAGCTCGGCACCGCGCAGATCACCACGCAGCCGCTCGACGAGATCGACGAGATCTGGGGCTATGCCCGCGCGCTGTCGCTGACCACCCTGGCGATCAACGCGGCAATGCTGATCGCGCTCTACGTCGCCCTCGGCCGCATCCTGGCGCCGCTGCGGCGGCTCGGCGTTGGCCTGACGCAGCTGGAGCACCACGATTACACGGCGCGGCTGGAGCCCCCTGGGGCCCGCGAGCTGGCGGTCATTGCAGACCGCTTCAACAAGGTGGCGGAGGCGCTGGGCGAGGTTCGTGCGGCCAACAATCGGCTCAATCGACAGCTGCTGACCGCACAGGATGACGAGCGGCGCCGCACCGCCCTCGAACTGCATGACGAGTTCGGCCCCTGCCTGTTCGCCCTCGAAGCCAATGCCGCCTCGATCGCCCGGATCGCCTCCGGTCCCGCCGAGCCCAGCCGCGAGAAGCTCGCGGCCCGGGCCGATGAGATCAGCACCATCGTGGCTCAGGTCCAGACGGTGAACCGGGAACTCCTGAACCGCCTGCGGCCGCACGGGCTCGGCCAGGCGCCCCTGGCCACCTGCCTCGACCTGCTCCTGCGCGGATTCGCCCAGCGCCACCCCGCCATCGCCTTCGTTGGCAGGTTCGACGGCTTGGCGCGCGGCTACGGCGACCTCGTGGATCTCACCGTGTTCCGCTGCGTGCAGGAGAGCGCCACCAACGCCGTGCGCCACGGGGGCGCGTCGCAGGTCGAGGCCGAGGCCGGCGAGACGGACGGTCGGGTGCAGGCCACGATCCGCGACAACGGCTCTGGGATCCCGGCGGAACACGGGACCGGGCTCGGTCTGTCGGGGATGCGGGAGCGCGTCGAGGCCCTCGGCGGCAGCTTCGCCCTTGACAATGGCGGCCCCGGAGCAATCGTCCGGATCACGATCCCCGTTCCGCCGGAGCAGGGCGACGAGAACAACGCGCCGAGCGCATGAACGCCATCGCTTCCCAGATCGACGTCGCAGCCACCCGTCTGCCGGTCCTGGTGATCGACGATCACCCGATCGTCCTGCAGGGCTGTCGACGCGTGCTGGAAGATGCCGGCGTCGAGACCATCGCGGAAGCGACCACGGTGGTCGGCGGCTACCGCATCTTCCACCGCCTCCGGCCGCCGATCGTGATTTGCGATCTGACCTTCCAGGGCAGCGGCATGGCCGGTCTCGGCCTGATCCGGAGGATCCGCGCGGTGGCGCCGGAGACGCGGATCCTTGTGTTCAGCATGCACAATGATCCGGTCATCGTCGCGCGCGCCCTCGAGGCCGGGGCCCTCGGCTACGTCCTGAAGGACCATGCCTCGGCCGAGCTGTTCGAGGCCTTCGGCAAGGTGCGGAACGGCGAGGTCTATCTGGACCGCCGGCTCGCCACCGAGGTGGCGATGCTGCGCGCCGACGCCCGCCGAACCCCGGAATCGCAGCTCACGCCCCGCGAGCAGCAGATCCTGGCCCGCCTCGCCCAGGGGCGCTCCTACGGGGCCATCGCGGCCGACCTGTCGGTGAGCTACAAGACCGTCACCAACGCCTGCTCGCAGATGCGCCAGAAGCTCGGCGTGCGGACCCTCGCCGAGCTGATCCACGTCGCCGTCACTCACGCGCAGCGGCAGGGCTAGCCGCGATGGCCCTCATGATGAAGGGAGACGGCGGACCGGGCTCCTTCTCCGGTGAAGCCTGGACGCGCAACGCCGCCGCCTGCACCACCATCGGGTCGATGCCGTTCAACGCGGACCTCGCTGCCGGGACGCTGCCGCGCGCCACCTTCCAGCACTACATCGTCCAGGATGCGCATTACCTGATCGGCTTCGGCCGAGCCCTGAGCCTCGCCGCCGCGAAGGCGCCGGAACCGGACGGGATCGTGCAGTTCTCCCGAGCCGCGCAGGACGCGATCGTGGTGGAGCGCGCGCTCCACGGCGGCTTCTTCCGCGATTACGGGATCGGTCCCGAGAGCTTTGCGGCGGCCCCGCTGACGCCGGCCTGCGATCACTACGTGTCCTACCTGCTGGCGACGGCTTACGCCGAGCCCTTCGAGGTCGTCTGCGCGGCTTTGCTGCCCTGCTTCTGGATCTACAAGGCCGTCGGCGACGACATCTTCGCCCGCGCGGCGGCCGGCAATCCCTATCGGGCCTGGATCGACACCTATGCGGGCGAGGAGTTCGCGGAAGCGGTGGCGGGAATGATCGCGGCCACCGACCACGCGGCGCTGACGGCTTCGGTAGGCACGCGGGAGCGTATGCACCGGGCCTTCACGCAGGCGACCCGGCTTGAATGGATGTTCTGGGACAGTGCCTACCGCGATGCCGGATGGCCGGTCTGAAGGGCCGGCGGCATCCATGAGAGCGTCATCGGGTCCGAGCCGGCGCGCGCTCATGGCCGCCGCAGCGGCGGCCGCGGCGTCCTGGCCGCCGCTCGCCGCAGGATCAGACGCGCCCGGGTCGATTGCGCCGGATCGACCGGTCCGGATCGCCATGCTGCTCTTCCCGGACATGACCGCCCTCGACCTCGTCGGGCCGCAGACGCTGCTCGCCGGCCTGGCTCAGGACAGCCTCTACCTCGTCGCTGAAAAGGCCGGCCCGGTCGCGACCGACACCGGACTTGCGCTCGTGGCGACGCACAGCTTCGAGACGTGTCCGCAGGCGCTCGATGTCCTGTTCGTCCCTGGCGGCGATGGCACGCCGGCACAGATGCGCAATCCGGCCTTGCTCGCCTTCCTGCGCGAGCGCGCCGCGCGGACGATGTGGCTCACCAGCGTCTGCACCGGTTCGCTGATCCTCGGCGCCGCCGGGCTGCTGCGCGGTTACCGGGCCACCTCGCACTGGTGTCTGCGCGATGCGGCCCTGCCGCTCCTCGGCGCCGAGCCTGTGGCCGAGCGCGTCGTGTTTGATCGGAACCGCGTTACGGGAGCCGGGATCTCGGCGGGGCTCGATCTCGGGCTGGCGCTCGCGGCGCGGCTGCGCGGTGCGGAGTACGCCCGAACTGCGCAGCTCGTCGCCGAGTACGCTCCGGAGCCACCTTTCCGGGCCGGCACACCCGCCGAGGCTGGACCGGCCGTCGTCCGGGCGGCCGATGCGATCCTGGGGTCGCTGGTCGCCGGAGCGACGGAAGCGGCGCGTTCCCCGGACCGTGGCCTCAGCGATGCAGCTCTGCCACGCTGAGCGGCGACATGCGGACGCGTCCTTGACGGAGGCAGCCGCCCGTCCGAACTGTGCGGTGCAAGATCCGCCGGAGCCGACATGTCCTTGATCGCACGCCTGCGCGCCTACGCGACCGAGGCCCTGGGCGTCGGCAGCCACGAAACCGTCGACGACACGCATTTGGCCGCGACGGCCCTCCTCGTCCACGTGGCCCGGGTGGACGGGATCCTGGCTCCGTCCGAGAGTGAGCGCCTGTCCCGCCTCGTGCAGGGTCATTATGCGGATGGTCCGGACGCGGCCCGCGCGCTCATCGACCGGGCGGCCGCGATCGACGCGGAGACGCGTGACGTTGTGAGCCTCGTGGAAATGATTCCCCACGAGGCCGACAGGACCGAGCGGCAGGAACTGCTCGCCATGGCTTGGTCGGTCGCAGCCGCAGACGGCCATGTCGACGAATTCGAGGAAGCGCTGGTCGAGCGGCTCGGCCGTTTGCTCGGCTTCGACGACGGCGCCATCGCGGCCGCGCGGCGCAGCGGACAGCACGGCGCCGGAATCGCCTGAAGCCTCGGGGACGGCGATGATCGCGAGTCTGGCGCTGATCCTGCTCGCTCAGCTCCTGGGCGAGGTCCTCGCGCGCGGCGCAGGCGTGCCGGTTCCGGGCCCGGTCATCGGCATGGGGCTGATGTTCGCGTTCCTGCTTGTGCGCGACAATGCCCGGCTCGGCTTGCCCCGTTATCTGCCGAAGCCGCTCACCGACGGAACGCTCGAATCCACGGCCCGCGGCCTGCTGATGAATCTGTCGCTCATGTTCGTCCCGGCGGGCGTCGGTGTCGTCGGTCGTCTCGACCTGCTGCGGGCACAGGGCCTCAAGCTCGCCATCGTGCTGGTCGTCTCGACGGCTTTGTCGCTCCTGGTCACCGTCCTCGTCTTTCGCGCCGTGGCCGCCCTGGTGGAGCGGCGCGGGTCCGACCGCGAGCCCTGACGCGTGAGCGGCGACTTCTCCCTCTGGGTCTATCTCGCCAAGACACCGTTGCTGTGGCTGACCGTCACGCTGACGGCCTACGTGCTGGCGGACCGGATCGCCGCCGCCACCGGCCGGCATCCGATCGCCAATCCGGTGCTCATCACGGTGGCGTTGGTCGGCGGGGTCCTGGCGGCGACCGCCACGCCTTACCCGAGCTATTTCGAGGGCGCGCAGTTCGTGCACTTCCTGCTCGGACCCGCCACCGTGGTGCTGGCGATGCCGCTCTACGAGCGGCGGGCCACCGTGATGCGCGCGCTGCTGCCCATGCTCACGGCCCTGGCCGCCGGCTCGGCCACGACCTTGGCCGTCGTCATCGGGCTGGCGCGGTTGCTCGACATCCCGCAGCCGGTACTCGTCTCGCTCGCGCCGAAATCGGTGACCTCCGGCGTCGCCATGGGCATCGCGGAGGCGCTCGGCGGCGACCCGACGTTGACCGCCATCCTGGTCATCCTCACGGGCATCATCGGCGCCATCCTGGTGACGCCGATGATGAACGCGCTGAAGATCCACGACATGCGCGCCCGGGGGTTCGCGGCCGGGCTCGCCGCACACGGGATCGGAACGGCGCGCGCTTTTCAGGTCAGCGAGGTAGCGGGGACCTTCGCCGGCATCGCCATGGGGCTGAATGCTTTCGTGACGGCAATCCTGGCGCCGCTGGCGTTGCATCTGCTGTTCTGAGGCCGATGATACGCCTCTGACGCGTAACCGCCGGGCCAGCGTGCTGCGCGCAGGCGCAATGTTGCATCTTGGCCGATGCAGCGGCTACGGCGACCCAAATTTTTCTACTCGAGGTAGTATTTAAGGTGCGACAAATGCGCGCCTTAGTTGTACTATGTTGCCGGTTGCGCATAATGGCTGGCGGCAGAGGTGCAGCCGACGAGACAGACTAGCGCCAGAGCGATCATAAAGAAACATCGAGGAGACGACCATGCGAACGGCCTCGCCTGGTATTGAAATCGCAGCGAAGATCTTGAGCGCGTACGTGACGCGCAACAGCGTGCCCGCGGATGTTCTCCCCGAGCTGCTCTTGCAGGTTCACCGCTCGATCGCGGCGCTTGGCCGACCCTCAACGACCTCGATCGACCGGCCGACCGACGCGCAGATCCGCGCATCGATCCGCCCTGATTCGTTGATCAGCTTCGAGGACGGAAAGCCCTACAAGGCCTTGCGACGCCACCTGACCATTCGCGGTCTGACGCCCGAGGCCTACCGGACGAAATGGGGCTTGCCCGTCGATTATCCGCTGGTCTCGGCCGCCTACAGCGCTCGCCGGTCGAACATTTCGCGGCAGATCGGGATCGACCAGCGGCTGCGGACCAGACAGGCGGCGGAGTAGCGCCGCGTCACCCGGCTGCGGACCGGCGGGGCACGTTACGGCCGATCCGAAGCTGACGCCTCGGCGGCCGCCGTCGCGACGTCTTGAATCAGCAGGGCCACGAGTCCGGACCATCCGGTCTGGTGCGCGGCGCCCACGCCGCGTCCGGTATCGCCATCGTAATATTCGTAGAAGAGGACGAGGTCGCGAAAGTTCGGGTCGTCCTGCTCGATCCGGCTGTCCCCGTAGACCGGCCGCCGCCCCTCGGGGCCGCGGGTCGACAGGCCGATCAGCCGCTGTGACAGATTCCGGGCGATCTCCCGCAACGCGTAGGTCTTGCCCGAACCGGCCGGCGCCTCCACCCGGAAATCCGGGCCGTAATAGTCGTGGAAACGGTTGAGGCCTGCGATCAGCAGGTAGTTGACCGGCATCCAGACCGGACCGCGCCAGTTCGAATTGCCGCCGAACAGGCGTGACCGGGACTCCGCGGGCTCATAGGCGAGGCCGAGGTCACGGCCGTTCCAGGCGAAGCAGAACGGCTGGTCGGCGTAGGCCCGGGATACGGCGCGCAGGCCGTGATCCGACAGGAACTCGCCCGGATCCAGGGCCCGGTGCAGTAGCGCCTTCAGCCGATGGCCCCGCAACAGGGAGAGCAGCGCGGTCTGACCCTGGCCGGGCTCGTTCCAGCGCGAGACCAGGGTTGCGAGATCCGGCCGGTTCTTCAGAAAGAACTCCATCCGGTCGCGCAGCGACGGCAGCTTCTCGAGGTCGCACGCGTTGATCGTCGCCACGGCGAAGATCGGGATCAGGCCGACCATGGTCCGCACCCGGATCGGCAGCCTTTGGCCGTCCCGGGTCTCGATCACGTCGTAGAAGAAGCCGTCCGCCTCGTCCCACACGCCTGCGCCGGTGGCGCCCGCGATCAGGAGGAAGTGCTCGAAGAACTTCTCCGCCATGTCCTCGAAGGTCGGATCCTCCAGAGCCAGCTCGATGGCGATGCGCATCAGGTTGAGGGCGTAGGTCGCCATCCACGCGGTCGCATCGGATTGGGTGAGAGTCGCCCCGTCGCCCACCGGCTTCGAGCGGTCGAAGATGCCGATATTGTCGAGACCGAGAAACCCACCCTGGAACAGGTTGCGGTCGTCCGCATCCTTGCGGTTCACCCACCAGGTGAAGTTCAGGGTGAGCTTGTTGAAGATGCGCTTGAGGAAGGCGTGGTCCGGTACCCCGGTAAGCGCGCGGTCCAGTTCGAACACCCGCCAGGCCGCCAGCGCGTGAACCGGCGGGTTGGCATCGCCGAACCCCCACTCGTAGGCCGGCAGCGCCGCGTTCGGATGCGCGTAGGCCTCGTCGACGAGGAGCAGCAGCTGGTTCTTGGCGAAATCGGGATCGATCAGCGCGAAGACGATCGCCTGGAGGGCGAGATCCCAGGATGCGAACCAGGGATATTCCCAGGCATCCGGCATCGAGATGATGTCGTTGGCGCGGAGGTGCGCCCAATCGCTGTTGCGCCCGCGCCGGCGCTCGGGTGCGGGGGCGGGCTGGGCCGGATCGCCCGCGAGCCACTCGCGCACGTCGTAGTGATAGAGCTGTTTCGACCAGAGCATGCCGGCCAGCGCCTGCCGCTGGACGAGACGCATCTCGGGATCGGCGATCGGTGCCTGGAGCGCCGCGTAGAACGCGTCTGCGTCGTCCTCGCGCGCGGCGAAAGCCGCATCGAAATCCGCGAAGGGCTCCCCCGCGACGGTCTCGGCGCGCAGGCGCAGGCGCAGAATCCGCGTCTCCCCGGGGCCGAGATGCAGGTCGTAGCGGGCGGCGCACTTGGTGCCCGACAACCCGTTGGCCGCGCCCCGGTCGCCGCCGACCACGCAGCGGTCGATCCCGTCCTTGTAGAAGCCCGCGGCCGGGCCGCTGCCGAACAGCCGGTGCGTGTTGGTCTCGTTCTCGGTGAACAGCAGCTCCGCCGCGCCCTCCGCGAAGAACCGCATCGGCGGCATCCCGGCATGGCGGGCCCAGACCGAGCCGTCGGACCCGGCCGTCAGCTCCGGCTTGGCGACGTCCGGCTTCCAGGACCAGAGATTGCGGGCCCAGAGCTGTGGCAGGAGCGTTAGGTCCGCAGCGTCCGGACCCCGGTTCGTCGCGGTGACACGCATCAGGACGTCGTCGGGTGCCGCCTTGGCGTAGGCGATCTCGACGTCGAAGTAGCGGCCCTCGTCGAACAGGCCGGTATCGAGCAGCTCGTATTCCGAGTCGTCGAGGCCCCGCCTTGCATTCTCCGCGACCAGCTGCCCGTAGGGAAAGGCGGCCTGCGGATACTTGTAGAGCATCCGCATGAACGCGTGGGTCGGGAGGCCGTCGAGGTAGTAGTAGAGCTCTTTCACGTCCTCGCCGTGATTGCCCTCCTGGTTGGTGAGACCGAACAGCCGCTCCTTGAGGATCGGGTCGCGCCCGTTCCAGAGCGCGAGCGACAGGCACCAGTTGAGATGGCGGTCGCCGAAGCCGCCGATCCCGTCCTCGCCCCACCGATAGGCACGGGAGCGGGCATGGTCGTGGGGCAGATAGTCCCAGGCATCGCCGCCCGGGCTGTAATCCTCCCGGACCGTGCCCCATTGCCGGTCGCTGAGATACGGTCCCCAAAGGCGCCAGGCCGGGTCGGTACGGGCCTTCACGAGGCGATGGCCCTCGGCGGTCTCGAAGAGGTTGCGCGGCAGGCTGTCGGGCTTGGTCATCGGCTTGCTGCTCCCGTGCCCGATCCTCGCGGGCCCGATAGTGCCGTGTTGTGACTGCGGGAAGTCAATGCCCCAGGAGGCGGCTGCAGGGCCGATCCGCTCAGGCGCGCGCGACCACGCGGATTCCATCCGCGGCCGCATCGACCGAGAGCCCGCAATAATCCGGGATCGCGGCGTGTCCGGCGCTCGCCGGCCTGTGATGGGTGGCGGTCACGACCAGCACGGTCGCGCCAGCGGCCTCGGCCGCCTGGATACCCGCCGGCGCATCCTCGAAGATAAGGCACTCCGGTGCCGCGACCCCCAGCCGATCCGCCGCCATCAGGAAGCAATCCGGCGCGGGCTTGCCGTGTCGAACGTCCTCGGCGGCCACCATGAGGGTGGGCAGAGGCATGCCGGCCGCCGCAAGGCGCCGGGCCGCCAGCGCCCGGGGCGCCGAGGTGACGATCGCCCAGCGCTCCGGCGGCAGCCCCTTCAGGAAGGCCCGCGCCCCGGGGATCTCGGTGATGTCGCCGACATCCTCCATCTCGGCGCGCGTGATCGCGGCAGCCTCGGCCGCCGGGTCGACCCCGGGCAGGTTGAGGCGCCGGATCGTCTCCACGGACTGCACCCCGTGGATCGTCGGCAGGAACGACGCCACGTCGAGGCCGTGCGCCTCGGCCCAGCGCGACCAGACCCGCTCCGCCGAGGCGATCGAGCTGATGATCGTGCCGTCCATGTCGAACAGCAGCGCGGAGAAGGGGTGCGTCGGAAGCGGAATCTCGGACATGCGACCTGCTATCCAGCTGCGGCGGGCTCGACAATCGGCCGCCGCGCATGGCGGCGTCTCGCGCGCGGACGTGCGGGGGCGACGGCAACAAGCGGGCTTCAGGCGCGACCGCAGCGGCCGCCCGCTTCACGGGCCGGCGCCTTTGGTGTAGCGCCAGTGCAACCCCGGGCCGTTCTCGGCCTGCAACTGTGAACACCGCCAGACCATGCCGAGCCGCATCGACGCCACCTTCGCCCGTGCCCGCGCGGAGAACCGGTCCGTCCTCGTCACCTACGTGATGTCGGGCGATCCTGATCCCGAGACCTCTCTTGAGGTCCTGAAGGCGCTCCCCGGTGCCGGGGCCGACATCCTGGAATTCGGCCTTCCGTTCACCGACCCGATGGCGGACGGTCCGGCGATCCAGGCGGCGGGCCTGCGGGCGCTGAAGGCCAAGCAGACCGTTTCCGGCACGCTGGACCTCGTCCGCCGTTTCCGCGCGGAGAACGACAGCACGCCGATCGTCCTGATGGGCTACTACAATCCGATCCACACCTACGGCGTCGACCGGTTCCTTGAGGAGGCGGTCACGGCCGGCGTTGACGGCCTGATCGTGGTCGACCTGCCGCCGGAAGAGGATACCGAGCTGTGCCTGCCGGCTCTGGCCAAGGGGCTGGCCTTCATCCGGCTGGCCACGCCGACCACGGACGAGCGTCGCCTGCCGGCGGTGCTCGCGAATACGGCGGGCTTCGTCTACTACGTGTCGATCACCGGGGTGACCGGCACGGCGACGCCCGATTTCGGCAAGGTCTCCGAGGCGGTCGCCCGAATCCGCCGCCATACCGACCTGCCCGTGGTGGTCGGCTTCGGCGTGAAGACCGGCGCGCATGCAGCCGCGATCGCCAAGGGCGCCGACGGCGTCGTCGTCGGTTCGGCACTGGTGGACGCCCTGGTCCGCTCCCTCGACGGCGAGGGCCGACCGCATGCCGGGAGCGTGCCGGCTGTCGTGGACCTCGTGCGCGAGCTGGCCGAGGGTGTGCGGTCCGCCGGTGTCGAGCGGGCGGCCTGAGCGGGATTTCTGAACCCTGGCGGTGGGGCGCGCCCATCCTGATATCTGCGCGGGCTTGAAGCGGACGGACGCAACGCAATGGTCGAACCGATGAACTGGATCTCGGAGGTTGTGCGCCCCCGGATCAAGACTCTGTTCAAGCGCGAGACCCCGGAGAACCTCTGGGTCAAGTGTCCGGATACCGGGCAGATGGTCTTCCACAAGGAGGTGGAGGCCAATCACTGGGTTATTCCGGGCTCCGAGCATCACCTCAAGATGTCGGCCCAGGCGCGCCTGAAGATGATGTTCGACGAGGGCACCTGGATCGACGTCGCGCTTCCCGAGGTCGCCCCCGACCCTCTGAAGTTCCGCGACGAGAAGCGCTACGCCGACCGGCTCAAGGAGGCGCGTGCCAAGACCGGGCTGCAGGACGCGTTCAAGGTCGGCTTCGGCCGGGTGGGCAGCCTGCCGATGGTGCTGGCCGCGCAGGAATTCGGCTTCATGGCGGGATCCCTCGGCATGGCGGCCGGTGAGGCCTTCGTGCGCGGCGCCGAGACGGCGCTGGAGAAGCGCACCCCCTACGTGCTGTTCGCGGCCTCGGGCGGCGCCCGCATGCAGGAGGGCATTCTGTCGCTGATGCAGATGCCCCGGACGACGGTGGCGGTGCGCCGCCTCAACGCCGCGCGCCTGCCCTACATCGTGGTCCTCACCAATCCCACCACCGGCGGTGTCACCGCCTCCTACGCGATGCTCGGCGACGTACATCTCGCCGAGCCGGGAGCCCTGATCTGTTTCGCCGGCCCGCGGGTGATCGAGCAGACCATCCGGGAGAAGCTGCCCGACGGGTTCCAGCGGGCGGAATATCTGCGCGACCACGGCATGGTCGATCAGGTGGTGCATCGACACCAGCTCAAGGAGACGATCACGCGCCTCTGCGGTCTGCTGACCAACGTCGCCCAGGCCGGCGTGCCGGTCGCGGCGGCCTCCGAGGCGGCGTAAGTCCCGCGCGATGGCCTCGTCCGACGCCCTGATGGCGCGTTTCCTCGCGCTGCACCCCCGCACCATCGACCTGTCTCTGGGCCGGATCGAGCGGCTGCTCGGGCGGCTCAATCATCCGGAACGGCGCCTGCCGCCGGTGATCCATGTCGCCGGGACCAACGGCAAGGGCTCGACCATCGCGTTCATGCGGGCGATCCTGGAGGCCGGCGGTCTGGCCGCGCATGTCTACACGTCGCCGCACCTCGTGCGCTTCCACGAGCGGATCCGGATCGGCGGGATCGGCGGCGGCCATTTCGTGGACGAGGACCGGCTGGCCGACGCTTTCTCACGGTGCGAAGCCGCCAATGGCGGCGAGCCGATCACCATGTTCGAGATTACCACGGCCGCGGCGCTGCTGCTGTTCTCGGAAAGCCCCGCCGACGTGCTGTTGCTGGAAGTCGGTCTCGGGGGACGGCTCGATGCCACCAACGTGATCGATCGGCCCGCCTGCGCGGTGGTGACGCCCATCGGCCGCGACCATGCCGAGTATCTCGGCGATACGGTCGAATCCGTCGCGACCGAGAAGGCCGGGATCTTCAAGCGCGGCTGTCCGGCGGTGATCGCCGCCCAGGACTATGCCGAGGCCGACGCCGTGCTCTGCCGGAAAGCCGAGACCGTGGGCGCCGGACCGATCCTGGTGGGCAACCAGGATTTCTCGGTCCACGAGGAGCGCGGACGCCTCGTCTACCAGGATGAGACGGACCTGTTCGACCTGCCCCGCCCTCGGCTCGCCGGCCGCCACCAGCTGGTCAATGCCGGAACGGCGATCACGGCTCTGCGCGCGGCCGGGTTCGGCGACATCGGAATCACCGCGCTGGAGAAGGGACTGACCGAGGTCGATTGGCCGGGCCGGCTGCAACGGCTCGGCCGCGGTCGCCTGGCAGCGCAACTCGATCCCGGCACCGAGCTGTGGCTCGATGGCGGCCACAACATCGACGGCGGCCGGATCCTGGCCGCCGCGATGGCCGATCTGGGCGAGCGGAGCGACGTGCCGCTGGTGCTGATCGTGGGCCTTCTCGGCACGAAGGATGCCGACGGCTTCCTGCGCAACTTCGTCGGGCTCGCGCGCGCCCTCGTCGCCGTGCCGATCACCGGCACAATGGCGGCACGCCCCGCGGACGAGGTGGCGCAGATCGGCGCGAGCGTCGGGCTCTCGACCTACGCGGCGCCGAGCATCGAGGCCGCTCTCGCACTCGTGAAGGACATCGCCTTCGAACAGCCGCCGCGGATCCTGATCTGCGGATCGCTGTACTTGGCCGGCTTAGTCCTTGCGGCCAACGACACGCCGCCGGTCTGAGTGATCGCAAGTCCGGAGCGGTTCGGGTCAGCCCCGGCAGCTCCAGGGCATGACGCTGGACATCTCGGGAACTTTGGTTTCCGCGTTCCAAACGTCGTGGATCCGCCGCAATCGGCGCGGCGAAAGCCACCCCACGGCCACGCTTTCCCTCGGCTGTGGCAGCTAAGCTACATCCCCAAAAGCCGCGATCGCTTATTTTCACCGTCGATCGGGCTAATGCTGGGGATCACAGTAATGAAGAAGCTTGTTACCTCTCTTGCGGCGTTTACGGCGCTCACCGCCGCCGCTTCGGCCGCCGACCTGCCGCGCCGCGCTCCGCCGCCGGTGTTCACCCCCGTTCCGGTGTTTACCTGGACCGGCGCCTATTTCGGTATCAACGCCGGCTACGGCTTCGACGCCAGCAGCAACTCGGGCCGCGGCTTCGTCCAGACGCCCGGCAACCCGGTTGTCGTGACGCCGGCCGGTATCGCGCCCTACCAGGCGCTGCTGCCGAACGGCTCGTCGCTGGCCTACAGCAACGACAGCCGCGAAGGCTTCACCGGCGGTGGCCAGATCGGCTACAACTGGCAGCTGAGCCCGGGCAACGGCGCCGTGATCGGCTTCGAGGCCGACGCGCAGTACCTCGACTTCGGCCGTCGCGCCCGCTTCGCCACGAACGCCGCGCTGATCAACCCGACCTTCGTGCCGATCAACGGCACGCTCAACACGATCGACTTCTTCGGCACCGTCCGTGGCCGTCTCGGCTACGCCTTCGACCGGACCCTCGTGTACGCCACCGGCGGTTTCGCCTACGCCACCGGCACGGATGACGGCGCTCGCGTCGGCTTCCAGAACTTCGCCGGCCGTCGGAACGACTTCAAGACCGGCTGGACCGTCGGCGGCGGTATCGAATACGCGCTGCCCACCGACTCGTTCCTGAACTTCTTCCGCTCCTCGGCCGTGACGCTGAAGGTGGAAGGCCTGTACGTGAACCTCGACAACAACGGCCGCGCCCAGCTGCCGCTGGTCGGCGCCGCGGTCACCGGGGCCGGCCTCCTGCCGGTCTACTCGCTCACCAACGCCCGCCGCGACGAGAACGCCTTCGCTGTCGTCCGCGCCGGCCTGAACTACAAGTTCGGCTCGTACTGAGACCGGACGTCAGGTCCCGGGCAGAAGCCCGGGACTTCAAAAGAACAGGGTCTTGAAACCGAGAAAGCCCGGCCTTGCGGCCGGGCTTTCCTTTTGGCGTCCTCGTGGATCGTTCAGGCGGTCTGCGCGCCGATCCAGCGAGACAGGTCGCCCTTCGGGGCGGCGCCTACCTTCTGGTCAACCCGCTCGCCGTTCTTGAACAGCAGCAGGGTCGGGATCGAGCGGATGCCGTACTGGGCGGCGATCTGCGGATTCTCGTCGACGTTGACCTTGGCGATCTTCACCTTGCCCTGAAGATCGGTCGCGATCTCTTCGAGCGCCGGGCCGATCTGACGGCAAGGGCCGCACCACTCCGCCCAGAAATCCACCACGACGGGCTCGGCGGACTTGAGAACGTCCTGCTCGAAGCTCGCGTCGGTTACTTTCACCGTCGCCATAACGTCACCTTTCGGAAGTCGCCACCGGTCGGGCAGCGTCGAACGGGCAGGGGCCCGCGCGGTCCAACCAGAATTGGCGACGGGTGACTGCGCGGTCAAGAAGTCCTGTCGCTCCGGTGGGAGCGGGGTCGCGTCCCCCGTTGCTGCGTGTGCGCTGGCGCATGTCGGCGCCGGCGGAGCGCAAAGGACATTCCCTCATGTCACGATCCCGGCGTGTTCGAGGGCCGCTGCGATGTCGCCGGAATCGAGGGTTCGGATCACGGGACCGGAGGTCCAGATCAGCATGGGCCGAATCGTCCGACCGGGATAGATCTGGCCGAGGAGACGGGCATACAGCGCGATCTGGCCCGCCTCGGCCGGCGGGAGCGGTGCGTCCTGTTCCGGCGGTCGTCCGGTCTTGAAGTCGGCAATGCGCACCGTGTCGGCTGTGACCGAGATCCGGTCGACCCGCCCCTGGACCGAGCGCTCGCCCCGCTCCGTCCGCACCCGCCCCGACAGACTCACCTCCGCCCGTGCTTCAGGCGCGAAGAGCGCTGCGAGGTCCGGGTCGTCGATGATTCGCAGTACCGATCGGACAATGCCGTAGATGGCGGGACGCGGTAATCCGGGCGCCCGCGACCGCACGAAGGCGAGGCCGGCCGCCTCCCGGCGTGCCCCCTCGACGCGGGGCAGATGCTGCAGCAGCGCGTGGATCAGGATGCCGCGCCGCCGGGCTTGAGCATCCGCCAGGCGTGGCGGCGGCACGCGCGTGCCATCCGCGGCCTGGAGCGCGCCGGACGGGCTGAGCGTCGGCACCTCCGGTTCCGGCGGTACGGGGCTGCGCAGCCAGGACGGCTCCGGCGCCGGAGCGGCGGTGGGCGGCGGCCCGTCGGGTTTGCGGTCCGTCGCTATCCCGTCGTGCCACACAGTGGCAGGACCATAGGACAGCTCGATCGACCGGCCGGCGCCGAAGGCGTTTTCCAGCCCGGCATGGATCATCCGGCACCACGCCGCCTCGCTCTCGCGCTCGTGGCCACGGAAGGGGGCGACGATCAAACGGTCGGCGGCCCGGGTCATGGCCACGTAGAGCAGACGGTTATGTTCCTGCCGGGCACGGGCCAGGAGTGCCGCGCGCGCCTCGCCGGCGGCCGCGCAATCCTGCGTCTTTCCCGCTGACCAGACCGGCGGCAGGACGGCCCCTTGGATCGCCAGCGGCAGCAGCGGCGGATCGTTGCGTCCCAGGGGCTCGCAGCCGTCGAGGATCACGACCACCGGCGCCTCGAGACCCTTGGCCCCGTGCACGGTCATCACGCGGACCTCGTCCCGACCCGATTCCAGGTCGCGCTTGACCGTATGCCCGGCCTCGGCACCGATGTAGCGCGCCAGGAAACCGCCGAGCGAGGGCGCATCCGCGCCGGTTTCCGCCTGGGCTGCGGCGGCGAGGAACACGTCGATGGCGTCACCGGCCTCGCCGCCGAGACGGGCCACGAGTTTGGCGCGGCCACCCTGCGGGCCGAGAAGCCGGGCATAGAAGCCGAACGGGCCGTGGAGGCCGGCCAGCCGGATCCATTCGGAAAGCGCCGCGAGCCCGCCGGCCGCCGCCGCGTCGCCGGCCGCCGCGTGCCGATGCAGGGCGTCCTCCAGGGTCTCGGACAAGTCGCGGCGCGTGGCGATCCGCACCAGATCGTCGTCGGTCAGGCCGACGAGGGGCGTCTTCAGCGCTGTGGCGAGGGTCAGGTCGTCGGCCGGCAGGAGCCCGGCCCGTCCGGCCGCCACGAGGTCGGCCACCGCGATATGGGCCGAGACCTCCAGTCGATCCTGCCCGGCTACGGGAACGCCCAGCCCCTTCAGGGCCCGGATCATTTCCTCGAAGGCCGGTCCGCGCTTGCGCACCAGAATCAGGACGTCGCCGGGACGCCAGACCCGGCCGGTGGCGTCGCCGCGTGTGGTCCAGGTCCGCACTGCCTGCGCCACGCGGCGGGCCGTAGTAATGGCGGGAGCGCTGATCTCGGGCGCGTCCAGCGGCGCGGTCCAGGCCTCTGGCTCGGCGGTGGGCTCGGGCTCGGCGATCGGCCACAGCTCGACCGCTCCCGGCGCACCGGGCCGGGCGCTGGCGTGGACGGTCTTGCGCACCGTGTCTTCGAAGGACAGACCCTCGTTGTGTGCGTCGAGGGCGAACACCGCGTCCACCGCCTGCAGGACCAGGCTGGTGGAGCGGAACGACAGCGTGAGCGGGACGTCCTCGAAGGTCAGGCCGGCCGAACGCGATTCGGCGATCCAGGCCGCCCGGGTGAGGGCAAATTCCCGGGGCTCCGCGCCCTGGAAGCCGTAGATCGACTGCTTCGGATCGCCCACCGCGAACCGCGTCCGGATCCCGGCACGGGCGCCATCGCCGGCGGCGAATTCCTGGGTGATCGCCCGCAGGATCGCCCATTGCTCCGGGTTGGTATCCTGCGCCTCGTCGACGAGGACATGGTCGATGCCCCGGTCCAGCTTGTACAGGACCCAGCCCGCGCCGACGCGGTCGAGCAGATCCAGCGCCTTGTGGATCAGATCATCGAAATCGAGGGCGCCGAGCCGGGCCTTCTGGGCTTCGACCCGTCGATGGATCTCGGCCGCGAGCTGGAACAAGGCCTGCGTGCGGGCATGGGCCCGTGCGGCGCGCAGGCGATCGAAGAGCGGCACCAGCCGCTCCCGTTCGGCAATCAGGGCGTCCTTAACGGTGGGCGGGACGCTCTTGGTCCCGAGGCTGCTGTCGGCCTTGGGCTCGTCCTTCTGGGTGAAGAACACGCCGCGATACAGCGCGAGCGCCTCGCTCCGGTCGGGCTGCGCCTCGGATCGCACCCGCTCGGTCTCCGCGGCGGCGAGCGCCTCCGCGAGCTTCTCGTCGTTGGCCTTGCCGGTGCGGAGCGCCTCGACCAGGGCGGCGCGATCGTCCGGCTCACATCCGGCGCCCCCATCCAGGATCGCAGCCTCGATCCGCTCGGCGGTCTCCTCCGCGGCGAGCCCGAGCGCGCCGTGAAGGCGCGCGAAGGCGTCGTCCAGCCCGGCGCGGTCATCGATCAGGGCGCGCGCCCGCATCGCGGAGCGGATCGCCGCCCGGAGGGTGTCGCCTGTCGCCTCCGGCGTCACGCGAGCGAGGGCCGCGCTCAGCGGCGTATCGCCGTTCGAGACCGCGTCGGCCAGGACGTTGGCCATCTCGATCTCGAACAGCTCGCGCGCCTTGGTGTCGTCGAGCACCACGAAACGGGCCGGGACATTGGCCTCGAACGGGAACATGTGCAGCAGCCGCTCGCAGAGGGCGTGCAGCGTCTCGATCTTCAGGCCGCCCGGCGTCTCCACGGCCCGGGCGAACAGGCGCCGGGCCATGCGCAGCCGATCCGGTCCGGCGCGCTCGCCGGTCAGGTCCGCGAGTTCGGCGGCGAGAGCCGCGTCATCCAGGGTCACCCAGCGCCCGAGGAGGCGGAAGACGCGGATCGCCATGTTGGCGGCGGCCGCCTTGGTGAAGGTCAGACACAGGATGCGTCCAGGCGGCGCGCCGTCGAGCAGCAGCCGCACCACCCGATCGGTCAGCACCTTGGTCTTGCCCGCCCCGGCATTGGCCGAAACCCAGGCCGAGGCGCGCGGGTCGGCCGCGCGGCGCTGGTTTGCCTGCGTCAGGTCATCGACCACGAAGGGTCTGAGGGCTTGCGTGGTGGCGCTGCTCAACGGTCTCGTCCGGCTCGGCTGCCGCATCTCTCTACAACAGAAACGGGCTTGCGCGCCCGCCAAGGCGTCACACCGGGGGATGCGGGATTGCTCCCGGCGCCGCGCCGCCGCATGGATGCGGACGATCCTCGCAGCGACATCGAACACGCCCGTGACCCAGCCGACATCCGAGCCGGCGCGCCCGCCGATCCGTTTTCGTGGCCGCTCCTTCATGGCCACCGTTCTGGCGCCGGTGCCACCGGTGTCCGAGTGGTTCGGCGATCTGGATGCGCTGAACCGGCGCGCGCCGAATTTTTTCGCCGGCCGGCCGGTGATCCTCGACCTCGGCGGATTGCGGCTCGGCCGTGAGGATCTCGACGGGCTGCTGGCGGAACTCGCCGCCCGCAACATCGCCATCCTCGGCATCGAGGGTGCAGCGCCATCGCTTCTTGGATCCGGGATGCCGCCGGCCTTGTCGGGCGGGCGCCCCGCGGGCGAAATCGATACGCCCGGTGAAGCCGCGCCGGCCGAGGCGCCGCCCAAGGAGACCGTGCGCTCGCTGATCCTCGACGCGCCGGTGCGCTCGGGCCAGACGGTGCTTCATCTGGAAGGTGATGTGACCGTGCTGGGCGCCGTCGCCTCGGGTGCCGAGGTGATCGCCGGCGGCTCGATCCACGTCTACGGGGCGCTCCGCGGACGGGCCATCGCCGGGGCAGCCGGGGATCCCACGGCGCGGATCTGGTGTCGCCGCTTCGAGCCGGAGTTGGTGGCGATCGACGGTCTCTACCGAGCGGCCGACGACCTCGACCCGGCTTTCCGGGGACAGGCCGTGGAGGTCCGGCTCCTCGAAGACGCGATCAAGCTCAACCTGTTCGAGCGCGGTTAAGCGACTTCCCGCTGGAGCGGTTCGGTCGGCGTTTCGAGATTCTTGGCGTCCTCACGAGCGCAGCGAAGCATTCGCGTCTGGGCGCGACGTCCCTGAATCTGACGCCGCCGGCTTGCTGTGCCGCGTCCGGAAGGACGGGCGCGCTCGACCTTGCCCGCAGCGGCTGGGGCCGAAGCGTGAAAGTGTCCTCTTCCGCACCGATACAAGGATCCCGGCAGAATTTGCCGACCGGATCAGAAACTTAACCCTTCGGTAACCATCCCAACCGTCAATGGTCCGGTAAGAACTCTTAACGGGCGGACATGAGCGAGACTCTCCCCGAGCCGATCGATCCGGAGACCGCCCGCGCGGCGGCTTCTCCTTCCGCGCCCCGGCCGCTCAGCCTGCGCGGACGGGCCTTCAAGGCCCTGGCCCTCTCTCCCGAGCCGCCGCTTCCCGAGTGGCTCGCGGCCCTCGACGCGGCGCTGAAGCGCTCGCCGACCCTGCTGCAAGGCCGGGCCGTCATCCTGGACTGCGCCCAGCTCAAGCCCGAGCCGGACGCGCTCGAAACCTTAATGGCCGAGCTCAAGGCCCGCGGCATCGCGGTCCTCGGCATCGAGGGCGCCGACACGGTCGCGGCGGGCCTGCCGCCGCTCCTCGTCAAGGGACACCCGTCCGAGACGATCCAGATCCCGAGCGTCCCGGCCGAGCCGGAGCCGCAGGTGGTCACCTCGATCACCGTCGAGGGCTCGGTCCGCTCCGGCCAGAGCGTCATCAACCCGACCGGCGACGTGACCGTGATGGGTTCGGTCTCCTCCGGGGCCGAGATCCTGGCCGGCGGCTCCATCCACGTCTACGGCGCCCTGCGCGGACGCGCGATCGCCGGGGCGGCACGCAACCCGCGCGCACGTATCTACTGCCGCAAGTTCGAACCCGAGTTGCTGGGGATCGACCGCCTCGTGCGGACGGCGGAGGACATGGGCACGGCCCTGCGCGGCAAGGCCGCACAGGTCTGGCTCGATAACGGCAACATCCGAATGGCAAGCCTGGATTAAGGGAGATCGACGCGTGGCAAAGGTTCTCGTCGTCACATCGGGCAAGGGCGGCGTCGGCAAGACGACGACGACCGCGGCCCTCGGAGCAGCCCTGGCACAGGGCGGGCAGAGCGTGTGCGTCGTCGATTTCGACGTCGGGCTGCGCAATCTCGACCTGATCATGGGTGCGGAGCGCCGGGTCGTCTATGACCTGATCAACGTGGTCAACGGCGACGCCAAGCTCCCGCAGGCGCTGATTAAGGACAAGCGGGTCGAGACCCTGCACTTGCTGCCGGCCTCGCAGACCCGCGACAAGGACGCGCTCACTGACGCCGGCGTCGCCCGGGTCATGGAAGAGCTGCGGGACAAGTTCGACTGGGTCATCTGCGACTCGCCCGCCGGCATCGAGCGCGGCGCCCAGCTCGCCATGTACCACGCCGACGTGGCGGTGGTCGTCACCAACCCCGAGGTCTCCTCGGTGCGCGACTCCGACCGGATCATCGGCCTCCTCGACTCGAAGACCGCCAAGGCCGAGAAGGGCGAGGACATGGAGAAGCACCTGATCCTCACCCGCTACGACCCGCTGCGGGCCGACCGCGGCGACATGCTCAAGACCGAGGACGTGCTCGACATCCTGTCGATCCCGCTGCTCGCGATCATCCCGGAGAGCCAGGAGGTGCTGCGCGCCTCGAACCTCGGCTGCCCGGTCACCCTCAATAACCCGCTCTGCGCTCCGGCCCGCGCCTATGCCGACGCGGCCCGCCGTCTGAAGGGCGAGGAGGTGCCGATGAGCCTGCCAGTCGAGCGCAAGTCCTTCCTCGACAAGCTGTTCATGCGGAGGGCGGCATGAGCATTCTCGGGATCTTCCAGAAGCGCAATTCCGGCACGGTCGCCCGCGACCGCCTGCAGCTGATCCTCGCTCACGAGCGGGCGGAGTCGGGGCGTCCCGACCTCGTGATGCAGCTCCGGGACGAGATCCTGGCGGTGATCGCCAACCACGTGTCGGTGGAAGCCGACAAGGTGAAGGTCACCCTGGAGCGCGGCGAGGGCGTCTCGACCCTCGGCCTCGACATCGAGCTTCCGCTCGGTGCCTCGGCCAAGCTCGACGCGAAGCTCGCGGCCAAGCTCGCCGAGGTCGCCGCCAACAAGGGCGGCGGTAAGCTGGCTTCCAAGAAGGCCGCTTGAACCGGGCCGGGATCGCTCCCGCCGGCAAGGATCGACACAAGCCGCGTCCGGGCAGCCGGGCGCGGCTTTTCGACATTCTGGTATCGGGATTTCATAGCCCGTCATTTCGGGCTCGCCTGCGGCGCCCCGGAATGACGGGCGCTTATTCGATTGGGCCGAGCGGCGCGTAGTTTCACCCCGGCCGTTGTGGCAGCCCGCAGCATCTCGGGCGGCTCGGGTTTTCGGTATGGTGTGAAGGGGGCATCAGCACAGGGATCGCCATGCCGAGCGCCACGACGGATGACGGAGTTCGCCTTCACTACGAAGAAAGCGGGCGCGGGACGCCGCTGATCTTCGTCCACGAATTCGCCGGCGACCATCGCAGCTACGAGGCGCAGCTCCGCCATTTCGGTCAGCGCTACCACGCGATCGCGTTCAATGCCCGGGGCTATCCGCCCTCCGACGTTCCGGAGGCCGTTTCGGCCTATTCGCAGGCCCGCGCGGCCGACGACATCCTGGCCATTCTCGACCATGTCGGGGCGCAGAAGGCCCACGTGGCCGGGATCTCGATGGGCGCCTTCGCGACCCTCCATTTCGGCCTGCGCCACCCGGCGCGCGCACTGTCGCTCTGCCTCGGCGGCGTCGGCTACGGCGCGGAGCCCGACCGGCAGGCGCTGTTCCGTGCCGAGGCCGACGCCACCGCCGAGATGCTGCGCCGCGACGGCATGGCGGCCTTCGCTGAGCGCTACGCCTACGGACCGACTCGGGTGCAGTTCGCCAACAAGGATCCGCGGGGCCACGCCGCGTTCAAGCGGATGCTCGCCGAACATTCGGCTGTCGGCTCGGCCAATACGCAGGCCGGTGTCCAGAAGGGGCGTCCCTCGCTCTACGATCTGACCGACGCCCTGGCGGGGATCACCGTGCCCACCCTGATCGTCGCCGGCGACGAGGATTGGCCCTGCCTGGCTCCGAGCCTGATGCTGAAACAGATCATTCCGTCCGCCGCGCTGGCCATGCTGCCCAATACCGGCCACGCGCTCTCGGTCGAGGAGCCGGATGCCTACAACCGGCTGCTCGACGCGTTCCTGGCACAGGTCGAGAGCGGCCGCTGGCCGCTGCGCGACCCACGAGCTGTCTCGGCGACGATCACCGGCATCAAGAGCTGACCGGATCCCGCGCCATCAGCCGGAACCGGGCCGCCCGGTCCGGCTGGGTGGTGACCACGGCCTGCGGCAGGACCGGCTCGCACTCGTCCAGCACGATCCGGAACCGCGCCAGCAGCCGCGCCAGCGACAGGACCGCCTCACTCAGCGCGAATTGCGCGCCGATGCAGACCCGCGGGCCGGCGCCGAACGGCAGGTAGGCGAAGCGCGGCGGCTGCGGCGCACCCGGCAGGAAGCGGCTGATATCGAAGGCCTCCGGGTCGGACCAGAGGCCGCGGTGCCGGTGCAGCACCCAGGGGCTGACCATCACGATGTCGTTCTTCTTCACCGCATGGCCGGCGACCGAGTCCGGGCCGAGCGCCCGGCGGACGACCACGAACGCTGCCGGATACAGGCGCAGGGTCTCGTCGACCACCGCGCGGGTGAGGGGGAGCCGCCCGTCGCTCTGGCAGCCGGTCGGGTCCACGAGGTCGGCGGCCCGCGCCTCGGCGGCGACGCGCTCCTGCACCTCCGGAGCGAGGGCAAGCAGGTAGGCGGCCCAGAACAGCGTGCCGGCGGTCGTCTCGTGGCCGGCCAGGATCATGGTGGCGACTTGATCGCGCAGCTCGCCCGGCGAGAAGGCGGCGCCCGTATCCGGGTTGCGCGCCGCCGCGAGCAGATCCAGCAGGTCGCCCGAGCGGGCCTGACCCCAGTCCGAGGCCTGGCGGGCCGCGATGATCCGGTCGAGGAACGGGATCCACCGGCGGCGAAAGCGCGCCCGCGACCAATCGAGGGGAACGGGCCAGCCCGGCGGCGTCACGATGTCGAGGAGATGCGGCCGCCCCATCCGCTCGGCGTATTCGGCGATGAAGCGGCGCAGCTCCGCGCCGTGCTCGTCCATGCCGACCGAGAACATGGCGCGCCCGGCAACTTCGAGGGCGAGGCGGTAGAAGGCATTGAACAGGTCGACCGGCCCCGCCGCCGCCTCCGCGGCGATGCGATCCAAGCCGTCATCCACGGCGGCGGAGATGTGCGGGACCAAGCCGTCGATGGCCCGCGGCGTGAACGCCGGGGCGAGGGTGCGCCGCTGATGGCGCCACGCCGTGCCCTCGCTGATCAGCAGCCCGTCGCCGAGGATCGGGCGCAGGATCCGGGTCGTGCCGGTGGTGCGCGCGTAGTTCCCCTGATTCTCGACCAGAACCCGGCGGATCGCCTCCGGGTCGTTGAGGATGAAGCTCGCGCGCCCGAGCAGGCCGCGGCGGGTCACCGGCTCCTCGAAGGCACGCTTCGGGAAGCCCCGGAGGCTGTTGTCGCGGATCGAGCGCAGATAGGCCGCGATCGGCAATTCGCGCTCCGGCGGGGCGCGATGCGGCGGCACCACGCGCGGCAGGCCGGCGAGGCTCACGGTCGACCGGGCCGGGGGTGCGGTCGCGTCCATTGATGTGGGCATGAGGCGCCATCCTGTGCCGGACACGCGATGATCTGTAAACCATCGCGGGCACACCGAGTGCCTGGGTCACGTCTCCGTCATTCGGCGGCGCTGCGCAGGCCGGCGTCGGCGTCGCGGAGCGGCAGTCGCGCGGGGAAGCGGGCGAGATCCGCATCCGGCGAGAGGCTGGCCACCAGGCTGGCGCGGGGCAGCGTGGCGCCGGCGACGTCGAGCAGGGTCTCGACGCCGCGCTCCAGGTGCTCGTCGACCCGATCGACCACCAGGATCTCGGGTTCGCGCAGGATGGCCCGGGCGAGGCCGATCCGCACGCGGACACGCTCCACCAGCAGCTGCCCCCGGTTGCCCACGTCCTTCTCGAGACCACGCCGCTGGATCGGCCGCTCCAGGTCGAATTCCCGGAACACCGCCCGCGCCTCCCGCTGGATCAGCGACTCGCCGTGCATCCGCGCCGTGTCGATGCGGCCGAACAGGAGGTTGTCGAGAACGGTGCTGCGCGGATTGATGCGGTTGGGATCATAAGATTCGACGTCGCAGCCGTCATCGCCGTGCATGAAGCCCTGCACGATGCCGCGGGCGCCGACGATCCGCATGGCGAGGCCCTCGTCGAGCAGGCCAAAGCGCATCCGGGGCTCCACATAGGCCAGGGTCAGCGCCAGGAAGGCCACGCTGTCGGCCTCGCTCAGGCGCCCTTCGGCAGGCAGGCGGCCCAGCCGGCGCAGGTAGTCCGGCAGCGCATCGGGGGTGATCAACGAGAACCGCCGGAACAGCGGATGGCCGGGCGGCACGTCGGCGAAAATGTCCTTGAGATTGCTGGCGATCGCGACGCCCATGCGGTCGAGTTCGTCGAGCAGCTTCACCTTCTCGAGGGACTGGCGGAACAGGGGGGTGGCCGCCAGCCGCTGCGGCTCCTTCAGGCTCGGGTCGCGGGGGACGCCGAACAGCAGGTTCTCGCCGACCGTCGCCTGATCGTTGTAGCGCCCGCGGGCGAAGGGGATCACCAGGTCGTCCAGGCCCTTGCGGGCGAAATGCTCGCGTAGATGCTCCCGGGCCGCGATCATGCGCTGGCCCACCGGCGTGTCGTGCGCGACCGAGCTGAGCGCCCCGAGGCCGAACCGGTAGAGGTCGTCCCCGAGGTCGAGCCGGCCGAGAAGATCGACCAAGCGCTCGTCCAGTTCGTCGGCATCGCGGACGCCGAGGCGCCGGTAATCGATCCAGGGATCATCGACGCTGTCGCACGGATTGCCGGTCTTCACCGCCTCGTTGATCCGACTCTTGCTGAGATCGAGGCCGTTCGTCCGCAGCGGCTGAATCCGGAGCCCGTAGAGGATGTTCTCGCGCAATGTCCCGGGGAACAGGACCGGATCGACGCCGGCATACGCGATCCGGTGCGCGTGGACCGGACGGGGCAGGGTGAACAGGTCGTGCTCGCCGATCCGGATCGAGCCGCTCGGCGCGGACTGAAGGCCCGCCAGGACGCGCGTGAATTCCTGCGCGACCGGGCCGGACGGCACCAGCGCGAGGCTCTGCGGGAGGCTCACTTCGGCGTCGCGCACCTCGACCGAAGCGCCGCCCTGCGGATCGCGCAGGGTGAGACCTTCCACCCGGAGCGGGCTGCCGAGCCGGGGCGGCGACCCTTGCGCTTCGTGCTCGGCCGGCCGCAGACGCTGCGGCCCGAAATGGGCCGCCACGGTCTCGTACTTGACCTCGACGTCGAGGCGCTGCTGATCCCAGTCGATCAGCTCCTTCAGGGGCGGGGGCAGGTCGCGATAGGCGGCGAGGACGGCCACCAGCTGGCCGATGTCGAGCTCTCCCTTCAGCGCGAAGTAGCCGCCGATCGCGTAGAACAGGAACGGGGTCACCTGGGCGAGCAGGTTGTTCAGGTATTTGACGGCGAACTTGCGCCGATAGATCCGCAGGCGCAGGTCATAGAGGCTGTAGAGGCGGCCGCCGATCTCCGCCCGCTCCCAGCGTCCGGTATCGTTGAGCAAGACCGCCGGCAGCCCGTCGAGCACTTCGGCGACGCGGCCTGCGAGGTTGCGCGAGGCGATCTGGCGCCGGCGGCTGAGGCGGATGATCTCGCGCCGCAGCCGCGGGATCACGATCATCTGCACGCCCACCATGCCGCCGGCCGCGAGGCCGAGCCACAGGTTCTGCATCATGATGAAGGCGAGCGCGGTGGCGGCCTGCGTCCCGAGGAAGACCGGGACCACGATGGCGTCGCCGATGAAGGAGCCGATCGGCTCGACTTCGTCGCGGATGATCGTGGCGGTCTCGGAGGATTTCACCTCGCGCTGCGCCTCGGACGAGAAGCGAAGCATCAGGGAAAAGAGCTGGAACCGGAGCCGCCGGAGCATCCGCTCGCCGAGGATGCCCTTCTGGAGATTGATCCAGAACTTGAAGGCGCCGTTGATCAGGACCAGCGACAGGAACAGCGTCGAAAGGCCGAGGAGCAACTCGAACCGGTCCAGCTGGAAGCCCTCGAACAGCCGTGTCGTCCCGCCGCCGAGCGCGTCGGGCCACCGGACCGTCATCTCGAGGAACGGTGCGGTCGCTTCGCCGTGCGAGAAAGCCTTTCCGGTGATCGCGTCGTTGACGATCCGCTTGGGCAGGTCGAGCGACGCGAAGTAGAACGGCAGCGACGCGAACACCACGGCGCAGATCTTGAGCTGATCGGCCTTGGAGTAGCGCCAGATATACGGGAACAGCCGCGGCTCAAGCGCGCGCATCATGTCCTTCCGACGTAAGTCCGTTCTGGTGGGGCGAGGGCCGAATCACGACAGCCGGACACAAAGCTGCCGGCGTCAGGGTACCCGAGCGGTTCGATTCCATCCAACTCCACCCGATGCGGCCGCGGCGGACGCCGCCAAGGCGCGATCGCGTCTTGATATAGGGCGGTGAACGACGCAGCAGGCGGACGTGCAGGGCAGCCCTGCAGGTGAAGGGCGGTCGTCTGGCGGTGTAAGCCACGCGCGACCGATCCGGGAGTCTGCCCCAATGTTTCGGGCTTCGCGGGCCCGTCATGTCCTCGGCGGCCTTGCCGACGGACGCATGTCCTTATATTGCGACGCAACCACCACGACTCCGTACCTGGACCGGCGCGGACGGCCGCGCCGCGCGGCCGCCAGGGAGCCGGCACAACCCGTTTCGGGCCGCCATGAATCTGCGCAACATCGCCATCATTGCCCACGTCGACCACGGCAAGACGACACTCGTCGACAAGCTGCTGGCCCAGTCCGGCACCTTCCGCGAAAACCAGCGGGTCGAGGAGCGGGCGATGGACTCGAATGACCTCGAGAAGGAACGTGGCATCACGATCCTGGCCAAGGCGACCTCGGTCCTCTGGAAAGATACCCGCGTCAACATCGTCGACACCCCCGGCCACGCCGATTTCGGCGGCGAGGTCGAGCGCATCCTGTCGATGGTCGACGGCGTGATCGTGCTGGTCGACGCGGCCGAGGGCCCGATGCCGCAGACCAAGTTCGTGGTCGGCAAGGCGCTCAAGATCGGCCTTCGCCCGATCGTTGCGATCAACAAGGTCGACCGTCCGGACGCGCGGATCAACGAGGTCGTGAACGAGGTGTTCGACCTGTTCGCCGCCCTCGACGCCACCGACGAGCAGCTCGACTTCCCGATCCTCTACGGCTCGGGCCGCAACGGCTGGATGGCCGATACTCCGGAGGCCGACCCGTCCGTGGGCCTGGAGCCGCTGTTCGAGCTCGTGCTCAAGCATGTCCCCCCGGCCCGGACCGAGGAGGGGCCGTTCCGGATGCTTGGCACTCTGCTGGAGGCCAACCCGTTTCTGGGCCGCATCATCACCGGCCGGATCGCTGCCGGATCGGTGAAGCCTAACCAGCAGATCAAGGTTCTCGATCGCACCGGCAAGGTCGTCGAGACCGGCCGCGTGTCGAAAATCCTCGCCTTTCGCGGCCTTGAGCGCGCACCGATCGAGATCGGCGAGGCGGGCGACATCGTTTCGATCGCCGGCCTGATCAAGGGCACCGTGGCCGACACCTTCTGCGATCCGCAGGTCGAAACCCCGATCCAGGCGCAGCCGATCGATCCGCCGACCGTGACGATGTCGTTCATCGTGAACGACAGCCCGCTCGCCGGCACCGAGGGCGACAAGGTCACGAGCCGCATGATCCGCGACCGCCTGTTCAAGGAGGCCGAGGGCAACGTCACGCTCAAGATCGAGGAAGCGACCGACAAGGACAGCTTCTACGTCTCCGGCCGCGGCGAGCTGCAGCTCTCGATCCTGATCGAGACCATGCGCCGCGAGGGCTTCGAGATCGCCGTGTCGCGTCCGCGCGTGGTGTACGAGCGCGACGAGGCCGGCGGCCTGCTCGAGCCGATCGAGGAGGTCGTGATCGACGTCGACGAGGAGCATTCCGGCGTCGTCGTGCAGAAGATGTCCGAGCGGAAGGCCGAGATGCTGGAGATGCGGCCGTCGGGCGGCAACCGCCTGCGCCTCGTCTTCCACGCCCCGACCCGCGGCCTGATCGGCTACCAGGGCGAGCTGCTGACCGACACCCGCGGCACGGCGATCATGAACCGGCTGTTCAAGGCCTACGAGCCCCACAAGGGCGAGATGCCGGGCCGGCGCAACGGTGTGCTGATCTCCAACGACCAGGGTGAGGCCGTCGCCTACGCCATGTGGAACTTGGAGGACCGGGGCCCGATGATGATCGAGCCCGGCTGGAAGGTGTATCAGGGCATGATCGTCGGCGAGCACAACCGCGAGAACGACCTCGAGGTCAACGTGCTCAAGGGCAAGAAGCTCACCAACATCCGCACGACCTCGAAGGACGAGGCCGTCCGCCTGACGCCGCCGATCCGGATGACCCTGGAGCGCTCGCTGGCCTGGATCCAGGACGACGAGCTCGTCGAGGTGACGCCGAAGTCGATTCGCCTGCGCAAGGCGGTCCTCGACCCGAACGACCGGAAGCGCGCCGAGCGTTCCAAGGAGAATGCGGCCTGAGCCGAACGGCCGGGGCCATTGGATATGAACGGACGGCAACCGGGCGCTCAGGCCCGGTTGCTGATGCGGTCCTTATTGTTGGACGCATTCGAGTCCATCGAACCCTTATGCCGTGTGGCGTAACTCGGCATGGCGGACCCGAGAGGTCCGTGTGAACCCCATAATCTCCATGTCCGTCGCGATGAATTCGCTCCAACCGGCCCGGTCGCTCGGCACCCAGGCGCCGCTCTCCTATCTCGTAGGCCAGGATGGCGACGGTCACTGGGTGGCCATCGAGACAGGCGGACGGGCTGGAGGCATATTCCGGACCCGCCAGGACGCGATCCGCTACGCCTGTGTCGAGACGGGCTGCCGGCCGGACGACGTCCCGCTCTCCGCTGAGCCGATCCCGTTTCGGCTCGCCTGAGCGCGGCTGGGCGCGGCGGGGATTACCGCGCCCGCGTCACCCCAAGCTCAGCTGCCGCCCGGATCTGTCTCGTCGCGCTGGGTCCCGCCGGCCGGTGGCCCCATCCCGGGCTTGCCGTCGGTCTTCTCGTTCGGATCCTTCACCGCGTCGGGCGCGACATTCTTCGGCTTGTCCGGCTTCGAGCCGGTCTCCTCGCGCTCGCTCATTCCCGGTTCTCCCGCTCAGCCCGATAGCGTCCGCCCGCGACCTTCTCGTCTTCGGCCGGTCCGCGCGACGCCGTCTGATCGGAGTGCCCGCCCGATGAGCCTCCGACGGCCGGCGGCGATCGTCCCGGCTCGCCGGCGTGCCCCCAGCCGTCCTTCGGTTCGGTCCGCGGCGTTCCGCCGCCGCCCATCTCGGTGATGGCGGCCTGATCGGCGGTCTGTCGGCCGCCGGCGGGTGGATCCCCGCGGGAGCCGACTGCGTCGTCGGGCTTGCGGTTCACGGTTCCGGAATCGCTCGTTGGCGTGACCATCAGCGCTTCCCGTCATCCTGGCCGACCGCCGCAGTGGCGCGATCGATCGCTTCACGCAGCTCCGGGTTGGCCTGACCCTTTGGTCCACCGCGATTCTCGCGCTTCGATCCGGCTTGGTTGCCGCTTGTGCCGGACCCCGATGCGCTCGCGCCGCCGGCAGGTGCGTTGTCGTCCTTCGGCGACGATCGGTCTGCGTGATCTGTCATCATCCGCCTCTCTGCGTCTTCGCGGGACAACGGAGGCGGAGACGGACGGTTGCGCGATCGGTGCCGACCCGGACGTCAGGGGCCGACGATCCGCGGCATGATCGACTGCGCCAGTCGTTGCACCGCATCCTCGGCGCTGCCGCGGCTCGTCGCCCGGGCGTCGATCGACAGCAGGTCGCCGTCACGCAGGATCACCGCAGTGGCGCCTCCGCCGTACCCGAGAGCGTAGACGGTGATCCAGCCGATGGCCGGGCCGGCGGGAAGGCCGGACAGCCGGCAATCCGGGTTGCGCTTCATGCAGAGGGCTTCCAACGCGCCGAAGGAGGTCTTTCCCGATCGGACCCGCTGCTCGGTGCCGTCGCTCAGCCGCCCGAGCTGCAATTCGGCGGTGGGCGCACCTGCGAAGGCCGTGCAGGTCAGGATGAGATGCTCCGGCTTCGCCTGTGCCGTCGATCCGCTGCCGAGGCTCGTGCGGACCGCTTCGGCCACCTGCGTCAGGTCGTGGATCGCGAAGCCTTGGGCGAGACCCGCCTGCGCCCAGAGGCACCATAGAAGGCAGAGCAGGCCGCGCATGGGAGAATCGCCTTCCGGTTGCTCGATCGGCGGTAGCGGAAGGTCGTACGAAGATCCAGATCGATTCCGTTCAGTATTCGCCTTGTGCCGCGTCGATCCGACGCAACGCTTTACAGGTTCCGAATTGCCAAATACAGCTGAATTATCGATTGGAAGAGCAGGATTTATTTGAAGCTATGATGCTGATGGGGTCAAATGTAGACCAATCGGCACTTATAGAGCCGACAGATCGGCTGGTTGTTGGAACTGGACTGGCCCTCTTCCCTGGCGACGAGCATGGTGCTGGGCCGCGTTCGTGCGGCCACCCGTCCGGGGGGGCGGCGAGCCCGAGCTGGAACGGCAAGCCCCGGGTTGACGACCCAGAAATCTCAAAGGTGTTCGTCGGACCCCTGTCGTCGGGTCTGGATCCCGGGCTCCGCGACGCGGCCCCGGGATAACTATGGGCGCCTCGGCGCAGGCGCCCTGTTCGGACGCCGGCCGAGGGACGAGTCACGTCGCGGCCGGTGACGGGCGCTCAGCCGATCCCGTCGAACAGCGCCGACGAGATGTAGCGCTCGGCGAACGAGCAGGCGACGGTGACGATCCGCTTGCCCTTGAAGTCCGGCCGCTTGGCCAGCTCAAGCGCGGCGGCCACATTGCCGCCGGTCGAGATGCCGCCCGGGATGCCGTCGAGGCGCGCGAGGGCCCGCGCAGTCTCGAACGCAGTCTGGTTGGAGACCTTCAAGACGCCGTCGAGGATGTCGGTGTGGAGGTTGTCGGGGATAAATCCGGCCCCGATGCCCTGGATCTTGTGTGGGCCCGGCTGGCCGCCGGAGATCACCGGCGAATCCTCCGGCTCCACCGCGAAGACCTTCAGGTTCGGCAGGCGCGGCTTCAGCACCTCGCCGACGCCGGTCACAGTGCCGCCGGTGCCGACCCCCGCCACGAAGGCGTCCAGCTGGCCGCCGGTGTCGCTCCAGATCTCCTCGGCCGTGGTCTTCCGATGGATCTCTGGGTTCGCCGGGTTCGAAAATTGCTGCGGCATCACGGAGCCCGGGATCTCCTTCAGGAGTTCCTCGGCCTTGGCGATCGCTCCCTTCATGCCCTGCGCGCCGGGGGTGAGCGCCAGTTCGGCGCCCAGGAAGGCGAGCATCTTGCGCCGTTCCAGCGACATCGTCTCCGGCATGACCAGGATCAAGCGGTAGCCCCGGGCCGCCGCCGTGAAAGCCAGGGCAATGCCGGTATTGCCCGAGGTCGGTTCGACCAGGGTACCGCCGGGCTGGAGCTTGCCGGACGCCTCGAGCGCATCGATCATGTTGACGCCGATGCGGTCCTTGACGCTGGCGATCGGGTTGAAGAACTCGAGCTTCAGCAGGATCTCGGCCTCGACACCGTGTTCCTTCGGAAGGCGGTTCAGGCGGACCAGCGGCGTGTTGCCGATCGTCTCGGTGATCGAGCCGTAAACACGGCCGTGGCCGACCTTCGGCGGCGCGTTGAGGGTATCGGCCATCGCGGAACTCCTGATCGTGAAAAAGGGGATGGACAGGAGGGTGCGATATCGCGTTGCTGACGCGGGGGCAATCGGGCTAAGTCCTGATACCGAAAGTTCTTTCCGCTTTCGCGAGCCAGGAGCGCCGGAGATGGAACGGCTATGCTGAAATTCGCGGTTACGATAGAAGTTCGTTCTCCAAACTGTTGCCGCGCGCCGGTCCGTGGCCGATGACGCGCGGACGTGCCGGTAGCCAGCGATGCGGGTGCCCGACTCGCCGGGCGGCGATCCTGTCGGTCTTCGGATTGATGCTGGCCCGCCCCGGACGCGCGGCCGAGGCGCGGGTGGTCCTCGCCACCGCCACGCCCGGGGGCGGCTTTCCCGCCTTCGGTGAGGCGTTCGCGGCGGCGGTCCACAAAGCCGACGCCACACTGACGATCGAGACGCGGAGCACGGGCGGATCGGCCCAGAATACCGGGCTCCTGCGCGACGGACGTGTCGATCTGGCCCTTGTGCAGGGCGAGTACGCCTATCCGGCCCTCGCCGCAGCCGATGGCCTCACCATTCTCGCGCCGATGTACCCCACGCCCGGTCTGTTCGCGGTTCCGGCCGGCAGTCAGATCCGAACCGTCGCCGATCTGCGGGGGCGCGCCGTGGTGCTCGGCACCCACAATTCCGGACTGACGGTCATGGGGCGCAGCGCGCTCGACGCCTCGGGCCTCGATCCCGCGCGGGACATCCGTCCCATCCTGCTTGATCGGGCCGGGGACGGACCGGCGCTCGTGCGGGAGGGTCAAGCCGACGCGCTCTGGGGCGGTGGCGTGGACTGGCCGGGATTTCAGGCCCTCGCGCAGGAGCCGGGGGGCGCCCGCTTCTTCGGCCCGTCCGAGGGGGGCATCGCGCGGCTGGCCCAGCCGGGCGCGGCGATGCGGCGGCTCACGGTGCCCGCGGGCAGCTTTCCCGGGCAAACGGAGCCGATCGAAACCGTTGGTTCGTGGAGCTTCGTCCTGGCACGGCCGAACCTCGACGACGCGCTGGCCGACCAGATCGTCCGGGCCATCGCCCGCGCCGATCTCGGGGCGACCCAGCCGAAAAACCTCGTCGGCATCGTTCCAGCAGCCTGGATCAATCCCGCCACCGCCCGCCTTATGACCGAGGCGGGGAACGGCTTGCGCTGAAGCGCCAATCTCTCAGCGGAACGACGCCACCCGACGATCGCGCTTCCGCTCCGTGGCGGGCTGATAGGCGATCTCCGCGTGATGGGTGCAGTAGGGCAGCCCGGTGATCGAGCGCGCGCCGCAAAAGCGGAATTCCGGCGTGGTCGGATCCCCGAGCGGCCAGCGGCACATGGATTCCCGAAGGTCCATGATGGTGACCCGCTGGGAAACGGGAATCGCGACGGGCTCCTTGGCGGGTGTCGAGGCGGGAAACTCCGGCGCTGGCCGATGGGACAGGATCGCGACAGGCTCCGGTGCCTGGGTCTCGACCACCGCGATGGCGGTCTCGATGTCCACGATCTTCGACGGCGTTGCGGCGGCTGGGGCTTCCTCGGAGCCACGGGCGCGGCCGGCCAGACCCAGGCGGTGGACTTTGCCGATCACGGCGTTCCGGGTCACACCGCCGAGCTGCGCGGCAATCTTGCTCGCGCTCTGCCCGTCTTCCCAGAGCCGCCGCAGCAGAGCCACGCGATCATCCGTCCAGCCAAGGCCCGCTTCCATAATCCCCTCCGCCCCCTGCGGCCTGCCATGCGCCACACTGGCAATGTGCATCCCGGGTCGATGACCCGCCATCCGGCTGTGCGAGCCGTGATGCAGACTGTGCGCCGGCGAATTGGCTGCCGCACCGCGTGCGACATCCTGTCTTGTCAGGCCACGGTCGAACCCTAGCGCGGCGTTCGCGCGCGTTGCAAGGGCGTCACCCTGCCCACCGTTGCCCCTGTCCACCGGCAATGGGCGACGATGGCGAGCCCGCGGATCACGCACGGCCACGCTCGCGCCGCGATCCGACCCGATCGTGACCGCAGCGCAACAGCGCGGCCGTATCGTGCCTTTGAGCCGGCAAAGGCGGAACGCCCGATACGGCCAAGCTCGTTCTGTATGGCACAATGGCTCGGGTTTCACGGATTGAGGTCACGACGATGGATTTCCGTCAGACACGCCTGCGCGCGCTGGTCGCGCTCGGGCTGGCGGCTCAGGTCGGGGCCTGTGGGAGCGTTCCGCGCGGATCCTACACGGCCGATCAGGCCGCCTTCGCCAGCGTGCCCGGCATCCCGGGCGCGCGCGTCTACGCCGACGCCTCGGTCGAAACGATCGCGGAACTCGCGGCCAACCCGCAGCGGCGCTCCTCCGGCTTCACCTATCTCGCGCTCTCGGGCGGCGGCGGCGACGGCGCGTACGGGGCGGGCGTGCTGAACGGCTGGACCGCCTCCGGGAAGCGGCCGGAATTCACCCTGGTCTCGGGCGTTTCGACCGGCGCACTGATCGCGCCGTTCGCGTTCCTGGGCGCGGCCTACGACCCGTACCTGACCGAATTCTACACCAGCGGGGTCGCCGGCGAGCTCGTGGCCTCGCCCAACCTCGCCAACGTGCTGTTCGGCTCGGGCCTGTTCGGCGACGGCCGCCTGCGCAGCCTGATCGACCGCTACGTGACGTCCGACCTGATCCGGGCGGTCGCGGAGGAGCACGCCAAGGGCCGGCGCCTGCTCGTGGTGACGACCAATCTCGACTCGCAGCGGGCTGTCATCTGGAACATGGGCGCCATCGCGGCGAGCGGCGTGCCCAATGCCCGCGAGCTGTTCCGCGACGTGCTGGCCGCCTCGGCCAGCATCCCGGCGGTGTTCCCGCCGCAATTCATCGACGTCTCGGCCGGAGATGCCCGCTTCCAGGAGATGCACGTCGACGGTTCGGTGGTGACCCCGGTCTTCACGCTGCCGCAGTCGCTGCTGCTGCGCGATGGCCGCATCCGCACCGGAGGCAAGGCCGAAATCTACGTGGTGATCAACGGCCGCCTGGAGCCAGATTTCGAGGTCACGAAGGACAACACGCTCTCGATCGTCGAGCGCTCCTTCACCACGGCGAGCCGGGCGCGCTCGCGGGCGACGCTCACGGCGACCTACGCTCTGGCGCGCAGCAACGGCATCGGCTTCAACCTGACCTACATTGACGAGAACGGACCGAAGGCGTCGGCCGCCAAGGGCTTCGACACCGCCTACATGCGAGCCCTCTACGAGGCGGGGTTGGAGAAGGGCCGGAGCGGCACCTTGTGGCAGCATACGGTGCCGGCAGCCCCGATCGTCAAAGCCACGGCGAGCGCGCTCGGGAACTGACCCTGCGGATCGCGTGCCGCGCGCCCGCCCGGGCGCGCGGCGACGGACTGGGTTACTTGCCCAGGATCTTCGTGACGAGGCGTCCGATCGGCGTCGCCGTGCTGGCGTTCCGGTCGTCGCGATCGATGGGGCGGTTCTCGTTGCCGAGGAGCTTGGTGACGAGACGTCCGATCAGGTTCATGGGTCGGCCCTCCGGTTTCGCGCCAGAACGGCGCAGCTTTCGATTCAACGGGTGACCCGCCGGCCGCGTTCCACCGGCGACCGTACCAACGCAGGCCTCAGATCTGCATCAGGCGAATGTTGTTGGTGTTGCCGGCGGTGTGGAACGGGATGCCGGCGGTGACCACGATGATATCGTTCGGTTTCGCGAAACCTTCGTCCTGCGCGTGATGGCGGGCCTTCGTGGTCATCTCCTCATAAGAGTCGACATCCTCCGTCAGAACGCTGTGCGCGCCCCAGAGGAGGCTCAATCGGCGCGAGGTGGCGACGTTCGGTGTCAAGGCCAGGATCGCGGCGGCCGGGCGCTTGCGCGCGACCCGCGCCGCTGTCGTTCCGCTCGCCGTGTAGGCGACGATCGCGGCCGCATGCACGGCCTCCGCGAGATCCGCCGTGGCGGTCGCAACGGCATGGGGCGGGGTCTCCTCCTCGCCCGGCTCGGATGCGGCCACGATCGAGTGGTAGAGCTTGTGGCCCTCCACGCTCCGGATGATCCGGTCCATCATCGACACGGCCTCTATCGGATAGCGGCCGGTGGCCGATTCCGCCGACAGCATCACCGCATCCGCGCCGTCGTAGATGGCGGTGGCGACGTCGGAGGCCTCGGCCCGGGTCGGCGCCGGCGCGCTGACCATGGAGTCCAGCATCTGGGTGGCGACGACCACGGGCTTCACCGCGAGCCTGCAGGCGCGGATCAGCTCCTTCTGCCGGCCCGGGACATCCTCGTGCGGGATCTCGACACCGAGATCGCCGCGGGCGACCATCACGGCATCCGAGAGGCGGATGATGTCGTCGATCCGCTCAAGCGCCTGCGGCTTCTCGATCTTCGACATGATGCCGGCGCGGTCGCCGATGATTCCCCGTGCCTCGATGACGTCCGAGGGTTTCTGGACGAAGGACAGGGCGACCCAGTCGACACCCAGATCGAGCCCGAAGGCGAGGTCGGCCCGGTCCTTCTCGGTGAGCGGCGACAGGTCCAGCAGCGTGCCCGGCAGGTTCACGCCCTTGCGGTTCGAGATCGGCCCGCCGGTGATGACCTCGGCGGTGATGGCGGTCCGATCCGGTCCGGTCACCCGCACGCGCACCCGCCCGTCATCGATGAGCAATTCCTGGCCCGGCACCACCGCGTCGAATATCTCGGGGTGGCGCAGCGGGATCGACTGCTTGTCGCCCTCGGCGCCTTCCAGGACGAAGCGGACCATCTCGCCGGCGTCGAGATCCAGGCGGCCGCCCTGCAGCGTGCCGATCCGGATCTTCGGACCCTGGAGGTCCTGCAGGATGCCGATCGGCCGGCCGACCTGCTTCTCGAGGGCTCGGATCGCGGCATGGACCCGGGCGTGATCCTCCTGCACGCCGTGGCTGAAGTTGAGCCGGAAGGTGTCGACCCCGGCGAGGAACAGGGCGTGCAACCGGTCCGGCGATGAGCTGGCAGGACCTACGGTGGCGACGATCTTGGCGTGACGGTGACGGCGCATGCGGTCTCGGGCTCCTGAGGCTGCCTCGGGGATGTCGCGCCGGCCGAGCGGTCGCGCCGACGCCGCTCACATCGGTAATCGACGGCGCTGCGGCGAGGGGCGGGGCAAGCGTTTTTCGCGCAAGAACGCAACCGGTCGCGCGCTCATCGTGCCGTTTCTCGGGCGATTCCAGCAAGCCCGGCATCGAAGACACCGGTGATGTCGGCGACGGCCTCCGCATCGCTCATGCCATCCGCGTCGAAGGTCGCGCTCCAGATCACCGTCGCGCCCGTCCCGTTCGGCCGAACCGCCAGCGTCGCGTTGTAGGCGCGTACCGGCAATGGGCCTTGGATGAAGCTGTAGCTGTAGCTCATACCGGGCTCGTCCCGGGCGGTCTCGACCTCGACGATCGTGCCCTGGCCACCCTTCACGACGAGGCCGCGGATCTGGGCACGGATGCCGTCATCGTCGTCGTCGTTCGACAGGACGCAGCGCTGCACCTGCGGGTGCCAGAGCTGAATGGCGCAGAAATCCCCGATGAGCGCCCAGACCGCATCCGGCCGCACCGGGATATCGCGGCTTCGGGACACTTCCAGGGCATGGACGGGTTCGGCGACAAGGAGCGTCGCGCCGAGGACCGCGCAGGCAAAGCGCTTCACGGTTTCCCTCTCCGTCGGGCCACACCGGTCCGATGTAGGGCGCCGCGCGTGTCCGTCGCGGGGCAGGCTGGCGCCTGGAAGTCGCTCGGCCTTGGCGGCTATGCTGGCAGACAGACAAGACTTGGGCCACCGGAGACCTCATGGATCACGGCAACGCGCTGATCCGACACGCGAAGCGGCGCGGCTCGGTCCGCATCGCGGTCTTCGCCTGCATGCTCGTGCCGGCTCTCGCCGTCGCGGAGACGGGTCCGCCTCCGCCTGCCGCACTGCCACCTTTCGAGTCGTGCCGCACCGATCTGATTACCTGGGCGACGGCGCGGGCGGTGCCGCAGAGCCTCGCGGAGGCGCAGCTCGCCAACCTCACACCCGATCCGGACGTCCTCGCCGCGACCGGAAGCCAGGGCGAATTCGTCAGGCCGATCTGGGATTACATCGAAGCCAGCGTGACGCCGGCCCGGATCGAGGCCGGCCAGCGCAAGCTCGCCGAGCATGCCGACACCCTGGCGGCCATCGAGGCGAAGTACGGCGTCGACCGCCATATCCTCGTGGCCTTCTGGGGCGTCGAATCGAGCTACGGGGCCGTGCTCGACAATCCGGCGGTCGTGAAGTCCGTGATCCGGTCCCTCGCCACGCTCGGGTGCGGCGATCCCGTCCGCGCTCCGTACTGGCGCGACGAGCTCGCGGCCGCGCTTCAGATCCTGGCCTGGAACCAGGCGCCCCTGGACCGGATGCCGGGCGGGCTCACCGGATCCTGGGCCGGCGCCATGGGCCACACCCAGTTCATGCCCTCCGTCTACCAGCGTGACGCGGTCGATTTCGACGGCGACGGCAAGCGCGACATCTGGACGTCGGTGCCCGATGCCCTGGCGTCCACGGCGAATTACCTCCGGGTCCACGGCTGGAAACCCGGAGACGGCTGGGGCACCGAGGCGGTGCTGCCTGAACGCTTCGACGCTGCGCTCGCCGACGAGACCACCGCCCGCAGCTTCGCGGCGTGGCGGGCGCTGGGCGTGACGCCGGCCCGCGACCGGCCGGTGCCGGACGACGCCCAGGCGACGCTGATCCTGCCCGCGGGGATCCGTGGCCCGGCCTTCCTGATCCAGCCGAACTTCGCGGTGATCCTACGCTACAACACCGCCCTGTCCTACGCGCTGACGGTGGCACTTCTGTCGGACCGCCTTCGCGGCGATCCGGCGCTCACCCGCGACTGGCCGCGGGGCGACCGGGCCCTCACCGCGGACGAGCGCCGCCACCTCCAGACCCGCTTGGTCGAGCGCGGCTTCGCCACCGGCGGCGTCGACGGCAAGATCGGCCCGAAGACCCGGGCGGCGCTGCGCGCCTTCCAGGGCTCGGTCGGCCTGCCGCCGGACGGCTATGCCGACGCGCCGCTGCTCGACCGGATCCGCGCGGCGCCCTGAGCCGGTCAGGCGAGGAAGGCCGGCTCATCCCGGGCGAGGACGCGCTTGACGCTCTCCAGATGCAGGCGTGCGCTCTCGGCGCGCCCGGCCGCCTCCTGGGCCGCCACGTGCCGGACGATCGCCTCGGGCACGACCTTGACGGCGCGCCCGGTACTCATGGCGAGGATCTGGGCCTGCGCGGCCCGCTCCAGGTAGTAGAGGTCGTCCCAGGCCTCCGCGATGGTCTCGCCGAGCACCATCACGCCGTGGTTCTTCAGGAACACCACGTCCGCCTCGCCGGCGCTCATGGCGATCCGCTGGCCCTCGGACGAGTCCAGCGCCAGCCCGTTGTAATCCTCGTCCACCGCGATGCGGCCGTAGAAGCGCAGGGCCGTCTGGCCGGCCCACATCAGCGGCTCGCCCTCGAGCATGGCGAGTGCCGTGGCGTAGGGCATGTGCGTGTGGAAGGCTGCCCGGGCGCGCGGCTTCAGCCGGTGCAGCTCGGCATGGATGTGGAAGGCGGTCGCCTCCGGCTGGCCATCCCCGTCGACGACGTTGCCGTGGAAGTCGCACAGCAGAAGGCTCGACGCGGTCACCTCCGCGAAGGCGAGGCCGTAGGGGTTGACCAGGAACAGGTCGGGCCGCTCCGGCAGCACGGCCGAGAAATGGTTGCAGATGCCTTCCTCAAGGCCGTTGCGCGCGGCCCAGCGCAGGCACGCGGCGAGGTCGATGCGGGCGCGGCGCACGCTGTCGGCGTTCAGGGGCTCGTTGCTGCGCGCGGGCGGCGCATCCGATGCGGTGACGGCGTGAGCCATGCGTGACGACCTTCCTGCTCTCTCGGAACTGCGGCCGGCGAGGCGGCCGGCGCGGTCTCTTACGCGTCCGCGCGCGGCGGAGCACGCGGTGCGCGGCTCTTTCGCGTTCAGGGACGTCCGTCGGTGACGCCGCCGACGAGGTTCAGCCCCAGCAGGAAGTCGGACGCGAAATCGGTCCGCACCACCGGCTCCCGGCGCACCGGTTCGGCGAGGATGTCGCGCTCGGCCCGCCGCGCCGCCACCGCCTCGGCCACCGAGACGCGCCGGAACGACAGCCGGGCCCCGCCGCGGATCTGCGCGAGGCGCCCGAGATCGGGGCCGATGACCGTGGCGATCTTCGGATAGCCGCCCGTCGATTGGCGGTCGGCCATCAGGATGATCGGCAGGCCGTTGCCGGGCACCTGGATCGCCCCCATGGCGATGCCGTCGGAGACGATGTCGTGACCCTTGGCGTGAATCAGGGGCGTGCCGTCCAGGAAGCAGGCCATGCGGTCGCCCCGCGGCGAGACCGTCCAGGGGCCGGCCAGGAAGGCCTCGATCTGGTCGGGGGCGAAGTAATCGTCCTGCGGTCCGAGCACGACCCGGATCTCCCGCGGATCCCGGTCGAGCCAGGGCGTCACCAGCCGCTGGGGCGCCCCGTCGCCCGGTCCGGGTTCGCGGATCGGCAGCCGGTCGCCGGCGGCCAGGGCGCGGCCGTCGAGACCGCCGAGGCCCGAGCGCGTATGGGTCGCCACCGAGCCGAGGATTGGCGCCACGTCGAGGCGGCCGCTCACCGCCAGATAGCCCCAGGCGCCCGCGTCGCCCGCCCGGACGACGAGCCTCTGTCCGGGTTCGAGGGTCAGCGCGACGGCGTCGGGAAGCGCCGTGCCGTCCAGCGTGACCCGGAAGCCGGGGACGATCAGCGCCAGCCCGAGGGCACCGTCCGCGGCGGTGACGGCCAGGCCGCCGGTCGAGATCTCGATCGCGGCGGCGTCCAGGGGATTGCCCGCGGCCCGGTTGGCGGTGGCGTAGATCAGCGGATCCATCGGCCCTGCGGCCGTGATCCCGTAGCGCAGGTAGCCGTGCCGGCCGCCATCCTGCAGCGTGATCCCGGGCCCGGCGGCCTCGACGACGAGGGCAGCCATCAGCGGGCCTCCCCGCGCCGCGCCACCGGCTCGCCCGCGGCCTCCCGCGCCGTCAGGGCATTGAAGGTCGCGGCATCCACCGCCTCGAAGCGGATCAGGTCGCCGGCGCCGACGAAGAAGCTCGGATCGCGCTCCGGCGCGTAGAGGCGGGACGGTGTGGCGCCGATCACGTACCATCCGGTCGGCATCGGCACCGTCGCCACGGCGGCGAGACCGCCGCCGATTACCACGGCGTTCGCCGGATGCGGCGGCCGCGGGCTCGCCCGCCGCGGCACCGCCAGGGCCTTCGGCAGGCCGCCGAGATACGCGAAGCCCGGCGCGAAGCCGTACATGTAGACCCGATAGGTCGCCCCGGCATGGGTCGAGACGACGGCCTCCGCCGATAGGCCGGTGCGCTCGGCCACCTGGGCGATGTCCTCGCCGTGCGGGGCGTCGTAGCAGCAGGGCAGCGTCCACAGGGTCGGCGTCGCCGCCCGCGCGGCGGCGCCCGCCGCGAGCGCCCGCACTCGGGCGGCGAGCGTGTCTCGGTCGAGAACCAGAGGGTCGTAGTGCAGCATCAGCGACCGGTAGGTCGGCACGCGCTCCCGAAGCCCCTCCGGCGGATCCGCGTCGAGGGCGTCGTCGAGCGCCAGCACCCGGTCGCTGATCGCGGGATCGACGGTGGTGCCGAACTCGACGACCAGAGCCGCCTCGCCGGCATCGAGGAGCCGGGGCTCTTCGGCGGGCGCGCTCACGGCCGGAACGGCGCCAGCGTCACCCCCGCCCCCTCCAACCGGGCGCGCACTGCCCGGGCGGTGGCAACGGCATGGTCGGAATCGCCGTGAACGCAGATCGAGCGGATCGGTGTCGGCAGATGCGTGCCCGCCGCCGTGATGATCGCGCCGGCCTCGACCATGCGCACGACCCGGTCGGCGGCCGCGTCGGCCTCGGTGATCATCGCGCCGGGCTGGCCGCGCGGGATCAGCAGGCCGGCCTCCGTGTAGCCGCGGTCGGCGAAGATCTCCTGATGGACCTCGAGCCCGCAGGCCTCGCCCGCCGGCACCTGGGCGGTCAGCGCGATGGCCAGCAGCGCGAGGTCGCGGTCCACCGCACGGACCGCCCGGGCGATGGCGTCGGCGACCGGCCGCTCCTCGGCGGCGATGTTGGCGAGCGCGCCGTGCGCCTTCACGTAGGTGATTCGGTGACCGGCATAGGCGGCGAGCGCCTGCGCGGCGCCGACCTGATAGGCGACCAGACGCTCGATCTCGGGCGGGCTGAACGGCATCCGCCGCCGGCCGAAGCCCCACAGGTCCGGGAAGCCCGGATGGGCGCCGACCGCGACGCCGCGCTCCTTCGCCAGTGCGAAGGTCCGGGCCATGATCTCGGGATCGCCCGCATGCAGTCCGCAGGCGACGTTGGCGGAGGTCACGATCCCGAGGATGGCGGCGTCGTCGCCGCAGGCATAGGCGCCGAAGCCCTCGCCGAGATCGGAGTTCAGGTCCACGCGCGTCACCGGACTTGCTCCCTCAACCCTGCCGCTCCGTCATTCGGAGTGCGATCCGACCCCATCCGCCGATGTGCTCTAGCAGAAGTCGTGCGCCGGCCTCCACCGCCTGCGAGGCCGATGCCGTGACGATGCCCGAACAATGCCTGGCCTGGGCACCGACAAGCCCAGGCTTTGCCGGTAGAGTTCCGCATGACCCCAGTCGAGGATCCCGGCCCGTTGGCGTGACGCCGCAATCCTGCTCACCGCTTCGCGTGGCAAAGATCCGGTATCACCAAGCGCACCCAGCGATCGGCGCTTCGAAGACATCAGCTTGCGAGCATCCGTCATCGAATTAGCGCTACTATTGACGGAACTCTCGGGTCGATTTGGCAATTGAACCCTCGAAATAATTAGGAGGAACGCTTTGATGAAGGTCTCACGCCTGGCCAGTGCGGTTGCGCTTTTCGCCCTCGTCGCTGGGCCCGCCCTCGCCGCGCCCTGCAACACCGGGACGACGAAGTCGAAGACGCCGGACCAGCAGTCATCCAACCCCAGCAGCTCGGACGCCGACAAGTCGAGCAAGAACCTTGCCGGTGGTCAGCAGCCGGCCTCGCCCGGAACCGTAGGCGCCATGAACAACGTCGGCGCGACGCAGACGGCTGACAGCGCCAAGTCGAGCCCAGGTGCCAAGTCGAACTCGACCGATCCGGCCGCCGCCAACCTTGCGGGCGGTCAGCAGCCGGCGTCGCCCGGCACCGTCGGCGCGATGAACAACGCCGCCGCCGATCGGCAGACGGCTCCGGTGTCGGGCAACGACTGCTAAGTCTCGGCCTCGACCGCAGCACGCCGGTGAAGGCCCGCCTCGCAAGCACGAGGCGGGCCTTTCGCCGTTCGGGCATCGTCGACGAAGTTCCACGTTGTTGAACGCTGTGCGGCGGCAGTGCCGATGCCTTCATCCGAAGACGGTACGGTCACCCTTTGGACAGCGTCGCCATCGGCGGGCACGGACCCGCGACATTCCTCCGGATCCTTTCTCCACGCCCTACGAGCGCAGTTTGAGCGCGGCGCATCCGGGTGTATTCGGCATCTTAGCCGGGCAAATTCGGCAATGGCGCGGGGGAGGGACGTGACGTGGGTCAGCGGCGGACGCTCCTGCTCGCCGGAGGCTTGCTGCTCGCGGCCGCGTGCGTCGCCTTCACCGAGCCCGGTGCGCTCCTCCGCGCGCGCGCGGCTCCGTTCCTGTCGGACCTGCGGCAGCAGCTCGAACCCCTTGTCCCCGGCCTTCGCGGGGACGCCGTCGCCGAGGTGCGGCTTCCCGCGCCGCGCACCGCGATCGAGGACGGGCGCACCGTCGTGCGGCTTTCCACCGCCGAGCGCGAACGGATCGGCCTCGTCACCGAGACGCGGCCCTCCGTGGCACATGAGCAGGAGCTGACCGCGTATGGCAGCGTCCTCGACCTTGCCCGCATCACCGAACTCGCCAACAACTACGCTGGGGCTGTCGCGGCGCTTCAGACCGCCCAGGCGCGGGTCGAGGTCTCCGCCAGCGCCGCGCGGCGCGCGCGCAGCCTCGGGGCCGGGGTGGTGGCGGTTGCACAGATCGAGACCGCCGAGGGGACGCTTCTGACCGATCGGGCCGCCGTGACCGCGGCCGAATCGCAGGTGCGGACCTTCGCGGCGACCGCCCGGCAGGAATGGGGCTCGGTGCTCGGCAAGGCGATCATCGAGCGCGCGCCCCTGGTCACGCGGCTGATCGAGCGCTCGGATTTCCTGGTTCAGGTGACGCTGCCGCCAAGCGAAAGCCTACCGGAGCCGCCGAAGGCAGCCACTGCCGAGGTGCCGCCGCAGAGCGAGCGGGTGGCCCTGCGGCTGGTCTCGGCCGCGACCCGCACGGATCCGCGCATCCAGGGTCAGAGCTTCTTCTACCTCGTCTCGGGCGAGAGCGGGCTCCTGCCCGGCACGAGCACGATGGCCTTCCTGCCGGCCGCGCGCCCGGTCCGCGGCGTCCTCGTGCCCGAGGATGCCGTCGTGCACGGGGAGGGGGGCACCTGGGTGTATCGGGGCACCGGTGACGGCGCCTATGTGCGGCATCCGATCCGTCCGGACGCACCCATGTCGGCCGATGCCTTCGTCGTCGAGGATCTGCCCGAGGCCAGCGAGATCGTCCTGAAGGGCGGCCAGGCCCTGCTCTCCGAGGAGATGAAGAGCCGCATCCGGGTCGTGGGCGACGACGATGACTGAGCCGCCCGCCGCTGGCGGCCGCGGCGGCCCCCAGGCGCTCCTCGTCGGCTTCGCGGTCCGGCTGCCGCGGGTGGTGCTGGCGCTGGCCTGCGCGGTGATCGTCTTCGGCCTCTACGCCCTCGCCGGGGCCCGCTACGACGTCTTCCCGGAATTCGCGCCGCCGATCGTGACGATCCAGACCGAGGCGCCGGGCCTCGATTCGGAGCAGGTCGAGGTGCTGGTAACCCAGCCGGTCGAGGTCGCGGTGGGCGGCCTGCCAAGCCTGGAAACCCTGCGCTCGACGTCGATCCAGGGCCTCTCGGTGATCACCGCGGCGTTCAGATCCGGGAGCGATGTCGACCGGGTGCGCCAGCGCGTCAACGAGCGGCTGGCGGCCCTTGCGGGCCGCATGCCGGACGGGGTCTCGGCGCCCGCCATGACCCCGCTGACCTCTTCGACGCTCACGGTGCTCCTCGTCGGGCTGACCTCGAAGACCCGCGATGGAATGGACCTGCGCCATATCGCGGAATGGACCGTGCGCCGCCGCCTGCAGGCCGTCCCGGGCATCGCCCAGGTGTCGATCTACGGCGGTTCGGTCCGGTCGCTCCAGGTCCAGATCCGCCCGGACGACCTGATCCGCTACCAGATCGGCCTCAACGATGTCCTGGCGGCGGCCCGGAAGGCGACGGGGGTCCGGGGCGCGGGTTTCGTCGACACGCCGAACCAGCGGGTGCTGCTGCGGACCGAGGGGCAGTCGCTCACGCCCGAGGCGTTGGGACGGACCGTCCTCCACAATGACGGCGGGGCGAGCGTGGTCCTGTCGGACGTGGCGACCGTCACGGCCGCGCCCGAGCCCGCGATCAGCGGCGCCCTGGTGGACGGGACGCCCGGTGTGCTGCTGATGGTCGGCGCCCAGATCGGGGTCGACACCCGCGCGGTGACCGCCCGCCTGGAGGCGGCGCTGGACGAGCTGCGCCCGGTTCTCGACCGCGAGGGCGTGAGCCTGCGTCCCGACCTGTTCAGGCCGGCGAACTTCGTGGATGTCGCGACCGGCAACGTCCTCCAGGCCCTCGCGCTGGGCGGCGTGCTGGTGGTGCTCGTGCTCCTCGTCTTCCTGGCGGATTGGCGGGCGGCCCTGATCAGCGCGGCGGCGATCCCGCTCTCGCTCATCGCCGCCGCCCTGGCCCTCCAGGCCTGGGGCGAGAGCCTCAACACCATGACGCTCGGCGGGCTGGCCCTCGCCATCGGCGAGGTGGTGGACGACGCGGTGATCGGCGTCGAGAACGTCGCCCGCCGGCTTCGGGCGGCCCGCGGCGCCGGCCGCGGGGCAGCGCGCGTGGTGTTCTCCGCGATGCTGGAGGTGCGCACCTCGGTGGCCTACGCCACGCTGGCGGTCCTCCTGATGTTCATGCCGGTGCTGGCGCTCAACGGGGTCGCCGGACGCCTGTTCGGCCCGCTGGCGCTTGCCTACATCGCGGCGGTCGTCGCCTCGCTCCTCGTCGCGCTCACCGTCACGCCGGCGCTGGCGCTGCTTCTGCTGGGCGGCCGGCTGAAGGGTGGGGAGGCCGTCCCGTTCCGCGAGCCGCCGGTCGTGCGCTGGAGCCGCGCGGCGTATCTCCGGCTGCTCGCCCTCGTCGGCCGGGTGCCGCGGCTCGCGATGCTCGGCAGTCTGCTGGTGACGCTGATCGGCGCCGCCATCCTACCGACCCTCGGGGCGGTGTTCCTCCCCGATCTCCGGGAGGGGCACATGATCCTGCACATGGTAGCCATTCCGGGGACCTCGCTGCAGGAATCGCAGCGGCTCGGCACCCTGATCACTGCGGACCTGAAGCAGATCCCGGGCGTGCGTGCGGTGGCGTCGCAGATCGGCCGGGCGGAGGCGGGTGAGGACACGGCGGGGCCGCATTACAGCGAGATCCACATCGACCTGCAGCCCGGCCTCGACGGTTCTGCCCAGCGCTCCGTCGAGACCGCGATCCGCGCGCTGATCGCGGGATTTCCCGGCGCGGCCTTCTCGCTCAAGACGTTCCTGACCGAGCGGATCGAGGAGACGGTCTCGGGCTTCACCGCACCGGTCGTGATCAACGTGGTCGGCAGCGATCTCGACCGGATCGAGGCCGCCGCCCGCTCGGTGGCCCGGGAGCTCTCGGAGGTGAAGGGCGCGCGCGACGTCCAGCAGGCCTCGCCCGCCGGCCTGCCTCAGGTCACCGTCGCCCTGCGGCCGGTGGACCTGCGCCATTGGGGGCTTGACCCGGTCGAGGTCCTGGAGGCGGTCCGCACCGCCTATCAGGGCGATGTCGTCGGCCAGACCTACCGCGGCAATGCCGTGTTCAACGTGCTGGTGATCCTCGACGCCCAGGCGCGGGGGCGCCTCAGCGCGGTGGGCGACCTGCCGCTGCGGACTCCCGGCGGCCGCTACGTCCGCCTGTCGCAGGTGGCCGACGTCTACGAGAGCGCCGGCCGCTACCAGGTGCAGCACCTGGGCGCCCAGCGGGTCCAGGCGGTGACCGCCAACGTCGTCGGGCGCGATATCGCGAGCTTCGTGGCGGCGGCCAAGCGCAAGATCGCCAAGGAGGTGCGGCTGCCCGAAGGCGTCTATGTCACTTTCTCGGGGGCTGCCGAAGCCCAGGCGGCCGCCCGCCGCGACCTGCTGCTCCATGCGGCGCTTGCCGGCTTCGGCATCGTGGTGCTGCTCGCCATCGTCACCGGCTCGGCGGCGAACCTGCTGCTGGTGCTGATCAACCTGCCCTTCGCCTTCGTGGGCGGCGTCGCGGCGGCGGCGCTCACGGGCGGTGTGCTGTCACTGGGCTCGGTCGTGGGCTTCGTGACCCTGTCGGGGATCTCGCTGCGCAACAGCGTGATGATGATCGCCCATTACGAGCAGATGGTGACGCGCGACCGCCGTTCCTGGAACGCCGACACCGCCGCCGAGGGCGCGGCCGACCGAATGGTGCCGATCCTGATGACCTCGTTGGTCACCGGCCTCGGCCTGCTGCCGCTGGCGCTGGGTGCCGGGGAGCCCGGGCGCGAGATCGAGGGGCCGATGGCGCTGGTGATCCTCGGCGGCCTGGTCACCTCGACGGTGCTGAACCTGCTGATCCTGCCGGTGATGGCCCTGCGCTTCGCGCGGTTCCGCCAGGTCGAGCCGGAGGATCGGGAGCTGTCGCCGGCTCTCTGAGCGGCCCGATCTCCGGCCCGGCCGGCTCAGCGCGCCGGCGGAGTCCAGAGGGCGAGGGCACCGGCATCGACGGCACGGGGCAGCAATCCCTCGGCGCGGAACGCGTCGGCGATCTTCTGCTGCTCCGAGAGGCCTGGGCGGGTGACGGCCTCGACCCGGTAGCTCCGCTGCGCGTTCGCGCGCAGGATCACCTCCGGCTCGATCTTCCAGAGGGGCGCCAGACGGGAGGCCGCCTCGGTCGGGTTCGCCTTGACCCAGGCGCCCGTCTCGGCGAGCCGGTCGAACAGGGCGGCGAGAACCGGGCCATTGGCGGCCACGTAGGGATCGGCCGCGAGGTAGTAGCGCTTGTAGAGCGACAATCCGGCCCCGTCGCGCAGCACCCGCGCGCCCGATTGCTGCCGGGCCGCGGACAGGAACGGGTCCCAGGCAACCCAGGCCTCGACGCCGCCGCTGGCCAGCGCGGCGCGTCCGTCGGCCGGCGTCAGGTAGGCCGGCGTGATGTCCTTGAAGGTGAGCTTGGCTTCCGCGAGGGCCGCGAGCAGCAGGTAGTGGCTGCCCGCACCCTTGGTCACGGCGACACGTCTGCCCTTGAGGTCGGCGACCGATGTCACCGGGGATTCGGCGGGCACGAGGATCGCCTGGGCCTCGGGGGAGGGTGCCTCCTGGGCGATGTAGGTGATCCGGACGCCGGCGGCCTGGGCGAAGATCGGGACGGTGTCGGCGACATCGGCCGAGACGTCGATCTGCCCGGCATTCAGCGCCTCCATGATCGGCAATCCGCTGGTGAATTCGTGCCAGGACAGGCCGGTGCCGAGGGGCGCCACGGCGCGCTCCAGGGCGCCGTCCTGGCGCAGCAGCGCGATCAGGGTCGAGGAGCGCTGGTAGCCGATGCGCAGCGTGGGGGCGGCCTGGGCCGGGCGGTTCAGCCCGACGACGACCGTGGCCGAGAGGCCGGTGAGCAGGGCACGGCGCGTGACGGGCATCGAGTCATCCATGGTTCGGGCCGCCGGTCGGCGGTGGCTCACCACCAGCTGGCCCGGGTCTCGGGAGCGGGACGGGGGTTGGCCTGGGCCGGTCGCAGGGAACGGTCGAGGGCGGCCAGCACCCGGCGGACCGCCTCCTCGTAGGTGGGTGCCACGGGATCGCGCGGGCGGCTGAGCCCGATCGCCACGGTTTCGTCGAGGCGGCCCGGCCGGGGGCGCATCACCACGACCCGGTCGGCGAGCGTGACGGCCTCGCCGACATCGTGCGTGACGATCAGGATCGTCGGCTTCGACTCGGTCCAGAGGTCGAGAAGCTGCGCATGCAGCCCCTTGCGGGTGAAGGCGTCGAGCGCCGAGAACGGCTCGTCGAGGAGAAGCACCCGGGGCTGGGCCACGAAGGCCCGGGCGATGGCGACGCGCTGCTGCTGGCCGCCGGAGAGCTCGCGCGGCCAGCGATGTCCATACTCGGCGAGGCCGACGCGCTCGAGGGCGTGGGCGACACGGCGGCGGCGCTCGGCGCGGGGCAGGGCGGCGAGCCCGAAGCCGACATTCCCCGCCACGTCGAGCCAGGGCAGGAGCCGCGGCTCCTGGAAGACGACGCCGACGCTCGGATGCGGCGCGCGGATCGCCTCGCCGTCGACCTGCACGGACCCGCGGCTCGCCTGATCGAGGCCCGCGATCAGGCGGAGCAGCGTCGTCTTCCCGCATCCCGAGCCGCCGATCAGCGCGACGATCTCCCCCTGCCGAACCGACAGGCCGATGCCCGACAGCGCCTCGGTACCGTCGGCATAGGTCTTCGAGAGGTCGTCGACGATGAGCACTTGTAACCTTGATCCGTCTGGGTCGGTGCGCGGAGCCGTCACGAATTGCGCGGGTCTCGGATCGGCCGTCACAGGCTCCCCCGCACGGTATCCTGCCAGCGCGTCAAGGGGTGTGTCAGCGTGATCAGGGCCATGTCGGCGAGCTTGCCGACCACCGCGAAGGCGATGATCGCCGCCACGATCTGATCCGGCTTGCTGAATTGCTGGCCGTCGACCAGCAGGTAGCCCAGGCCCTCGGAGGCACCCATCAGCTCCGCCGCGACGACGAACAGGAAGCCGAGCCCGAGGCCGGTGCGCAGGCCGATGAGCGTGGCCGGCAGGACGGCCGGCAGGAGGATGCGGCGGGCAAGGGCGAGGCGCGACAGGCGAAAGATCTGCCCCACCTCCACGAGCTTCCGATCCACCGAGGCGATCGCCCCGGCCACGCCGACATAGACCGGGAAGAACACGCCCACGGCGATCAGCAGCACCTTGGGCGTCTCAAGGATGCCGAACCACAGGATGAACAGCGGCACCCAGGCCAGCGACGGGACGGCCCGGAGCGCCTGGAGGCTCGGATCGACCAGCCAGCGCAGGACCGGAACCGTGGCGACCAGCGCGCCGGCCAGGATTCCGGCCGCGGCCCCGCACAGGAAGCCGAGGCCGACCCGGACCACGGTCGCCTCGACGTGCATCCAGAGATCTCCCGAGGCCGCGAGGTCCCACAGCGTCGCGCCGATCCGGCTCGGCGGCGGGAGTAGGCGCCCGGAGGCGAGTCCCGTATCGACCGCGATCTCCCATCCGATCGCGAGGAGGAGCGGCAGAACCAGCCCGAGTCCGGCGCGACCGCCCCGCTGCAGCAGCGGCACGCCGCGCCTCACCGTCCGGCGACGGGATTGAAGCTCGGGTCGAGCAGGCCGTCGACCGCAGCCGCCACGTCGGTGCCGGCGGGGATCACGCCGGCCTGCTGCAGGGCGAGGCCGGCGGCCTTGATCGACTCGGCCTGGGCCGGGCCGATCGCCGGCTGGGACAGATCGTTGCGCTCGAGCTGGCGGGCGATCACCGGCTCTGGCAGCTTGGTGGCCGCGACCAGGGCCGCGGAGAGCGCCTGCGGGTTGGCCAGCGCGTAGGCCCGCGCCCGCTCATAGGCGGCAATCACCACCCGCACGAGGTCCGGATTCTCCTTGGCGAACGCCTCCCGGACATCGAGCAGGCCCCAGGTATTGGCGGCGGCGTCGCGGTAGAACAGGACGTCGCCGTTCTCGATCTCGGCGGCCGCCATCATCGGGTCGAGGCCCGCCCAGGCGTCGACGTCGCCCCGGTCGAGGGCGGTGCGCCCGTCCGGGTGCTGGAGCAGGACGAGCTTGGCGTCGCGCTCGGTCAGGCCGGCGCCCTGGAGCGCGCGGATCAGGAAGATGTGCGGATCGGTGCCGCGGGTGACCGCGACGCGCTTGCCTTTGAGGTCGGCCGGCTTCGTGATGCCGGTGTCCTTGCGGGTGACGAGGGCCGTCCATTCGGGCCGCGAGTAGGCGTAGATCGCCTTGATCGGGTTGCCGTTGATCCGCGCCACGAGGGCCGCCGCGCCCGCCGCCGAGCCGAAATCGATCGCTCCGGCATTGAGGAATTCGAGGGCCTTGTTGGAGCCGAGCGACTGGACCCACCGGACCTTGATCCCGCGCGGGGCCAGCGCTTCCTCCAGGAAGCCCTTCTCCTTGAGGAGCAGGCCGACCGGATTGTAGGTGGCCCAGTCCAGCCGGATCTCCTTGGGTTCCTCGGCGCGGGCAACCTGCCCGAGGGGGAATGCCAGACCGGCCAGAGCAAGTCCGGCGGCCATCAGGGATCGGCGGATCAACGACACGGGCGTAACCTTAAGGCTTGAGAGGCTTGCGATGCGCGGAGTTCTGGCGCCCCGCTGGGGAGGCCGAGGCCCTGCGCCCGGCGTTTCGGTCTTGGTCGGTCTGGCTGACGGGGAAGCCGCTCAGTGGCGCGCGAACAGCAGCACTTGGCGTGGCGGGACGCGGCCTGCCGATGCGGGACATCGAGGCAGGCTCGTGAAACCGCCTTGAGGCAGAGCGGATTGCCGTTCGCGCGCGCGGCCTTCGCGCAAAGTCGCTCCGGAGCCACGGCCGGACGGCTTCTGCGTCTTCATCGGTGCCGCGGCGTCCCTGGTGCAGACAGTGTATACAAGATCCTTTCGGAGGCCGCCCGAGTCAACGAAAGTGCATTCTCTACTTTGGAGTATAAAGACAATAATTTTCGGCTTTCGGCCGCGGCGGGAGAAGGATTTGATCTCGAAGCTCTGTCGTGGCAGCCCCGCGTGAGCTGTCCGCCGTTGCGAGGGCTCGCGGCTTCCGCCGCGTCCGCAACCGGCGGTTCGCGGCCGCTGCTCGGTCGGCTACACTCCGTCCCATGACGCGGCCCGGAGCGGGCCGTCTTCGAAGCCGGTCGGATTGATGAGACAGGACACCCTGCGCCTCGGCGCGTTCTTCTACGCGACGGGTCACCATGTGGCCGGCTGGCGTCATCCCTCCAGCGAGGCCGACGGCGGGCTCGTTCTGGAGCGCTATGTCGGCTGGGCGCGCCGGGCCGAAGCCGCCAAATTCGACCTGATCTTCCTCGAGGACGGCACGGGGATCCGTGATCTGGACCTCCGCTCGAGCGAGCGGACGGCGCGCTCGACCCATTTCGAGCCGCTGACCCTGCTCTCGGCCCTTGCTGCCGTGACGAGCCGGATCGGTCTCGTCGCCACGACGTCGACCAGCTTCAACGAGCCCTACAACGTGGCGCGGCGCTTCGCATCGCTCGATCATCTCAGCGGCGGACGCGCCGGCTGGAACCTCGTCACATCCGCCTCCGACGCGGAGGCGGCGAATTTCGGCGGCGACCGGATCGCCCGCCATGCCGACCGATACGAGCGCGCCGAGGAATTCGTCGACGTGGTCCTCGGCCTCTGGAACACCTGGGAAGACGGCGCGGTGATCATCGACCGCGCCAGCGGCCAATTCTCGAAGCCGGACGGCTTCCGGCCCCTCGACCATCGCGGCAAGCATTTCGAGGTCCGCGGGCCGCTCAACATCTCGCGGACGCCGCAGGGCCAGCCGGTGCTGGTGCAGGCCGGCGCTTCCGGGCCCGGCAAGGATCTCGCGGCGCGGACCGCCGAGATCGTCTTCACCGCGAACCAGACACTGGACGAGGCGGTCGCGTTCTACGGCGATCTCAAGGGGCGTATGGCCGGGTTCGGGCGTGCGCCGGATGACCTGAAGATCATGCCCGGCCTGTTCCCCGTCGTCGGACGGAGCGAGGCGGAGGCGCGGGCGAAGTTCGAGGCGCTGCAAGACCTGATCGACCCGGTGGTCGGGCTGGCGCTGCTCGGCCGCATGATCGGCGGCCACGACCTGTCGGTCTACGATCCCGAGGGACCGGTGCCGGAGCTGCCCGAGACCGAAGGCATCAAGTCCCGCCAGCAGCTCATGTTCGATCTCGCCCGCCGCGAGGGTCTGACCCTGCGCCAGCTCTACCTGCGCATCGCGGGCGCCCGCGGCCATTCGCAGATCGTCGGAACGGCGGCGCAGATCGTCGACGAGATGGAGGCGCGCTTCCAGGCCGGCGGCGCGGACGGCTTCAACATCATGCCGCCAACCCTGCCCGGCGGCCTCGACGACTTCATCGAGCTGGTGCTGCCCGAGTTGCGGCGGCGCGGCCTCTTCCGCAGCGATTACGAGAGCCGGACCCTGCGAGGCCATCTCGGCTCGCGTCCGCCCGCGGGCTTCGGTCCCGGGGGAAGTCCGGCACGCTGACCGCCATCGACGGCGCGAGCCGCCCCGAAGCCGCGGGGCTCGATCGACCGGCGGTGGCTCAGGTCCCGCCGGTCTCGGCCGCCCTGGTCTCGGCCGCCCTGGTCTCGGCCGCCCTGGTCTCGGCCGTCCCGTCCTCGGCGAACCGGGCCGCATAGGCGTTCAGGATCGCGGCGAGCATGCCGGGAAAGCGGGCATCGACCTCGACGAAGCGTGAGTGATTGCGCATCTCCACGCCGTGGCGCTCGGACCGGATCAGGCCGGCCTCGCGCAGCACCTTGAAATGGCTGGACAGCGACGATTTCGGGATCACCCGTTCGCCCAGCGCGGAGACGGCCGAGCAGGCCTCGACACAGCCCGCGCGCGTGATGCGGGCGAAGATCGCCGCCCGGTCGGGATCGGCCAGCGCGTGCAGGATCGCCTCGGGCTGAACGTCTTCAATCGCAGGGTGAGTCAGGGGCCTCATGTTTCAGCCATATGGGGCCTTGAACTCCGATTCATTAGTTCCGAAATTCGGAACTATGGGACGATGGCTTCCATCCCGGAACCGGCCCATGTCGAAGGTTAACACACATGTCGAAGCTCGACGGCAAGGTCGCAGTGGTGACCGGGGCATCGAAGGGGATCGGCGCCGCGATCGCGAAGGCGCTGGCGAAGGATGGGGCCGCGGTCGTGGTCAATTACGCGTCGAGCCGGACGGGCGCGGAGGCCGTCGTGACGGCGATCACCGCGGCGGGGGGCAGGGCGACGGCGGTCCAGGCCGACGTCTCCGACGCCGCGCAGGCGCGCGGGCTGATCCAAGCGGCGATCAAGGAATTCGGCCGGCTGGACATCCTGGTCAACAATTCCGGCGTGTATGAATTCGCCGCGCTCGCCGAGGTGACCGAGGCGCACTATCGCCGGATCTTCGACGTCAACGTGCTGGGCGTGCTCCTGGCGACGCAGGCCGCCTCGGAGCATCTCGGGGAGGGCGGCAGCATCATCACCATCTCGTCGGTGGCGGCCAGCATCCATCCGGCCACGACGGCGGTCTACAGCGGCACCAAGGGGGCCGTGAACGCGATCTCGGGCGTCCTCGCCAATGAGCTGGCCCCGCGCAAGATCCGGGTCAACGTGGTCAGCCCCGGCTACGTGGTGACCGAGGGCACGCATACGGCCGGAATTTCCGGTTCGGAGATGGAGGCGGGAATGGTCGCGCAGACCCCGCTCGGCCGCGCCGGCCAGCCGGATGACATTGCGGGCGTCGTGGCGTTCCTCGCGTCCGACGATGCCCGCTGGGTGACGGGTGAGGACATCAACGTCGGTGGCGGGGTGCGCTGACGCGCGGGGACGAGCGGCGCGCGGGCCGTCTGGAGCGCCGGCGCGCCGAGCAGGACCGGGTTGCCAATCCAGTGTTCGTTGTCACTGGAAGTTTCTTTCGCGCTTGAATTCCTACTCTGATTATCCTCCATTTGGGGGAAGCGGCTGAAATGACCGACGTCTAATCAATTTTCGGAGCACCCTGAGAGGCGGCAGGTCCCGACCATGCGCGAGATGCGATCGTGACCCGGTCCAGGATCGCGGGCGTGGCGCTCGCTGCGCTGATCGTGCTGACAGCGCGACCGGCGATACCGGCAGGCGCGAAGCAGCCGGGGCCGGCGCCGCTCTTCCTCAATCAGTCTTGGAGCGCTTCGGACAGGGCGTGGTTCTACACGGCGAGCCAGGGCTCGCAGATCATGCCCTACGCGTGGTTCATGTCCTTGGAGAGTGCGGAGGGCGGCCGCCTGTTCGTGGCCGACAATCTCGCGCGCTTCGGATACCTGCCGAATCCCTACGACGGCGAGTCCGGCTCCGTCCGCACCGGCCTGCCCATCGGCTTCGTGAAGGATGTCGACGACCGGGGCGAATGGGTCGGTATGACCTGCGCCGCCTGTCACGTGAACCGCGTCCAGCTGCGCGGGCAGACGATCCAGATCGACGGCGGCCCGACCAATGCGGACATGTTCGCCTTCATCGAGGAACTCGGCCGGGCCCTAACCCTGACCGCGACCGAGTCGGATCGGTTCGAACGCTTCGCAGACCGCGTCATCCCGCCTGAGCTGTCTGCGCGAGACCGGGGCGCCTCGGGGGCCGACCGTGACCGCCTGCGCAAAAGCCTCGACAGTTTTGCTAAAGACTTCTCGGACTATGTGGAGACGAGCCGCGCGTCGGTGTCCTGGGGGCCGGCGCGCCTGGACGCTTTCGGGATGATCTTCAACCGGGCGACAGGCCTGGATCTGCACGACCGGCGCAACATCGCCAAGCCCGATGCACCCGTCAGCTATCCGTTCCTGTGGGACACGTCCTGGCACGATAAGGTGCAGTGGAACGGCTCCGCGCCGAACAAGCTCGCCGTCGAGCGCCTCGGCCGCAACGTCGGCGAAGTGCTCGGCGTCTTCGCCTACGCCGACATCCGCGAGCCGACCCTTCCGCCGCTCTGGTTCGAGACCTCGGCGGACCGGCTCAACCTGCTGCGGATCGAGAACCAGCTGGGCGCGCTGACGGCACCGATCTGGCCCGACCGGATCGCGCCGCGCACCCCGGCCCAGAAGCGCGACGCCGTCGCCGGCAAGGTTCTGTACGATCAGCTCTGCCTGTCCTGCCATGCGATCGCCGCCAAGGGATCCAACCGCGCCCAGACAATCGTCATGACGCCGCTCGCCGACATCGGCACCGATGTGAAGATGGCAGAGAATGCTGCGAACCGGCGGGCCAAGACCGGCATCCTGGAGGGTGTCCGCATGCCGTTTCTGGCGACCACGCCGCCGCTACCCGCCGAGACGCGCAGCCTCGACCTCGTCGGCGCGATCGTCGCGGGCGCGATCCTGGCGCCGGTCGATAAGGCGCCGGATCTGACCCGGATCCGCGCCGATCAGAGCGTTGTCATCGACCGCCTGCTCAAGCGGGGTGCCTCGACGATCAAATCCGGCAACCCTCTCCTCAACGACGTCTCGACAGCCGGTGGTAAAGGTGCGGTCGCCACCTTCCTCGATAGGCGCAAGGATCGCGATCTCCTCGCCTACAAGGCGCGCCCGCTCGATGGGATCTGGGCCACGGGACCGTTCCTGCACAACGGCTCGGTGCCGAACCTGTACGAACTTCTGCTCCCCTCCGAACAACGTTCCAAAACCTTCCATGTCGGAAGCCGGGAGTTGGACGAGGCCCGCCTCGGCTTCCGTTCGGATGTCGGCCCGTTCCTGTTCGACACGACGCTACCGGGAAACGCGAATCGCGGCCACGAGGGGCCCGCGTACGGGACGGACCGCCTCGATGATGCGAAGCGGCGGCAACTTCTGGAGTATCTTCGGACCTTGTAAGTCGTCGGAACGTCGGAATAGTCACTGATGATGCGAGCTCATATTGCTGTATGAGTGGAAGTACTTAGTACTGGGCGTCGCTCGTGCCTCACCCATGCTGATCGGAAACGGAAAAGTCGCGTCGTCACGCCCGTTGCCAACTTTGGAGCCCCGCGATGCAGGAAGTTGAGGCCTACTCGCACCTGGTCGGATCCATCTACGACCGTGTCGGCCAGCCTGAGGAGTGGTCGGCCCTACTGGGAGATCTGACGAATTTCGTCGGAGGCCGCGTTGGTCAGCTCGCGGTGTTCAGCCTCGACGGGAGCCGCAAGCCGATGTGGGCGGTGTCGGGTTTCGACCGTACGCAGTACCGAACGTTCCTCTACCGGCACGCCACGGAGGATCCCCGGCTGCCCTACATCCTGTCGAACCAGGGCAAAGTCATCCGGGCGGAGGAGGGTGTCGACCCGGTGCAGTTCCGCGAGACGGCTCTCTTCAAGGAGGTCGTGCGGCCCTTCGGCATCGAGCACAGCCTCGTCACCTACTTCGCCAAGGAGGCCGACGTCATGGCGACGCTCGCCGCCATGCGCGACGAGGAGGCGGGGCCCTTCCGATCTGTCGAGGCGCGGCGCCTGGCGATGCTCGTGCCGCACCTGCGGCGGGCCTTCGAGTTCTATGCCCTGATGCGGCAGGCCTCCGAGCGCTCCTCCGACCTCGCCGCTGCACTGGATCTTCTCGACGCTGCCGTGATCCTGACCGATTCGCGCCTGCGGGTCGCGCACGCCAATCGCGCCGCCGAGGAGCTCGCGAAGTCGCGCACCGGCTTGTCCCTCGACAAGGGAAGCCTCGCGCTCAAGGACGGCCCGTGCTCCCGGCGGATTGCGCACGCGGCCAGTGAGGCTCTTGCGGCGGCGACGGGCGACGTGAAGATCACGCAGGCCGAGCACATCGCGATCACCTGTGCCGAGACCGGCATCCCGTTTCGCGTATCGCTGCATCCGCTGTCGAAACGACCGTCCGGAACCGGGTCGCGGGTCAAGGCCGAATTGGCCGTCGTGATCCGAAGCGGTGCTAAAAAGGGCCAGGATGGCGCCGTCCGTCTTCAGAGCTTGTTCGGCTTGACCTCTGCCGAGGCGATCCTCGCCCACGCGGTCGCTTCGGGGCGGTCGCTCGACGCCCATGCCCGGGAGCGCGGCATCGCGATCTCGACCGTGCGCACGCAGCTGCGCGCCCTCTTCGCGAAAACGGAAACGCACCGGCAGGGCGAGCTCGTCGCGCGCCTGCGCGAAGGCCTGGACATCTCGCTCAACTGACGACCCGCGCCCCATCGCCGGACCGTCCGGGCCGGATCGCAACAGAATGGGAGAGGTCCATGCGCCCTGCCGACCCTGACGCCCCCTGCCTCGACCGACTCGAAGCGCTGCCCCTTGCCGAGCGCTGGCCGCTCGCCCGGGACTGGATTCGACGCGCACCGCTTCCCTTCTTCGCGCAGTTGCGTCAGCGGCGGCCGGTGCTGGACTGTGGCACGGTCGTCCTTGTTGCCCGCCGGCCCGAGATCGCTGAGATCCTCTCCCTGCCGACGGTGTTCTCGGTGGCACTCTACAAGCCCAAGATGGGCCAGTTCATGCTGGCCCTCGACGGCACCGACGTGAACTACCGCGACAAGGCAGTGATGCGCGCCATGCTGTCGTGGGAGGATCTTCCAGCCATCCGCGAGCAGGCCGGCGCGATCACCGACACCGCCCTCGACACGGGCGGCGGGGCGCTCGACGTGGTCGCCTCGATCTCGCGCCTGGTCCCTTTGCGGATCGTGCAGAGCTATTTCGGCTTCCCGGCCCCGGACGGAGACCTGCTGCGCTGGTCCTATGCGAACCAGCTGGACCAGTTCAACAATCTTCCGTTCGACAATCGGCCCGATGCCGAGGCAGTCCAGGGTGCCGCGCAACGGGCTCGCGAGGAGATGCGCGCCACTTTCGCGTCGCTGATCCCGGCAAGGCTTGCAGCGCTGAAAGCGGGCACCCCTCTCCCTGACGATATCCTCACGCGCCTCCTCCGGCTGAATCTTCCGGCGGCGAGCGGATTCGGCATGGACCGGGTGGTCATCAATGTGGGCGGCCTCCTCATTGGCGCCATCGAGACGACCGCGGAGGCGGTGGTGAATGCCCTCGCGGAGATCCTCCGGCGCCCCGCCATCCACGCGGCCGCGCGTGCAGCCGCCGCCAGTCCCGCCGCCTTCGACGGCTATGTCTGGGAAGCCCTGCGCTTCGCGCCGATCGTCGCTTTCATGTTCCGTCAGGCCGAAGCCGATCACGTACTCCGGCGCGACAGCGCTGGCGAGACCCGCATCCTGAAGGGCCAGGTCGTGCTGCCTTTGAGCCTGTCTGCGATGTTCGACCCTGAATGGGTGCCGGATCCCGAGCGGTTCGATTCGACCCGGCCCGATCATGCGTACCTGCATTTCGGTCTCGGGCACCACGAATGCCTGGGCCGCTACGTGGCGGCCGCGATGATCCCGGAAATCGTTCGTCGGATTTTACTGCGGGATGGCTTGCAGGCGGACGGCCCGATCGAGGACGGCGGCACGCCGTTCCCCACGGCCTACAAGATCACTTACGCGGAGGTGCCGTCGACAGGCGCTCCCACGCCCCCGTGAACGGGTGGTTTCCTTCGGCGTTCGCGATCGCTGCGACGGCGGCACCGAACAGGCTGTGATATAACTGGAAAGAAGTGCTGGAGCGGGCGATCGGGATCGAACCGACGACATTCAGCTTGGGAAGCTGACGTTCTACCACTGAACTACGCCCGCCGACATGGACTGCACAGATCATCGGGGCGGAGCCACCGGCCCGCTCGCGATCCATGCGCTCATGCACGGCCATGGTCTAGCAGTCGGACAGCGACGGCGTCAAACGCGTTGACCCTGCCTCAGGCTACCTGTGCAGCTGCTCCATGCCGCGCGGACGAAGGAACGTCACGGCGCGCCGGCCGTTCCGCTCGGTTGATGCGGTCATGCCGCCGGAACGAAGGCCGACAGCGACGATGTGCGGGATCTGCGGTGAGATCAGCTTCAATGGATCGGCCGATCCCGCTGCCGTCCAGGCCATGGTGGGCTGCCTCCAAGCACGCGGCCCGGATGGCGAGGGTCTGTTCGGCTCCGGCCGTGTCGTCTTCGGCCACCGCCGGCTGAAGATCATCGACCTGTCCGAGGCCGGTCAGCAGCCGATGGTCGATCCGGGCCTCGGGCTGGCAATCGTCTTCAACGGCTGCATCTACAATTTCCGCGCGCTGCGCGCCGAGCTGGAAGCGAAAGGCTACGTCTTCTTCTCGACGAGCGACACCGAGGTCGTGCTCAAGGCCTATCACGCCTGGGGACGGGCCTGCGTCGAGCGGTTCTACGGCATGTTCGCCTTCGCCGTCCTGGAGCGCGACTCCGGACGCGTCGTGCTCGCGCGTGATCGGCTTGGGGTCAAACCTCTTTACTACAGCGACGTGAAAGGCCGTTTCCGCTTCGCCTCGTCACTGCCGGCCCTGCTCGCGGCCGGCGATGTCGACACGGCGATCGATCCGGCGGCGCTCCACCACTACATGAGCTGGCACGCGGGCGTACCGGCGCCGCTGACCATCCTCAAGGGCGTCCGCAAGCTCGCCCCGGCGACGATCCTCACCCTGGAACGGGACGGCACCCGACACGAGGAGATCTACTGGTCGGTCACGATCGGTCCGCGCCAGGCCGATCGCGGCATGACCGAGGCCGATTGGCGCGACGCGGTCCTCGAGACGCTCGGCACGGCGGTGGAGCGCCGGCAGGTGGCGGATGTGCCCACCGGCGTTCTCCTGTCGGGCGGACTCGACAGCTCGCTTCTCGTTGCGCTCCTGGCCCGCAAGGGCCAGACCGGATTGAAGACCTTCTCAGTCGGGTTCGACGCGGTGAACGGCGTCGAGGGTGATGAATTCAAGTACTCGGACATCATCGCCCGCACCTTCGCGACCGACCACACCAAGCTTGCCGTCGATGGTTCACGCACGCTGGAGGCGCTGCCCGCAGCGATCGCCGCCATGGCCGAGCCGCAGATGAGCCACGACGCGGTCGCGTTCCTGCTCCTGTCGCAGGAGGTCGCCAAGCACGTGACGGTAATCCAGAGCGGCCAAGGCGCCGACGAGGTGTTCGGCGGCTATCACTGGTACCCGAAGCTGATGGGCTCGACCGATCCCGTGTCCGATTATGCGAGAGCCTATTTCGACCGTGATCATGACGAGATGCGCGAGGCGCTGGCGCCGGACATGCTGAACGGCGACTACAGCACCGCGTATCTCGAAGCGTTCTTCTCAGGTTCCCAAAGCGCCAGTGCCATCGACAAGACGCTGCAGCTCGATCAGCAGATCATGATGGTCGACGATCCCGTGAAGCGGGTCGACAACATGACCATGGCCTGCGGTCTCGAAGCCCGCGTCCCGTTCCTGGACCACGACCTCGTCGAGCTGGCAGCACGCATTCCGGCGGAGCTGAAGGTCCGGGACGGCGGCAAGTACATCCTCAAGGAGGCGGCCCGCGCGGTCGTTCCGGCCGAAGTCATCGACCGGAAGAAGGGCTATTTCCCGGTCCCGGCGCTGAAGCACATCCGCGGCCCATTCCTGGATTTCGTCCGCGAGGTTCTGGACAGGCCGGAGGCGCGGGCGCGCGGCATCTTCAACCGCGCTTATGTCGACCACCTGCTTGCCGATCCGGACGGCACGCTGACGCCCAAGGGCAATTCCAAGCTCTGGCAGGTCGCCCTTCTCGAGAGCTGGCTGCAGACCCACGGCGTCTGAGGCTGACCGGCGCGGCACGGTTCTCGCGAGCGAATGTGATTGACGCGGCGCTCAAGGTGCCCCGCTTTATCCACGATCGTCCCGGATCAGCCTCGCGACACGCACCCGGAGGATTCCCGTCGATGTGCCGCTGGATCGCCTATGCGGGACGCACCATCCCGCTGGAGCATTACGTCACTGAGCCATCCCATAGCCTGGTCTCGCAAAGCATCCAGGCGCTGGAGTCGACGGCGGCGACCAATGGCGACGGCTTCGGGCTGGGCTGGTACGGGGATCATCCCGAGCCGGGTCGCTATCGCGAGGTGCAGCCCGCCTGGTCGGACGACAACCTGCGCTACCTGTGCCGCCACCTGCACTCGCACCTGTTCTTCGCGCATGTGCGGGCCGCGACGGGCACGCCGATTACCCGGCCGAACTGCCATCCGTTCGCGTGCGGGCCGTGGCTGTTCATGCACAACGGCTATATCGGCGATTGGAGCCGGCTGCGGCGACCGGTCGAGGCGATGATCCCCGACGAACTCTACCCGTCCCGTGCCGGCACGACGGATTCCGAGGCGATCTTCCTCGGCCTGCTCGGCTGCGGCCTGATGGGGTCCGGTCCGCGCCGCGATCCCGTGGATGCAACGGCGCGCGCGCTCGTTCGGCTGACCGATCTGGCGGGTGAACATCCGTTCCGGTTCACAGCCGCTCTGGCGGACGGACGCGATCTCTACGCGTTCCGATACGCCGCCAACGACAAGGCCAATTCTCTCTACTATCGCGCGTCCGACGGTGGCGTCGTCGTCGCTTCCGAGCCGCTCGATCGCGACCACGGAACGTGGACCTCCGTCTCAGAAAACAGCGTCCTCATCGCCCGGCACAATCAGCGCGTGGAGATCCTTCCGCTGACCGCGTTCGGCCTGCGGGGCAACGCCTCGGACGACGGCCTCCGTCGCCTTCGAGCCTGACCCGGCGGATTCAGGCGACCCGCGACAGGCTGCCGGAATGGGAACTGCGCGTTCCGTGCGCGGAATCGTAGGCGCGATTGCGCAAGGCGGTCTCGCTCGGAAGTTGCTCGATCACGGTACCGGATGAGGGATCGAGCACCTGGAAGACGATCGTGCTGGTGTCCGGATCCTGAATGTAGCGCGCCTTGCCGCCATTGGAGCCGATGTCGAGCTTCACCGCAGGTTCGAGCGGCGCGGTTTCGACCTGCGGTTCAGGCGCCTTCTGGGTCACGGCGGCGGCGGCCGTCGCTCCGAGGGCGTCGAGGCCCTGTGGCCCCGACGACGAGGTGGTCAGCGTGCGGATCTCCATGGCCGGTCTCCTGCGATCCTGTGATCGGAGGATTGAACCGCGCGCCTGCCTAATCATCGGTTAAGGCCGGCGGACGGTCCACCGGACACCTGAGGGCGTTCGGCGATGCGATGAACATCCCGTTACCGCCACGTCACAAATTCGTGCTGCATTCTTCGCGTCGGGCGACTGATCAGGCACCGTTCCGTCGATCGGTGACGGCCGAACGCCTTCCGGCATCGCGTGGCTTCGAGATGCGCAGGGTCTGTTACACACTCGCTTTTGCGGCGACTGCGGCGCTGGCCGCGCCGGATTCCGGAGTCGATCCGGGCGGGCGCACGCTTTTCATCGGCGAACACCGCTGCGCGATCGCGGAGCGGCTCGAGGCCATACACCGACGCGGATCGATCACCGTCTCGCGCGACCGCTTCATCGTCCTAACGCTGCACGCGCACCCGCAGCGTTACGTCCAGTGCATCTTCCAGAACCGGGATATGCAGATGCTCTGCGAGGCAGCCTCGGGCGCCTACGGGCCACCAGGAGGGGACCGCCTGCGGCTGAATGCATCCGCTCTGGCCGCCCTGGCGGCGCTCCACTTCGTTCAGGATGGTCCGCGGGAAAATTTTGCGCGGATCGTGGAGCTGGGAGATCCACCGGACGTCGGGATTGCTGCCGATCTGATGCTCGCGACGTTGCACGATGCCTACGGCGCCCGCCCGGGCGCGGTCCTCGATATCGCGGCCCCGCGTGGCGGAACGCTGGGGCGGGGCTGCGGCACGCCCGGATCCTGAACGGACCGGGCGTGCCGCCATCTCACTCGGCGGCGTCGACGTAGAGCTTGCCACCCTCGGCCAGGAATTCCTCCGACTTCGCCCGCATGCCGGCCTCGGCCTCGGCCTTCGACATCGCGGGCGATGCGCCCACGACCTCGCCGGCCTCCTCCATCGCCAGCACCTCGGCGCGCAGGTCCTGCGTGATCTTCATCGAGCAGAATTTCGGCCCGCACATCGAACAGAAATGCGCGACCTTGTGGGCATCCTTCGGCAGCGTCTCGTCGTGGTAGCGCCGGGCCGTGTCTGGATCGAGCCCAAGGTTGAACTGGTCTTCCCAGCGGAAGTCGAACCGGGCGCGGCTGAGCGCGTCGTCGCGCAGCTGCGCGGCGGGGTGGCCCTTGGCGAGGTCGGCGGCGTGAGCGGCGATCTTGTAGGTGATGACGCCGGTCTTCACGTCGTCCCGGTCGGGCAGGCCGAGATGCTCCTTCGGGGTGACGTAGCAGAGCATCGCGGTGCCGAACCAGCCGATCATGGCGGCGCCGATGCCCGAGGTGATGTGGTCGTAGCCGGGGGCGATGTCGGTGGTCAGCGGGCCGAGGGTGTAGAACGGCGCCTCGCCGCACTCCTTCAGCTGCTTCTCCATGTTGACCTTGATCTTGTGCATCGGCACGTGGCCGGGACCCTCGATCATCACTTGGCAGCCCTTGTCCCAGGCGACCTTGGTCAACTCGCCCAGCGTCTCCAGCTCGCCGAACTGCGCGGCGTCGTTGGCGTCGGCGATCGAGCCGGGGCGCAGGCCGTCGCCCAGCGAGAACGACACGTCGTAGGCCCGCATGATGTCGCAGATCTCGTCGAACCGCTCGTAGAGGAACGATTCCCGGTGCCCGGCGAGGCACCAGCGCGCCATGATCGAGCCGCCGCGCGAGACGATGCCGGTGACGCGCCGGGCGGTCAGCGGCACATGGGCCAGCCGAACGCCGGCATGGATGGTGAAGTAGTCGATGCCCTGCTCGGCCTGCTCGATGAGTGTGTCCTTGAACACCTCCCAGTCGAGCTTGAGCGGATCGCCGCCGACCTTCTCCAGCGCCTGGTAGATCGGCACCGTGCCGATCGGGACCGGGCTGTTGCGGATGATCCACGAGCGGATGTTGTGGATGTTGCGGCCGGTGGACAGGTCCATGACCGTGTCGGCGCCCCAGCGGATCGACCAGACCAACTTCTCGACCTCGTCGGCGGCCGAGGAGGTCACGGCCGAGTTGCCGATATTGGCGTTGATCTTGACCAGGAAGTTCCGGCCGATCGCCATCGGCTCCAGCTCGGTGTGGTTGATGTTGGCCGGGATGATCGCGCGGCCGCGGGCGATCTCGTCCCGAACGAATTCGGGCGTGATGAAGGGCGGGACCGAGGCCCCGAAGCTCTGGCCGTCGGCGAGTGCGGCGTCCGCACCCTCCAGCATCGTCTCGCGGCAGGCATTCTCGCGATGGGCGACGTAGATCATCTCCTCGGTGATGATCCCCGCGCGGGCGAACTCGTACTGCGTCACCATCTGGCCCGGCGCGGCCTTGCGGATGAGCCGCTCGGCGGGACAGGCGGCGACGAGCTTGTCGCCCGCGAAGCCGTTATCCTCCGGCTTGACCGCCCGCGGCGCGACCGCCGCGTAGCCGCGACCGGCGATCCAGGGTTCGCGCACGCCGGGCAGGCCGGCATTGAGGTCGATACGCGCATCCGTCTCGGTGTAGGGCCCCGACGGGTCGTAGACCCGCACCGGAGCCTCTTTGGGATCGGAGAGGGCAATCTCGCGGTAGGGCACGCGGATATCCAGCCTGCCGGCCGGGCTCGCATAGACCTTGCGCGATCCGGTAACCGGACCGGTGGTCACGGCCTCGGGGCTGCCTTTCACGTCCTTGGGGAGAACGGGTGCGTTCATCGTGGGCCTCTCCTCGTTCTGGAGCGGTCCGGTCCACGCGATGGCTGAGAAGAGAGCCGGCCGCGCGACGCGCGACCGCAGGTTCCCGTCCCTCCGCCGGTATGAGCCGGATCAGGTTCAAGGGTCAGGGCAGCGTGCCCAATCTCAGCCCCCTGCAGGGCCCCCCTCGGAACGTTTCAAGACTCGGGCTCGCGGGCCGCTTTGTCAATGCCGGGGGCAATCCGTAAAGAACAGTTGCTCCCGGCCCGTCTCGCGCTCCGGCGAAAGCGGCGCTTTCCCGCCGGCGGATATGCGTCTCCTGATCGGCCTGGTTCTCGCGGCCATTCTCTTCTACGGGCTCGCCCTGGTCGTGCTCGGGCTCAACCAGCGCCGCGTCCTCTATCCGGGCGCCGATCGGTCACCGCGCGCCGGCGTGGCAGTTCCGGATGCGGCCGCGATCGCCCTCGTCACCGAGGACGGCGAGACGCTGCACGCGTTGTGGAAGTCGTCGCAGCCGGGCTGCGGCGTGGTGGTCAGTTTCCACGGCCATGGCTCGAGACCCGAGCCGCAGGGGGCCCGTTTCAGCGATGGTGCCTGGCACCTGGCGTCTGGGGCGTCCTGGCCCCCGCCGATCGCGGCTATCCGGGCTCGACCGGGCAACCGAGCGAGACGGGGCTGATCCGTGACGGAATGGCGGCGGTGGCCGCGCCGGCACCGGGTGCCCCGATCCTGCTTCACGGCCATTCCTTGGGCGCCGCCGTCGCAGTCGCGATCGGCGCGCGCACCTCGTCGCTTGGCTTGTCTCTGGAGGCGCCGTTCGACTCGATGACGGATGCCGTGCGGCGGCATGTCCCGCTGGCCCCATCCCGGCTCCTGCGCGACACCTATCGCTCGGACCGGCGCATCCGCACCGGGACGGCGCCCGTGCTGATCGTTCCCGGACGCCGTGATCCCGTGGTGCCGGCCAAGCTTGCGGTCGCCCTTGCGGCTTCAGCCGGGCCACGAGCCCGGATCGCGGTCATTCCGGGTGACCACGTCTCGATCCTGGGCGTCCGCGATCGCGAGGCCGAGGCGCTGTTTTAAAAACGCCTCGCGCCCGTCTGGGCGCCGGCGGATTTTGAGGGGTAAAAGGGTGAACGGGGGAGGATGTGCGTGGTCGGACGGCGCTCACGGCGTTGGAGTTTCGATGATCCCGATGCATTGGAGACGGTCGCGCGTCCGGATCCGGTCTGCCCGCTCTGCGAGCGACCGATCCCGCCCAGCGCCCGCTCCAGCCTCCATCACCTGACTCCGAAGCTGAAAGGCGGGACGCACCGGGGCACGGTCCGGCTGCACCAGATCTGCCACTCGGCCATCCATGCCCGCTACAGCGAGGCCGAGATCGCCAAGCGCCTCGCCGATGTGGAGGCCCTCAGGGCCGATCCGGAGATCGAGCGGTTCCTGACCTGGGTCCGCGGCAAGCCCGCCGATTTCCACGCCGCGACCCGCACGACCCGCGACCGGCGCGCGGCACGGCGCAAGTCCTGACGCACACCATTTACCGGGCATTCGCCACGTCGACAGCTCGCGCCGGCGCAGAGCCTTGTCGTCAACCGTTCCCGGTTCAGGATCGCCTCGGCTTCGAGGACGGGACGATGGCAGGAACCGGGGATGCGAGCGATCGGCTCGCCTGGGTCGATATCGCCAAGGGCATCTGCATCCTCCTCGTGGTCATGATGCATGCGGTGACCGGCACCGGCGAAGCCATGGGCGGCGAAGGTTTTCTGCATCCGGTCGTGGCCTTCGCGAAGCCGTTCCGGATCCCGGACTTCTTCCTGCTGTCCGGGCTGTTCATGGGCCGGGTGATCGACCGTGACTGGCGTCTGTTCTCCGACCGCCGCGTCGTGCACTTCGCCTACTTTTACCTGCTTTGGCTCGTGATCCAGTCGGTCGCGCGGTACGGCAAGATCGTAGGCGACGGTGGGCCGACCGACTTCGTGGCGCATCTCGCCCATGCGCTGATCGAACCCTATTCCAGCCTGTGGTTCATCTATCTGCTGGCGGTGTTCTCGGTGGTGACCAAGGCGCTCCGCCAGCTGCCTGCGGGCTTGGTGCTGGCGGGCGCTGCCCTGCTGCAGATCGCCGACATCCGCAGCGACTCGACGCTGATCGATGAATTCTGCGCCCGCTATGTCTATTTCCTCGCCGGGTACCTGTTTGCGGGCCGGATCTTCGCGCTGGCCGACACCGCGCACCGCCGGATCGGTCTTGCCCTGTGCGGCCTTGCCGCCTGGGCTGCCCTGGAAGGATGGCTGGCCCTGACCCCCTGGCGCAACCCGGATCATCCCACCTTGGCCAGTCTGCCGCTCGTCAGTCTTGCGCTGGGTGCGGCAGGCGCCCTGGCGATCGTCGTGACCGCCGCGCTGATCGTCCGGTTGGGCGGTCCGGTCGCCGAAGGGATCAGAATCTGCGGCCAGCGCTCGATCGTGATCTATCTCGCCTTCTCGTTGCCTATGGCCGCAACGCGGGAGATTCTCGTGCGCAGCGGTTGGATCGCCGATGTCGGCGTGACGAGCCTGATGGTCATCGCGATGGCGGTGCTGATGCCATTGATCCTCGAGCGGATCGTGCGCGGCACGCCGTTCGATTTCCTGTTCGTGCGACCCCGGCGCTTCGTCTTCGCCACGGCCGGCGCCCGCACCGTGACCGCTCTGCAACCGGGCTGAGGCGCGGGCTCAGCCTTCGACAGGCTCGAAGGTCAGGCCGATCCGGCGGCCTCGCCGCCACGCCACGGCGGCCGGCCGCGGCTCGGCTCCCTCAATCAAGCGCAGCAGGAACGTCGCCGGGACGACCTGGTCGCCCTCGACCTCGATCTGGGCGCCCGTCTCGGTCACATCCCAGACCAGGCAGCCGGCCTCGCCGTGGGCGAGCACCACGCTGCCGATCGTGAAGGCGTTCTTCCGGAAAACGCTGCGGCGATTCTCCGTCATGGCCTCCCACCGATCACGTCAGCCCGTGGAGCCGGGCTTCGCGCGTCACCATGTTGCCAAGCGACGGTTAACAGGCCGGTTGCGCGCGCGGACTGAGTTTCAAGGTCGCAGATCAATCCTCGTCCGGATCGTCCCGATCGCGACGCCGCGACGGTCCGTAATCCGCGTCGTAGGGACGGCGTAGCGGCGGGCGATCGTAGTCGCGACCGTAGCGATAGGTATCGCGGCGCGGCTCGTCGTCCTCGTCAATGCGACTGCGCTCGTTACCGCCGCCGGCGGTGATGCGCGGCGCGTACCAGCAGCTCTTCGGCTGGCCCGGAGCCGGGTCGCCGAAAGTCTGCGTGTTGCACGGAACCGTGCCGCCCTGCGGGAACGGGCGACCGTTGGTCCGGCCCGGCACCCCGTAATACACGTTGGTCGGGTAGGGCATCCGGCAGATTCCGCCCTCCTGGGCGCAGCCGACCAGGTTCACGGTGTCGAGCTGGTAGGCCTGCACGGGCGTCAGGTGCAGCACGGCCGATCCCAACGACAAGGCCCCGAAGGCCACAACGATCCGATGGCGCACGTCCCTGATTCCCCCTGGTTCGTGGTCACGCTGCCGAATAATCCGGATGCCGGCTTCCGGCCAGCGGCGTCGCTCGCTATGCCGTCGCCGGCAGCCATCGACATCGCGCATTGGGCTGTGTGTGGCCGCACCGTCCGGTCTTCATGCGAAGGTGGCGCCTCAGGAGGGCTTGATGAGAGATGCGTCCGCGCAGGAACTTCTGCTGCTCAGCGCACTGCAGGAATGCCGGATCCAACTCACGGCCGCACGCAAGGACGAACAGGCCGGCGCCGCCCTGCGGCACGACCTCGAGGCCGCACTTCATCGCGAGGAGAATCTCAAGAGCGAACTCGTGCTGGAGCGGGAGCGGACGGAGGCCGTCCGCCTCGTCCTTCATGCGCTCACGAAGAGCATCGGGTGGCTCGGTCTGCGCCGACGGCTCTTCCGGTCACGCATCGCCCGCCTCGGCCGCGAGACGCCGGATTCGGGTCCGCAAGCCGTGCGTCACGATGTGCTCCTTACCGAGTCCCGGCGTGTGCTCGGTGTGACGCCTCCCGTTGATCAGGCATCGGGGTCCTGACGCTCTCTCCGGTCGAAGCCGGGAACGGGCGCGGACCGCATCGATAACGGCCCCTTAAACGGCCGCATTTAGCGTGCGGAAACCGCTACGCGTCGCACGGGACCCGCGCGTCGGTTCGGATCAATGCGAAGACGGGATGCATGGCCAAGGGTCGAGGCAGGATTGAGCCGAACTTCGATGTGCCCGAAGGGCGCGTGAGGGATCGCGGCGAACTCGATCTGCGCCTGTCCCGGGAGGACCGTCCCGGGACAGGAGAGCGCGTGGCGAAGCGATCGGGCGGCACGGCGCGGCAGCCGGCCAAGACGGGCGGCCGACCGAAGCGTTCGGGCGGCGCCCGCCGTCGCCGGTCGTGGCTCGGCCGGATCGTCTACGGCACCGTCGTGCTCGGCCTCTGGGCCGTGATCGGTCTGGCCGGACTGATCGCCTACCACGCCTCTCAGTTGCCCCCGATCGACCAGCTCGCCGTACCCAAGCGGCCGCCCAACATCGCCATCTTGGCGAGCGACGGCTCGCTGCTGGCCAACCGCGGCGAGACGGGCGGCCGCGTGGTCTCGATCAAGGAGCTCCCGCCTTATCTCCCCCGCGCCTTCGTGGCGATCGAGGATCGGCGGTTCTACCAGCATTTCGGCGTCGACCCGGTCGGCATCCTGCGCGCCATCGGCCAGAACCTGACCCGGCGCGGCGTCGCCCAGGGCGGATCGACCCTGACGCAGCAACTCGCCAAAAACCTGTTCCTGACGCCCGAGCGCTCCGCCTCGCGCAAGATCCAGGAAGCCATCCTCGCCCTGTGGCTGGAGCACAAGTACACCAAGGACGAGATCCTCGAGCTGTACCTGAACCGCGTCTATTTCGGCGCCGGCGCCTACGGCGTCGAGGCCGCGGCGCAGCGGTATTTCGGCAAGCCTGCCAAGGAGGTGAGCCTCGCGCAGGCGGCCATGCTCGGCGGCCTCGTGCAGGCCCCCTCGCGGCTCGCCCCGAACCGCAACCTGCCCGCCGCCCAGGCGCGCGCCGCACAGGTGCTCGCGGCCATGCAGGACCTCGCCTTCGCGTCGGCGCAGGACGTCAAGGTGGCCCTCGCTCAGCCCGCGAAGCCCGCCAACGCCCGCGGCGGCGGCTCGGCCAACTACGTCGCGGACCTCGTGATGGACGTGCTCGACGATTACGTCGGCAAGTTCGACACCGACATCTCCGTGCAGACCACCGTCGATACCGGTCTCCAGGCCACCGCCGAACGCGCACTCACCGACGAGCTCAACGCCAAGGGCGCGCGGTTCAACGTGGGCCAGGGCGCCCTGGTCTCGATGCGGCCCGACGGCGCGATCCGCGCCCTGATCGGCGGTCGCGACTACGCCCAGAGCCAGTTCAACCGCGCGACCACCGCGAAGCGGCAGCCCGGCTCGTCGTTCAAGCCCTTCGTCTACCTCACCGCGGTGGAGCATGGGGCGACGCCCGACACCGTGCGCGATGACGCCCCGATCCGCATCGGCAATTGGGCGCCGGAAAACTACTCGCATCGCTACGAGGGTCCGGTCACCCTGCGGACCGCGCTCGCGCAATCGCTGAACACCGTCGCGGTGCGTCTCGGCCAGGAAGTCGGCCCGAAGGCGGTGGTGCAGACCGCCCAGCGGCTCGGGATCACGTCCCCGCTCCAGGCGAACGGGTCGATCGCCCTCGGCACGTCGGAAGTGACGCTGCTGGAGATGGTCGGAGCCTACGGCGCCTTCGCCAATGGTGGCATCGGCGTGATCCCGTACGTGGTCACCAGCGTGAAGAGCCAGGACGGCAAGGTGCTCTACAAGCGCGCCGACAGCGGCCTCGGCCGGGTCATCAGCGCCGATGCCGACGGCATGATGAACGCGATGATGCACGAGACCTTCGTCAGCGGCACCGCCAAGAAGTCCGACATCCCGGGCTGGGACCTCGCAGGCAAGAGTGGCACCACCCAGGATTACCGCGATGCTTGGTTCATCGGCTTCTCGGGGAGCCTCGTCACCGGTGTCTGGCTCGGCAACGACGATGGCGAATTGACCAAGAAGGTCACCGGCGGAAACCTGCCGGCCGAAGTCTGGAAGACCTACATGACCCAGGCGCTCAAGGGTCAGAATCCGGTTCCGCTGCCCAACATCAACCGCTGGCGCAAGGCGCCTGAGACGACCGCTTCGGTGGCGAGCGCCGCTCCGGGCTCACCGGCCGGCATCCTCGGCCAGATCTTCGGCGAGCCGGAGGCGCCGGCGCCGCGTCCGGCCGCGCCGGCACGCCGGGCCCAGAAGGAAGACCGCAACTTCATCGAGAAGCTGTTCGGGATCGGCGACTGACGATCGGTCCTTCCTGGGCGCGAGCGCTGCCTGTGACATCCCCCGGTCCGGCTCTTCGGTTCACCGATCGCTAATCTTCTCGATGGTGCCTTTGTCAATCTTCATAGGTGATTATTCGCCTCAATTCTGAGTACAGCCACCGCGAGTGCGCGTTCGGCTGCAGCCGTGGTGACGCGACGGTGATGATCCTGCGATCAGCTGCCATAGCCCTGCACACGCATCTCGCGGATCGGGCAACCCGCCTGATCGCCGCAGCCGGCGCCAGCCTGCTCGTCTGTCTGACCTTGCTCGGTGTCTATCTTTGTGTCGATCTGCGCGACATCGCTTGGCATGGCGCACGACGCAATGGCGCCAACCTGCTGGCGGTGATCGAGGAGGGGGTCGGTCAAAGCATCCGGTCCTACGATCAAGCGCTGCGTGATGCGGCCCGCCTGGCGCGCCGGCCGGAGATCGCCGCCCTGGAGCCCGAACTCAGGCGGTTGGCCGTCTTCAATCTTTCCCCTCTGCAGTCGGGTCTGGGTCTGGCCGCGATTACGGACGTCGAAGGCCAGGTACGGTTGACGAGCGATCCCAACCAGTCGCCGGCCCTCAACTTGAGTGATCTACCGGAGTTTCAGGCTCTGCGTTCCGATCCACAGGCGGGTCTGATCCTGACGGGGCCGACCCGTTCTCGTATGACGGGGCGCCAGATCATCCGCATGAGCCGTCGGATCGAGATGCCCGATGGCGCTTTCGCCGGTATCGTGACGGGGTCGATCGTCCTGGCGCACTTCCAGCGGCTCTTCGACCGTCTGCGCTTCGATGACGGCCTGATCATCAATGTCTTCCACCGCGACGGGACGCTGCTGATGCGCGCGCCGGAGCGCCCGGCGGTGCTCGGCCGGAACATCGCAAGCAGCCCCGGCTACCGGACCTATCAGACGCATCAGCAGGGCGAGTTTGTAGGTTTTTCGAGTCTCGACGGAGAGGCGCGCCTCTACGCCTTTACCAACCTCCACGATCTTCCACTGATCGTGACAGTGGCCACCAGCGTCGAGAGCATTCGCGCCCACTGGATCTACAAGGCTGCCATCATCGCTGTCCTGATCCTCTGCCTGAACGTCCTGACCTTCTGCCTGACGATCCTGCTTTATCGGGAAGTCGGACGTCGGGCGATCGCCGAAGCCTCCACGCAGCAGGCCAATGCCGCGCTTGCCATCCTGGCGCGGACGGATGGCCTGACCGGCCTTCCCAACCGGCGCAGCTACGACGAGCACGTCGCTGCGGAGTGGACGCGTGCCGCCCGAACCCACTCGTTTTTGGCGTTGATGATCGTGGATGCGGACCACTTCAAGCAGTTCAACGACCGGTTTGGCCATCACCGCGGTGACGAGGTCCTCAAGGTGATCGCCGACTGCATCCGCCGGACGCATCCGATCGATGGGCTCTGCTTCCGGATCGGGGGCGAGGAGTTCGTTGTGCTCCTGCCGGGGCTCGACGCCGCGGCCGCCTGCGACGTGGCCGAGCAGGTGCGCAGAGCCGTGGTGAATCTGCAGATCGCCCACGCTCCGGAGGTTGGCGGTGTCGCCACCGTCAGCATCGGCCTCGCGAGTGCCGATCCCGGCTCCGGCGGTGCTCCAGACACGCTGTTCATGGCGGCGGATGCGGCGCTGTACGCGGCCAAGAAGGCGGGCCGCAATCGCGTGCGCGCCGCATCCGCCGAGGAGCCGGTCCTGCGTGCGCGGTGCGCCTGAGGCTCGGCGACGGTCAGAGCATCGGCAGCATCCGGGGGCGCGGGCCGCGCGGGAAATGCGAGTCGATCATGGCGATCTCGGCCGGGCCCAGATGCAGGTCCGCCGCGCCGGCATTCTCGACTGCCCGGCCGGAGCGGCTCGTTTTCGGGATCGTGAAGACTCCGGGGCGCCGCGTCAGGAAGGCGAGCGCCACGGCATAGGGGGTCGTCCCGTGCGCGCGGGCAATTCCCTCCAAGACCTGCCCGCCGACGCTTGCGGGATCGGGGAACTCGCCGCTGCCGAAGGGCGAGTAGCCGACCATCGCAACACCGTGCTTCTCGCACCAGGGCAAAACCGCGTGCTCGATCGCCCGCTCGTTCAGATGATACAGGACCTGGTTGCAGGCGATCCGGTCCGGACCGGCGATGACGAGCGCCCGGTCGAGGTCGTCGACATCGAAGTTGCTCAAGCCCCAGGAGAGGATCTTCCCCGCCCGGCGCAGATCCTCAAATCCCGCGATCGTCTCCTCAAGCGGGTGCGGCCCCGGCCAATGCAGCAGGTAGCTGTCGAGCCGGTCCGTCCTCAGGCGGCGGAGCGAGGCTTCGCAGGCCCGCGCGACACCCCGGCGGGTGGCATTGCCGGGCACGACCTTCGAGACGAGGAAGACTTCCTCGCGGCAATCTGCGACCGCCTCGGCGACGATCGCTTCGGCGTCGCCATACATCTCGGCGGTGTCGATATGGGTCATGCCGGCATCGATGCCGGCCCGCAGCGCGCGAACCGCATCCGCGCGGTCCGCGCTGTCGATGTGCCACGTGCCCTGGCCGATCACCGAAACCGGGACGCGCGTCGCACCGAAGCTTCTGGCGTACATGGCAGCCTTCCCTTCCCTGCCGCGACCTGATTCGAGGGGCGCGCCTCATGGCTGACGGCCCCCGCTCGGCGTGCAGTATCTCTGCCGCTCGCCGTCCGGCACGCCTTACTCGCGCCATCTTGGGGCGTTGAGCAATGGGTGGGTGTTACCCGCGGCGCTGAACTTTAGGCCATGGCCTGGAATCGGGCGACGAGGGTTTGCCGCGTCTGCAGGTTTCGCATCACGGCGGAGCCCGGTTCGAGGCGCGGTCCATCGGTAGGCCATGCTGGAGATGCGCCGATGCTGCCGGCCCACCGGATGTTCTGGGCGCTGATCCTTCTGGCCTCCGCAGGCGCCGGACTTCTCTACAATGTCATCTTCGCCGCGGGAGCCGCGCCGCTCGCTGGGTTCACCTACGGTCTCTGCACCGGCGCGACGGTGCTGGCCTTCGATCGCGGCCTGATCCTGGCCGGCTTGCAGGCCCGGATCCGGCGTTTCCCGGCTTGGCTCTACGTGCCGGCCGCCGAACTCGCCTACGTACTGATGATCATGGCGGGCAACGCGATCGGCGGGCTGGTGGTCTGGTCTTTCGCCCTCACGCCCGACGATCTAGCCACCGCGACCCGCATGACGGCGCGTGTGCTCGCCTACGCGTTGGCCGTGTCCGGCCTCCTCGTGTTCGTGATCCGGATGCGCGACCTCATCGGCGGCGAGGTGTTCGTGAACTTCATGATCGGCCGCTACCACAAGCCGGTGGCGGAGGAGCGGATCTTCCTGTTCCTCGACGTGGTCGGCTCGACGGCCTTCGCCGAGGCGCATGGCGATCTGAGAGCCCAGGAATATCTCGGCGCCGTCTTCGCGACCCTGGCCGAGCCGGTGCGGCGCAACGGCGGATCCGTCGATGATTATATCGGGGATCTGGCCATGGTGACTTGGCCGATGGCCCGAGGGCTCAAGGATGCGCGTTGTGTGACGTGCCTGCTCGATGTGCTCGATCGGATCGAGGCGGATGCCGCGGCCTGGAAAGCCCGGTTCGGGACAGTGCCCCAGCTGCGGGCGGCCCTGCACGGCGGCTCCGTGGTGACGGCCGAAGTCGGCGTCGATCGGCACAAGATCGCCTATTTCGGAGATGCCGTGAACGTGACGTCCCGGATCGAAGCCCTGTGCCGCCCGCTGGGCGTCGGTATCCTGATCTCGCAGGATCTTCTCGGGCGGCTGCCGCGCCTGCCGGCAGGCGTGCGGGCGCGCTCGCTCGGCGCCCATGCCCTGCGCGGGCGCGGCGCGCCGCTGGCCGTGGCCACGCTCGAGCGGGGCCTCGCCGAGACCGCGCCGATCGAGGATCTGGCGGCCCGCCGTGCGGTGGCCGCCCGCTGATGACGCAAGCCGGCGCGAGGCGTTCGACCGTCCTGGTTACCGTGAAGATGGCGCTGCGCTTCGGGCTGCCGCTGATCGGGTTGATTGTGTTCGGTCGCGCCATCCTGCTCTCGGTCGGCGGCGATATCGAGCACGGGCTGTTCGCCCTCGGTGTCCTGCTGATCCTGGCGGGCTTCATCTCCAAGCTCGTGCCGCGCTCATGACCTCGACGCGCGCGTCCCCGCCGATCTACCTCGATGGCGACGCCTGCCCGGTGAAGGACGAGACGTACCGGGTGGCCGCGCGCTACGGCCTGACGGTCCACGTCGTCGCCAACAGCGTGCTGAACCTGCCGCGCGAGCCCTGGATCGTGCGCGTCGTCGTCGGCTCCGAACTCGACGCCGCCGATGATTGGATCGCCGCCCGGGCCAGTCCCGGCAGCATCGTGCTGACGGCCGACGTGCCGCTCGCCGCACGCTGCGTGAAGGCCGGCGCGACGGTCCTCGCCTTCACCGGCAAGCCGTTCAGCGAGGCGTCGATCGGCATGGCGCTCGCAACGCGTGACCTCATGCAATCGCTGCGTGAGGCGGGCGCCGTCACCGGCGGACCGAAACCGTTTTCACGCGCCGATCGATCGGCGTTGCTGTCGGCGCTCGATCACGCGGTCAACCGAATCCTTCGGCAGCGTCCGACCGCCGGCTGACGGCGCCGGCAATCCTAGGCGCCGGCGACGAGCGCCTTCAGCGCCTCGTTGATGCGGTCCTGCCAGCCCGGCCCATCCTTCTGGAAATGCGCGAGGACGGTGCTGTCGAGGCGAAGGCTGACAACCTCCCGCGCACCGGGAATTGCGGCGGGCGCTACGGCCGGCCGCAAGACCGGCTGCGGCGGTGTTTCGGACGGCTTCGGGGTAGTGGCGGCCCGAAAAGCGGCTTCGGCCGCCGCGCGGGGATCGGTGAAGCGGCGGCGGTTGCGATCGTCGGCCATCGGCCTCTAATCCTTCGCAGCAGTCTTCTTCGGCGCCGCCTTTTTGGCTCCGCCTTTGCCGGCACTCTTGGCGGCTGCCTTGGCTTTCATCTCGGCGGCTTTGGTCTGCGCGTCCGCAGCCTCCTTCGCGAGCCGAAGGGAGCGCAGACGGAGCGTTCGCTCGTCCACGGCCTTGATTGCCGCGTGGTGCTCCGCCATGGCCTGGGCGCCTTCGCGGGCCATGCGCTCGGCGCGCTCCGCCCGCTCGATGCGGTTTTCCGCACGCGTCTTCGCTTCGGCTTCCGCGTCGCGAATGGCATTCGCTTCGTCGAGTTCGAACTCGGTCTCGTCGCTCATCCTGTCCCTTTCGCCCCGGCTCAGCGATTCCGGCCACGCGCTCGATGCGCGGGACGGTGACTGGGCGGGCCCGGCCTGTTCGATGGGGGAGGGGCAAGGCCGGGTCAATCGCTTTCGCGCAGCGTCATTGGACGCGCACAGAGGCGATTTCGACAAGGCCTTAGCACGCTCCTCGGTCGGATGGCGAATCCGCGACGCGCGTTCGGTACGTCAGCGCACAATATTGGCCGCGCTGGCGGAAGTCCTGTTCAATCCAACGGGCCGGTTCGGTCTCTGGCAGCTTCGTGTGGAAGAGTTTAGCGCACGCGGAAGTTGAGAGGGATGGACACCGACAGGCTCGACTGGGTCACCCCGGCCGGCGCCGGCGGCAGAGAACCGCGAACCGCCGAGAGGGCGGCGCTATCGATCTGACCGACCCCGCTGGAACGGGCCAGACCGGCCCCCGTGACTTGACCCGAACGCATGACCGTGAACCGGACCACCGCGGTTCCTCCGCTCGTGCCGTTGGCAGCACCCGCATTCATGCGTCCGTGGATCGCCGAACTGATCGCGCCCGTCCACTGGCGCAGCGCACTGGGATCGTTGCCGGCAGCCGCACGGCCGGCCGCGTTCTGACGCGATGCCGAGGCCGAATTGCGGGATTCGGCACCCTGCTGCGCCTTGGCTTGGCGCGCTTTCGCCTCACGCGCGGCTTTCGCCTTCGCCTCACGGATCTCCTCGAGCCGTTCCTGCCGCGCCTCCTCACGCTTCTGCTCGCGGATCTTCTCCTCGCGGATCTTCCGCAGCTTCGCCTCGCGCTCGGCTTTGAGCTTGGCGGGATCGGGCGCCGGCTTCGGTGGCTCCTCGGTCTTGGCCAACTCCGTCGGCGGCGCAGCCAGCGGCTCGGCGGCCTCGGAAGTCGAGGTGATGACCTGGTTCTGGGTTTCCACCGGCTCGGAGGCCGGCGGCGGTTCGACGGCCGGGGTCTCCTCGGGCTTCACTTCCGCCATCTCGGCGGGCGGCGGTGGCTGAACCGCCTCGTCGGGCGGCAGCTCGACGGGCTTCGTCTCCGGCGGTGCGGCCTGGCTCATCTGCTGCTCGGCCGGGGCCTCGGTGGCTGCGTCGGTCATGACCGGCGCCAGGTCGACGGTAATCTGCTGCTCACCGGGAGGGGCAGGCGGCGAGAGCCGCAGGAACATCACCCCAGCCAGCACGAGGGCATGCAGGATCAGGGCGACGAGGAAGGCGGCGATCAGCCCGGACGGGCGGCGCTCGCCGAGACCGGCCGGCAGATCCGTCAACGTAAAGGTGCTCATCGGGTCAGCGGGCAGTCCCTGCGGGCGCGGCCGGGGCCGCGGGGGCCGCGCCGCCCGGCGATTGGGCGATCAGCGACACCTTGGTGAAGCCGGCTTGGCCGACGAGCCCCATCACTTCCATGACCTTGCCGTAGGGGACATCGCGGTCGCCGCGGACCAGGATGACCTGATCCTTGTCGGCGGCTGCCATCTCACGCAGGCGCGGCACGATGCTGTCCATCGTGAACACCTCCTTGGCGATCGACGGGTTGCCGTCCTTGTCGACGGTGACCTCCTGCGGCTTCTTCGATTGCGCCACCTTGGGCGCCGCCGTCTTCGGCAGCTGAACCGGCACGCCGGTGGTCATCAGCGGGGCGGCGACCATGAAGATGATCAGCAGGACGAGCATCACGTCGACCATCGGGGTCACGTTGATGTCGGACATCGGCGCGTCGTCGAGATCGTCGTCGTCGCTCGCGCGAATGGATCCCATCGCCATCGGGCGTCTCCGGTTCGGTTACGGTCGGCTCCTGTGGGGCAGGCGCACGAAGGGGTTACTCGGCGGCGGCGCGGTGGGCACCGGCGCGGTCGCGCGCGAGGCGGTTCCCGAGCACGGAGATGTAGGATCCGAACGTGCTCTGGACGCCGCCGATATCAGCCGACAACTTGTTGTAGGCCATCACGGCAGGGATCGCGACGACGAGGCCGATCGCGGTCGCGAACAGCGCTTCCGCGATACCCGGCGCGACGACGGCGAGCGAAGTGTCCTGGCTGCGGGCGATCGACGAGAACGAGTTCATGATGCCCCAGACGGTGCCGAACAGGCCCACGAAGGGCGCCGTCGAGCCTGAGGTGGCCAACAGGGACAACCCGGTCCGAAGTCTCTTCATCTCAAGGGTGAGCGCCCCCTTCATGGCCCGCTCGATCCGCTCGCGCCGCTCCGCGCGCGTCTCCGACGAATCCTGGTCGCGCCACGCATCGATCGCGGCCTTAACGACGTGGCCCGCGATGCCCCTGTGGTCACCGTCGAGGCTTCCACCCGAGCGCACCAGCGTCGCGAAGGCTTTCGCCTGACGCCGTGCCGCGGACAGCCGGATCACCTTCTCGAAAACGACCGTCCAGCACGCGATCGAAGCGATCACCAGAAGGATCATCACACCCTTCACGATCGGGTCGGCCTGAAGGAACAGGCCGAGGAACGAGAAGTCGTGGGCCGCCTCGATCGGGGCTTGTGTCGGGTCCATCGCGGGCTCCTGGCGTTCTGATCTCAAGCGGTCTCGTGCCGCATCCATCGCGTTGTGCGGCGAAAGCCGCTCGCCGCCCGGCGGCATGCGCTGCAGGGCGGTTTGGTCTCGTCGGCCCTCAAGCCACCCGCATCAGCGGTCGAAGGGGAGGCTGGCCTTGGTCTCCGTCTCGGTCCGTTCGAGGCAAGCCTCGCGGGCGGAATCCCCGCCGTCGCAAGCCAGGACGTCATTGAGGAGGATCCGGCCGACCTTGTTGCAGGCGATCCCGGGGAAATCGAAGATCTTGACGGTGGTCTTGCGGGGCGGAAACGGGCCGAGCTCCACGGCCACCCGCTTCTGCGCGACGCCGTCGGTGTCGAAGGCGAAGAGGTCGACCTTGTAGGATTTCAGGCCGGTCCCTTTGGCGTTGTCGATCACCATGGTGATCCGGCAGGCCTCACCGGCCGTCTCGACCTTGTTGAGCTGAAGCTTGATTGGTGCCGCCTTCTCGGACGCATCCTGAGCGAGCGCCGAAACGACGAGAAGCGCCGAGAGCGCGAAGCAGGCGGCCGTGTCGAGGGCGATGCGCCCGATACGCCGGCGATACAGGGGTATGCTCAAGGCAAGCACCGAACGGATATCCTCTTTCTCTTCAGCCAAGCCAAGCGGCACGCCGTCCGGCCCGTTTCCTTCACCAGAAGCAGCTCAATGCAGGACCGCGCCGCCGGGACGGACCGCCGGCGCGAGGCGCTGGGCCGCTGCATCGAATGGTCCGACCGACGCGCGGACCGCAGCGACGAGGCGAGGCGCTGCCTCACGCCCGGTAATCGCAGCCGCTGCCTCCTCGAGATCCGCCCAAAGCCGTCGCCGTCCTCGGTCGATCAGCTTCACCAACGCGCATTCATGCCCGGTCACGCGGCAGCAGCTCGCCGGCATGAACGACCAATCGCCATCGCGCTCAGCCCGCAGCGCCCGGATGATCGCCACCACGCAGGCGACGAAGCGGCAGCCTTCCGCAGGGCCGAGCAGCTGCTCGGCGCCGTCGAAGGCGGCGTTCCAGCAGGCCACGTCGCTGGTCATGTAGCCGGCGGCCACGAAGCGGGCCACCGACAACGCCAGGATGTCGGCCTCGTCACCGCACACGTCCGTGACGCGCCGCATCGCCGCCTGATCCGCCGGGGTCGAGGGCGCGCTCATGGGCTTCGATGCCTCGCATGGCAGGGAGTTGCGGGAGATCCGTAAGCGGCGGACCTTTATCAGCCGCGGCAGTAGCCATGAGCGCTGCCGGGATCAAGGCCCGGCGAGAAAATCAGAGCAGTTCCAAACTGTTACCGGGAAGCGTGGCCGTTTCGGATATTGCCTAAGCTTCCCAATTAGATGTGCCAAAATATCCCATTTACTTCCATCCTGGACGTTTGACGCACAAAAGGCGGGCGTCCCTTGATGGCTCGGGGGGCCTTGGCCATATCTCTGCCTTGCCGAGGCGTTCTGCCCGGCGGAGCGCTGTCCCGTGCGGGCTCCCCATCGTCGAGGTGCTCAACGTTCCCCGGGGCGCGGCAAGTCCCGGAGTGCGGAGGCTTCGCTTTCTGGATGACGGCCGCGATGACCCGATCCTCGCCCTTCGGGCACCCGTTCCTGCTTGGCTTCGATGAGATCGAGCAGGCGCTCGACCGGGTCTCCAAGGCCGCCAACGATGGCTATCCGCCCTACAACATCGAGCGTCTGCCCCGAACGGAGAGCGAGCCCGAGCGTCTGCGCATCACGCTGGCGGTGGCCGGATTCACCCGGGACCAGCTCGACGTGATGCTGGAGGAGAGCCAGCTGGTGGTCCGCGGCCGGCAGGTGGACGAGCGCGAGCGCCACTTCCTCCATCGCGGCATTGCCGCCCGCCAGTTCCAACGGACCTTTCTCCTGGCCGACGGCATGGAGGTTCTGGGGGCAGACCTCGCCAACGGCCTGCTGTCCATCGATCTGGTGCGTCCGGAGCCCGACCGCATCGTGCGGAAGATCGATATCGGCGCCCGCGGCTGAGACAGATCGACCGTCCGATTGATTGGACGTCGATCATCCCCACATCAGGCTCGATCCGCTGGTGCCGCTTGGACCGGCGGTGGACGCTCTGCCACCCCAGGAGGGCATTGATGACCGATCTGAACATGTCGCCCCTGACCCCCGCCGATCTCGATCCGGCCGATTTCCAGCCGGCGGATCTCGCTGCGCTGGGCGAGGGGCATATCGCCTACGTCCGGCCGATCCGGTCCGACGAGGTGCGCCGCTTCTTCCCGCAGGCTCCGGAACTGACGCCCGGCCTGGATCTGTTCGCCCTTCTCTCGGCGAGCGGCGCGCCGATCATGCTGGCCGACTCCCGCGATGTCGTGCTGGCCAACGCGTTCGCGCACGACCTGCAGCCTGTCAGCCTCCACTGACCCGAACACAGGGCCCATCCAAGGGTCCGGATCAGCCGATTTCGGCCACCGCCGCGATGAGCCGCGCTATGTCTTGCGGCCGCGACAGGCGGTGGTCGCCGTCGGCGATCAGGGTGGCGACGGTGCCTTCCGCCGGCAGCCGCCCAAGGATCTTGAGGGCGTGCTTATAGGGCACATCGGTGTCGCGCATGCCCTGGAGGATGTGGACCGGGCAGGCGGGATCGAACTGGCGGTCGAGCAGGCACTTCTCGCGCCCATCCTCGATGAGCTTCAGGGTGATCGGATCCGGCTCCGGCGCATAGTCGCTCGGCCGGCGGAGGACGCCGTCCCGCAGGAGCATCTTGCGGGCGTCCTCGCTCAGGCGATTCCAGATCAGGTCCTCGGTGAAGTCCAGGGCGGGCGCGATCAGGACCAGCCCGGCCGTCTTCGCGCCCTCCGCCGCGCGAGCACGTGCCGCGAGACAGGCGATCCAGCCGCCCATCGACGAGCCGACCAGGATCGGCGGCGCGTCGACCTGTGCGGCGAGCACAGCCTGCGCGTCTTCGAGCCACGACGAGATCGTGCAATCCGCGAAGGTGCCGCTGGACGCCCCGTGGGCGGCATAGTCGAATCGGACCAGCTTGCGCCCCGCCTGGTTGGCCCAATCATCGAGGGCTGTCGCCTTCGTGGCGCTCATGTCCGAACGAAATCCGCCCAGCCACACGACCGGCGGCCCCGCGCCGTCGCGCACGCGGACCGCGATGCGGCGCACGGCGCTGCCGGTACCGACCATGATGAATGCGGGGCTTGGATCGCTCATCGTATTCTCCGATAACTCCGTCTGGGATCGGACGAAGTCCTTCCCTGACCGAGTCGATTTCAATTTCCGTTTACCGGACCGTAAAGCGCGGCGTTGATGCTGGAGCAATGGCAGCGAGCATTTGGCAGATACCGGCCGGGGGCATGCGCGTCCTCGCCGAGGGACCGCGAATGGGCGACGAGCGCCGCGGTCTGTCGGGCTTCCCGACGGAGATCGGCGTCCTGGCCGGAGCGCGGATCCTGCAGATCATCCCCGAACTCGACGCCGGCGGCGCGGAGCGGACAACCGTCGACGTCGCGGCTGCCCTGGCGGCCGTCAGCGCCCGCCCCCTGGTCGCGACCGAGGGCGGGCGGCTGGTCGGAGAGCTGCAGGCGAAGGGCGGGCACTGGCACCCGTTCCCCGCGGCGTCGAAGAACCCGGTCCTGATGGCCGTGAACGTCCTGCGGCTCATGGCGCTCTGCCGCCGGGAGCGCGTGCAGATCATCCATGCGCGCTCCCGGGCTCCGGCTTGGGTCGCCCTCGGTGCCGCGCGTCGGCTCGGACTGCCCTTCGTCACCACCTTTCACGGCAGCTATTCCGGCCGCACCAGCGTGAAGGTGCTGTACAACTCAGTCATGGCTCGTGGCGACGTGGTGATCGCCAATTCGCACTACACGGCGTCGCTGATCAATCGCCTTCACGCCGAGCAGGCCGGCGATCGCGTCCGGGTCATCCATCGCGGAACGGACCTGTCCACCTTCAATCCGGTGGCCGTCGGCACGGCCCGGGTCGAAGCCCTGCGCCGCGCCTGGAACGTGGCACCGCACGAGCGGGTGATTCTTCTGGCGGCCCGATTGACAGCCTGGAAGGGGCATCGCGTCCTGATCGAGGCGGTGGCGCAAATGCGCGACCGGGGCGTTCCGGATATCGCGGTCGTGCTGGCCGGCGACCCGCAGGGCCGCGCCGCCTACGAGCGCGAGCTTGATGCGCTGATCGCGGCACGGAACCTGGGCGGCGTTGTCCGCAGGGTCGGCCATTGCACCGACATGCCGGCGGCTTACCGGGCTGCCTCGGTGGTTGCTGTGCCATCCGTCGAGCCCGAAGCCTTCGGGCGCTCCGCCGTCGAAGCGCAGGCGCTCGGCGCGCCGGTGGTCGTCTCGGATCTCGGCGCCGTCCCGGAAACGGTTCTAGCCCCGCCAGACGTACCCGCCGGTCAGCGCACCGGCTGGCGCGTACCCCCCGGAGACGCCGCCGCGCTGGCGGCGGCGCTCACGGAAGCCCTATCGCTCGGCGCCAGCGCCCGCGACGCGCTCGCGCGCAGGGGCCGCGCGCATGTCGAGGCCAACTTCTCTCTTGAGCGGATGGCGGGTGACACGCTCGCGGTCTACGCGGAACTGCTGGCGCGCGACCGGTAGGCGACGCGTCGGCTCAGGCTGTCTCCGCTGGCTTTGGATGTCGTGCGAACACCTCTTTCGCGGCGAACAGCCCGTTCAATGCCGCCGGGAACCCGGCGTAGACGGCCATCTGCATCAGGATCTCGGTAATTTTGGTCCGGGTCAGGCCGACGTTGAGACCGGCCGCGATATGCACCTTAAGTTGTGGCGCCGCGTTGCCGAGTGCGGCGAGGGCCGCGATCGTCGCGATCTCGCGGCTGCGGAGGTCGAGACCCGGGCGACTGTAGATGTCGCCGAACGGAAACTCGATCAAATAGCGGGCGAAGTCCGGCGCGATGTCTGCAAGGGCCGCCACGACCGCTTCCCCGGCCTCACCGTCGATGTCAGAGAGGGCCCGCTGCCCGCGATCGAACCGGCTTACGTCCGGCGTTTGCGTCTGTGTCATCGATGATCCTCTCGGGGCTGTCGCCGTAGCCGGCGATTTTCGCGTCGAGGACGAGTAGACAGCTCTGGAATTCGGCGATGGTTCGAGCCACTTGCGCGCGATGATGATCAAGCAGCCGTCGGCGTTCAGGAGCCGTCGTGGCGCCTTGAGCCCGCAAATCGGCGTAGCGCACCATCTCGCTGATCGGCATTCCGGTCGCTTTCAGGCGACCGAGGAAGGCAATCCACGTGAGGATTGAAACATCGTAATCCCGCCGCCCGGATCGGTCTCGGTCTGCGAAGGGTATCAGCCCAATACGCTCGTAGTAACGAAGCGTATGGACCGATAAGCCTGATCGCCTGGCGAGATCTCCGATCTTCATGGGTGCCTGCTCTCGTCTCGACGGCAACACGGGTACCGCTTCGAGCGCGCTCGAGGTCAAGGGCCTCGAACAGTCACGCAGCGCGGTCGCCGGTCGCGCCATCACGGCGGGTTATTATTTTGAGCGCTGCCATTGTAGGCCGTTGACTCTGGCCGCGCTTCCCCCAACGTAGTATGTCCGGACGAGACCGGAACGGCTGGCGGTCAGGCGATTCCCACGGGAGTCGTCCGGTCCGCCGTTTCGTCGTTGCAGCAGGAGACCTGAGCCATTCGTAGACCGATGAGAGCCATGCCGGCCCCGCAGAAGGACGGGCCGCGCGCCAACCGCGACATACGCGGGGTGCGGGAAGTGCAGCTGATCGACGATACCGGGCAGAACCGCGGCGTCGTCCCCTTCTTCGACGCCCTCAATCTGGCTGAGGAAGTCGGCCTCGATCTCGTGGAGATCGCGCCGAACTCCGTGCCGCCCGTCTGCAAGCTGCTCGATTACGGGCGCTTCCGCTTCAACGAGCAGAAGAAGCAGAACGAGGCGCGCAAGCGTCAGAAGACGGTCGAGGTCAAGGAGATCAAGCTCCGCCCCGGTATCGACAAGCACGATTACGACACCAAGATGAAGTCGGTGCACCGCTTCTTCGAGGAGGGCGACAAGGTCAAGGTGACCCTGCGCTTCCGCGGTCGTGAGATGGCTCACCAGGATATCGGTCTGCGCCTCCTGGAGCGCGTCAAGCATGAGACGGCCGAGATCGCCAAGGTCGAGAGCGAGCCGATGCTCGAAGGCCGGCAGATGATCATGATCCTCGCGCCGCGCTGAGCGCGGTCGGATCCAGAGTCGCGAGACCCGCGCCGCCCTCTCATGGGGGCGGCGTCGTCTTTTTCAGCGCTTCCGATCGGGGGCGCCGCGGATTATGGGCAGGCTATGGCCCTCGCTCCCGATGAGATTGAACGCTACGCCCGCCACCTCGTCCTCGCCGAAGTCGGCGGACCCGGTCAGGCCCGGATCAAGGCTGCGCGGATCCTCGTCGTCGGAGCAGGGGGGCTCGGCGCGCCGCTGATCCAGTACCTCGCCGCGGCCGGGATCGGGACGATCGGCCTCGTCGACGACGACACGGTCTCCCTGTCGAACCTTCAGCGGCAAGTGATCCACGGGACGCCGGATCTCGGCCGGCCGAAGGTCGAGAGCGCTGCCGATGCGGTGGCGCGACTCAACCCGCACGTGACCGTGGTCCGGCATCCGTTCCGGATCGAGCCGGACAACGCGGCCGACCTGATTGCTGGCTACGACCTTGTGGCCGACGGATCCGACAATTTCGCCACGCGCTACACCGTATCCGATGCCTGCTTCCATGCGCGGCGTCCGCTAGTCACGGCGGCCCTCGGTCGCTTCGACGGCACGCTGACCACGATCCGCGCGCACGAGACCGGTTCCGACGGGCTTCCGAACCCGACCTACCGCTGCCTGTTCCCGAACCCACCGCCGCCCGGCAGCGTACCCGCCTGCGCGGAGGCCGGCGTGCTGGGGGCCTTGGCCGGCGTCATGGGTTCGCTGATGGCCATGGAGGTGCTTCGCGCCGTGGCGGGCTTCGGCGAGCCGCTCGTCGGGCGCCTCTTGATGGTCGATGCCCGTTCCATGCGCTTCGAGACGCTGAGCTACGGCTGGGATCCCGAGAATCCGCTCAGCGGGACGGCCGCCTCAGCGGCCTAGCGGCTCCGGCGGCATCCACGGCCCCTCCGCCTCGACCCTGCCGAGACAGCACTTCTTGAACTTCTTGCCCGATCCGCAGGGGCAGGGATCGTTCCGGCCGACATCCTTGAGCGGGTTGCGCTGCGGCTCGCCCGCACCCTCGACGGTCCAGTCGAGCGCGTCCACCGGATCGTCGAGGTAGCCGTATTGGTACGGGCCGAGCCGATCCCGGTCATCCGGCTTGGTCTCCGCCTTGCGCAAGGCCTCCTTGAACCACGCGGCGTCGCTGACCTCGTCGGTCAGGCGTCCGTCGGCGCGGGCCGCCGCCGCCCGAGGCGCGAGATCCCGAAAGCCCAGATGGGCGATCGTCTCCTCCCAGCCGGCCCAGACCGGTGCCTCCTCGACGGCGGCCTTCGCATCGTCGAAGCGGACAAGGAGGTCGTGCATGGCGGCGCGGTCGATTCGCCCCTCCAGGGTCAGGAAGGTGCAGGCGGAGAGCAGGGCCATGCGGGCGAAATCGTCGACCGTGCTGTCGAGGATCAGGCGGAAGAGGGGGGCCGGATCGCCGTCGAACAGGCTCGCCAGGACTTTGGCCAGGGTCGCCGTGAGGGCGTCGCCGAGGAGCGCGTCGAGATCTTCCTCGTCCTGTCGCAGGAGGCGCAGGAGCGGCGCGAGCGCGCGCGCGTCCCGGGCATGCGCCATGACGTGCAAGCCCCAGAAGAGGAGGTTGGTCTGCTCCGGGGTCAGCGCGCGCCGGTCGGCCGCCGCTTCGAGCAGCGGCAGGGTCGCGTCGGCGACCGCGGCCGGATGCTTCAGAGCCTCGCGCAAAGCCGCGGTCGGCCGATGCTCGGCCGCGGCGAGGTCATCGATGAGCAGGGCAATCCGGTCCACGCGATCCTCCTCAGCTCCGGAGCGTAGAGCCCGTCTTGCGTGACACCTCGGCAACGATCCTGGCGCTCACCGCCTCGATCTCTGCGTCGGTCAGGGTCCGCTCCAGCGGCTGCAGCCGCACCGCGATCGCGACCGACTTCGAGCCCTCGGGCACGCCGGGGCCCTCATAAAGATCGAAGACGTCGACTCCGGTCACGAGCTTGCGCTCGGCGTTCTGGGCGGCCTTCACGATGTCCGCTGCCGGCACGTCGCGGCCGACCACGAAGGCGAAGTCGCGCGACAGCGGCTGCAATTCCGACAGCGCCAGAGCGGCCTTCGCTTTGGTGGGCTTGTGCTTGGGTAAGGGCAGGGCATCGAGGACGATCTCGAAGGCCACGAGGTTCCCCTTCAGGTCGAGGGCTTGAAGCGTCCGCGGATGTACCTCGCCGAACCAGCCGATCTCGGTCTTCGGACCGAAGCGCAGCGTGCCCGAGCGGCCGGGATGCAGCCAGGACGGGCCACCCGCCGTGATCTGCAGACCGCCTGTCGGGACGCCGAGGCTTCCGAGCAGGGCGAGGGCGTCCGCCTTGGCGTCGAAGGCATCAACGGTCGCGGTGGCACCATCCCAGTGCCGCCCGGCGCCGGCCAGGGTGGCGCCGCCGCGGCGGACCGCCGCCGCGCGGATGGTCTGGCCCTCCGGCTCGTCCGAGGCGAAGCACTGTCCGACCTCGAACAGGGCCGCGTCCGGATAGCCGCGATCGGCGTTGCGCTGCGCCGCACGCAGGAGACCCGGCAACAGGCTCGGCCGCATGTCCGACAGTTCGGACGCGATCGGGTTCGCCAGGACGAGGTCGGCGCCACCACCGCCGAACAGCTCGGCGTCGGCATGCGGCACGAACGACCACGTGACCGCCTCCATGAGCCCGCGGCTCGCCAGGGCGCGCTTGGCGACGCGGGTGCGCTTCTGCATCACGGTGAGCAGCGGACGGCCGATTCCGGCGAGCGGGGGCAGGGGCTTGGCCTCGATCCGGTCCAGGCCCGCGATGCGCACGACCTCCTCGACAAGGTCGGCCTTGCCCTCCACATCCGGTCGCCACGACGGCGTCAGCACCTTCACCCGGTCGCCGGTGCCGGAGACTTGGAAGCCCAACGTCTCGAGGATCAGCTTCATCTCGATGTGCGGGACTTCGAGGCCGGCGAGGCGGCGGACCTCGGTCCAGGGAAACTCGATGATCCGCTCGGAGTCGGGCAGCTCACCGGCAATGTGTGCCTCGGTCGGCGTGCCGCCGCAGAGATCGGTGACCAGCCGCGTCGCCCAATCGAGGCCGGGCAGCGTGAAGGCCGGATCGACACCGCGCTCGAACCGGTAGCGCGCGTCGGTGATGATGCCGAGGCGGCGGCCGGACTGGGCGATGTTGGCCGGATCCCAGAGGGCCGACTCGATCAGCACGTCGGTGGTGCCGGCGTCGCAGCCGGACGCCTCGCCGCCCATGATGCCGGCGATGGATTCGACGCCGTTCGCGTCGGCGATCACCACCGTATCGTCGGTGAGCGCATGGGTTCGGCCGTCGAGGGCGAGCAGGCTTTCGCCCTCGCGCGCCCGCCGGATTGTCAGCTTGCCGGCGACCTTGGCGGCATCGAAGACGTGCAGCGGCCGGCCGCGGTCGAACGTGACGTAGTTTGTGATGTCGACGAGGCTGTTGATCGGGCGCAGGCCGATGGCGCGCAGCCGCGCCTGCATCCAGGCCGGCGACGGGCCGTTCCGGACGCCGCGCACCAGCCGCAGGGCGAACAGCGGGGCAAGGTGCCGGTCGGCCGGCTCGAACGCCAGCTCGACCTCGACCGGGCAGGGGCCTTCGCCGCGCACGGCCGGCAGGGTGTCGCGCTTGAGTGTGCCGATGCCGGCGGCCGCGAGGTCGCGGGCGATGCCGTGGACCGAGGTGCAGTCCGGACGGTTCGGCGTCAGGTTGATCTCGATGACCGGATCGTCGAGCCCGGCATAGAGGGCGTAGGCTTGGCCGATCGGCGCGTCGGTCGGGAGTTCCAGGATTCCGTCATGGTCATCGCCGAGACCGAGCTCGGCGCCCGAGCACAGCATGCCGCGGCTCTCGACGCCGCGGATCGTGCCCACCGACAGGGTAATGTTTTTGCCTGGCACGTAGGTGCCGGGCGGTGCGAAGACCGAGACGAGGTCGGCCCGGGCGTTCGGTGCGCCGCAGACCACCTGCACGGGCGCGCCCGCGCCGGTGTCGACGGTGCAGACCCTGAGCCGGTCGGCGTTCGGATGCTGCTCGGCCGTCAGGATCCGGGCGATCACGTAGGGCTTGAGCGCAGCAGCCTTGTCGTCGACACCCTCCACCTCCAGGCCGATCCGCGTGAGCGTCTCGGCGATGGTGTCGAGGGAAGCCTCGGTATCGAGGTGGTCCTTAAGCCAGGAGAGGGTGAATTTCATGATGGACCTTCGAGAGCCTGAGGTCGGCTCAACCGTCGGAGGAACAGGATCGCGGGGCCGTCACCGGAGCCGGACGGCCGCATGAGAGCGCATGTGGCTCAAGCGGTGAGGCCGCCCACGAGGCTCGGCACGTCGAGCGGCCGGAAGCCGTAATGGTCGAGCCAGCGGACGTCGGCCTCGAAGAACGGGCGCAGGTCCGGCATGCCGTATTTCAGCATAGCGATGCGGTCGATGCCGACGCCGAACGCGAAGCCCTGCACGGCGTCCGGGTCGAGCCCGCAATTGCGCAGCACGTTCGGATGGACCATCCCGCAGCCCAGGATCTCCAGCCAATCGTCGCCCTCGCCGAAGCGGATCTCGCCGCCCTTGCGCGAGCACTGGATGTCGACCTCCGCGGAGGGCTCCGTGAACGGGAAGAACGACGGGCGGAAGCGCATCTTCACGCCCTCGACCTCGAAAAACGCCTTGCAGAACTCCTCCAGCACCCATTTCAAGTTGGCGATATTGGCGTTCGTGTCGATCACCAGCCCCTCGACCTGATGGAACATCGGCGTGTGGGTCTGGTCGGAATCGTGCCGGTAGGTCCGGCCCGGGATGATCACCCGGATCGGTGGCGTCTGCGCCCGCATGGTCCGCACCTGCACGGGCGAGGTATGGGTCCGCAGCACCTTGCGCTTCCCGTCGCGGTCCGGAGCCAGGAAGAAGGTGTCGTGCATCTCGCGGGCGGGGTGGCCGGGCGGGAAGTTGAGGGCCGTGAAGTTCAGCTCGTCCGTCTCGATGTCCGGACCCTCGGCCACCGCGAAGCCCATGTCGGCGAAGATCGCGGTGATCTCGTCGATCACTTGGGAGATCGGGTGCATCCGGCCGCGGACCTCCGGGGCCTCGCGGACCGGCAGGGTCACGTCGACCCGCTCGGAGGCGAGGCGGGCCTCTAGCGCTGCCTCGCCGAGCTCGGTCTTGCGCGCGGTGACGGCGCCCTGGATCCGGTCCCGCAGGCCGTTGATCAACGGGCCGCGCTCCTTGCGCTCGTCCGGCGTCATCGACCCGAGCGTCTTCAGGAGATCCGAGACGCTGCCCTTCTTGCCGAGCGCGGCGACGCGAACCGCATCGAGGGCTGCCTCGTCGGACGCAGCGCTCACCTGGGCCAGGAGATCGCGTTCGAGGGTGTCGAGATCGGTCATCGCTGTCTTCGAGCAGGGTTGGCGGAGTCGGCGGCGGTCGCGGGCGTGCTCTCGCGCGTTGTGCGCCCGGGCGCAAGCGCTGGGCGCGGGGCCTCGTCAACGACGAAGGCGCGGCTCCCTGGGGAACCGCGCCTTCCGTTCGTCTCGCCTCAGGCCTGGATCAGGCGGCCTTGGCGGTGTTCTCCGGCAGCGCGGCCTTCGCCTTCTCGACGACGGCGGCAAAGCTCGCCGGCTCGTGGATCGCGAGCTCTGAAAGAGCCTTGCGGTCGACGATGATGCCGGACTTGGCCAGACCGTTGATGAAGCGCGAATAGGTCAGGCCGTGCTCGCGGACCGCCGCGTTGAGTCGCTGGATCCAGAGGGCGCGGAACGTGCGCTTCTTGTTCTTGCGATCGCGGTAGGCATACTGCATGCCCTTCTCGACCGCCTGCTTGGCGATCCGGATCGTATTCTTGCGCCGGCCGTAATAGCCCTTGGCGGCCTTCAGGACTTTCTTGTGCTTCGCGTGACTGGTCACGCCGCGTTTGACGCGGGCCATCGGTTATCTCCTGGATTCGACGAAAGACAGTGGCAACGGGTGTTGAAGGACTTACCGCGCGTTCGGCAGGAAGTACTTCTTCACGTTGGCGGCATCGCCCTCGAACAGGGTCGTGGTGCCGCGCAGGTTGCGGATCTGCTTGGTCGTCCGCTTGATCATCCCGTGGCGCTTGCCGGCCTGGGCGTACATCACCTTGCCGGTGCCGGTGATCTTGAAGCGCTTCTTCGCGCCCGATTTCGTCTTCAACTTGGGCATTTGGCTCTCCGTTGCGCGAAAGGATCTCGGACCGCCCCGCAAGGGTCGGATGAGGTTCGCGCGCTGATGCTTCTGGTGGAGCAGCACGAGCCGCCACGGCAGCCCTATCGGCCGGGCGGTTCGACGCGGGGCGGCTTATGACAGAAAGCTGACGCGGCGGCAACGGCTGGTCGTGCGCCGTGCATCCGTCGGGAAGTGAGCGCTCGCGCCGTCAGTCCGGGGCGCCCCAGGCGAGCCCGGAATCGAGAACCGCCGCCGAAGCCGTGCTGGCCGCCCGCTGCGGTTCTGAATTCCGGGCTCGCCTGCGCCGTCCCGGAATGACGTGTTCGTCCCTCCGAGTCGATCCGGTGCAACGCGTTTACAGATCGACTGCCGGCCGGGTGGTGCACGCCGTGTCGGACTGCACACCCGGGGAACAATCCGCACCCTTTTGCCCCGGCTGAGTCGGAGGAATTCGGGGACAGATGACGCGCTGCACAAAAGAAGGCGCGACAGCCCCGGGCGCCAGGAACCATAACCTTGGCCGTCCGTTTCATTCATGTCCCGCTCAGGCCGGCAGAGTTAGACTCCCCGTCAAATTCGGCCAACCAGGAGACACTTCGTGCGCATTGCCCAGATCGCTCCGTTGTCGGAGGCCGTCCCTCCGAAGTTCTACGGCGGCACCGAGCGCGTCGTCAGCTGGATTACAGAGGAGCTGGTCCGCCAGGGCCACGAAGTCACGCTGTTCGCGAGCGGTGACTCGGAGACGACTGCCAAGCTCGCGGCGTGCACGCCCGAGGGCCTGCGCCTGCTCGGCTACCGGGATCACACCGCCAGCCACCTGGCAATGCTGCATCAGGTGCACCGCCGCGCGCACGAGTTCGACATCCTGCACTTCCATATCGACCTGCTTCAGTATCCGATGTTCGAGGATCTGAACCACAAGTGCATTACCACGATGCACGGCCGCCTCGACGTGCCGGACTTTATGCCGGTCTACCGCACCTTCACGGGCATGCCGCTGGTCTCGATCTCCGACAATCAGCGCCTGCCGATGCCGCCGACCTCGAACTGGCTGGCGACGATCCACCACGGCCTGCCGGCCGAGAATTGCCCGTACTACCCGGACGCGAAGGGCGGCTACCTGGCCTTCCTCGGCCGGATCTCGCCCGAGAAGCGCCCCGACCGCGCGATTGAGATGGCGATCCGTTCCGGCACGCCCCTGAAGATCGCCGCCAAGGTCGACAAGGCCGACCAGGATTACTGGGACGAGGTCATCGAGCCAATGATCCATCACCCGCTGATCGAGTATATCGGCGAGATCAACGAGGAGCAGAAGAAGGACTTCCTCGGAAACGCCCTGGCGCTTGCCTTCCCGATCGATTGGCCGGAGCCCTTCGGCCTCGTGATGATCGAGGCGATGTCGGCTGGCACGCCGGTGATCGCGTTCCGGAACGGCTCGGTTCCGGAGGTGATCAAGGATGGCGTCGGCGGCGTTCTCTGCGAGACCATGGACGATGCCGTGGCCGCGGTCGCCAAGGTCAAGACTATGAGCCGCGCCGGCGTCCGCCGCCACTTCGAGAGCGCTTTCACCGCCGAGTGCATGGTCAGGAAGTACGTCGCCGCCTACGAGGATCTGCTCGCCCGTGGCGCCGATGTGATCAAGCTGCCGAAGTCCGGCTTCAAGCCGCAATACGGTGAGGTGAACGGCTCGGCGCGCCCGGCGATCCCGGTCGCCGCCATGCCGGCCTGAACCCCGGCATCGGGCTTGCGAAGCGGGTTCGGACCGGCCTAGCGTCTTAAAGGCGACTCATCCGTAGAGTGAACAAGGGCTGCTGCATCGAAGAGATGCGGCAGCCCTCTCGATTCGCACCTCTCACTTGTACCCGGAGATGCCCTGCATGGCGGCGGACAACACGGCAGCGGCCCACGACGCGAAGGCCCGGACCGCGGCGAGTTCCGGAAGCGTGGCGCACGGATTCCAGGACGCGGACGATGTCCTGCCGACCTATCACATCGAGGCGCAGACCTCCCTCGTGGAGCGGCCCCTGCGCTCGCTGAAATTCGGCGAGGCGTTCGGCGTCCTCGATTCCTACGGCGATATCGGCGTTCAGCCCGGCCCCGAGGGGCTCTATTTCCAGGATACGCGCTACCTGTCGCGCCTGGAGGTCATGGTGGAGGGTCAGCGCCCGCTGATGCTCTCCTCGGTAATGCAGGACGATAACGGCGCGCTCAGCGTCGACATGACGACGCCCGACATCCGCACCGACGCCCACGACGAGACCTCGATCCCCCGTGAGACGATCGCGATCGAGCGCACCAAATTCCTGTTCCGCGGCGCCTGCTACGACCGGATCGGCCTACGCTCCTACGATTCGAAGCACCGCCGCCTACGCATCGCCGTGACCTTCGACGCGGATTTCCGCGACCTGTTCGAGGTCCGCGGGACTGACCGTCAGGCGCGCGGCAAGCGCGGCGTCCTGGTGGCGAGCGACCGCGAGGTGCAGTTCCGCTACGTCGGCCTAGATGAGATCGTGCGGACCACGGCGCTGCATTTCGGCCCGAAGCCCGACCTGATCGAGCCGGGCCGCGTCGTCTTCGACGTGTCGCTGCCGCCGGAGGGGCGGACCTCCCTGTTCATCCGCGTGACCTTCGAGGCGCACCGGGCCTTCACCAAGCCGCCGGCCGACTCGATGGTCGGCGAGGATGCGGCCGCCAAGCTGACGCTCGCGGCCAATGCCGGCGGTGCCCGGCGCGAACTCAAGGAACTCGGCGAGGGCACGATCTTCGCCCGTGCCTACCGCGACTCGCGGCGCGATCTCCGCACGCTGACGGCGGGGATCACCACGATCATCTCGTCGAACGATCAGTTCAACGAGGGCCTGTGCCGGGCCACGGCCGACCTCTACATGCTGGCGACCCGCACTCCGGAGGGCATCTACCCGTTTGCCGGCATCCCCTGGTACTCCACTGTGTTCGGGCGTGATGGAATCATCACGGCGATGATGGCGCTCTGGATCGACCCGAAATTCGCCAGGGGCGTGCTACGCTACCTTGCCTCGACCCAGGCCAAGGCGGTCGATCCGGCGGCCGATGCCCAGCCCGGCAAGGTCCTCCACGAGACCCGGCGCGGCGAGATGGCGATGCTCGGCGAGGTGCCGTTCCGGCACTATTACGGCACCATCGACGGCACGCCGCTCTTCGTGATGCTGGCCTGGGAGTACTACGCGGTCACAGGCGACCTCGAGACCGTCCGGGCGATCTGGCCGGCGCTAGAACTCGCGCTGGAATGGATGGACCGCTACGGCGACCGGGACGGCGACGGATTCGTCGAGTACGCCCGCGACACCGACAAGGGCCTGGAAAATCAGGGCTGGAAGGACAGCCACGATTCGATCTTCCACACCGACGGTCAGCTCGCGAAGGGCCCGATCGCCCTGTGTGAGGTGCAGGGCTACGTCTACGCGGCGAAGAACGGCATGGCGAAGCTCGCGGCTCAGCTGGGTCACGACCCGATGGCCGAGCGCCTGACGCAGGAAGCCGCTTCCCTCCGCGAGAAGTTCGACGCGGCGTTCTGGAACGAGGAAATCGGCACCTACGCCCTGGCGCTGGACGGCGCGAAGACGCAATGCGCGGTGCGCTCGTCCAATGCCGGCCACGCCCTGTTCACCGGAATCGCCAAGCCGGAGCGGGCGGCCCGCGTCGCCGATACGCTGCTGTGCAAGGACGGCTTCAACGGCTGGGGCGTGCGCACGATCGCCAAGGGCGAGGCGCGCTACAATCCGATGTCCTACCACAACGGCTCGATCTGGCCGCACGACAACGCGCTGATCGCGATGGGTCTGGCGCGCTACGACCGCAAGCACGAGGCCGCGCGCATCTTCCAGGGGATGTTCGATACCTCGCTCTACCAGGACCAGAAGCGCCTGCCGGAGCTGTTCTGCGGTTTCATGCGCCGCAAGCAGCGCGGGCCGGTCTCGTATCCGGTGGCCTGCAGCCCGCAGGCCTGGGCGGCGGCGGCGCCGTTCGCGTTCCTGGCCGCGTGTCTCGGCCTCGAACTCGACCACGAGCGCAACCGCGTTCGGCTCAAGAACCCGATTCTCCCGGCCTTCCTCGACGGTGTGACGCTCTACAACGTCAAGCTCGGCGGTTCGCGCCTGGATCTCCGCTTCCAGCGCTACGACGACGATGTCACCGTCTCGGTACAGCGTCGCCACGGCGACGCGCAGGTGGTGGTGACCAAGTAGGGCCGGGCACACGGGAGTTCCGGGGCGGCCCGCTTCGGGGTAAGCGGGCCGCGCGGCATGTCACGCCGCCGGGGACGGGTTCATGCCGGCTGATCATCACGCGCCCGACGCGGCCCTGCGCCTCGCGCAGGCCCTGATCCGCTGCCCATCGGTGACACCGGAGGATCGTGGCGCCCTCGACGTGATCGCCGACGCGCTCCGGCCTGCCGGCTTCGCCGTCGAGCGGCCGGTCTTCTCGGAGCCTGGCTATCCCGACACGCCGAATCTCTACGCACGCATCGGACAAGAAGAGCCGTGCCTCGTCTTCGCCGGCCATACCGACGTCGTGCCGGAGGGTGAGGGTGCGTGGCGCCACGACCCCTTTGCGGGCGCGGTCGCCGACGGGATGCTGTACGGCCGGGGGGCCGCCGACATGAAGGGCGGCATCGCCTGCATGCTGGCGGCCACGCTTGCCTTCCTGGAACGGCGCGGCCCTGCTTTCGGCGGCTCCCTCGCATTCCTGATTACCGGCGACGAGGAAGGGCCCGCGGTCAACGGGACCGTGAAGCTGCTGGACTGGGCGCGAACGCGGGGCGGGCGATTCGATCATTGTGTCCTCGGAGAGCCGACCAACCCGGGGCGGCTCGGCGAGATGATCAAGATC